>NZ_JBVJHB010000003.1:0-496933 GCF_055587045.1 Streptomyces sp. NPDC048671 | reverse complement strand
CCCACCGTCAACACGGTGACCTCCGCACCATCCACCTCGCCCGCGATCTGCAACGCCTGCTCGACCGCGTACTCATCCAGCTCCGACAACAGACCATCGACATCCTCACGATCCAACGTCAGGTCATCGGCGAAATGCCGGTCACCGGTCGCGTCGGGCACGTACTTCACACAGACAACGATCCTCAAGCTCACGCCGGCTCTCCTCACTGATGCGGTTCGTATGCCGACCCTATGGCACTCAGTACCCTGAGTAAAGGTACCAAGTGCCGGATATCCGCTTCTGGTGCTACGTTTCCGCCATGACTGAGGACCGTGGACCAGCCAAGAAGCCGCCGATGCGTGACGTGCTTGCCGAGGCGGCCTTCGGGCTCTTCATGGAGCGCGGGTTCGAGCGGACCACGGTGGACGACATCGTCGCCAGGGCGGGAGTGGGGCGGCGTTCGTTCTTCCGCTACTTCCCGTCGAAGGAGGACGCGGTCTTCCCCGATCACGAGCGTTGCCTCGCGGACATGACCGAGTTCCTGGAGGCCGCCGGTGACGGCGATCCGGTGGACACGGTGTGCGACGCGGCCCGGCTCGTGCTGCGGATGTACGCCGTGAACCCGGAGTTCTCCGTGCAGCGTTACCGGCTCACCCGGGAGGTGCCCGGTCTGCGTACCTACGAACTCTCCGTCGTGCGCCGCTACGAGCGGACCCTCGCCGGGTATCTGGAGCGGCGCGGCGCCGGCACCCGGGACGCCGCGCTCCGTGCCGAGGTGATCGCCGCCTCGGTGGTCGCGGCGCACAACAACGGTCTCCGGTCCTGGCTGCGTTCGGGCGGTGAGGGTGATGCCGGGGCCGAGGTGGACCGGGCGCTCGAACTCGTACGCACGGTGTGGGGCCGGGCGGCCGGGCCACCTGCCGTGAGCGCCCGCGAGGACGAGGTGATCGTGATGGTCGCGGCGAAGGGCGCCCCCATGTGGCGCGTGGTGCAGCGCATCGAATCGGCTCTCGGCAAGGATTGAGCCGCCGGAAGGATTGAGCCGCCGGAGGGATCGAGCCGCCGGTCGGAGGCAACTTTCGGTACTCAGTACCTTTACGTGCTGGCACTAAGTGCCATACGGTGCCGGTGTGCCCGTCGCCGTAGGTGCGGCGCACCGAGTCGAGCGCGGGAGGCCGAGACGTGTTCAGTACCGGAACCGATGTGGGGCGGACGGCCGGCGACGCGGCGGAGTCCCACACCGTGGCGGGGCTGGTCTACCAGGTGTGCCGATGGTGCGGCACCGCCTCCTTCCGTAAACTGCTGTGTCCCGCCTGCGCGTCGAGCGACCTCGAACCCGAACGCAGCAATGGTCACGGCGTCGTCGTGCGGTCCAGTGTGGTGAACCGCTACTCGCGGGTCATGCGGAACGAGTCCCTGGTCCGCTTCCCTGAAGGCTTCGTGTACCGGTGCCGGATCGTGGGCGCGGCACCCCACCTCGTGAGTGTCGGCGACCGGGTCCGGCCCGTCGACGGCACGACCTCCGAGGCGGGTGAGGTGGTCCTCGAACTGTGCGATCCGCCCCTCACGGCCAACTGGTACTGACACATCGCGGCCAGGGCCGAGGGCCGGCCGTGGAGCAAGTGAGCCCCTCCGGGCCGCCGGGGCGATCCGTGACCGGATCCACCCGGCCGAACGGGCGCTGAGCTGCGTCCGGCTGCTCGAACAACGGCGGTCGATGAACCCGCTGGCCCAGGCCGTTGACCACACGACCCCAGTCGACGAAGGGCCTCGTCAGCCGGCGGGCCAACGCATGCCCGCCCCTTCCGGGAGCGTCGTCGTCTCACCCCTCGCTCGACTCGTTCTCCCTGTCAGGCGTCCCCATGTGTCCGAAATGTGCCCGCCGACGCATCGCGCTCGGTTGGATGCATGCTTGAGGTATCTGAAGATCAAGTCAGAAAACTTAAGCTTCATTCGTTGACGACTTAAAAAACTCAATGTAAAAATGAATGTGAGCGCATCACTGAGTGTGGGGAGCCGAGGGTGGACTGGCAGGAACTGACGGACCTGACGCAGGGGCGGCCGTTCGTGGTCGAGCGGGTCCGGCTCGCGGACAACGGCGTCGCGGTCGAGGGGCAGTTCGAGCCCCCGCAGCTGGCGCAGCTCGGCGTCGACGACCAGGTGTTCGTTGCCGCGTTCGTGCGGTCGCACGGTTCGATCAAGGAGATGGAGCGGATCTTCGGGGTGAGCTACCCGACGATCAAGTCCCGGCTGAAGCGGATCGCCGAAGCCCTCGATTTCGTCGACACCGACCCGGCGCCCGCCGGCGCCGACGTCGTTGACCGTCTGCAGCGGGGTGAGATCAGCGCCGAGGAGGCGCTGGCCGAGCTGGAGAGGCCCCGGTGATCCCGCAGTTGGTGACGGTGCGCTACCGCCGTTCCGACGGCCGCCGGCGACGGCTGTACGCCCCCGTCCTGCCGCTGGCCGTTGTGCTGTCACCTCTGCTGCTGCTCGCCGTGTCGGCCGGACTGGTCGCCTGCCTCGTCTTCCGGGTGAGTCCGGTGGGCGCGCTGTGCACTGCCTGGCGACTCCTGTGGGCCCTGCCCGGCACCCGGTTCGAGATGGAGCAGGGCCCGACGGCCGTGCTGATAAGCGTCAGATGAATCAGAAGGGGAGAACGATGATGAACGAGCAACGCCGCCAGATCCTGCAGATGCTGGCCGACGGCAAGGTCACCGCCGACGAGGCCGAGCGGCTGATCGACGCTCTCGAACGCCAACAGCCCGAGACCTTGCAGGGGGCCGCGCCCCGCCCGAAGTCGCGGCCCAAGTACCTGCGTCTGGTGGTGAACTCGGAGGACGGCGGCGGCGACGGGCCGAGCCGGGTCAACATTCAGATCCCGCTGCAGCTGCTGCGCGCGGGGGTCCGGATCGCGAGCCTCCTCCCGCCGCAGGCGCTCACCAAGGTCAACGCGGAGCTGAACAGGTCAGGGGTACCGATCGACCTCACCGAACTCAAGCCGCAGCACCTTGAGGACCTCATCGAGCACCTCGACGAGGTCACCGTCGACGTCGACGACCCCAGCGGAAAGGTGCAGGTGTTCTGCGAGTAACACCGCCACGGCCCAGGGCGCCGCTCGGGCGCAGCCTGCCCCGCGCCCGCCGGGCACCGAATCCTGGCGTGTGCTGTTGTGGTGGCGCTGCTACCGCTTGAGGTGACGGCTGCGGAAGGGCATCCTGATGGGATTGTCGGCGGCCCAGTACTCGAGGCGCACCGACGGGCGCTCGTCCCCGAGCCCCCGGAGGGCAGCGCGAAGGAGGGGACGATGAAGTGGCTTGGCCAGTGGATCCACAACGCTGGTGACCAGACTGCGGACTGGATGTCGAAGACGGACACGCCCGAGACCCGAAAGCGCATCCGACGGTGGTCGCGGATGGAGACGATCGGCGTGATGGCGGTGCTGGCCAGTATCCCGCTGCTCCTCCTCGCTCCGTTCGCCACGCTCGCGTTGGCGATCTGGTTCGACATTGCCGGCATCGATCGCACGGACGTGTACTGGTGGCTGTGGGGCACTGCCGCCGGGGTGCCGCTCGGCGGAGGCATCCTCATGGCCATAAGCAGTGATAAGCGCCTCGCGGCATGCTTCGCGGACGGGTATGTGTCGATAGGCCGCGTCGACAGGGTGATCGAGTGCCCCGGCGGCGGTGGCGACGACCCTGCGTCGTACGAGTTGAGGGTCAGCGCAGAGCTGCCCGACGGAGTCGTCCTGCGCCGGAAGGTGTACCGGGACGGAAACAACCCTCGTCGGCGGCTCGGAGGACCGATCCGCTTCCGTCACAACACCCTCGATCCTGACGACGTGCACGACGTTCTGTTCGATGGGTTCTCCGGCGCGGACGCGAATGTGGCGTGATCATGCGCCTGCCGGAGCGCAGAGAGTCTGGGAGACTCGTCGGGGCCGGACGATCGCTGGGCCGGACGATCGCTGGGCCGGACGGGCGCCCCGCTTCCGCCACAACACATCCGACCCCGACGACGAACACGACGTGCTCTTCGACGGATGCCCCGACGACAGGACGGAGAACCGTCGATGACCTTCGGACGCCCCGGCAAACCGGCCCGCCCAACAGAGGAACCATTCGCCGAAGGGCATCTGGCCGTCGGCGTGATCGAGGACTCGATCGAAGACGGCCCCAGCGAGGTACAAGGCCCCGACACGCTCATCATCAGCGCCGACGTGTCGGGACACGGCGTTCTCCGCCGGAGGGTGACCTGCCCGCTGTCGGTACCCGGCCGTGGACGCGGCCTGGTCGGACAGGCCGTCGGACTCCGACACAACACCCACGACCCCGACGACATGGACGACGTGCTTGTCGTCCGGTGGCCGGTCGAGGTCAGGAGGGCCCTGGAACCGTTTCGTCCCGAGGGCCCCGGGGCGGGACGCGCACGGGCATGGAGGCTTCTCGCTCAGTGCAGTGCGCTCGTCACGGTGGGAGGCATCCTGCTGACCACGGTGACGCTCATCGGCTTGGTGTTCACCGCCGGCGATCTGTTCGCCGAACTCCCGGTATGGTTCCGGCCCGGCGCGGCGCTCGCCGCGAGTGCGGGCGCCGCGGTGCTGGGGCCGTTCGCGTTCGCCTTCTGCGATTCCCGCAAGACAGCGGCTCTGTCCCGCTCCCGCGCATGAACCCCACCCCTTCGCCAACTCCCCGTTCGTGATCCTGGACGGTGCCCTGCCGCCGATCGACCGGATCGCCGCCGACACCCCGTACTACTCGGGTAAACACAAGCGTCACGGCAATGAAGACCTGGCGCCGCATACAGAAACTCCGCTGCAGCACCAACCGCGTCACAACGATCGTCCAGGCCGCCCTCGTCCTTCACCACGCGTCAGCGTGCGGTTGGAAAAGGCTCAGTGGCTACCGATCCGCCGGCCCGATCCGGATGACGTGCTTGCCGCGCACGCCGCCGTCCTCAAGCGCCCGGTGCGCGACCGCGACGTCCGCGAGGGGGTGGACGGTGTCCACGACGGGGCGGATCGCGCCGTCCTCCGCGTACCGGGCCACCCGGGCGAGCAGCTCGGTGTGCGGGTTGCCGCTGAAGAAGCGCACCCGCCGGGAGCCGTGGACGGCCGAGGCGAGGAGGTAGGAGAGGGAGGGGAGCAGGTGCTCGATGTCGAAGGCCACGGCCACCATGCGCCCGCCCGGAGCCAGGAGCCGCCGGTAGGCGCGCTGCTCGGTGCCGACCGTGTCCAGGACGACATCGAAGGCGCCCAGTTCGGCGGGGCCGGTCGTCCGGTAGTCGAAGGCCTCGTCGGCGCCCAGGCCGCGGACGAAGTCGAGGTTCTTCGCACCCGCGAGAGCGGTGACATGGGCGCCGAGCACCTTGCCGATCTGTACCGCGACGCTGCCGACCCCGCCGCTCCCGCCGCGCACCAGAAGCCGTTCACCGGGCCGGAGGCCGGACTTGACGGTCAGGGCGGTCAGGCTCGTCGTCCCGCCGGCCAGCAGGGAGACGGCTTGTTCGGGCGTCAGGTTCTCCGGGGCGGGCGAGATGTTCCGCGGGGGGACGGCGACGTACTCCGCCGCACTGCCCAGCCGTCGCGGCAGAACGCCCCATACCCGCTCACCCACCCGCACCCCGGCCGCCGACGGGCCCAGGGCGGCGACCTCGCCCGCGAAGTCGATCCCGGTGCGCTTGGGGAAGCGGCGCCCCGTCACCAGCCGTACCTTCCCGGCCCGGCCGTACAGCTCACCGCCGTTGACCCCGACCGCGTGGACGCGGACCAGCACCTCGTCGGGCTTGATGTCCGGCACGGGTACCTGGCCCACGTACAGCACCTCCGGGGGGCCGTACCGGTCGTAGAGGACCGCGCGCATCTCGTTCAAGTTCTCGTCCTGCTCTGTCTCGGGAGCCGTGAGCGGAACAGCCATTTCCGCTTCCTTCTCCTCAAGCTAGCAGCCTAAGTGGATGGCCCCTTCCACTTACCGTAAAGTGAGAGACATGTCTGCTCAGCCCTCTCGGAAGCGCCCCGCACCTGCCGCTGAATCGATGCCGTCCGCATCGTCGGCCGGGCTGCGGGCCGATGCCAGGCACAACCGTGACCGCATCCTCGAAGCCGCCCGGGAGGCCTATGCCGCCCACGGCATCGACGTGCCCGTCACCGCGATCGCCCGCCGGGCCGGCGTCGGGGTCGCCACCCTCTACCGGCGCTTCCCCACCCGGGACGCACTCGTCAGGGAGGCGTTCTCCGAGCAACTCGCCCTGTGCGTCACGGCCCTCGACGAGGCGCTGCGGGATCCCGATCCGTGGCGCGGCTTCTGCTCCCTCATCGAGAAGGTGTGCGCGATGCAGGCCACCGACCGGGGCTTCACGGCCGCGTTCCTCTCCCGGTTCCCCGACGCCGTCGACTTCGGCGGCCGGCGCGCCTGCGCCGAGGAGGGCGTCGTCCAACTGGTCCGCCGCGCCCAGGAATCGGGGCAGCTCCGAGCCGACTTCGACCCCAGCGACGTCACGCTCCTGCTGCTCGCGAACAACGGCGTCGGCGGAGAGTCCCCGGAGGTCTCGGCGGCCGCGTCCCGGCGGCTGACCGGCTACCTGCTCCAGTCCTTCCGGGCCGACCGAGCGGCGCCCCTGCCGCCGCCGGCCCCGCTGGAGCTGCGCCGCGTCCACCAGCCCCCTCAAGGTCCGTGAGACCGCACGTCGTTACGCCTCGGTCGTGCCAGGAACGCCGCGTTGCCAAGTCATCCGATGAACCCCGCGTACCACCCTTCTCCCGGCGGGTTCGCGCCGCTACCATCAGGACGCGAATGGGAGCGCTCCCACATCCGTACCCGCCCTGTACCGCCGTTGTCGGCGGTCTCGTTCGGAGAGGACGTTTCCGTGCGCTCAAGCGTCAGACCCCTGGCCGCCCTGTTGGCGGCACTCACTCTCACCGCCGGGTTGTTCGCCGCCGGCGCTCCGGCATCGGCACGCCCCGCCGATGCAACCCGTGCCGCCGAAGCATCCGATGTGTCCCTCGCCGCGGACACATACGACTGGAAGAACGTGCGCATCGACGGTGGCGGCTTCGTGCCCGGCATCGTCTTCAACCGGTCGGAGAAGAACCTCGCCTACGCGCGCACCGACATCGGCGGCGCCTACCGCTGGGACCAGTCCGGCAAGCAGTGGACGCCGCTGCTCGACTGGGTGGACTGGGACCACTGGGGCTGGTCCGGGGTGGTGAGCCTGGCCTCGGACTCGGCCGACCCGGACAACGTGTACGCGGCCGTGGGGACGTACACCAACAGCTGGGACCCGACCAATGGCGCGGTCCTGCGCTCCTCGGACCGGGGCGCCGGCTGGCAGGCGAGCACGCTCCCGTTCAAGCTCGGCGGCAATATGCCGGGCCGCGGCATGGGGGAGCGCCTCGCCGTCGATCCGAACAAGAACTCCGTGCTGTACCTGGGCGCGCCCAGCGGCAACGGCCTTTGGCGGTCCACCGATTCGGGCGTGACCTGGTCGGAGGTGACGGCCTTCCCGAACCCCGGCAACTACTCCCAGGACCCGTCCGACACCAGCGGATACGGCAACGACAACCAGGGCGTCGTCTGGGTGACCTTCGACGAGCGCACCGGCAGCGCGGGCAGCGCGACCCAGGACATCTACGTCGGGGTGGCCGACAAGGACAACACCGTCTACCGCTCCACCGACGGCGGGGCCACCTGGTCGCGCATCGCCGGGCAGCCGACCGGATACCTGGCCCACAAGGGCGTGCTCGACTCCTCGGGCGGCTATCTGTATCTGACGCTGAGCGACACCGGCGGCCCCTACGACGGCGGCAAGGGCCGGATCTGGCGGTACGCCACGGCGACCGGTGAGTGGAAGGACGTCAGTCCGGTCGCCGAGGCCGACACGTACTACGGATTCAGCGGGCTGTCCGTGGACCGGCAGCAGCCCGGCACCCTGATGGCCACCGCGTACAGCTCCTGGTGGCCGGACACCCAGATCTTCCGCTCCACGGACAGCGGGGCGACCTGGACTCAGGCCTGGGACTACAGCAGCTACCCGGACCGGACCAACCGCTTCACCCAGGACGTCTCCTCCGTGCCCTGGCTCACCTGGGGCGCCAGTCCGGCGCCGCCGGAGGCCACGCCCAAGCTGGGCTGGATGACGGAGGCGCTGGAGATCGACCCGTTCGACTCCAACCGGATGATGTATGGGACCGGCGCGACGATCTACGGCACCGAGAACCTCAAGAACTGGGACTCCGGCAGCCGGTTCAGGATCACCCCGATGGTGAAGGGGCTGGAGGAGACGGCCGTCAACGACCTGGCGAGCCCGCCCTCGGGAGCCCCGCTGCTCAGCGCACTCGGTGACGTCGGGGGCTTCCGGCACACCGATCTCGACGCCGTGCCCGACATGATGTTCACCTCGCCGAACCTCACCTCGACCACGAGTCTGGACTTCGCGGAGACGAGCCCCGGCACCGTCGTACGGGTCGGGGACGCGGACGCCGCCCCGCACATCGGCTTCTCCACGGACAACGGGGCCAACTGGTTCCAGGGTTCCGAGCCCTCCGGGGTGACCGGCGGCGGCACGGTGGCAGCGGCGGCCGACGCGAGCGGCTTCGTGTGGAGCCCGGAGGGCGCGGGCGTGCAGCACACCACCGGGTACGGGAGGTCATGGTCGGCGTCCACCGGGATACCGGCGGGGGCGACGGTCGAGTCCGACCGGAAGAACCCGAAGAAGTTCTACGGGTACGCGGCCGGAACCTTCTACGTCTCGACGGACGGTGGCGCCACGTTCACCGCGAAGGCGTCGAGCGGCCTGCCCGCCGAGGGCAACGTCCGCTTCAAGGCGGTGCCGGGCACCGAGGGCGATGTGTGGCTCGCGGGAGGCAGCGCGACCGGGGCCTACGGGCTGTGGCACTCCACCGACTCGGGGGCGACGTTCGCCGAGCTGTCCGGGGTCGAGCAGGCGGACTCCGTCGGCTTCGGCAAGGCGGCCGCGGGCGCCTCGTACCAGACGCTCTTCATCACCGCGAAGATCGGCGGGGTACGCGGCGTCTTCCGTTCCACGGACGCGGGGACCAGCTGGACCCGGATCAACGACGAAGCGCACCAGTGGGGTTGGATCGGCGCGGCCATCACCGGCGACCCGAGGGTCTACGGGCGGGTGTACGTCTCGACCAACGGGCGCGGAATCATGTACGGGGACTCCTCGGACGGCGACGGTACGGACCCGGGCACCGACCCCGGTACCGACCCGGGGAATCCGCCGGAGGGCGCGGCCTGCTCGGTGACGTACGAGGTCACCAACCAGTGGGCCGACGGCTTCCAGGCCGATGTGACGCTCACCAACACCGGGAGCACGGCCCTGGACGGCTGGCAGCTCGGCTGGACCTTCCCGGACGGCCAGCGGATCACCCAGATGTGGAACGCGGTCTCCGGTCAGGACGGGGCGAGGGCGACGGCTGCCAACGTCTCGTGGAACGGCAAGGTGGCGGCCGGTGAGTCGGCGGGCTTCGGCTTCACCGGCACCCTGTCGGGCGGCAACGGCAACCCGACCGCGTTCGCTCTGGGGGGCGAGGCCTGCACCGAAGGTTGACGCCCGACGCCTGACGCCTGACAGCCGGCATCTGACGGGCAGTGGGTGATGGGCGGTGGGTGGTGGCGGGGCGGAACCGGACCGGCGGGTCCGCCCCGCCACCGCCCCGCCCCGTTCCGCCACGTCCACGTTCGCGTCCACGTCACCGTCCACGTTCACGCCCCCGTCACCGTCCGCAGGCACGAGCGAGGGCGGGTGAACACGGGCTCACTGGCCCCGTACAGGTTCGTCGGCCATACTGCCCGCCGTGGAGCAGCGCATAGATCCGAACACTCAGCCCGCGTACGCCGCAGGGACAGACCCGGCGTACATCCCTGGTCTCACGACCCCCCGAGCCACCGGAAAGGCGGACGAGGAGCCGGAGCGGACCGAGGAGCCGGCATCCGAGGACGTCGTGTCCGACGGTGCCGTGCCCGACGATGCCGTAGCGGAGGCCGTGTCCGAGGACGCGGAGCCCGACGGCGAGGCCGTCGCCGAGGCGGCGGACGACGAGGAGGAGAAGGAGAGCAAGGACGGGGACGGCCCCGCGTTCGAGGTGAGCGACCGCCGCGGCTCGATCACCGCGGACCGTGACGGCATCCGGTTCACGTTGGACGACCAGGAGGCCGACTTCCGCTGGGACGAGATCGGCGCGGTGGAACTGAAGCCGGCCCGGTTCGGCCGCCGGTTCACGATCACGGTCCATATGTCGACCATGCGTTGGTTCAACGCGGAGGTCGAGGCGGCTGCCAGGAGCAGCCTCAAGGAGTGGACGGAAGGCTTCGACGCGGTCCTGGACGCCTACTTCGAGGAGTCCTGACCGGCAGCTGACCCGGCCGGCCGTGCCCGCGCCGCGAAGGGCGTTGAGTACGGGGAAGCCGGCCGCCCGGCGCAGGGCGGCCGGCTCCTCAGGACACCGATGCGGCGTGCACGCTGCTCCCGACGATGTCCGGCACGGGCTCGGGCGTCGGCCAGAGTCCGGCACGGGCTCAGGCGTCGGCCAGCACCACGGAACGCGTCAGGTGGCGCGGGCTGTCCGGGTCCAGGCCGCGGGCGGTGGCGCGGGCGATGGCCAGGCGCTGGACGCGTACCAGCTCGGCCAGCGGGTCGAGCCCGCTCTCGACCCAGCGGGCGCCGGTCGCCAGGACCTGCTCCCGCAGGCCCTCGGGGGCGGTGCCGAACATCCAGGTCGCGGTGCCCGTGGTGGCGATGCTGATGGGGCCGTGGCGGTACTCCATCGCGGCGTACGCCTCCGTCCAGGACAGCGAGGCCTCCTTCATCTTCAGCGCGGCCTCGTTGGCGAGACCGGCCGTCCAGCCGCGGCCGAGGAAGGTGAACTGGGTGCAGTCCAGCAGTCCTTCGGGCAGCGGCTCGGCGAGCGCGGTCTCCGCGTCGCGGACCACGGCGTCGGTGTGCAGGCCGAGGTGGGCGCGGAGCAGCGTCAGCAGCGTGGTGGCGAACCGGGTCTGCACGACGGACTGCTCGTCGGCGAAGTCGAGGACCACGACCGCGTCCGCGGACGTCATCACCGGGGTCTCCGGGTCGGCGGTGATGGCCACCGTGGGGGTCACCCCGCGCAGCCGGTCGAGGAGTTCGAGCACCTCGGTCGTGGTGCCGGAGCGGGTGAGGGCGACGACCCGGTCGTAGCGGCGGCCGAACGGGAACTCGGAGGCGGCGAAGGCATCGGACTCGCCCTGTCCGGACTCCTCACGGAGCGAGGCGTAGGCCTGAGCCATGTAGAACGAGGTGCCGCAGCCGACCACGGCGATGCGCTCGCCGGTCACGGGCAGTGCGGCCGCCTGGCTCTGCGCCAGGTCCGCGGCACGGCGCCAGCAGTCCGGCTGACTGGCTGTCTCGATCTCGACAAATGACACTTTTGCACTCCGTACTGGTGATTGGATGCTCGTTAACGCACGATATACGGGATGTGCAAGCATTATCAAGCATTCTCCTTGCAAGTGGCTTGACTCGCCGGAGCCCTGTGCGACGCTTGCGCGAGTCCGGTGACCGCGCCCAAGGGGATGGGTGTCCGCAGCCCGGACCCGTAAGGAGAGTTCACGTGTCCAGGGATTCCCGGTGGAACGCACTGCTGGAGCTCGTCGGTAAGCATGGCCGGGTGGACGTCGAGGACGCCGCCAGGACTCTGAATGTCTCGGCCGCGACCATCCGCCGCGATCTGGACCAGCTCGCCGAGCAGCAGCTGCTCACCCGCACGCGGGGCGGCGCGGTCGCGCACGGTGTCAGCTACGAGCTGGCGCTGCGCTACAAGACGGGGCGCAACGCCCCGGAGAAGCAGGCCATCGGCCGCGCCGTCGCCGAACTGGTCGCGGTCGGCGAGGTGGTGGGGCTGACCGGCGGCACGACCATCACCGAGGTGGCCCGCTCGCTCGCCGTACGCCCCGACCTGGTGGGGGAGGGCGCCGCGGGGGTGGCCGGCCAGCCGACCCTGACGGTGGTCACCAACGCACTCAACATCGCCAATGAGCTGGTGATCCGGCCGCAGATCAAGATCGTGGTGACCGGCGGGGTGGCCAGGCCGCAGTCGTACGAGCTGACGGGCCCGCTGGCCAGCGGGGTACTGGGCGAGATCACGCTGGACGTCGCCGTCCTGGGCGTCAACGCCATCGACACCGAACGCGGTGCGTACGTCCACCACGAGGGCGAGGCCAGCATCAACCGGCTGCTCGCCCAGCAGGCCCAGCGGGTGGTGGTGGCGGCCGACTCCTCGAAGATCGGCAAGCGGGCCTTCGCCCGGGTCTTCGACCTGGGGCTGGTCGACTTCCTGGTCACCGACAAGGGCATCACGCCTGAGGTGACGGCCCGCTTCACCGAGGCCGGCGTCACGGTCATCGCTGTCTGAGTTGTCCGCCTTCCGCGGTCCGCAGTCCGCGCGGTGTGAGTTGTCCGAACGGCGGGTCGTCCCACCCGAGGGGTGTGGTGACCCGCCGTTCTGCGTGCCTACCCCGACTGTGTTCTGACGTGCTGGAATGTGCACAGATGCATGCATGATCGAGCATCCGGTGCCCGGATCCGGGATGCTTCTGTGTGCATTTCAGGCCCTCGGGCGCCCTGCGAGCGACTGGCAGTGGCTTTTACGTGCCATTAAATGTTTGTTACGTCATCAAAATGAACAACTCTTGCCACCGCGGTGCGCCGTCGTGAACTATGTGCCTGTCGCGGCGAAGGGGCAGCGGTCGCGCCTTCTTCGCCGGCCGGTAGCCCGGAGACCGCCCACTTGCACCACCCGCACTACCCGCACCACCCGTACAGACAGAGAGGGAACCCCCGTGTCAGACCTGCGACTCGGCGTCATCGGACTCGGCCTGCGCCGTTCCATCGCGATGTCCGCCCACCACCCCGGACAGGGTTCGGCGATCACCGCCGTCTGCGACCTCGACCCCGAGGTGCGCCGCCGTGAGGCCGAGCGGTTCGACACGGACGTCGCGGTCGATGACTACAAACTGCTCCTCGGCCGGGACGACCTCGACGCGGTCGTCATCGCGACGCCGGACGACACCCACGAGGCCATCGCCATCGACGCGCTGCGGGCCGGCAAGGCCGTCTTCGTCGAGAAGCCGCTCGGGATCACCGTCGAGAGCTGCGACAACGTCCTGCGCGCCGCGTACGAGACCGGGACCCGGCTCTACGTCGGCCACAACATGCGGCACATGGGTGTCGTACGGCTGATGCGCGACATCATCGCCCGCGGCGACATCGGCGAGCCCAAGGCCGTCTGGGTGCGGCACTTCGTCGGCTACGGCGGCGACTACTACTTCAAGGACTGGCACGCGGACCGGACCCGGACCACGGGGCTGCTCCTCCAGAAGGCCGCGCACGACATCGACGTGCTGCACTGGCTGGCCGGCGGCTACACCCGGCGTGTCAACGCGCTGGGCGACCTGCTCGTCTACGGTGACCTGCCGCGGCGCGAGCCGGACACCCCGCGCCCCGACAACTGGCTGCGCGAATTCGACTGGCCGCCGACCGCCCGCAAGGACCTGCACCACATCGTGGACGTCGAGGACGTCTCGGTGATGAACATGCAGCTCGACAACGGCGTCGTGGCCGCCTACCAGCAGTGCCACTTCACCCCGGACTACTGGCGCAACTACACCGTCATCGGCACCGAGGGGCGGCTGGAGAACTTCGGCGACAGCCCCGGTGACGAGGTCAAGGTCTGGAACACCGGCCCCAGCGGATACCGCGCCGACGCCGACATCACCTACCGGGTCCCGGAGGCCGGCGGCTCGCACGGCGGCGGGGACACCCGGATCATGGAGGAGTTCTGCCGCTTCGTGCGCGACGGGGGTGTCACCGACACCTCGCCGGTCGCCGCCCGGATGAGCGTCGCCGCCGGTGTGCTCGCGACCCGCTCCCTGCGTGAGGGCGGCGCACCGTACGACGTGCCCGCCCTCGACCCCGAGCTGGCAGAGTACTTCGAACGCGGTCAGGTCCGCACCTGAGGATCTGACCGGAAAAGGCCGGGCAGGGCCTCGGCCCTGTCCGGCGGGGCACGGCGGTCCCACCCGGGCCGCGGACCTCGGGACCACCCCCCTGTCCGCGAAGGCCCGTCCGGCCGGACATGATCCGCCGGACGGATCCTGGGACACCGCGTGTCACAAGGCCCCCGGCAGGTCGCTTTCCAGCGGCCCGCCGGGGGCTTTGCGGCGTCTGTTTTCAGCCATGCTCAGTGGGTAATCGGCCTCTTCCGGTTTGACGTCCGCCCGTTGTGCAATGACGACGTGGCGGTGGACGGTCGGGCGTAATTGACCTGACTGTCCGGATAGTCCCGTAAGGGGGGCGGCTCCGGTGCTCTCGCAGGGTCACCGGTCAACCGCCCCGGATGTGCTGGAGCGGCGATTTCAAGCCAACGGGAGATAATTGTGGCCGAGTTCGAACGCACGACCGGAAGGGGGTCGGCATAATCGCGTCCATGTCGATCACGGGTGGAGACGTCGTTGACCTGGGCCGGAGCCTGCATGCGTGGCTCCCGCCGAAACGGGGCTGGGGGCTGGCCAACTGCGGCCTTCTCGTCTCGCCCCGTGGCGCGCTCTGGATCGACACCCCGTACGACCCGGTACTGGCCGGACAGTTCCTGGCCGAGAGCACGAAGCTGCTGCCCGACGGTGTCTCCATCGACCGGGTGATCGTCACGCACGCCAACGGCGACCACTTCTGGGGCGCGGGCGTACTGCCGGACGCGGAGATCATCGCGACCCGTGAGGCCCGGGACCACATTCACTACGAGCCGACCCCGAAACAGCAGCACGCGCTCGTCAACGGCAGCGATCCGGCAGGACCGCTCGGCGCCTACCTCGGCCGCCACTTCGGCCCGTTCGACTGGTCGCAGACCGAACCGGTCCAGCCCACCACCTACTTCACCGGGGAGCTCGAACTGACCCTGGGGGAGTACCCCGTCCAGATCTCCGCCCTGCCGTCCGCGCACACCACGGGTGACCTGATGGTCCACCTGCCCGCCCAGAGCGCCGTGTTCAGCGGCGACATCATCTTCTCCTCGACACTCCAGCAGCCGGGGGACCACCCGATCCACTGGGCGGGCCCGCTGAGCAATGTGATCGCTGCCTGCGAACAGGTTCTGGCCACCGGAGCCGAGACCGTCGTGCCGGGCCACGGGCCGGTCCTGGACCGGGCCGGGGTACGCGACCACATCGTCTATCTGGAGTACGTACGGGAGCGTGCGCACTCCTTCCACGCCGCCGGGGTACCCGCCCTGGAGGCGGCCCGCCGGGTGATCGGTGAAGGCCGTCACCCCGAACTCGGACTCCCCGAGCGGCTGGTGGTGACGATCGGCAGCGAGTACCGGCAGCTCGACGGCTCCGCGCTGCCGGGCGTGCTCGAGGTGATGACCGAGGTGGCCGTGCTGGCACAGGAAGTCGAGCAGGCCGGTGAGCCCGCGGGCGCGCCGGAGTGACCGTCCGGCCCGCCGCACAGGCCGGGCCGTCCGCCTGATCCTCCGCCGCCGCCCCGGCCGGAGGACCGACCCGACGACAGAAATGCGGTAACGGCATGGGATGGATCGTGGCGGTGATCGCCGTCGTGGCCGCCGTGGCGGCGGCGACGCGCTCGTACGGGTCCGCCCGCTCGGAACAGCTCGCCGTGACCCACGCCGAGCTGACCGAACGGCAGCTGAAGGCCGCCGAGGCCCGTACCGCCGCACTCGTCGACGAGATCCGGCAACTGGCCCACAAACGGATCCCGGCCGTCGCGGTCGCCCTCTCCCACCCCAGCGCCCAGGTTCCCGGACTGCGCGAGGCGGCCGAGGTGGACGGCGACTCCGCCCGGCTGCTCACCGAAGCCGTACAGGCCGCACGCACCGCCGTCATCGAGGAACGGCAGCGCGTCGACGCGGCCGCCCGTGCGGCGATGCGCGGCACCTCGGCCAAGATCCAGTCGCTGCTCAACCAGTCCCAGCAGCTGCTGCACGAGCTCCAGCACGAGTACGACGACCCGCGCATCCTGCAACTGGACTTCCGCAACGAACTGGCCCTGCGCCGGACCCAGTCCACCGCCGTGCTGTGCGACGCCTGGCCCGGCCTCGCCCGGCAGAACTCACCGCTCGTCGAGATCGTGCTCGGTGCCCAGTCCCGCGTCGCCGGCTACGAGCGGATCAAGGTGGCCAACCATCTGCGCGAGGAACGGCTCGCGCTCGTCGCCAGGGCCGCCGAACCCCTCGCGATCGCCCTCGCCGAACTGCTGGCGAACGCCACCGCGTACTCGCACCCCGACACCGATGTGACGGTGACGCTCCAGCAGAGCGGCGGCCGGGGCGCGTTCCTGGTCGTCGACGACGCGGGCATCGGCATGGACGAGGACGCGCTCGACCGGGCCCGCGCTCTGCTGGCCGGCCGCTCCGAGGTGCTCCTCACCGAGCTGGGCGACCCGCCGCAGACCGGCTTCGCGGTCGTCGGCCGGCTCGTGGTGCAGTACGGCTTCCACTGCCACATCGAGGCCTCGCCGTTCGGCGGTATGCGGACGATCCTGCGTGTCCCCGCCCATCTGCTGACCGTGCTGAAGGAGGACCGGACCCTCTCCGCCCTGGCACCGGCGCCCGTATCGGCGCACCCTGCCGCGGCGGAGCCGGACGCCCCCGCGCCTCCCGCGCAGGACCCGCCGGAGACCGCCGCCGCGGAGCCGGCGGGCCTGCCCAGCAGGCGCCGGCGCGCACCCCGTCCGGCGGCGGTCGCGTCCGCCGCACCCGCCACCGACCCGGCCGCCGGACAGGTGTCCCGTACACCGGAGCAGGCCGAGTCTTCCTGGGCGGCGCTCCAGCAGGGCACCCTCAACGGCAGGAGCGTCGCCGGGCGGGCCCCCGCACCGCATTCGGACGGCCACGACCACCTGGGCGACCAGGACGACCAAGGAGACGACGAGACGTGAGCGCCCCCAGCCCCACCACCGGTGACCTCGCATGGGTGCTGACCCCGCTGCTGGAACTGCCCGGAGTCCAGCATGCCGTGGTCGCCACCGGTGACGGCCTCATCGAGGGCGCCTCACCCGGTCTCGACCGGGCGTCCGGCGAACGGGTCGCCGCGATGACGGCGACCCTGCACGCCGCGGCTCGCGCCTTCACCACGGCGTTCACCGACGTCGAGGGCCCGAAACTGGCCCAGACGGTCGTCGAGTCCGAGCTGGGCTTCGCCGTCGTCGTACCGGCCGGGAACAACACCACGCTCGCTCTGTTCGCCGAACCCGGCGCCAAACTCGGCGACATCGCCTACCAGATGCAGGTACAGGTCACCGCGCTGACCCGGGCGATGCACGCGCCCGCCCGTCAACCGGACACCGCCGCCCGGCCATGAGCTCCGGACCGGGACGCCGTCTGATCCCCGCCTATCTGGTCACCGGCGGCCGGTCCCGGCCCGCCGGCCCCGCGCTCGACCGGCTCGCCGTGCTCGTACGCACCGATGCGGTCCTGCTCCCCGACACCGGCTCGGAACAGCGCAGGCTGTGCGAACTGCTGGAACCGGGCGCACTCACCGTCGTCGAGTGCGCGGCCCATCTGGACCTGCCGGTCAGCGCCACCGTATTCCTGGCCACGGATCTCGCGGCCGCCGGACTTCTGCTCACCCGACCGCCGATACCCAGTGCCGGGGAGATCGACCGGTCGCTCGTCGAGAGGCTGCTCGTTGGACTCCGCTCCCTCCACTGACCGGACCGGCGTCGGCTATCTGCCGACCGCCGCCCGGACCCTGATGAAGCTCGTCGTCACGGGTCCCTTCGGCGTGGGCAAGACGACCCTGATCCGTACGCTCTCCGAAATACCCACACTCCACACCGAGGAGGCGATGACCCAGTCCAGCACCCTGCTCGACGACACCGCCGGACTCCCCGACAAGACGACGACCACGGTAGCCATCGACTTCGGACGTCTCACCGTCCCGGACGACCTGGTGCTCTACATGTTCGGCACACCCGGCCAGGAGCGCTTCCTGCCGCTGTGGGAGGACATCGCACGTGGCGCGCTGGGCGCGCTCGTCCTGGTGGACACCCGACGGCTCGGCGACTCCTTCGCGGTCATGGACATGGTGGAGGAACAGGGGCTGCCGTACGCCGTCGCGGTCAACCGCTTCCCCGACGCGCCCGCCCACAGCGACGAGGTCCTGCGCAAACACCTCGACCTCGCCCCGGGGACCCCGCTGATCCAGTGCGATGCCAGGGAACGCCGGGGCAGCATCGACGCCCTGATCGCGCTGGCCGAACACGTGCTGACCCGAATGCCGCAACCCGAGGACCCGTCATGACCCTGTTCGTACAGCCGCCGCAGCCCCTTGCGCTGTACGGCCCCGACTTCGCGGCCGACCCGCACGGCCACTACCGCAGGCTGCGCGAAGACGGGCCACTGGTACCGGTCCGGATCGCCCCCGGCGTCGAGGCGATGCTCGTCACCGACTACCAGGCGGCCGTCGACCTGCTGCGCGACACCCACACCTTCAGCAAGGACCCCCGCGCCTGGCAGGCGACGGTCCCGCCGGACTCGCCGGTGCTGCCCGTGCTCGGACACCGCCCCACCGCGCTTTTCAGCGACGGCGACGAGCACGCCCGCTACCGCGACGTCATCAACGACACCCTGGCGCTGATCGAACCGCACATCCTGCGGGCGGAGGTGGCCAGGGTCGCCCAGCAGCTCATCGGCGAGTTCGCCGCCACCGGCACCGGCGATCTCATCGCCCAGTACGCCCGGCGGCTCCCGCTGCACGTCTTCATCACCTGGTTCGGCGTGGCCCCCGACGACGGCGAACGGATCGTCGACGGCATCGGCGGCATGATGAACTCGGCGCAGGGCGCCGCCGCCGCGTACGCCGACCTCGTCGAGGTCGTCACCCGCCTCGTCGCCGACCGGCGCGCCCGCCCGCGCCGCGATCTCACCTCGTACTTCCTCGCTCACCCGGCCCGTCTCGACAACGACGAGACGGTGCGCCAGATCACCCTGGTGATGAGCGCGGGCCACGACCCCACGACGAACCTGATCGGCAACGCCACCCTGCACATGCTCACCGACGAGCGGTACGCGGGCTCGCTGCACGGGGGCGCGATGACCGCGCACGAGGCGATCAACGAGGTCCTGTGGCAGGACCCGCCGCTGGCCAACCTGGCCGCGCACTACCCGCGCCACGACACCGAGTTCCACGGCGTCCGGCTGCGCGCCGGACAGCTGGTCCTGGTCTCCTTCGGGGCCGCCAACACCCAGTCCGCACCGGCCGCCCCGGACGCGGGGGCCCGCTCCGGGGCCAGCGCCCATCTCGCCTGGTCGGCGGGACCGCACCGGTGCCCCGCGAAGCAGCCCGCGCTGCTCATCGCGATGACCGCGATCGAGCAGCTCACCAGCCAGCTGTGCGATGCGGAACTGGCTGTTCCGGTGAGCGAACTGCTGTGGCGACCCGGCCCGTTCCACCGGGCCCTGGCGCATCTTCCGGTACGTTTCACCCCCCTCGACACCAGGGCGACCGCCGGCCCGGACGAGCGCTCCGCGACTGAGCCCGGCAGCACTTCGACGGTGTCGATCGGGTCCTGAACCGTGTCGCTGGTAGGCCGAACGGGTGAGGAGCGAGAGAATTGCCCGATGAACAGTGAGCGCAGCCGGCGCAACGCCAACCGATGCACAGACGGGGTGGTCCGGTGAGCAGGTACGACAGGTATGACGTCACCGACGAGCAGTGGGAGGGACTGGCCCAGGTCGTACCGCTGCGCAGCCGCAACGAGTGGCCCTCCCGAGTGGACCACCGGACGGTTCCGGAGGAGCGGGAGAGCGCGGAGCAGCGGCGCATGGTGGTGCTGCGGGTCCAGATCTTCGCGGACGCACGCGAGGTCGCCGAGTACCTGGTCACGCAGATTCCGGTGCTGCTCGATCTGACCAGCGCCGAGCCCGATGTGGCCAAGCGGATCCTGGACTTCACCAGCGGCGTCGTCTTCGGGCTGGGCAGCGGAATGCACCGGGTGGACCGGAACGTCTTCCTGCTGTCGCCCATTGGCATGGAGGTCGAGGGCGTGACGGCGGCGGGCGTGCCGGGGGCCTAGAAGGGCTGCCGCGAGGGCGCTGCGGGACGGTCGCGCATCCGGGCTACCCAGATCGGTGGCGCGGTATGCGGGCGGGTGGCGGCTTACTCCGATCGAAGGACGGCCGATCCGGCGGAACGGTTCGCCGGGGAGCCGCCTGCGTACGGTCCGGGGCATGACCGCACCCCGCCCAGGCGCCCTCGCACCCGACCCCGCATCCGCGGCCGACCCCGGCTCCGGACCGTGGCGTGACCTCGCATCCGCAGCCGATCCCGGCTCCGGACCGTGGTGTGATCCCGCATCCGCAGTTGACCCCGGCTCCGATGGCGGCTCTGAATCCGATGCCGATGCCGATGCCGATGCCGACGCCGATGCCGTGCCGCGGTCCGGGCGTTGGGCCGGGCCCGTGGTGACCGAGCTGCGGCTCTCCGCCTTCGCCGCGCATCGGGGCACGACCGTGCCGCTGGCCCCGCTCACCCTCCTCGCCGGTCCCTCGGGCAGTGGCGCGTCGAGTGCGCTGCGCGCGTACGAGGCGCTGTCCCGGCTGGCAGCCGGGGCGTCGCTCGCCGAGGTGTTCCCCGATCCGGCGGGGTGCGTGCCCGAAGGGGCCGCGGCCGACCGGCAGGGGCGGCGCGGGTTCCGGATCGGGTGCACGGCGGACGGCCCGGCCGGGCCGGTCCGGCTCGAACTCGCCGTCCAGGCCGAGCCCACCCTCCGGATCGTCGGCGAGCGGCTGACCCGGGCCGGGCAGACGCTGCTGAGCACCGCGCTCCGCGATCCGGGGCGGCCGACGCTCCAGGCGGCCTGGCACACCGCGGACGAGCTCCCGGTGAGGCGGGAACAGCTGCCGGACGACCGGCTGGGCACGGCACTGCTGCCACTGCGGGTCGCGGGCCGGACACCGGGTCAGCTACAGGTGCTGGCCGCCGCCGAACAGATGGTGGTGGCCCTGCGCCCGGCCTTCGCCTGCGAACCGCGGCCTCATCGCATGCGGACACCGGTGCCGCCGGGCGAGGGCCGGCTGCGCCGCGACTGCGGGAACCTCGCGGCGGTACTGCATGCCGCGCGCAACGGGCAGGGGCGGGGACAGGGGTACGGATACGGGCACGGGCGGCGCCATGCCCGGCTGGTCGCGCTGGCGAACGCCGGATTCGCGCGACCGGTGACCGGGATCGGCGTCGAGCGGCCGGCGGACGGGCTGGTCCGTGCGGTCGTGGCCCGGGGAGACGGTCACGGCACCCCGCTGGAAAGGCTCGGCGACGGCGAACTCCGCTACCTGGCACTGGCCGTGGCCCTGCTCATGGGGCCGGGGGCGGACCCGGCGGGCGGCGAGTCGGAGGTGCCGCAGGCTCTGCAGACCCTGACAGTGCTGGCCGACGGGCTCGACCGGGACCTGGACGGACAGCAGACGCGGGAGCTGCTGACCGCGGCGGCCTCGGCGGCGGCCGCCGGCCACGTCCGGCTGCTCGGCACGGTGACGGAGGCGGGCGCGGCACGGGCCCGCGGGACGGTCGGAGCGACGGTGGTAGACCTGGGGCTGTGACACAACTCGACGTACCCGCCCTGCAACGACGACTCGCCGCATTCGCGGCCGCACGCGACTGGGAGCAATACCACACCCCCAAGAACCTGGCGTCGGCGCTGAGCGTCGAGGCATCCGAACTCATGGAGATCTTCCAGTGGCTGACGCCGGAACAGTCGGCCCGTGTGATGGACGATCCCGGGACCGCGCACCGGGTGTCGGACGAGGTCGCCGATGTCCTCGCGTATCTGCTGCAGTTCTGCGAGGTGCTGGGCATCGACGCACTGGCGGCGCTGGCGGCCAAGATCGAGCGGAACGAGGTGCGCTTCCCGGCCACGAAGGGTATGGATACCCCCGATCGTCACTCTTCGGAGTGATCGACTTATTCACAGTCGACAGGGTGTCCACAGATTTCCGAAATCCCCTGGCCTTCCGGTACCGCCACCCTCACTGTGGGTAATGGAAGAGGTGAGCGGGTTTTCGTACCGAACGGGGGCAACACATGGAAGCGGAGCGGCTGGTAGCGGTCATCAGGCGGGCTCTGTCCCAGAGCAGGGGCACGCCGGACATCATCGCGGAGGCCTGGCAGGCCCAGGCGCTGGCACAGGCGGTCGGAAGCCGGCTGGCGGCGAGCGGTCCCAAGGAGTTACGGGGCGAGGCGGGAGGCCTCAGTGAGATCGGTGGCAGAAGTAACGGGGCACTTGACCATCCGGCGGCGCGGGCCGGGGTAGCCAGGGCGACACAGCTCTCCGAAGTCGCTGATCCGCGCGCCGCGCTGACGGGGCTGGGCGCGCTGCTCGGGGAAGTAGGGATAGCCCTGGTCGGGGTGGCGTGCGAGACCGATGAACAGAGCCTGTACTGGCAGTGCATGGAGGCGATCGACGCCGCCGACGAGTCGACGGACCGGGTCCGCGGAATGCTCCGGCTGCTCGACGAACGGGACCGGGAGCGCCAGCAGGATCTGGAGCGCGGCAGGGAGCGGGACGGCCCCCACGGCGTGCTCCACGGACCGGCGGGACCGGCGGGACCGGCGGGACCGGCGGGACCGGCCGCCGGCCGGCCCTGAGCGACCCGCCGTCCCGGATGCCCGGGATGCCCCGGACACCGCGGCGGTGAAAGGAGGCAGGAGAGGGACGAGCGGTGTCCGGGGGTGCAGGATGGATGCATGGATCTTCGAATCTTCACCGAGCCCCAGCAAGGGGCGAGCTACGACACCCTGCTCACCGTCGCCAAGGCGACCGAGGACCTCGGCTTCGATGCCTTCTACCGTTCCGACCACTATTTGCACATGGGAGGGGGAGACGGTCTCCCCGGCCCGACGGACGCCTGGATCACGCTGGCCGGGCTGGCGCGAGAGACGAAGCGGATCCGCCTCGGCACGCTGATGACGGCGGGGACGTTCCGGCTCCCCGGTGTGCTCGCCATCCAGGTGGCACAGGTCGACCAGATGTCCGGCGGCCGCGTCGAACTGGGCCTGGGCGCAGGCTGGTTCGAGGACGAGCACAAGGCGTACGGCATCCCGTTCCCCCAGGAGAAGTTCGGCCGCCTGGAGGAGCAGCTCGCGATCATCACCGGGCTGTGGTCGACCGAGGTCGGCAAGACATTCAGCTATGACGGCACGTACTACCAGCTCACCGACTCGCCCGCGCTGCCCAAGCCGGCGCAGGCGAAGGTGCCGGTACTGATCGGCGGGCACGGCGCGAAGCGCACACCGCGGCTGGCCGCCAAGTACGCGGACGAGTTCAACATCCCGTTCGCCTCGCTGGAGGACAGTGAGCAGCAGTTCGGCCGGGTCAGGGAAGCGGCCGAGGCGGCGGGCCGGGGACCGGACGACCTGGTGTACTCCAACGCCCTGGTCGTCTGCGTCGGAAAGGACGACGCCGAGGTGGCGCGCCGGGCCGCCGTCATCGGGCGGGACGTGGCGGAGCTCAAGGCGAACGGCCTGGCGGGCTCGCCCGCCGAAGTGGTCGACAAGATCGGCCGGTTCGAAGCCATCGGGGCTTCGAGGATCTACCTCCAGGTGCTGGATCTCGATGACCTGGCCCACCTGGAACTGATCTCGTCACAGGTCCAGTCCCAGCTGACCTGACCTGACCTGACCTGACCGGGGAGGAGAGGAACACCTGTGCAGCCCGCCCGCGACTCCGCCCGCGACTCCGCCCGCGACTCCGCCCGCGACCCCGCCCGCGACTCCGGCGGCGATTCCGCCCGCGACTCCCGCGGTTCCGCCCGGCCCTTCGCCGGGACGCCGTCCCGGCCCCTCGCAGCGGCCCTTGCGGCGGGGACGGTCCTGCTCGACGGTGGCCTCGCCGGCCAACTGGAGGCGCAGGGCTGCGATCTGTCCGACGCGCTGTGGTCCGCCCGGCTGCTCGCCGACGGGCCCGAGCAGATCGAGGCGGCGCACACGGCGTATGTGCGGGCGGGTGCGCAGGTGCTCATCACCGGCAGTTATCAGGCGAGTTTCGAAGGGTTCGGGCGGCGCGGTATCGGGCGGGCGGAGGCGGCCGCGCTGTTCGCCCGCAGTGTGGAGCTGGCCCGGCGGGCGGCCGGTTCGGTGGAGCGGGATGTGTGGGTCGCCGCCTCGGTCGGCCCGTACGGGGCGGTGACGGCGGACGGCGCCGAGTACCGGGGCCGGTACGGGCTCTCGGTCCGGGAGCTGGAACGCTTCCACCGGCCCCGGATCGAGGCGCTGGCCGCCGCCGGCCCCGACGCGCTGGCACTGGAGACGGTGCCGGACAGCGATGAGGCGGAGGCGCTGCTGCGGGTCGCGGGGGAGTGCGGGCTGCCGGTCTGGCTCTCCTACACCGTGGCAGGCGGGGTGACCCGGGCGGGACAGCCCCTGGAGGAGGCGTTCGGCCTCGCGACGGGGCGGGACCAGGTGGTGGCGGTCGGGGTGAACTGCTGCGATCCGGCCGACGCGGACCGGGCCGTCCGGATGGCGGCGGAGGCGACCGGCAAGCCGGTCGTCGTCTATCCGAACAGCGGTGAACGCTGGGATGCCTGGAGACGGGGATGGACCGGGGGCGCCACGTTCGATCCCGGCCGGGTCCGGGCCTGGCGGGCGGCCGGTGCGCGGCTGGTCGGCGGCTGCTGCCGGGTTGGTCCGGACACCATCGCGGAACTGGCCGCGCTGCTCGGCGCACCGGCGGCGAACCACACGGAAGGGAATCACGTGGAACGGAACCACGCGGAAGGAGGGCCAGAAGATCCGGGGACGGGGTGAAATTGCCTGGTGAGGGGGAGTGAACCGGACCATAATCGGACGGGTGTTCCTGACGATCAGTACAACCGGCACCCCGGAGCGTCCCGCCACCGATCTCGGATTCCTGCTGCACAAGCATCCCGAGAAGGCGCAGACGTTCTCCACTTCCCATGGCACCGCGCATGTCTTCTATCCCGAGGCGTCCGTGGAGCACTGCACGGCGGCGTTGCTGCTGGAGGTGGATCCCGTGGCGCTGGTGCGGCGGGGCAAGGGCAAGGGCCGGGGCGGTGCCCCCGACGCGGCACTCGCCCAGTACGTCAACGACCGCCCGTACGCGGCCTCCTCGCTGCTGTCCGTCGCGATGAGCACCGTCTTCAAGTCCGCGCTGAGCGGTGCCTGCCGGGCGATGCCCGAGCGGGCCGAGGAGACGCTGCCGTTGCGGATCGAGGTGCCCGCCCTCCCGGCCCGTGGTGGTGCCGAGCTGGTGCGCAAGCTCTTCGGTCCGCTCGGCTGGTCGCGGGTGGACGCGGTGGCCGTACCGCTGGACGAGCGGTTCCCCGAGTGGGGGGACTCGCGGTACGTACGGCTCGTACTGGAGGGTGAGCTGCGGCTGGCGGACGCGCTGCGGCAGCTGTATGTCCTGCTGCCGGTGCTCGACGACGCCAAGCACTACTGGGTGTCGCCCGACGAGGTGGACAAGCTGCTGCGCGCCGGTGAGGGCTGGCTGGCCGATCACCCCGAGCAGAAGCTGATCACCAGCCGGTACCTGGCCCGCCGCTGGGGGCTGACCAGGCAGGCGATGGAGCGGCTGGAGCTGGTCCGGCTCGCCGAGTCGGACGACCTCGACGTCGAGAGCATCGACAACGCGGTCGACGAGACGGCCGACACCGAGGAGCGGCCGGTGCCGCTCGCCGAGCAGCGGCGGACCGCGATCCTGGCCGCGCTGAGCGGCGCCGGGGCGAGCCGCGTGCTCGACCTGGGCTGCGGGCAGGGCCAGTTGGTGCAGGCGCTGCTGAAGGACGTGCGCTTCACGGAGATCGTCGGGGTAGACGTCTCGATGCGCGCCCTCACCATCGCCTCGCGCCGGCTGAAGCTGGACCGGATGGGGGAACGGCAGGCTGCCCGCGTGACGCTTCAGCAGGGCTCGCTCACGTACACCGACAAGCGGCTCAAGGGGTACGACGCGGCGGTGCTCAGCGAGGTCATCGAGCATCTCGACCTGCCGAGGCTGCCCGCGCTGGAGTACGCGGTGTTCGGCTCGGCCCGGCCCCGCACCGTGCTGGTGACCACGCCGAACGTCGAGTACAACGTCCGCTGGGAGACGCTCCCGGCCGGGCATGTCCGGCACGGCGACCACCGATTCGAATGGACCCGGGCGGAGTTCCGGGAATGGGCGGGCGAAGTGGCCCGCCGGCACGGGTACGCGGTGGAGTTCGTGGCCGTGGGCCCCGACGATCCCGAGGTGGGGCCGCCCACCCAGATGGCGGTTTTCACCATGACCGTGGCCGACGAGACCGAGAAGGGGGCGAAAGCCGCATGAGCAGTACCAGTGACCGCACCGGCGCCGGCACCAGCGAAAGCACCGGTCACAGCACCAGCACCAGCACTAGCGACAGCACCAGCAACAGCAACAGCGACAGCGCCACGCGCACCCTGCCGGTGACCGACCTCTCTCTCGTGGTACTCATCGGGGCGAGCGGCTCGGGCAAGTCCACCTTCGCCCACCGGCACTTCAAGGCGACCGAGATCATCTCCTCGGACTTCTGCCGGGGCCTCGTCGCCGACGACGAGAACGACCAGAGCGCAAGCCGGGACGCCTTCGACGTCCTGCACTACATCGCGGGCAAGCGCCTGGCCGCCGGACGGCTGACCGTCGTCGACGCCACGAACGTCCAGCCCGAGAGCCGCCGTCAGCTCGTGAAGCTGGCCCGGGAACACGACGTGCTGCCCATCGCCATCGTGCTCGACCTGCCGGAGGAGGTCTGCCTCGCACGCAACGCGGCCCGCCCGGACCGCGCCGACATGCCCCGCCACGTCGTGCAGCGCCACCGCCGCGAGCTGCGCCGCTCGCTGCGCGGCCTGGAGCGCGAGGGATTCCGCAAGGTCCACATCCTGCGCACCGAGGACGAGGCCGGGCGCGCGGAAGTGGTGCGTGAGCGCCGCTATAACGACCTCCGCCATCTCACCGGCCCCTTCGACATCATCGGCGACATCCATGGCTGCAGTTCCGAGCTGGAGACCCTGCTCGGCAAGCTCGGCTACGCGGACGGCGCGCACCCCGAAGGACGTACGGCGGTCTTCGTCGGCGACCTCGTCGACCGCGGCCCCGACAGCCCCGGCGTGCTGCGCCGTGTGATGTCGATGGTGTCGGACGGCAACGCGCTCTGCGTGCCCGGCAACCACGAGAACAAGCTCGGCCGCTACCTCAAGGGCCGCAAGGTCCAGCAGACCCACGGACTCGCGGAGACCATCGAGCAGCTGGAGCGGGAGGACGCCAGGAGCCCGGAATTCCGGGAGCAGGTCAGGGAGTTCATCGACGGGCTCGTCAGCCACTACGTACTGGACGGCGGCAGTCTGGTCGTCTGCCACGCCGGACTGCCCGAGAAGTACCACGGGCGCACCTCCGGGCGGGTCCGCTCGCACGCCCTGTACGGCGACACCACCGGCGAGACCGACGAGTTCGGCCTGCCGGTGCGCTACCCGTGGGCGGAGGAGTACCGGGGCCGCGCCGCCGTCGTCTACGGCCACACTCCCGTACCCACCACCTCCTGGGTCAACAACACCATCTGCCTGGACACCGGCGCCGTCTTCGGCGGGAAGATGACCGCGCTGCGCTGGCCGGAGCGCGAACTCGTCGACGTACCGGCCGAGCAGGTCTGGTACGAGCCGGTGAAGCCGCTGACCACCGAGGCGCCGGGCGGCCGTGAAGGCCGTCCGCTGGACCTCGCTGATGTACAGGGCCGCCGGATCGTGGAGACCCAGCACATGGGCCGGATCGCGGTGCGCGAGGAGAACGCGGCGGCCGCGCTGGAGGTCATGAGCCGGTTCGCCGTCGACCCCCGGCTGCTCACCTACCTCCCGCCGACCATGGCGCCGACGGCCACCTCGAAGGAGGAGGGCTATCTGGAACATCCGGCCGAGGCGTTCGCGCAGTACCGGGCGGACGGCGTGGCCAGAGTCGTGTGCGAGGAGAAGCACATGGGCTCACGGGCGGTCGCCCTGGTCTGCCGGGACGCGGACGTGGCACGGGAACGCTTCGGGACGGGGGACGCCGTCCCCGCCGCCGGAGGCGGGGGAGGCCCGACAGGCGCTCTGCACACTCGCACCGGACGCCCGTTCCTGGACGACGCCGCGCTGACCGAGGTCATCCTCGGCCGGCTGCGCGCGGCCGTCACCGCCGCCGGACTGTGGGAGGAGTGGGACACCGACTGGGTGCTGCTCGACGCCGAGCTGATGCCCTGGTCCCTCAAGGCGGCCGGACTGCTCCGCTCGCAGTACGCGGCGGTCGGCGCCGCGTCGGGCGCAGTCTTCCCCGCGGCCGAGGCCGCCCTCGCGGCAGCGGTGGAGCGTGGCATCGACGTCGGCGCGCTCGCGGACCGGCAGCACGGCCGGGCCCAGGACGCGGCGGCGTTCACCGAGGCCTACCGCCGGTACTGCTGGAGCACCGAGGGGCTCGACGGGGTGCGGCTGGCACCGTTCCAGATCCTCGCCGTGCAGGGCCGCTCGCTCGCCGCTGTTCCCCATGACGAGCAGCTGGCCTGGCTGGACCGGCTGGTGGAGCACGACCCCACGGGGCTGCTCCAGGTCACCCGGCGGCTCGTCGTCGAGACCGCCGACGAGGCGTCGGTCCGCTCCGGCATCGACTGGTGGCGGGAGATGACCGGCCGCGGCGGCGAGGGCATGGTGGTCAAGCCGCTCGGCGCGTTCGTCAGGGACGGCAAGGGCCGGCTGGTCCAGCCCGGCATCAAGGTGCGCGGCCGGGAGTACCTGCGGATCATCTACGGACCCGAGTACACCCGCCCGGAGAACCTGGACCGGCTGCGCGGCCGGTTCCTCGGCCACAAGCGGTCGCTCGCCCTGCGCGAGTACGCACTGGGTCTCGAAGCCCTGGACCGGCTGGCCGGGGGCGAGCCGCTGTGGCGGGTGCACGAGGCGGTCTTCGCGGTGCTGGCACTGGAGTCGGAGCCGGTGGACCCCCGGCTGTAGGACCCGTCCGGCGGGCCGGGAGGCAGCAGGGGTCCCGGTCCGCCGGAAGAACCGGCAGGCGATTCGCCGGGTGAACGGCGCTCCGCGCGGTGAGGATGTGGGCATGGGATTCCATGTCGACTCCGAGGCCGGGCGGCTGCGCCGCGTCATCGTGCACCGCCCAGATCTGGAACTGAAACGGCTCACCCCGAGCAACAAGGACGCGCTGCTCTTCGACGACGTGCTCTGGGTGCGCCGGGCGCGCCAGGAGCACGACGGTTTCGCGGACGTGCTGCGTGACCGAGGCGTCGAGGTGCACCTCTTCGGGGATCTGCTCCGCGAGTCGCTGGAGATCCCGGTGGCCCGGCGGCTCGTGCTGGACCGGGTCTTCGAGGAGAAGGAGTACGGCCCGCTCGCCACCGAACATCTGCGAGCCGCCTTCGAGGAACTGAACGCCACCGAACTCTGCGAGGCGCTGGTCGGCGGGATGACCAAACGGGAGTTCCTGGAGCGGCACCGCGAGCCGACCTCGGTGCGCTTCCACGTCATGGACCTGGACGACTTCCTGCTCGGGCCGCTGCCGAACCACCTCTTCACCCGTGACACCTCGGCCTGGATCTACGACGGGGTCTCCATCAACGCCATGCGCTGGCCGGCCCGGCAGCGCGAGACCGTCCACTTCGAGGCGATCTACCGGCACCATCCGCTCTTCACCGGCCCCGACGCGGGCGCCTTCCACCACTGGTCGGAGGGGCAGGACGACTACCCCTCCACCATCGAGGGCGGCGACGTGCTGGTCATCGGCCGGGGAGCCGTCCTCATCGGGATGAGCGAGCGCACGACCCCGCAGGCGGTGGAGATGCTGGCCCGCGGACTCTTCGACGCCGGGTCCGCCCGCACGATCGTGGCGCTCGACATGCCCAAGAGCCGGGCGTTCATGCACCTGGACACGGTGATGACGATGGTCGACGGGGACACCTTCACCAAGTACGCGGGCCTGGGCATGCTCCGCTCGTACACCATCGAGCCGGGAGACGGCCCGCGTGACCTCAAGGTCACCGACCATCAGCCCGAGCACATGCACCGCGCCATCGCGGAGGCGCTGGGCCTGGACTCGATCCGGGTCCTCACCGCCACCCAGGACGTGCACGCCGCCGAGCGCGAGCAGTGGGACGACGGCTGCAACGTCCTGGCCGTCGAACCGGGCGTCGTCGTCGCCTACGAGCGCAATGCCACCACCAACACCCACCTGCGCAAGGAAGGAATCGAGGTCATCGAGATCCGAGGCAGCGAACTGGGCCGGGGCCGGGGCGGACCCCGCTGCATGAGCTGCCCGGTGGTCCGCGATCCAGTGTGACCGGTGCGAGCGGTGTGACCGGTGTAAGTGGTGTGGCTGGTCCGGTGCCTACGGTTGCGGGTATGGGTGAGGTATGCGGGTATCAAAACCGCTCTGTATAGCGATGCATTGCATCGTATAGACTTCCAGGGTTACCGTATGCGTCCCCCCGCCCGACCCAGGAGCAGTCACCATGGCCATAGACCTCGCAGGCCGCCACTTCATCAAGGAGCTGGACTTCACGGCCGAGGAGTTCCGCGGCCTGATCGACCTGGCCGCGGAGCTGAAGGCCGCGAAGAAGGCGGGGACCGAGGTGCAGCGGCTGCGGGGCCGGAACATCGCGCTGATCTTCGAGAAGACCTCGACCCGTACCCGGTGCGCGTTCGAGGTGGCCGCCGCCGACCAGGGTGCCTCCACCACCTACCTGGACCCCTCCGGCTCCCAGATGGGTCACAAGGAGTCGGTGAAGGACACCGCACGTGTCCTCGGCCGGATGTTCGACGGGATCGAGTACCGGGGCGACAGCCAGGCGGCCGTCGAGGAGCTGGCGGCGTACGGCGGGGTGCCCGTCTTCAACGGGCTCTCCGACGACTGGCACCCCACCCAGATGCTCGCCGACTACCTCACCATGGCCGAGCACAGCACGAAGCCGCTGGAGCGGATCGCCTTCGCCTACCTCGGCGACGCCCGGTTCAACATGGGCAACTCCTACCTGGTCACCGGCGCCCTGCTGGGCATGGACGTGCGGATCGTCGCACCGAAGGCCTACTGGCCCGCCGACGGGATCGTCGCGGAGGCCCGCAGGCTCGCCGAGGGCAGCGGGGCGACCGTCACGCTCACCGAGGACGTCGCCGAGGGCGTACGCGGCGCCGACTTCGTCGCCACCGACGTGTGGGTCTCGATGGGGGAGCCCAAGGAGGTCTGGGACGAGCGGATCGTCGCCCTCGCGCCGTACGCCGTCACCATGGACGTCCTGCGGGCCACCGCCAACCCCGACGTGAAGTTCCTGCACTGCCTCCCGGCCTACCACGACCTCGGCACCAAGGTCGGGCGGGAGATCCACGCCCGGCACGGTCTGACCGAACTGGAGGTCAGCGACGAGGTCTTCGAGTCCGCCCACTCGGTCGTCTTCGACGAGGCGGAGAACCGGATGCACACGATCAAGGCCGTACTGGTCGCGACGCTGGCCGGGTCCTGAACGGGTCTCGCCGCGGACCTCGACGCCGCCCCGCGGCGGGCCGGCCGGAACGCGGGTAGACCGCACGCCCTCGCGTAGACCGCAGGGCCTCGCGCCCGCCCGGTCAGGCCACCGGACGGGCGGGCGACGGCAGGGTGAACCACACGGCCTTGCCGCGTTCCGTCGGGCGGTGACCGCAGGACGAGCTGAGGGTGCGGATCAGCAGCAGCCCCCTGCCGTGCTCCTGCCAGGGGTCCGGCTCGCTGCCCGGCACGGGACGGGAGAGGTCGCCAGGCGGGGCGGGGTCGCGGTCGTGCACCTCCACCTGGCAGCCGGTCGGCAGCAACTCCACCACCAGGTCGATGGGATCGTCGCCCGGGGTGTGTTTCACCGCGTTGGCGACCAGTTCGGCGGTGAGCAGTTCGGCGGTGTCGCTGTCTGCCGGCGCCTCGATGTCCGCCAGCGCCGTACGGATCAGGGCGCGGGCCATCGGCACGGCCGCGGCCGAGTGCGGCAGTGTGATCCGCCAGGAGGCGGGTGCGGGGGCGCGGGCATCGGACGGCACGGCGGGGGGTTCCATTCGGGGGTCGAGACGTTCATGGAACGCATTACTTCTTGGTTTCAACCATACGAAGCCTCACGGCCCGGACAAGGGCCTGTCGACCGGTACGAAGGGGACTTTCGTCACAGCGGCCTCACGCTCTGCATATTGCGTACTCGTGACGGGAGTCACGTACGAGTGATAAATTCGACGCAAGCAGCAGCCCGACGGCTGAAGGGGATCACCCTCCATGAGCCCGTTTCCCAGCTCCGCACCACGCACGGAGAACTGGCGCCATCTCCGGGTCACCACGCGCGACGGGGTCGCCACCGTCACGCTCGCCCGCCCCGAGAAACTCAATGCGCTGACCTTCGGCGCCTATGCCGATCTGCGTGATCTGCTGGCCGAGCTGTCCAGGGAGCGCACCGTGCGGGCCCTGGTCCTGGCCGGTGAGGGGCGCGGCTTCTGCTCCGGCGGCGATGTGGACGAGATCATCGGCGCCACCCTCGCGATGGACACCGCCCAGCTGCTGGACTTCAACCGGATGACCGGTCAGGTCGTACGGGCCCTGCGCGAATGCCCGTTCCCCGTCATCGCGGCCGTGCACGGGGTCGCGGCGGGAGCGGGCGCCGTCCTCGCGCTGGCAGCCGACTTCCGGGTCGCCGACCCGACGGCCCGGTTCGCCTTCCTCTTCACCCGGGTCGGGCTCTCCGGCGGCGACATGGGCGCCGCCTATCTGCTGCCCCGGATGGTGGGGCTCGGCCATGCCACCAGGCTGCTGATGCTCGGCGAACCCGTCCACGCGCCCGAGGCCGACCGCATCGGGCTGATCAGCGAACTGACCGAGGAGGGCCGCGCCGACGAGCGGGCCGCCGAGCTCGCCCGTCGCCTCGCGGACGGCCCCGCCCTCGCCCTCGCCCAGACGAAGGCGCTGCTCACCGCCGAACTCGACATGCCGCTGGCCGCCGCCGTCGAGATGGACGCCGCCACCCAGGCCCTGCTGATGCACGGCGAGGACTACGCCGAGTTCCACGCCGCCTTCACCGAGAAGCGGCCGCCGAAGTGGCAAGGCCGGTAGCGCGATGACGGCGCCCGGGGGCCCGCGCCCCGACAACCCGTCCGCCGGCCCGCACCGTATCGCCGTCATCGGCGGCGGCCCCGGCGGGCTCTACGCCGCGGCGCTGCTCAAGAGGCTGGACCCGGAGCGCGAGATCACCCTCTGGGAGCGCAACGCCCCCGACGACACCTTCGGCTTCGGCGTCGTCCTCTCCGACGAGACGCTCGGCGGCATCGAGCACGCCGACCCCACCGTCCACCGCGCGCTCCAGAAGGAGTTCGTCCGGTGGGACGACATAGACATCGTCCACCGCGGCCACACCCAGACCTCCGGCGGTCACGGCTTCGCCGCGCTCGGCCGCCGCCGCCTCCTGGAGATCCTGCACGAGCGCTGCGCGTCCCTCGGGGTCCGGCTCCACTTCCGTACGGAGGCCCCGCCCGCCGCCGAACTCGCCGCCTCGTACGACCTGGTGATCGCCGCCGACGGGGTGCACAGCCCCACCCGCACCGCCCAGGCCGACAGCTTCGGCCCCCGCGTCACCACCCACCGCTGCCGCTACATCTGGCTCGCCGCCGACTTCGCCCTGGACGCCTTCCGCTTCGAGACCGCCGAGACCGCGTACGGCGTGATGCAGCTGCACGGTTACCCCTTCTCCCCGGACGCGTCCACCGTCATCGTGGAGATGCGCGAGGAGGTCTGGCGGGCCGCCGGATTCGACACCCGCGACCCGGCCGAGTCGACCCGGCGCTGCGCCGCGATCTTCGCCGGCGCGCTCGGCGGCCGGCCGCTGCGCTCCAACAACTCCTCCTGGCTCACCTTCGGTACCGTCGTCAACGCGCACTGGTCGCACGGGAACACGGTCCTCATCGGCGACGCCGCCCACACCGCGCACTTCTCCATCGGCTCCGGCACCAAACTCGCCGTCGAGGACGCCCTCGCGCTCGCCGCCTGCATCGAGGAGCAGCCCGGCCTGCCCGCGGCCCTCGCCGCGTACGAGAGCGAGCGCCGCCCCGTCGTCGAGTCGACCCAGCGCGCCGCGGCCGCCAGCCTGCGCTGGTTCGAGGAGCTGGGCACGTACGTCGACCAGCCGCCCCGCCAGTTCGCGTTCAACCTCCTCACCCGCAGCCGCCGCGTCACCCACGACAACCTGCGGCTGCGCGACGCCGGGTTCGCCGCGGCCGTCGAGGAGGAGTTCGGCTGCCCGCCCGGCACCCCGCCGATGTTCACCCCGCTGCGGCTGCGCGGCCTTGAGCTGCGCAACCGCGTCGTCGTTTCGCCCATGGACATGTACTCGGCCACCGACGGAGTCCCCGGGGACTTCCACCTCGTCCACCTGGGGGCGAGGGCGCTCGGCGGCGCCGGGCTCGTCATGACGGAAATGGTCTGCGTGAGCCCCGAGGGCCGCATCACCCCCGGCTGCACCGGCCTCTACACCGACGCACAGGCCGCCGCCTGGACCCGGATCACCGACTTCGTGCACACCGGATCGCCCGGCACCGCCATCGGCGTCCAGCTCGGCCACTCCGGCCGCAAGGGCTCCACCAAGCTGATGTGGGACGGCATCGACCAGCCGCTCGACGAGGGCGACTGGCCACTCGTGGCAGCCTCCCCGATCCCGTACGCGCAAGGGGTCAACCAGGTACCGCACGCCCTGGACCGGGCCGGTCTCGACGCGGTGCGCGAGCAGTTCACCGACGCCGCCCACCGCGCCGACGCCTGCGGATTCGACCTCCTCGAACTCCACTGCGCCCACGGCTACCTGCTCTCCGGCTTCCTCTCGCCGCTCACGAACCACCGCACCGACCGGTACGGCGGATCACTGGAGAACCGGCTCCGCTACCCGCTCGAAGTCTTCGACGCCGTCCGCGAACGGTGGCCCGAGGACCGTCCGATGACGGTCCGGATCTCCGCCACGGACTGGGCGCGGGGCGGCACCACGGCCGAGGACGCCATCGAGATCGCCCGCGCGTTCGTCGCCCACGGAGCCGACGCCATCGACGTGTCCACCGGCCAGGTCGTCCCCTACGAGCAGCCCGAGTACGGGCGCTCCTACCAGACCCCGTACGCCGACCGGATTAGCAACACCCTGTGCGTGCCCGTGATCGCGGTGGGCGCCATCTCCTCCTGGGACGACGTCAACTCCCTGCTGCTGGCCGGCCGCGCCGACCTCTGCGCCCTGGCCCGCCCGCACCTGTACGACCCGCACTGGACGCTGCACGCGGCGGCCGGGCAGGGCTACTCGGGTCCGGGCGCGCCCTGGCCGCTCCCGTACCGCGCGGGCAGCCGCACCCCGCCGGCCGGCCGGACCGACGCACCGAAACCGCGGCTCACTCTGGGCTGACAGCCCTTGTATCACGCGCGCACGAACTCCGCCCCCGCGTCCCGCAGCCGCTCGTGCAGCAGTCCGAAGACCTCCGCCGACCTGCCCCCCGGCCACTCGTCCGGCAGCAGCTCGCGCGGCAGCCCCGGGTCCGCGTACGGCACCTGGCGCCAGGAGTCCAGCGCGGTCAGGTAGTCGCGGTAGGCGAGTTCGGGATCGGCTGCCGCGTCCCCCCGCGACTCCCAGGCCCGCAGCACCGGTTCGTGCCGATCCAGGAACTCGCGGTGCAGCCGGGCGATCGCGTCCAGGTCCCACCAGCGCGCCACGGACTCCGCGGTGGCGGCGAAACCCAGGTGGTCGCCGCGGAACAGGTCGACGTACGGGGCCAGTTCGAGGCGCTCCAGGGTGTGCCGGGTCTCGTCGTACAGCCCGGCCGGGGCGATCCAGACGCCGGGGGCGGCCGTGCCGAAGCCCAGCCGGGCAAGCCGCGAGCGCAGCAGGTGCCGCTTGTGGCGCTCGGCCTCCGGTACGGAGAACACCGCGAGCACCCAGCCGTCGCCGAGCCGGGGTGCCGGGTGCCGGTAGATCCGCAGGTCGCCGTCGTCGAGCAGCTGGCGGGCGTCGGCCGAGAGCGCGTAGCCGGCGGCCCCGTCCGCCGTACGGGCCGCGACGAGCAGCCCGCGCCGCTTCAGCCGGGAGACGGAGGACCGTACGGCGGGGGCGTCCACGCCGACGGCACCCAGCAGCCGGATGAGTCCGGCGACCGGGAGCGGGGCGTCGCCGGGGGTCCGGCCGTAGGCACCGTAGAGGGTGACGATCAGCGAGCGGGGTGCGTGCGGTTCGGCCATGTGATCATTCTCGGCCCGGCGCGGGAGGGCCGGCACCCTGTTCGTCCGCACGCAGCCGGAACCGTTGCAGTTTGCCCGTCGCGGTACGGGGGAGTGCGGGCAGGAACGTGATGAGGCGCGGGCACTTGTGCGGGGCCAGCTCCGTCTTCATGAAGGCGCGCAGCGCGTCGGCCGAGAGGGTGGAGCCCTCCCGCAGGACCACGTACGCCGCCACGATCCGGCCGCGCAGCTCGTCCTCGCGGCCCACCACCGCGGCCTCCGCCACCTCCGGGTGGCGCAGCAGCGCGTCCTCGACCTCGGGGCCCGCGATGTTGTAGCCGGAGGAGATGATCATGTCGTCGGCGCGGGCCACGTAGTGGAAGTAGCCGTCCGCGTCGCGGACGTAGGTGTCGCCCGTGAGGTTCCAGCCGTGCCGTACGTACTCCCGCTGCCGTTCGTCGGCGAGGTAGCGGCAGCCGACCGGTCCGCGTACGGCCAGCAGTCCGGGCTCGCCGTCCGGCACCGCCGCGCCGTCCCGGTCCACCACCCGGGCCTGCCAGCCGGGTACCGGCAGGCCGGTGGTGCCGGGGCGGATCGCGTCGTCGGCCGCGGAGACGAAGATGTGCAGCAGCTCGGTGGCGCCGATGCCGTTGATGATGCGCAGACCGGTCCGCTCGTACCAGGACCGCCAGGTCGCGACGGGCAGGTTCTCGCCCGCCGACACACAGCGGCGCAGCGCCGGGAGGTCGTACGCGTCGAGCTGGTCGAGCATCACCCGGTAGGCGGTGGGAGCCGTGAAGAGCACCGAGACGCGGTGGGCGGCGAGGGCCGGCAGCAGCAGCTTGGGGCCGGCCTGTTCCAGCAGGAGCGCCGAGGCACCGGCCCGCAGCGGGAAGACCACGAGGCCGCCGAGCCCGAAGGTGAAGCCGAGCGGCGGGCTGCCGGCGAACACGTCATCGGGCACCGGCCGCAGGACGTGCCGGGAGAAGGTGTCGGCGATGGCGAGCACATCGCGGTGCAGGTGCATACAGCCCTTGGGGCGGCCGGTGGTCCCCGAGGTGAAGGCGATCAGCGCGACATCGTCCGACGCGGTGTCCACGGCCGGGTAGGGGCCGGGCCGGGCGGCGGCGAGCCGCAGCAGGTCGTCCGGGGCGTCGCCGCCGTACGCGGTGATCCGCAGCCCCGGCACCCGCGCCCTCGCCAGATCGTCGACCGAGCGGACGTCGCACAGGGCGTGGCTGATCCGGGCGATCGAGCAGATCGTGGCGAGTTCGGCGGCCCGCTGCTGGGCCAGTACGGTGACGGCGATCGCGCCGGCCTTGAGCACCGCCAGCCAGCAGGCGGCGAGGTGGGGCGTGGTGGGGCCGCGCAGCAGTACGCGGTTGCCGGGGACGACCCCCAGGTCCGAGGTGAGGACATGGGCGATCCGGTCGACCCGGTCCCGCAGCTCCCCATAACTCATCACCGCGCCGTCCGGCGTGCGGAAGGCGGGGCGGCCGGCTCCGAAGCGGTCCGCCGTACGGTCCAGGAGCTCGACGGCGCAGTTCAGCCGGTCCGGATAGTGCAGCTCGGGCAGGTCGAATACCAGTTCCGGCCACTGGTCGGCGGGTGGCAGATGTTCCCTGGCAAAACTGTCGATGTGCGCTGAGGTCTTCGGGTCCATGACGGATCGCCCCCTTGTCGCCTCTGGAGCGTATCGTTTGAGTGACGGTAGTCAACGGTCCGCGATAAAACGGGATACTCAGGCAAGGCGCGAGAGAAGGCATGCGCAGAGCTCACGGCAGAAGGCACGCACAGAGCCCGCGAGCGAACGGCATGCGTCATGCTTCCGACGGGACTCCGACAAGAGAGGCGCCGGTATGACGGCATTCTCGCTCGATCCGGACCGGACCGCCTGGTGCGAGGAACTGCGCACCCTCGCCGAGCAGCGGCTGCGCCCGCTCGCGGAGAAGGGCGAGCCCGGTCACGTCAACCGGCCGCTCCTGGCCGCCCTCGGCGAGCTGGGCCTGCTGGAGCGGCTGCTGGACTCCGGCGCCCTCGACCTCTGCCTGCTGCGCGAATCCCTCGCCCGGGGCTGCACGGAGGCCGAGACCGCCCTGGCGCTCCAGGGGCTCGGCACCTACCCCGTGCTCCAGGCGGGCACCGCGGCCCAACGGGAACGCTGGCTGCCCGAGGTGCGCGCGGGCCGCGCCGTCGCCGCCTTCGCGCTCAGCGAGCCGGGGGCCGGGTCGGACGCGGCGGCCCTCGCGCTCGACGCCGCGCCCGCGCCGGACGGCTGGCGGCTGACCGGCGAGAAGTGCTGGATCTCCAACGCCCCCGAGGCCGACTTCTACACCGTCTTCGCTCGTACGACGCAGGGCGCCGGAGCCCGCGGCGTCACCGCGTTCCTGGTCCCGGCCGACCGCCCCGGGCTGAGCAGCGACTCCCTGGACATGCTCTCGCCGCACCCGATCGGGGCCCTCGCCTTCGACGGTGTACCGGTCACCCCCGACGACGTGCTCGGGGAACCTGACCGGGGCTTCCGGGTCGCCATGAACACCCTCAACCTGTTCCGGCCGAGCGTCGGCGCCTTCGCCGTCGGCATGGCCCGCGCCGCCCTCGACGCCACCGTCGTGCACACCGGGGAGCGCACCGCGTTCGGCGGCCCGCTCAAGGATCTCCAGGCGGTCGCCCACCAGGTCGCGGAGATGGCCACCCGCACCGAGGCCGCCCGGCTGCTGGTGTACGCGGCCGCCGCCGCGTACGACGCGGGGGAGCCCGGCGTCCCGCGCCGCGCCGCCATGGCGAAGCTGTTCGCGACCGAGACCGCGCAGTACGTCGTGGACACGGCCGTCCAACTGCACGGCGCCCGCGCCCTGCGCCGCGGCCATCTGCTCGAACACCTCTACCGGGAGGTCCGCGCCCCGCGGATCTACGAGGGTGCCAGCGAGGTGCAGCGCACGATCATCGCCAAGGAGCTTTACGCGAACCGGGAGCCGTCCGCATGAGCCCGATCCACCGCATCAACCCCGTCGAACTCTCGCCGCCCGCGGGCTTCTCGCACGCGGTCACCGCCACCGGGAGCCAACTGGTCTTCCTGGCCGGGCAGACCGCTCTCGACCAGCGGGGCGCCATCGTCGGGTCCACCCTGCCCGAGCAGTTCGCCACCGCCCTCACCAATCTGCTCGCCGCCCTGCGCGCGGCGGGCGGCGCCCCGGCGGACCTGGCCAGGGTCACGGTCTACGCCACCGATGTCGCCGACTACCGGGTGAACGCCGCCGAACTCGGGCGGATCTGGCGGCGGCTGGCGGGCCGCGACTACCCCGCGATGGCCGTCATCGGGGCGGCGCGGCTCTGGGACGAGCAGGCGCTCGTCGAGATCGACGGAGTGGCGGTGCTGCCCTGAGCGGGCCGGACACCGCGAACGCCCCCTGCGGGCCCGGAAATCCGGGCCCGCAGGGGGCGTACCGACGCGTACGGAGCGCTCAGCGCATGATCAGTACGGCTTCACCAGCACGTGGGCCGCACCCGGTATGCCGACCTTCAGCAGCTCGTCCTCCTCGGGCGTCGTCTCGCCGCCCGTCTCCTGCTTGAGCACGGCACGCGACATGGCCTGCACCCACATGGCACGGGGGCGGCGGCGCCCCTCCCAGAGGTCGAGCGCGGCCGCCACGTCCGGCTCGGCGTCCAGCGACTCCGCGAGCACCAGCGCGTCCTCCACGGCCATCGCCGCACCCTGCGCGATGTGCGGGGTGCTCGCGTGCGCGGCGTCACCGGCCAGGACGACCCGGCCGATGTGCCACGGCTCCTCGACGGTCACCTGGGAGATCCGCGAGTACACCACGTCCTCGGGCCCGGTGACCGCGGCGAGCGCCTCGGCGACGGGCCCGGAGAACATCGGGAGCCGCTCCTTGAGCTGCTCGTGGGCCTTGTCCGGGTCGGGCCGGAAGTCCTCGGACTCCGCGAACACCGCGCCCAGGTACATCAGTTCGTCCGTGATCGGGGTGAGCAGCGCCTTGGCGGCCTGGCCCGCGGTACTCATCACGACACCCCGCACCCGCTCCTGACGGGGCATGGTGACACGCCAGTTGGCGAAGCCGGTGTACTCGGGGACGAAGCGGTTGCCGTACAGCCGGCTGCGCAGCGGTGAGCCGATGCCGTCGAAGCCGACGACCAGGTCCCAGCGTGCGGCCGAGCCGTCGGACAGGGTGACGTCCACGCCCTCGCCGTCGTCCGCGAGCTTGGCGATGGTGGTGCCGAACCGGATCGTGGCCCCGGCCGCCGTGGCGGCGGCGCCGAGCACCTGGGCCAGGGCGGGGCGGGGGATGCCGTTGTTGGAGGGCGCGTCGCCCATCCGGGGCTGCGGAATCTCCGCCAGGGTGTTGCCGGCCGGGTCCGCGATGGTCAGCACCTCCCACTCGAAGCCCGCCTTGAGGCAGTCGTCGAGCACCCCGATCTCCCGCATGACGTGGAGGGCGTTGGACGGCTGGATGATGCCGACGCCGAGTGCGTCGAGCTGGTCGCGGAGCTCGGCGACCTCGACGGTGTGGCCGCGCCGGGCCAGGGCGGTGGCGAGCGTCAGCCCGCCGATGCCGCCGCCGTGTATCAGGACGCGCAGGGGTGTTGCCATAGGGGATCTCTCCAGAGCGGGAGTCAGCGGAAATCAGCCTGAATCAGCGAAAGGACTTGCGGGAAAGGGGCACGTCAGCCGGCCGCGACGGGCAGGCTCATCAGGTGGTCCACCAGGGCCAGCAGCACGTCCCGGCCGAACGGCCGGTCGCGCACATCACCGACCAGCAGGGGGACATGGGGGTCGAGGTCGAGCGCCGTCCTGACCTCGTCCGCCGTACGGGTGTTGTGGCCGTGGAAGCAGTTGATCGCCACCACGAACGGGATGTCGCGGCTCTCGAAGAAGTCGATCGAGGCGAAACTGGTCTCCAGCCGACGGGTGTCGGCGATCACGACGCCACCGAGTGCGCCGTTGACCAGGTCGTTCCACATGAACCAGAAACGCTCCTGGCCCGGTGTACCGAAGAGGTAGACGACCAGCTCGGGACTGACCGTGATCCGGCCGAAGTCCAGCGCCACGGTGGTCGTGTCCTTCTGGCCGACACCGGCCAGGTCGTCGACGCCGATGCTGGCCTTGGTCAGGAACTCCTCGGTACGCAGGGGCGCGACCTCGCTGACGGCGCCCACCAGGGTGGTCTTGCCGACGCCGAAGCCACCGGCGATAAGGATCTTGACGGCGGCGGGGGCCGCGTAACTGCTTGTCATCTTTACTCAGAGTCTCCGGAGTCCGTCGCGAACAGCGGCCAGCACGCCCATGTCCGCACCGCCGGCCGCCCGTGCCACCGAGAGCGGGGCGCGGGCGAGCAGCAGGCCGTGGGACACCAGGTCCGCCAGCAGGATCTTGGTCACCGAGACCGGGAGGTTGAGGTCCGCGGAGACCTCGGCGACCGCCGCGGGACGCCGGCAGCGGTCCAGGATCATCCGGTGCTCCGGCTGGAGCCGGCCGGGCCGGGCCGCCGCGCCGTGTTCGTCCCGCGGGTCGTGTGCGGTCGTCAGTACGGTGATGAGGGTGAAGTCGTCCCGCTCGGGGGCGGTCCGGCCACGGGTGATGGTGTACGGGCGCACCATGGTGCCCGCGCCGTCCTCCTCCGTCTCCTCGTCCTCCCAGTGCGGGGTCACGCGTGCGGCCCGTCCCCGCCGCCGAAGGCGTCGAAGTCACCGCGCACCGGGGTGCTGAGCTTCTGGCCGACCTGCTGGACGAGGTTGTGCATGGCCAGCGACATGATCTCGGCATCCACCTCCTGGGAGGCGACGACGGCCAGGTGCGTGCCCTGGGCGGCCGAGATGATGAAGAGCCACAGGTCCGACAGCTCGACTATCACCTGGTGCACGCCGCCGCCGTTGAAGAGCTGCCCGACACCGCGGGCCAGGCTCTGCTGGCCGGTGCAGATGGCGGCCAGCCGCTCCGCGTCGGCGCGCTCGACGGTGCGCGAATGGCTCACCACCAGGCCGTCGTCGGAGAGCAGCACGGCGTTCAGGGTCTCGGCCACCGAGTCCACGAGACCGTCGAGCAGCCAGTCGAGGTCCTGGTGAGTGGCGGTTGTGCGTGTCATGACCGTTCTTCTCTCGTGGAATGGCGGGAGGGCGGGTCGGGCTCCGTCGGCGCTTCATCGGTCGCGCGGGCGGCGCGGGACCGGCGCTGGAAGGCTCCGATCGCGGCTCCGGCCCGACGGGGGGCCGGCCGGAGCAGTGGGTTCTCGTCCCGGTTCGGCGACTGCGACGCGGCAGGCCGGGCGGCCGGGGCGATCCGCAGTTCGTCGGCGAGGCTCGCCTGCCGCACCCGGCGCGGCAACGGGGGTTCCGCGGCGGCCGGGGCCGGCAGCGCGGGCCGGCCGGACCCGCCATCGGGAGCGATGGCCTCCGGCGACGGCGGAGCCGGATGGTCGGGCTCGGCCACCGGCAGCTGTGCGTGGTGTCCGGCGGCCGGTTCCGGCTGCCGGACACCGGGGAGCGGGAATCCGTTCGGGTCCCCGGCGACGCCCGCCGGGTACGGTCCCGTGTACGGCTGTTGCGGAGTCATGTACGGCTCCTCCGGCGTGGGGTACGGCTGGTGCGGTACGGGGTACTGGCCCTCAGCCTTCATGTACGGCTGTTCGGCCGGGGCGTACGGGTCCTCGTGGGAGCCGCCGTACGGGGAAGCCGGTCCGGCGGAACCGTACGGGGATGTCCCGGGTGCGGTTCCGGTGTACGGCGGGAACGGGTGCTCGGTGTCGCCGAACGGGTCGTCGGCGGGCGCGGGCTGCGGCTGCGGCCCCTCCCGGTCGGGGAAGGGCTCGGTCGCCACGGTGTACGGGTCCGCGGTGTACGGGGCCGCGGTGGCGTCGAAGGGTGCGCCGGAGGCGTGCAGCGCGGTGACCCCGGCGAGGGCCTGGCCGCGGCCCCGGCTGGGCAGCGCCTCTCCGTCGCCGGTCGCGGCGGGCGCCGGGGGCGTGGCCGGCGCGGGGGCCGGGACGGCCTCCTCGGGGGACGGCACGCCCACCGGGCCGGTGCGCGGCTCGGGGACCGTGAGCGCGTCGGGGACGAGCACGACGACGCGGGTGCCGCCGAAGGCCGAGGGGCGGAACTCCACCCGCAGGCCGTGCTGGTCGGCGAGGCGTGCGATCACGTACAGGCCGAGACGGATGTCGTCGGAGTGGGCCAGCACGTCCATCCTGGGCGGACGGCTCATCAGCTCGTTGGCCTCGGAGAGCTGCTGCTCGTCCATGCCGAGCCCGCGGTCCTCGACCTCGATGGCCAGACCCCGGCTCACCCGGGCGGCCCTGACCTCGACGGGGCTCGGCGGCCTGGAGAAGCTGAGGGCGTTCTCGATCAGCTCGGCGAGCACGTGGGAGACCGGTCCGACGGCCCGCTCCGTGAGCCACGGGGTGCCGTCCAGATCCAGCACCACGCGCCGGTAGTCCTGCACCTCGCCCTGGGCGGAACGCATGACGTCCAGCAGCGGAACGGGCTTGCGCCAGCGCCGGTGCGGGGAGCCGCCGGCGAGGATCACCAGGTTCTCCTCGTAGCGCCGGAGCCGGGCGGTGAGGTGGTCGAGGTCGAAGAGGCCGTCCAGGATCTCGGGGTCCTCGTGCTTGCGCTCCAGCTCGTCCAGCTTCTTCAGCTGCTGGCCGATCAACTGCTGGGTGCGGCGCGCGATGCGCTGCAGCAGCCGCTCGAAGCCGCGGTGCTGGTCGGCCTGTTTGACGGCCGCCTGCACGGCGCTGGTGCGGGCCAGGTTGAGGGCGTTGCCGAGCTGCGTCAGCTCGTCCGACTTACTGCTCTTGGTGTCGTGCGCGATGGCACGGGCCTCGGCCTCGACATCGATGCGTTCGCCCTGGGCGAGCCGGTCGATGACATCGGGCAGCGTCTTCTCCAGCTCCTCGGCCCGCTCCTGGAGCCGGCCGATTCGGCGGCGCAGGTTACGGGTGAGGCGCCAGGTGATCCAGATGACCGCGATGACCGCGAGGAGGCCGATCACTGTGGTCAGGACGACCCTGATCAGCAGTGAGATGACGCTGTCCTTGCCGTTCTCGACCACCAGGGCGGTGCGGTGCTCCATCAGCTTCACGAGCTGGGGTGTGAGCTGGTCCATCGCGCCGCGCCAGGTCTTCTCCTGGGCGCCGAGGCTGACGAATCCGGCACTGTCCGGGTCGGCGGGCCGCAGCACCTGCGTCTCCACCTGGGTCTTGGTCTTCCAGGCGGGACTGCTCGCGATCTCGTCCCACATCGCCTTCTCGTCGGGCGGAAGGTAGGGGGCGACCTTGTCGGAGTACTGGAACGACTGGCCGGAGACGGCCTGCCGGATCTGCTGGAGGTCCTCCGTGCTCAGCTTGCCCTTCGGCCAGCCACGGGCCAGCAGGGCGTCCGAGCGCGAGATCATCTCCTTGGCCCAGAACAGGTCGACCAGCGGCTGCGAGAGTGTGGTGATCTTGCCGTTGTCCACATGGCTGAGCGCGGTGAACAGCTTCAGGTCGACCGCGATCAGATCCGTGTAGTAGCCGTACACGGCTTTCTGCTGGTCATTGCCGCCCTCGTTCACGAGGGTGCGCTGCGCGGGCAGTTGATTGATCGCGTCGCGGGCCTGGCCGACCGCGTCCCGGACCTCGCCGGGTGCGTCGTCGGCGGTCACGCCCGAGAGAGACTGGAAGCTGGTGATCGCTTCGTCGGTCAGCTTGCGCTGTTTGCGCAGCGCGTCGGTGACACCTCCGTGGCGGGCCAGAGTCTCGGCGCTCAGCCGACGCTCCTCCTGCAGGTTGTAATACACGATATTGGACGGCTGGCCGGCCTTCTGGGCCAACTGCCCCTGGGCTGCCTGGCTCTGGAAGTCGAGCAGAGTCTGACCACTGGTGACGGCCCAGAGGGCGGCCAGTGCGACACCGGGGACGATGGCCAGTACGAGCAGGGCCGTCCGCAGCGACATGGTGGTCGAGTCGCTCCGCCGAGACGCGCGCGTGCGCAGGGCATGCTCCTTGGCGATGATGCCAGCCTCACGACTGGTCAAATCCGTTTAGAACTTCGACAGATAGATATTAGCCACACTGTAAAAATGAAAAGGAAGCGGGCTCACATGAACAACATCGATCACTCACATCTTCACCATCTACGCGCGGAGCTGCCGCGACCGATCTGAGTGCGACCGGGTGGGCGCGGCGCGCCGTACGGGTGAAGCCGGTTCAGGGATATATCTGTATTTAGTGCCCTTTGTCCGTTCGATGACCCCCTGTTCCGCGACCCCTTGTTCCGCGACACCCCGCGCCGCATTTCCCCGCGGAGCCGTATGACCGCGCTCATCGTCTGCCACTTCGTCCTGGCCGCGTGCGCCCGCCCGCTGGTCCGGCGACTGGGCAGGCGCGCCTTCGTCGTACTCGCCCTGCCACCGGCGGCCACCACCTGCTGGGCCCTCGCCCAGTGGGACACCGCGGCCTCCGGATCCTCGGTCACCTGGTCGTGGAACTGGATCCCGGCCTATGACGTCGCCCTCGGCCTGCGCCTCGACGCGCTCGCCGAACTGATGGTGCTGCTCGCGGCCGGTATCGGCACGCTCGTCCTGCTCTACTGCGCCTCGTACTTCACCGACGACACCCCGCAACTCGCGGGATTCGCCGGGAACCTGCTCGCCTTCGCCGGGGCGATGCTCGCTCTCGTCCTCACCGACGACCTGATCTCGCTCTATGTGTTCTGGGAGCTGACCACGGTCTTCTCCTACCTGCTGATCGGATACAACAGCGAGCACCGGCACAGCCGCCGCTCCGCCCTCCAGGCACTCACCGTCACCACCTTCGGCGGCCTCGCCATGCTGGTCGGCTTCCTGATCGTCGGTCAGGCGTCGGGCACCTACCGGATCTCCGCGATCCTCGCCGACCCGCCCCCGACGAGCATCGCCGTCTCGGTGGCCGTGGTGCTGATCCTGTGCGGGGCGCTGTCCAAGTCGGCGATCTGGCCGTTCAGCCTCTGGCTCCCGAACGCCATGGCCGCGCCCACCCCCGTCAGTGCCTACCTGCACGCCGCCGCCATGGTCAAGGCCGGCGTCTACCTGGTCGCCCGCCTCGCACCGGGATTCGCCGACGTGCCCGTGTGGCGGCCCCTCGTGATGGTCCTCGGCGCCGCGACCATGCTGCTCGGCGGCTGGCGGGCGCTGCGGCTCAACGACCTCAAGCTCGTCCTCGCCTACGGCACCGTCAGCCAGCTCGGCTTCCTCACGCTGCTCGCCGGTGTCGGCAGCCGTGACGCGGCGCTGGCCGCCGCCGTGATGATCCTCGGTCACGCCCTGTTCAAGGCACCGCTGTTCCTGGTCACCGGCATCGTCGACCACGCGGCCGGCACGCGGGACCTGCGCAGACTCTCCGGCGTCGGACGGGCGCTGCCGCACGTCTGCGCCGTCGCCGTGATCGCCGCCGCGTCCATGGCCGCCCTGCCACCACTGCTGGGCTTCGCCGCGAAGGAGGCCGCCTTCGAGGCGCTGCTGCACGGCGGCCCCGCGGACCGCTGGGCGCTGGGCATCACCGTCGTGGGGTCGATGCTGACCGTCGCCTACACCGCCCGGTTCGTCTGGGGGGCCTTCCTGCGCAAGCCCGGCGTCACCGACACCCCGGTCCACCGGGTCGGCTGGGCCTTCCTCGCCCCGCCCGCGCTGCTCGCCGCCTGCGGGCTGGTCCTCGGGCCCGGCGTCGGGTGGACCGACCGGCTGCTGAGCGCGTACGCGGACACCTTTCCCGCCCCCGCGCACCCGTACCATCTCGCGCTCTGGCACGGATTCGGCACCGCGCTGCTGCTCTCGGCCCTCGCCCTGGCGGGCGGCGCCGCGCTCTTCGTGTGGCGCGGCGAGGTCACCCGGCTCTCCCGGCGGATCGCCTGGCCGACCGCCGACAACGTCTTCGGCCATCTGCTGCTCGGCCTGGAGCGGCTCTCCCTCCAGATCACCGGATTCGTCCAGCGCGGCTCGCTCTCCGTCTACCTCGCCACCACGCTGCTCGCGATGCTCGGCGGGCAGCTGGCGGTGCTCGGTGTGGACCGCCCCTGGGAAGGCGCCGTCGCGCCCCGGCTCTGGGACGTACCGCTCCAGGGCGCCGTCGCCGTACTGACCTGTGCGGCGGCACTGTTCTGCCTCACTGTCAGACGGCGCATGAAGGCCGTGGTGCTGGGCGGACTCACCGGATACGGGACCGCGTTGCTCTTCGTCGTCCAGGGTGGTCCGGACCTGGCGCTCACGCAGTTCTGTGTGGAGACCGTGTCGATGATCGTGTTCGTGCTGGTGCTGCGACGGATGCCGGTGCACTTCCAGGAGTCCGTCAGCGGCTGGCGCCGTGCCGTGCGCATCCCGGTGGCGCTGGCCGCGGCGGCGACCCTGAGCGTGGTGGTATGGGTCGCGGCGGCCGCGCGTACCGCGAAGCCGGCGGGCGCAGCGATGGTCGAGGAGACCGCGCACCACGGGCTCAAGGACGTGGTGGCCACCATCCTGGTCGACCTGCGGGCCTGGGACACGATGGGGGAGTCCGCCGTGCTCGCCGCCGCGGCGATCGGTGTGACGAGCCTGATCTATCTGCACCGCCGTGCCGAGGGAGCCGGTGCGCCCCCGGAGAGACAGGGGCGCACCGCCTGGTCGGTGACCACGACCCGGCTGGCGGGGCTGCCGCACGGCGACGAGGGGGCGCCGGAGCGCGGTTGGCTGGCGGCCGGCGCCACGCTGGCGCCCGAGCACCGCTCCGTGGTCTTCGAGGTGGTGGCCCGGCTGCTGTTCCACCCGATCCTGGTGCTCTCGGTGTACCTGCTGTTCTGCGCCGAGAACATGCCGGGGGGCGGCTTCGTCGGCGGGATGGTCGCCGGAGTCGCCCTGATCACCCGCTACCTGGCGGGGGGCCGCTTCGAACTCGCCGAGGCCGCCCCGCTGCAGCCGGGACTCTTCACCGGCCTCGGCCTCTTCCTCTCCACCGGGGTCGCCCTGCTGGGCCTCGCCCACGGCACGGTCCTGCACGCCTGGACCCACCACGGACATCTGCCGCTGATCGGTGATTACCAATTCGGTACGCCGGTGATCTTCGACTTCGGGGTCTATCTCCTGGTGCTGGGCGTGGTGCTGGACATCGTGCGGGCCCTCGGCGCCAAGATCGACCGGCAGATCGAGCGGGCCGCCGAACAGGCGACGGGCCGGGCGGCCGGTCCGGCTGTCCGGCCGGAGCCCGGGACGGAGGGCTCCGCGCCATGACCGTCAGCGCCTCGCTCCTCGCCACCGCCGCGGTGCTGTGCGCGGTCGGCGGCATCCTCATGCTCACCCGGCCCCTCACCCGGATCCTGCTGGGCGCGGTGATCGCGAGCAACGGCATCAACCTGCTCGTCCTGTCCGCCACCGGCGCGGCCGGCCGCGAACCCCTGCTCTACGGCGTCGCGCTGAGCGAGGTCACCGATCCGCTGCCCCAGGCCATCGCCCTCACCGCCATCGTCATCACCCTCGCCACCACCGCGTTCCTCCTGGCCATGGCCTACCGCAGCCACCAGCTGACCGGCACGGACGAGGTCCACGACGACGACGAGGACCGGCGCATCGTGCTGCGCGCCGAGGTGCTGGGGGAGCGCGACGAACTGCGCGAGCAGTACCGGGCCGAGTCGGAGCGTACGGACGAGGAGCGCCGCCGCTACCGCGCGGAGCGCCGCCGGCTGAGAGCCAGGCTGCGTGCCGACCGCGCCCTCCAGGCCCGCGGCCGGGACGCGTCCGGGGACCTGTGGCACGACGTCCTGGGCGCGGACCCGGAGCACTACGCGGCGGAGGCGGAGGACGGGAGCCCCGGCACTCCCGAGGAACCGGGCCCCGCCGCACCGGGCGGACCCGGCACCACTCCCGATACCACCCCCGGCACCACTCCCGATACCGCTCCCGGCACCACCCCCGACGACCCGAACCGAGGAGACACCGGGTGAACGAACTCGTCCCGCTGCCGGTGCTGCTGCCGCTCTGCGCCACCGGCCTGAGCCTCGCCTTCGGCACCCGGCTCAAACAGTTCCAGCGCTTCATCAGCGTCGCCGTGCTCACCGCCGTACTGGGCCTCTCGGTCACCCTGATGATCGCCGCCGACATGGACGGCCCGCTCACCGTCAACCTCGGCGACTTCGCGCCGCCGCTCGGCATCACCCTGGTCGCCGACCGGCTCTCCGGGCTGATGCTGACGGTCTCCTCCGCCGTCACCCTCTGCGTCCTCGTCTACTCCATCGGCCAGGGCATGGCCGACCGGGACGAGGAGACACCCGTGGCGGTCTTCCACCCCGCCTATCTGATCCTGGTCGCCGGGGTCTCCTGCACCTTTCTCGCCGGTGACCTGGTCAACCTCTACGTCGGCTTCGAGATCATGCTGGTCGCCAGCTTCGTCCTGCTCACGCTCGGCGGAACCGGCTCCCGGGTCCGCGCGGGCTCCACCTACGTGATCATTTCCCTCTTCTCCTCGATGCTCTTCCTCACCGCCATCGCCATGACGTACGCGGCCACCGGCACCGCCAACTTCGCCCAGCTGGCCGGGCGCCTGGCCGCACTCCCGCTGGGCGTCCAGACCCTGATCCAGGCGATGCTGCTGACCGTCTTCGCCATCAAGGCCGCCGTCTTCCCGCTCGCCGCATGGCTGCCCGACTCCTACCCGACCGCGCCCGCTCCGGTCACCGCGGTCTTCGCCGGACTGCTCACCAAGGTCGGCGTCTACTGCATGCTGCGCACCGAGACTCTGCTCTTCCCCGGCAACCGGCTCGGCGATCTGCTGATGGCCGCCGCCCTCGCCTCGATGGTCGTCGGCATCCTGGGGGCCGTCGCCCAGACCGACCTGAAGCGGCTGCTCTCCTTCACCCTCATCAGCCACATCGGCTACATGATCTTCGGCATCGGGCTCGCCACCCGGGAGGCGTACGGCGGCGCGATCGTCTACGTCGTCCACCACATCACCGTGCAGACCACGCTCTTCCTGGTGGCCGGCCTGATCGAACGGCGGGGCGGCACCACCGAACTCACGCGGCTCGGCGGGATCGCCAAAGCCGCACCGTTCCTGGCCGTCCTCTTCTTCGTACCCGCGATGAACCTGGCCGGGATCCCGCCGCTGTCCGGATTCATCGGCAAGCTCGGGCTCATGCGCGCCGGTGTCGCCGACGGCGGTGTCTGGGCCTGGACCCTCGTCATCGGATCGACGGCGACCAGCCTTCTCACGCTGTACGTGATGGCCAAGGTGTGGAACCTGGCGTTCTGGCGGGCCGCACCCCCCGGGCAGGCGCTGGACGGCACGGTCCTGGAGTCCGACGAGGAGGACGACAGCGACGCCGACGAGGGCCCGGACCGGATGCCCGGCACCGGCGACGAAGGGGTACGAACCCGCCACCAGCCGGCCGGGCGCGCGGTGGCGGCCACGCTGCACGGTCACGCCGTCACCACGACGACGAAGCTGCCGCGGCGGATGACCTGGGCCACCGCCGCGACGGTCGCGCTCGGACTGGCCTTCACCGTGTTCGCCGGGCCGCTGACCTCGTACACCGACCGCTCGGCCGCCGAACTCATCGCACGCTCCCCCTATATCGAGGCGGTGCTCGGAAGGTGAGACGACTGATCAGGTTCTCCTACCGGGACAAGGACCTGCCGCCGTTCAGCTGCCAGTTCGGCGGCCGCCGCGGGCGGGTGCTCGACCTGCCGCTGATCGCCTGGCTCACCGTCATCTGGGTACTGCTCTGGTCCGGCCTGCACTGGGCCAATCTGCTGACCGGCGCGGTGGTCGCGATCGCGGTCTGCCTGGCGTTCCCGCTGCCGCAGGTCGACCTCGGGCTTCGTTTGCACCCCTGGGGCATCCTGCGGCTGGCCGGCTTTCTGCTCCTCCACATGTACACCTCCGCCGTGCGGGTCACCCGGCAGATCTTCGCCGAGGGGCCGCACCAGGCCGCCGTGATCGCCGTACCCCTGCGCTGCCGCTCGGACCTGATGCTCACGGCGACCGCCGTCACGGTGTCCAACGTGCCCGGCGGATCGGTCGTCGAGGTGCGCCGCGCCACGGCCACCGTCTTCCTGCACGTCCTCGACGCGGACCGGCCCGCCGAACTGGACGCGGCCCGGCGTTCCGTGTGGCGCCTGGAGGAGCTGACCGTCCGGGCCTTCGGCACCCGCGACGAGATCGCCCGCGTCGCCGTTCCGCCACCGACCGCACCACACACCGGCGAGCAGCCGGGAGACCAGGGGGAGGACGCATGAGCGTTCCGGAGACCGTCGACCGGGTGCTGCTCATCGCGGCCGTCGTCGTGATCGTCATCGCCGGAGCGGGTCTGCTGACCCGTATCTGGCTGGGCCCCTCCATGCTGGACCGCGCGATCTCACTGGATGTCTGCGCGGCCCTGATCATCGCCGGCCTCGGCGCCAAGTCGGCTTTCGCACGCGACCCGTTCTACTTCCCGATCATGCTGGTGCTGGCCTTCCTCGGCTTCACCGGTTCGGTGGGCATCGCGCGCTTCATCGCCGTACGCGACCGGCCGCCGGGCCGCGCGCGCGCCGACGGCCCCAAGAGGACAGGCAGGTAAACACCATGAGTGTCTGGCTTCAGATCACCGACACAGCAGGCGCGGTCCTGGTCCTCATCGGCGCGGCCGTCTGCCTGCTGGGTGTGATCGGCATGCTGAAGCTGCCGGAAGTCCTGTCCCGCAGCCATGCGGCGACCAAGCCGCAGTCGCTCGGCATGCTGATCGTGCTGGCGGGGGTCGCGCTGCGGCTGCGCAGCGGCATGGACATGGCGACCCTGGGGCTGATCGGCTTCTTCCAGCTGCTGACCGGCCCGGTCGCCTCGCACCTGGTCGCGCGCTCGGCGTACCGGACGGGGCAGGTCGAACACGGTCAGCTTCTCTTCGACGAGCTGGACGAGCAACTGACGGAAGAGAACTAGGCGTTCTCCGCCGCCGGGCGACGCGGCAGGTGGAGGACGGCGAGGAGGAGGACGGCGAGGAGGTCGGCCCGGTCAAGGCGCCTGGGCGCCGCGGATGTTGGACAGACCGAGGCCGATGTCGCGGCCGTGACCGCGTACCCGGTTGGCCAGCCCGTCCTCCATCACCTCGGCGAGACGGGCGAGCGCGTCGAGCACCTTCGCCCGGTCCGTGCCGAGCCCTGACAACATCTGTGCCTCGACGGAGAGCTGACGCGGGAACAGCTCGTCGATGGCCTGCTTCCCCGACTCCGTGATGGTCACCAGCGCGGCCCGCCGGTCGGCCGGATTGGGAGTGCGGGCGATATGGCCGCGCTTCTCCAGCTTGGCCAGCGTCTTGCTGACCCCGGCCCGCGACATTCCCATGTTGTCGGCCAGCCGGCGGGCGATGGACGGCTCGGTCGCCCAGCGGAGCGGAATGAGCAGGTCCGCCTCCGGTGCGGTGAGCGGGGCCCCCTCGTAGAGCGGTTCGAGGGCGCGGTCGAAGAGCGAGGACACCTGCTTGACGAGCGCCACGACCTCCATGGCGGAGGCGTCCAGGCCGGGGTTGCGGCTGACCCACTGATCGCGGACACCATCGGGATGGGACTGCACCAGCACTCCTTTGTTAACCAGTGAACCATCGGTTATCTTTCACCCCATGCTAACCCCTTCCCCCGCCTCCGACGAGGCGGCGTCCCAGGCTGCGCCGCCCTCCGCCGCAACGCGGCCGCTCACCCCGCTCGCCTCGCCCAAGCAGGTCTCCGCCCTGGTCGCCGTGCTGGGCGCACTCACCGCCGTGGCACCGCTGGCCACCGACATGTACGTGCCCGGCTTCCCCTCGATGGGGGCCGCGCTGCATGCGAACAGCTCGGCCGTGCAGCTCACCCTGACCGCGTTCCTGGCCGGCCTGGTGGTGGGGCAGCTCCTGATCGGCCCGATGAGCGACGGCTGGGGCCGCCGCCGGCTCCTGCTGTCCGGAGTCGCGGGCTTCATCCTGTTCTCGCTGCTCTGCGCCGTCGCACCGAACGTGGAACTGCTCACCGCGGCCCGCTTCCTCCAGGGCGTCGCGGGCGCGGCGGGCATGGTACTGGCCCGAGCGGTCATCACCGACTGCTTCCGGGGCGCGGACGTGCCGCGCTACTTCGCGCTGCTCTCCCAGATCATCGGCATCGCACCGATCGCCGCACCCGTCATCGGCGGCGCCGTCCTGTCGTTCTCGACCTGGCGCACCGTCTTCCTGGTCCTCGCCGTGATCGGCGCACTGCTCCTGGCCGCCGTACTGCGCAAGGTCCCCGAGACGCTGCCGCCCGAGCGGAGGCACAGCGGCGGACTGGCCGGCTCCCTGCGCACGATGGGCGCACTGCTCACCCACGGGGCCTTCATGGGGTACGTGCTCGTGCTCGGCTTCACCTCGGCGGCGCTGTTCGCCTACATCAGCGGATCCAGTTTCGTCTTCGAGAACGTGCACGGTGTCTCGGCCACGGTGTACTCGCTGATCTTCGCGTCGAACGCGGTGGGGATGCTCATCGCCGGTGTCACGTTCGCGCGGCTCTCCCGCCGGGTCCGGATGAACACGCTCCTGATCGCAGGGCTCACGGTCTCCGGCACCGGCGCCGTGGCGCTGCTCGTGGTCCCGGCCCTGGCCGGGGAGACCCTCGCGGCCACCTGGATCTGCCTCTTCGTCACCATGGCCGGCATCGGCCTGGTCTTCCCCGCCACGATGAGCATCGGCCAGACCCTGGGGCGCGTTGCGCCGGGTGCGGCGTCGGCGCTGCTGGGCGGCCTCCAGTTCCTGTTCGGCGCGCTCGCCGCACCGCTCGTCGGCGTCTTCGGCGAGGACAGTTCGACACCCATGGCCGTCATCGTGCTCACCGCGCTCGCCCTGGCGGGCCTCGCCCTGATCCTGCTCGCCCGGCCGTGGCTGAGCCACGGCGAGGTCGCCGCCGAACCGGCCGGATCAGCGGAGTCCGCCGAATCGGCCGCCGGCGAACGGCCCTGACAGCGACGAACAAGCCGGAGGAACATCTACCGCCAGGCGCACCGGACGGCCTGAACCGTTCCTGCCGGGGCGCCGGGCCGGTCCCGTATTCTCTGCGCGCATGGCTGACGACGGCGCGAGGGAAGAACCTGTGGACGAGAACCGCATGAGGGCACGCGAGCTGGGCATACCCCTGACCGGCGAGCCGGGGCCGTGGAACGCGATCACGGACGTTCCCGGTGTCGAGGTCGGCTATGTGACCCTCTGCGAGGGCGACGACGTGCGCACCGGAGTGACCGCGCTCCTGCCGCGTGGCCGGGACGCTGTGGGCCTGCCCTGCGCGGCCGGCTGGCACTCGTTCAACGGCAACGGCGAGATGACCGGCACCGCCTGGATCGAGGAGAGCGGCTCACTCGCCGTGCCGGTGCTCATCACCAATACGTACGCGGTCGGCCCGGTGCACCGCGGCGTGATCGAGTGGGTGCGCGCCAACTGCCGGGGCATGGCGCCGGAGTGGCTGCTGCCGGTCGTCACCGAGACCTGGGACGGCCACCTCAACGACATCCACGGCACGGCCGTGGAGTCCGGCCACGCCGCGGCGGCCATCGAGGCGGCGTCCACCGGCCCGGTCGAGGAGGGCTGCGTCGGCGGCGGGACGGGGATGCGCTGCTACGGCTTCAAGGGCGGCTCGGGGACCGCGTCGCGGGTGGTGGAGTACGGCGAGGACCGCTACACCGTGGGCGCGTTCGTCCAGGCCAACTTCGGTACGCGGCGCGAACTGGTGGTGGCCGGTGTGCCGGTGGGCCCGGAACTGCCCGACAGCCCCGGCCCGGCACCGGAGGGCGAGCGCCAGGTGCCGCCCGGTGCGGGCTCGGTGATCGTGGTGGTGGCGACGGACGCCCCGCTGCTCCCGGGACAGTGCGAGGCGCTGGCCCGCCGCGTCACCCTGGGCCTCGCCCGCACCGGCACCACCGGGAGCCACTTCTCCGGGGACATCTTCCTGGCCTTCTCCACGGCCAACGAGTCCGCGCTGACCAGCACGTTCCCCGCCAACGACGGCAGCGCCCCGTACGAGTCGATGCGCTTCGTGCCGTGGGGCCGGATGGACCCCTTCTACGGCGCGGTCGTCGAGTCGGTGGAGGAGGCGGTGCTCAACGTGCTCACCGGCGCCCACTCGATGACCGGCCGCGACGGCCACCACGTCCAGGCACTGCCGCTGGACAGGGTGTCCGAACTGCTGGCGGCACGCGGGGCCGGGCCTGCCCTCGCCCACGAACCGGGTCTTTGACCAGACCTCCAGGCTGATGGCCGGTTGGTGCGGCCGAGAACTCCGCACGCATGTATCCCTGCGATCCGGTGGACGGCGACGGCATGATCAACCTCGACTTCGACGGTCGGGGCCGCCTCATCGGTATCGAGGTCTTGGCGGTCAGTTCAAAACATTGCTTCGCTTCCCACCCCGCCCCCGGCGCGGTGGCGCGCGCATGCCCGAATCCATCCGGCGAACCTACGGTTTTCCGCAGGGCGGTTCGATGGTTGGCCGCATAGTGCGCGGCCTCCCCCGCTCGTAGCGTGATGGTCATGATGGCAGCGATCAGTGGAGCGGAGCCGGCCGGCGGGGTCGCCGGCTGGGCAGTCCACCTCATGGAGACCCTCGGTGCGCCGGGTGCGGGCCTGACCAACGCCGTGGACACCGTCCTCCCCTTCATTCCCAGCGAGGTTGTGCTCCCGGTGGCGGGATTCACGGCGGGACAGGGGCGGATGAGCCCGGTCGCCGTGATCGTGTGGACCACGATCGGGTCGGTCGTGGGTTCGTTGGTGGTGTACCTCGTCGGCGCGGCCCTCGGCCGCGAGCGGACCCGGCGGATCATGGTGAGGATCCCGTTCGTCAAGGCCCACGAGATCGACAAGGCGGAGGCGTGGTTCGCCCGCCACGGCGGCAAGGCGGTGTTCTTCGCCCGCATGGTGCCCGTGCTCAGGAGCCTGATCTCCGTGCCCGCGGGAATCGAGCGTATGCCGGTGGTCACATTCATCTGGCTGACCGCGATGGGAAGTCTCATCTGGAACGCTGCGTTCGTCATGGCGGGATATTGGCTGGGGGACAATTGGACGCTGGTGGAGGAATACGGCGGAATGGTGTCGAAGGCGGTGGCGTTGCTCGCCGTCATGGCCATCGGGTACTTCTTCGTCTCCCGTATGTCGCGCTCCCGGGGCCGCCACCGCATGTAACCGGCCGTCGCTGATTGCTTGTCATTCATGTTCTGCGAAATTTCATTCAGGTACCACGAATCCAGCGGGTGGGCAGATGTACACCGGTGCGCTGAGCAAGGTCGTCCTGGTCTTGGTCGCCCTCGCCCTGGTGCTGTACGTGGTGGTCAGGGCCCGTTCGCGCAACTCATCGGCGCAGCACGAGCGTTCCTCGTGAGCGTTCACGCTCCGTCCCTGTCCCCCCGGGCAACGCTTTGCCCCGGCTGCGCGGCCCGAGTACGCTCGCTGACCGTGCAGGGGGATTCAGCAGACGTCACTGGTCACTACCTTCACTCCGCACCGGGCCCCGCGCCCGGCGAGGCGGCGCGGGCGCCCTTCGCCCTACCTCGCAGGGCCGTCGGGCTGTTCGTCGGCTGCTGTACGGCCCTGGTCGGCTTTCTCTACTTCCTCACCGTCGGCACGGTGCTCGGCCCCGCGCTGCTGTGGCCCCGTACGCGCCGGCACGCGCTGGTCGTACTGACCGGCGGCGCCCGCCGGCTCACCTCCTGGGAACGCCGGCGGCGCTCGTTCTTCTTCGGCGACCGTTTCCCCGCCCGCCACATCGCCGGTCAGCGCATCCTCCGGTACCTCGCGACCCGCACCTACGTCGGGATGCTCACCGGCATCGTGACCGGGCTGCTCCTTTTCGGCGTGGTCCTGGCCGGGCTGCTGCTCGGCGGGGTGGTGCGCGGCACGCTCGGCTGGCAGGAGCTGCTCACCCAGGTGCTGCTCGGCAGTGTGCTGCTCTTCCTGGACGTGCAGGGCCTGTTCTCGCTGGAGGCGTTCGACGCGCGCCTCGCCCGGGAGTGCTTCGGTCCCTCGGAACGGGAACTGCTCCAGCAGCGCATCGACGAACTGGCCACCAGCCGGGCCGCCGTGCTGCAGGCCGTCGACGCCGAGCGCCGCCGGATCGAGCGCGACCTCCACGACGGCGTGCAGCAGCGCCTGGTGGCCCTGGCCGTGCTGCTGGGCCGTGCCCGCCGGGGCCGTACGCCCGAGCAGGCCGACGCACTACTGCTCCAGGCGCACAAGGAATCGCAGGAGGTCCTGACCGAACTGCGGGAGGTGGCCTGGCGCGTCTACCCGACCGCGCTGGACAACCTGGGCCTCCAGGAGGCGCTGGGCGGTGTCTCCGATCGGTGCAGCATCCCCATTCGGATGGATCTCGGACTGACCGGGATGCTGCCCCCGTCGGTCGAGACCGCCGCCTACTTCATCGTCTCCGAAGCCGTGACGAACGCCGCCAAGCACTCGACGGCGAGCGCGATCTCCGTAGACGTCCGCCAGTACCCGAACCTCCTCGTCGTCCAGATCGAGGACAACGGCGTCGGGGGTGCGAACGCGGCGGGCAGCGGGCTCAACGGGCTGGTCAGCCGGGTCGACGCGCTCGACGGACGCCTCCATGTCCACAGCCCCTCGGGGGGCCCCACCAAAATCATCGCGGAGCTGCCGTGCGCGTAATGCTGGCCGAGGACTCGACTCTCCTGCGGGAAGGGCTCGTTCGCCTGCTCATCGAGGAGGGCCACGACGTGCGCGCGGCGGTGGGGGAGGCGCAGACCCTGCTGCGGAGGGTCGAGGAGGAGCCTCCGGAGATCGTCGTGCTGGACATCCGGATGCCGCCCACCCACACGGACGAGGGGCTGCGCGCGGCGATCGAGGTGCGCAAGCGCTGGCCCGACATCGGCGTCCTCGTGCTCTCCCAGCACATCGAGCGCAACTACGCAGCCCAGCTGCTGTCCGAAAACGCCGAACGGGTGGGCTATCTGCTCAAGGACCGGGTGGCGCAGGTGGAGGAGTTCCTCGACGCGCTGGATCGTATCCACGGCGGCGGCGTCGCCATCGACCCTGAAGTGGTACGCCAGTTGGTGTTCCGCACCACGCACGTCGACCCGCTCGCCCGGCTGACCCCACGCGAGCGCAGTGTCCTTGAGGAACTGGTGCAGGGGTATACCAACGCGGCCATCTCCGAGAAGCTGCACATCTCGATGAGCACGGTCGAGAAGAATCTCAACGCCGTCTTCGACAAGCTCGAACTCCCCCGGACCACCGGCTACAACCGCCGCATTCTCGCCGTACTGCGTTATCTGGAGTCCTAAGGGCTGTCCCGGACCAGGCTCAGTGCCTGGCAACGCTGAGACGGCCTGGGAACGGTCACGGGATGTCCTTGAGCAGACGGGGGAACTCGTCCACGTCCTGCGGCCGGTCGGCTTGTGTCGGGTTGCCTCCGCTACTACGGCTCGCCATGGTCCGCGTGCGGGCAGCGGCGGGAGGTTCCGCTCCGGACGCTCCCCGGTGGAGAAATCAATCTTTCGGGGACTAGCGCCCTTTCCGTTTGGATCCCTGACAGGGACCGGCTAGCGTAAACGACCCATCTGGGGCAAGGCCTTACGGGAAAATTGAATGGGAAACCATGAATGGATCATCACCGCGTCATGCCGGTAGTGAGGCCACCAGGCTGCTCTGCGCGGGAAGTTATCTGAGCCCGGTCTTCCGTCGGCAGGTCGTCGACGAACTCGTCAGGCACGAGGAACGAACCGTCGCACCTTCGCTGGGAGTTGACGTCCTGTCCGTGCTTGCGCACGCACTGCGCGCCCGGCGTCAGGAGGTCATGGCCGCAGTCGCGCTGCTGGTCGTCTGGATCGGCTTCTTCGCGACGGCGGGAAGCAAAAAGCTCGACTGGGTCGAGCTCCCGGTCCCGGGCTTTGTTCTCGAGCACCTCTGGGCGCCGTGGTACGCCCTGGTGTGCCTGGGCATGCTGCTGGCCAGATACGTCTCCGGTCTCCCGGTCGACCGATACATGGGGGCGCCGCTGCTCGACGGGATCCGGAAGCTGCGGTTCATCCGCAAGGTGTGGGCCGTCGTCCTCACACTCGTGTTCTGGGCACTCAACGCCGGCTACTGGATCGCGGCCCTGTTCGCATGGAGGAGCACTCCCGCCGTCGTGCTGTTTCCGTTGCTGATCGCGTTCGTCGTATGGGTGCATCGGGCTCGTGTGACCCTGGCCCTCCGCAGCGCTCTCGCCGCGGAGACGTTCCGTCTCCGACAGGTGGGAGGCCGTGCGGTTCAGCTGCCGGACTCGGAGCGGTACTTTCGGCTGCAGCGGCTCATCGCGAGCGAACAGCACGCGTCAGGGGCGGTCTACAACCCTCAGCTCCCCTTCGTCGGTGCGGGGGTCCCGCATCAACCCTGGTCGCTGGCCCTGGAGTTGCAGCGCAAGCGTGACGAGGGCGCCGACGAAGCGACCATTCCGGTTCAGGGTGCCGCCGGTGACACCGTCCTCACGCCGCGGAACATCATTGATCTGATCAGGCCGCGTCTGGAGTCGCTCCGTGAGTCGGCGTCCCGCACCGGCAGGGACAGGCTCAAGGACCTGGAGATCGAGGAGTTCGTCTATCTGCCTCCCGGCGCAGCCCGAGGCGATGCGGCCGTCTTCGGACGCGAGCAGATTCGGCAGCACATCGATGCGTCGGTGGACGAGGGGGCCGAGGCCCGCCGCCACTTCCTGCGCGTCAGGATCGGTGCGTGGGACGAACAGGTCGTGGTCACCATTTTCGTGCGGGTGCACACACAGGGGCGGATGCTCGTCCTGGAAGTCGCTCCGCATGTGCTCGGTCCGATCAAGGACGCGTTCATGGAGGTCGATGCGGTAGCCGCCCGTTCCGGCCGGGTGCGGGACCTGCCACGCACGGTGTTGCGGGCGCTCCTCCTCGGGCCGAGCACGTCCGTGGCCGCCCGGGACTGGCCGAGCGATGTCGTCAGGGCCTTCTTCGCGGCACCGAGTGTCTCGGCGGCCACCGGGATCTCGGCTCTGCGCACCGGTCTCATGGTGTTCCGGACCTGGTTGACGGAGCCGGAGAGCGCGATGCCGGGTGCACCCGTCAAGTCCGTCCGGGAGATGGGCAGCGCACCGGTTTCCTCTCTGTTCCAGGAGATGGACGTGAGCCGGTACATCAAGACGGTTCAGGACCGGATCGCCTCGGGCGTCCGGGACGCCCTGGAGCAGAGCGGCTACCGGACGGACCGTTTCGAGCAGCAGATCGTCAACGTGGGAGACGGCGGGCTCTTCATCAGGCACATGGCTGGCGGGACGGCACTCGGCCAGGTCATCGGGGGTGCGGTTGCCACGGGCGAGCGAGGCCGGGCCGACAACACCAGTAACAGGGCGGGGATGCGGTGAACGAGGGCGGACAGCCGGACGCCACCCGGAACGAACCGGGCAGGGCGGCAGAGACGTGCACATCGGGACGATGACTGGGGGGAGCCGTCGCGACGGGCTCCCAGGGTCACGCCGTCACCAGGCGGCGCCCGGTAACTCTGTCACCGACGAGGCGACGGGTGAACTGCTGGAGGGGGCCTTGGGCCAAGGCCCCCTCCTGGTGACGGGACGCGAGCGGAAGGCCATCAACCGGAATTGCTTCAACTCCTACGTGTGGAAGCCCGCTCTTGCCGCAGCGGGGGTGCTCGCTCCGCTGGAGGAGCGGAACGATGACGGTGCTCGCATGTAGGAGCCCTCCTGGGAGCACGGCTTCCACGCCCTGCGCCACTTCTACGCCTCCGAGGAACTGGAGGCTGGAGAATCGATCGTCTCCCTGACGCAGTGGCTGGGACACTCCGATCCCGGGTTCACGCTGCGGAAGTACTCCCACTCCCTGCCTCGCGTCGGCTCACGGGGCAGCGCCGCCATCGACGCGATCTTCGCGTAGCCACGGCTGGTCGGCAGAGCCTGTGGAGCGTGGGCCCGTAGCCCGCCCCGCGGGCTCAAAGTTCCGGAGAAGTCCCAGAGAAGTCCCAGAGATGCCGCCGCACCCCTCCCTGACCCACTGGGCAGCAGGTCAGGGAGGAGTGCGGCGGCACTCGCGTATTAAATGTCCCGGAAGATCTCGATCTGCGCACCCACCGAGTTCAACCGCTCCGCCAGTTCCTCGTAGCCGCGGTTGATCACATAGACGTTGCGCAGTACGGAGGTGCCCTCGGCCGCCATCATCGCGAGCAGCACCACCACGGCCGGCCGCAGTGCGGGCGGGCACATCATCTCGGCCGCGCGCCACCGGGTCGGACCCTCGACGAGCACCCGGTGCGGGTCCAGGAGCTGGAGCCGGCCGCCGAGGCGGTTGAGGTCGGTGAGGTAGATGGCGCGGTTGTCGTAGACCCAGTCGTGGATGAGGGTCTGGCCGTGGGCGGAGGCGGCGATGGCCGCGAAGAACGGCACGTTGTCGATGTTGAGGCCGGGGAACGGCATCGGGTGGATCTTGTCGATCGGCGCCTCCAGTTTGGAGGGCCTGACCGTCAGGTCGACCAGCCGGGTCCGTCCGTTGTCGGCCGCGTACTCCGACGTACGGTCGCAGTCGACGCCCATCTCCTCCAGCACCGCGAGCTCGATCTCCAGGAACTCGATCGGCACCCGGCGGATCGTCAGCTGGGACTCGGTCACGACGGCGGCGGCGAGCAGGCTCATCGCCTCGACCGGGTCCTCGGACGGGGAGTAGTCGACATCCACGTCGATGGTCGGCACACCGTGCACGGTCAGCGTGGTCGTGCCGACCCCGTCCACCCGTACGCCCAGCGCCTCCAGGAAGAAGCAGAGGTCCTGGACCATGTAGTTGGAGGACGCGTTACGGATGACGGTGGTGCCGTCGTGCCGGGCGGCGGCCAGCAGCGCGTTCTCGGTCACGGTGTCACCGCGCTCGGTCAGCACGATCGGGCGGCCGGGTGTGACGGCGTGGTCGACCTGGGCGTGGTAGATGCCCTCGGTGGCGGCGATCTCCAGGCCGAAGCGGCGCAGCGCGATCATGTGCGGCTCGATGGTCCGGGTGCCGAGGTCGCAGCCGCCCGCGTACGGCAGCTTGAACTGGTCCATCCGGTGCAGCAGCGGCCCCAGGAACATGATGATCGACCGGGTCCGGCGGGCGGCGTCCGCGTCGATGGCGTCCATGTCGAGCCGGGCGGGCGGGACGATCTCCAGATCGGTGCCGTCGTTGATCCACCGGGTGCGCACCCCGATGGAGTTCAGCACCTCCAGGAGGCGGTAGACCTCCTCGATGCGGGCCACCCGGCGCAGCACCGTACGGCCCTTGTTGAGCAGCGAGGCGCAGAGCAGCGCCACGCAGGCGTTCTTGCTGGTCTTGACGTCGATGGCGCCGGACAGCCGGCGCCCGCCGACCACCCGCAGGTGCATGGGGCCGGCGTAGCCGAGCGACACGATCTCACTGTCGAGTGCTTCACCGATACGGGCAATCATCTCAAGGCTGATGTTTTGATTGCCGCGCTCGATGCGGTTCACGGCGCTCTGGCTGGTGGCGAGCGCCTCGGCAAGCTGGCTCTGTGTCCAGCCCCGGTGCTGACGGGCGTCACGGATGAGCTTGCCGATACGTACGAGGTAGTCGTCTGACATACCGAAAGGCTATCTCAGATATGAGATGAGGCTGTTGGTGGGGTGTGGTGTTCGAGTGACGGGCGGGTGCAGGGCCGCAGCGCGGGGGCGCGGCTGAGCACGGGCGCTGTCGCCCGACTCCATGGTCCGCCCCTGGTGCGGGTTCGGCACGTGGAGCGTGTCCATCGGGTGCGGTCGCCGGTGCCGAGTGGTCGGCGTCGGGCGGCGGGATGTTCGTGGAGCTGCGGCACAAGGTCGAGCCGCCGCCGAACGGAACGCCCGTGAAGCCGATAGTGACCTTCTGCCATTCTGCCTGTCATGTCCGCCCGAAATCGAAGACTGCCCCGGCACCTTGCCTGGCCACTGACCACCACCGACATCAACGAGTGTCTCGGCCCTCACCTGACCCACGTCACGGACCTGCGGTTCCTCTCTGGGCATGACAGCGGGACCATCGTCCTGGGAGCGGCATGGGTCGCTCCGAACCCCCGCAACTACGGCCGCGGCATCCATCCGGACATGGTCGGCTTCAGCATTGACGTCCACCCGGTCGAAGCCACTGAACGTGCTGCCACCCGCGCTGTTCTGCGAGCGCACGCCCTCCCGCAACTACACGAATGGATCACGCAGGCGATCACCGCCGACGAAACCTGGCAGCTGACTCCTCACCAGCACTTCTGGCGGCTCACGGACGGCCACCTGACCCACCGCGCCGACACCGGTGACGGAGCGTCGTCATCTGCTCGTGGCGTGGGCTGCACGACTTCGACGGGTGGATCTCATGACGCATGACAGCAAGTCGGGCGAGGACGCCGGAGCGTCGTCGGACCGGTACACCCGAGACATCCGTGCTGACCGTCAGGCCATACGGAAAGCACTGCGCGCAGACGTCGGCGGTGCCCACATCGGACTGTTCGTGACGGTCATCGCCCTGGTCGTCATCGCCAGTTCCGCGGGCCCTCGCTGGACCTTGATCGTCTCCGGGTGCGTCATCGCCGGGTTTGCCCTCGCATGGGCGGTCATTCGCCTCCGGGGCGGACGTGGCGGGGATGCCCTCCGGCGGGCCTACGTTGCCACATTCGGCTGGGGCGACTACGTCAGCCCCTGACGGGGTTGAACGGCAGGATAAATGTGTCGCCCCGGCGCGGGGACGGTCGTATGGTCCCGGAATGAAGCTGCTCTCCGTCAATACAGGTCGCCCCCGTCCCAACCCCTGGAAGGGGCTGAGCTCGACCGGTATCGACAAGCGGCCTGTCGACGGGCCGGTCGCCGTCACGGCCCCCGGCCCCAAGGGCACCGGTGCGGTCGGCCTCGCCGGTGACCGGGTCTACGACGTGAAGCACCACGGCGGCTCCGACCAGGCCGTCTACGCCTACGCCCGCGAGGACCTCGACGGCTGGGCGGCCGAGCTGGGCCGGCCACTGGCCAACGGAGTCTTCGGGGAGAACCTCACGACCCTTGGGCTGGACGTCAACGGCGCCCTGATCGGCGAGCGTTGGCGGATCGGGCCGGATGTGATCCTGGAGGTGTCCTGCGCGCGGATCCCGTGCGGGACGTTCCAGGGCTGGCTGGGGCGTGACGGCTGGATCAAGCGGTTCACGCAGGCCGCGCTGCCCGGGGCGTACCTGCGTGTGATCGAGCCCGGCGACATCCGCGCCGACGACCCGGTCGAGGTCGTGCACCGGCCGGATCACGACGTGACCGTAGCCCTCGTCTTCCGGGCCATGACCCTGGAGGGTGACCTGCTGCCGCGGCTGCTGGCCGCCGACGCGCTGCCGGAGGAGGGCAAGGAGCTGGTCCGTCGGCGGACCTCTGCGTAGGGGACGGGAGCGGGCGGCGGGAGTGGGGGACGGGAGCGGGCGACGGGAGCCGGTGATGGGAGTGGGTGGCGGGGCAGGGTGGTGGGGGAGCTGTGCGCGTACGCCACCCGCCACCCTGCCCCGTTTCTCAGCGCTCGTCCTGTCCCGCCATCAGGTTCAGCCGATCTTGTCCGTGAAGCCCATCGACAGGATCGTGTGGTGGGTGACCTTGCCCTTGCTCGGTCCCGACGTCCACGTGAAGGTGTACTCCAGGATCGCGCTCGTCTTCGGGTCGACGGTCACCCGGCCGAGGCTCTTGGCCTCCTGGAACTCAAGGGCCGTCCCGCCGCGTCCGGTGCTGTCCTTGACGGACCCGACGAGCTTGACGCCCTTCAGTCCGGCCATCGCCTTGAACACCCCTGCCCGCAGCTTCGGGCTCGCAGGGGCGTCGCCGAGCAGGGCGGTCGCCTGGTCGAAGGGGGCGATGGCCTTGGCCTTCGGCGGTGCCTGCAGCAGCTGGAGCAGTTTCGCCGGGTCGGTGGTCAGCTGATCCAGACCCTTCCAGTCGACGTCCTTCGGCCCGAACGCCCAGTCCGGCCGGCGACCCTTCTTGTAGGCCTTGCCGCCGTTCGTGACGTAGAAGTCCATGGACTGCGAGAGGTAGGTGTCCCCGATCGGCGTGTGCGTCTTCCAGTACTTCCCCGTGGTGACCGACTGGCTTGCGGCAACGGTGGACATGTCGTTCAGGAAGACGGACGCGCCGGCCGCCTGTGTCCCGCCCTGCGGGCCCGTGGGCGCCGCGGACCCGTCACCGGCGTTCGCGTACGTCACCGCGCCGGCCGCGACCGCGGCGGCGGTGAACATGCCGACGAGGATCCGGCGGCGCGGGGACAGCCGCCGGACCGGCGTCACGGCAACGGCGCCCGTCCCGTGCCCGGCCGCCTCCGCCGCCACCGCCACCGCCGTCTCGACCCGCGCCAGCGCGTCGGACAGTGCCTGTGCCGACGGCTGCTCGACCTGCCCCGCGGCCACCAGTTCATCGGCGCCCGGGAAGTCCAGCAGCGTCCCTCGCTCGTCCATACCGCTCTCCTTCACGCCGTGTGTCCTCATGCCGGTCTGCTCCACCTCGTCGTACGGATTCATGCCGGTCCGCCCCATGGCGTCGTACGGACTCACGCCAGGTCTCCCGTCACGCTCAGCTGCCGGCCCACCGGGTGGGGGGCGAGCCGGTCGCGCAGCCGGCCGCGGGCCCGGTGCAGCCGCGAGCGGGCCGTGCCCGCGGGGATGCCCACAGCGGTGGCCGCCTCCGCAGGGGTGAGTTGCTCCCAGCTGACCAGGAGCAGCAACTCCCTCTCCTCGACCGGAAGTTCGGCCAGCCCCTGGCGCAGGGCCGGTGCCAGTGCGGCCGCGTCGAGCCGCTGGTCCACCGCCTGCCAGGGGTCGGTGATCTCCGGTCCCGGTACGGCCTCTTTCCGCCCCGCCCGTCGCAGGTGCTGGGACAGTACGTTGCGGGCCACCCCGAACAGCCAGCCCCTCGCCGAGCCGCGTGCGGGGTCGAACGTGCACCGTGCGGCGAACGCCTGCAACCATGCCTCGGCCAGCAGATCGTCAGCCGCGCCGGGCATGCGCCGGGCGAAGTAGCCATGCAGGACGGTCGAGTACTTCTCCACCAGCGGGGTGAACGCCGCAGCGTCGCCGGCCGCCGACCGCGTCAGCTGGGCGTCGCTGTCGTTGTCGCCTTCGTGCTCAGGGGCGCGGTCACCGCGCCCCTTATGTTGCCGGACAACCGGTTTCACGGAGTCTCCGTCTCCGACCGCCGGGCGACGGTCTCACCCTGTACTTGTCACCGGGCGACGGTTCCGTTCGCGCTCGCCGCGGGAGTGGCTCGCGAGGGGCCGTCAGGGCGTGAGCGCCGGCGACGCGGCCCCCCGGGCGAACCCGTCCGGGCCGGTGAACGGAACCGGCGTTGCCGCCGATCACGATCCGGTGAGATCCGGTGAGATCCGGTGCCGTCGGGGGAGACCCCGACGTCCTTGGCCAGGGTGCCTCCGAGGCCCGCAGGCGCAGCTGCGTATGCAGTCCGAAGGCGGAGGTGGAGGTGGAGAAGCGCTAGGAGACCGTGGGGTCGTCCACTTCGAGGGCGATGGATTCGATGGATGCCAAGCCCATCACGCTAGTTGTGGCTCCGGGGCGGGCGCCTCTCGATTCCTGACCGGTCGGGTCACCTGTTTCACCACGCAGGGCGGCATCCCCGCCGCGGCGCCCGTCGCACGGCGCCGGTAGGCGCTGGGCGGCATCCCGACCAGCTCGGTGAAGCGGGTGCTGAAGGTGCCCAGCGACGCGCAGCCGACCGCGAAGCAGATCTCGGTGACGCTGAGACCGTCACGGAGCAGCAGCGCCTTCGCGCGCTCGACGCGACGCGTCATCAGGTACGAGTACGGCGACTCGCCGTACGCCGACCGGAACTGGCGGCTGAGGTGCCCTGCGGACATGTTCACGCCGCGGGCGAGCGCCTCCACGTTCAGCGGCTGCGCGTACTCCCGGTCGATCCGGTCGCGGACCCGGCGCAGCAGTGCCAGGTCGCGCAGTCGCTGCTCTGCGGCGCGGGCCCGCGCCCACGAGGGATGGCACACGAGAGGACTCCTTCTCATGACGGTGACTGCCGGCGGGTGCGGAAACCGGGACGGCTCAGCGGAGTTCCTGGATGCGGACCATGTTGCCCGCGGGATCGCGGAAGGCGCAGTCGCGGATTCCGTACGGCTGCTCGGTCGGCTCCTGGACGACCTCGGTGTCGCCCGCCTGCACCTTCTCGAAGGTTCCGTCGAGGTCCCGGGTAGCCAGCAGGATCCACCCGTAGGTGCCCTTGGCCATCATCTCGGTGATGGTGCGGCGCTCCTCCTCGGTGACCCCGGGGTCGGCGGCCGGGGGCGCCAGGAGGATGGACGTGTCGGGCTGACCCGCCGGGCCGACCGTGATCCAGCGCATCCTGCCCTGTCCGACATCACTGCGGACCTCGAAGCCGAGGGTGTCGCGGTAGAAGGCCAGGGACGCGTCCGGGTCGTCGTGCGGGAGGGCGCTCGTGTGAATGGTGATGTCCATGACGGTCAGGCTACGCAAGGTCGCGCGACCCTCGCTTCTCCAATCCTGACCGATCCGGCCGTCCACCGCGCGGCCCGCCGCGCCACCCCCGTGCCCTCCCGGGCACACCTCGCGCGCACCCCGGCCGAAGGCTCCCGGCCGGTTACGGGCGCCGGCCCCAGGCGGAGATCATCGGGGCCGTCGCCAGATCGAGGTCTCCGGTGGCGACGTTCGCCAGATGGCGGTCGATGTCCTCGTCGGTCGCGATCCCCGCGGCCACGAGTCGGCCACGGATCTGCCGTACGGTCGCAGCCTCAAGAACGGTGCAGGCCGGCGAGGTGATCGGGAAACAGGCGTCCGCCTCCACGGCGAGCAGGCCGGCCTCGCGCAGCCGCCGGGGCAGCGTCCGGCCGTACGAGAGATCGGCGCCGCGCGCCGCCATGAGTTTCCGGAACCCGGACCGCAGACGGTTGGCCAGCCGCTGTTCGGGGCCCGACTCGTCCGGGCACAGCAGAGGCTGCAGCCCCGGATCGGCGTCCTCCAGGAGCAGCACACCACCGGGGCGCAGCGCCTGGACCATGCGGCGCAGTGCCTCGGCGCGGTCGACGACGTGCACCAGGACCAGCCGGGCGTGCACCAGGTCGAAACCACCCGGCGGCGGCGGATCGGCCGCGACGTCGTGGCGCAGGACTTCGACGACGTCGGAGGCGGCGTCCTGGGCCCAGGACACGTCGATGTCGGTGCAGACGACCTGCCCGGTGGCGCCGACCCGTTCGGCGAGACCCGCGGGAACGGAGGGGCCGCCGGCTCCGACCTCCCAGCACCGCATGCCCTCGGTGATGCCGATCCGGTCGATGTGCCGGAATGTCACCGGGTCGAACAGCTCGGCCAGCGCGCCGAACCGGACGCCCGCCTCCGACTGCTGGTTGTCCAGCAGATACCCGTGGTCCTTGCCGTGCTCGGTCATGCCCTGCCCCACCGTCTCTCTCCGCCCGCGTCTCCGCCGCTGGACCCGATCCGCTGCTGGACCCGATCTGCCCGTCGGACCCGATCTGCCCGCCGGACCCGTTCCGTCTGTCGGACCCGTTCCGTCCGCCGGACTCGAAGTTCACCATGCCCGGCACCATCCGCCCCGACCCGGTCCGGATGCCGCGTGAACGTGCCCGCCTCCGGTGGGGGAGGCGGGCACCTTCGCGGGGCATCCGGACCGGGTGTGGTCAGACCTGCGTCGAGTCCTTCGCGTACGGCGGCTCGGTCACGTACTCCGGCGAGCCGGCGATTGCGGCTGCGGCTGCGGCCGTTGCCGGTTCGGGCGCGGGGCCGCCCTCGCTGAGGCCGAACCGCCCGTGGAACGTGCGCAGGAAGCCGGGCGCGTACCAGGCCGACCGGCCGAGCAGCCGCATCGCGGCGGGCACCAGGATGCCGCGTACCGCGACGGCGTCGATGAGGATGGCGAGGCCGCTGCCCAGGCCGAACAGCTGCATGAAGCTCAGCTCGGCCGTCCCGAAGGCGAAGAAGCTCACCGCCAGGAGGCACGCCGCCGCGCTGACGATGCGTCCCGTGTGCCCGAGGCCGTTGGTCACGGCGGACTCGTTGTCCTCGCCCAGGTCGTGGAGTTCCTTGATGCGGCTGGTGACGAAGACCTCGTAGTCCATGGAGAGGCCGAAGGCGATGCAGAACATCAGCACGGTCATGGACACCTCCATCGGCTGCGCTGTGAAGCCGAGCAGGGAGGAGAGGTGGCCGTCCTGGAAGATCCAGGTCATGACGCCGAGGGTCGCTCCCAGGCTGATCACGTTGAGCACCAGCGCACGCAGCGGCTGCACGATGCTGCCGGTGAACAGGAAGAGCAGCAGGAACGTGGTGAGGACGACCAGGGCCACCGCGAGCGGGAGGCGATTGCCGATCGCACCCTTGGCGTCGACCAGTACGGCGTCGGTTCCGCCCACCAGGGCGTGTGATCCGGCGGGCGGGGCGACCGCCCGCACCTCGCCGACCAGGCTCTGGGACTCGTCCGACTTCGGCGGCAGGGCGCTCACCACGTTGATCCGCTGTGCGTCGGGGCGGCCGAGGGCGGTGTCGCCGGGGCCGGCGGCCGCGGACCGTCCGGCGGTGTAGGTTCCCGCACTGGTCTCGACGCGGGCGACGCCGTCGAGACCGGACAGTTCGACCGCGTACGACGTCAGAGGGGCCTTGCTCACCGATGTGTCGATGACGACGTGGAGGGCCGCGTCGTCATTGCCGTTGAACTTCTTCTGCAGGACCTCCGAGACCTGACGGCTCTCGGCGTCCGGGGACAGCACGCGTTCGTCCGGGGTGCCGAAGGTGATGCCGAGGAGCGGGCCCGCCGCGACCAGCAGGACCGCGAGCACGGGCAGCGCGGTGAGCGCGGGCCGCCGCATGACGGTTCCGGCCAGCCGTCCCCACATCGGTGCCCGGGTGCTGGAGCGCCCCGGCTTCGCCCACGGCATCCGCCCGCTGTTGACCCGGTGACCCAGGACGGCGAACAGGGCGGGCATGACGAACAGGGTACTGAGGGCCGCGATGGCGACGACCCCGACCCCGGCGTAGCCGAACGAGCGCAGGAAGTACTGCGGGAACACCAGGAGGGCGGCGAGCGCGGCCGCCACGGTCGCGGCGGAGAACGCGACCGTTCGGCCCGCGGTGCTCACCGTCCGCCGGACGGCGTCGTCCACGCCCGCGCCTGTCGCGAGCTGTTCCCTGAACCGGCTGATCATCAGCAGGGCGTAGTCGATGCCGAGGCCGAGCCCCAGCGCCGTGGTCAGGTTGACGGCGAAGACGGAGACATCGGTGACGCTGCCGAGGAGGAAGAGTTCCGCGAACGTGCCCGCGATGGCGATGATTCCGATCACCAGCGGCAGCAGGGCGGCGACCGCGCTGCCGAAGACGATCAGGAGCAGCACGAGCGTCAGCGGTATGGCGATGCCCTCGGCCAGGAGGAGATCCTCGCCCGACTGCTTCCCCATCTCACTGGTCACGGCGGCGGCGCCGCCCGCCCGGACCGTGAGCGTGTCCTTGTACGGCCCGGTGTAGGCGTCGATGACGCTCTTGGCGTTCTCGTCCCGCTCGGTGTCGTCCCCCTTCACGTGGGCGAGCACCATGGCCTCGCGGCCGTCCTCGGAACGGAGGGAATCGCTGCCCGTGTCCCAGAACGAGACCACGTTCTCCAGGCTCTTCTCCTTCTTGAGGCCGGCCAGCAGCGCCCGGCCGCTCCGCTCCGCGGCCGGGGCGTCGACGCGGCCCTCGGAGGCGCGGACCAGCAGGACCAGGTTCGTCTCTCCGCCGAACTTCTCGTCGATGACCTTCCCGGCCCGGGTGGACTGGGAGGCCGGGTCGTCGTAGCCGCCCCCGAGCAACTTGCCGAACGCGCCGGAGCCCAGGACGCCCATGAGGGCGACAGCCACGACGGCGACGATGAGTATCAGCCGGGGCCGGCGAATCGCCAGTTCGGCTATGCGTTCAAACACGCACGATCTCCTTAGGTGTCCATACGGTGAAGTCGGCTCGAAGCGGCCGGAGTCGAGCAAGGGGGTGCTGCCGGCGCACTGCTCCGCGGAGCTCTTCGCCCCGTCCGAATCAGGTGCGGTGTCGCACTCGTTGTCGCCGCGAGTGACGTTAGTGACGGGACAGAAGATTTGGCAGTGTGAGATTTTCTTCACGGCAGGCAAGTTCTTCTTGCCCGGCATACGGCGACCGCCGTACCGTCCCCCGCATGCCTGCCGACGAACACGCAACGGCCCCGCCCACCCTGCGCCAGCGCCGCCGGGCCGCCGCCACCCGGGAGATCCTGGACGCGGCCGAGCGCCACATCACCGAGAACGGCCCCGCGGCCCTGTCCCTGCGCGCGGTCGCCCGGGACCTGGGGATGACCGTGCAGGCGCTCTACCACTACTTCCCGAGCCGGGAGGCTCTCGTCACCGAGCTCATCACCAAGGCGTACGGCGACTTGGCCGATGCCGTGCAGGCTGCCGTCGACACCGAGCCGGACGACCCGGCCCTGCCACGCCTGGTGATCGCGGCCGAGGGCTACCGCCGATGGGCCGTCGCCCACCCCGAGCGCTTCCAGCTTCTCTACGGAACGCCGCTGCGGGACTACGCGGCACCCGTCGACGGCCCGACCACCCGGGCGATGCGCCGGATGAGCGCGATCTTCGAGCGCGAGATGTTCGACGGGTTCAGCGAGGCGCAGCTCGCCGCCGCCGAGACCCCCGCGCTCTCACCCGGGCTCCGGGCGCATCTGGAACAGCTGCCGCACTACGGTCTGGGACATCTGCCGCCCCCCGCGACCGCTCTCCTGATGAGCGCGTGGGGGCACCTGAACGGCCTTGTCATCCTGGAGGTGTTCGGGCACGCGGCCTTCCTCGGCGACCACCAGGCCGAGATCTTCCGCATCGCGATGCGGAACCTGCTGGACGATGTCCGCCGACAGATCCCCGTGATCAGTACGCGTCAGTAAGCTGGCCCGATGACGTCGATCAAGCAGGTCCAGGTCACCTTCGACTGCGCGGAACCCGAGCGCGTCGCTCGCTTCTGGTGCGAGGTGTTGGGGTACGTCGTACCGTCGCCGCCGCAGGGGTTCGCCACGTGGGACGATTTCGACCGCTCGCTGCCGCCCGAGCGTCAGGGTGCGGCGTTCGTCTGCCATGACCCCTCAGGTGTGGGCCCGCGGCTGTTCTTCCAGCGCGTTCCCGAAGGCAAGGCCGTCAAGAACCGGGTGCATCTCGATGTCCGGGTCGCCACCGGGCTCGTGGGCGAGGAGCGCGTCGCCGCGCTGGAGGCCGAGTGCGCACGACTGCTCGCGTTCGGCGCGGTGCGCGTGCAACTCCTGCGTGCCGACGGCTACGACGAGTCGTGCCTCGCGATGCAGGACATCGAGGGCAACGAGTTCTGTCTCGACTGACGGGCCGCGTCTGGGGCAGGACACCCCGGTCCGGACGGGGACGCCACCGACTGCGGCGCCGGGTGGTTCACACGTGGCCCGCGCGAGGACCGGCGGTGGACCCCGCCGAGGCGAGGAACGGTTCCAGAAGGGCGAGCAGTTCCTCGGGGCGGTGCAGCGTAACTACTGTGGGAGGGCCAAGACCGCACTTCTGCCACAGGTGGTGAGCCCCAGGTGACCTCCTCGACGCCGCCTCCCCCTCATGGGGATCGTGGAGATCTGTTCAACCCGCAGTGTCCGACCCGCCGTCTGCTCGACCGGATCGGTACGAAGTGGACGTCCATGGCCATCAAAGTGCTGGCGGAGGCGTCCCCGGGGGAGGTCCGCTTCGCGGAACTGCAGCGCCGGATGACCGGCGTCTCGCAGAAGATGCTCTCGGTCACCCTTCGAGGGCTGACCCGTGACGGCCTCGTCGGCCGTCGGGTGGAGGCGACCGTGCCGCCGCGCGTGCACTACCGGCTCACCCCGCTCGGCCTGACGCTGGAACAACCGCTGGCCATGCTCCGTGCGTGGGCCGAGGAACACATGGCCGAGGTGGACCGTGCGAACCAGTGCGGCCAGGAAGAGACGGCCGACCGCTGACACAACCGGAATCCGCGGCCGGGTTCGCTGAGTGAACGCCTCGGTCGGATGGGGGCGGTCAAGCGCTGTCCTGTCTCAGTGAAGTCAGTCGCCGGGGGCGGGGCTGACCTGGCTGGACTGTCTTCCGTGAGACAGCGCGGACCTCGGTGCCGGGGTGTCAGGCGGGTGGCTCACGTGGGCTGATGTGGCCCGCGCTACGAGCGGCTTGGTCGACCTTCAGCGAATGGGGACAGGCGTTCGGCGACGAAGTCCTCGCCACCGCCATCCTCGGCCGACTCCTTCACCACTGCGATGCCATCTCTATCAACGGCCCCAGCTACCGGCTCAAGAACCGGCTCGCAGCCATCGAACGCGGCACAGACGCGAAAAGACAGCCCGTCTCAAACAGTCTGGTCGACGCAGGCCAGCAGTGGTGTGACCCACCCGAGGGCGAGGCGGTGACTCCCTGCGGGCTCACTCACGGCTGGAGAGAGGAGCGCGTAGCTCCACCCGGAGTCGGATGGACGTGTCGACGGGCAGTCCCAAGCCGGCGTGGCGAAGATCCTTTGAGTAGCGTGCGATGAGGTCCAGATCCCGTAGTTGCCGCTGCAACTCGGAGGTGAGCGCCTCGTCCGTGTCGACGGGGAGTTCGTCTTCTTCCTGATCAGCCAGGTACTGAAGGTGTTGGTCGATCGCCTCAACTGCCCGGTCGCTGTTCCAGACGGCGAATTCCTGACAGGTGAACAGGTAGGCATGTGCGGCATACAAGGTCGCCGCTGCGGCAGACTCGTCCGCGTCGTCCGGCCCGTCCTGGCCGTCGTTGTGGCAGTACTCGCTGAGCATGTACTCGCCGACACCGCGCTTGACCACCGAGAACGCCGTCGAGTCGCCCAGGACCCCCTCCCACACGGAATTCAGCAGCGGTCGCAGGCTCACGGTGAACGGCGCCTGCTCGTCCTCCGGCAGTGCCTCGTGCCGGCTCATCAGGCGTTCCGCGATGCTGGCGGCGAACACGCCACGCTCGCCGGACGACACCGCCTTCAGCCGCTCTTCCACCAGCGCCGAAAGCTCCTGCCACGTATCCATTCGAGCCACCCCAGAGTCGCGATTCCAGCGTGCCCACGCTGGCCAGGGCGATCATCGCAGTCACCGGTGACAACTCCACGCACGAGCCCCCAGCAGCCTCCGCGCTCAATCGGCGAGGGCTGCCTCCCGCCCGGCAGGTGTCTGGCGGACCAGATCATCGGAGACGCCGAGCGGACCGGACCAGATCATTTGAGACTGGAACCAGATCGACTGAGACGGGACGGTCAAGCGCGCCCCGACATGACCCTTCCCCGGCGATGTACTAGAGTTATCTCGACATCGAGATATATGCCGAAGGCGCACAGCGGGCCGCCGCACGGTGAGGGCTACCTAACTAAGCCTTACCTTAGCGGATGGCCGGGTGGCTGTAGGCAGCACCACGCGGCGCCCGCCGTAGTGAGGCGCGGCGCGGAGTTACGCGCACATTGATGAAGGAGACTGTCGTGTCGGCGAACAGCTTCGACGCCCGCAGCACGCTGCGCGTGGGCGACGAGTCGTACGAGATCTTCAAGCTGGACAAGGTCGAGGGCTCCGCGCGCCTCCCTTACAGCCTGAAGGTGCTGCTGGAGAACCTGCTCCGCACGGAGGACGGCGCGAACATCACCGCCGACCACATCCGGGCGCTCGGTGGCTGGGACTCCCAGGCTCAGCCCAGCCAGGAGATCCAGTTCACGCCGGCCCGCGTGATCATGCAGGACTTCACCGGTGTGCCGTGTGTCGTGGACCTCGCCACCATGCGTGAGGCCGTCAAGGAGCTCGGCGGTGACCCGGCGAAGATCAACCCGCTCGCCCCGGCCGAGCTGGTCATCGACCACTCCGTCATCGCCGACAAGTTCGGCACCAAGGACGCGTTCGCCCAGAACGTCGAGCTGGAGTACGGCCGCAACAAGGAGCGCTACCAGTTCCTGCGCTGGGGCCAGAGCGCCTTCGACGAGTTCAAGGTCGTCCCCCCGGGCACCGGCATCGTCCACCAGGTCAACATCGAGCACCTGGCCCGCACGGTCATGGTCCGTAACGGCCAGGCGTACCCCGACACCCTCGTCGGCACCGACTCGCACACCACCATGGTCAACGGCCTCGGCGTGCTGGGCTGGGGCGTCGGCGGCATCGAGGCCGAGGCCGCGATGCTCGGCCAGCCGGTCTCCATGCTCATCCCGCGCGTCGTCGGCTTCAAGCTGACCGGCGAGCTCCCGGCCGGCACCACCGCCACCGACCTCGTGCTGACCATCACCGAGATGCTCCGCAAGCACGGTGTCGTCGGCAAGTTCGTCGAGTTCTACGGTGAGGGCGTCGCCGCCACCTCGCTCGCGAACCGCGCCACCATCGGCAACATGTCGCCGGAGTTCGGCTCCACCGCCGCGATCTTCCCGATCGACGACGAGACGCTGAAGTACCTGCGCCTCACCGGCCGCGACGAGCAGCAGGTCGCGCTCGTCGAGGCGTACGCCAAGGAGCAGGGCCTCTGGCTCGACCCGGCCGCCGAGCCGGACTTCTCCGAGCGGCTGGAGCTCGACCTCTCCACGGTCGTCCCCTCCATCGCCGGCCCGAAGCGCCCGCAGGACCGCATCGTCCTCGCCAACGCCTCCCAGCAGTTCGCGCAGGACGTCCGCAACTACGTGGACACGGTCGACGAGACCGGCAAGGAGTCCTTCCCCGCCTCCGACGTTCCGCCCAACACGCCGGACGACGGGCCGCACATGCCGGTCACCGTGATGGCCCCCGACGGCTCGACGTACGAGATCGACCACGGCGCCGTCGCCGTGGCCGCGATCACCTCCTGCACCAACACCTCGAACCCGACCGTCATGGTCGCGGCGGCGCTCGTGGCGAAGAAGGCGGTCGAGAAGGGTCTCTCCCGCAAGCCGTGGGTGAAGACGACACTGGCACCCGGTTCGAAGGTCGTCACCGACTACTTCGACAAGGCGGGCCTGACCCCCTACCTCGAAAAGCTCGGCTTCAACCTCGTCGGCTACGGGTGCACCACCTGCATCGGCAACTCCGGCCCGCTGCTGGACGAGGTCTCCAAGGCGGTCAACGACCACGATCTGGCCGTGACCTCGGTGCTCTCCGGCAACCGTAACTTCGAGGGCCGTATCAACCCCGACGTCAAGATGAACTACCTGGCCTCCCCGCCGCTGGTCGTCGCCTACGCCATCGCCGGTTCGATGAGGGCCGACATCACGCGGGCCGCCCTGGGCACCGACCAGCAGGGCAAGCCGGTCTACCTGAAGGACATCTGGCCGACCGAGGCCGAGGTCAACGACGTCGTGGCGAACACCATCGGCGAGGACATGTTCAACAAGTCCTACCAGGACGTCTTCGCAGGCGACGCCCAGTGGCAGGCGCTGTCCATCCCCACCGGCAACACCTTCGAGTGGGACTCCGAGTCCACCTACGTGCGCAAGCCCCCGTACTTCGAGGGCATGACGATGGAGACGACCCCGGTCGAGGACATCACCGGCGGCCGCGTCCTCGCGAAGCTGGGCGACTCGGTCACCACCGACCACATCTCCCCGGCCGGTGCGATCAAGGCCGACACCCCGGCCGGCAAGTACCTCACGGAGAACGGCATCGAGCGCCGTGACTTCAACTCCTACGGCTCGCGCCGTGGCAACCACGAGGTCATGATCCGCGGCACGTTCGCCAACATCCGCCTGCGCAACCAGATCGCGCCGGGCACCGAGGGCGGCTTCACCCGCGACTTCACCCAGGCCGACGCGCCGGTCTCGTTCATCTACGACGCCTCGCAGAACTACCAGGCCGCCGGCACCCCGCTCGTCATCCTGGCGGGCAAGGAGTACGGCTCCGGCTCGTCCCGCGACTGGGCCGCCAAGGGCACCGCGCTCCTGGGCGTCAGGGCCGTCATCGCCGAGTCCTACGAGCGCATCCACCGCTCGAACCTCATCGGCATGGGCGTCCTCCCGCTCCAGTACCCGGAGGGCGCGACCGCCGAGTCCCTCGGCCTCACCGGCGAGGAGACCTTCTCCTTCACCGGCGTGACCGAGCTGAACAACGGCACCACCCCGCGCACCGTCAAGGTCACCACCGACACCGGTGTGGAGTTCGACGGCGTCGTCCGCATCGACACCCCCGGTGAGGCGGACTACTACCGCAACGGCGGCATCCTGCAGTACGTGCTCCGCAGCCTGATCCGCAAGTAGGGCCGGCAGGCAGTACGGCGAGAGGGCCGCATCCCCGGCGACGGGGATGCGGCCCTCTCTCATGTCCCGGTGCGCACGTTCCGGCTCTCATCCGCCGGGTGGAACATGTCCGCGCGGAACTGCCGAGTGGCTCAGAAGAGGAACTTGTAGCTGTTCCAGCCGCTCGTGCCGACCTTCACCTTGGCCGCGTACGGGGCGGCGGCCTTGCCGGTGCCCTTGTACAGGTAGAGCTCACCCGCGGCGTTCCGGGCGAGGAGGTCGGTCCGGCCGTCCTCGGTGATGTCACCCGTGGAGACCAGCCGGTTGTACTGGTTCCAGCCGCTGCCGATCTTGGTGCGCTTGGCGAACGGCGCCTTCTGGTCCCCCGTGCCCTTGTACAGCCACAGGACACCGGACTTGTCGCGGGCGACGACGTCGTTCTTGCCGTCGCCGGTCAGGTCGCCGTTGCCGGCGATCTCGCTGTAGATGTCCCAGCCGTAGCCCACCTTGATACGGGCTGTCACCTTGCCGGTGCCGTAGCCGAGGTAGACGTAGAGGTCACCACCGGGCGTGCGGGCGAGGATGTCGCCCGCGACGGCGCCGCCGATGTTGCCAGGGGAGACCAGCTTGTCGTAGATGTTCCAGCCGTAGCCGGCCTCGACCGGCTTGTCGGTGTTGAACTTCAGGAAGCCGAGGTTCCCGTTGTTCTCACGGAACCAGATGCCGTCGCTGTCGCCGCTGCTCTTCTGCGTGTTGGCGACCTGGAGCATGGCGTTGACGCCCGTCCAGCCCGATCCGTTGAGGCTGCGGGCGGTGAGACCGCCCTTGAGGTTCGACCTGTAGGCGTACGCGGTCCCCGCGGAGTTGACGCCGAAGAGGGCGAAGTTGGGGGCGACGGCCGCAGCCGCCTTCGTAGCCGCGGCGGACGGCTGCTGCGCCGCGCTGATCGACGGCTGCGGGGAGTCTGCGGCCACGGCGGAGGTGCCGGTGGCGACGAGGGCGGCGGTGAGCGCCGCGGCTGCCGCGCGAGCGGCTGTGCGCTTGTGGTTACGGCCAGCGGTTTCGGCCACGAAGTACTCCATGGATCGTGATCGGTCGTGGCCCGCCACGAGTTGACGGCGGGCCACGGATTCAGCCGAATCGTGTCACGATTTTGCGCACGAAACCTGCTCTTTTGGTCAGAAGAACAGGCGGTAGGTGTTCCAGCCCGACGTTCCGATGATTGCCTTGGGCTTGTACGGGGCGGCGGCGTTGCCGGTGCCCTTGTACAGGTAGAGCTCGCCGGCGGCGTTCCGGGCGACCAGGTCCGCGATGCCGTCCAGGTCGATGTCACCGGGGGCGAACAGGGCGTTGTACTGGTTCCAGCCGCTGCCGATCTTGGTGCGCTTGGCGTACGGGTCGTGCTGGTTGCCGGTGCCCTTGTAGAGCCACAGGACACCGGACTTGTCGCGGGCGACGATGTCGTTCTTGCCGTCGCCGGTCAGGTCGCCGTTGCCGGCGATCTCGCTGTAGATGTCCCAGCCGTAGCCGACCTTCATGCGCTTGGTGACGGTGCCGTCGCCGTAACCCAGGTAGAGGTACAGGTCGCCCTTGGCATCGCGGCCGAGGAGGTCGCCGCCCTCGGCGCCGCCGAACTGGCCGGGGGACACCAGCTTGTTGTAGATGCCCCAGCCGTAGCCGATCTTCTTCGCCGCGGAGTTGTCGTTGGCGTAGTAGTGGATGTCGCCGTTGGTGCTGAGCTGCCAGCGGCCGTCCGCGACGTTGTCGGCGTTGTTGTCGACCCGGCCGAGGAACTTGACGTCCTTCCAGCCGGTGTCGAGCTGGACACGCTTCTCGAGGCCGCCGTCACCGGACGGGGTGTAGTAGTACGAGGTGCCCGCGCTGTCCAGACCGGCGAGGCCGAACATGGGCGCGTCACCCGGCTCTGCGGCGAAGGCGGCGGTACCGGTGCCGACGAGGGCCGCGGTTATCGCGGCGGCGGCGAGACGGGCGGCAGCCCGTCCGGGCCGACGGCCAGAAGTCTTGGCCACGTGTGTTCTCCATGGGTGGTGGGACGAGGCGTGACGCGCCGCGGGATACGGGGACACGCCACGGAATTGAGGGTGATCCTTTCACGAGTCCCTCACGTGTCCAAGGGTTTGGCGAAATGATGCCACCGCGACATCTTCGCCCGGATATGCGGGTGTTGTGGGATCGGACGAGGTCAGGAAGGGGATACGGGCAGGCCGTCGTCGGGCCGGGGAGCCCGGCCGTGGCCGGGCGGTGAATGCCGTGCGACCGGATCGTCACATCCCGCGGCGAGCGGCAGCCGCTCCGGACATGTGCGCGGCGTCGGCGGGCGAGGCCCTACGCTCGAAGGCCTGATGAAGATCCATGCCACCCCGACCGGCACCAAGGCCGGAACCGAGTCCGTGCGCCGCCACAACCTCGGCCTCGTCCTGCGTGCCGTACTGGAGGAGGGCGAGGTGACCAGGGCCCGGGTGGCGAGCCGGGTCGGGCTGACCCGCGCCGCCGTGTCCTCGCTCGTCGAGGAGCTGCTGTCCCTGGGCCGGCTGACCGAGTCCGGCAAGACGTTCAGCGGCAGCGCCGGCCGCCCCGGCACGGTGCTGAAGGTGTCGGACACCGGTCCGGCCGGGCTCGGCGTCGAGATCAACATCGACTACGTATCGGTCTGCGCGGTCGGGCTCACCGGCACCGACCGGGTCCGGGTCACCGAGCACATCGACAACCGGAACACCCCGCCGGCCGAGGTGCTCGCCCACGCGGCCCGGCTCACCAACCGGGTCATCACCTCGACCGGCGAACAGGGGCTGCGGGCCGTCGGCGTCGAGCTGGCGCTGCCGGGACTGGTCTCCGGCGGCATGGTCCGCAAGGCGCCCAACCTGGGCTGGTACCGGATCGCGGCCGAAGGCATCTTCGGCCAGGCCCTCAGCACGCTGCGCCCGGCGGGCCGGGCGCTGGCGGTCAGCTCGGACAACGAGGCCAATCTGGCGGCGCTGGCCGAGCTCTGGTTCGGTGCCCTCGGGGGCGGCGGCTGCTTCCTCTACCTCACCGGCGAGATCGGCGTCGGCGGTGCGCTGGTGCTCCACGGCGAACTGCTGCGCGGCGCCCATGGCTTCGCCGGCGAGGTGGGGCATGTGGTCGTCGATCCGCAGGGCCCGCTGTGCGGGTGCGGGGCGCACGGCTGCCTTGAGCAGTACGCGGGTCAGGCGGCGCTGCTGCGGGCCGCCGGGATCGACCCGGCGGCGGGCGTGCGCGGCCTCGTCGAGCTGGAGAGGCCGGCTCGCGCGGGCGAGGCGAGGACGCTGGAAGTGCTGCGGGCGGCGGGGGACCGGATGGGCCTGGTGCTGTCCGGCGCGGTCAACCTCTTCGACCTGGACACCGTCGTGCTGGGCGGCATCTACCGCGATCTGATGCCGTGGCTCGCGGACGCGGCGCAGGCCCAGCTCGCCGACCGGGTGGTGTCGGGGCGGTGGCACGGCAACGGCAGCGGACTGCGGGCCTCCTCGCTCTCCGGCGACGCGGCCAGGGGCGCGGCCGCCCGGGTGGTGCGCGGGGTCCTGGCCGACCCGGCGGCGTACGCGGCGCGCTGACCCGCTCCGGGGCGCGCAGAAAGCCGCCCCGCCCGCCGTCCGGCGGGCGGGGCGGCTTTCTGCGCGCCCCGGGCTATCCCCGGTGCGCCGCGATCAGCCCCTGGTACCAGCGGTAGCTGTCCTTCGGCGTGCGCTCCTGCGTGTCGTAGTCGACCCGGATGACGCCGAACCGCTTCGCGTACCCGAGCGCCCACTCGAAGTTGTCCAGCAGCGACCAGACGTAGTAGCCCCGGACGTCCACGCCCGCGTCCATCGCCGCCCGCAGCGCCGTCAGATGGGTCCGCAGATAGTCGACCCGGTCCGTGTCGTGCACCGAGCCGTCCGCGTCCACGGTGTCGAACTCCGCCGAGCCGTTCTCCGTGATGTGCACCGGCGGCAGCGCGTCCCCGTAGGTCTGCTTCAGCGCGGTCAGTAGATCGGTGAAGGACTCCGGCACGACCGGCCAGCCCATCGCCGTCTTCCGGACACCCCGGTACTCGCCCTCGCTGTACCGGTTGTCGGTGGCGACGCGCAGCGCCGGGTCCGCCTCGCGGTGCGGGGCGGCGGCGATCACGATGGGGCGGTAGTAGTTGACGCCCAGGAAGTCCATCGGCTGGGAGATCAGCTCCAGGTCGCCCTCGCGCCGGAAGTCCTGCGCGGTGATCAGCTCGCCCCAGGTCTCCTCCTCGGTCGCCGGGTAGCGGCCCGCGAGGATCGGCTCGGTCCACACCAGGTTGTGCTGGGTGTCCGCGCGGACGACGGCGGCCAGGTCCGCGTCCGACTCGGTGGCCGGGACGTTGCGGTCGAGGTTGAGCGTGATGCCCGCCTCGCGGACCCCGGCCGCCCGCAGCTCCTTCATCGCCAGGCCGTGGCCGACCAGCAGGTGGTGCGCGGCGGCCAGCGCGCCGCGCCCCTCCTTCGCGCCGGGCGCGTGCCGGCCCACCGAGTAGCCGAGGAACGCGCTGCACCACGGTTCGTTGAGCGTGATCCAGCGCGGCACCCGGTCGCCCAGGTGCTCCGCCATGATCCCGGCGTACTCCCCGAACCGCTCCGCGGTCTCGCGCACCCGCCAGCCGCCCCGGTCCTCCAGGGCCTGGGGCAGGTCCCAGTGGTAGAGGGTGGCGGCCGGTTCGATGCCCGCTTCGAGGAGCGAGTCGACGAGCCGGGAGTAGAAGTCCAGCCCCTTGGGGTTGACCGCACCGCCGCCGGCCGGCTGGACGCGCGACCAGGCGATGGAGAAGCGGTACGAGTCCACGCCCAGCTCGCGCAGCAGCGCCACGTCCTCGGGGTAGCGGTGGTAGTGGTCGCAGGCGACGTCACCGGTGTCACCACCGTCGGTCTTCCCGGGCGTGTGGCTGTAGGTGTCCCAGATGGACGGCCCGCGGCCGTCCTCCCGCGCGGCGCCCTCGATCTGGTACGAGGCCGTGGCCGCGCCGAAGACGAAGCCGGGCGGGAACACGGGGAAGTCAGTCATGAAAAACGCAGTCCTCACTTGACCGAGCCGCCGGTGATCCCGGCGGCGATGTACTTCTGGGAAAGGACGAGCAGCACGGCCGCCGGGATCGCCGACAGCACGGACGCCGCCATGACGGAGCCCCAGTCGCCGACATGGGCGCCGATGTACTGGTAGATGCCCAGCGTGATCGGCTTGACGTCGTCCGTGGTGTTCAGCGTCAGCGCGAACATGAAGTCGCTCCACGCGTACAGGAACGAGAACAGCCCCGCCGTGATGAGGGAGTTGCGGCTCATCGGCAGCACGATCCGCACGAAGGTGCGGAAGCGGCCCGCACCGTCGACCTCGGCCGCCTCGATGACCTCGCGCGGGATGGACACCATGAACGACCGCATCAGCACGATCGCGAACGGGATGCCGAGCGAGGCGTCGGCCAGCATCAGTCCGGCGTAGGAGTTGACCAGGCCCATGTCCACGTACGCGCTGTACAGGGCGTTGGCGATGACGATGCCCGGCACCATCTGGGTGATCAGGGTGCCGAAGACGATCGTCCTGGTGCCGCGCAGCTTGAACTGGGCGAGCCCGTAGGCGGCGGGTGCCGAGACGGCCAGGCAGATGATCACCGCGCCGAGCGCGACGGCCAGCGAGGTCAGCAGGTTGCGGCCCTGGTCGGTGATGGCCGAGCGGAAGCCCGACAGGTCCAGGCTGTGCGGGAAGGGGCTGACCTCCAGCAGTCCGGACGCCGGCTGGAGCGCGGTGTTCACCATCCAGTACAGCGGGAACAGCATCACGCACAGCACCACGACGCCGAAGGCCATGGCGCCCCAGCGCCGCTTCGGCCGGCCGGTGAGACGCGTGGGGGCGGCGGGGGTACGCACAGTGCTCGCCATGCCGGTCACTTCCCCTCGTTGCGGTTGGCCCGCAGGTAGAACACCGCGAAGACGGCGGAGATCAGGATCAGGATGTTGCCGACCACGGCGCCCGCTCCGAAGTCCAGCTGGACGAAGGAGTTCTGGTACGTGAGGGTGCCCAGGGTCTGCGTGGAGTCGGCGGGCCCGCCGTCGGTGAGCGCCAGGATCAGGTCGAGGATCTTCACCGTCGACATGAAGCCGAGCACCAGCACCACGGTGATGACGGGGCGCAGCATCGGCAGCGTGATCGAGCGGAAGGTCCGCCAGGCCGAGGCGCCGTCGAGCGAGGCGGCCTCGTACAGCTCCCTGGGGACCTCCTGGAGGCCGCCGTAGAGGATCACCATGTTGAACGGGATGCCGATCCAGATGTTCACCAGGATCACCGAGATCAGCGCCATGCTCGTGCTGGTCAGCCACGGGGTGTCGCCGCCGACGCCGATCGTGCCGAGGAAGGAGTTGAGGACGCCGGTGTCCTGGTCGAGGATGCGCCGCCAGACGACACCGGAGACGACCATCGGGACGAGCCACGGCAGCAGGATCAGCGACCGCAGGATCCCGTTGAGCGGGAAGCGGCGGCTGAAGAACACCGCGAGACCCAGACCGACGCAGAACTGCCCGATCAGCGAGCCGATGGTGAACAGGACGGTGTGCCAGAGGGCCTTGCCGAAGAGCTCGTCGTTGAAGACGTTGCTCCAGTTGGCCGTTCCGTTGAACGGGGACTCGCCCGTGAAGAACGTGGACGGCGAGTAGTCCTGGAAGCTCATCACGATGTTGCGGACGAGCGGGTAGCCGAAGAAGAGCGCCATGAAGATCACGGCGGGGGCGATGAAGCCCCACTGGGCCAGGCGCCTGCGGCGGCGGACGCGTGCCGGGTTCGGCGGCTTCGTGACCGCGGTGGCCGGGAGCGCCGGACCGGCGGCTGCGGAGGCGGTGGTGGTCGACATTGCTGTACCTCAGTTCCCGCTCGTGGCGCGCTGCTGGGCGCGCTTGAGGGCGGCCTCGCTCGACTCGCCGGTGAGGGCGGACTGGAAGGCGCTCTGGAGCGCGAGGGAGACGGACGACCAGCCCGCGCCGAGCTTCGCGGTACGCGAACGGGCGGTGGCGACCTGCTCGGAGAGGGCGGCCAGCTCCGGGACCTTCTTGCGCCACACCGCGGCGGCCTTCTCGTTGGCCGGGACCATCCAGCTGTTGAGCGCGTAGGTGATCTGCTCCTGCTCGCCCGCCATACAGCCGATGATCTTCGCCGACATCTGCTCGCGGGCGCTGTCACCGGTGTTGGGCACGGTCAGAATCCCGCCGCCCAGCGGACCGACCGAGTCGTCCCCGGCCTTCGGGACCGGGATCTGGGCGATGCCCCAGTTCAGCCCCTTCTTGGAGTTGAGGGTCTCCACCTGCCAGGGGCCGTTGATCATCATCGCGGCGTTGCCCGCCATGAACTGGTCGTTCACATCGGCCTGGGTCCAGTTGACCGTCGACTTGGACAGCGAACGGTCCTTGAGCAGGCCCTTCCAGTAGTCCAGCGCCCCGGCCACCTGCGGGCTGTCGAGCTTCGTCTCGTCGCCGCCGTTGGACCACATGAACGGGGTGAACTGGAAGACGCCGTCCTCAGCGCCGCCCGCGCTCAGCGCCAGTCCGTACCGCTTGCCCTGGGTGAGCTCCTTAGCCGTCGACCGCATCTCGGCCCAGGTGGCGGGCACCTCGAGACCGGCCTTGTCGAGGATGTCCTTGTTGTAGAACAGCGCCAGGGTGTTCACCGTGCGCGCCGCGCCGTAGTACGTCCCCTCGTACGAGCCGAAGTTGACGATTCCCCGGGGGATGTCGGTGGTGGTCAGCCCGAGGTCCTCCAGCGGGATCAGGCCGCCGGCCTCGGCGAACGTCGGCATCTCGGAGGCGTCCAGCTGAAGGACGTCGGGCAGCGACTTCGAGGACGCCATCCGCAGGGCCTTCGTCATCACCTGGGCGGCCGGGACGCTCTGCTGCTCGATCTTCACCCCGAGCTGCTTGCCGCACCGGGCCAGCGTCTGGGCGTCCCAGCGGTGGTAGGACTCGTCGGTCGACGAGTTCATGACGGTGTACACGTCCGGGTCCCGCTGCTGCCCGCAGCCGGCCAGCACGACGCCGCCGACCAGCGCGGAGACGACGGTGAGCGGAACGATGACCCGCCGGTGGTGACGACGGCGCCGTTGGCGCAGGCCGTCCGGGGAAGGTGCTTTCACGATGGTGCCCTTGCGTGAGAGGGGTGCCGGCCCGGGGGGACCACTGTGTCCCGACGGGATGAGTCCGTCCGCCCGGGTACGGATCCGGCAGGCCCGCACCCGGGGAGTCGGGGGTGCCCGGCGGTCCGCCGGGCACCCCGGAGGCGTCAGCCGACGCCGAGCAGGTGCTCCATGGCGAGCTGGTCGAGCGCCTCGAACGCCATCGAGCGCTCGGCCGCGCCGTCCACGTCGAACTCCTCGTACGCGGAGCGGTCGGCCAGCAGCCCGGCCACGCCGTCGGCGGCGGTGGGCTGCGCCAGCTGGTCCAGCCGGGAGGCGGCCAGCGCCTCCTTGACGGCCGGGTCGGCGCGGAACGCCAGCGCGCGCTCCTTGAGGATCAGGTAGTTGCGCATGCAGTTTTTCGCGGACTCCCAGACCCCGTCGATGCCGTCGGTGCGCACCGGCTTGAAGTCGAAGTGCAGCGGGCCGGTGTAGTCCGAGCTCTCCAGCAGGTCGACGAGCCAGAAGGCCTGGCGCAGGTCGCCGGCGCCGAAGCGGAGGTCCTGGTCGTACTTGATGCCGGACTGGCCGTTGAGGTCGAGGTGGAAGAGCTTGCCCGCCCACAGTGCCTGTGCGATGCCGTGGGCGAAGTTCAGCCCGGCCATCTGCTCGTGGCCGACCTCGGGGTTCACTCCGTACATCTCCGGGCGCTCCAGGCGCTCGATGAAGGCCAGGGCGTGGCCGACGGTCGGCAGCAGGATGTCGCCGCGCGGCTCGTTCGGTTTGGGCTCGATGGCGAACCGGAGGTCGTAGCCCTGACCGACGACGTACTCGCCGAGCAGGTCGAACGCCTCCTTCATCCGGTCCAGCGCGACCCGTACGTCCTTGGCCCCGCCGGACTCCGCCCCCTCACGGCCGCCCCACGCCACATACGTCCCGGCGCCCAGCTCGACAGCGAGGTCGATGTTGCGGATGACCTTGCGCAGCGCGAACCGGCGCACGTCACGGTCGTTGGACGTGAACCCGCCGTCCTTGAACACCGGGTGCGTGAACAGGTTCGTCGTCGCCATCGGAACCTTGAGACCGGTGCGGTCCAGGGCGTCCTTGAAGCGCGTGACGATCGCGGCGCGCTCGGAGTCCGTCGAGCCGAACGGGATCAGGTCGTCGTCGTGGAACGTCACACCGTGCGCGCCGAGTTCCGCGAGGCGCTCGACGGACTCGACCGGGTCCAGGGCGGGACGGGTGGCGTCACCGAAGGGGTCGTTGCCGCGCCAGCCGACAGTCCAGAGTCCGAAGGTGAACCTGTCGGCGGGGGTGGGGGTGAAGCGGTTCGACATTCTGCTGCCTCTTGTCGACATGCCCGGACGGCTGGGCTGCCGTCCGACCGATTTGTTTGCTGGCAGTACTAATACGGCATCTTGGCGTTTGTTTCTAGACCCTTCCTGTGGCAATCCCGTCACGTAGAGCCAACCTGAGCGTGCGCCGGGAGGTTGTTGGTTGGAGATCCAGGTGGGCCGCACCGCCAATTTCGGCACTGTCGAAGCGCTTCGAAAATTATTTGTTTTGTGTACGATCAAAACCGGAACAGGACTCCTGACGACGCACCCAGAACACCCCCGTACCGGCTAAGGAAGACCCCCATGAAGTTCACCGACGGCTTCTGGCAGATGCGAGACGGTGTGGACGCCTCGTACGCCACCGACCTCCGTGACCTGCGGATCGACGCCGACCGACTCACCGTTCACGCGGCCGTCAAGCGCGTGACACGGCGCGGTGACACGCTCAACGCGCCCCTGATCACGGTGGAGGCCTACGCCCCCGCCGAAGGTGTCATCGGGGTCCGCGTCACCCACCTCGCGGGCAAGCGCCGCCCCGGCCCGGACTTCGCCCTGCCCGGCGCCACCGAGGACGCCACGGCCACCACCCGTGACGCCGGCCCCGCCGCCGAACTCACCAGCGGCCCGCTCACCCTCCGGCTGCCCACCGGGGGCGACTTCGGCCTGGAGTTCCTGGACGCGGACGGCCGGCTCCTGACCGCCGCCGGGCGCAAGGGCACCGCCTTCGCCACCGTGCGGGACGGCAGCCACCACATGTTCGCCCAGCTCGCCCTCGGTGTCGGCGAGACGATCCACGGCCTCGGCGAGCGGTTCACCCCGTACGTCAAGAACGGCCAGGTCGTCGACATGTGGCAGGCCGACGGTGGCACCAACAGCGAACAGGCGTACAAGAACGTCCCGTTCTACCTGTCCTCGCGCGGCTACGGCGTCTTCGTCAACCACCCCGGCAAGGTCTCCTTCGAGGTCGGCTCCGAGGCCGTCGGCCAGGTGCAGTTCAGCGTCGAGGACCAGGTCCTGGAGTACTTCGTCGTCGCGGGCCCCACGCCCAAGGACGTCCTCACCCGCTACACCGCGCTCACCGGCCGCCCGGCCCTGCCCCCGGCCTGGTCGTTCGGCCTCTGGCTGACCACCTCGTTCACCACCGACTACGACGAGGCGACCGTCACCTCCTTCGTGGACGGCATGTCCGAACGCGGCATCCCGCTCTCGGTGTTCCACTTCGACTGCTTCTGGATGCGCGAGTACCAGTGGTGCGACTTTGAATGGGACCCGGACACCTTCCCCGACCCGGTCGGCATGCTCACCCGGCTCAAGGAGAAGGGGCTGAAGATCTGCGTCTGGATCAACCCGTACATCGCGCAGAAGAGCGCCCTGTACGCGGAGGGCGCCGACAAGGGCTACTTCGTCCTCACCTCCGAGGGCGACATCTGGCAGTGGGACAAGTGGCAGGCCGGCATGGCGCTGGTCGACTTCACCAACCCCGAGGCCACCGCCTGGTTCCAGAGCAAGCTGAAGACCCTTCTCGACCAGGGCGTCGACGGCTTCAAGACGGACTTCGGCGAGCGCATCCCCACCGATGTCGTCTGGCACGACGGCTCCGACCCGGAGCGGATGCACAACTACTACACGCACCTGTACAACAAGGCCGTCTTCGAACTCCTGGAGAAGGAGCGCGGCCAAGGCGAGGCGGTCCTGTTCGCCCGCTCCGCCACCGCCGGCGGCCAGCAGTTCCCCGTCCACTGGGGCGGCGACTGCTGGTCCTCGTTCGGCGCGATGGCCGAGTCGCTGCGCGGCGGCCTCTCGCTGAGCCTGTCCGGCTTCGGCTTCTGGAGCCACGACATCGGCGGGTTCGAGGGCACCCCCGACCCGGCGGTCTTCAAGCGCTGGCTCGCCTTCGGCCTGCTCTCCTCGCACAGCCGTCTGCACGGCTCCTCGTCCTACAGGGTGCCGTGGGAGTTCGGCGACGAGGCGGTCGCGGTCGCCAGGCAGTTCACCGAGCTGAAGCACCGCCTGATGCCGTACCTGTACGGCGCGGCCGTCGAGGCCCACCGCACCGGCGTCCCCACCATGCGGCCGATGCTGCTGGAGTTCCCCGACGACCCGGCCACCCGCACGGTGGACCGCCAGTACCTGCTGGGCCCCGACCTCCTGGTCGCGCCGGTCTTCAGCGAGGACGGGCAGGTCGAGTACTACGTCCCCGAGGGCACCTGGACCCACTTCCTGACCGGCGAGACGGTCACCGGGCCCGGCTGGCACCACGGCACCCACGGCTTCGACAGCCTCCCGCTCCTGGTCCGCCCCGGCGCGGTCCTGCCGCTGGGCGCGGACATCTCCCGCCCCGACGGCGACTGGACGCAGAACCTGGAGCTGCGCGTGTACGCCCCCGAGGGCCTGGGCGACTTCACCCGCACGGTGACCGTCCCCGACCTCACCGGCGCCCCCGCCGCCACGTACCACCTGGTCCGCGAGGACGACACGCTCCGCGTCACGGCGGACACGGACCGGCCGTACGAGGTCGTGGTCGTCGGCGGGACCGCGTTGGACGTCACCAAGGGCTGAGCGAGCCGGACCGGACCGCCCTGCCCGGCCCGATCCGACAGGCCGGCCGGGCAGGGCGCGGCGGTATCCGGGTGTCTCCGGGCGCGCCGCCGCCCTCGCCACGGCCGGAATGCGATCGTGGATCAGCGGGTTCGAACCGCTGACAGCGTGTGAAGCCGCCCGGTCCCGCCGGGCGGCTTCGGTGAGCGGAAACGGCACAGAGAGCGGATGGCCTTCACATGGGCGAGTTGATCCTGATCCGGCACGGCGAGACCGAGTGGTCCCGCAACGGACAGCACACGAGCCACACCGACCTGCCCCTGACGCCCCTCGGGGAACGCCAGGCCCGCGCCCTCGCGCCGCTGCTCGCGGACCGCGACATCGCCCTCACCCTGGTCAGCCCCTCCGTACGGGCCCGGTGCACCGCCGAACTCGCCGGGCTCGCCGCGCCCCGGGTCACCCCCGAGCTGCGCGAGTGGGACTACGGCGGCTACGAGGGCATCACCACCCACGACATCCGGCTCACCCGCCCCGGCTGGAACCTCTGGACCGACGGCGTCACCGCAGGCCCCGAGGCGCATCCGGGGGAGACCCCCGCGGAGGTGGGGGAGCGGGCCGACCGGGTGCTGGCGGAGGTCCGGGAGGGGGCCGAACGGACCGGTGACGAGGACATCGTGCTCGTCGCCCACTCCCACTTCCTGCGCGTCCTGACCGCCCGCTACCTCGGCCTGACCCCGGCCGAGGGCACGCTCTTCCAGCTCGCCACCGGGGCGGTGTCCCGGCTCGGCCGGGAGCACGGCCAGCCGGTCATCACGGCGTGGAACGTGACCCTGCCGGAGAGCCTGTTCCCCACGGCCGTTCCGGAGACACCGGAGCGGGCCTGAGGCTGAACGGGCGGGTCGCCGTCGGTTGTGCGGAATGTCTGCGGGAAGAACATCGAAGGCACCCGCGCGGAAGCTCCCCGGCGGGACATGGCAACAGGGCCCTGGAACCCGTGACTTGAGGCTTGAAACACCTGATGGCTGGTTTCCGCGCAGGAAACCAGCCATCAGGGATATTTGCGCCAGCTGCGCCTAACTGCTGCGCATGGCCGACGGCGGCCTTCGCGCCGGACTCCTCCCACGCCTTGCAGTCGTTGCGGTTCCCGGGTAGAGGATGGCCGACCACGACGACCAGGCAGGTGTCGGCGTCGATGACGACCTGGTGGTTGGTGGAGTATCGGTAGTTCTTGGACTGTTTGGCTATGGAGTGATCACGGGTGGGCACCATGGTGCCGTCCACGATCAGCACGGTGTCCTTCGCGAACCGCTTGCGGGGCTGGAGGGTGAGCATCGGCCCGAGGTGATCGATGATCCGGCTTGCCGGGGATTTGAAAACCCCGAATAACCCGTCACGCCCGCGATCCCTGGCCGTGCCATGACTTGCATGATCTTGCTTCGCCTTGTACGGACCATCCCGACTTTCCCGACAGGGCCTGAACCAGCCAGCTGAAATCCAGAGCGTCCGACGAGCCTGAACCGAGCCCTGCTCACTAAGATCATTTGGGGCGTTGGGCCTTGGCCGCTGATACATTGATCGGCTGGCCTTGTCGTCGGCATCGCGACGGTTCCGCATCGCTCCTGAAGGAGCTGTCAGGCCGGTCCGCGCGATCCATCTCCTGGGGGCAAGGTGCGGGACAACTTCGGGCCGCTGTCGGACCTTTCTGATGTTGAGGAGGTCGCCGAGGCGATCGTGTGGGTGCTGAGCCAACAGCTCGTCGACTATGAACCGCGGACTGAACCGGCCGACCGCCTCGTCTTCGTGCTGGGCGCGACCCTGGAGAGCGGAGGAACCGGTGTCGATGACATTGACGACGTCCTCCGTGATGCCTACCGGCGCGCCCCCGACCGGCCTCGCGCTGACTGGGAGGCGGAGGTCGGATTCGACGCGATCGTGGAGACGGCCCACCGGCTCATCGCCTCCAGAGGAAGGCCCGACACCCAGGTCGAGGGACCCGCCACCCTGGAGATGCTGGTCCGCGACGAGACGCCCCATGAGGTGCTTAGGAGGCCGCAGGGCGAGAGCGTGACATACAAGGTCAGAACCGCGGCCGGGGAGTGCACGGTCACCGTGGGGCCCCCGTCGATTGATCTGCTGCTGCGTCTGGCGCTCCGCCGCGTCGGCTTCGAACGAACGGAGTTCCTGGACCGGCAGCGTCTGTTCCAGTTCCTGATCGAACAGGAGGAGAAGAAGGGGCTCGCCGAGGGTGCGCGTACCCGCGTGTCCGCAGTGCGTCTGCTGCGCGTCATGGCCCGCCCAGAGCTCGTCTCCCTACGTCTTGAAGGTCCTCGCGGAACAGGTACAGACGAGCTTGAGAAGCTGGCGACGAGCTTCCGCACGCGCCTCGCTTATGAGAGCGACGTGGTTCTCGCCCCGGTTCTGGACGTCGACCGTCTGGAGAGCTCTCCTTCACAGCCGCGGTTCATACGACAGCTGCATGGTCGGGCAGCGGAGTTCGTCGACGCCATCGGTCAGGGGAGCCCCACCGGCCACATGGGTGACCGGCTCCTCGGTGCGCTCGCTGCTGCGGATGAGGAGTTGTCCCTGAGGTATCTGCGGGCGATCGCTGCGGACAACCCCTTCGCCGCGTTCATGGGGTACTACCACGTGCTCGAGTACCAGATGGAGGAAGCGTGGTTCGAGAATCTGAGCCGGAGGGTCGCGGCCGTCGGGGGTGTTCTGCAGCGCCCCGTCGACGGCATCCGCAAGGCCGCGAAGCAAGCCCGTGACCTGCTCGGCGTGAAGGACGACGAGGTGAGGTTCACCGAACTGAGGGCCGTGCAGGATCTACTCGAAGTCTCCCTCGACGTGCGCCGGCTTGCCGCCGACCTCAGTCGGCTCGACATGCGCGACGTGGGCACTGTCGAGTACTTCGCTGCCGGGAACCTCCCCTTTGTCGATGTCCCCCACTTGGAATTCACGAGCCCACTCGACGCGGATGGAGAGGCGAGGCTGAAGCGCGAGACGGCATCGCGCATATACATCGTCCGCTGCGCGATCACCCACAGCAAGGCTTCCACCCGCCGCTACAGCCCCTACACCGACGACCTCCATCTTGCCCGCGAGGTTCCGCTGGTCCGTGTCGCCGCGGAACAGCTCCTGATCCCGCCGGATCAGCTCCTCTGAGAGGCGCCCTGGCCCCTCGGCTGCGGCATGAGCGGAACGTGGCGCCCGCCCGCCCCGTCCCGCCGGCGCCCGCCCCGGACCCACCCGCGGCAGCGGGCGCCGAAAACCGGAACCGGGGCCGTTTACAGTCCCGCTCCGCCGCGCTAGCCTCCCCGGGCAGTGGGAGCGCTCCCAAGCCATCGCAGCGAAGGGACCTACATCGTGATCGACCGATTACTGGCCTCTACCCGGCCCAGAGCACTGCTTCTGACCCTGCTCGCCCTCCTCACGACCCTCCCCGCCCTCGGGCTGGTCGTCGTCTCCTCCGGCGGCCGGGCCGAGGCCCATGGCACGCCGATGAAGCCCGCCAGCCGTACCTTCCTGTGCTGGCAGGACGCTCTCACCGACACCGGGGAGATCAAACCCGTCAACCCCGCCTGCCGGGCCGCCGCGCAGGAGAGCGGCACCACGCCGTTCTACAACTGGTTCTCCGTGCTCCGCTCCGACGGCGCGGGCCGCACCCGCGGCTTCGTGCCGGACGGTGAGCTGTGCAGCGGCGGGAACCCCAACTTCACCGGTTTCAACACGCCCAGCGCCGACTGGCCGCTGACCCATCTGACCTCGGGTGCGACCGTCGACTTCGCGTACAACGCCTGGGCGGCGCACCCCGGTTCGTTCCACGTCTACATCACCAAGGACGGCTACGACCCGACGCAGCCGCTGACCTGGGACGATATGGAGGACGCGCCCTTCCTCGACGTCGATCACCCGCCGCTGAACGGGACTCCGGGGACGGTGGAGGCCAACTACTCCTGGTCCGGGACGCTTCCGGCCGGCAAGGACGGCCGCAACATCATCTACATGGTGTGGGAGCGCTCCGACAGCCAGGAGACGTTCTACTCCTGCTCCGACGTGGTCTTCGACGGGGGCAACGGTGAGGTGACCGGGGTCAAGGACCCGACGATCCCGACCGAACCGCCGCCCGGCCTGTGCACCGCGACGCTAGCCACCACCGGCAGCTGGAGCGGCGGTTACCAGTCCGAGGTGACCGTCACCAACACCGGTGACGTACCGATGCTCGGCTGGATGGTCGGCTGGACCCAGCCGGACGGGCAGAGCGTGGACAGCCTCTGGAGCGGTGCGATGACCGTCCAGGGCCAGGACGTGATGGTCCACAACGTGGACTGGAACGGATCCCTCGACCCGGGGCAGTCCGCGACCTTCGGGTACGTTTCCACCGGAGGCGACCCCGATCCCGCCACCGAACTCGCCTGCACAGTGGGGTGAGGAACGCGGACGGCCGGCATCTCGTGGGGGGATACCGGCCGTCCGTGCGCGATCCTTCGGCGATGAGACCGGCCGTCCGTGCGCGATCCTTCGGCGATGAGACCGGCCGTCCGCGCGCGATCCCTCGGCGATGAGACCGGCCGTCCGTGCGCGATTCCTCGGCGATGAGACCGGCCCCACGTCGTGTCCGCGAAGTCCCGTCCGGCCCCGCGGCCCCCTAGAACTCGTCCAGCCACACCACGATCCCGGTGTGTCCCGTCAGTACCGCCGCGGCGCCGGCCCGGATGGCCGCCGCGCAGCGGGCGTCGGTGAACGAGGCCGGGTCGTACGTCGATGACATGCCGAGTCCCTCGCCGCGGAACGAGGCCCCCGACCAGTCGACCGCCGTCACGTTCTCGGTGGGTTCGGCGAGTTCCGCGCCCACGACCAGGAACTGCTGGGCGAGATGGCTCGGGCTGACCGTCGTCAGGGGATCGATGAGGTCGTTGCCCGCGCTGACGACGAGATCCGGGTGCAGCTCCAGGGCCCGTTCGACGGCGGGCAGGAGGTCGGCGGCGCCGGACGCGGTCACGGTGCGCAGGTCCACGTCCGCGTCCTTCGCCCACGCCTTCACCGCCTTCGCCAGGGTCTTCGCCGGGCGGTCGCCGCCCGCGCTGAGCAGGACGACACGGGTGCCGGGCGCGGGCCGGACCCCGGACCACGAACCCGGGCCCGGCGTGATCGTCGACTCCGGTGCGGGCGACCTGCCCGGACCGGTGAAGCCCGCACCCAGCGCGCCGACGGCGGAAGGGCTGGGGCGCCGCTGCGACCAGTCGTCGCCCGAAGCGCATCCGGTGAGCAGGGCGGTGGCCACCACCAGTACGGCGGCGAGGGGCGGGCGGTGCAAGGCGATCGTCCTCCGGGAGGGAAGCGTGGCGGCTGCCCGGCGAGGAGCTGGACGGAGCCGGGCGGGGAGCTGGACGGAGCCGGGTGCGGAGCGGCTTTTCCCACATCCTGCGCGTCCGTTCCACACGATCTCCATCGATCCGGCCGCTTTCGAACGTTTGTTTTCTCATGGTTCGCTGACCGGTCGTCGTCGGTTCATCCGCGACCAGCACGGTGCACGGGTAACCCCAAGGAGACTCATGTCGCACCGTGTCCGCCGCCTGCTGCTCGTTTTCGCCGCGGCGGCCTTCCTCTTCCTCGGCCTCGTCAGGCCCGCCGCCGCCCATGGCTTCACCTCCGTCGTGTACGCGCACGTCACCGCCGACGGTGACGGCCCGCTCCGGACCGAACTGAAGCTGGAGTACGACCTGCTCGTCGTCTCGGCCGCGGACGCGGGTTCCGACGACCCCCTCTTCCGCGCCGGAACCGACGCGTTCGAGGACGGGGACGCCCGCGCCCGCGCCGCGGCCCTCGACTCCCACCGCGAGACCGTCGTCGACTACGTCACCCAACGCTTCTCGGTCACCACGGGTGGCACCGCCTGCGAGCCCGCTCCCGTCGGCGGGTTCCGGATGGGCACCGAGGAGGGCGTGCCCTACGCGCTGATCGCGCTCGACTGGACCTGCGCCGGACACGGCACCGGCGACCACGAGATCCGCAGCGCCCTCTTCCCCGACCCGGAGGGCTACGTCAAGGGAACAAAGACGATCGTCACCTACGACGTCGACGGCCGTACCGGCAGCGCCGCCCTCGACAGCGGGCACCCGTCCTTCCCGATCAGCCAGTCCTGGACGGAGCGCTTCTGGGAGTTCTTCCGCCTCGGCGCCGAGCACCTGCTGACGGGCACCGACCACATCCTGTTCCTGCTCGCCCTCATCGCCGGATCCCGGCGCCCCCGCGAAGTCGTCCTCGCCGCCACCGCGTTCACCCTCGCCCACTCGGTGACGTTCCTGCTGGCCGCCCTGGGGCTGGTCGACGTCCCCGCGGGGCTTGTGGAGCCCGTCATCGCACTGTCCATCGCCGTGGTCGCGGGCTGGCACCTGTGGCGCCTGCGAGGGGGCGGCGGCCAGGTCATGGAACTCCGGGCGCCGGGCGGGAGCCGGTTCGCCCTGGACCGGGCCGGGTGGACCCGGCTCGGCGTCGTGTTCTGCTTCGGGCTCGTGCACGGCCTCGGCTTCGCGGGCGCCCTCGGCATCGAGGCCTCGTGGTCCTGGACTCTGCTGTGGTCCCTGCTGGTGTTCAACATCGGCATCGAGGCCGTCCAACTCGGCTTCATCGCCGTGCTGTTCCCGCTCCTCCTGCTGCTCGGACGCCGATCGCCGCGGGCCGCCCGGTGGGTCACCGGAGCGCTGTCGGCGGGGGTGGCCGCGATGGGCCTCGCCTGGTTCGTGCAGCGCGTGACCGAATCGTAGGAACCGCAGGTCAGCGCTGATGTTCAGCCTCCACCCTCATCGCATTCGCGGGCCGTTCACCTCGTGCGGAGAACTTGGTGTCCTCCTTCGCGTGTGCACTTCGTGCCCACCGTTTGTACACAAAAGAATCGATACTTCATGAGAACGAACGCTTCCCAGCGGGCCCGAGGGCCTGTGCGGCACCGTGTGGCCACCGGCGCCACCGCCGTCCTCCTCGGTCTGGCCGTGGCCTTCGCGGGCGGGCAGGCCTCGCCCGCCGCCGCGGCCGAATCCGCCACGCTCTCCGGGATCGTCCTGGGCGTCGGCGCCAACGAGACCCAGCGCACCGTCAGCTGGTACTCCTCCGCCGACACCGCCCAGAAGGTCCAGCTCGCCCCCACCGCGCAGCTCACCGGTGGCGAGTTCCCCGCCGGCTCCGCCGTCTTCGACGCCCTGGGCGCCAAGAACATCGCGGCCAGCGGCGGTTACAACCGCAGCGCCACGCTCACCGGCCTCAAGGAGAACACCGCTTACTCCTACCGCGTCGGAACCCAGGGCAACTGGTCCAAGGCGTACTCCTTCGCGACCCAGGACTTCGAGGGCGAGTACGACTTCCTGTTCCTCGGCGACCCGCAGATAGGCTCCTCCGGGGACCTGGCGCAGGACCAGGCCGGCTGGCAGGACACCCTGGACGTGGCCACCAAGGCCAACCCGAAGGCCGAGATCCTGGTCTCCGGCGGCGACCAGGTCGAGAGCGCCAACAACGAGTCCCAGTGGAACTCCTTCCTGGCGCCCGACCAGCTGCGCCAGTACCCCTGGGCCGCCACCATCGGCAACCACGACGTCGGCGGCAAGGCGTACGAGCAGCACTTCTCGACGCCCAACACCGACAACTCGGGCGCGCTGTACTCCAACGGCAACCCGGCGTCCGACACCTCGGGCGGCAACTACTGGTACATCTACAAGGATGTGCTGTTCATCGACCTCAACAGCAACAGCTACGCCACCTCCCAGGGCGGCGGAGGCGACGAGGCGCACACCAAGTACGTCACGGACGTCATCAACGAGCACGGCTCCGAAGCCAAGTGGAAGGTGCTCGTCTACCACCACTCGATCTACTCGCCGGCCTCGCACGCCAAGGACAAGGACAACAAGGCCCGCCGGGTCGACTTCCCGACGACCTTCTCCAAGCTGGGCGTCGACATGGTCCTCCAGGGCCACGACCACAGCTACTCCCGCAGCTACCTCATCAAGAACGGTGAGAAGGCCGATCCCGGGGAGCAGCCCGGCGCGGCCGACGTCTACCCCGGCCCCGGCGGCGTCCTCTACGTCACGGCCAACTCGGCCTCGGGTTCGAAGTACTACGACATCACCCAGCCCGACTCCAGCGGCACCAGCGGCGCGGGCAACGGCGCCGACCCGCTGAACCCGGACAGCTACTGGTACAACTCCGTCCAGAACCAGGAGCACGTCCGCAGCTACGTCAAGGTCCAGGTGCGGGACGAGAAGCTCGTCGTGGAGAACATCCGCAGCGGCAGCTGCGACGCCCCCAACTCCCAGGTCTCCAAGGGCGACTGGTGCAAGAACACCACCGCCGCCCAGCCGGTCGGCTCGGTCGTCGACAAGGTGAGCGTCCACCCGTACAACGGTGACGGCCAGTCCCTCCAGGTGAACGTGCCGAAGCCGGCTCCGGGCGAGTTCGGCTGGACCATCGACGGCTACAACGGCCTGGTGGACCTCGGCACGGCCAAGGAGGAGAACGGTGACCACTTCACCGCCTCCGGCAAGATCAACCCGATCCTCGTGTCGGACACCCGCCGGTCCCTCTCCCCGTGGGCGGTCTCGGCCGGCGTGAGCCAGTTCAAGGACGCCGAGAAGACCTTCGAGGGCTCCTACCTCGGCTGGTCGCCGTACCTCCTCGACCAGGGCGCCGGAGCCAAGGCCGGTGCGTCGGTCCCCTCCGGCTACGGCGGCAAGGGTGACGGCCTGGCCCTCTCCCGGGGCCTCGGCTCCGCGCCCCAGGGGCACGCCCGCGGCACGGCCAAGCTGGGCGCCGACCTCGATCTGAGGATCCCGGACTCCGTTCAGAAGGGCGGCTACCGGGCCACCCTCACCATCACCGCGCTGAGCAGCTGACCCTCCCCGCTCCACCGGCGTGGCAGGCTCCGGTACGCCGCAGCCTGCCACGCCGCCGTTCCGAGAGAGACCCCATGCACGCAGTGGCACCACCTCGCCGCACCGCCGCCGTCCGCACCGCACTCCTCGTCCTCCTCGCGGCCCTGGCGTTCGGCACCTCCACCGGCCCGGCACGGGCGGCCGAGGGCGACGTCACCTGGACGGTCCGGACCGCCGCCAACGACTACGGGGAGGACCGGTCGAGCTTCGGCTACGCCGTCAACCCCGGCGGTGGAGCCGAGGATGCCCTGGTCGTGGCCAACCACGGCACCGACCCGTTGAACCTCGCCGTCTACGCCGCCGACGGCTTCACGGCGGAGAAGGGCCAGCTGGACCTCCTCACCGAGGGGAAGAAGTCCCGCTCCATCGGCTCCTGGGTCCGGGCCGGCCGCAAGAGCGTCCGGATAGCCCCGGGCAAGAGCGCCGAGATCCCCTTCACCGTCAAGGTCCCGGACAACGCGACCCCCGGCGACTACGTGGGCGGCATCCTGACGTCGCTCAAGCAGTCCGACGACACCGAGGGCATCGCCGTCGACCGCCGCCTCGGCATCCGGATCAAGCTGCGGGTCAGCGGCGCCCTGCGGCCCGCACTCGCCGTCGAGGACGTGCACGTCGACTACCGGGGTTCCGCGAACCCGTTCGCCTCGGGCGACGCCACGGTGACCTACAGCCTCCACAACACCGGCAACGCGCTGCTCTCCGGCACCCAGAAGGTCACCCTCAACGGCCCCTTCGGGACACTGAGCACCGATGCCGGCACCGTCGCCGCGCCGCCGGAGCTGCTGCCGGGCGAGCGCTGGAAGGTCACGGTCCCCGTCCACGACGTCACCCCGGCCGTCCGGCTCACGGCCACCGTCGCCGTCACCCCGCTCGTCACCGACGCCGCCGGCTCCACCACCGCACTCGACCCCGTCCGGACCACGGCCCACGGCTGGGCCGTTCCCTGGACCCTCCTGCTGCTCCTGGTCCTCCTCCTGGGCGCGGCCGCGGCGGGGTTCGTGCTGCGGCGACGGGCGCGCGTCCGCCGCGCCCGGCGTGAGGAGGAGCGGGTGCGTGAGGCGGTGGAACAAGCCCTGCGGGACAAGACCGACCAGCTCTCCTGAGGGCCCGGAGCGGGCCGGCCGGCCGCGCACACGGGAACGGGCCGCCCGGTGTGCGGGCGGCCCGTCCTCATGCGTTCGGCGGAGGACTCAGGAGATCAGCTCGATCTCCGCCAGCGTCGCCGCCCGCGTGTTCACCAGCCGGTACTTCGCGTACGCCTTCGGCGCCCGCACCGAGAACACCCGGGTCTGCTTGTCCCAGGCGAAGGTCTGGCCGGACCGCTTGTCGAGGTCCTTCCAGGAGGTGCCGTCCGCCGATCCCTGCAGCACCCAGCCCGTCGGGGCCTTCGCCGCCGTGTCCGAGGTCAGCGTGTACTGGACCGCCTTCGTGCCCGCGGGGGCCGGCAGCTCCACCGACTCGACCGATGCCGAGGTGGCCGAGGTGTTGTCGAAGAGGGCGCCCGCACCCTTCAGGACGTCCTTCTTCGGCGACGCCACCTCGTCGTCCTTGGTGATGGAGACCGGTGCCGCGTTCTTGCCGGTGCCCCAGGCCGACGGCTTGGAGCCCATGTCGAAGTCCAGCACGCCGCCCTTGGCCAGCAGGTCGTGCGGCAGCGAGGTGGACGTCCACTTCTTGCCATTGACCTTCAGGCCCTGGACGTAGATGTTCTTCGCGCTGTTCTTCGGTGCCTTGACGACCAGGTCGCGGCCGTTCTCCAGGTGCACCGTGGTCTTGGTGAACAGCGGGGAGCCGATCGCGTACTCGCCGCTGCCCATGACCAGCGGGTAGAAGCCGAGCGAGGAGAAGAGGTACCAGGCCGACTGCTCGCCGTTGTCCTCGTCGCCGTGGTAGCCCTGGCCGATCTCGCTGCCCGTGTACAGGCGGCCCAGGACCTCGCGGACCTTCTCCTGCGTCTTGTACGGCTGCGAGGCCGCGTCGTACATGTACGTGACGTGGTGCGCGACCTGGTTGCTGTGGCCGTACTGCCCCATCCGTACGTCACGGGCCTCCGTCATCTCGTGGATGACGCCGCCGTAACTGCCGACGAACTCCGGGCCCGCCGTCTCGGGGGTGGCGAAGTACGTGTCCAGCTTCTTGGCCAGACCGTCCCGGCCGCCGTACAGGTTGGCGAGGCCCTTGCTGTCCTGCGGGGCGGTGAAGGCGTAGCCCCAGCCGTTGGTCTCGGTGTAGTCGTAGCCCCAGACCCGCGGGTCGTACTGGTCGGACGGCAGCCGCCAGTCGCCCTTGGCGTCCTTGCCCTGGAAGAAGCCCGCCTTGTCGTCGAACAGCTCGACGTAGCTGCGGGCCCGGTTCATGAAGTACTCGGACTCGTCCTTGTAGCGCTGCTTGTGCGTCTTCTTGTAGAGCGCCTCGCCCATCTGGGCGATGCCGTAGTCGTTGACGTAGCCCTCCAGCGACCAGGACAGGCCCTCGTGCGTGCCGGTGTTCGCGTAGCCGACGAACGGAGAGGTCTCCATGCCCTTGCGGCCCACGCCCGAGGACGGCGGGACGACCGTGGCGTTCTTCAGGGCCGCGTCGTACGCCGCCTCCGCGTCGAACTTCACGCCCTTGACGTACGCGTCGGCGAACGCGACGTCCGACGAGGTGCCGGTCATCAGGTCCGAGTAGCCGGGCGAGGACCAGCGGGAGATCCAGCCGCCGTCCTTGTACTGCTGGACGAAGCCGTCCACCATCTCGCCGGCCTTCTTCGGCGTGAGGAAGGAGTACGCCGGCCACGTCGTCCGGTAGGTGTCCCAGAAGCCGTTGTTGACGTACACCTTGCCGTCGACGATCTTGGCGCCGGTGTGGGTCGGGGTGTCCGAGCCGACCTGCGGTGAGAACGGCGAGGCGTACTTGTCCTTGCCGCCGACCTTCTCGAAGCCCGAGTTCGGGTAGAGGTAGAGCCGGTACATGCTGGAGTACAGCGTGGTCAGCTGGTCGGCGGTCGCGCCCTCGACCTCCACCTTGCCCAGCAGGTCGTCCCAGGTGTCCTGGGCCTTGTCCTCGACCCGGCCGAAGGAGCGCGAGGCGGGGATCTCCGCGGCCAGGTTCTGCTTCGCCTGGTCGATGCTGATCAGCGAGGTGGCGAGGCGCAGGTTGACGGTGCGGTCCTTGCCCGCGTCGAAGCGGAGGTAGCCGGTCACGTCGTCGCCACCGCCGCCGGAGAGCTTCCCGCTGCTGGTGACGGGGGCGTCGAAGACGCCGTACACGAAGAGCCGGGTGGCACCGGTCGAGCCGCCGCTCTTCACGTCGGAGAACCCGGTGAAGGAGCTGGTCTTCGGGTCGAGGGTGAGCCCGCCGTCGTTGGAGACGTTGTCGAAGACCATGCTCGCGTCCTTGCCCGGATACGTGAACCGCATCCGCGCCGCGTGGTCGGTCGGCGTCATCTCGGCCTTGAGGCCGTTCTCGAACGTGACCCCGTAGTAGTGGGGCCTCGCCGTCTCGTTCTCGTGCTTGAACGGCAGGGCGCGTGCCTCGCGGGAGGCGTCCGGGGTGCCGGAGGCCGCCGACGGCATCAGCTGGAAGGTCTGCCGGTCGCCCATCCAGGGGCTCGGCTCATGGCTGGCGCTGAAGGCCTGGAGGGTGGGCAGGTTGTCCTCGTTGTTGCCCTTCGCGTAGTCGTACAGCCAACTCGTCGATCCGGCGTTGGTCACCGGGGTCCAGAAGTTGAAACCGTTGGGGACCGCGGTGGCGGGGAAGTTGTTGCCCCGGGAGAAGCTGCCGCTGGAGTTGGTGCCGCGGACGGTCGAGGCGTAGTCCGAGAGGTGCGCCTTGCGCTTCTCCGGCGCCTTCGGGGCGATCTTGACGTCGTCGATCCAGCCCTGGAACTTCGACGGTCCCTTGGGGGAGTCGTACGCGACGAGGATCCGGTCGACCGTCTTGCCCGCCGCGACCGTGCCGATGCGCGCGTCGACCTTGTTCCACTGGTTGACGTACAGCCGCTTGGCGTCGGCCTGGCCCTGCGGGGTCAGCGGACCGCCGTTGGAGTCGGTGGCGTGCAGCTCGCTCAGGTACGTGCCGTCGGTGAACGCCAGGTCCACCGCGACGTGCGTGGCGGGGTACGACAGGTCCGTCTCGCCCATCTGGGGGTAGACCAGGTAGGACAGCTCGGTGTCCCGGGTGACGGCCGTGTTGACGTCGAAGACCTTGTTGTACGAGTAGGCCCGGCCGTCCGCCTTGTGCGTACCCGCGTAGCGCAGCGCCTTCTTCCCGGTGAAGCCCGCGCCGGCCTTGGCGGTGGGGGAGCCGGAGGGGCCGCGGTCGATCTGGCTGCGCATGTCGTCGGGGGCCGGGGACGAGGTGTCCCCGTCGGAGAACTGGACGTCGGCGAGCTGGGTCGCGTCACCGGCGCCGTTGTTCTTGGTGATGTCCAGGCGGAAGTGCTGGTAGGCCTTGTCCGTCGTGAAGTCGTACGACTTGGTCTGGAAGCGCTCGGAGAAGGTCTGGCCGGTCCGGGAGTCCAGGTCCGTCCAGCTCTTGCCGTCCTCGGAGCCCTGGAGCGTCCAGTCCTTCGGGTCCCGCTCGTCGTGGTCGTCGGCCGAGGTCAGCGCGTACGTGACGACCTTGACCGGCTCGGCGAGGTTGAACTCGGCCCAGGCGGTGGGGCTGAACGACAGCCACTTCGTACCGGATTCACCGTCTACGAGGTTTTCCTTCACCTCGCCGCCGCCGGTGTTCTCATCGCTCGCGCGGACGTCTGTGACCTTGTCGGTGACATTGCCCGGTATTCCGGCGGAGAAGCCGCCATCGATACCGGATGTCCGCTTCTTTCCGTCAGGGCCTTCTTCGACGGTATTGCGCCAGTCCGGCTGCTTCTCGTCAGCCTCGAAGGATGAACTGAATACCCGGTCGCCCGAAGGCTTATGACCCTTTTCTCCTGACCCGGCCGACTGAGCGGCGGCCGCGGTGGGGGCTGTCACGACCAGGACCAGTGAAGCCGCGATCAGCGCGGCCGTACTGTTTTGTCTCTTGCGAGAACTGTGTCGGGGCTGCATGCCGAGCCATTCCTCCCGAGGAAGTGCGCTTGGACAACGTTGTCAGAAGCGTGCGCAGGAACCAGTAGGAAGTGAAGTGGCTGGTGGTGTCAAGGGTGTTGGATGGAAGCGCGCGGTCGAATCGACCGTATTGCGGAAATCGTTACACCCGGAGGAGGCCGCGCGGTGCCGAAGTATCCGCGAGGTCTCAACTCGGGAAAGACTGCCGCTCAAACCTGCATTCGATCTTGCTCAGTTGGCTGCAAGTGGACTATACCTGTCGGCATCTGCACAGCATTTTTTCAACTGTGCGAACAGGGGGGACAACGGGGGCATGGCAACTCGACGCGCCACAGGTGCGTCGGCTGGCCGGTCCCCCTGCGCCCCCCACTGCAATGGCTAGCCTGAAATCTGCACCACCCAAGCGCAACTGACCGCGGTGGCGGGGCCCTTCGCCTGAGGCGAATATCGATGGGCGACCGGTACAACACCGCCTGAGTCCTGTAGAAGGCGAGGACTTGAGCATGCGATCCACCTCCGCCCACAAGAATGAGGGCCTCGGCCGTCGCGACGTGATCAAGCGGTCTGCCGCACTCGGTCTGATCACCGTTCCGACGATGAGCTTCCTGTCGGCGTGTGCGAGTAGCGACAGCAGCAGTGACGACACGGTCAAGAAGGGCAAGACCAGCGCGAAGAACCCGCTGGGCGTCAATGACACGGCCGGTCTCGACGTGGTCATCTTCAACGGCGGCTTCGGCGAGCAGTACGCGATCGACGCCGAGAAGCAGTACACCAAGGGCTTCCCCAAGGCCAAGGTCAAGCACACCGCGACGCAGAAGATCCAGTCGCAGCTGCAGCCGCGCTTCAACGGTGGCACCCCGCCGGACCTGATCGACAACTCGGGCGCCGAGCAGATGGACATGGGTGTCCTCGTCGGCAAGAAGCAGCTGCTCGACCTGACGCCGCTGATGGACGCCCCGTCCTTCGACGACCCGGCCAAGAAGGTCCGCGACACCCTGCGCCCGGGTGTTCTGGAGATGGGTCAGTTCGACGGCGACCCGGTCTGGATCATGTACTACGCGTACACGGTGTACGGCGTCTGGTACTCGCAGACCGCGCTCGAGGGTCTGGATGCCCAGTACCCCGAGAACTGGGACGACATGCTCGCCCTGTGTGCGAAGGCGAAGAAGAAGGGCATCGCCGGCTGGACGTACGCCGGTAAGTACCCCTACTACCTTCCGTTCTCGCTCTACCCGTTCATCGCCAAGATCGGTGGCCGGGAGGTTCTCGACAAGATCGACAACCTGGAGCCGAACGCCTGGAAGGACCCGGCCGTCAAGGCCGCGTTCGAGGCGTACTACGAGCTGCAGCAGAAGGGGTACATCCTCAAGGGCACCGCCGGCCTGACCCACATCCAGTCGCAGACCGAGTGGACCAAGGGCAAGGCCCTCTTCATCCCGAACGGTTCGTGGGTGGAGAACGAGGCGGCGCCGACCACGCCCAAGGACTTCAAGATGATGGTCGGGGCGCCCTCCGGCCTGGACTCGTCCGACAAGCTGCCCTTCGGCACCGTCTGGGCGTCCGGCGGCGAGCCGTTCATCGTCCCGGCCAAGGCGAAGAACCCCGAGGGCGGCATGGAGCAGCTGCGCATCATGCTCTCCGAGGAGTCCTCGAAGAACTTCACCAAGCAGGTCAAGTCGCTGAGCGCCTACAACGGCGGCACCGACGGTCTGACCCTGTCCACGGCCATGCAGGCCGGCGTCGACGTGCTGAAGAAGGCCGGCGACAACGTGGTGAACCCGCGTATGCAGGACTGGTACGCCAAGCTCCAGAAGGAGCAGATCGGTTCCGGCCTCGGCGAGATGATGGCCGGGCGTATGACGCCCGCAGAGGCCATCAAGAAGATCCAGGGCTACGCGGACGCCGCGGCCAAGGACCAGTCCATCAAGCACTACAAGCACCAGTGAGTAACCGTCACCAGCGGCGGCACCCGCGGAAAGATCGGGGTCGGTAAACGATGCAGCACGGCAGGTACCGCTTCATTGTGGGGTTCTTGGTAGTCCCACTGGTGTTGTACGCGGTCTTCGTCATCTGGCCGTTCATCCAGGCCATCTACTATTCGTTCACGGACTGGACCGGTCTGAGTCCCGACTTCAAGATGGTCGGGTTCGACAACTACACCAGGATGCTGAAGGACGACATCTTCTGGAAGTCCTTGCAGCACAGCCTGCTGCTTGTGCTGCTGCTGCCGCTGGTGACGCTGGGCCTCGCGCTCTTCTTCGCCTTCATGCTCAATGTCGGAGGCCGGCGGCGCAAGAACGCCGCGGTCTCCGGCGTGCGGGGCTCGGAGTTCTACAAGATCGCCTACTTCTTCCCGCAGGTGCTTTCGATCGTCATCGTCGCCCTGCTGTTCCAGTTCGCGTTCAACCCGCGCAGTGGAATGCTGAATGCGGCGCTCAAGGGAGTCGGGCTCGGCTCCATTCAGCCGGACTGGCTGGGCGATCCGAGCCTGGCGCTCATCTGTGTCATGTCGGTGCTGATCTGGTCGACCGTCGGATTCTTCGTCGTCCTCTTCTCCGCCGGAATGGCCTCGATCCCGAAGGACTTCTACGAGGCGGCGCTCCTGGACGGGGCCAGCCGCGTCACGACGTTCTTCAAGATCACCCTGCCGCTGCTCTGGGACACCGTGCAGTCGGGCTGGGTCTACATGGGCATCCTGGCGCTCGGGGTCGAGGCGTTCACGGCCGTACAGGTCATGACCGTGGGCCCCGGTGGTCCCGACTACTCGACCACCGTCCTGCCGTTGTACGTCTACCAGACGGCCTTCCGTGACGGTCAGGCCGGATACGCGACGACGATCGGTGTCGGACTGCTCATCATCACCATGGCGTTCGCCGCCATCGTGATGCGACTGGGTCGGCGCGAGCGGCTGGAGTTCTGATGCCGCGCTCCCCGGGGCGCGGCACCCGGATCCCCAGCAGGCAAGACAGCCCGGCCCCGGCGGCCGGCTCGACAGTAGTACGAGGTGAGCACACGTGAAGGCCACAGACACCCCTCCCGCGGATGCGGTGAAGGAACCGGCCCCCGTGTCCAAGGAGCCCGTGCGGGGCGTCAAGGGGAAGAGCGCCAAGGCGAAGAGCGGCGAGGGCAAGGTCCTCAACGTCTTCTCGCACGGCGTGCTGGTCATCTGGGCGATCCTGGTGGTCATGCCGCTGCTCTGGGCGATCATGGCCTCGTTCAAGACAGATGACTCGATCCTGTCGACGCCGTGGGCGCTGCCGGACAAGCTTCACTTCGAGAACTGGTCGCGTGCCTGGAGTCAGGCACACATGAGCGATTACTTCTTGAACACCATCCTGGTGGTGGGCGGCTCGCTCATCGGCACCCTGCTGCTCGGCTCGATGGCGGCGTACGTGCTGGCGCGGTTCGACTTCCCCGGGAACCGCTTCGTGTACTACCTGTTCATCGGCGGGATGAGCTTCCCGATCATCCTGGCGCTGGTCCCGCTGTTCTTCGTGATGAACAACATGGGCCTGCTGAACACGCGGCACGGACTGATCATGGTCTACATCGCGTACTCGCTGCCGTTCACCGTCTTCTTCCTCACTTCGTTCTTCCGCTCGTTGCCGAGTTCGGTGGCGGAGGCGGCGATGCTCGACGGGGCCTCGCACACCCGGACGTTCTTCCAGGTGATGCTGCCGATGGCGAAGCCCGGCCTGATCAGCGTCGGTATCTTCAACTTCCTCGGGCAGTGGAACCAGTACCTGCTGCCAACGGTTCTGAACACCGATCCGAAGTACCGGGTGCTCTCCCAGGGCCTGGTCGAACTGGCCAACGGGCAGGGCTACAAGGGCGACTGGTCCGGTCTCTTCGCCGGCCTGGTGATGGCGATGCTGCCGGTCCTCGCGGCCTACATCATCTTCCAGCGCCAGGTGGTGGCAGGCCTGACAGCGGGAGCGGTGAAGTAACTCCTCGAACGCTCGCACCGAACGACCGAACCGCCCGCCGGCATCCTCGCCGGCGGGCGGTTCGTCTGTGTTCGGGGGAGTTCGCCGACGTCGTCGTGCGGGGGTCCCGTGCTCATCCGAGGCTTCGACTGCTCAAGGTCTTGACGGGGGGTACCCCAAAACGCTCAGCTTAGAGTTCACATGTTGGAGAATATGGCAGGAGTGAGAGAGTCGATGGAGACTCCGGGGTCGCAGACATCTCTGCATCGCGCCAACCTTGAGCGGGTAGTGCGCGCCGTACGTATGGCGGGTTCACTCACCCAGGCGGAGATCGCCAGGAGCACGGGCCTCTCCGCGGCCACCGTCTCCAATATCGTTCGCGAACTGAAGGAGGGCGGCACGGTCGAGGTGACCCCCACCTCGGCGGGCGGCCGCCGCGCGCGCAGCGTCTCGCTCAGTGGTGACGCGGGCATCGTCATCGGCGTCGATTTCGGACATACCCACCTTCGGGTGGCGGTCGGCAACCTGGCCCACCAGGTGCTCGCCGAGGAGTCCGAGCCGCTGGACGTGGACGCCTCGTCCGCCGAGGGCTTCGGACGGGCGGAACAGCTGGTCAACCGGCTGATCGAGACGACCGGGATCAGTCCCGGCAAGGTGATCGGGGTCGGTCTCGGTGTACCCGGCCCGATCGACGTCGAGTCCGGCACGCTGGGCTCCACGTCGATCCTGCCGGGCTGGACGGGCATCAATCCCAGGGAGGAGCTGGCCGGACGCCTCGGGGTGCCGGTCTACGTCGACAACGACGCCAACCTCGGGGCGCTGGGGGAGCTGGTCTGGGGGAGCGGCCGGGGGGTCAGGGACCTGGCGTACATCAAGGTCGCGAGCGGTGTGGGTGCCGGTCTGGTGATCGACGGGCACATCTACCGGGGCCCCGGTGGCACGGCCGGCGAGATCGGCCACATCACCCTCGACGAATCGGGCCCGGTCTGCCGCTGCGGCAACCGGGGGTGCCTGGAGACGTTCACGGCCGCGCGGTACGTGCTGCCGCTGCTCCAGCCCAGCCACGGCCCCGATCTCACCATGGAGCGGGTGGTCCAGCTGGCCCGTGAGGGCGATCCGGGCTGCCGCCGGGTGATCGGCGACGTCGGGCGGCACATCGGCAGCGGGGTGGCCAACCTCTGTAATCTGCTCAACCCCAGCCGGGTGGTGCTCGGCGGTTCGCTCGCGGAGGCGGGCGAGTTGGTCCTCGGGCCGATCCGCGACTCGGTCTCGCGCTACTCCATCCCCAGCGCCGCACGGCAGCTGTCGGTGCTCCCCGGGGCCCTCGGCGGCCGGGCGGAGGTGCTGGGCGCGCTCGCCCTCGTCCTGAGCGAGATGGGGGATTCAACCCTTTTGGAGAGCACCCTCCCCGCTGCGACTCCTGCCTTCACTTAGATAACGAATGGCACCGTTGTCATCTCGTTAAGAATTTACTCCTTGACGCTGGCCCCGCGGCCGAGTTGACTTCCAGCCACCTCGGCCGCAACGCTGCGGCCTCGTCAGGGAGGTTCGAAATGAACACGCGTATGCGTCGTGCCGCCGTTGCCGTTGCCGCCACCACGATGGCTGTCTCGCTCGCGGCCTGCGGCAGTGCCAAGGACTCGGGCGACAAGGCCAAGGACTCGGGCAAGAAGGGCGACGAGATCAAGATCGGTCTGCTCCTTCCCGAGAACCAGACGGCCCGCTACGAGAAGTTCGACAAGCCGATCATCGAGAAGAAGGTCAGCGACCTCACGGGCGGCAAGGGCAAGGTCGTCTACGCCAACGCCAAGCAGGACGCCACGCTCCAGTCGCAGCAGATCGACACGATGATCACGAACAAGGTCGACGCGCTGATCATCGACGCCGTCGACTCCAAGGCCATCGAGAACGGTGTCAAGAAGGCCAAGGACGAGGGCATACCCGTCGTCGCCTTCGACCGTCTCGCCGAGGGCCCGATCGACGCCTACACCTCCTTCGACAACGAAGAGGTCGGCCGTGTGCAGGGCAAGGCACTGCTGGAGGCCCTGGGCGATGCCGCCAAGCCCACCATCGTGATGATGAACGGCGCCATCACCGACCCGAACGCCGCGCTCTTCAAGAAGGGCGCCAAGTCGGTGCTCGACGGCAAGGTCACGTACGGCAAGCAGTACGACACCAAGGAGTGGAAGGCCGAGAACGCCAACTCCAACATGGAAGCGGCGATCACGGCTCTCGGCAAGGACAAGATCGCCGGTGTCTACTCCGCCAACGACGGCATGGCGGGCGGCATCATCCAGGCCCTCAAGTCGGCCGGTATCTCCAAGCTCCCGCCGGTCACCGGCCAGGACGCGGAACTGGCCGGTGTGCAGCGCATCGTCACCGGTGAGCAGTTCATGAGCGTCTACAAGAGCTACCCGCAGGAGGGCCGGATCGCCGCGGAGATGGCTGTCGCGCTGGCCAAGGGGGAGAAGCTCGACTCGATCGCCACCTCGAAGGTCGACAACGCGAGCACGAAGAGCGTTCCCACCGTCCTGGTCCCGGTTGTCTCGCTGACGAAGGACAACATCAAGGAGACCATCCTCAAGGACGGTATCTGGAAGCTCGACGAGATCTGCACGACCAAGTACAAGACCGCCTGCGACGCGGCCGGTCTGAAGTAGCCCCGGCGCGGGCCGCCCATCGGCGGCCCGCGTGAGCTGCTTCCAGAAGCCTGTCCGGTGCCTCGCCCACCAACTGTCCCGCTACCGGGCGGGGCGCCGGACGGAACGCTTCTCCCAATTCTTCTGCTCGACCACCGCGCCTCCCCTGGGCGCGGCATCCCCGCCGGTCAGGCGGCGAAGGAGCTGGTTCACGTGTCCGCTACGCCCGTGTTGGCGTTGCGAGGGGTCTCCAAGCGGTTCGGTGCCGTCCAGGCGCTCACCGACGTAGAGCTTGAGGTCCACTCCGGCGAGGTGGTCGCCCTGGTGGGTGACAACGGCGCCGGTAAATCAACGCTGGTCAAGACGATCGCCGGGGTGCACCCCATCGATGACGGAGTCATCGAGTGGGAAGGCCGGCCGGTCCAGATCAACAAGCCGCACGACGCCCAGAGCCTGGGCATCGCAACCGTCTACCAGGATCTCGCGCTCTGCGACAACATCGATGTCGTCGGCAACCTCTACCTCGGCCGGGAGATCCGCAAGTTCGGCATCCTCGACGAGGTCGAGATGGAGCGACGCTCCCTCGAACTGCTGAGCACGCTGTCGATCCGCATTCCCAGCGTGCGCATCCCGATAGCCTCGCTCTCCGGCGGACAGCGCCAGACCGTCGCCATCGCCCGCTCGATGCTGGGCGAGCCCAAGCTCGTCATCCTCGACGAGCCCACCGCCGCGCTCGGTGTCGAGCAGACCGCACAGGTCCTCGACCTCGTCGAGCGGCTGCGCGAGCGAGGCCACGCCGTCGTCCTCATCAGCCACAACATGGCCGATGTGAAGGCCGTCGCCGACAAGGTCGCCGTGCTCCGACTGGGCCGGAACAACGGAGTCTTCGATGTGAAGACCACCTCGCAGGAAGAGATCATCTCCGCCATCACCGGCGCCACGGAAAACGCCGTGACCCGTCGTGCGGCGCGCAACGCGGAGGTCCAGAAGTGAAGACCGACAAGACGCCCACCGCAGCCGGCGCGCCCGTGGTCAACCCGGAGGCCGCCGAGGGTGCGGAGACCGCGATCGATCCCCGGCTCCTCGTGCGCGAGCAGGGTTTCGGCGGATACCTCTCCGAGTTCAAGCGGAAGATGCGCGGAGGTGACCTCGGCTCGATCCCCGTGATCATCGGCCTGATCGTCATCTGCGTGGTCTTCCAGAGCCTGAACTCCGAGTTCCTCTCGGCGAAGAACATCAGCGACATCGCCGTGGCGATGGTGGCCACCGGCATGATGGCCATCGGCATCATCTTCGTGCTGCTGCTCGGCGAGATCGACCTCTCGGTCGGCTCGGTCAGCGGTGTCTCCGGCGCCGTCGTCGCCGTACTGAGCGTGACGCACGGCATGAACGAGTGGCTGGCCGTCCTCGTCGCGATCGTCAGCGGCGCCGTCATGGGTGGCCTGCACGGCTTCTTCTTCGCGAAGATAGGCGCGCCCGCGTTCGCCGTCACGCTGGCCGGGCTGCTGTTCTGGCTGGGCCTCATGCTCCAGCTGCTCGGTGACACGGGCACGATCAACCTGGACAGCGACGGCGTGGTCGGCAAGCTGACCACGTACTACTTCACGGACGTCGCCGCCGCCTACGGTCTGGCCGTCATCGCGGTGATCGGCTTCTTCCTCTCCGCGTTCCTGGACAGCCGCCGCCGGGAGGCCGCCGGCATTCCGGCGCGTCCGCTCACCGACATCGTGGTGCGCACCGTCGTGCTCGCGGTGTTCGGCTTCGCCGCCGCGTTCATGTTCAACCAGTACCGCGGCCTGCCGCTCGCGCTGGTGCTCTTCCTCGTCGTCCTGGTGGCCACGGACTTCATCCTGCGCCGCACCGCCTACGGCCGGAAGATCTTCGCGCTCGGCGGCAGCGTCGAGGCGTCCCGCCGGGCCGGCATCAACGTCACCGCGATCCGGGTCTCGGTCTTCGCCATCGCCGGTACGTTCGCGGCGATCGGCGGCCTGTTCTGGGCCTCCAAGATCGCCGCGGCGAACCAGGGCTCCGGCACCGGCGACCTGCTGATGAACGTCATCGCCGCGGCCGTCATCGGCGGCACCAGCCTCTTCGGCGGCCGGGGCCGCACGTGGAACGCGCTGCTCGGCGTCATGGTGATCGTGTCGATCCAGTACGGCCTGTCGCTGGAGGGCATCGCCACGCCGGTCCAGTACATGATCACCGGCAGTGTGCTCCTCGCCACAGTGGTCATCGACTCCGTCACCCGCAAGACCCAGAAGACCGCCGGTCGCGCCTGACCGCGTTGGATGGCGCTGCGCCCGGCATTCCGTCACGGATGCCGGGCGCAGCCGCGTCCGGCGACGGGGGTGCGCCCGGCCGTCCGGGGACACATCCGCCCCACCCCGGACGGCCTCAGGCGCCCGGCCGGGAGCGGCGTCGCCGCTCCTTGGCGCGAGATGTCCGTCGGCACACGGGAAAAGCAAGGGGAATCCGGTGTTTTCCATCGAAGGTGTGGGACATGAACGGGCCCCCTGGCAGACATAGTCCCGTGCGGAACATTTAGACTCTGCTGATCGGCAAGAAGTTCGACCGGCTCATACGCAAGGAGGCACGGGTGCCGTTGCTGACGGACATCAGGGGACCACGCGACCTGGACCGGCTCACCCCCGAGCAGCTGGAGCAGCTCGCCGAAGAGATCCGGACCTTCCTCGTCGACGCCGTCTCCAAGACCGGCGGACACCTCGGACCCAACCTGGGCGTGGTCGAACTGACCATCGCCCTGCACCGGGTCTTCGACTCGCCGAAGGACAAGGTCCTCTTCGACACCGGCCATCAGAGCTATGTGCACAAGCTCCTCACCGGCCGCCAGGACTTCACGAAGCTCAAGAGCAAGGGCGGCCTCTCCGGCTACCCCTCGCGTGCCGAGTCCGAGCACGACGTCATCGAGAACTCGCACGCCTCCACGGTGCTCGGCTGGGCCGACGGCCTCGCCAAGGCCAACGAGGTGCTGGACCGCCCCGACCACGTCGTCGCGGTCATCGGTGACGGAGCACTCACCGGCGGCATGGCCTGGGAGGCGCTGAACAACATCGCCGCCGCCAAGGACCGCCCCCTCGTCATTGTCGTCAACGACAACGAGCGCTCCTACGCGCCGACGATCGGCGGCCTGGCCAACCACCTCGCCACGCTCCGCACCACCGACGGCTACGAACGCTTCCTGGCCCGCGGCAAGGACCTCCTGGAGCGCACCCCCGTCGTGGGGAAGCCGCTGTACGAGACGCTGCACGGCGCGAAGAAGGGCCTCAAGGACTTCATCGCCCCGCAGGGCATGTTCGAGGACCTCGGCCTGAAGTACGTCGGCCCCATCGACGGACACGACCTGGAGGCACTGGAGTCCGCACTCCAGCGCGCCAAGCGCTTCGGCGGACCGGTCATCGTGCACTGCATCACCGAGAAGGGCCGCGGCTACACCCCGGCCCTGCTGGACGAGGCGGACCGCTTCCACGCCGTCGGCAAGATCCACCCCGACACCGGCCTGCCCGTCGCCACCTCCGGCCTCGACTGGACCTCCGTCTTCGGCGAGGAGATGGTCAAGCTCGGCAGGGAGCGCGAGGACATCGTCGCGATCACCGCGGCCATGCTCCAGCCGGTCGGCCTGACCAAGTTCGAGAAGGCCTTCCCGGACCGGATCTACGACGTCGGCATCGCCGAGCAGCACGGCGCGGTCTCCGCGGCGGGCCTCGCCACCGGCGGGCTGCACCCAGTCTTCGCGGTGTACGCCACCTTCCTCAACCGCGCCTTCGACCAGGTCCTGATGGACGTCGCCCTGCACAAGTGCGGTGTGACCTTCGTACTGGACCGGGCCGGGGTCACCGGTACGGACGGCGCCTCGCACAACGGCATGTGGGACATGTCGATCCTGCAGTGCGTGCCGACGCTCCGGATCGCAGCCCCGCGCGACGCCGACCAGGTCCGCGCCCAGCTGCGCGAGGCCGTCGCGGTCGACGACGCCCCGACGGTCGTCCGCTTCTCCAAGGGCGCGGTCGGCCCGTCGGTCAGGGCCGTCGGCACGGTCGGCGGCATGGACGTGCTCCGTGAGCCCGGCACGTCCCGGCCCGACGTCCTGCTCGTCTCCATCGGCGCGCTCGCCCCGATGTGCCTGGAGATCGCGGATCTGCTCGACGCCCAGGGCATCTCGACCACGGTCGTCGACCCGCGCTGGGTCAAGCCCGTGGACGAGGCCATGGCCCCGCTCGCCGCGCGGCACCGCGTCGTCGTCACCGTCGAGGACAACAGCCGGGCCGGCGGCGTCGGCTCCGCCGTCGCCCAGGCGCTGCGCGACGCCGACGTCGACGTACCGCTGCGCGACTTCGGCATCCCGCCGGTCTTCCTCGACCACGCCTCCCGCAAGGAGGTCATGGCCGAGATCGGGCTGACCGCACCGGACATCGCCCGGCAGGTCACCGGCCTGGTCGCCAAGTTCGACGGCCGCTACGAGACGGAGGCGGAGAGCCGCCCCGTGGTGGAGCCCGTCCGGGACTGATCCGTCACGACGTACCACGATTGGGCCGGTCGCCCACCCTGTACGGGTGGTCCGACCGGCCCATTCGCGTGAGGTCGCGCCCCGCGGGGCGTGCCGCGGGCGACCCGGTCCGAATCATGGCGTGCACGACGAGTGCGTGGAGGTACGCCGGTGAGCACGCAGCAGGACCTGCCCCCCAGTGGGGACGGGCTGTTCCGCACCAAGACGATCGAACAGTCCATCCGCGACACCGAGGAGCCGGAGCACGCCCTCAAGAAGTCACTCTCCGCCCTGGACCTCACGGTCTTCGGGGTGGGCGTCATCATCGGCACCGGGATCTTCGTCCTCACCGGCAAGGTGGCCAAGGAGACCGCGGGACCCGCCACCGCCATCGCCTTCGTGGTCGCGGGCGCCGTCTGCGCGCTGGCCGCGCTCTGCTACGCGGAATTCGCCTCCACCGTCCCGGTGGCCGGCTCCGCGTACACCTTCTCGTACGCCTCGCTCGGCGAACTGGTCGCCTGGATCATCGGCTGGGACCTGGTGCTGGAGTTCGCGCTGGGCACGGCGGTGGTGGCGGTCGGCTGGTCCGGCTACGTCCGCTCACTGCTGGACAACATCGGCTGGTCCCTGCCGGACGCGCTCTCCGGAACCGACGCGGCGAAAGGATTCGGCTTCGACATCCTCGCCTTCGTCCTGGTCCTGGTGCTCACCGTCATCCTGGTGCTCGGCATGAAGCTCTCCGCCCGGGTCACGACGGTGGTGGTGGCCATCAAGGTGGCCGTGGTGCTGATCGTGATCATCGCGGGTCTCTTCTTCATCGACACCGCGAACTACTCGCCCTTCATCCCGCAGGCTCAGCCGCAGTCCGCCGGAGATGGTCTGCAGGCCCCGCTCGTCCAGCTGATCTTCGGGTACGCCCCCACCAACTTCGGTGTCATGGGGATCTTCACCGCCGCCTCCGTCGTCTTCTTCGCCTTCATCGGCTTCGACGTGGTGGCCACGGCCGCCGAGGAGACCAAGCTCCCGCAGCGCGACATGCCGCGCGGCATCATGGCCTCGCTCCTCATCTGCACCACGCTCTACGTCGCCGTATCGATCGTGGTCACCGGAATGGAGCATTACACCAAGCTCTCGGTGGACGCCCCGCTCGCCGACGCCTTCAAGGCCGTCGGGCACCCCGTCTACGCCGGGATCATCAGTTTCGGCGCCGCTGTCGGCCTCACCGTGGTGTGCATGATCCTGCTGCTCGGCCAGACCCGGGTGTTCTTCGCGATGAGCCGCGACGGCCTGCTCCCGCGGTTCTTCTCGAAGACGCACCCGCGCTTCCACACCCCGTACCGCCCGACCATCCTGCTCGGCGTGATCATCGCGATCGTCGCCGGATTCACCAGCATCGACGAGCTCGCGACACTGGTGAACATCGGCACGCTCTTCGCCTTCGTGGTCGTCGCCCTGGGCGTCATCGTCCTGCGCCGCACCCGCCCCGGGCTGCACCGCGCCTTCCGCACCCCGTGGGTTCCGGTGCTCCCGATGGTCTCGGTGGCCGCGTCGGTCTGGCTGATGCTCAACCTGCCGGCCGAGACCTGGCTGCGGTTCGGCATCTGGATGGTCATCGGCGTGGTCATCTACTTCTCCTACGGCCGCAAGCACAGCCGGGTGCACCACACCACCGGCTGAGAGGCTGCCGGATGGCCTCGGAAAGCCTGAGAGGCTGCCGGGTGACCTCGCAGCGGCCTGCCCGCCGCCCGGTCAGCCGCCGGTCGCGGGTGACTTCTTGGCGGACTCCGGGATGGCGGCGTCCTCGCGGAGCGCCTTCCAGAGCGTCCCGGCCTGCGGCTGGGCCGCCACCACACGGTTGGGGTCGGTCCGGTCGTACGCCACCGGCAGCATGATGGTCTCCATCGAGTCCGGGTCCACCCCGTTCATCGAACGGGCGAATTCCGTCAGCGACTTGAGCGAGGCGAGACCCTCGTCGGTCGTGAGGGACTTGGTCGCCGAGTTGGCGATCCGGTAGGTGTTGGCCGGACTGCCCAGCAGGTTTTGCGACTTGACCTCGCTGAGCAGGGCGAGCAGGAACTGCTGCTGGAGTCCGATGCGGCCGAGGTCGCTGCCGTCGCCGATGCCGTGGCGGGTGCGGACGTAGGAGAGGGACTCGGTGCCATTGAGCTTGTGGGGCCCGGCGGTGAGGTCGAGTCCGGAGGACTTGTCGTGGATATCCTGGGGGACGTCGACGGTGACGCCGCCGATGGCATCGACGAGGTCCTTGAACCCGGCGAAGTTGATCTCCAGATAGTGGTCGATGCGGACCCCGGACATCTTCTCCACGGTCTTGACCACGCAGGCCGGACCGACCTGGGAGTAGACGGAGTTGAACATCACGCGGTTCGCGGAGTCCACGGAGGAGCCGTCCGCCCTGGCGCACTCGGGCCGGGTCACCAGGGTGTCACGGGGTATGGACACGGCGACGGCCCTGCTGCGGCCCTCGGGGATGTGCACCACCATCGCGGTGTCCGAGCGCGCCCCGCTGACCGCGCCCCCGCCGCCCAGAGCCTTGTTCTCCGCCCCGGCGCGCGAGTCGGAGCCGAGGACGAGCAGATTCTGCCCGCTGGTGGGGAGCTTCTCGGGGCGGTCGTCACCGAGCGCCCTGTCGATGTCGACGCCCTTGATGTTCCCGTCGAGCCGGCTGTAGAGCCAGTACGCCGTCCCGCCCGCGCCGACGAGGATGACCAGGACCGAGAGCAGGACCACCCGCCGTATCCGGCTCCCGCGCGTCCGTACGCGCTTGCGCCGGCGGGGGTTCTCCGGGGAGCTCGGGTGGTCTGGGGCTATGTCGTCCTGGCTCATCCTGAGGGAGTCCTCGCAACTCATGGCCCGGTCGGGGCGTGGGCGATGGGGTGGGACTCGGGTGGGGGCGGAGCCGGTCCACGTCTTCCTGGGACTGAGCACTATAGACAGTCGGCCCGGTGCGCGTACGGGCCCCGCGGCGCGATCGTGACAGTTCGGATACGCACCGGAGCCGGGAGCGGTCGCGAATCGTACGCTGGTGAGCCCCGGAATACCCCTCCGTACCGGGGCTTAGGATGTAACGGATTCGAAATATTGCGCGAGTTGTCGAATGTCAGTTCTGGAAAGGTAATCGCAGACTCATGCTCGGACAGGATGCCCGCGCGACCTCGAAGGTTGCCCCTGAGGCCCAAGCGCTACGCGGCATCTGGCTCACCCGGGGCAAGGACGGCAGGCTCACCGCGTACGTCGCCGGGGACGGCGGCCTGCGCCGCTGGTCGGAGACGCGTCCGGGCGGTCCGGAATGGGACGCCCCGGATGTGGTGCCGCTGCCGGAGCTGACACATCTGTCCGTGACTCAGAACACCGAGGGCTACGTCCACTTCGCCGGCCGCCGCGAACGGCCCGCGGCCGAGGGCGGCGTCACCGTCGACATCGTGCACGCGATCCAGTACCAGACGGGCCGCCCGGTCTCGGCCTGGAACTCGCTGGGCAATCCGCACAAGGAAGCCGATGTGGGTGCCAGGTTCGGCGCGCCCGTCGTCGTGGTGAACGGCTCCGGCGAGGTGCACGTCGCCGCCCGCAACGGGCGCGGCGGCATGATGGTGCGCCGTGAGCGGGCCGACGGCAAGTGGCGCCGCTGGGAGGACCTGCGCTGCACGCGCATCAAGGAGGTCCCCGCGGTGATCGTGCTCAGCTCCGGACGCATCGAGATCCTCGCGGCGACGAACAAGGACGTGCTGCACTGGGAGCAGGAGAAGCCCGGTGGCGGCTGGGGCGAGGTCCGGCGCTCGCAGTTCGCGGTGCGCCCCGGGTCCCTGGCCGTGCTGGAGACGTCCCCCGACCGTGCCACGTACCACTGGACCGACCCGGAGGGCGCCGTTGTCGCCTACCGGCCGGGCGACGACGGGCCGGTGTCCCTCGGCGGCGCCGCGGGCGACGGCGCACACGCGGCGCTCCGCACGGATCTGGACGGCCTCGACTGCACGGTACTGGCCCACCGCGGGGTCGACGGCACGGCGGTCGTCGGCGCCGGGGTGACCGAGAACGAGGCCAACGGGCTGTGGTGGTCCGACACCGGCGTGCCCTGTCAGGGCCCGCCGGCCCTGACGCACGACACTCTCGGGCGGGTGGTGATGGCCGTCGTCGGCGAGGACGGGGCGCCGCGCGTGGCACGCCAGCTGGACGCACCGGGGCTGAGCTTCGACCCGTGGCACCTGCTCTGACTTCCTGGCACGGGTGACCGGGGATCATCCGACTCGGGTCCCGCTGGAGCCTGTTGCACGACAACGGCCCGGCACACCGATGGTGTGCCGGGCCGTCGACTGTCCGCCTACGCCGGGACGCTCGCCACGCCCCGCGCCAGGAACTTCTTCCCGTTGACCCGCTCGGAGACGCCCTCGCGGTCCAGGTACGGCGTGATGCCGCCCAGGTGGAAGGGCCAGCCCGCGCCGGTGATCAGGCAGAGGTCGATGTCCTGGGCCTCGGCGACGACGCCCTCGTCCAGCATCAGGCCGATCTCCTGCGCGACCGCGTCCAGGACGCGGTCGCGGACCTGCTCCTCGGACAGGACGGAGTCGCCCTGCTTCAGGAGGGCCGCGACCTCCGGGTCCAGCTCCGGCTTGCCGGAGTCGTAGACGTAGAAGCCGCGCTTGCCGGCCTTCACGACCGCCGCGAGGTTCTCGGACACCGTGAAGCGCTCCGGGAAGGCGCGGTTCAGGGTCTCGGAGACGTGCAGCCCGATCGCCGGGCCGACCAGCTCCAGGAGCACCAGCGGGGACATCGGCAGGCCGAGCGGCTCGATGGCCTTCTCCGCGACCTCGACCGGGGTGCCCTCGTCGATGACGTTCTGGATCTCGCCCATGAAGCGGGTGAGGATGCGGTTGACGACGAACGCCGGGGCGTCCTTCACCAGGACCGCGGTCTTCTTCAGCTTGCGGGCGACCCCGAACGCCGTGGCCAGCGAGGCGTCGTCGGTCTGCTCGCCGCGGACGATCTCCAGGAGCGGCAGGATCGCGACCGGGTTGAAGAAGTGGAAACCGACGACCCGCTCGGGGTTCTTCAGCTTCGACGCCATCTCGGTGACCGAGAGGGAGGAGGTGTTGGTGGCGAGGATCGCGTGCGCCGGGGCGACCGCCTCGACCTCCGCGAACACCTGCTGCTTGACGCCGATCTCCTCGAAGACGGCCTCGATGATGAAGTCGGCGTCGGAGAAGCCCTCCGCCTTGTCCAGCACACCGGAGACCAGGGCCTTCAGGCGGTTGGCCTTGTCCTGGTTGACGCGGCCCTTGCCGAGCAGCTTCTCGATCTCGGCGTGGACGTAGCCCACACCCTTGTCGACGCGGGCCTGGTCGATGTCGGTCAGGACGACCGGCACCTCCAGACGGCGCAGGAACAGCAGGGCGAGCTGCGAGGCCATCAGGCCCGCGCCCACCACGCCGACCTTGGTGACCGGACGGGCCAGGGCCTTGTTCGGGGCACCGGCCGGGCGCTTGGAGCGCTTCTGGACCAGGTTGAACGAGTAGATGCCGGAGCGCAGTTCGCCGCCCATGATCAGGTCCGCGAGGGCCCGGTCCTCCGCGTCGAAACCGGCGCTCAGGTCGCCGTCCTTGGCCGCGGCGATGATGTCCAGCGCGCGGTACGCGGCCGGGGCGGCGCCGTGCACCTTGGAGTCGGCGATGGCCTTGCCACGGGCGACGGCCTGGTCCCAGGCGTCCCCGCGGTCGACCTCGGGACGCTCCACCGCGACCGTGCCGTTCAGCACGTTCGCGGTCCAGATCAGCGACTGCTCCAGGAAGTCCGCGCCCTCGAAGAGCGCGTCGGCGATGCCGAGTTCGAAGACCTGCTTGCCCTTGAGCTGGCGGTTCTGGTTCAGCGAGTTCTCGATGATCACCGAGACCGCGCGGTCGGCGCCGATCAGGTTGGGGAGCAGCGCGCAGCCGCCCCAGCCGGGGACCAGACCGAGGAAGACCTCGGGCAGCGAGAACGCCGGCAGCGCCTTGGAGACGGTGCGGTACGAGCAGTGCAGGCCGACCTCGACGCCGCCGCCCATGGCCGCGCCGTTGTAGTACGCGAACGTCGGGACCGCGAGGCCGGAGAGCCGGCGGAACACGTCGTGGCCGCCCTTGCCGATGGCCAGCGCGTCCTTGTGCTCCTTGAGCAGCTCGACGCCCTTGAGGTCGGCGCCGACCGCGAAGATGAACGGCTTGCCGGTGATGCCGACGCCGGTGACCGTGCCCTCGGCGGCCTCCTTCTCGACCTGGTCGATCGCGGCGTTCAGGTTCGCCAGCGACTGCGGTCCGAAGGTGGTCGGCTTGGTGTGGTCCAGGCCGTTGTCCAGGGTGATGAGGGCGAAGTTGCCCGCACCTGACGGGAGGTCGAGGTGGCGTACGTGGGCCTGGGTGACGACCTCGCCGGGGAACAGCTCGGCCGCACCCTTCAGAAGCTCGGTGGTGGAACTCACTTGCTGCCTCCGGCTGCGTCGAAGTGCGGGTTCTCCCAGACGACCGTGGCGCCCATGCCGAAGCCGACGCACATGGTGGTCAGGCCGTAGCGGACCTCGGGCTGCTCCTCGAACTGGCGGGCCAGCTGAGTCATCAGCCGGACGCCGGAGGAGGCCAGCGGGTGGCCGTAGGCGATCGCGCCGCCGTACTGGTTGACGCGGGCGTCGTCGTCGGCGATGCCGTAGTGCTCCAGGAAGGCGAGCACCTGTACGGCGAACGCCTCGTTGATCTCGAAGAGACCGATGTCCGAGATGGACAGGCCCGCCTTGGCGAGGGCCTTCTCCGTCGCCGGGATCGGGCCGTAGCCCATGACCTCCGGCTCGACGCCCACGAAGGCGTAGGAGACGAGGCGCATCCGCACCGGGAGGCCCAGCTCGCGGGCGACGTCCTCGGCGGCGAGCAGCGAGGCGGTGGCGCCGTCGTTGAGCCCCGCGGCGTTGCCGGCCGTCACGCGGCCGTGGGCGCGGAACGGGGTCTTCAGACCGGCCAGGGACTCCATCGTGGTGCCCGGACGCATCGGCTCGTCGGCGGTGACCAGGCCCCAGCCCGTCTCACCGACGTCTGCGTTGGTGCGGCGCACGGAGACCGGCACCAGGTCCTGCTGGATGCTGCCGTTGGCGTACGCCTTGGCGGCCTTCTCCTGCGAACGCACCGCGTACTCGTCGGCGCGCTGCTTGGTGATCGTGGGGTACCGGTCGTGCAGGTTCTCCGCGGTCATGCCCATGAACAGGGCGGACTCGTCGACCAGCTTCTCCGACACGAAGCGCGGGTTGGGGTCCACGCCCTCGCCCATCGGGTGCCGGCCCATGTGCTCGACGCCACCGGCGACGACGACGTCGTACGCGCCGAAGGCGATGGAGCCGGCCGTCGAGGTGACGGCGGTCAGGGCGCCCGCACACATGCGGTCGATGGAGTAGCCGGGGACGGACTGCGGCAGACCGGCCAGGATTCCGGCGGTGCGGCCGAGCGTGAGGCCCTGGTCGCCGATCTGGGTGGTCGCGGCGATGGCGACCTCGTCGATCTTGGCGGGGTCCAGGTCCGGGTTGCGGCGCAGCAGCTCCCGGATGGCCTTCACGACGAGATCGTCGGCGCGGGTCTCGTGGTAGATGCCCTTCGGGCCCGCTTTGCCGAACGGGGTGCGGACGCCGTCGACGAAGACGACGTCCCGGATGGTACGAGGCACGGTGGCTCTCCTCCAGGGGGCGGGATGGCACTGCTGCGGGGCACGCCCGGAAGCGCGCCGCCACCCCTCATGCTACTTGCGGGTAACCAGACTGCCCAGTCCTTGCGCCGGGAGCGGCGAAGGTCACATACGCGAAATGGCCCGGACGGCCTTGAAATCGGCCCGTCCGAGCCATGGAACACAGAGTGAGCGCCCGCAGGCCGCGCAACCTGGCCTGAATACGCCCCTGGCTGATGCCCTCAGGCCTCCGGAATCAGCGCGTCGACCAACAGCGGGGTCACCTGTTCGATCTGCCAGTGCCGTGCGCCGTATCCGGCGAGGGCGTGCTCGACCGCGTCCGGCGTCGGGTCCTTCGGCGGTTCCCAGCACACCCGGCGCACGGTGTCCGGAGTAATCAGGTTCTCCTGCGGCATGTGCAGCCGCTCCGCGAGCTCGGACACCGCGGCGCGGGCGGCCGACAGCCGTGCTGCCGCGACCGGGTCCTTGTCCGCCCAGGCGCGCGGCGGCGGCGGGCCCGTCAGCGGCTGGCCGGGCTGCGGGAGCTCCGTGTCGGGCAGCTCCTTCGCCCGCTCGACGGCGGCCTGCCACTGCTCCAGCTGCCGCCGCCCCATGCGGTGGCCGAAGCCGGGCAGCGCGGTCAGCGCCTGGATGCTGGCCGGGAGCGCCAGCGCGGCCTCGACGATCGCGGCGTCGCCGAGCACCTTGCCGGGCGAGATGTCGCGGCGCCGGGCGACCTGGTCGCGGGTGTTCCACAGCTCCCGTACGACCGCCATCTGGCGGCGGCGGCGGACCTTGTGCATCCCGGAGGTGCGGCGCCAAGGGTCCTGGCGCGGGGGAGCGGGCGGCGCCGCGGCGATGGCGGCGAACTCCTCCCGCGCCCACTCCAGCTTGCCCTGCCGGTCGAGCTCCTCCTCCAGGGCGTCGCGCAGATCGATCAGCAGCTCGACGTCGAGCGCCGCGTAGCGCAGCCAGGGATCGGGCAGCGGCCGGGTGGACCAGTCGACGGCGGAGTGCCCCTTCTCCAGCGAGTAGCCGAGCACGCTCTCGACCATCGCGCCGAGGCCGACCCGCGGGAAGCCCGCGAGGCGGCCGGCCAGCTCGGTGTCGAAGAGCCCGGTCGGCGTCATCCCTATCTCGCGCAGACAGGGCAGGTCCTGGGTCGCGGCGTGCAGGATCCACTCCGCTCCGTGCAGCGCCTCGCCCAGCCCGGACAGGTCGGGACAGCCGACCGGGTCGATGAGCGCACTGCCCGCGCCCTCGCGGCGCAGCTGCACGAGATAGGCGCGCTGCCCGTAGCGGTAGCCGGAGGCGCGCTCGGCGTCGACGGCCACCGGGCCGGAGCCCGCGGCGAAGGCCGCGATCACCCCGGCCAGGGCATCGTCGGAGGCCACCACCGGTGGAATGCCCTCGCGAGGTTCGAGCAAGGGGATCGGCGCCGGGGCGACGTCGTCCGGGGGGGCGCCCCCGGTGGTTCGCAGTGAAGTGTCTGCTGCGGTCTCTTGGGCGTCGGTCACGTGTCAAGGGTATCTGTGTATGTGCGGCGCCCGTCGACGGAACGTTCCGTCGACGGGCGCCGATGCACGTAAACCAGCCGGATCCGCATTTCTGCACACCGGCGGGGGTGTGGAATCAGTGGATGATGCCCGTTCGCAGGGCCACGGCGACCATTCCTGCGCGGTCTCCGGTGCCGAGCTTGCGGGCGATTCGGGCGAGGTGGCTCTTGACGGTCAGGGCGGAGAGCCCCATGGAGACGCCGATGGCCTTGTTGGACTGCCCTTCGGCGACGAGCCGGAGAACCTCCACCTCGCGGCCGGACAGTTCGCGGTATCCGCCCGGGTGGCTCGGTGTGCCGGGGGGACGGCGGTGCATACGGGCGGCATTGGCGCCGATGGGAGCGACGCCGGGACGGGTGGGGTGGCCGATGTTGGTACGGGTGCCGGTGACGACATAGCCCTTGACGCCGCCCGCGAGGGCGTTGCGTACAGCGCCGATGTCATCGGCGGCGGAGAGGGCGAGGCCGTTCGGCCAGCCGGCGGCTCGGGTTTCGGACAGCAGGGTCAGCCCGGAACCGTCGGGCAGGTGGACGTCGGCTACGCAGATGTCGCGCGGGTTGCCGACGCGGGGGCGGGCCTCCGCGATGGACGACGCCTCGATGACGTCACGTACTCCGAGTGCCCACAGATGGCGGGTGACGGTGGAACGGACGCGCGGGTCGGCCACGACGACCATGGCCGTCGGCTTGTTCGGGCGGTAGGCGACCAGGCTTGCGGGCTGCTCTAGGAGAACGGACACCAGGCCTCCTGGGGAGTGGCGGGACGGGCCGGCTTGGGGATGAAGCCGGGGCGAACCGTGCTTGAAGGGTCACTGACCTCTTCGGCACCGGACGCCCGCTCCTTTAGAGAAAGATCACGATTTGGTGAGTAACAATTCGGGCAAATAGGACACGCGCTCGATTGTACGAAAAGAGAGCCGGTGTCTGTGCGAGGTTTATGACGCGGTGTCACGAAATGTGGAGGCGGGGTCCCGCCCGCGGACACGGCCTACGAAACCTGCGGCCCGCGCCGCTGCGGCAGCGTCACCACCGACGCGTCGGCCGCGCCCGAGGGCGGCAGCCCGGCGATCTGGCACAGCAGGTCGCCCCACGCCATCAGATGCGCGCCCGTGTCCGGCACGCCGCCGCGCCCCTCGCGGGGCGTCCAGGACGCCCGGATCTCGATCTGGGTCGCCGGACGCCGCGCCCCCAGCGCACCGAAGTAGTGCGAACCGGCCCGGGTGACCGTGCCGCCCGCCTCCCCGTAACTGAGGCCGCGCGCCTCCAGCGCCCCGGTCAGCCACGACCAGCACACCTCGGGCAGCAGCGGATCGGAGGCCATCTCCGGCTCCAGCTCGGCGCGGACGAGGGTCACCAGCCGGAACGCGCCCTGCCAGGCCTCGTGCCCGGCCGGGTCGTGGAGCAGGACGAGCCTGCCGTCGGCGAGATCGTCCTCGCCGTCGACGACGGCCGCCTCCAGCGCGTACGCGTGCGGAGCCAGGCGCTTCGGCGGCCGCGTCGGCTCCACCTCCAGTTCGGGGCGGAGCCGCGCCGAGCGCAGTGCGTCCACCGCCGAACGGAACGCGGGGGGGACGGAACCCCCCTCCGCACTGTCCGTGCTGTCAGTGCCATCGGATTGATCGGAGAAGTGTCCCTGCGCCGGAGCCATGCGGGGAAGAGTAGGCGGAACCGGAGCCTCGCGCAGGGAAGGACACCCGTCGGTGCCGGGCTCCTTCCGCGTGCGTGCGAAGATTCTGTGTGTGAGTGCCAACGATCGCCCCTCGGGCCACCAGACGAAGACCTCCGCCGCCCACGACTCGGTGTTCCTCAAGGCGTGCCGGCGCGAGCCAGTACCGCACACGCCGGTCTGGTTCATGCGCCAGGCGGGGCGCTCGCTGCCCGAGTACCTGAAGGTGCGCGAGGGCATCGCGATGCTCGACTCCTGCACGATGCCGGAGCTCGTCGCCGAGATCACGATGCAGCCCGTCCGCCGCCACAAGGTCGACGCAGCGGTCTACTACAGCGACATCGTCGTCCCCCTCAAGGCGATCGGCATCGACCTCGACATCAAGCCCGGCATCGGACCGGTGATCGCCGAGCCGATCCGCACCCGCGCCGACCTGGCCCGGCTGCGCGACCTCACCCCCGAGGACGTCTGGTACGTCACCGAGGCCATCGGCCTGCTCACCGCCGAGCTGGGGCCCACCCCGCTGATCGGCTTCGCGGGCGCCCCCTTCACGCTCGCCAGCTACCTCGTGGAGGGCGGCCCGTCCCGCAACCACGAGCACACCAAGGCCCTGATGTACGGCGACCCGGAGCTCTGGGCCGACCTGCTCGACCGCCTCGCCGAGATCACCGGCGCCTTCCTCAAGGTCCAGATCGAGGCCGGCGCCAGTGCCGTGCAGCTCTTCGACTCCTGGGTGGGCGCGCTGGCCCCCGCCGACTACCGCCGCTCGGTGCTGCCCGCCTCCGCGAAGGTGTTCGACGCCGTCGCGTCGTACGGAGTCCCGCGCATCCACTTCGGCGTCGGCACCGGCGAGCTGCTCGGCCTCATGGGCGAGGCCGGCGCGGACGTCGTCGGCGTCGACTGGCGGGTCCCGATGGACGAGGCCGCGCGCCGCGTCGGCCCCGGCAAGGCGCTCCAGGGCAACCTCGACCCCGCCGTGCTGTTCGCCCCGACCGAGGTGGTGGAGGCCAAGACCCAGGAGGTGCTGGACGCGGCCGCCGGTCTTGAGGGCCACATCTTCAACCTGGGCCACGGCGTGATGCCGACGATGGCCGCGGACGCGCTGACGCGCCTCGTCGAGTACGTCCACACGAGCACCGCCCGCTGACCTGCCGGGAGCCGGGCACCGCTCAGGCGGTGCCCGCCTTCCGCAGCGCCGTCACCGTCTTGCGGGCCGCCACCAGGACCGGGTCCCAGACCGGTGAGAACGGCGGGGCGTAACCGAGGTCCAGGGACGTCATCTGCTCGACCGTCATCCCGGCGGTGAGCGCCACCGCCGCGACGTCCACCCGCTTCGCCGCCCCGTCCCGGCCCACGATCTGCACGCCCAGCAGCCGCCCCGTGCGGAACTCCGCGAGCATCTTCACCGTCATCGGCCGCGCCCCCGGGTAGTAGCCCGCCCGGCCCGTCGACTCGATCGTCGCCGTGACGAACCGCAGCCCCACCGCGCGGGCGTCCTTCTCGCGCAGCCCGGTGCGGGCGATCTCCAGATCGCACACCTTGCTCACCGCCGTGCCCACCACCCCGGGGAACGTCCCGTAGCCGCCGCCGACATTGGCCCCGATGATCTGGCCGTGCTTGTTGGCGTGGGTGCCCAGCGCGATGTGCCGGGTGCGGCCCGCCACCAGATCGAGCACCTCGACGCAGTCGCCGCCCGCCCAGATGTTGTCGTGGCCGACGACCCGCATCGACAGATCGGTGAGCAGCCCGCCGTGCGGACCGACCGGCAGGCCCACCGCGCGGGCCAGCGCCGTCTCCGGCTCGACGCCGATGCCGAGCACCACCACATCCGCCGGGTACGACGAGTCGGCCGTCTCCACGGCGCTCACCCGGCCGTCCGGCCCGGTACGGATCGCGGTGACCGCCGCCCGGTTCACCGTGGTGATGCCGAGACCGTCCATCGCGTCATGGACCAGGCGCCCCATGTCGGGGTCGAGCGTCGCCATCGGCTGCTCGCCGCGGTTGAGCACGGTCACCTCGAAGCCGCGCTTCAGCATCGCCTCCGCCATCTCGACGCCGATGTACCCGGCGCCGACGACGACCGCGCGGTGGCCCGCCGCCCGGTCCAGCGAGTCCAGCAGCGCCTGCCCGTCGTCCAGGGTCTGCACACCGTGCACCCCGGCCGCGTCCATGCCGGGCAGCGCCGGGCGCACCGGCCTGGCCCCCGTCGCGATCACCAGCTTGTCGAAACCGGTCCAGGACGTCTCGCCGGAGTCCCGGTCCAGGGCGCGCACCCGCTGCCCCGCGACATCGATCTCCGTCACCTCGGTGCGCATCCGCAGATCGATGGCGCGGGCCCGGTGCTCCTCGGGGGCGCGCGCGATCAGGTCGTCCCGCCGCTCGACGTCACCGCCGACCCAGTACGGGATGCCGCAGGCGGAGTACGAGGTGAAGTGGCCCCGCTCGAAGGCGGTGATGCTCAGTTCGTCCGGACCCTTGAGCCGTCGCGCCTGGGACGCGGCGGACATGCCCGCCGCGTCACCGCCGATGACCACCAGTCGTTCCGCCGTCATGCCAGTCCCTTCGATTCGATACCCCGTCCGAAGGCCCACGCTACGGCGCCACGGCTCCCGGGGACGCCGTGGCGCCCCCGGGACGCACTCACCCGCCGTCCGGCCCCGCCTTCCCGCCCCGGCGCCGCAGCAGCCGCCACAGGACCAGCGCGACGGCGGCCACGGCCAGGAACGGGGCCGTGGCGCCCAGCGCCATCGCGAGCCACTTGACCACCGTCACGAAGACGTGCCAGCCACCGCTCAGGGCGTCCAGGAACCCCGGACCGTCCTTGTCGTCCGCGGCATCCGCCTTCCCGTGCGCTTTCGGCTCCGAGAGGTTGAGAGTGATCGTGGCCAGTGCGGTGCGGTCCTTCAGCGAGGCCTGCTCGGCCAGCATCGATTCGAGCGCCGCCTGACGGCTGCTCAGCTCGCCCTCCAGCGCCACCACATCGGACAGCTCGTCGGCCCGGTCCATCAGCTTGCGCACCCGCGCCACACTCGTGCGCTGGCTCGCGATCCGGCTCTCCACGTCGACGACCTGGTCGGTGACGTCCTTGGCGGTCGACGTGCGGGAGAGCAGTTTGCCCGTACCCGAGAGCTCCCGCAGCACATTGTCGTACTCGCCCTGCGGAACCCGCAGCACCACGTGCGAGGAGGCCCGTGCGGCGTCGACCTGCTCGGTCTTCTCGTCAGCGATCAGACCACCGGCGGCTTCCGCCGTCACCCGTGCGGCCGCCGCGGCCTCCGGCGCGCTCTTCACCTCCACCGACAGCGAGGCGGTACGGATGACATGAGCGGCGGCCGACGGATTCGGCTTCCTCGCCGCGGCCGAACCGCCCGCGTCCTCCTTGGCGCCCCCGGCGGTGGCGCCCGCCTCGTTCCGCTGGGCCGGGGCCGCGGCCCGCTTGTCGGTGCTCGCCCCGGAGTCGTCGGCCGCGCCGCAGCCGCTCAACGCCAGCACCGCGGTGAGCAGTCCGGCGGCGAGAGCGGTGTGCGTGCGGCGGGCCGCCGGACGGCCCGGACGTCTGCCGGTACGAGTGGTTGGTGCTGCCTGCATAACTGTCCCCCCAGGACGGGTGATTGTTGGTTCCGGTTCGACGTACGGGGGGCCGGTCCGGGTTGCGCGATACCGGTTTCGAAGCGGTCACGGTCAGGACTCGGAAGAGATTTGAGAGAGTGGGGGCATGCAGCGTTCAGCAAACCGCGCGGACAGGGCCACGGGACACGTCGTCGTCATCGGCGGCGGCATCGCCGGACTCGCGGCCGCCCACCGGCTTCTCGGCACCGGGCTGCGGGTCACCCTCCTGGAGGCGACCGACCGGCTCGGCGGCAAACTCAGGACCGGCGAGGTCGCCGGCGTACAGGTCGACCTCGGCGCCGAATCGATGCTGGCCCGCCGCCCGGAGGCGGTCGGCCTGGCACGGGCCGTCGGCCTCGGGGACCGGCTCCAACCGCCCGCCACGGCCACCGCGTCCCTGTGGACGCGCGACGCACTGCGCCCCATGCCCAAGGGCCATGTGATGGGCGTACCGGGCGACCCGGCGGCGCTCGGTGAGGTGCTCTCGCCCGAGGGACTCGCCCGGATCGCCCAGGAGCGCGACCTCACCCCGACCGCGGTCGGCGACGACGTCGCGGTCGGCGCGTACGTGGCCGACCGGCTCGGCCGCGAGGTCGTCGACCGGCTGGTGGAGCCGCTGCTCGGCGGGGTGTACGCGGGCGACGCCTACCGGATCTCGATGCGCGCCGCCGTACCGCAGCTCTTCGAGGTCGCCCGGCAGGGCGGCTCACTCCTCGACGGCGTGACCCGCATCCAGGAACAGGCCGCCGCCCGGCAGCAGAACGGGCCGGTCTTCCAGGGCATCGAGGGCGGCATCGGCACCCTCCCGGACGCGGTCGCCGCCGCCGTACGCGCCGGAGGCGGCGAGATCCTCACCGAGACCCCGGTGCTCGGGCTGACCCGTACCGCCTCCGGCTGGGACGTGCGCACCGACACGCGGGTGATCGCCGCCGACGGCATCGTCCTCGCCGCCCCCGCCTGGTCCGCCTCCACCCTGCTCGCCGCCGAGTCGCCGGCCGCCTCCGCCGAGCTCGCGGGCGTCGAGTACGCGTCGATGGCCCTGATCACCATGGCCTTCCGGCGCTCCGACGTGACCGCCGCCGAAACGCTCGACGGACGCTCCGGCTTCCTGGTGCCCCCGGTCGACGGCCGCACCATCAAGGCCGCCACCTTCTCCAGCCAGAAGTGGCAGTGGGTCGCCGACGCGGCCCCCGGCCTGTTCCTCCTGCGGACCTCGGTCGGCCGGTACGGCGAGGAGGACCACCTGCACCGCGAGGACGCGGAACTCGTCGACGTCTCGCTCCGCGATCTCGCGGCGGCGACCGGACTGGCCGCCGAGCCCGTCGCCACCGAGGTCACCCGGTGGATCGGCGGACTGCCCCAGTACCCCGTCGGCCACCTCGGCCGGGTCGCCCGGATCCGCGAGGAGGTCGCCAAGCTGCCCGCGCTGCGGGTCTGCGGCGCGGTCTACGACGGGGTCGGCATCCCCGCCTGCATCGCGAGCGCCCACCGGGCCGCGGACGAGATCGTCCGCGACCTCGCCGGGGAGAGCGGCGCGGACACGGGGGACGGCGGCGCGGACACGGGGAAGATCGCGGGGGAGATCATCGCCACCCCCACCCTGGTTCAGGGCACAGGGAGCGAGGCGGGACAATAGCCGTATGAGCGCTCCTGAGACTGTGACATCAAGCAAGGGTCCCAACGCCGGCAAGAAGGCGAAGGACCTCAACGACGTAGTCCGCTACACGCTGTGGTCCGTCTTCAAGCTCCGCGACGTGCTGCCCGCCGACACGGACCGTGTCCTGTACTCCGACGAGGTCCAGGAGCTGTTCGACCAGCTCGCGATCAAGGACGTCACCGTCCGCGGCACCTACGACGTCTCCGGGCTGCGCGCCGACGCCGACGTCATGATCTGGTGGCACGCCGAGACGGCGGAGGCCCTCCAGGAGGCGTACAACCTCTTCCGGCGCACCCGGCTGGGCAGGGGGCTCGACCCGGTCTGGTCGAACATGGCGCTGCACCGCCCCGCCGAGTTCAACAAGTCGCACGTCCCGGCGTTCCTCGCCGACGAGACGCCGCGCGACTTCATCAGCGTGTACCCCTTCGTGCGCTCCTACGACTGGTACCTGCTGCCCGACGAGGACCGTCGCCGGATGCTCGCGGACCACGGCAAGATGGCCCGCGGCTACCCCGACGTGCGCGCCAACACCGTCGCCTCCTTCTCCCTCGGCGACTACGAATGGGTGCTCGCCTTCGAGGCCGACGAACTGCACCGCATCGTCGACCTGATGCGTCACCTGCGGGCCTCCGAGGCGCGGATGCACGTCCGCGAGGAGGTTCCCTTCTTCACCGGCCGCCGCAAGTCGGTCGCAGACCTGGTGGCCGGGCTCGCGTAGCGAGCGGGTTCAGACCACCCCAACCCGGAAGATCAGACGGCGGGCACCGCGGCACTGTGTGCCGGCCGCCGTTCCAGCGACACCGGGTTCGGCTCCTGGTGCGGCGCGCAGCCTGCGCGCCGCACCGTTGTCGTTTACGGGCACGGGGCACCGCTCATGAGCTGCTGCCGCAGCTCGATCCGGATGATCCGCAACTCGATCCGGAGCTGCAACTCGATCCGGAGCCGCAGCTGGACCCCGAACCGCAGCTAGAACCGGATGATCCGCAACCGGACCCCGATCCGGAACCGGATCCCCCACCGCACCCGTTCCCGCCACCCCCGCCGCTGTGCCCGGACGAGCTGCCGCACCCGCCACGGCCCGGGGCCGTACCGGCGCACCACACCGCCGCCATGAGCATCGCGTCGGAGGAGCCCGAGGAGTGGTGCGACGGCGTGGACGGCACGGCCGGCCTCGTCCGGGACGCCGTGAGCAGGTGCCTGCGCAGCTCGGGATCGGGCAGGGCCCGCGGCCCGGCGGTCGCCACCAGATGGGCCGGATCGGTCCGCGACGCGTAGGCGGCACGGTATTCCGCGGCGGCACCGCGGCCCGCTCCGGTGATCCGGGACCGGGCGCCGCCCACACAGACGAAGCCGATGACGGCCCCGGCGAGAAGCGCCGGGAACACCTTCGGGAAGAACGGGACGGCCGACGCGGCGCCGTAGTCGTCCGAGACGAACTGATGGATGGTCACGGCGACGGCGGCCGGGACCCCGAGCAGGCAGAGCAGCCCCTGCGCCATGCCCCAGCGGATTCGGGTCCGGTTCGCTCCGGGCGGGGCCAGCAGACCGCGCGACGCCAGCCCGTCGCCGATCTCCTGCACCGCGGCATGGCGCATCGTCGCGGCCCGCAGGGTGTGCAGCGCACCGCTCGGGGCCGCCGCCTGCTCCTGGAGCACGGCCCGCTCCACCGGGTCGTGGGCGACCGGCCGTTGGACCGCGACGATGCCGGGCCCGCCGACGACCAGCCGGCCGTCCGCCTGCATCGCGGCGAGCGCCGTGTCCACGACCCGGCCCGGCCCGCCGTTCAGGAAGGCCACCTCGGAGAGGTCGTGGACGGGGCCGCCCGGCCCGCGCCCCGCACGGCGGGCTGCCGTGATCAGCAGCGTCGAGGAGACCGCGACGGCGATGGTCAGCACCAGGGCCAGGGTGTTCATCCCGGTCACCTTCCCGCGAGTACGGATCGGGCCGCACGCGCCAGCCGGGTGGTGCGGCGCGGCGGACGCGGGGCGGCCCGGTCCTGCCACCAGTGGGTCAGCCGGCGGCGGGCCGCGCTGTCCTCGGGGCGGCCCGCGACGAGCAGCTGCTCGGCGAAGTCCAGCGCGTCGCGCCGGTAACCGTCCGACATCGGGCGGGCCTTGGCATACGCGAGGAACGCCCCCCGGTAGGCCTGCCCGAGGATCTCCGGGAGCTCGGGTGCCACCTTGGCGACGACATCGGCGCGCTTGGCGGCCAGCGCCCGGCTCTGGACGCCGAGCCGGCGGTGGTCGAAGCCCTCCGGGACGGGGGTGCCGGCGACCAGGGCGGAGAGCAGCGAGGTCTGCGCCACCGCGACCCGGTCCCGGACGGTGTCGCTGTCCACCGGTTCTCCGGTCCGCTCGGCGCCTGCCGGTGAGCCGGTGCGCGGGGACGCCTCCCTGGGCACCGGCCGCGCACGGCCCCGGCCCGCGTCGAGCGTGGCGCGGATCGCGTCCAGCTCGCCCGCCAGCTCGGCGGCCGGCGGGAAGTCGTCGTCGCGCTCCAGCAGGACCCCGGGCGGGCTGACCCGGGAGCGCAGCTCGGCCAGGACGGCGAGGACCGGCTCGGTGACCGGGTGGGCGTGCGTGTCGTGCCAGACGCCGTCCTTCTCGACGCCGCCCGCCACATGCACGTACGCGATGGCCTCCACCGGCAGCTCGTCGAGGGCCCTGGCGGGGTCCTCGCCCTGGTTGACGTGGTTGGTGTGCAGGTTGGCCACGTCGATGAGCAGCCGGACCCCGGTGCGCTCGACCAGCTCGGCCAGGAACTGCCCCTCGGTCAGCTCCTCGTCCGGCCAGGAGATCAGTGCCGCGATGTTCTCCAGGGCCAGCGGCACCGGAAGCGAGTCCTGCGCGATCCGCACGTTCTCGCACAGCACGTCCAGCGCGGCCCAGGTGCGCGGTACGGGCAGCAGGTGCCCCGCCTCCAGCGCGGGCGACGCGGTGCGCGGCCCTCCCGCCCGTACGAACGCGATGTGCTCGCTCACCAGCGGCGTGCCCAGCAGCGCGGCCCGCGCCGCGAGGCCCGCGAGCCGGCCGGGGTCGGGGCGGTCGGCTCCGCCGAGCCCGAGCGAGACGCCGTGCGGCACCACGGTGACGCCACGCTCCCTCAGCCGCGTGAGGGAGGCGGGCAGATGGTCGGCGCACAGATTCTCCGCGACCGCCTCCACCCAGTCGACCCCCGGCAGTTCCTCCACCGCGTCGGCGATCTCCGGCCGCCAGCCGATACCGGTACCCAGCTTCATCGAGTCCCCCTCGTCCACTCCGTGCAGGGGTCATGGCCCCGGCATACGGCGGTGAATCCGAAGAGGGGGACGTTCAGAGCTCGATTTGAGGTTCCCGGCAAGGGCAGCGGCAGGGGCAGGGCCGGGTCACCGGGCGCCGTGCGAGGCGGTGCGGTCAGCGCACAAGGCCGTGTCCACGACACTCTCGACATGCTTCATGGCCGCCGGGTCGGTCGGCTGGATGGTCACCGCGACATTGGCGGCGCGGCCGTCGGCGGCGACCCCGCCCCGTGTCTCGTATCCCGGGAAGCTGCCGCCGTGGCCCCAGTAGACCCCGCCGCACGACAGCGGCATGCGCACGAGCCCCAGTCCGTAGCGGGCGCCGGGGCCGAAGTACTCGGCGGGGACGGTGGTGCGCATCTGGGCGAGCTGGGCCGCCGGGAGGAGGCGGCCGGCCAGGAGCGCGGTGAAGAACCGGTTGAGGTCGGAGTTGGTGGAGATCATCTGACCTGCCGCCCAGGCCCAGGAGGGGTCCATCTCCGTGACGTCGCTCAGGGGCGCGGTTGCCGAGTCCCTGTCGTAGCCCTTGGGGTGGGGTTCCCGGATGGTCGTGTCACCGCGGGCGGGGAAGTAGGTGTGGCGCAGCCCGATGCGTGTGATGACGCGCCGGTTCAGCTCCTCGGCGAGGGGCCGGCCGGTGACCTTCTGGACGATCAGGCCGGCCAGCACGTAGTTCGTGTTGCTGTACTCCCACTTCGTTCCGGGCGCGAAGTGCGCCTCGTGCCGGAGCGCGATGTCGACGAGCTCGCGGGGTTCGAAGTCCCGTGGCTGGAGGTCGTAGTCGGTGTAGTTGGGAAGTCCGCTGGTGTGCTGGAGGAGCTGACGGACGGTGATGCGGCGTCCGTCGATCCCCTCTCCGCGTACCAGGCCCGGCAGATAGGTGTCGACCGGGGCGTCGAGGCGGATCTTCCCTTCACCGACCAGTTGCAGCACGACCACGGCGGTGAACACCTTGGTGTTGCTGCCGATCCGCACCTGCCCGTCGCGGGGCACCTTCGAGCCGGTGGCCAGGTCGCCGACCCCCGCTGTGTAGGTACGGGTGCGGCCCTGGCGGTCCTTGACGCTCGCCAGTGCGGCGGGCATGCCGTCCGCGCGCACCAGCGCGTCCAGCCCCTGCTGGACGGCGTTCGGCCTGGCGGTGGCGGTGGCGGCGGCGGAGGCCGCGGGCGGCACCAGGAAACCCATCGTCATGACGCCCACGGTCAGCGCGGCGGCGGCCGGCACGGCTCTGCTCGGACCGCCCCGCTGCCGCCCGGAAGAACGAGACCTTTTCCATGCCTGCGTACGCACGAGCCAACTCCTACGGAATCTTGGGGAAACCAGCGCTATCTGCCGGGCCCAGCATTTCCGTTCGAGGTCGTACGGCGCGATCCTGCTGGCCGCCCGCTCCGGATGGGGCTAACCCCCGGTCCGCTCAGCCGATGGGGAACGGGACGGGGGCGGAAGACGCCCTACGGCCGTCGCAGGGGCGGGAGGGAGCCGACGCGGTGGGCTCCCTCGGCCACCACGGTCATCCCGGGGGCGATCTCGGTGAATCCGGCATCCTCCACCACCGGCAGTCCGCTCACGGTGAGTTCCCGCCAGCGGTCCGCCCCCGCGGTGGCGACGGCGAGCGGGAATCCCGCCTCGCGCCATGCCGTGCGCTCCGGCTCCGACAACTCCCACCAGGCGAGCTGTGCCCCGTGCCCGACCTGTGCCATCTCCTTGCCCGCGGACATGTCGAGCTCCGGGTTCAGCCAGAGGACGGGCCCGGCGAGGTCGGGCGCGGCAGGCGGCTCGGGGTCGTCCAGCTCCGTCCCCGAGACCTGGAGCTTGGCCAGCTCCTTGGGCCAGCGGTCCAGCGGCACCGGCGGGAAGACCCGCACCTCGGCGCTCCCGCCCGTGACCGTGATCCCGGGCAGTGCGCAGGCCTTGCGCCACTCCGCGCCGCGCGCCCGCCGCACCACCTTGCGGATCCGGGCGTCCTGCCAGTCCCGCATCGCCTGCGCCCACTCGCCCTCGCCGAGCGACCGCTCGTCGGAGAGCATCACCAGCACCGCGCGGGCGGCCGTGCGCAGCGCGTCGGTGCGGGCCGGGGGAGCCGTCTTCTCGATATGGACCACCAGCGGGAGCACGTACTGCTGCGCTTCGTCCCGGTTCGTCCGCTCGGGGCGGAAGGGGCTGTCCGCAGGCAGGCCGGCGGTCTCGGACGGGGGCGCGGGGGTGTCGTTGCTGCTCACCCGTCCAGTCTGCCAGCCGCCCGGAATCCGGCCCTTGGCGGAATGAATCCCTCCGGGTGAGGATGCACCGCATGAAGAGCGATCTATTCTCCAGCGAGCACATGGCGGAGCAGGCAACCGCCCCCGGAATGACCCTGCAGAACACCAAATCGATCAAGTACGCGGTCAGCGGCGAGATGCACGCACGCCAGGGATCGATGATCGCCTTTCGGGGTGATCTCCAGTTCGAGCGCAAGGGCCAGGGGCTCGGCGGACTGCTCAAGCGTGCCGTCACCGGGGAGGGCCTGCCGCTGATGGCGGTGCGCGGCCAGGGCGAGGCGTGGTTCGCGCACGAGGCGGCCAACTGCTTCATCGTGGAGATGGAGCAGGGCGACGTCCTCACCATCAACGGCCGCAACGTCCTGTGCTTCGACTCCACGCTCGCCTACGAGATCAAGACCGTGAAGGGCGCCGGGGTGACCGGCGGCGGCCTCTTCAACAGCGTCTTCACCGGGTACGGGAAGCTCGGCCTGATGTGCGAGGGGAACCCCATCGTGATCCCCGTCACGCCGCAGCAGCCGGTGTGCGTCGACACGGACGCGGTCGTCGGCTGGAGCGCCCACCTCACCACGTCGCTGCACCGCTCGCAGAGTGTCGGCTCGATGCTCCGCGGCGGTTCGGGCGAGGCCGTCCAACTGCGTCTGGACGGCGAGGGCTTCGTGATCGTCCGTCCCAGCGAGGTCAAGCCCGAGAAGGCGTCGGCCAACTGATCCTCCCGCCCGTCGGCGCCGCGGCCGTCGCGGTCGCCTGCAAGCTCACTTCCGTACGCGGCTGAGTAGGCTCGTCCCCATGGATCAGGGTGCGCATGAAGGTGTGAACGAGAGCGCGGACGCCCCGTACCGCGAGGCGCCGGCCGTGTCCGTGGCGGCCGGCGGGCCCCCGTTCGCGGAGTGCGTGCTGTGCCGGAAGCCGACCGAGTACCCCGAGTCGGTCAAGGGCATCACGTTCTGCCCGGTCTGCGAATGGCAGGAGGCCCAGCGCTCGGCCTGCTCGGGCTGACGCGTCGGGCCCGAGCGGTGCTCAGCCGGGCATCAGGTCGGACACCTTCACGAAGCGGTAGCCGCGCCTGCGCAGCTCCGGCACCACCTGGCTGACCGCCTGATCCGTGACCGGCGCAGCGCTGCGGGTGCAGTGCATGACGACCAGCGAACCGGGCTTCACCCCGTCGAGCGTCTGCTCCGCCACCGCGTCCGCGTCCGTCGCGAAGGCGTCGCCGCTGACGACGTCCCACTGCACCGCCGTCACCTTCTGCGCCCCGAGCGCGCGCAGCGAGGCGTCGTCGTAGCAGCCGCCGGGGAAGCGGAAGTACGGCACCACATTGCGGGCGCCGGTCTTCCGGATCGCGCCGAAGGCCCGCTGTACCTCGCCGCCGATCGCTTCCTTCCCCAGGGTCGGCAGCCCGTAGCAGGGCGACGTGAAGGCGTAGTGGCTGTACGAGTGGTTGGCGATCTCGAAGAGCGGGTCCGTGCCGATGGAGCGGGCCTGCGAGGGGTACTCCTCGGCCCACCTGCCGGTCATGAAGACGGTCGCGGGCACCTTCAGCCGGCGCAGCAGGGCGATCAGCTTCGGGTTGTCGAAGTGCTCGCCCCCGGCCGCGCGCGGCCCCTCGTCGGCCGTCATGTCGGCGTCGAAGGTGAGCGCGACGACCTTGTCGGTGCTCTTCGGCCCGCGTGTGAGGACGCGGGCCAGGCCGCCGGGGCCGGGGGCCATGTTGGGCGGCTTGCTCGCGGCGGGGGACGCGCTCGTCGCGGCTCCGGAGGGAGTCGCCGGGGCGGCCGCGGGTCTGTCACCGGGGGAGGCCTCGGAGCCACCGGCGCCACCCGTGCCGCCGGAGGCCCCGGAGCTTCCGCAGGCGGCGAGGGCTCCTCCCATTACCACTCCCAGAACGGTCATGGTCGTCATTTTCCGTACAGAAGTTGTCATTGGCGGAAAATAACTGATCAACCGTCACCGATTGTCCTGCGGCGCTCCTGCGCCGTGCGGCGACCCCCGGACGGCGGGTGGACGCGTCCACCCGCCGTCCGGGGCAGCGGCTCAGGCGAGCGACGCGGTGAGCGTGATCGTCGTGCCCGTCAGAGCCTGGCTGACCGGGCAGTTCGCCTTCGCGTCCTCGGCCGCCTTGACGAAGCCCGCCTCGTCGAGACCGGGCACCTCGCCCTCGACGGTGAGGTGGATACCGGTGATACCGGTACCCGGCTGGAAGGTGACCTCGGCCTGGGTGTTCAGCCGGGTGGGCGGGGTGCCGGCCGTGGCCAGACCGTTGGACAGTGCCATGGAGAAGCAGCTGGAGTGGGCCGCGGCGATGAGCTCCTCCGGGCTGGTCTTGCCGTTCGCCTTCTCCGCGCGGGACGGCCAGGAGACGGGGTACTCCCCGATCCCCGAGGAATCGAGGGTGACGACGCCCTTGCCCTCGATCAGGTTGCCTTCCCAGACCGTGTGCGCCTGACGCGTGGTAGCCATGCTGGATCCCTTCAAACGGAATGCGCGGTTGTACGGGAGTGGCGGGGCACTCCTTCGTGCCCGGCCGGTGTCACGCCCCCGAACCTACTGCGCCACCAGTCCCTTTGCGTCACGCGCCAGTGCCGTCAGCCGGGAGATTGCCCGGAAGTACTTCTTCCGGTACCCGCCGTTCAGCATCTCCTCGCTGAACAGCCGGTCGAACGGCAGCCCGGAGGCGAGTACCGGGACCTCCCGGTCGTACAGCCGGTCCGCGAGCACCACGAGCCGCAGCGCGGTCGACTGGTCGGGCACCGGCCGCACCTCGGTGAGGCACACGGCCCGCAGACCGTCCGTCAGCGCGCCGTACCGGCTCGGATGGACGCGGGCCAGATGGTCGAGCAGTGCGGGGAAGTCGTCCAGGCTGGCGCCCTCGGTCGCGTACGCGGCCCTGGTGACCTGCTCCTCCGAGAACGGCGGCGGGGCGTCGGGCAGACCGCGGTGCCGGTAGTCCTGGCCGTCGATGCGCAACGGGCGGAAGTGCGCGGACAGCCCCTGGATCTCCCGCAGGAAGTCGGCCGAGGCGAACCGGCCCTCGCCGAGCTTGCCCGGCAGCGTGTTGGAGGTCGCGGCGAGCGCCACCCCCGCCTCGACCAGCCGGCTCAGCAGCGAGGAGACCAGCACCGTGTCACCCGGGTCGTCGAGCTCGAACTCGTCGATGCACAGCAACCGGTGCCCGCTCAGCGTCCGCACGGTCTGCTGGAAGCCGAGCGCACCCACCAGGTTTGTCAGCTCGACGAAGGTCCCGAAGGCCTTCAGAGCGGGTGCGGCGGGCGTGGCGTGCCAGAGCGAGGCGAGCAGGTGGGTCTTGCCGACCCCGTAGCCGCCGTCGAGGTAGACCCCGCGCGGCGCGCGGCTCGGCTCGGCCTTCTTGCCGAACCACTTGCGCTTGCGCTCACCGCTGGCGTGCGCCCCGCCCAGCCCGGCGGCGAAGTCCCCGAGGACCTTGACCGCCTCGATCTGGCTCGGCTGGTCCGGGTCGGGGACGTACGTATCGAAGCGCACCGAGTCGAAGCGCGGCGGCGGCACCATCTCGGCGACCAGCCGGTCGGCGGGGACGCGCGGTTCGAGGGCGCACAGGGACAGCGGGGCCGTTTCGGCTATGGGGCTGGGCCCCGGCACGGCATGAGAGGCGGACACAACTGTCTAGCTTACGGCCGTGCCAGACTGCGGAACATGCGACGCCTGTTCCCTGTGACCGACCTGACAGCGGCCGACGACCGAGGTGAGTGGAGCCTCGACGCTCTCGCCGACGCCTACGCCTACCCCGACACGGACGGCTCCTGGCTGCGCGCCAACATGGTGTCGACGCTCGACGGGGCCGCCCAGCACGACGGCCGCTCGCAGCCGGTCTCCTGCGCGAGCGACATGCGGATCTTCGGCACCCTGCGGGGGCTCGCGGACGTGGTGATCGCGGGCGCGCAGACGGTACGGCTGGAGGGGTACCGGCCCGCCCGCGCCCGGGAGGCCTTCGCGGTCCGGCGGGCGGCGGCCGGCCAGGGGCCCGCCCCGGCGGTCGCCGTGGTGAGCGGCAGCCTGGATCTGGACTTCTCGCTGCCGCTCTTCGTCTCGCCGCTGGTCCCGACGCTCGTGCTGACCGGCGCGGGGGCGCCCCCGGACCGGATCGCGGCGGCCCGCGCGGCGGGTGCGGAGGTGGTGATCGCGGGGGAGGGGTCGCGGGTGGACCCCGCCAGGGCCGTACGGGAGCTGGCCGACCGGGGCCTCAAGCGGCTGCTGACGGAGGGCGGGCCCAGACTGCTCGGTCAGTTCGTGGCGGCGGGTGTGCTGGACGAGATGTGTCTGACGCTGGCGCCGATGCTGACCGCCGGGGACGCCCAGCGGATCGCGGGCGGTCCCTCGGTGGCGGTGCCGGAACGATTCGCCCTGGCGGCGGTGCTGGAGGAGGCCGGGTTCCTCTTCTCTCGATACCGTCGAATCTGACAATCAGCGGAATATACCGTTCCGGTTAGCGTTCGGTGGGCAGAATGGAACGCGGACCCCGTGCGAGCACGGGGAAGGATGGTTTCAGCAGTGGCCGGCGACGGTCACTGAAGCAGAAGGGCGCCTGTGGTGTTCACCAGCGTTTTGATGATCGAGAAGCCCCTCACTTCCGAGGACGTCGAGTTCGTCACCACCCTGCACGGGGAGGAGCAGATCTCCTTTGTCGTGCTGATGCAGCCACGTGGCGACCAGGCGGATGTGCTGTTGCGGGCCATCGACGACCTGGCGATGGGCGAACTGAAGGAAGCGGCCCGCGAGAGCGAGGAACCGGAGGGCAAGAACGCCAGGGCCTCCGCCGAACTCGCGCTCGAAGTGTCCCTGGAGGCCCTGCGGCAGTCGGGATCACAAGCCGTCGGGCAGGTGATCGAGACCCACCCCCTGGACAAGCTCACGTCCGTGGTCCAGGACTCGGACGCGGACGAGGTCATCGTGCTGACCGCGCCGCACTACGTCGAGGAGTTCTTCCACCGCGACTGGGCGTCCCGCGCCCGGCACAAGGTCGGCGTACCGGTGCTCAAGCTCTTCGCGCACAGCGAATAGGCTGACCCTGCGGTCCGGGTTGGCCCTCGGCCGCGACTCGAAACCACACCCGAACGCAGGAGCACAGATGGCACCCGGCATCCCCGCCGCCATGGAACGGCCGCACTTCATCGGCATCGGCGGCGCCGGAATGTCGGGCATCGCGAAGATCCTCGCCAGGCGCGGCGCGAAGGTCGCGGGCAGCGACTCCAAGGAGTCCGCGACCGCCGAGGCCCTGCGCACGCTGGGGGCGACCGTCCACATCGGGCACGCCGCCGGGCACCTGGCGGACGACGCCACCTGTGTCGTCGTCTCCAGTGCCATCCGCGCCGACAACCCGGAGCTGGTGCGCGCCGGTGATCTCTCGATCCCCGTCGTGCACCGCTCCGACGCGCTCGCCTCGCTGATGGAGGGGCTGCGGGCCATCGCCGTCGCGGGCACCCACGGCAAGACGACCACCACATCGATGCTGGCCGTCGCCCTGACCGAGCTGGGCCTCGACCCCTCGTACGCGATCGGCGGCGACCTGGCCGGACCCGGCACCAACGCCGCGCACGGCGAGGGCGCGATCTTCGTCGCCGAGGCGGACGAGAGCGACCGCAGCTTCCAGAAGTACGACCCCGAGGTCGCGATCGTCCTCAACGTCGAGCTGGACCACCACGCGAACTACGCCTCGATGGACGAGATCTACGACTCCTTCGAGACCTTCGTCGGCAAGGTCGTCCCCGACGGCACCCTGGTCGTCTCCGCCGACCAGTCCGGCGCCGTCGAGCTGACCCGCCGGGTGCGCGACCAGTCCGCGCTGAACGTCGTCACCTACGGCGAGGCGGCGGACGCCGACGTACGCGTCCACAAGATCACCCAGCGCGGCCTGACCAGCGAGGTCACGGTCGTCCTCAACGGGAAGTACCTCACCTTCACCGTCTCCGTCCCCGGCCGCCACTACGCGCTCAACGCGGTCGCCGCCCTCGCCGCCGGAGTCGCCCTCGGCATCCCGGCGCACAACCTGGCCTCGGCCCTCGGCAAGTACACCGGGGTCAAGCGCCGCCTCCAGCTCAAGGGCGAGGCGGCCGGCGTCCAGGTCATCGACAGCTACGCGCACCACCCCACCGAGATGACCGCCGACCTCGAAGCGATGCGCGGTGCCGCCTCCGAAGCCCGCCTCCTGGTCGTCTTCCAGCCCCACCTGTTCTCCCGCACCCAGGAGCTCGGCACCGAGATGGGCCAGGCCCTCGCGCTGGCCGACGCCTCCGTGGTGCTGGACATCTACCCGGCCCGCGAGGACCCGATCCCCGGCATCACCAGCACCCTGATCATCGACGCCGCGCGGGCCGCCGGCGCCGATGTCACCGCCGTCCACGACAAGGCGGCGGTCCCCGAGGCCATCGCGGGAATGGCGAAGCCCGGCGATCTCGTTCTCACCATGGGAGCGGGCGACGTCACCGACCTCGGCCCGCAGATCCTGGACCACCTGTCGAGCTGAGGGAGCCACCGTGCCGTACGACATCGACAAGCCGGACGAGGAGTGGCGGGCGGAGCTGTCCCCCGCCGAGTACGCGGTGCTGCGCCAGGCCGGCACCGAGCCCGCCTTCGTCGGCGAGTACACCGACACCAGGACGACGGGCGTCTACTCCTGCCGCGCCTGTGACGCGGAGCTGTTCCGCTCCGACACCAAATTCGAGTCGCACTGCGGCTGGCCGTCCTTCTACGACCCGAAGGACACCGACGCGGTCGAACTCGTCCAGGACCGCGCCCACGGCATGGTCCGCACCGAGGTCCGCTGCGCCCGCTGCGGCTCGCACCTGGGCCACGTCTTCGAGGGCGAGGGCTACCCGACCCCGACGGACCAGCGCTACTGCATCAACTCGATCTCACTGCGGCTGACCCCCGACGCCTGACGCCGGGGCCCCGCCACGAGGAGGACCGACGCGCTCGCGTCAGTCCTCCTCCGGCGTCTCGGGCTTCAGCAGCGGGTGCACCACACCGGGGAAGACCCGGGCCCGCACGACCTCCTCGGCCGAACCGCCCTGGATCACCGTCTCCGCCACGCCCCAGGGGCGCCCCGGCAGTTCGACGAGCAGCGTGTACGAGGCCGGGCAGCCGGTGCACTCGTACCGGTCGACCCAGGTCTCCACCTCCGTGGCGCTCCCCGGATACCGCGCCACGTGCCGGTGCTGGGCGTGACACCGCTCACACGTCTCGCCGGGCTCGCACGTACCGCCGCACGGGCACGGCAGGTCGAGGGACTCGGCGGGGCGCCAGCGCTGGACGAGGACGGCCTCACGCGTGGCGCCCATGTCCTTCATCGCCTTGAGATTGCGGGCCGCCACGTTGTACGACTCACCGGTCGCGGCCATCCGGTCCCGGATCACGTCCTTGCGCCCGCGGTTCGTCGTCATGTTGTTCCTCCTGGGGGTTCACGCAGCCCGCCAGGAGGCCCACGAGATCGGTAAGGACCAAGGTACCCGGCGGCGCGCACGACCCGCGACACACGCGGGCGCGGAACGGGGCGGACAGGGGCGGGCGGGTGCCGGTTCAGCCGCGCCGGACGCGGCCCGCGAGCCGCCTGCCCAGCCGGCCCAGGGTGCCCTGGCTCCGTCGGTTCCAGTCCCGGAAGGCCTCCGCCCGGCCGCTGCTGCCGGAGCGCCCGACGGCCTCCTCGACGGCCGCCACCCCCTCGGCGGACAGCGCGCGCACCGCGGGGCGCAGCACCTCCTCCAGCAGGGCGGCGGTGGTCCGGCTCCACTCGGCCCCCGCGTGCGGGTGGGCCGTCCACACGGCGAAGCAGCCGGCCGCGTAGCCGGGATCGGCCGCCAGCCTGGCCCGTACGTCGGGGCCGTGCGCGGCCCGGTCGTACGCGGCGATGAGATCCGCGTCGCCGCTGTGCGCGAGGGCGTACAGCTCGGCCTCCGGCCCGTCCGGGGCGAGCAGCCGGTCGGCCAGGGCGCCGAACGCGTGGCCGAGCACCCCCGGCTCCACCGGCTCGGCGCCCGGCCGCAGCGCGCGGACCCGCTCCGCCCAGTCCGGCTCCGCCGACCCGGACCGCAGCTCGCGGGCGAACTCCAGAAGGAGCAGGGCCCCACGCGCCCGGCCGCCGATCTCCTGCGGGAAGCCGCGCAGCAGGTCGTGGGCGAGCTGGGGCGCCTGCTCGTCGTCGGCGGGGGCGTTCAGCGCCGCGGCGACCAGGTGCGACCAGGTGCCGGCCGTCCGGTGCGTGTCCGATGTCGCGGCCTCCAGCAGCAGCCGGGCCTCGCCCACCGTCGGAGCGCTCTCCTCCCACACCAGGCCCACCGCCGTCCGCAGCACCAGCGGCTCAGCGAACGGCGACATCCCGGCGGCCCGCAGCACCCGCTGCACCGCCCCCACCCGGTCGGCGCCGCAGCCCGCCTTGGCCTCGGGCGCCTCGGCGCACATCCGCAGGTGCGGCAGCAGCTGCGTACCGGTGAACGGCAGCGCCACCCGGCCCAGCAGCCGTTCCGCCCCGGCGGGGTCCTCCGGCGCGATCCGGTCCAGTGCGCCGAGCAGCGCCGTACGGACGTCGAACTGCTCGTCCATCAGCTCCAGCAGCGCGGGCGCCCAGCCCGGTGCGTCCTGCGCGTCCGCGAGGAGGGCGGGCGCCAGCCGCCGTACGACGCCGGGCAGCAGCTCCGCGCAGTCCATGCCGAGCAGCCGGGCCACCCGCAGCAACTGCACGGTCCGGGCCACGTCCAGCCCGACACCCGCGCCGCTCAGCTCGGTCAGGATCTCCGGACCCAGCACGGCGGCGACGGCGGCGCCCTCCGGACCGCTGAAAGCCGTGCGGCCTGGCAGCTCCACGGAGCCGTTCCCGCCGCGAACCGCCTCGGTCACCAGCATCGCGGCGAGCGGGGCGGTGGTCGCCGCGGGGGAGCGGCCGTCCAGCGCGGCGAACAGCCGCCCCGCGGCGTCGAATTCGGCCCCGGTGCGGTCGTCGACCCCCGCCGCGGTCAGCGCGTCGACCAGCTGCCGGGTGCGCTTCGCGTCCAGTGCGTAGGGCCGCTCGGCGGCCCAGCCGGCGGCGGCGGCCCGCTCGTTCGGCCCCAGCGCGATGCCCGCGCACAGGGCGGTCACGGCCACCGGACCGGCGGCGAACGGCTCCCCGGGCAGCTCGGCCGCCTCCCGGAACAGCTCCGGCGTACGGCTGCGCCAGATCCGGGCCGCGGTCACGGCCCAGGCGTCGTCCACCGTCCCCTCCGGGCGCGGACCGGTGCAGGTGTGCACACGGAACCCGGGACCGGACAGCTCGTGCGTGTCCTGCGGCAGAACGCCGACGATTGCCTGCGGGGCGCGGTGCGGGTGGCGGGTGTACGTGGTGAAGGTCAGCCGCTCGGCGCTCTCCTGGGGCAGCACGGCCGCGGCCAGCGCGATCCACCGGGCCACATCCGCGCTCTGCCGCTCGACGAGCACGACCTTCGACGGCTCGGCGGTCTCGCTCAGCCGGCGCAGATCGGCCAGGACGCCCGCGAGCCAGGGACCGCGGGAGACCGCGAAGTCGTTGAGCCCCTCACGTTCACCGGTGCGTCCCGTGGCGACGGAGAGCATGGTGACCGGATCGACCGCCGGCACCCGGTCCGGTGTCGCGGCGGCCCAGCGGGCCGACCGGCAGGCGGTGATCGGTAGCATTCCGCCCGGCAGCCGGGTGCCGGCGGGGAGATGGACCGCATGGGCGTGGAAGCGCAGGGACGACAGCTGCGCGGTGCGGACCGGCACGGTACGGGCCAGCAGATGGCTGCCGTCGGACAGGACACTGAAGCTCAACGATTCGGGGAGTGCGCGCAGCGCGTTGTCGGTGACCTGCCGAGGGGTGCCGGCCGGCGGCTCGTACGCCAGGAGCGGGCCGGCCTCGGTCAGCGCCGACGCGGGTACCGCCGCGTCAACCGCACTGAAACGGGCGGGTATCTCCGCGTCCTCGCCGCTCTCCGGTCCGTCCCCGGCCGTTGCGGAGGTGTAGTGCAACTGCGCGAGGCTCATGCGTTGGCTCTCTTCGTCCCTGCCATGAATGTCCCCTGCCACCCGCACCCGCCGTCCCGTGGTGGCAGAGCCGACCCGGCAGAGCGACGACCCCGGCGGGGAGAGTTCCGCAGTCGCTGGGGCGACGCTATCAAGGACCCGCGTGCCCTTGCGGCGAGAAGCCGCCCTTGCCGCCGAGGTGTGAGCGCTCGCAGAGTGTGGGAATGATCCTCCCCTTCACCCACGACGGTGAGACCGGCAGCGTGACCGTGACCCTTGAACAGGTCGATGATCCGCTGACGATCGGTAAGCACCCTGCCTCACAGGGGTTTCCGTGCTGCACCTCCACCGTGTCCTATCCCGGCAGGGGATACCGGGCAATGTTCGGCTGGGTCCAGTTCGTCCGGTCCACGGACAACACCACCGGTGGCGCCGGCTTCGACATGGACCCGTTCATCCTCTTCGAGGACGCGCCTTCCCCGTACGCCTTCTTCGGCCATAACCCGACCCTGTTCGACGCCCCGTCACGGGTCGAACGCCGGTCCCTGGCCTGGCTCGCGCACAGCTTTCTGGCGCACACGCCCCTGGACCGTGAACAGCGCTGCGTGCTGCCGCTGACCGGCTTCTCCTGGGGCTTCGACATCGATGCCGCGGGCGACATCACCGTCCGGCCGGCGGCGGCCCTGACCGCCGCCGACTGGGACGAGCACCTGCCGTACCTCGGCAACAGCCATCCCGCCTGGGAGTTCGACAAGTGGCAGGCGGAGACGCTCAGCCCTGAACCGCGTACGTGACGAAGTTTGTCCAGGAGGTGGGGCGGGGGAGAGGGCGAGTCGGGGGCCCTCTTCGACCTTGAAGGGGCGCTGTCTACTCCGCTTCGTTCCTGGCCAAGGCCGTGAGCACGTGATCCAACTCATTCGGCATCACAGCAACAAAGAGGGTCCCCTCGACGGAGGCGTATTCAACGATCCTGCACCGATCGTTGATCCTCGACGCTTCGCGCCGCGAAGGTGAACGCACGCTGACCTGCTCAACCAGCGCTCAACCCGAGTGCCCATGCCCTCAGTAGCCTGGCGCTGCCGCTCACCGTTCTGTACGGCGCTGCTCGCCGGAACGGCGTGGTGCGTGTGTGTGGGGCCTCGCGGGGTCGGCCGAGGCCGTCACGCCCCTGCCGGCCCCTCGTCGACAGGGGGTGCCATCCAGCCAGCCTTTGACGCGTGCATGGCAAGTTGTCGGTTTCTGTGGGACCTTCCATGACGTGCCCGGAGCCGTGTCATCCCCCCTCACCACGGACGCGGACGGGTCTGCACTCAACACCCCCACACATGCGTGGCAAGAAGGAGTGACATGAGGCTCACACCGAAACTCTTGTGCGTCACCGCCCTGGCCTTCGCGGTCACCACCGGCGCGTCCGCCGCGGCCAGCGCGGGCCCCGCGGCCTCGCAGCGGGTCGACGGCAGCATCGCGGCCGCGGGCAGCACCTGTACGTGGACCGACGCGACCGCCACCGCGGACCCGCCCGCCGGTCTGACCATCGACCACGCCACCATCAACAGCAGCCTGAGCTGCACCGGCGGCACGAGCGCCACCCTCAACAACGACCCGGCCGTCACCTTCGACGACGCGGCGGGCACGGCGACGTCCGACCTCATCGACATCACGGTGAAGCAGTCCATCGTCACCTGCAGCTACAAGGCGACGAACGTCGGGTGGACCCGTGACGGGTCCACCCGCGCCTACCAGAACCAGGCGTTCACCGCGTCAAAGAGCTCCGGCAGCTTCCTCTGCCCTGGCTCGTTCTCCGCCGAACCCGGCTCCGCCTCGCTGAGCTTCCACTGACACACGCACCGCGCCGACCTCGCGCCGCCGCCGACGAAGCCTCGTCGGCGGCGGCGCCCGCGTGCGGGGTCACACGCGACGCTCGCCGTGACCAGGCTCAGCCCTGGACCGCGTACGTGACGAAGTTCGTCCAGGAGGCGGGGGAGAGGGCGAGTTGGGGGCCCTCTTCGACCTTGGAGTCCCGGATGTGGACGGTGGTGGGGCAGGTGGCGACCTCTACGCAGGAGTCGCCAGAGCCGCCGCTGTAGCTGGACTTGTGCCAGGACAGGGCGACTTCGACGCAGGAGTCGCCGGAGCCGCTGCTGTAGCTGCTCTTGAACCAGGACAGTTCTGTGGTGCTCATAATGCTCCTCGCATCCGCCGCAACAGGCTCACGGAGTCCTTCAGTGAGAGAGCCTGCGAACGCATCCTGGCATATCGCATTTGGAGCATGCTGACGACTTTGGACTCCGAGATGAACTGGCCGCTCTCCTGCCCTTCGCAGTAGCCGAACCACCGGTTCTCAGGTGTCTCCAGAAGCTGCATGGGGCCGTGCAGCCCCGCGTGACTCTCGCGTACCAGCGGCATGATCTGAATCTCGATGTTCCGGAGCGAGGACAGTTCCAACAGGTGCTCGATCAGTCCGGCGGCCACGGCGTCGCCGCCCGTCCTGCGCAGCAGGAGGTGTTCCTCCAGGATGAAGCTGTAGGCGGTGTTGGGCCGCTTCCGTAGCAGTTCCTGCCGTTCCAGCCGGGCGGCGAGGTGCGCCTCGATCTGGTCATCGCCCAGCGGCGGAAGCTGCTCGACGAACAGCGTCCGCGCGTATGCCTCCGTCTGCAACAGACCTGGCACCAACCGGCATTCGTACGTGTTCAGCGCGATCGCGTCCTGTTCCAGCCGTGCCCACTGGCGGAACCAGCTCGCCAGGCCCGGCCGCCGCGACAGATGCTTTGCCGCCGCCCTCAGTACCCCCAACGCGTCGAGCACGACCTCGGCCCGCTCCACGAACGTCGGCGGTGGGAATCGGCGGCCCTGCTCGATCGAGGCGACCATCGGCAGCGAGTAGCTCACCAGTGGGGCGAACTCCTCCTGGGTGAGGCCGGCCCGTTTGCGCAGGACCTTGAGCACCTCCCCGAACGCCTTGAGACTGTCCGAGGACTCGGGCTCACCGCAGGCCCCCGTCAGTCCACCCGTACCACCCGTACCGCCCGTACCATCGGCCATGTGCGGCCACCTTCCGTGCGCTCGTCCCCGGTCCGCAACCCGTCCATGGTCACGCATCGTCACGCACACTGTCCACTCTCCGTACCCGTACGCTGACTTACCGTACGGGTTCTGTGGCTGGTCGCACGAGTCCCGGCCGAGCACGCTGTCCCGCATGGAAGCATCCGTCACCCCCCACCGGCCGCGCACCGAGAGGCTGTTCGTGCAGCGGTTCAGCTCCACACCCCGAGGGGCGCGGCTCGCCCGCAGGCTCGCTGTTCATCAGCTGCACGTCTGGGGCATCCCGTACCGCTCGGACGTATCCGACACCGCCGCGCTGCTGGTGTCCGAGTTGGCAGCCAACGCGGCGACGCACGGCCGCGTACCGGGAAGAGACTTCGAACTGCTGCTGGGTATGGCCGCCGGGAGTCCGGAGACGCTCGGCACCCTCCGGATCGAGGTCTCCGACACCCGGGGCGAGTGCCGCCCGCCGGGCCCCGGGGAGGTCGTGAAACCGCCGCCCGGGTCCGTCGGCGGGTATGGACTGGTGCTGGTCGAGGCGCTGGCGGACCGGTGGGTGGTGCTGGAGCGCCTACCGGGAAAGACGGTCGCCGTGGAACTGGACCTGTTGTGCTGAACCGGGCCGCCGCCCCGTCAGGTCCTTACTCGAAGCGGGAGGTGTCGCCCGCTCCCCGGCGTACGATCTCCATCTCGCCGCTGGAGAAGTCGATGACGGTGGTCGGCTCCGTGCCGCAGTCGCCGGAGTCGACCACGATGTCCACCTCGTGGTCGAGGCGCTCCTTGATCTCCCACCCCTGGGTCATCGGCTCCTCCTCGTCGGGCAGGAGCAGGGTGCTGGAGAGCAGCGGCTCGCCGAGTTCCTCCAGGAGGGCCTGGACGACGGCGTGGTCGGGGATGCGGACGCCGACGGTCTTCTTCTTCGGGTGCAGCAGCTGACGCGGCACCTCCTTCGTCGCCGGAAGGATGAAGGTGTACTGACCGGGCGTCGCCGCCTTGATCGCGCGGAACACGTCGTTGTCGATGTGCACGAACTGCCCGAGCTGGGCGAAGTTCTGACACATGAGCGTGAAGTGGTGGCGGTCGTCGAGGTTGCGGATCGAGCGGATGCGGGAGATGCCGTCACGGCTGCCGAGCTGACACCCCAGCGCGTAACAGGAGTCCGTCGGGTACGCGACGAGCGCGCCCGAGCGGATGCTTTCGGCCACGCCGGTGATGGTGCGCGGCTGGGGGTTTTCGGGGTGTACATCGAAATACTTCGCCATTCGGCGAGTCTAAGGCCGCGGCGGTGGTCCGACCCGGAAGCGGATCGTTCCGCCCTCGCGGGAACGGGGCGACCTGTTCGGGTGGCGAGGGCAAGCGATGTGTACCATGCATTCGCAGTGTGTTATACACACGCAGTGCAGTATGCATACAATCCGTGGTATATCTGTACAGAGAGGTGGCCTTCCCGGCAGGGAGGCAGGCCCCGCACCCGCAGTCGAAGGAAGCCTCGCGTGGACATGCCCGTGGACCGGATCGAGTTCGAGACCATGCTTCTCGGCCGCCATATGAATCTGCTCGCTTCCAGGGGAGACGGCCGGCTCGACCGGAGCGCCTACATTCTCCTCAGCCGCATCCAGGTCGAGGGCCCGATGTCCATCGGTGACCTCCGGGACGCCTTCGGTCTGGACGCCTCCACGCTGAACCGGCAGACCGCCGCCATGCTGCGGGCCGGTGTCGTCGAGCGCATTCCCGACCCGGAGGGCGGCATCGCCCGGAAGTTCGTCATCACGGAGGAGGGCGCGCGGCGCCTGGACCGTGACCGGTCGGAGAACCTGGAGGGCCTCGGCACGCTGCTGGCCGACTGGACCCCCGAGGAGGCGAGCCAGCTCGCGGACAACCTCGCCCGGCTCAACCGCGACATCGAACGCCTCGACGGGCGGCCCTGGCCGCGGGACAACTCCTAGGCCGACCGGCCGCTTTGGGGGGGCGTCGTCGCGGGGCTGGGCGCGCACACCTGCGGCGTTGTCGCCGATCACCGACTCCCCTGAGCTTGTTTTTTTTAACGTCCGTCACCGTTTGCAAGGGCGCGGATCCGGTCGCGCAGTGGCGGGGACCAGTGGCCTGCGTAGGCGTGCTGGAGGTTGGGCAGTCGCCAGTCCGCGCCGGTGATTGTGTTGCGGCAGGCGGTGGTGCCGCAGCGGCACGTCATGGTCCAGGGCTCGTAGCCGGTGTGGGTGGCGTAGTCGACGGTGAGTTCCTCACCGGGAGACAGCGGGCGGCGAGCGGTGAGGGTGGTGGCGTCCGCGTGCCACAGGGTCGGGTCGCAGGAGTGGTTGCCGTAGCGGACCGGGTGGGCGGGATCGAGGAGAAGGTGGCCTCCCGGTTCGACGGTGAGGCTGCTGTAGGGGGGCGTAAGAGCCGCGAGAGCCATGTCGTCGATGAGGGCGCCGCCGAGGCGCATCACCACGGTGCCGGCGGGGATGTCGGTTGTGGCGTAGAGGCCTTTGCCCTCAATCGGTGACGAGCGGATTTCGGCAGTTGGCAGCAGCCAGGAGGCCGTGGGGTGGCGTTGGGCGCTCATACACAGACAGTACGGGCGACCACGAATCCAGTAACAGGCATTCTGCGCTGTACGAGGCCGACCGGTCGAGATGAGCGTCGGTACGATGCCCGAAGAACCTCAAGTCCGGCAACGGCGGCAGTGCCCGTCGGGTCGTCGCGCGCAAGAAGTGTGCGAACCACAACAAGCGTCAGTGGCGTACCAAGATCGACGTCGATCTCATCGGTGTGGCCGACTCGCCGGAGAAGGCGTACACGAAGCCGGTCACGGTCAAGTGCGGTGTCTGATTCCCTGGTTACCGTCCCACCCGCTTGATCCAGGAGTACGACCATGAGTGACACCGGTCCGGGCGCCACCCTCATCGTGGGACTTCACGGGGTGCTGGACCGGCATCCCTGGATCGACCGGGTGAGCGCCGAGTTCGACCTCGAGGAGGACGTCTTCGGCCTCGCCGTGAAGCGGGCGTCCGCCTACGCCTGGAGCTCCACCGCTCTCACGGACAAGCCCGCCGGCAACCTCTGGGACCACAACGACGCCGGCGGCGACTGGACGCAGGACGGGCAGATCCGTCAGCTGGCCTGGCTGCACTCGTCGCTTCCCCGGCCCGTGAACGCTCCGGGGAAGCGGCAGCGCGCCCGCCGCCTCCCGGTACTGCCCGTCGTCACGGTCCTCTCGGACGCGCTGCGCCGCGTCGGCACCGTCCGCCTCACCGGCGCCCACGCCCTCGTGCCGCTGCATCGGGCAGGGGACGCCCGCGTCGAGCTCGCCGAGGTGGCGGACTGGTTCGCCCTCGCCGACCCGTCCGGTGCGGATTCGCTGACGGTCACCGTCTCCGCCCTGCCATCGGCGAACCTCGGCGCGCGGGCCGCCGAGATCCGCGACGCGGCGCTCGACCGCACGTACCGGCACATGGCGGTTGAGCTCCTCAGGCCCGCCGGCGCGATGACCGCGGGCCTTGCGCTTCCCCTCGCCGGAGTGGTGCAGGCCGAGGGCCTGCGCCGGGCGCTCGCCTTCCGCTGCGACGTGCGCGAGTGGTCGACGGACGTGGCCGCGTGGACGACGGAGGTGTTCGCGGACTCGATCCGGGCGGCGACGGGGCTCTCGGGCCCGATCCTCATCACGGTCTCCTCGGATGTCCGAAATCCGTAGGTACTGACCGACGGCCGGTCAGTGCCGATGGCCGTCGCGGGTCCGGTGGCGCGGCCGGAAGAGCAGCAGATACACCGTGGCGACCATCGCGACCGCCTGGGCCACGACGGTGGCCCGTTTCTCGCCGAACCAGACCGGCTCGTACATGTTCGGGAACGGGCCCCAGGCGCCGATGTCCGCGTACCGGTAGATGAGCAGGAGCGCGACTCCGCCGGTCGCGACCGACCAGGCGAACAGGTCGGACGGCCACCGTCGCCAGACCAGGACGAGGAGCGCGGCCAGCGCTGCCATGCCCGCCTCGATCCGGAACAGCGTGCCCTGGCTGATGTCGGCCGAGACGGCGTCGTACTGCCCGGCCAGGTGTGCGTGCAGATAGGCGTCCACGGCGAGACCGGCCGAGGCGAGCACCCGGGCCGCACCGCGCAGGAAGCGGCCGGTACCGTCCCCGTGCGCGGGGGTGGGGGTCGCAGGCGTGGTGGGGACTTCTGAGGACATTTTCGGCTCCATTCGCACCGGTGGGCCGGGGGCGGCGACCGGGGCTCACTTGACGGTGAGGGTCCCCGTCATGAAGGGGTGGATCGTGCAGTCGTACGGGTAGCCGCCCGCCTTCGACGGAGCGGTGAACGTGGCCGACTTGCCTGGCGCGATGTCGCCGGTGTCGAAGGCCTTGCCCTTCGTCGCCGTCATCGTGTGCGTGGTCGTGTCGTTGTTGGTCACGGTGATCTTCGCGCCGGGGGCGACGGTCAGGTCGGCGGGCCGGAACTTGAAGTCCTTGATGCTGACCTTCACCTGGCCGGCGGGCGGCCGGGACGAAGCGGACGACGAGGGAGGCGACGCGGACGGAGACGAGGACGCGGACGGGGGCGAGGGCGGTGTGGCGGGGGCCGATGAGCTGCCGCCGCCCCCGCCGCCACTGTCCGAGCAGCCCGTGAGGGCCGTCAGGCAGACGGAGAAGGCGGCGGCGGTCACGGCGAACCGCGTCCGGCCGGTACGGAACGAGAACGGCATGGCGTCTCCGGGGTGCGTGGGCCGGACCGGCCGGGATCAGTAACCGTTGCCGGTGCTGCTTGTCGGCTTGGCCGTGGGCTTGGCCGTCGGCTTGGTCGTGACCTGCTTGCCCTTGGCGTTGATGACGTACCACTTGGCGCCGAAGGCGTTGACGCCCTGCCCCTTGGTGTCGCCCGCCTTCTGGTCCTCGTCGAAGAGGTACAGCGGGTGACCGTTGTAGGTCACCTGCTTCTTGCCGTCGCTGCGGGTCGTCGTCTTCAGCAGCTTCGCGTTGACCCCGCTGCCCGCGGTCGGCGCCTTCGTGTCGAGCAGCGGCGGCCATGCCTTGGCGCAGGCGCCGGTGCACGCGGACTTGTTCTTGGTGTCCTTGTCGAACACGTAGAGCGTCATCTTCTTGGCGTTCACCAGGGTCTTGCCGTACGTGCCCTTCCTGAGGGAGACCGTGGGGGCGGGGGACTTGGACGGGCTGGGGGACGTGGAGGCGGCGGCCACGTCGACCTGGCCGCTGTTCCGGCTGCCCGTATCCGTACCGCTGGAGCTGCCGCTGCCGGATCCGCTGTCGGAGCATCCGGCAGCGGCGGCGGCCATCAGCAGTGCGGAGGCCAGCGCAGCGGCCGTCCTGGTGTGGCGTCTCATCGGGGCTCCTCATGTTCATCCGGCCGCCCGCACGGGCGGCGCGCGGCCGCACGAGCGGGGCCGTCGGCCCCAGTGGACAGCAGGCCCCTGGGACCGGCCATCCGGACGGGGCTGATCAGGTACGAGGGGTGGCGGCGGGTTCCGCGGGCCTCACCCGATCGGTGGCGTCACCCGATCGGCGGGCCGTGCGCGCCCCGCGCCGCAGCCGTCCGGGACGGTGGGCCGCAGCCGTCCGGGACGGTGGGCCGCAGCCGTTGGGGATGGTGAACCGCAGCCGTGCGAGACGGTAAGTGCGGTGCTGCGAGCGCGTCTTGATGGTGCAACAGTTTGGTATGTCACTGCTCCGTACGGCCCCGCGATCATAGGATCGGGGTGGTCTTCGGGGAGACGGGGTGGCTGATCGTGGCGTGTGGCGGGCCGATGCGCAGGTACGGAATGCTGGTGCTGGTTCCACTGGTGCTGGTGGCGTGCTCCAGCGGTGGCGGGAGTCCGGACGGGCAGGGGAGAAGTGCCTCCGCGAGCGGCAGCTCCAGTGCGGAACCCGAGTCGGAGCCGGGGGACACCTCGGCCATCGACGCGGACCCGGCCAGGCTGCCCGCGTCCCGCGAGGAGGCGCTCGACCTCATCGGCCGGGTCATCGCGGACCCCGCCACCTTCGGGCCGGGTGTGGTCAAGCGCAGCCCGTACGAGAGCGATCCGGCGACCTGGCCCGTCCTCGGCACCGACTGCGTCTGGCAGCAGAAGAAGCCGATGTCCAGTGTGCTCGCCACCCTCAGCCGCTCCTTCGAGGTGCCCGCGGCGGGCGGCAAGGGGCCCATGCGGCTCTCCGCCGTCGTCACCGTGCACCGCGCCCGCGCGGACGCCCGGTGGGAGATGGCCGAATCGGTGGAGGAGACGATGCGCTGCCCCACGCAGCAGCTGCGGAAGGGGGAGCTGATCGGGTCGATGATCGCCGCCTCGCTGGCACAGGGGGAGAGCACCCAGAACAACTCCGAGGACTCCCTGTCCGAGACCGGGGAGTACCAGAACGCGGAGCTCGGCGGCGGTCCGTACCCGTACTCCTGGTATCAGTCGCAGAACCTCCAGTTCACCGTGGCCACGACCGGCAAGGGGGCCAAGGGCTGGAGCGAGAACGAGATCGACACCTTCACGAACCAGGCTCAGTCCACCATGCTGCTGCGGCTCAAGTCCGCTGTCGAGAAGCAGAGCTGAGGGAGCGGAGAGCATGATGGAACAGCTGCGTCCCACCGACCCCGCACGGATCGGCGGACACCGTCTGCTCGGGCGGCTCGGCGCCGGCGGGATGGGCGTCGTCTATCTCGGCCGCACGGACGCCGGGGCACTGGCCGCGATCAAGGTGATCCTGCCGGAGTACGCCGAGGACGGCGGCTTCCGGGCCCGGTTCCGCCGCGAGGTCGAGGCCGCCCGCCGGGTGGACAGCCCATGGGCGGTTCCGGTCACCGGCGCCGAGACGGAGGGCGAACACCCCTGGCTGGCAACGGCGTTCCTCCCCGGGCCCGCACTGTCCGAGGCCGTCGCCCGGTGCGGCCCGCTGCCCGCGAGCAGCGTCCGGGTGCTCGGCCGGCTGCTCGCCCGCGCGCTGACCGCCGTGCACGCCGCCGGACTCGTGCACCGTGACGTCAAACCGGGCAACGTCCTGCTCACGGCCGAAGGGCCGCGCCTGATCGACTTCGGCATCGCGCGGGCCGCCGACGCCACGGCGCTCACCGCCACCGGCGTCGTCGTGGGGACACCTGGCTTCCTCTCGCCCGAACAGGCCACCGGGGGCGGCACGGCGGCCGGTCCCGCGAGCGACGTCTTCTCCCTCGGCTGCCTCCTGGCATACGCCGCGACCGGGCGGCCGCCGTTCGGCAGCGGCGCCGTCGAGGCACTGCTCTACCGGACCGTCCACGACGAACCCGACCTCGACGGGATCGACGACGAGGAGCTCCGCCCGCTGCTCGCCGCCCTGCTGGCCAAGGAGCCCGACGCACGGCCCACCGCCGCCGGACTCGACGCGCGGATCGCCGAGGACGCCCCGAACGGCTCCATCGCCTGGCTGCCCGAGAACGTGGTGGCCCTGATCGCCGACCGGTCCGCCGCCATGCTCGACCTGCCCGACATCGACCCCACGGTCGCCGGGGAAGGGACCGCGCCGCCCGGCACCGGACCCGGGCGACGCAAGGTCCTCCTGCTCGCCGGAGCCGGAGCCGGAGCGGTGGTGGCGGCGGGCGGCGGTTTCGCCGTCCGGGAGTGGCTGACCCACGACACGGACAACGCCGCGGCGAAATCCGGCGAGCCGTCCTGGACCATCGGGGTGCAGGCGGATCTGTCGGGACCGCGGAAGGCCGCCGGACAGGCGCAGGAGCGCGGGGTCCGGCTGGCCGTCGCGCGGTTCAACTCCCGCAAGGACAGACCCTTCACGCTGACCGTCAAGGCACTCGACGACGGAGGCGACACCACCCGCGCGGTCAAGGTCGCCGACCGGTTCGCCCGCGACCGTGACGTGCTCGCCGTCGTCGGCCCGACCGGCGACCCCGCCACGGAGGCCGTCCTCACCGCGTACGACGAGGCGATGCTGCCCGTCATCACCGTGTCCTCGCTCCAGATCACCTACGCCGCCCGGTCCAGGAAGTCCTTCTTCCAGGCGGCCCCCTCCGAAGCCGTACTGGCCCAGCCGATCATCAACCGGCTGGTGCTCCGGCCCGACGTCGAACGGCTCGGAGTGCTGCTCGACCGGGCAGGCGGCCAGTCCGCCTACCAGGTCGGCTACCTGACCAACCTGATGACCGGCCGGCTCACCACCGCGACCACCTATCCGCGCGTGATCCCGGCCGGCACACAGGACCTGGCCCCCGTCGTCAAGGACATGCTCGGGCACGCCAGTGACGCCTTCTTCTACGCGGGCGACGCGGCCGGGGCCGCCCGTACCGCACGCGCCCTCGCGGCCACCCCCTTCGAAGGACCCCGGATGGCCATGCACACGGCGATGGACGCGAGCTTCCTCAGGGACGCCGGGGACGCCGCCGAGCGCTGGGAGTTCACCGCGCCCTACATCGATCCTGCGGCGCCCGCCGCCAAGGAGTTCGTCGCGGCCCACCGCACCGCGTACGGCGCCGCGCCCGCGCACTGGGCCGCCGAGGCGTACGACGTGGCCGGGCTGGTGATCGCCGCCGTGACCGCCCTGGCCAAGGGTCCGGCCGGCCGGCCGAAGCGCCCGACGCGTACCGCGCTCGTGGCGAGGATCGCCGCGTCCTCGTACAAGGGAATCGCCCGGACGTACGCCTTCGACGAGGGCCACCAGCTCAAGAGCCGGGACGCCCATCTGTACGGCGTGCGGAACGGGAGCTACGCCTACCTCGGCGCCGCGCCGAAGACCGAGACCTGACCCGTCGTGCGGCCGCTCAGCTCACAGGACCCGCGCACCATCGGCGAGTACCGCACCCTGGCCCGGCTCGGCGCCGGCGGAATGGGGGTGGTCTACCTCGCCCGTTCGGCGGGCGGGGCGCTCGCCGCCGTGAAGGTGATCCGCGCCGAGCACGCCGCCGACCCCGGATTCCGGGCCCGGTTCCGGCGCGAGGCCGAGGCCGCGGCCCGGATCACCGGTCCGTGGGTGGTCCCGGTCACGGGGGCCGACACGGAGGCCCGTGAGCCATGGCTGGCCACCGCGTTCGTGCCCGGCCCCTCACTGGGCGAGGCCGTCGAGGAACGGGGACCCCTGCCCGAGGCCACGGTCCGGGGCCTCGGCGCCCGCCTCGCCGGGGCCCTCGTCGCGGTGCACGAGGCGGGTCTCCTGCACCGCGACGTCAAACCCGGCAACGTCCTCCTCGCGCTCGACGGCCCCCGGCTCATCGACTTCGGCATCGCCCGCCACGAGGGTGCCACCGCGCTCACCGCGACCGGTGCGGTGATCGGCACGCCCGGCTACCTGGCACCCGAGCAGGCCTCGGCGGGACCGGTCGGACCGGCCTGCGACGTGTTCTCGCTCGGCTGCGTCCTCGTGTACGCGGCGACCGGACGGCGGCCGTTCGGCCACGGCGCGGCGGCCGGGGTGCTCTTCCGTACCGTGCATGGCGAGCCGGACCTGGGTTCGCTCCCGCCCGGACTGCTGTCCCTCGTCACCACCTGCCTGGCCAAGGACCCGGGCGGTCGGCCGACGGCGCGGGAGCTCGCGGCGCGGCTGGCGGACGGCGGCACCGGCTGGGAGGTACCGGGGCTGGCCACCGTGGTCGCCGAGCGCGCCGCCGCCGTACTCGCCCTCCCGGACCCCGAACCGCCCACGGTCGTCCAGGACCCCGGACCGCCGCGCCCGTCCCGGCGCCGCGTCCTCACCGCGGGCGCCGCCGGCGCCGTCCTCCTCACCGGCGGGGGAGCCGCCGCCTGGGTGACCGTCGTCCGGGGCGGCGGCACGGGAGCCGCTCCCCGCGCGGTTCCCGCGTACCGGATCGCCCTGCACGCGGACCTGACAGGACCGGGGAAAGCCGTCGGCCTCGCCCACCAGCGAGGCGCCCGGCTCGCGGTCGACGACCACAACTCCCGTACGGACAAGGCCTTCACGCTGACCCTGCGCACCGAGGACGACGCAGGTGACGCCACCCGCGCCCGACAGGTCGCCGACCGGATCACCGCCGACCCGCGGGTGCTCGCCGTCATCGGCCCGACCGCGGAGGTCGCGGCCGAAGCGATCGTCAGCCGGTACGAGAAGGCGGGCCTCGCCCAGGTGGTGGTCGCGGCCCGGTCCACCACCGCCGAGTGGTCCACCGCCAGGTCCCTGTGCGTGCTGCGGTTGTTCGACGCGTCGCTGGCCATCGGGCTGACCCACTACCTGTCCCGCGTCCGGCCGGTCGAGCAGGTCGTCATCGAGGACCGGGCGGACCCGCAGAGCAGCTGGGTCATCAGGGACCGGCTGCCGAAGGCCCTGAACGGGACCACGTTCACCGTGCACACCGTCGCGGCAACCGCCCACACCTTCGCCCCGGCCGCCCGTGCGGCGGTCGCCGTCAAGGCCGGGGCGGTCGTCTACGCGGGGTCGTCGGCCGCCCGGGGCGCCCGCTGTGCCACCGACCTGGCCGCCGCCGGATTCACCGGGACGGGACTGTCCACCGGCCCCGTCCTCGGCCCCGCCTTCCTCCGGGAGGCGGGCAAGGCCGCCGAGGGCTGGGTGTTCGCGGAGGCGTACACCGACCCGGCGGCGCTGCCCGCCGCGAAGGGCTTCACCGCCGCGTACCGCGAGAAGTTCGGTGCGCCGCCCGCCACCTGGTCCGCGGAGGCGTACGACGCGGTGGGCCTCATCGCGCAGGCGGGCCGCGCCACCAGCGCGACCGACGCCGCACGCGGCGGTGTGGCCCAGCGGATCCTGCGCACCGACTACCAGGGCATCACCCGGCGGCTGTCCTTCTACGACACCCACCAGGTGCGGCTCGAGGACGGGATATTCCTCTACCGGGTCGACAGGGGCCGCGCCCGCTTCCTGGGCCCCTACGGATCTGTGTGACGGGGCCCGCCGTCATCACCTCCTGCGAGGCCTCGCGCACCTTCGACCGGCCGGCGCTCGTCGTCTGGGCGGCGGAGGACGGAGTCATGCCGCCGGAACACGGCCGCCGGCCGGCCGCGCCGCTGACCGGGGCGGATCGAGCGCCTCAGGCGCGGGCGTGAAGCGGAGCTGCGGCCGCGCTTAAGAAATCCTCGATGGACCTGGGGCGCGTGGTGCGGCAGATTTCTCCGTGACGGCGGAGGATGGTGCGCGGCGGCCGGTCGAAGCGCGCTGCCACGCCGTCCCCTCATTCTTCCCCGGGCCGCAGGCTTCCTCAGGCATGCCCCCGGCCCGGGGAGATCAACGCCGTACCAGGTACAGGGAGCCGCAGCCGTGAAGGCACTCGTGAAGCAGAAGGCCGAGCCGGGACTCTGGCTGATGGACGTTCCCGAGCCGGAGACCGGCCCCTCGGACGTACTCATCAAGGTGCTCCGTACCGGCATCTGCGGTACCGACCTGCACATCCGCAACTACGACGGCTGGGCGCAGCAGGCGGTCACGACGCCGCTCGTCCTGGGTCACGAGTTCGCCGGCGAGGTCGCCGCGATCGGGTCCGACGTCGTGGACATCGCCGTCGGTGACCTGGTCAGCGGCGAGGGCCACCTGGTGTGCGGCAAGTGCCGCAACTGTCTGGCCGGACGCCGCCACCTCTGCCGCTCCACCGTGGGGCTCGGCGTCGGCCGCGACGGGGCGTTCGCCGAGTACGTGGCACTGCCCGCGTCCAACGTGTGGGTGCACCGGGTCCCCGTCGACCTGGACGTCGCCGCGATCTTCGACCCGTTCGGCAACGCCGTGCACACCGCGCTGTCGTTCCCCCTGGTCGGCGAGGACGTACTGATCACCGGCGCCGGCCCGATCGGCATCATGGCCGCGGCCGTCGCGAAGCACGCCGGTGCCCGTAACGTCGTCATCACCGACGTCAGCGAGGCCCGGCTGGAACTGGCCCGCAAGGTCGGTGTGAGCCTCGCCCTCAACGTCGGTGAGCAGACCATCGCCGACGGGCAGCGGGAGCTCGGACTGCGCGAGGGCTTCGACATCGGCCTGGAGATGTCCGGCCGCCCCGAGGCGATGCGCGACATGATCGCGAACATGACGCACGGCGGCCGCATCGCGATGCTCGGACTGCCGTCCGAGGACTTCGCCGTCGACTGGTCCCGGATCGTCACCTCCATGATCACGGTCAAGGGCATCTACGGCCGGGAGATGTACGAGACCTGGTACGCCATGTCCGTCCTGCTGGAGGGCGGCCTCGACCTCGCCCCCGTGATCACCGGCCGCTACGGCTACCGCGACTTCGAGGCGGCCTTCGACGACGCGGCGAGTGGACTCGGCGGCAAGGTCATCCTCGACTGGACCGTCTGACCTCCGGCCGCTTCCGTCCGGCCGCCTCCGTCCCGCCGCCTCCGCTCTGCCGCCTCCGTCCGGCCGCTTCCGTACCCAGCTGGGAGACTCCTTCATGTTCGACTCCGTACGCGACGACATGCGCACCACCCTCGAAGAGATCGAGGCCGCCGGGCTGCACAAGCCCGAGCGCGTGATCGGAACCCCGCAGTCCGCGACCGTCGCCGTCACCGCGGGAGGCCGCCCCGGTGAGGTGCTCAACTTCTGCGCCAACAACTACCTGGGCCTCGCCGACCACCCCGACGTGATCGCCGCCGCGCACCAGGCGCTGGACCGCTGGGGCTACGGCATGGCCTCGGTCCGCTTCATCTGCGGCACCCAGGAGGTCCACAAGGAGCTGGAGCAGCGGCTCTCCTCCTTCCTGGGCCAGGAGGACACCGTCCTCTACTCCTCCTGCTTCGACGCCAACGGCGGTGTCTTCGAGACCGTCCTCGGCCCGGAGGACGCGGTCATCTCCGACGCCCTCAACCACGCCTCGATCATCGACGGCATCCGGCTGTGCAAGGCCAAGCGCTTCCGCTACGCCAACCGCGACATGGCCGACCTGGAGCAGCAGCTCAAGGAGGCGTCCGGGGCCCGGCGCCGCCTCGTCGTCACCGACGGCGTCTTCTCCATGGACGGGTACGTCGCACCGCTGCGCGAGATCTGCGACCTGGCCGAGCGCTACGACGCCATGGTCATGGTCGACGACTCGCACGCCGTCGGCTTCGTCGGCCCCGGCGGGCGCGGCACGCCCGAGCTGCACGACGTGATGGACCGCGTCGACATCATCACGGGCACGCTCGGCAAGGCGCTCGGCGGCGCCTCCGGCGGTTACGTGGCCGCCCGCGCCGAGATCGTCGCGCTGCTGCGCCAGCGCTCACGCCCGTACCTCTTCTCCAACTCGCTCGCCCCGGTCATCGCGGCGGCCTCCCTGAAGGTCATCGACCTGCTGGAGTCCGCCGGTGACCTGCGCGAGCAGCTCAACGCCAACACCGCGCTCTTCCGTACCCGGATGACCGAGGAAGGCTTCGACGTCCTGCCCGGCGACCACGCCATCGCCCCCGTGATGATCGGGGACGCGGCGAAGGCAGGCCGGATGGCGGAGCTTCTCCTGGAGCGCGGTGTGTACGTGATCGGGTTCTCGTACCCGGTCGTCCCGCAGGGCGCGGCCCGTATCCGCGTCCAGCTGTCCGCCGCGCACTCCACGGCGGACGTGAACCGCGCGGTCGACGCGTTCGTCGACGCGCGGGCAGCCCTGGGGGAGTAGGCCCCCGTCGCGGAGGGCGTCCCGGACTCCCTCCGCGACCTGGGACAATAGGGCACATGATCGATGCACGGCGGCTGCGCACTCTGCGTGCGGTGGCGGATCACCGCACGGTGACCGCCGCGGCCGCCGCGCTGTACCTGACCCCCTCCGCGGTCTCCCAGCAGCTGGCCGCGCTGGAGCAGGAGACCGGGCACCGGCTGGTCGAGCGCAACGCGCGCGGGGCCAGGCTCACGGCCGCCGGGGAGATCCTGCTGACCCACACCAACGCGGTGCTGGCCCAGCTGGAGCGGGCGGAGGCGGAGCTCGCCGCCTACAGCGCGGGTGACGCCGGGACGGTCACGGTCGCCGCGTTCGCCACCGGCATCGGCCTGGTCCTCGCCCCCGCGATCACCGCCCTCGGCGTGTCCGCACCCGGCATCCGCGTCCGGGTCCAGGACGCGGAGGGCGACGCGAGCGTCCCGATGGTGCTGGACCGCCAGGTCGATGTGGCCGTAGCCGTCGAGTACCGGGGCGCACCGGGCGAGGACGACCGCCGGCTGACCCGGGTGCCGCTGTACTCGGAACCGTTCGACGCGGTGCTCCCGGTGGGGCACCGGCTGGCGGACCAGGAGCAGGTGGCGGTCGCCGATCTGGCGAAGGACACCTGGATCGGCCCCTACCCGGGCAACCCCTGCCATGACGTGGTGGTTCTGGCCTGCCAGTACGCGGGCTTCGAGCCCAGCCTCGAACACTCATCGGACGACTTCCACGCGGTGGTCGCACTGGCCGGCGCGGATGCCGGAGTGGCCCTGGTCCCGAGATCCGCGCTGCGCGGAATGGCCCTGACGGGCGTGGTGGTCCGCCCGGTGCACGGCAGCGCCCCGACGCGCCGGGTGTTCGCGGCGGTACGCCGTGGAGCGGAGGCGCATCCGCTGATCGCGCCGGTGCTGGACGCGCTGGCGGGCGCGGCGGGAGGCGTGGGTCTCGGGCGCGGGACGGGCTGAGGCGCCGGCCGCGGGGCTCCGGGCCCGATAGGGCATCGGCCACCTGCTCAAGGACCGGGTCGGGGAGGCCGCCGGGCCCGTAGCGGGACAATATCCGCCATGGACACCAGTGACCTCACCGGGCTGACGGCCCGCGCCCGTCGGCTCGCCCTGGCCGGGAAGCGCCGCGTCCTCGGAATCGCCGGTCCGCCCGGCGCCGGGAAGTCCACCCTCGCCGGGCAACTGGCCGACGCCCTCGGGCCGCTCGCCGTGCTCGTGCCCATGGACGGTTTCCACCTCGCCCAGGCCGAACTGGAACGGCTCGGCCTGGCGGACCGCAAGGGCGCGCCCGACACCTTCGACGCCGCCGGGTACGCCGCCCTGCTCCGGCGGCTGCGGGCACCGGAACCGGGGACCGTCGTGTACGCCCCCGCGTTCGACCGGGCCCTGGAGCAGCCGGTCGCCGGGTCGGTCCCGGTCGGTCCGGACGTTCCGCTGGTCATCACCGAGGGGAACTACCTGCTGCACGGGGACGGCGGCTGGGCGGCGGTGCGCCCGCTGCTCGACGAGGCGTGGTACCTGGAACTCGACCAGGACGTACGGATCCACAGGCTCGTCGACCGGCATGTGCGGTTCGGGAAGCCCCGGCCGTACGCGGAGCGCTGGGTCGCCGGCTCCGACGAGGCGAACGCCCGGCTCGTCGCCCGAGGCCGCGACCGGGCCGACCTCGTCGTACGGCTCGGGCAGCCGCTCGGTCCCGGAACCCGGGAGGAACCGCACGGCCACCGCCCCTGACCGCTCGCGTCCGGCGGCCCGTACCGGCAGGATGCAGGGAGCCGTTCCGTGCCGCCAGGAGGTCCCGCATGCCCAGCCCGAACCAGCCCGTGCCGTTCACCGCCGACGACTACCGGGCCCGGATGACGCGTGCCGCCGAGAGCGCCGCCGCCGCCGGACTCGCGGGAGTGCTGGTCGCGCCCGGACCCGATCTGGTCTATCTGACGGGGTACCGGCCCATCGCGGTCACCGAGCGGCTCACCCTTCTCGTCCTCGTCGCCGGGCAGGACCCCGTCCTGGTCGTACCGACGCTGGAGGCGCCGGACGCCGAGCACGCCGTCGGCGCGCCCGCCCTGACCCTGCGGGACTGGACGGACGGCAAGGACCCGTACGCCGTCACCGCGCCGCTGCTCGACGCGAAGGGGCGGTTCGGGATCAGCGACAACGCCTGGGCGATGCATCTGCTCGGCCTCCAGCAGCACCTGCCCGGCACCTCGTACGCCTCCCTCACCGAGGCGCTGCCGATGCTGCGCGCCGTGAAGGACGCCGCCGAGCTGGAGCGGATCTCCGCGGCGGGCGCCGCCGCCGACGCCACGTACGAGGAGATCCTCAAGGTCCGCTTCGCCGGCCGCGCGGAGACCGAGGTAGCCGCCGATCTGGCCCGGCTGCTCACCGAGTACGGGCACTCCCAGGTCGACTTCACCGTGGTCGGCTCCGGGCCGAACGGCGCCAACCCGCACCACGAGGCGGGCGGCCGCACCATCGAGCGGGGCGACATGGTCGTGCTCGACTTCGGCGGCCTCAAGCACGGCTACGGCTCCGACACCTCCCGTACGGTCCACGTCGGCGAACCCACCGCCGAGGAGCAGCGGGTCCACGACATCGTGCGCGAGGCGCAGGAGGCCGGCTGCGACGCGGTCCGGCCCGGTGCAGCCTGCCAGGACATCGACCGGGCCGCCCGCGCCGTCATCACCGAGTTCGGCTACGGCGACCGGTTCATCCACCGCACGGGCCACGGCATCGGCGTCACCACCCACGAGCCCCCGTACATGATCGAGGGCGAGGAGCAGCCGCTCGTCCCCGGCATGTGCTTCTCCGTGGAGCCCGGCGTCTATCTGCCGGGCCGGTTCGGTGTGCGGATCGAGGACATCGTGACCGTCACCGAGGACGGCGGCCGGCGCCTCAACGCCACCGCGCGCGAACTGGCGATCGTCGAGTAGCGCCTCAGTCGTCGGCCAGCACCACGCACGACTGAGGCGGAAGGTGCAGCGCCCCGTCCGCGCCGGGCGCCTCGACCGGCAGCCAGGCGGCCAGCACCCGGCCCCCGCCGCTGCGGTGCCGGCCGCCCCCGAGCGGGATCGTGGCGGGCTTCTCGTCCAGGTTCACCGCGATCCGCAGATCGCCCCTGCGGAAGGCGAGCCAGCGGGCCCCGTCGTCGTACGCCGGTTTCACCGTCGCCAGATCCGGGTCGCAGAGGTCGGGCATGGCGCGCCGCAGCGTGATCAGCTCGCGGTACCAGGCGTGCAGCCGGGCGTGCGGCTCCCGCTCGGGTTCGCTCCAGTCCAGGCAGGAGCGGTCCCGGGTGGCCGGGTCCTGCGGGTCCGGGATGTCCTCCTCGGACCAGCCGTGCGCGCCGAACTCCCGCCGTCTGCCGTTACGTACGGCCTCGGCCAGCTCCGGATCGGTGTGGTCGGTGAAGAACTGCCAGGGCGTACGGGCGCCCCACTCCTCGCCCATGAACAGCATCGGCGTGAACGGCCCGGTCAGCACGAGCGCCGCCGCGCAGGCCAGCAGACCGGGGGAGAGGGAGGCGGCGAGCCGGTCGCCGAGCGCCCGGTTGCCGATCTGGTCATGGGTCTGGGCGTAGCCGACGAAGCGGTGGGCGGCGCTGCGGGTGACGTCGACGGGGCGGCCGTGCGTACGGCCCCGGAAGCCGGAGTACGTACCGTCGTGGAAGAAGGCATGCGTCACCGTCTTGGCGAGCGCGGCCAGCGGGGCGACGGCGAAGTCCGCGTAGTAGCCCTGGGACTCGCCGGTGAGCGCGGTGTGCAGACAGTGGTGGAAGTCGTCGTTCCACTGCGCGTGCAGACCGGTGCCGCCCGACTCGCGGGGCGTCGTCGTACGGGGGTCGCAGAGGTCGGACTCCGCGATCAGCGAGAGCGGGCGGCCCAGTTCGGCGCGGAGCGCGTCGGTCGCCGCCGACAGTTCCTCCAGGAACGTCAGCGCCCGGGTGTCGGCCAGCGCGTGGACCGCGTCGAGCCGCAGGCCGTCCAGGCGGTAGTCGCGCAGCCAGGCCAGCGCGCTGCCCAGCAGGAACGCCCGAACCTCGTCGGAGCCGGGGGCGTCCAGATTGACCGCCGCGCCCCACGGCGTGTGGTGGGTCTCGGTGAAGTACGGGCCGAAGGCGGGGAGGTGGTTTCCGGAGGGGCCCAGGTGATTGTGGACCACGTCCAGGACGACGGCGAGACCGAGCCCGTGCGCCGTGTCGACAAAGCGCTTCAGCCCCTCAGGGCCGCCGTAGGGCTCGTGCACCGCCCACAGCGACACCCCCTCGTACCCCCAGCCGTGGACACCGGGGAAGGGGCAGACCGGCATCAGCGAGACATGGGTGATGCCCAGTTCGGCCAGATGCCCGAGCCGCGCCGCCGCCGCGTCGAAGGTGCCCTCGGCGGTGTACGTGCCGATGTGCAGCTCGTACAGGACAGCGCCTGGCAGCCCGCGCCCCGCCCAGTCGCCGCGCCACTGGTACGCGGAGTGGTCGACGACCGCGCTCTCGCCGTCCGGCCCGTCCGGCTGGCGGCGCGAGCGGGGGTCGGGGAGCACCGGCCCGCCGTCGAGGACGAACCCGTAGCGGTCGCCGTCCGCGGCCGGTGCGTCGGCTGTCCACCAGCCCGCCCGTACGGGGTCGCGCTCCATGGACCGCGGCTCACCCGCCAGCCGCAGAGCGGCCGATCCCGCATCCGGTGCCCATACGTCGAACAGCATGCGCGTCTCCTCGTCTCCTCGTCCCGGCCCATGGTCGGCAGAAGCCGCGATCACCGACCGGCGACACTGGATCCAGCCCGCTACTGGCGATTAAGGTCTGGTTCTGATCACTGCCCTGCCGGCTTCTGCCATACGCATTCCCTCTTACTTACGGTTGTGGAGGCCGAGATGACTGTGCCGACGTTCCCACCCGGTTTCCTCTGGGGAGCCTCCGCCTCCGCGTTCCAGACCGAGGGGGCCGCCGACACCGACGGCAAGGGCCCCTCCGGCTGGGACGCCTTCGCCGCGCAGCCCGGACGGATCAAGGACGGCACCGACACCGGGCGCGGCACCGGCTTCCACCGGCACTACCGCGAGGACGTGGCCCTGCTGGCCGGCCTCGGCGCCGACGCCTTCCGGTTCTCGGTGAGCTGGCCGCGCGTCGTCCCCGGCGGCAGCGGGCCGGTCAACCCCCAGGGGCTCGACTTCTACGACCGCCTCGTCGACGAACTCTGCGCCCGCGGGATCACCCCCGCCCCGACCCTCTACCACTGGGACACCCCGCTCCCCCTGGACGAGGCCGGTGGCTGGCTCAACCGGGACACCGCCTACCGCTTCGCCGAGTACGCGGGCATCGTCGCCGAGCGCCTCGCCGACCGCGTACCCATGTGGATCACCATCAACGAACCCGCCGAAGTGACCATGCTCGGCTACGCACTCGGTCAGCACGCCCCCGGCCGCGCCCTCCTCTTCGACGCGCTGCCCGCCGCCCACCACCAGCTCCTCGGCCACGGCCTGGCCGTACGCGCACTGCGCGCGGCGGGGGCCGGCAACATCGGCATCGCCGTATCGCACTCCCCGGTCTGGACCGCGGGGGAGTCCGAGGAGGACCGCTTCGCCGCCGGCCTGTACGACACGCTGACCAACCGGCTGTTCTCCGACCCGCTCCTCAGCGGCCGCTACCCCGACGAGAACTTCGCCGCGCTGATGCCCGGCCCGGTCGAGGACGACCTGCGGACCATCTCCACCCCGCTCGACTGGTACGGGGTCAACTACTACAACCCCACACTCGTCGGCGCGCCCAGGGCCGAGGCCCTCGACACCTTCGCCGGCTTCGACATGCCCGACGAACTGCCCTTCGGGATACGGGAGATCGAGGGATACGAGACGACCGACTTCGGCTGGCCCGTCGTCCCCGACGGACTGCGCGAGACCCTCGTCCAGCTGAGCACCCGCTACGGCGACCGGCTCCCGCCGCTCTACATCACCGAGAACGGCTGCGCCATCGACGAACCCGCCAGGGACAGCCGCCGGATCGCCTTCCTCGACGCCCATCTGAGGTCCCTGCGGTCGGCCATCGACGCGGGCGTCGACGTACGCGGCTACTTCACCTGGTCGCTCACCGACAACATCGAGTGGACCGAGGGGGTCAGCAAGCGGTTCGGCCTGGTCCACATCGACTACGAGACCCTGCGCCGCACGCCCAAGGACTCGTACGCCTGGTACCGCGACATGATCAGCGAACAGAAGCGGCAGGACGCCGGTCCGGACGGGAGCGCCGGCTAGACGCGGGCGGAGGCGAGGGCCCGGCGGCCCGCCTCGGCGGCGGCTCCGTCAGTCCCACACCATGTCGAACGCGCGCTCGAAGTTGACGTACCCCAGACGCTCGAAGGACTTCGCCATCGGCACGTTGCCCACGTCCGTCGCGGCCCGGATCCGCTCCACCCCGTCCTGCCCGGCGAGCACCCGGGTGCCCTCCGTGAGGAGGTCGTCGATGTAGCCGTGACCACGCCGCGCGGGCAGCACACCGATGTACGCGATGATCGGGTTGTAGCTGTTGCGGGCCGGGATCACGAAGCCGACCGGTTCACCGTCGGGGAGTTCCGCGATCCGCCACCACTCGCGCGCACTGGTGTAGCCGGCCAGCTCCTCGTCGTAATGCTTCTCCGCGGCCCGGCGCGCCGACAGCCCGGAGGCCAGGTCCTGTTGGCCGTGGGCGTCGAGGGTGCCCTCCATCACGGGCGCCATCAGCGCGAGGAGGTCCTCGCGCCCGGCCACCGGGCGGAAGCGCAGCCGGCCGCTGCCGGCGGGCACCGGGGTGCCCGCGCGCCACTCCAGGCGCAGCCGCTCGACGAGCATCCGGGCACCGGTGCGCTCCATGACCCGGATCCGGGCCTCGACGGCGTCACGGACCACCGGGTCCTCGCGCCAGTCCGGCGGCACGTACCGCCCGTACTCGGGACGCCGGCCGCCCGCGGGCACGACCGCCGCGCTCGCCGTCTCCAGCAGCCGCAGGCCCGCTTCGCCGCGCTCGGGCTCGGGCAGGGTGTCGTCGAGGTCGAAGAAGTCGAGAAGGAGCGGCGCCTTGCCGTCCGGGCTCCACCACGCGATCCGCGCCACCACCCGCTCGCCCCGCAGGGCCACCCACATCCACTCCGGGCGGCGGCGGCCGGAGCCGAGGTCGTCCGCCAGTTCGTGGTCCAGGACGTACGACAGCCGGCGGAAGAGACCGAGCTCCTCCGGTCCGGCGAGCGGACGGACGGTCAGTCCGAGTGGTGCGTCAGGCACAGAGTCTCCAGAGACTACGCGGGGCGCCCGGCGGTCGCCGGGGCGGCACGGCGGCAGACGGTAGCAACGTCTCGCCCCGGGCGCCCCTGGATATCCGGGTGAGAGGCGTGTGCGGGGACCTGGTCCCGCGCAGGTCAGGAGCGAGGAAGACGCGGCCGTTCTGGACACCTTGGGGCGGTCGGCCCGACAATTGACCCCGTGACGTCCTCCTTCGAGTTCCACACGTATCCCGCGCGGCTGTCCGACGCCCAGCGCGACCGTGTTCTCGGCGTGCTCAGAGAAGGCGCGGCGCAGGGAAAGCTCTCCCACGACACCTTCATGCGGCGCATGGAGGTGGCCCTGACCGCGAACCGCTCCGAGGAGCTGGAGGCGCTCACCGCCGATCTGGACAGCGGGGGCCGCTGGTCGCGGCAGCTGATGCGGGTCGTCGGCGGGGTCTCCGGCTTCCCCGAGCGGGTGCGCAGGGCCTGGTGGGCCGAGCGGCTGCCCAAGCTGCTGCTGCCGGCGCCGAGCCCGCACCCCCTGCTCATCGGCCGCGATCCGGGCAACGGGCTGCGCCTCAGCCACGAGACCGTGTCCCGGACGCACGCCGAACTCACCGTGCACGGGGGCCGGTGGCTGCTGCGCGACCTGGGCTCGACCAACGGCACCTGCGTCAACGGACAGCGCGTCACGGGGACGGTCTCCGTACGCGAGGGGGACCAGGTGAGCTTCGGCACGATGATGTTCCGGCTCTCCGCACCCGCGCTCAGGCCGCCCGCGTAGCCCGGCCGTCGCCGCTCGCCCGGCCCGCTCTCACGCCTGTTGGTGCAGTCCGCGGCCCGCCAGGGTGAGGAAGGCCTCGCCGACCGCCTCCGAGAGCGTCGGGTGGGGGTGCACGTGGTGGGCGACGTCGGACGGCTCCGCGTCCCAGCCGACGATCAGCTGGCTCTCGGCGATCATCTCCGAGACGTGCGGCCCGACGAGATGGACGCCCAGGACCCGGCCGCCCCGCTCCGCGACCACCTTCACCATGCCGCCCTGCCCGTGCACCATGCCCTTGGCGACCGCCGTCAGCGGCATCGTGTTGACCGCGACGTCGTGCCCGGCGTCACGGGCCTGTGCCTCGGAGAGCCCCACCGACGCGGTCTGCGGGGCGGAGTACGTCACCCGGGGCACCGCGGCGTAGTCCACCGGTGCCGGTCGCAGCCCGGCCAGCGTCTCGGCCACCAACAGGCCCTCGGCGAAGGAGGCGTGGGCCAGACCGAGGGACGGCGGCGGCAGCAGGTCGCCCACCACGTGGATGCCCGGCACGGCGGTCTCCAGCCGGGCCCAGTCCCGAGGGGCCACATGCCCGCGCTCGTCGGTGCTCAGCCCGGCGGCGGCGAGCCCCAGACCGTCCGTCACCGGGGCCCGGCCCACCGCGACGAGCAGCCGCTCCGCCTCCACCGTGCGGCTCTCGCCGCGCGGGGTGCGGACGGTGGCCCGCACTCCGTCGTCGAGCACGGTCGCCTCCAACAGCCGCGCACCCGTCCGCACATCGATCCCGCGCTTCTTCAGGCCACGGGTCAGGTGCCGGGACACATCGGCGTCCTCCAGCGGTACGAGCCGGTCGGCGGCCTCCACCAGGGTGACCCGGGCCCCCATCGACCGGTGCAACGAGGCGTACTCGACGCCGATCGCCCCGCCGCCCAGCACCAGCACCGACTCCGGCAGGCCGGGGGCGAACAGCGCGTCGTCGCTGGTCACCACCCGCCGCCCGTCGGCCACGAGAGCCGGCAGCATCCTCGGGCGCGACCCGGTGGCGAGCACGATGCCGCGCCGGGCGGCGACCTCCCCGTACCCGCCGATCCGCACGCTGCGCGGGCCCGTCAACTCCGCGCTTCCGTGCACCACTTCCACCGCCGCGTGGGCGAGGTGGCCGGCCACGCCGCGGTGGTTGCGGTCCACGATGTCGTCACGGGTCGCGACGAGCGCCGGCCAGTCCACCGACTCCAGGGTCGCCTTCACCCCCCACCGCTCACGGGCCTCCGCGATTCCGTCGATGAGCTCGGCCGCGTGCAGCATCGCCTTGCTGGGGACGCAGCCCCGGTGCAGACAGGTGCCGCCCACCTTGTCGCGCTCCACGAGAACCACGCGCATGCCGAGCGCCGCGGCCCGCAGCGCGGTCGAGTAGCCGCCCGTCCCCCCGCCGATCACCAGCACATCGGTCCCGGTCACCTTCTCCGTCTGTGTCATGACTCCCACCCTCCGCCCGGCCCTTGCCATGAGTCCAAGGCAATGTTTGTGTGGGGCCGATGCACAACGTTCATGGCTGAGGGCGGGGAGCGGCGCGATGAGTCTGCGTCAGATGGAGTACTTCCTCACGGTCGTCGAGGAGTCCTCCTTCACCCGGGCCGCCGAGCTGCTCCATGTCACCCAGCCGGCGCTGTCCCACCAGATCAAGGCCCTGGAGCGGGCCGTCGGCGGCGCCCTGCTCGAACGGCTGCCGCGCGGCGTGCGCCTGACCCCGATGGGCCGCGCCTTCCTGCCGCACGCCGAGCGGTCCGTGCGCAGCGCCGCCCAGGCCCGGCGCGCGGCGCGGGCCGCGGCCGGCGCGGAGGGCGGCGAACTCCACATCGCCACCGTGCACGCGATCGCCGTCGGCATCCTTCCCGAGGTCTTCGCCCGCTGGCGCGGCACGCACCCCGGCGTCGGCCTCGTGCTCCACGAGTACGCCACCACGGAGGCGCTGGAGGAACAGATCGAGCGCGGCACCGCCGACCTCGCCGTCGGCCCGCCGCCCGCTGACTGGCCCGGGCCGGTCGTCCCGATCGGCGAGGAGGAGATCGTCCTGGTCGTCCCGTTCGACGACCGCCTCGCCGGACGCTCCAGCGTCCGCCTCCAGGAGCTCGCCGACCGCGCCTGGGTGCGCTGCGCGATGGAGGCCGTCGTGCACGGCCGGCCGTTCCTGGACTGGGTCTGCGGCGAGGCCGGCTTCGTACCGCGTACGGCGGTGCGGACCGAGCACACCTCGACCGCGGTCCGGATGGCGGCCGCCGGGGTCGGTATCGCGACCGCCCCCGCGCATGTCGTACGGGGCGCGGTCGGCGAGGACTGCGCGGTGCTCGCCGTCGACCCGCCGTGGGCCCGCCCGCTCGCGGTGTTCTCCCGCGTCGAGCTGACCGGCGCCGCCGCCGCGTTCACCGAACTGCTGGACGCGTCCTGGCCGCCGGACCCGGGGACCGCCTCGTCGCCGGGCCGGGCGGCGAGCGCCGGCCTCCGCCGGGCCGGGCGGTGAGCGCCCCCGTCACCCGGACGGCCGCGTGCCGACTGCGGCGGGCCCGTCCCGGTGGTCCCCTGAGGGGGACCGCGCCGCACACCGGCGCACCGACCGCCCGGGGGTACGGATGCAGGCCGACGCCCCCGGAGACATACCCGCCCCGACGCCCTCGCCCGACCACCGCGCCGCGAAGCCGGCGCGGACGCGCCGGACGGACCGCCCCGCCGGCCCCAGCCTCCTCGCCCCCGGCGCGGCCCGCGACCCGTACCGGCTCTACCGGGTGCTGCGCGAGGAGTACCCGCTCAGCTACGACGCCCCGCTGGGAGCCTGGCTGATCAGCCGGTACGACGACGTGGTCACCGCACTCACCGGCCCGGGTTTCACCGGCTTCCCGCACGACGGGGCACCGCGCGGCGGCCCCGCACCGCTCGGCCTCTGCCACGGCAGCGCCCGCTGCCTGCCCCGTGACCGGTACACGGTGGTCACCGGCACCGCGCCGACGCACCTGGCCGAACGCGTCGAGCGGACCGCGTACGTGCTGGCCCGGCGCATCGCCGGGCGCCGGCAGGCCGATCTGGTCGAGGAGTTCTGCCACTGGCTGCCCGCCGGCACCGGGCCGTTCCGGTCCCCGTCGCGCAGCGGTGGCGGCGCGGCCGCCGACGAAGGGCCCTGCACCCGGCACACCGGCCTGCGCGAGACCGCACTCGCCTCGTTGCTGGCCAACCTGCTGGACGACCCCGACCTGCTGGCCGCCCTGCGCGTCGAACCGGCACTCGCCGGCCGGGCCTGGACGGAGTCGATGCGCCGCGACCCGCCCGTCCAGGTCGTGCTGCGGCGCACCCTCACCGAGGTCACCCTCAGCGGTGGCACCCTCCCGGCACGGGCCCCCGTCGCCTGCCTGATCGGCGCGGCGGGACGCGATCCGGAACGGTTCGCCGCACCGGACCTGTTCGACCCCTTCCGCCGCGACCAGGGCCGTACCACCACCACCGGCCCGGCGGGCTGCCCGGCCGTGGTGCTCGGACGGCTGGAGGCCGAACAGGGCCTGCGCGCCCTGCTGGAGGCCATGCCCCGGCTCCGCTGGGCGGACGGATTCAGGCCGGCCGCCACCGGCCTGCTCACCCGGGGCCCGCGGTCCCTGCTGGTACGGCCCGGCTGAGCAACGCAACGGGGCGCCCGGCGAACAGCTCGGCCACCGCGGCCGTGCCGCCGGAGAACTCCCGGCCCGGCGTCAGCAGATCCCGCCACACCCCGTCGTCCGGCAGCGTCAGCTCCGTCCCGCGCCAGCCGCCCGACTCCGCCAGCCGGAGCGACAGCCGGGTCACCGCGGTGACGACCTCGCCCGAGCGGCAGAACGCCAGACAGTGCCCGGCCGCCGGACCGGAGGCCGCCAGCGGGGCGTACGTCCCCGACTCCCCGAACACCTCGGGCCGCTCGCGCCGAAGCCGCAGCGCCGCCATGGTGAGCTCCTCCTTCTCCGAGGCCGGCGCGTCGGCGCGGGGCTTGTGGAACGGCCGCCGGTTGTCCGGGTCGACCAGCGCCAGATACTCGCGCTCGGTGCCCTGGTAGAGATCCGGCACCCCCGGCATCGTCAGCTGCACCAGCGCCGCGCCGAGCGCATTGGCCCGCACCTGCGGGGCGAGCGTGCCCGCGAACCGGTCCAGCAGCGCGCGCACCGGACCGGTGCCCGCGGCCGGACCGGCGGCGACGAAGTCGGACATCGCCCGCTCGTACCCCGGATCGGGTTCGGTCCAGCTGGTGAAGAGACCCGACTCGCGCACTGCCTTCAGCAGCGCGGGCTCCAGCCGCGCCGCCTGCTCCGCGGCCGGGAACCCCACACAGCCGAACGCGGTCTGCCACGCCTGCCAGGCCAGCTGCGGATCGGGGGCCGCCGCCGGGGCCGTCCGGGCCAGTTCCGCCACCAGCCGCGCCCACGGCCCCGGACACTCCGAGAGCACCGCGACGGTGGCCCGGACGTCGGCGCTGCGCTTGGTGTCGTGCGTGGTCAGCGCCGTGCCGGTGGCGGGCCAGTCCCGCGCCAGCCGGGTGCAGAAGGCGTGGAAGTCCTCCGGAGCCACCGCCGGCTGCCCCGGATCACCGCCCACCTCGTTGGCCGAGACCAGCGGCACGTACCGGTAGTACGCGGTGTCCTCGACGGACTTGGCCCGCAGCGCGGACGCCGTCTGCGCGAACCGGTCGCAGAACGCCGCCCGGTCGCCCCCCGGGCCGAGCCGCCCCAGCGCCAGCTTCCGCACCACATCGACGGCCGACGCCTCCTCCCGCACGGCGAACACCGCCTTGGCGTCGCTCACCGCCGTCGCGTCGAGCGCCGCCGCGGCCGACTCCGTGCAGGGTCCGCCGGCCGTCACGTACGGCCGGTAGACCGGCACCCGGACCAGCAGTTCACGCACCGCGGTGTGCAGCGCCCACGGCGCGTGGTCGCGCAGCGCGGGGTCCTCGGCGCAGACGCGCGACGCCAGCCGGGTCAGCAGGGCGGTCTCGGCGGCCAGCTCATGGGTGACGACGCGGTACGCGGCCCGGCGCACGGTCGCCTTCCAGTAGCCTCCCCGGTCGCCGGCCGGGGAGGCGGACTCCCGGTAGTGGCCGAGCAGTTCCGCGGCGCCCTGCGGGTCGACGAAGAGACCGTCGATCCGGTGCAGCGCGTCGTACCCGGTCGTCCCGGCCACCGCCCAGCCGGCCGGCAGTGGCTCGGGGCCGGTGAGGATCTTCTCCACCACGGTCCACACACCGCCGCTCGCCCCGGAGAGCCGCTCCAGATAGGCGGCCGGGTCGGCGAGTCCGTCCGGGTGGTCGATCCGCAGGCCCTCGACGGTCCCGTCCCGGACCAGTTCGAGGATCTTGGCGTGGGTGGCGGCGAAGACCTCCGGGTCCTCCACCCGCACCCCGATCAGCTCCGGGATCGTGAAGAACCGCCGGTAGTTCAGCTCGGTCCGGGCCAGCCGCCACCAGCCGAGCCGGTAGTGCTGGGCGTCCAGCAGCTCGGGCAGGTCGAGACCCGCGGTGCCGGCCCGGAGCGGGAACTCCTGCTCGCCGTAGCGCAGCACCTCCCCGTCGACCCGGAGCGCGCCGATCTCCTCGCCGAGCCGGCCGCCGAGCACGGGCAGCAGGATCCGCCCGTCGCCCGCCGCCCAGTCGATGTCGAACCACTTGGCGTACGGGGAGCCGGGCCCCTCGCGCAGGACCTCCCGCAGCGCGTGATTGTGCCGGGGGTCGGCCGCCATGTGGTTGGGCACGATGTCCAGGACCAGCCCGAGCCCGTGCTCCCGGGCGGTGCGGGCGAGCCGCCGCAGCCCTTCCTCGCCGCCCAGCTCGGCTCGTACCCGGCCGTGGTCGACGACGTCGTAGCCGTGCCGGGAGCCGGGCGCGGCTTCGAGGACCGGGGACAGATGCAGATGGGAGACGCCGAGCGTGGCGAGGTACGGCACGGCGTCCTCGGCGGCCGAGAACGGGAAGTCCGGCTGGAGCTGGAGCCGGTACGTGGCGGAAGGCGTCATGGGGACGTTCGTACCCAGATCCGGGCCCTCTGTGTCACCCCGTCGCGCACAAGGGCCCGACCGGCGGCCCCGTGCACGGCGGTCCTTCCCCTACGCGGGCCGCTGGAGCACCGTCATGCTCCGCCCCACCAGCGTCACCCGATCGCCCGCCGCCACCTTCGGCCCCGCACCGGTCAGCACGCCGGCCGGGCGCGCCGTGTCGACGACCACATGCCACTGCCGCCCGTGATGGACCGGCACGGCGAACTCCAGCGTCTCGGCGCTCGCGTTGAACATCAGCAGGAAGGAGTCGTCGGAGATCCGCTCGCCCCGCGGTCCGGGCTCGGAGATGGCGTGCCCGTTCAGAAAGACCGTCAGGGCCTTGGCGTGCGCCGCCTGCCAGTCCCGCTGGGTCATCTCCTCGCCCTTCGGCGTGAACCAGGCGATGTCCGAGAGCTCGTCGTGCGTGCCCTCCACCGGCCGCCCGTGGAAGAACCGGCGGCGCCGGAAGACCGGATGGTCCCGGCGCAGCCACACCATGGCCCGGGTGAACTCCAGCAGGCTGCTGCCGAGCCCGTCGACGCCCCGCGGCCCCGCGTCCTCGCCGTCGTCGCCCGCCGCCCCGGCCGGGTCGGGCCAGTGCACCCAGGACAGCTCGCTGTCCTGGCAGTACCCGTTGTTGTTGCCCAGCTGGGTGCGGCCGAACTCGTCGCCGTGACTGAGCATCGGCACCCCCTGCGACAGCATGAGGGTGGCGATGAAGTTCCGCATCTGGCGCTCGCGCAGCTCCAGCACCTCGGGCCGGTCCGTGTCGCCCTCCACGCCGCAGTTCCAGGACCGGTTGTGGCTCTCGCCGTCCCGGTTGCCCTCGCCGTTGGCGTCGTTGTGCTTGTCGTTGTACGAGACCAGGTCGTGCAGGGTGAATCCGTCGTGGCAGGTGGCGAAGTTGATCGAGGCGAGCGGCCGCCGGCCGTCGTCCTGGTACAGGTCGGACGAGCCGGTCAGCCGCCCGGCGAACTCGGCCAGGGTCCGGGGCTCACCGCGCCACAGGTCCCGGACCGTGTCCCGGTACTTCCCGTTCCACTCGGTCCACAGCGGCGGGAAGTTCCCGACCTGGTAGCCGCCCTCGCCCACGTCCCACGGCTCCGCGATCAGCTTCACCTGGCTGACCACCGGATCCTGCTGCACCAGGTCGAAGAACGACGACAGCCGGTCCACCTCGTGGAACTGACGGGCCAGGGTGGCCGCCAGATCGAAGCGGAACCCGTCCACATGCATCTCGGTCACCCAGTACCGCAGCGAGTCCATGATCAGCTGGAGCACGTGCGGGGAGCGCATCAGCAGGGAGTTCCCGGTCCCCGTGGTGTCCATGTAGTAGCGCTGGTCCTCGGCGAGCCGGTAGTACGAGGCGTTGTCCAGGCCCCGGAAGGAGAGCGTCGGACCCAGGTGGTTGCCCTCGGCCGTGTGGTTGTAGACCACGTCGAGGATCACCTCGATGCCGGCCTGGTGCAGCGCCCGTACGGCCTGCTTGAACTCGAGCACCTGCTCGCCCCGGTCGCCCCAGGAGGCGTAGGCGTTGTGCGGGGCGAAGAAGCCGATGGTGTTGTAGCCCCAGTAGTTGGCGAGCCCCGCGTCCGCCAGCCGGTGGTCCTGGACGAACTGGTGCACCGGCATCAGTTCGATCGCCGTCACCCCGAGCTCCGTCAGATGCGCGATGACCTCCGGATGGGCCAGTCCCGCGTAGGTGCCGCGCAGCTCCTTCGGCAGCCCCGGGTGAAGCATCGTCAGGCCCTTCACATGGGCCTCGTAGATCACCGTGCGGTGGTAGTCCGTACGGGGCCGCCGGTCGTCGCCCCAGTCGAAGTACGGATTGACCACGACGGACGTCATGGTGTGCGGGGCCGAGTCGAGGTCGTTGCGCGTGTCGGGCCGGCCGAACGGATAGCCGTACACCGCCTCGCCCCACTGGATCTGTCCGGCGACCGCCCGTGCGTACGGGTCGAGGAGCAGCTTCGCGGAGTTGCAGCGGGCGCCGCGCTGCGGCTCGTACGGTCCGTGGACCCTGAATCCGTACCGCTGACCGGGCATCACCCCGGGCAGATAGGCGTGGCGGACGAAGGCGTCGGTCTCCCGCAGCTCCACCGCCGTCTCGGAGCCGTCGTCGTGCAGCAGGCACAACTCGATTCGGTGGGCGGCCTCCGAGAAGACCGCGAAGTTGGTCCCGGCGCCGTCGTACGTGGCACCCAGGGGGTACGCCTGTCCCGGCCAGACCTGCATAGATTCGACTCTTCCACTCTGATGCGGTTGCCTGGGGAATGCGGGCTCCCTGGGGCAGATCTTCCCCGAAAGAGCGCCCCTTACCTAAGACGTCGCCCGGTCCGGTCAACATCGGGCCCCTCCATGTCGCCCGGAACCGGAATCCGGCGGGCCCATCCGGCCGGCTGCCCGGTATGCGGCTTGCGATGGGGTGTTTAATCACTATGAATCAGCTCACTACGGCAGATCTTGTCTCAGGGAACATGCATGTCCCGTAGGGGAGTTGAGAAAGGAGCCTGCGCATCCGGCTGCACCGGCTCCCGCTCCCGGAGTACCCTTCCTTGATCGTTGGTGGGGGAGTGGAAGGCGGTGTGCGGGTGAGCTCGGGAGGTTTCGAGCTGCCCCCAGGTGACGCTGGTCACGAGGGGGATGCCACCGATGTGCCGCCCGGCGCGGTCTCGCTCGCCCGGCCCATGGAGATCGGTGCGGAGCTGGACTGGGGAGCGGACGCCTGGAGCGAGGTGCGCACACGTGCCCAGCGGGCCGGGCGCGCCTACATCTGGCTGAATCTCGTGGAGCAGCGGCTGCGCGCCGTGGTCGCCACGGTGCTCCGGCCCATCTACGAACCGGTCCACGGCGAGGACTGGGTGGTGGCCGCGGCGGGGCCCGCCGGGCAGGAGTGGGTGCAGCGCGCCGTCGCCGTGCGCGAGGTCTCCCGCCGCAAGGGCTATCTGCTCGACCCGGCCGACGACAACGTCCTGAGCTTCCTCACGCTGCCTCAGCTGCGTGAGCTGATGGTCCAGCACTGGCCCTGTTTCGAGCCCTACTTCGACGACCGCCGCGATGTGGAGCTGGCCCTCGACGAGCTGGAGGTCGCCCGCAACGTGGTCTCCCGCAACCGCGCGCTCAACGAGGCGGTGCTCGCCCAGGCCGAGCGCGCCTCCGCGCGGCTGCTGGAGATCCTCGGCAGCGGCGCCGCGGTCCCGTCCGCCGACCGGCTCCCCGTCGACGCCGTCGAGGAGCTGGTGGGCGACCGGTACGCGGACGTGGTCTCCGTCCACTCCGACCGGGTGCGGCTCCAGCGCCAGCTGCCCGCCGAGGACCTCTTCGGGGGAGCGCGCCGGCTGGACGCGATCGGCATAGGGCTCAATCTGCTGGTGCAGAACTTCTCCGGCCGCCGGCTGATCCGGCTCGCCGAGTCGGGCTGCCGGGTCCGGCTGCTCTTCATCAACCCGGCCAGCAGCGCGGTCAAGCGCCGGGAGCGGGAGCTCGGCCTCAAGAAGGGCGAGCTGAGCCGGACGGTGGAGATGAACATCCTCCACATGCGCCGGGTCCGCTCCAAGCTCCGCGACCCGGACGCCTTCGAGATCCACGTCTTCGACGAGACCCCGCGCTTCACCGCCTACCTGGTGGACGGCGACGGGTCCGACGCGGTGGGGGTCGTCCAGACCTATCTGCGCCGGGCCCGCGGCATGGAGGCGCCCGTGCTGGTGCTCCGGGGCGGCGGGCGGGCGGTGGTCCGGGCCGGGCAGGACAGCGAGCACGGACTGTTCGAGACGTACCGCGAGGAGTTCGAGTCGGTGTGGACCGACTCCCGGCCGGTCTCCTGAGGGGCCGTCCTCCAAAGGGCGCTGTCAGTGGCCCGTGCGAAGGTGGTCGTCACCTGGGGGAAGCACCACGAAGGAGGTACGGGATGAGCTGGCACCGGCATGCGCTGGTCGGCTTCGACCTGGAGACGACGGGTACGGAACCGCTGGAGGCCCGGATCGTGACGGCCGCGGTCGTCGGTGTCCGCGACAGGGACGGGGAGCCGGTGCGGCAGCGCACCTGGCTGGCGGATCCGGGCATCCGGATCCCGGCACAGGCCTCCGCGATCCACGGCATCAGCAGCGAGCGGGCGGCGGCGGAGGGCCGGCCGGTGCGCGAGGTGGCCGACGAGATCGCCGAAACCCTGACGGGCTACTGGCAACAGGGCGTGCCGGTCGTCGCGTACAACGCAGCCTTCGACCTGACGCTGCTGACGGCGGAGTTGCGCCGCCACGGGCTGCCGTCGCTGAGCGAGCGCCTCGGCGGCGCGGGGATCGGTCCGGTCGTCGACCCGTACACGATCGACCGGGCGGTGGACCGTTACCGCAAGGGCAAGCGGAATCTGGAGGCGGTCTGCGTCGAGTACGGCGTGGTCCACGGCGGGGCGCACGACGCGGGGGCGGACGCGCTGGCCGCCGTGCGGGTGGCGTACGCGATAGCCGCGCGGCACGGCTCGGTGGCCGAGCTGTCGGCGGCGGAGCTCCACGAGCGCCAGATCAGCTGGTACGCGGAGTGGGCCGCCGACTTCCAGAAGTTCCTGCGCCGCAAGGGCGAGGCGGACGCGGTCATCGACGGCCGGTGGCCGGTCCGGGAGCCGGTGCCGGTCTCGGGCTGAGGGGCGCTGCCCGGCCTTCGGCCGTGCCGTGTCCTCGATCGCCGGACGGGCTTGGACGAATCAGGCCCGTCCGGCGATCGAGGACGGCTCTTGAGCTCAGAACGGGTACCACCGCACCCCCGCGTCACCGTCGCGCAGCGACGCCACGCGCCTGCGGAACTCCGCGAGTGCCTTCGGGCTGGCCGGTGCGTGCTGTGCGACCCACGCGCAGCTCGCGGTCTCCCGTGCCCCGCGCAGCACCGCGCAGCCGTCCCACTCCCGGACGTCCCACCCGTACGCCGTGGTGAACGCGTCATAGGCGTCGGCCGCCAGCGAGTACCGGTCGCGGGACAGGGCCAGCACCACCAGGTCGTGTTCGCGCAGATCCGTCGAGAAGGTCTCCAGGTCCACCAGGACCGGCCCGTCCGGACCGACATGGACATTGCGCGGGAGTGCGTCGCCGTGGATCGGGCCCGGGGTCAGATGCGGCACCAGCGCGGCGGCGGCCGTCTCGAAGCCGTCGCGGCGCTCGCGCAGATACGCGGCGTCGGCCGGGTCGATCGAGTCGCCCGCCAGGCCCAGCCAGCGTTCGACGCCGCCCAGCAGCTCCCGGCGGGGCAGGACGAGGCCCGCCGGGGCCGGCAGCGCGTGCACCGCGGTGAGCAGCGGCGCCAGGTCCCGCGGTACGGCGGGCCGCACCGCGTCGGGCAGCCGGTGCCACAGCGTCACCGGGTGGCCCTCTACCAGCCGGGCCGAGGGCCCGGCGGCCCGGACCGCGGGGACGCCGGACGCGGCGAGCCACTGTGCGACGGCCACCTCGCGTTCGGCCCGGACCCGCAGTTCCGGACTCCGTACGGCGTCCCGGCCGATCTTGACCACCAGGTCGCCCACGGCGAACACCGCGTTCTCGCCCAGCGCGAGCAGCTCCGCGTCGCCGGGGTGTCCGGCAGCGGTCAGTACCTCGCGCGCTCGCATCTCGTTCATGGATCCGATTTTCGCATCCGTGCAGGTTGCCTTGACGAACCGGCGGCCTCTCAGCACGATGGCGGAGGCCACCTGAGCGGCCAGAACGGTATAAAGCCGGTCGAATGACGCAAGGGGGCCGTATCCGTGACATTGGCGAGTGCAACTGTGCGATCCGGGCGGCACGATCCGCCGGGCGGCCCGCACGGCAAGGGGCCCGCCCGGATCAACCGGAACGCCGGTACCTGGTTCCTGGTGCTGCCGGCCCTCATCCCGATCCTGGTCCTCAGCGTCGGCCCGCTGCTCTACGGCATCGCGCTGGCCTTCACCGACGCCCAGTCGGGCCGTACCCGGTCCACCCAGTGGGTCGGCGCGCTGAACTTCCAGGACCTGTTGCACGACGGACTGTTCTGGGACTCGTTCCGGATCGGCCTGGTGTGGGCGGTCGGCGTCACCGTCCCGCAGTTCGTGCTGGCCCTCGGCCTGGCGCTGCTGCTCAACCAGAACCTGCGGATGCGGTGGCTGGCGCGGGCCCTGGCGATCATCCCGTGGGCGATGCCGGAGGTGGTCGTCGGCATCATGTGGCGGCTCGTCTACAACCCGGACGCCGGAATCCTCAACGAGACCATCCGCGACCTCGGGCTCGGTGACGGCCGGGACTGGCTGACCGGCCTCGCCACCGCGCTGCCGGCGGTGATCGTGGTCGGGGTCTGGGCCGGGATGCCGCAGACCACGGTCGCCCTGCTGGCCGGTCTGCAGAACACCCCGCACGAACTCCACGAGGCGGCCGCCCTGGACGGCGCGGGCGCCTGGCGCCGCTTCCGTACCGTCACCTGGCCCGCGCTCAGACCCGTCGCCCTCTCCATCACCGCCCTCAACTTCATCTGGAACTTCAACTCCTTCGCCCTGGTCTACGTGCTGACCAACGGAGGTCCGGGCGGCCGGACCCGGCTGCCGATGCTCTTCGCGTACGAAGAGGCCTTCCGGTACGGGCAGTTCGGCTACGCCGCCGCGATGGGCTGTGTGATGGTCGCGGTGATCTCCGTGCTCCTCGCCGTATACCTCGTGGGACGGCTCGGCGGAGGTGAGGACCGATGAGTCCGCGTACCCGCCGGACCGCGCGCGCCGGACAGTACCTCGCGCTCCTGTGCTACCTGGTCTTCCTGGCGTTCCCGTTCGTGTGGCTGATCTCCACCGCCTTCAAGCCGGCACCCGAACTGGGCTCCCTGCACCCCACCTGGATCCCCGAGCACCCGACGCTCGACAACTTCCGGGCCGCCTTCGACGAACAGCCGCTGCTCCGGGCCGCCGCCAACTCGCTGACCGCCGCGCTCTCGGCCGGGATCATCGCCGTCGTCATCGCCACCCCGATGGCGTACGTGATGGCCCGCCACCGCTCGCGGCTCTCCACCGCCGCCACCGGCTGGGTCGTGGTCAGCCAGGCGTTCCCGTTCGTCCTGCTGATCATTCCGCTCTTCCTGGTCCTCAAGTATCTGCATCTGATCAACACGCTGTGGGGGCTGATCATGGTGTACGTCGTCTGGTCGCTGCCGTTCGCGCTGTGGATGCTGGTCGGATACGTACGGGCCGTCCCGCCCGAACTGGAGGAGGCGGCGGCGGTCGACGGCGCGAGCCGGCTGCGTACCCTCGTCTCGGTCACCGCACCGCTGCTGGCCCCCGGGATCGTCGCCACCGCGCTCTTCGCCTTCATCACCGCGTGGAACGAGTTCTTCTTCGCGCTCGTCCTGCTCAAGACACCGGAGAAGCAGACCTTGCCGGTCGTACTGACCCACTTCCTCGGCGCGGAGGGTGCGAGCGACCTGGGGCCGCTCGCCGCCGCCGCGTTCCTGGCCACCCTCCCCTCGCTCGTCCTCTTCGCGCTCATCCAGCGGCGGATCACGGGCGGCATGCTGGCCGGGGCGGTGAAGAGCTGATGCGCGCGGTGCTGCGGACCGCGGCCGCGGCGGCCACCGCACTGGCCCTGCTCCTGACCGGGTGCGGTGGGGGCGGCGACGGCCGGGCGGACGGGAGGATCACGATCCGCTTCCAGTCGCTGGCCTGGCAGAAGGAGTCCGTCGACGCCAACAAGCAGCTGGTGAAGGAGTGGAACGCGAGCCATCCCGGTGTCCGGGTCCAGTACGTCCAGGGCAGCTGGGACAGCGTCCATGACCAGCTCCTCACCTCGTTCGAGGGGGACGAGGCACCGGACGTCATCCATGACGCGTCCGACGACCTCGCGGACTTCGCCTACGGCGGCTACCTCGCCGATCTGCGCACCCTCCTGCCCGACCGGCTCACCGCCGACATCCCGCGGCAGAGCTGGCGGACCAGCACCTTCGACGGCGGCGTCTACGGGGTGCCCTTCCTCCAGGAGCCGCGCGTCCTGATCGCCAACACCAGGATCCTCAAGGCCTCGGGGGTCCGCATCCCGACCCCGGCGCGCCCCTGGAGCTGGACGGAGTTCCGCCAGGTCACCAAGGAGCTGACGGGCGAGGGCCGTTACGGGGTGGCCTGGCCGCTCAGGGAACCGGTCTCCGTCACCCTCAACCTCGGCCTCTCGGCCGGCGGCGAGCTGTTCCACCGCGGCGCCGACGGAAAGGTCACGCTCGCCATGGACGCGGGCGATCTCGTCGTCCCCGGGACCATCCACGACCAGGTCGACACCGATCACAGCGCCGCCCGCACGGCGCTCGGCATGGGAGGCGGCGACACGCTCCCCGGTCTCTTCGGCGGCAAGTACGCCATGGTGCCGCTCGGGTTCTCCTACCGCCAGCAGGTGGTCGAGCAGGCCCCGAAGGGCTTCGAGTGGACGGTGCTGCCCGCCCCGGCCGGCAGCGCGGGACTGGCCCAGGGGGTGAGCCCGCAGACCCTGTCCGTCGCCGAGGACAGCCCGCACAAGAAGGAGGCCGTGGAGTTCATCGACTTCCTGCTGCGGCCGGCGAACATGGTGCGCCTCGCCAAGGGGGACTGGATGCTGCCGACCGGCAGGGCGGCCCTGGCGGACCCCTCGCTGCACACCGCCGACCGGGGCTGGGCGACCGGCGCCGCCCTCGCGGGCGCACTGCGCTCCGCGCCCGCCCAGTCCGTGCGCGGCTACCCCGAGTGGAAGGACAAGGTCGCCACCCCCGCGTTGCAGGAGTACTACAGCGGTGCGATCGACGCGGCCGAACTGAGGAAGCGTCTGGTCGAGGACGGGAACCGGGTGCTGGCCCGCTACCAGCGCTGACGCGACCGCCCTCCCCACGGCGTCCGGGGAGGGCGAAGCCGGATTGCCCTCTCGCGGTCCGCCGAGCCGGCCGCTTCCCCCGAGACGGAGGGTGTACTCCCCTCACATGTAAAGGGAATTGGGGGGTCGTGCGCCCGACTTGCGCACGGCTGGCCGGATCCTTGTTACGAAACCTTGTTTAGTAAGTCACAGACGCATGAAGGTCTTGATCTGAGCGCGTCAATGGGTGAGGGTTTCGAGGCAGCCCCCGGAGATTTTCCGGCCGAGGGCCAATCCCCCCACAAAAGAATGACGAGGAGACCCCTCTTCATGGCAATTCACCAGCGCGCACGCCGCTTCAAGCTCACCGCCGCGATCACCGCCGTCGCCGCCGCAGCCGGGATCACCCTGCTGGGCAGCCCCATGGCCGGAGCGGCACCCGCCCCCGCCATGGGCAAGATCTACGGTGCCGACGCGGCAACCGCCGTATCCGGCAGCTACATAGTGATGCTGGACCACAAGGCCGACAAGGCGAAGCTCGCCAAGGAGTACGGCGGCAAGCTCAAGCGCAACTACAGCTCCGCCATCAACGGCTTCTCCGCCAGCGGCCTTTCGCGGACCGAGGCCAAGCGGCTCGCCGCCGACCCGGCCGTCTCCAAGGTCGTCCAGAACAAGAAGTTCCACGTCGACGCCACCCAGAACAACCCGCCGTCCTGGGGTCTGGACCGCATCGACCAGACCGAGACCGCCGGCGACAACGCGTACACCTACCCGGACAGCGCGGGTGAGGGCGTGACCGCGTACGTCATCGACACCGGTGTACGCATCACCCACGAGGAGTTCGAGGGCCGGGCCAGCTACGGCTACGACGCCGTGGACGACGACAACAATGCCGACGACGGCTACGGCCACGGAACCCACGTGGCCGGCACCATCGCCGGTGCGACGTACGGCGTCGCCAAGAAGGCCAAGATCGTGGCCGTCCGGGTCCTCGACGACTCCGGCTCGGGTACCACCGAGCAGGTCGTCGCCGGCATCGACTGGGTCACCGCGAACCACAAGGGCCCCTCCGTCGCCAACATGAGCCTCGGCGGCGGCGCGGACGAGGCACTCGACGCGGCGGTCCAGAAGTCCATCGCCTCCGGAGTCACCTACGGAGTGGCCGCCGGCAACGAGTCGGGCGACGCGAGCGAGAGCTCGCCGGCGCGCGTCCCGGAGGCCATCACGGTCGCCTCGTCCACGGTGGACGACGAGCAGTCGTACTTCTCCAACTACGGCTCGCTCGTGGACATCTACGCCCCGGGCTCGGACATCACCTCGGCGTGGAACGACAGCGACACCGGCTCCGACACCATCTCCGGTACGTCCATGGCGACTCCGCACGTCGTCGGTGCCGCCGCCCTCTACCTGGCGGGACACCCGGACGCCACCCCGGAGGACGTCTCCACGGCGCTGACCGACGGAGCCACCCCGGACGCCATCAGCAACGCCACCGCAGGAACGGCGAACAAGCTGCTGAAGGTCGTTGAGTAACAGCGCCACCCCCTTGACCGGCGGCCGCCGCGCTCTCCCCCACGGGGCGCGGCGGCCGCACGGCTCGGGCTGATCGTCCTATGGTGTGCCCATGACGATGTATGCGGCGCTGCTGCGCGGGATCAACGTGGGCGGCCACCGCAAGGTCCCGATGGCGGAACTCCGCACGCTGCTCACCGGGCTGGGCCACGGCGACGTCCGCACCCACCTGCAGAGCGGCAACGCCGTCTTCAGCAGCGAATCGGACGACGAGAACGCACTTGCGGCAGGGCTGGAGCAGGCCATCGCGCAGCAGTTCGGCTTCGACGTCCCGTGTCTGGTCCGGGACGGCGGCTATCTCGCGGCCGTGGCCGCGGCCTGCCCGTTCCCCGCCGCCGAACTCGAAGCGAAGCAGTTGCACGTCACCTACTTCGACCAGCCGGTCGACGCCGCCCGCTTCGCCCCGCTGGACGCCGCGGCCTTCCTCCCCGAGGAATTCCGGCTCGGCGACCGCGCTCTCTACCTCTACGCACCCGACGGACTGGGCCGCTCCAAGCTCGGTGCGGCGCTGGCCAGACCCTCACTCAACAAGGGCCTGACGGGGACCTCACGCAACTGGAACACCGTCACCACACTCGTGGAGATGACCGGAGGCCACGCGTGAGCGAGCCGTCCCCCGGCGTGGCCGCGGCGGTCGAGGGCGAACTCCGCCTCCTCGACCCGCTGGTCCGGGCCTCCACCGAACTCCTCGTCCAGGTCCTGCACCCCGACTTCCACGAGGTCGACACCACCGGCCGCCACTGGGACCGCGACATGGTCATCGCCTCGCTGATCACGGGCACCGGCTCACGCCCCGGACAGCTCACCGCCTCCCGGATGCGCGGGATCCAGCTCGCCGACCAGTTCGTCCACGTCACCTTCGACACCGAGGCCAAGGGCAACCGCGCCCACCGCAGTTCACTGTGGCGGCTCACCGAGACGGGGTGGCTGCTCTATTACCACCAGGCCACCCCCTTCGTCACCGGACCGGCGGCCGACGACTGAGCGGCCGGATCAGCGGCGGGCGGCCCGCTGGGCCCGCGCCGTCCACCGGCCGTCCGTGCGGGAGATCCGTACCGGATGACCGAAGCAGTCGCTGACCTGATCGGTGGTCAGCACCTCGTCCGCCGGCCCCGAGGCCACACACCGGCCGCCGCGCAGCAGCATCGCGTGGGTGGTGGAGGCGGGCAGCTCCTCAAGATGGTGGGTGACCAGCACCGTCGCCAGCTCCGGGTGCTCCACGCGCAGCGCGTCCAGACTGTCCAGCAACTGCTCCCGGGCGGCCAGGTCAAGACCGGTGGCCGGCTCGTCCAGCAGCAGCAGCCGGGGCTGCGGCATCAGAGCACGGGCGATGAGCGTACGGCCCCGCTCGCCCTGCGACAGCGCGGGCCAGCGCGCCCCCTCCTTGCCGCCCATGCCCAGCATCTTCAGCAGCCGCGCCGCCCGCTCCCGCTGCTCCGGGCTCGCCGACCAGCGCGGCACCGGCTCGACCGAGTTGGTCAGCCCCGTCAGCACCACCTCGTTCACCGACAGCGGGGAACGCAGCGGATGGCGCGGATCGACATGCCCCAGCAGCGTCCGCAGCTCCCGCAGATCGACCCGGCCGATGGTGCGGCCCAGCACCTCCACCGCGCCCCGGGTGGGATGCCTGATCGCGCCGAGCAGCCCCAGCAGAGTGCTCTTGCCCGCGCCGTTGGCGCCGAGCAGCGCCCAGTGCTCCCCGCCGCGCACGGTCAGCGACACCGAGTCGAGCAGGACCTTGCCGTCCCGCACGAGCGTGACGCCGTCGGCCCTGATCACCGGGACCGGGGCCGTGGGAGAAGACGGGGCGACAGCGGCGGTGGTGGTCACGTGCGGTACTCCTTCATGCGGATGCGAGCGCCTCCAGGAGGCTCATGTCATCGGTCGACAGCCGGATCTCCCGGGCCCGGAGGTTCTCCGCGAGATGGGCGGGCGAACCGGTGCCCGGAGTCGGGCAGAGCACGGGGGAGTGGTGCAGCAGCCAGGCGAGGGCGATCTGCCCGCGGGTGGCACCGTGGCGTTCCGCGACCCCGGCGAGCGCCGCGGCGCCTTCGCCGGTCAGCGCGCCGTTCGCCAGCGGGAACCAGGGCAGGAAGGCCAGGCCGTGGGCCTCGCACACCTTCAGTACCGCGTCCGACGAACGGTCCAGGAGATTGAAGCGGTTCTGCACCGAGACGATCCCGGTCAGGGAGAGCGCCTGCTCCAGCTGGTCGGCGGTAAGGGTGTCCAGACCGATGTACCGGATCTTACCCTCCTGCCGCAGCGCATCCAGAGCGCCCAGCTGCTCGGCCATCGGCACCTGCGGATCCAGCCGGTGCAGCTGGTAGAGGTCGATCCGGTCGGTCCGCAGCCGGCGCAGACTGCTCTCGCACATCGCCCGCAGCTCCTCGGGCCGCCCCGCGACGTGCCAGGCGCTGTCACTGGTCCGTACGACGCCGCCCTTGGTCGCGATCACCAGATCGTCGCGGTACGGGTGCAGCGCCTCGGCGACCAGCTCCTCGGCCACCTCGGGGCCGTAGTTCTCTGCGGTGTCGATCAGGGTCACGCCCTGGTCGACCGCCGCCCTGAGCACGGCCAGCGACTTCTGCCGGTCGCCGGGGGGACCCCAGTACCCGGGGCCGGTCAGCTGCGCGGTGCCGTAGCCGAGACGGCGCACGGGCAGCTCGCCGCCGAGGAGGAAGGAGTCGTCGGGGGAACGGAGTACGGAGGTCATGAGAGAAACAGTAGTCTGGATGGCGGACGCAACTTCCGTTCCGGGGAGCGACCTTGCGGTGACCGCGGCCTTCGTGCGGCCCGGCGAGGTGCCCGCGGCCGGAACCCGGACCGCCGGGCTCTACCGGCAGTACGAAGGCTTCGCCGCCGAGATCCCCGTCGAGGACCGGCCGTCCGGATTCGAGCGGGCCCTCGCCCTGAGCGGGCGCGGTCCGCAGTGGACCGCCGCCTGAAAGTGGCCCAGCCGGACGTCCGCCCAATGGCCCGTTGAGCTGCGCCACCGGCTGGCTACGCTCATGTCATGACCACTCACCGCAGCCCGGACCCGGGCAGGCCCGCCGTCGACTTCTGGTTCGACCCGGCCTGCCCGTTCGCCTGGATCACCTCGCGCTGGATGCTGGAGGTGGAGCAGCGGCGCGACATCGAGCTCCGCTTCCACGTGATGAGCCTCTACCTGCACAACACCGGCAACGAACTCCCCGACTGGTACCGCACCCTGGTCGACAAGTCGATCGGCCCGGTGCGCGTCGCCGCCGCGGCGGCCGAGCAGCACGGCGACGGTGTCCTGCGCGACCTGTACACGGCGTTCGGCACCCGGATCCACCAGCGGAAGAACGAGGACTTCGACGAGGTGATCGCCCAGTCCCTCGACGAGCTGGGTCTGCCCGCCGGGCTGGCGGCCGCCGCGCACACGGACACCTTCGACGCGGCACTGCGGCGCAGCCATGACGCGGGCAAGGACCCGGAGGCGGACGGATACGTGGGTACGCCCACCATCCATGTCGACGGGAGCGTCTGGTTCGGCCCGGTGCTGCGGGCGGTGCCGCGCGGCGAGAAGGCGGCGCTGCTGTTCGACAGCTTCCGGGTGCTCGCCGGCCACGAGGACTTCTTCGAGCTCAAGCGCACCCGCACGGGCGGCCTCGACGTCGGCTGAGCGGGGCTACGCGCTGAGCGACGCCATCCGGGCGGCCGGCACCAGGGACTCGTCGTACCGGTCGAGCAGCAGCCGCGCCAGCTCCGGCGACGGGCCCAGCACCCCGGCCAGGACCTCCGCGCCGGCCTCGGCCGCCCCCGCCGCGATGCGGTCCGGGAGGCGGCCGGGCGCGATCACGTACGGGGCGACCGCCACCCGGCGCACCCCCTCGGTGCGCAGGGCCCGTACGGCGTCCCCGGTCCGGGGGAGAGATGCGGAGGCGAACGCAGGCCGCACGGAACACCAACCGGTGTGCCGCAGCTCCCGCGCGATTTCAGCGATCACTGCGATCGCCTCCGGGTCGGTGGAGCCCGCCGAGGCCAGGACGAGCCCGGTCGAGCCTCTGTCGCCGGGGCGGACCCCGGCCTCGTACAACCGCCGTTCCAGGGCGGAGTTCAGCAGCGGCGAGGGGCCGAGCACCTCGGCCTGCCGCACCCGCAGCCGCGGAAGCCCGGCGCGGGCCTCCCGCAGTACCGCCGGGATGTCGGACTTGGCGTGGAAGGCCCGGGTGAGCAGCAGCGGCAGCGCCACCACCTCATCCGCTCCCTGCCCGGCCAGCCGCTCCAGGACCCGCGGCACCGAGGGCGCGTTGAAGTCCAGGAACCCCGTCTCCACCCGCAGCCCCGGCCGTAGCGCCCGTACCCGCGCGGTGAGCGCGTGCACGGTCGCGGCGTGCCGGGGATCGCGGCTGCCGTGGGCGATGACGAGGAGGACCGCGGGAGTCATGGCGTCTCTCAGCTCTTGACCAGGAGACCGCGGCTGCGAAGCACCCACCGCTCCAGCGGACTGAAGATGAGCAGATCGATGGCGATACCGACGATCAGGATCAGGAAGATGGCGAGGAAGACCATCGACATGCTGCTGGTCTCACGGCCCTGCTCCAGCAACTGCCCCAGCCCCACGCCCAGATCGGGCGACGAGGCGATGATCTCGGCGGCCATCAGCGAGCGCCAGGAGAACGCCCAGCCCTGCTTCAGCCCCGCCAGATAGCCGGGCAGGGAAGCCGGGAGCACGATGTGCCAGGTGCCGCGCAGCCCGGTGGCGCCCAGCGTCTGGCCGGCCCGCAGGTGCAGCGGCGGGATCTGGTCGACACCGGCGACGAGACCGTTGGCGATCGACGGGACGGCGCCCAGCAGGATCACCGCGTACATCATCCGGTCGTCCAGACCCAGCCAGATGACCGCGGGCGGCACCCACGCCACCGACGGCAGCGACTGGAGACCCGAGAGCACCGGGCCGATCGCCGCGCGCACCACCTTGACCCGCGAGACCAGCAGCCCCAGCGGGGTGCCGATGACGAGTGCGAGGAGGAAGCCGAGCAGACCGCGCGAGACGCTGGTCCAGATGTAGCCGAGCAGGGTGCCCTGGGCCCAGGCGTTGGACACCTCGTCCCAGACGTGGGCCGGCGACGGCAGCTTGTAGTCGTCGGTGACCTTCGCCCAGATCAGGATCTGCCAGATGATGAGCACCAGTGCGACGGCCACCACCGGAGGCAGCACCTTCTGCACCAGCATCTGGCGCACCGGGGTCCGGGTCACCCGCACCGCGTCGAGGGCGTCGAGCCCCGCTTCGAGGCCGGCCATGTCCCGGTCGGCGTCCTTGGGGGCACTGTCCCCGGCGGCGCTGCCCTTGGCGGTGGTCTCAGTGCTGGCCATGTCGGCGGATCTCCCCACGCAGTTGTTCGGTGATCTCGACGGAGAGCTCCGCCACGGCGGTGTCCTCGATGCGGCGCGGCTGCTCGATGTCGACCGTCCACTCCCGCGCGATCCGGCCCGGCCGCGAGGAGAGCAGGACGACCCGTTCGGCGAGCCGGACCGCCTCGCGCACGTTGTGCGTGACGAAGAGGACCGAGACGTTCGTCTCGCGCCAGATCCGGGTCAGCTCGTCGTGCAGCACATCCCGGGTGATGGCGTCGAGCGCGGCGAACGGCTCGTCCATCAGCAGCAGTTGGCTGTCCTGGGCGAGCGCGCGGGCCATCGCCACCCGCTGGCGCATACCGCCCGAGAGCTCGTGCACCCGCTTGCCGTACGCCCCGCCCAGCCGGACGAGTTCGAGCAGCCGCTCCGCCTCGGTGCGGCGCTCCTGCTTCGGTACGCCGCGCAGCCGCAGCGCCAGTTCGATGTTCTTGCCCGCGGTCAGCCACGGGAAGAGGGCGTGCTCCTGGAACATCAGGGCCGGCCGCCCGCCGGGGGTCTCGATGGACCCCGCGGTCGGGCGGTCGAGTCCGGCCACCAGATTGAGCAGTGTCGACTTGCCGCACCCGGAGGCCCCCAGGAGGGTGACGAACTCGCCGGGAGCGACATCGAGTGTGATGTCGTCCAGGACGAGCTGCTGCCCCTCCGGTCCGCCGAAGGACTTCGAGACGTGGTCGATACGGGCCGCGTGCCCGACCGCCGTACGGTCCTCGGCCTTGGTGAGCGTGGTCGTGGCCATGGTCGTCACCTCCTGGGAGATCCTGGAACGGTCGGGTGCTTACTTGACGCCGAGACCGGCGTCGGCGACCTCGGGCTTGCCCGCGGCCTTGAGGATCTTGTTCAGCGGCTTCAGGTCGTAGATGCCCGCCAGGTCCGGCTCGTCCAGCAGACCGGCCTTCACCGCGTGCTTGGCCTCCGCGTCGAGCGTGGCGGCCAGCGGGTCGTCGGTGAACTGGATCGACTTCCACGCCGGGTCGATGACGTCCGCCGGCAGTTCCTTGCCGGACAGCGTCTTGAGCGCGGCGTTGGCGGAGGCCTTCGCCCGGTCCGGGTCGGCGTTGATCCACTTGTTGGTGTTGACCGAACCGCGCAGCACCGCCTCGACGACGTCCGGGTGCTGGTCGAGGAACTTCTGCGACACGATGATGTTCGTGATGACGAACTTGTTGTCCGGCCACAGCGTCGACTCGTCCAGGAGCACCTTCGCGCCCTGTGCGACCAGCTTGGAGGCGGTCGGCTCCGGCGCCCAGGCGCCGTCGATGGAACCGGACTTGTAGGCGTCCGGTATCACCTTGTTGTCCGTGCGGACCACGGAGACGTCGCCCTTGCCGCTCCGGGCGTCGACCTTCCAGCCCTTCTCGGAGACCCAGTTGAGGAACGCCACGTCCTGGGTGTTGCCGAGTTGCGGGGTGGCTATCTTCTTGCCCCTGAGGTCGTCCAGGGTCTTGATCTTCTTCGGGTCGACGACCAGCTTCACCCCGCCGGAGGCCGAACCGCCGATGATGCGCAGGCTCTTGCCCTTGGACTTCGTGAAGCCGTTGATGGAGGGCGAGGGGCCGATGAAGCCGATGTCGATGGAACCGGCGTTGAGCGCCTCGATCTCGGACGGGCCCGCGTTGAACGTCGAGGGCTTGACCTCGGTGGAGCCGAGCTCCTTGGCGATGATGCCTTCCTGGATGCCGACCAGGGCGGTGGCGTGCGTGAGGTTCGGGAAGTAGCCGATCTTCACGGAGTCCGCGGAGAGCTTCTTGCCGCCGGCGGAGACGTTCGCCTTCTTGGCGTCGTCGTCCTTGGCGTCGGAGCCGTAGCCGCAGGCGGTGAGTGCCACGGCGAGCAGCGGCAGGGCGGCGGCAGCGGCGATGCTGCGGCGCAGCGTGGTACGGGGGGCAGACACGGGAGGATTTCCTCTCGGAGGCCCGGCGCTCACGTCCCTCGGAAGTCCGGGGACGCGGCCGGGAGGTCGGCAGGTCTTCGTCTGAACTGGCCTTGCGGGCGGTGCGGTTGGTGCTGCCGGGCGCGCAGGCGGTGCGCGTACGTCATCGCGCACATCGCGCAACCCCGCCCTGGCCGCTGCCGAGGGCGCCGCTGCCGACGCGGCCGCCCTCCTTCGCGAAGGTCGAGAAGATGTCGGTGCTCATCAGAAGTCCCATTCGGCGTCGTCGCCCGCCGGGGCCGGGGCCCGCGTGACGGCGGCGAACGAGGCGCCCGCCATGCCGGCCGACAGGGTGGTGCCGTCCGCCGGGTCGATCAGCAGGAAGGAGCCGGTGCGGCGCGAGTCGGCGTACGCGTCGAGCGCGAGCGGCTCGGCGGTACGCACCACGACCCGGCCGATGTCGTTGGCGACGAGCTGCCCCGGGGCCGGGTGCTGCGAGAGGTCGTCCAGGGTGAGGCGGGACGGGATGTCCTTGACGATCGCCTTGACCGTGCGGGTGGTGTGCTTGATCAGCACCCGCTGGCCCACGGTGAGCGGCTGGTCCGCGACATGGCAGACCGTCGCCTCGATGTCCTGGGTGACCGCCGGGGCGTCGTCCGACGGTGCGATCAGGTCGCCGCGCGAGACGTCGATGTCGTCGGTGAGCCGTACGGTCACCGACTGCGGGGCCCAGGCGATGTCGACGCTGTCGCCGAGCAGGTCGATCCCGGCGATCGTCGACGTACGGCCGGAGGGCAGTACGGTGACGGGCTCGCCGACCCGGAACGCGCCGGCGGCGATCTGGCCCGCGTAGCCCCGGTAGTCGGGGTGCTCGGCGGTCTGCGGCCGGATGACGTACTGGACCGGGAAGCGGGCGTGGCAGGTGGTGAGGTCGTGGCTGACCGGGACCGTCTCCAGGTGCTCCAGGACGGTCGGGCCGCCGTACCAGTCCATGTGGGCGGACGGCTCCACGACGTTGTCGCCGGCCAGGGCGGAGATCGGGATCGCGGTGATCTCCGGGACGCCCAGGGAGGCCGCGTAGGCGGTGAACTCCTCGGCTATGGCGGCGAACACCGGCTCCGCGTAGTCGACCAGGTCCATCTTGTTCACGGCCAGCACCACGTGCGGGACGCGGAGCAGGGCGGCGACGGCGGCGTGCCGGCGGGTCTGCTCGACGACCCCGTTGCGGGCGTCGACCAGGACCACGGCCAGCTCGGCGGTGGAGGCGCCCGTCACCATGTTGCGGGTGTACTGCACATGGCCCGGGGTGTCGGCGAGGATGAACCGGCGCCGGGTGGTGGCGAAGTAGCGGTAGGCGACGTCGATGGTGATGCCCTGCTCGCGCTCGGCCCGCAGCCCGTCGGTCAGCAGCGCCAGGTCGGGCGCCTCCTGACCACGCTTGCGGGACGCGTCCTCGACCGCCTCCAGCTGGTCGGTGAGGACCGACTTGGAGTCGTGCAGCAGCCGTCCCACGAGGGTGGACTTGCCGTCGTCCACGGACCCCGCGGTGGCGAACCGCAGCAGGGTCGTGGTCGACAGCAGCTCGGCCGGCTGGATGGGTGTGGTCATGTTAGAAGTACCCCTCGCGCTTACGGTCTTCCATCGCGGCCTCGGACATCTTGTCGTCGGCGCGGGTCGCGCCCCGCTCGGTGAGCCGGGAGGCGGCGATCTCGGTGATCACGGCGTCCAGCGTGGTGGCGTCGGAGTCGACGGCGCCGGTGCAGGACATGTCGCCGACCGTGCGGTAGCGGACCTGCCGGGTCTCCGTCCTCTCGTGCTCCTTGGGGCCGCCCCAGTCGCCCGCGGTCAGCCACATCCCGGAGCGGTTGAAGACCTCGCGCTCATGGGCGAAGTAGATCTGCGGGAGCTCGATGCCCTCGCGCTCGATGTACTGCCACACGTCGAGCTCGGTCCAGTTGGAGATCGGGAAGACCCGGACGTGCTCACCGGCGGCGTGCCGGCCGTTGTACAGCTGCCACAGCTCGGGGCGCTGGCGGCGCGGGTCCCACTGGGAGAACTCGTCGCGCAGCGAGAAGACCCGCTCCTTGGCGCGCGCCTTCTCCTCGTCGCGGCGGCCGCCGCCGAACACGGCGTCGAAGCGGTGCTGCTGGATCGCCTCGGTCAGCGGCACGGTCTGCAGCGGGTTACGGGTGCCGTCGGGGCGCTCGCGGAGCTTCCCGGCGTCGATGTACTCCTGCACGGAGGCCACGTGCAGCCGCAGCCCGTGCTCGGCGACCGTGCGGTCCCGGTACTCCAGGACCTCGGGGAAGTTGTGCCCGGTGTCCACGTGCAGCAGCGTGAACGGCACCGGCGCGGGCGCGAACGCCTTGAGCGCCAGGTGCAGCATCAGGATCGAGTCCTTGCCGCCGGAGAACAGGATCACCGGCCGCTCGAACTCCCCCGCCACCTCACGGAAGATGTGCACCGCCTCGGACTCCAGGGAGTCCAGGTGGCTGAGTGCGTACGGATTGTCGGTGCCTTCCGACACAGTCGCGACGGTCGTCACGCTGCACCCCTCTCGCTCAGCAGCGCGTACAGCTCCGCCGCGGACTCCTGCACGGTCTGCTGGTGCGACTCGATCCGCAGATCCGGAGACTCGGGAGCCTCGTAGGGGTCGTCCACCCCGGTCAGCCCGCTGATCTCGCCCGCCGCCTGCTTGGCGTAAAGCCCCTTCACATCGCGCACCGAGCACACCTCGACCGGAGTGGCGACATGCACCTCCAGGTACGCGGTGCCCTCGGCCTGGTGCCGCTTGCGGACCGCGTCCCGGCTGTCCGCGTACGGTGCGATGACCGGGACCAGGACCTTCACGCCGTTGGCCGCCAGCAGTCCGGCGACGAAGCCGATCCGCTGGACGTTGGTGTGCCGGTCCTCGCGGGAGAAGCCGAGGCCCGCGGAGAGGAACTCCCGGATCTCGTCGCCGTCCAGCACCTCCACCCGGTGGCCCTCGCCGCGCAGCCGCCCGGCGAGTTCGTACGCGATGGTGGTCTTGCCCGCGCTCGGCAGACCGGTCAGCCAGATGGTGGCTCCCGTCTCCGTCACGCTCATCGAAGTCTCCTGATCAGTCGTCATCAGCCGTGCAGCCCGCACTCGGTCTTCCCGCGCCCGGCCCAGCGGCCGGCGCGTGCGTCCTCGCCCTCCAGCACCCGGCGGGTGCAGGGTGCGCACCCCACGGAGGCGTAACCGTCCATCAGCAGCGGGTTGGTGAGCACTCCGTGTTCCGCGACGTACGCGTCCACGTCGTCCTGGGTCCAGCGGGCGATCGGCGAGACCTTGACCTTCTGCCGCTTCTCGTCCCAGCCGACCACCGGGGTGTTCGCCCGGGTGGGGGACTCGTCGCGGCGCAGCCCGGTCGCCCAGGCCGTGTACGAGGTCAGGCCCTCCTCCAGCGGCTTGACCTTGCGCAGCTTGCAGCAGAGGTCGGGGTCGCGGTCGTGCAGCCTCGGCCCGTACTGCGCGTCCTGCTCGGCCACGGTCTGGCGCGGGGTCAGGGTGATGAGGTTGACGTCCATCACCGCCTCCACCGCGTCGCGGGTGCCGATCGTCTCGGGGAAGTGGTATCCGGTGTCGAGGAAGACCACGTCCACGCCGGGCAGGGCCCGGGAGGCGAGGTGCGCGACGACCGCGTCCTCCATCGATGAGGTGACGCAGAAACGCGGCCCGAAGGTCTGGGTGGCCCACCGCAGGATCTCCGGTGCGGAGGCGTCCTCCAGCTCGCGGCCGGCCCGCTCGGCCAGGTCCCTGAGGTCGTGCGACGTGAGCTCCTCGATCTTCAGAGTGTCCGTCATATCCCGTCCTCTTCAACGTCGTTACGCGCCAGTCCCCGGGTCAGCAGGCCCAGGAACTTCAGCTGGAACGCTCGGTTGCAGGAGGCGCATTCCCAGGCCCCGTGCCCCGTCTCGTGCGGGCGCAGGTCCTCGTCACCGCAGTAGGGGCAGTGGAACGGCGCGGCGCGCTCGCTCATGACAGCGACTCCGCACTGGCGCGTGCCGCCCAGGTCGCGAAGCGCTCGTCGTGCTCGCGCTCCTTCTGGAAGTTCCCCAGGACCCGCTCGACGTAGTCGGGCAGTTCGGCCGAAGTGACCTTCAGACCGCGGACCTTGCGCCCGAATCCGGCCTCCAGGCCGAGCGCGCCGCCCAGGTGCACCTGGTAGCCCTCCACCTGGTTGCCCTCGCCGTCCAGCATGAGCTGGCCCTTGAGGCCGATGTCGGCGGTCTGGATGCGGGCGCAGGCATTGGGGCAGCCGTTGATGTTGATGGTGAGCGGCTCGTCGAACTCCGGGAGGCGGCGCTCCAGTTCGTCGATGAGCGAGGCACCGCGCGCCTTGGTCTCGACGATCGCCAGCTTGCAGTACTCGATGCCGGTGCAGGCCATCGTGCCGCGGCGGAAGGGGGACGGCTTCACCTGGAAGCCGAGCTCCTCGAGTCCGGCGGACAGCGACTCGATCCGGTCCGGTTCCACGTCGAGGATCAGCATCTTCTGCTCGACGGTGGTGCGCAGCCGGTCCGATCCGTGCGCGGCGGCCAGATCGGCGATCTTGATCAGGGTGGGACCGTCGACCCGGCCGACGCGGGGCGCGAACCCGACGTAGAAGCGCCCGTCCTGCTGCTGGTGGACGCCCACGTGGTCGCGCCAGCGGCTGCTGGGCTGCTCGGGGGCGGGGCCGTCGAGCAGCGGCCGCTTGAGGTACTCGTCCTCCAGCACCTGGCGGAACTTGACGGGTCCCCAGTCGGCCATCAGGAACTTCAGCCGGGCGCGGGTGCGCAGCCGCCGGTATCCGTAGTCCCGGAAGATCCCGACCACTGCGGCCCAGACGTCGCAGACCTCGTCCAACGGCACCCAGGCGCCCAGGCGTTCGGCGAGCCGGGGGTTGGTCGAGAGACCGCCGCCGACCCAGAGGTCGAAGCCGGGGCCGTGCTCGGGGTGAACGACACCGACGAAGGCGATGTCGTTGATCTCGTGGACCACGTCCTGCACGGGCGAGCCGGAGATCGCGGTCTTGAACTTGCGCGGCAGGTTGGAGAATTCCTTGCTGCCGATGTAGCGGTCGTGGATCTCGTCGACCGCCGGGGTCCCGTCGATGATCTCGTCGGCGGCGATCCCCGCCACCGGGGAGCCGATGATCACACGGGGGCAGTCGCCGCAGGCCTCCGTCGTGGACAGGCCGACGGCCTCCAGCTTCTGCCAGATGGCCGGGACGTCCTCGATGCGGATCCAGTGCAGCTGGATGTTCTGCCGGTCGGTGACATCGGCGGTGCCCCGAGCGTAATCCCGCGAGACCTCACCGATGGCCCGCAGCTGCGCCGCCGTCAGCCGGCCGCCGTCGATGCGGACCCGGAGCATGAAGTACCGGTCGTCCAGCTCCTCCGGCTCCAGGATCGCGGTCTTGCCGCCGTCGATGCCGGGCTTGCGCTGCGTGTACAGGCCCCACCAACGCATGCGTCCGCGAAGGTCGTTGGGGTCGATCGAGTCGAACCCGCGCTTGGAGTAGATCGTCTCAATGCGTGTCCGCACGTTGAGACTGTCGTCGTCCTTCTTGAACTGCTCATTGCCGTTGAGGGGGGTGTGGTGCCCCAGGGCCCACTGACCTTCGCCACGGTGGCGTCCCGCCTTGCGGCGAGGGGTGGCGGGCGCAGGCTGTTCCGGGGTAGCGGCCATGACAGTACGTCCTTCGGGACTGCAGGAGGGCGGCTCTGAACTGCACACTCGCGTCTGGGCGCGGCGGTGCGCAGGGTTTGCAGAGAAAAGGGGATCGCGGCGGTGCTGGAGACTCTCAGCTCGCCGGACAGATGGCGCTGGACATGCGGCCGAGGTCGACGTGGCGTCGACTCACCAAGGCAATTCCAGTTCCAGACATGACGGAAGCGTGTCACGCGAATCTCGGACCAGTCCACCACTATCCATGATGTGGACGAGACTGTCCCGACAGGTGAGACAGTGTGGCGCCCGTCACGGAAGTGACGGGCGCCCGGCCATCCGGATAACCGGACAACCACGTGCATTTCCCATGAGCGAACGGTTACGGAAGCAGCTCCCGGCCGGAACCCGGCCACGGACCCGGAGTGGCCGCCTCGGGTTCCAGCTCGGTCCTGGTGTCGAAGAGCCGGAAGCCGCGGCGCAGATAGTTGTCCATGGCGTGCGGCCCGTCCTTGGAACAGGTGTGCAGCCACACCCGCTTCGTCGCCGGGCGCCGCGGCCACCGCTCCGCCAGGTCCCAGGCGCGGGCCGCCCCGTACGAGAGCAGATGGCCGCCGATCCGGCGCCCCCGGAACGCCGGGATGAGACCGAAGTACATGATCTCGACCACGCCGTCCTCCTGCGGGTCCAGCTCGATGTACCCGGCCGGTGTGCCGTCCGCGTACGCCACCCAGGTCTCCGCGCCGGGCCGGTCCAGCGCCTCCTGCCACTGCGCGTACGTCATCGTCAGCCGGTCCGTCCACCGGATGTCGCCGCCGACCGCCGTGTAGAGGAAGCGGCTGAACTCGGGCAGCGGTATCCCGGACCGGACGATCCGGATGTCGCCCTCCGGCACAGCGGAGGGCCGCAGATCATCGGGGGAGGTCTGCTCCAGGGACCAGACGGTCACCTCGGCGGTCGGTTCGGCGGGGCGCGTGGGGTTGCTCATGACTGCCAGAAAACCATGCCCCGCGGCCCCGCCCCAAGCCGGTCCCGGCAGGCGGACGCCCAGGACCTGCGAGAACACCGTTCAGCGGGCGCTGCGCGCCGCCGTCACCACCGGGGCCTTCGAACGCGGCAGCAGATCGGCCGGGTGCTCCGGGTGGATCACCTCCACCTCGACGCCCTCACCGAAGCGGTACGGGCGGTGCGCCAGCACCTCCGCGAGATGACGCCGCAGCCGGGAGATCTCGGCCCGCACCGTCACCGTCCGGGTCGGATCGCCGAAGATGTCCTCCGCCAGCTCGGACGCGGTACGCCCCTCCCGGTGCAGCGCCAGCGCGAACAACAGCTCGGCGTGGCGCGGGGAGAGCCGCTGGGACCAGGTCCCCACCGGGCTCACCACGTTCACCGCGAGGCCGCGCGACCGGCTCAGATCGAGCACGACCCGGCGCGGCGGGCTGTCCGTCGCGCCGTCCGCCACCTGCACCAGCCAGCCGCCCGGCAGCGGCTCCACCCGGCACATCCCGAGCGAGGGCAGCCACACCCGGCCCGGCTGGAGGGACTTCGGCAGCGGCAGCCGGTCCACCGGCGGCATCCCGGTGACCGCCGCCAGCCAGCCGTGGGCGTCCACGGCCATCGCCCGGCCGCCCAGCCGGCACAGCATCGGCGCCGCCACCGAGCGCAGCCGGTCGATCGACTCCAGATGCCGGGTCCTGATCTCGCTCTCGGCCAGCCGGGCCACCGAGCCGACCAGGGCGAGCGTCGTCGGATGGAAGGTGGACGCGGGCCCGCTGATGTCGACGATCCCCATCAGCCGGCCGTCCCGCGGATCGCGCACCGGGGCCGCCGCGCACGTCCACCCGTGCAGACTGCGCACGAAGTGTTCCGCGGAGTGGACCTGCACCGGGGCGCGCGCGGCGATCGCCGTGCCGATCGCGTTGGTACCGGTGCTCTCCTCCGACCAGGCGGCGCCCTCGGCCAGACAGATGTCGTCGGCCCGGCGCAGCACCGCCGTGTTGCCCTGGCGCCACAGCACCCGGCCCTCCACATCGGTGACCACCATGATCTGCTGCGAGGCGTCCGCGATCGCCGCCAGGGCGTCGCCGAGCAGCGGCATCACCTCACCCAGCGCCGAACCGCGGCGCCGGCGCTCGATCTCGTCCGGCTCCAGCCGGACGCTGTGGGTGGACTTCTCCGGATCGACCCCGCTGCGCAGCGCCCGGTCCCACGAGGCCCCGATCTCGGCCCGCGGCGCGACCGGCACGCGCTCGCCCGCCAGCCGGGCCTCACGGGCCCGGCGGACCAGGCGCACGGCCCGGTCCGACTCCCGGACAGCCAGCCGCATCACATCGACAGGACGTGCCTCCATGCCGGATCCCCCCTGGAGCCTCTTGTTTCCCGTGTCAAGGCCGCGGGCCCCATCCTGCCGCTGCCGGGGTCCCGGGTACCGCAACTCCACACAATGGTTGCAACCCTCTGCAACTCTGGCGACGCCCCCCGGTCCGTACAAGAGTGGCGGTACACCGGACGGCGCGGCCTCGGCCTCGCAGCCCGGTGTGTACAGCATGGGGGGTGGTGCCGTGTCGGCGCAGCACCACCCCCTGTTGCTGCCCCGGGCCCGTCCGGCGGACCGGCCCCCTCACGTCAACGCTCCACGGGCCGCGCCCGTTCCACGACCGAGGCCAGGTCGAGAGTGTGCGGCAGCGTCCCGAACGCCGAGCCCCAGTCCCCGCCCAGCCGTGACGCGCAGAACGCGTCGGCGACCTCCGGCGGCGCCCAGCGCACCAGCAGCGAACCCTGGAGCACCAGCGCCATCCGCTCCACCAGCCGCCGCGCCCGCGCCTCGATCCCCTCCAGATCCGCGAGCTCGGTCAGCAGATCCTTGATCGCCCGGTCCAGCCGGTGATCGGCGCCGCGCGCCCGGCCGACCTCGGAGAGGAACGCGTTCAGCGCCATCGGCTCGCGCTGGAGCGCCCGCAGCACATCCAGCGCCTGTACGTTCCCCGATCCCTCCCAGACCGAGTTGAGCGGCGCCTCGCGCAGCAGCCTGGGCATCCCCGACTCCTCCACATAGCCGTTGCCGCCCAGGCATTCGAGCGCCTCGCCCACCATCGGCGTGCACCGCTTCGTCACCCAGTACTTGGCCGCCGGCACCGCGATCCGCAAGAACGCCAGCTCGCTCGCGGTCCCGGCGTCGTACGCGGCCGCCAGCCGCATCGCCAGCACCGTCGCCGCCTCCGACTCCAGCGCCAGATCGGCCAGCACATTGCGCATCAGCGGCTTGTCGACCAGCACCCCGCCGAACGCGCGGCGGTACGTGGCGTGGTGGACCGCCTGCGCCACCGCCTGCCGCATCAGCGCGGCCGAACCGATCACACAGTCCAGCCGGGTCGCCGCCACCATGTCGATGATCGTGCGCACCCCGCGCCCCTCCTCACCGACCCGGCGCGCCCACGTACCGTCGAACTCGACCTCGGCCGATGCGTTGGACCGGTTGCCCAGCTTGTCCTTGAGCCGCTGGATCGCGAACGTGTTGCGGGTGCCGTCGGGCAGCACCCGGGGCAGCAGAAAACAGGTCAGACCGGCGGGGGCCTGGGCCAGCACCAGGAACGCGTCGGACATCGGCGCCGAGCAGAACCACTTGTGCCCGGTGAGCAGATACTCACCCGCACCGGACAGGGGTTCGGCACGGGTCGTGTTGGACCGCACGTCCGTGCCGCCCTGCTTCTCCGTCATGCCCATCCCGAGAAGCACCCCGGCCTTGTCCGCGGCCGGCCGCAGCCCCTCCTCGTACACGTGCGAGGTCAGCAGCGGCTCCCACTCGGCGGCCGTCGCCGGATCGGTGCGCAGCGCGGGCACCGCCGCATGGGTCATCGAGAGCGGACAGCCGTGGCCCGCCTCGGCCTGCGTCCACACCAGGAAACCGGCCGCCCGGCGCACATGACCGCCAGGCCGGTCCCAGGCGTCGGTCAGACCCGCGGAGACGGCATGGCCGAGCAGCCGGTGCCAGGCCGGATGGAACTCCACCTCGTCGACGCGGTTCCCGTACCGGTCATGGGTGCGCAGCCGGGGCGGATTCTCGTTCGCCCGCGCACCCCACCGCTGCGCCTGCGCGGAGCCGGCGGACCGGCCGAGCCGGACGAGACCGGCCCGCGCGTCGTCGAGCAGCTCCGGCGGGAGATGCCGGTCCACGGCTTCGGTGAGGGCCCGGTCCGCGGCGAAGACGTCGTAGCCGAGCAGGGGAGGGGCCTGGTTGGACACTGTGTGGGTGGTGGCTGCCATGCCGATACGGTAAGGAGGTGCAGGCAGCAAACGAAACACCCGAGCGGCCACCGGGCCGGCTCCACCGGGCGCGAGTCCTCTACCGCAACGTCTCCAAGCGGCAGATGGTCTGGCAATTGCTCAAGGACACCGTCAACTCGTGCATGGAGTACCGCATTCTGGGACTCGCCGCCGAGGCGGCGTTCTTCACCCTGCTGTCCCTGCCGCCGCTGCTGCTGGGACTGATCGGCCTGCTCGGCTACGTCGACGCGTGGACCAGCACCACCACGGTCGCCTCCATCGAGCACAACATCCTCGGTGCCGCGCAGACCGTGCTCTCCGAGCGGGGCGTCAACGACTTCGCCAAGCCGCTCCTGGAGGACGTCACCACCGGGGCCCGGCCCGATGTCATCTCGATCGGTTTCGCGATCGCGCTCTGGTCCGGCTCCCGCGCGGTCAACGTCTTCATCGACACCATCACCGTGATGTACGGGCTCGACGGCCAGCGCGGCATCGTCAAGACCCGGATGCTCGCCTTCCTCCTGTACGTGGTGGCGCTGCTGCTGGGCGCGGTCGTGCTGCCGCTCCTGGTGGTCGGCCCCGACCGGGTCGTGGAGTTCATCCCCTGGGGCACGGAGGTCCTGAGCGTCCTGTACTGGCCGCTGGTGATACTCCTGTCCATCGCCTTCCTGACGACGCTCTACCACGTGTCCGTCCCCGTCCGCTCGCCCTGGATCGAGGACACACCGGGCGCGCTGATGGCGCTCGCGATCTGGGTGCTGGGCAGCTTCCTGCTGCGGATCTACCTCACCAGTACGGTCGAGGGGCCGACGATCTACGGCTCCCTGGCCGCGCCGATCGCCGTACTGCTGTGGATCGGCATCTCCGCGTTCGCGGTGTTGGTGGGAGCCGCCGTCAACGCGGCCATCGACCGGGTGTGGCCCTCGGTGGCGACGGCCGCGGCACGTGCGGCCAACGACCGGGTGCGCGCGGTCCAGGCGGCGGAGTTCGTGGCCCGCACCCGGGCGGAGAGCTGGAACGACAGCGTGGACGACGACGAGGAGGACGACGGTGACGAGGGTGACAGCCCCTACATGCCGTCCGAGTTCCCGGAGCGGTGGTCCCGGTTCCTGCCGCCCGACGACGTGAAGTCCAGGCTCCAGCCGGGCCGCGAGAAGGAGACGGACAAGCCGTACCGGCCCAGCGAGTGAGAGCGGCCGTGTCCGCCGACGAGACCGGTGCCATGGGCGACAGGTACGAAGAGCGCGCGTCGCGGATGGACGGTGCGCGGGTGTGGTCCCTGACCGTGCCGCGGGGTGCGGCCCATCCGGTGCTGCCCGACGGCTGCATGGACCTGCTCTGGATCGGCGGCCGGCTGCTCGTCGCGGGCCCGGACACCCGCGCGGCACCCGCGTCCGTGAGCGACGGCGGCGGTGTCGCGGGCATCCGCTTCGCTCCGGGTACGGCGCCCGCCCTGCTCGGCGTGCCCGCGCACGAACTGCGTGACCGCAGGATCGCGTTGGCCGGGCTGTGGCCGGACGCGGAGGTCCGGGAACTCACCGAGCGGGTCGCCGAGGCAGCCGACCCGGCGGCGGCCCTGGAGGAGATCGCCCTGCGCAGGGCGGCCGGTACCGCGCCGCCGGACCCGGCGATGCGGTACGTCGCCGGGCAACTGGGCAGCGGCCGGTCCGTCGCGGACACGGCACAGGCGGTCGGCCTCGGCGCGCGCCAGTTGCACCGCCGCTCGCTGGCGGCCTTCGGATACGGCCCCAAGACGCTCGCCCGGATCCTGCGGCTCCAGCGCGCCCTGGCTCTCGTACGGTCCGGAACGCCGTACGCCGAGTCCGCGCTCGCGGCGGGCTGCGCCGACCAGGCGCATCTCGCCCGGGAGATGCGCGAACTGGCCGGAACCACCCTGACGGGGTACTTCGCCGCGCGCTAGCCGCAGCCGCGCGCGCCGGATGCCCGCCCCTCCCCGGCGGCCGGTGCGGCGTGCGCTCCCGCGAATACCTCAGTGGTAGTCGACACGGTGATCCCCGTCGCAAGGAGTCCGCCGCGCTCCGGGTGCCGGCCCTGACGGCCGACGCCGGGGACCTCTGATCCGCGCCGCCTCAGGAGGGTGTCGCGGCGAACAGCGACACCGCACAGCCGTCCGGGTCCAGCACCGCCGCGTACCGCTGCCCCCACACGGCGTCCCACGGCTTCAGGTGCCCCCGGTATCCGGCGCCGGTCAGTTCCGCGTAGACGGAGTCGACCTCCGCCGGACCGTCGCAGAGGAAGGCGAGCCCGAGGCGTTCCCCGCCGTTCGCCGCCGCCCATTCCGGGTCGAAGGAGCGCACGACGTCCTCGGTGTCCCACAGCAGGCGCCGCCCGCCCGGGAGCGTGACTTCGACATGGGGCGCGGATTCCGCGCCGTCGGGGATGTCGAGGCCGAGCAGGCGGTAGAAGGCGAGCGAGGCGGCCAGATCCGCGGTGGTGATGGAGATCGCGTCGAGTCGTGGAGTCATGGTCCGACGGTAGGCCGGTAGCCGGCCCGCGGTCTTGAACGAATCGGTCATGTCCCCGCCCACCTAGGGCGATGTCCGCCCCGTGACATAGCTGTCCGCCCCGTGACATAGCTGTCCGCTCATACCGTGCTGTTGCTCTCCGTGCCGACCAGGCAGTCCGCCGGGGACGTGCCGGGGTCCGTCAGGGCCAGGCCCAGCGCGGCGCGTTCGGTGACCCAGCGGGTCGGGCGGTGGCGCGGGTCGCCGGTCGTCGCGTACAGGGCCCGGTGCAGCTCCAGCAGCCGGGCCGCGCCGATCCGGTCGCCCCAGGCCAGCGGGCCGACCGGATAGCCCAGACCGGTCGTGACGGCCAGATCGATATCGGCCGGGGTCGCCAGGGCGCGTTCCGCGATGGACGCCGAGACCGACACGATCGACGCGAGCAGCCGCTGGGCGACCGAGCCCGCCGTGTCCCGTACCACCGACACCGCGAACGGCTCGCCGTCGTCCGATGCCCGTGCCAGTACCGCGCGGGCGTCCCGCGCGGCACCCGCTTCCGCGGCCGGTGTCACGGCGAGGACCCGGCGGCGCCCGGCCGCGGGCAGCGGGTCCACCCCGAAGGTGCGCCCGGCCGGCAGCCGGTGCGCGGCCACCGCGGAGGCGACCGTGGTGCCCCAGACCGGGACCAGCACCAGGGCCTCGGTCGAGGGCTCCGGGCCGGACTCGACCGTGGCGCCCGCGGCGGTCAGCGCCTCGCGCAGGGCGGCGGCGTCCCGCTCGTCCCCTGTGGCGGCGAAGACGTGCACCGGACGGTCCGGGTCACCCGTGACGGGCGCCTCCGCGGCCGGGGCGGGCGCCTCGGGGCCGTACGCGAACCAGCCGCGTCCGGTCTTGCGGCCGTGCAGACCGGCCGCCACCCGGTTCGGGGTCAGGTAGGAGGGGCGCAGCCGGTCCTCATACCGGAAGCCCTCCCAGATCGAGTCGATCACCGCTGCCGTCACGTCGAGCCCGGTGAGGTCCATCAGCTCGAACGGGCCCATTCGCAGGCCGAGTACGTCCCGTGCGATCCGGTCGATGCCCGCCGGGTCGCTCACGGTCTCCTCCAGCAGCGCGAGCGCCTCCGTGACCAGCCCGCGCCCGGCGTGGTTGATGAGGAAGCCGGGGGTGTCGGCGACCGTGACCGCGCGGTGCCCGCAGCTCTCCACGAGCGCCGTCAGCAGCGGCGGGATGCCGGGGCGGGTGGCCGCGCCCGGCACTACCTCGACGATCCGCATCAGGGGAACCGGGTTGAAGAAGTGCAGCCCGGCCAGCCGCGTCGGGTCCTTCAGCGCGGCGCCGATCCGGGTCACGGACAGTGAGGAGGTGTTGGTCGCGAACACGGCCGAGGCGGGCAGCACCCGCTCCAGCCGGCCGAAGACCTCCGTCTTGGTGGCGAGGTCCTCCCGTACGGCCTCGATGACCAGCTCGACCTCCGGGCCCTCGGCCCACGGGTCCGCAAGCGGGATCAGCCGGTCCACGGCGGCCGCCGCGTCCCCGGCGGACATCCGGCCCTTCTGCACGGCCCGCTCCAGCATGGAGCGCACGAAGCCGGCCGCCTCGGTCACCGCCTCCGGCCGTACGTCGCACAGCTCGACGGTGTGTCCGGCGGCGGCCGCCCACTGGGCGATGCCGCGGCCCATGGCTCCGGCTCCGACGATCCTGATACGCATGGCAGTGGGGGCCTCTCGGGTTGGTGGACGGGCCGATCGTGCGGATCGGGCGGGTCGTGCGGATCGGGCGGGTCGTGCGGATCGGGCGGATCGGGCGGATCGTGCGGATCGGGCGGGTCAGCGGAGATACACACGGTCCGGGTCGACATCCTCGCGCAGCAGCCGCAGCTCGTCCCGTGTCGGGGGTGGCACCTCCTCGACCGTGCCGGCGACCCGGAGGTCCCAGCCGGTGGCCGCCCGGACCTGCTCGACGGTGACGCCCGGGTGGACGGCGACCAGCCGCAGCTCCTCGCCCACCCCCTCACGGGCCAGGATGCCCAGTTCGGTGATGACGCGGGTGACTCCGGCGCCCAGTGGCCGGATGCCCTCGGCCAGTGCGCGGTCCGGTCCGGGCGTGGTGCAGAAGTCCAGCTCCGCGGTGAAGGAGCGCGGATCGTGACGGCGCATCACCACGAAGACCTCGCGGGAGTTGGCCATCACCTCGACCCCGCCCCCGGAACCCGGCAGACGGACCGACGGGCTCTCCCAGTCGCCGATCACCGAGGTGTTGAGGCTGCCCCAGCGGTCGATCTGCGCGGCCCCGAGGAACCCGACATCGATATGGCCGCCCTGGAGCACACAGCCGAAGAGCATCGGCATCGAGATCACCGCCTCCGCCCCCGTGATCAGGACGGCGTCGGCGATGGTCTCCGGCAGCCGCGAGGGGTGGGCGCCGCAGACCCCGGACTCGTACACCACCTCGATGTCCGGGGCGACCGTCAGATGGGCCAGTTCGGTGGCGAGGGTCGGCAGGCCGATCCCGGCGAACACCGTGCGGCGCGCGGCCAGTTCGCGGGAGGCGACGACGGCGAGCAGTTCGGACGAGGTGATGGTGCCCGGTGCGGTGGTGGTCATGACCCGTTCCTTCCGTGTCCCGTGTGCGGATCCGTCCGGGGCCCGTGGGTGCTCACAGCCGGCGCCCGTAGTTCACCGGTTCGCTGAGCGCCTCGCCGACCGCGAGCCCGGCCCAGAACTCCTCGCCGAGCTTCTCGACGTACTCCGCGTGGTCGGCCGTTCCGCGCACCCACTCGTCCAGCCAGTCCTGGAGCCGCCGCGGATCCTTGCTGATGTGCGACCAGGCCCGGTAGAAGGCGTTGTCCCGGTCGTAGTACCCCTGGGCGAAGGACGGATGCGCGCCGCGCGGGCAGCAGACGACCGCGTCGACCGCGTGGGCGGGGACCAGGGTGCGGTTCGGGTCCGAGCGGATCACCTCGTCGTCCACGATCTCCTCCACGACGACGACCGCCTTCTCCGCCGCGTACACCGCCTCGGCCTGAATGCCGGTCAGGCCCCATATCTGGGTGTTGCCGCTGCGGTCGGCGCGCTGCGCGTGGATGATCGTCACGTCCGGGTTGACGGGCGGTACGACATAGATCTGCTCGGGTTCGCCGTCCGGCCCCGGATAGGGCGAGGTGACCTTGCGCAGATCGCTGTTGACGGACGGCAGATCGCTGCCCGCGTAGGAGCGCAGCGGATAGAACGGCAGCCGCTGGGAACCGGCGAGATAGCGGCAGATCATCCCGTAGTGGCTGTACTCCTCGAAGGCGAGCGGTGCCGGGTCGGCGCTCTCGACACGGCGGCGGAGCTCACCGAGCGAACCGGCCGAGGAGTTGCCCACGAAGGAGGAGACCAGGCGCGTCACGCACCCCGCGGCGAGCATCTGGTCCACCACGATGTCCGCGGTCATCCGGATGACCGTCAGGTCCCGGCGGCCCTGGCGGATGATCTCGTGACCCGCGGCGGTCGGGATGAGATGGGTGAAGCCTTCGAGGCAGACGGTGTCACCGTCGTGGACGAAGCCGGCGATCGCCGCCCTCATCGACATCGTCTTGTCCTTCCGGCCCGTCCTGGCCACGGTGCTCCTCCGCTGCGTGTGCGTCGTCGCGCCCCGCGGTGCGTGCGCGTCGCCCTACCGTGCCAGCGGCCATTGATTGCTGTCCAATACCAAATTAAGGTCGGATCAAGACGGCTGATTAATCAATGATCGCCGAGGTGAGGGGCGGGTATGGAACTGCGTCATCTGTCCGCTTTTGTCGCCGTGGCCGAGGAGTTGCACTTCGGCCGGGCCGCCAAGCGGCTCCAGATGGCCCAGCCGCCGCTGAGCCAGCAGATCCGGCAGCTGGAGAAGGAGCTCGGCGTCCAGCTCTTCGAGCGCAACACCCGCTCGGTGCGGCTCACCAGCGCGGGGGAGTCGTTCCTCCAGCCCGTACGGACCGTGCTCGACGACCTCGACATCGCGGTACGGGCCGCGAAGGCCGCGGGCCGCGGCGAGTACGGGCGGGTCAGCATCGGCTTCGCGGGCGCCTCCAGCCACGAGACGCTGCCCCGGCTGACCCGGGCGGTGCGCGCCGCCCACCCCGGCATCGAGCTGGTCATGACGGGCCAGACCTACGCCAACGTCGCGCTGGCGCGGGTCGCGGACGGCTCGCTTGACCTGGGGTTCGTCCGGCTGCCGGTGACCCAGCCGGGCGTGTCCCACCGGGTGATCGACGAGGAGGAGCTCGTCTGCGCGCTCCCCTCCGACCACCCGCTCGCCGACCGGGACAGCGTCTCCATCGGGGTCCTGGCCGAGGAGCCGTTCGTCGTGTTCCCCGCCAACACCGGCTCGACCGTGCGCGACGCGATGGTCGGGGCCTGCGAGGCCGCCGGGTTCAACCCGCGGGTGGTGCAGGAGGCCCCCGACTCGTACACGATTCTGGCGCTGGTCGCCGCGGGCGTCGGGGTGACCCTCACCGTCACCTCCGTCCAGCACATCCAGCAGAACGGCCTCGTCTACCGCCCGCTCGCCGGCCCGCCCATCCGGCGCCAGGCGGCTCTGGCCTGGCGGGCCGACAACCCGTCCGCCGCCCTGCGCGCGGTGCTCGCCGTCGCGGAGGACGCCCTGCCCACGCCGTCCTCGTGACCGCTCGCCCCGATTGAGACGCGCTGCGTCTCGAATCAGGGGGAACTGGATATTGGACCGGCTCAGTCGCCGGGTGCAAGGGTCACCCCACACCCTTGCCGCCTTCACCCCGCCCCGATTCCGTCCTCTAATCCGTCCTTCCCTCCGCCCCCACTCCCTCCCCGTCCCCCACTCCCACCCCGTCCCCCTTCCCGGAAAGGTCCCGCCGTGCCCGACCAGAACGATGTCGTGATCTGCGAACCGCTGCGCACCCCCATCGGCCGCTTCGGCGGAGCGCTCGCGGGGCAGGCGCCGGCCTCCCTCGCCGCGCTCGTCATCGCCGAGGTCGTCGCCCGCACCGGAATCGACCCGGACCGGGTCGACGAGGTGATCCTCGGCAGCGCCTACCCGTCCGCCGACGCCCCCGCCATCGGCCGGGTCGCCGCGCTCGACGCCGGGCTCCCGCAGTCCGTCACCGGCACGCAGATCGACCGCCGCTGCGGCTCCGGACTGCAGGCCGTCCTCGACGCGGCGATGCAGATCAGGGCCGGCTTCAGCGAGGTGGTGATCGCGGGCGGCGTCGACGTGATGAGCGCCGCCCCCTACTACACGCACGACGGCCGCTGGGGCATCAAGGGCCCCGGCCTCCAGCTGCACGACTCGCTCGCCCGGGGCCGGGTCACCGCGGGCGGCATCAACCACCCCGTGCCCGGCGGCATGATCGAGACCGCCGAGAACCTGCGACGGGAGTACGGCATCAGCCGCGCCGACCAGGACGCCCTCGCCCTGCGCTCGCAGCGGCGCGCCGGCCGGGCCGCGGCCGAGGGGCGGTACGAGGCGGAGACCGTCCCCGTCACCGTACGCACCCGCAAGGGCGAGACGGTGGTCACCGCCGACGAGCACCCGCGCCCGGACACCACCGCCGAACAGCTCGCGGCCCTGCGCCCGGTCATGGGCAAGGCCGACCCGGCGGCCACCGTCACCGCGGGCAACGCCAGCGGCCAGAACGACGCGGCCGCCGCCTGCCTGGTGACCAGCGCCGCCACCGCGGAACGGCTCGGCCTCACCCCGCTCGTCCGGCTCGTCTCCTTCGCCCGCGCCGGGGTCCCCGCCGCCACTATGGGCATCGGCCCCGTCCCCGCCACCCGCACGGCGCTCGCCCGCGCCGGGCTCACCCTCGCCGACCTGGACCTGATCGAGCTCAACGAGGCCTTCGCCGCCCAGGTGCTGGCCTGCACCCGCGAACTGGGACTCGGCGAGAAGGACCACGAGGAGCGGATCAACGTGAACGGCTCCGGAGTCTCCCTCGGCCACCCCGTCGGCGCCACCGGCGCCCGCATCCTCGCCACGCTGACCAGGGAACTGCACCGCCGCGAGGCGCGCTACGGCCTGGAGACGATGTGCATCGGCGGCGGCCAGGGCCTCGCCGCGGTCTTCGAGCGCATCGCGGTCTGAGAACGCCACCACCGCGCGGAACACCCTGCGGCGCGGCCGCACATCTGCGCCGGGTCAGGTGGCCTGCCGCGCCACAGGCGCGGGTTCCTCCGCCGTCGCCGGCGCGAGGTGGTCCGGCGTGGAGTCCGGGTCCGTCAGCCGGTTCAGCCGCGCCGGTACGTCGAGGCCGACCAGCACCACCACGATCACCGTGCCCGCGAACGTCAGCACCGCCAGTGCCTGACCCAGGTCCATGCCGGAGGCGAGACGCGCGCCGAGGACCGGGGCGACGGCCCCGCCGAGAGCGCCCACGTTGTACGTGAAGCCGAGCGCCGCGCCCCGGCTCGCCGTCGGGAAGTGCCCGCCGATGTAGCGCGGCAGCAGCCCGGAGATGCCGAAGCTCGTCGCCTGGAGCAGGAAGAGCAGGATGCCGAGCACCAGCAGGTTGTTCTGCACGGCGAACACCGGATAGACGAAGGCCAGCGAGGCCAGCAGGGTCAGCGCGTACGCCTTCTTCGCCCCGATCCGGTCGCCCAGGAAGCCCGCGACCCAGCAGCCGACCATGGTGCCGAAACCGGCGAAGTACAGGACGTCGGTGACCTGGTCCGTGCTGTAGCCCAGCTCGGTCTTCAGATACGTCGGCAGCAGCGCCTGGATCGGCCACGAGTACAGGAACGCGAAGAACAGCGTCACGATCATCGACAGATACAGCACCCAGCTCCGCCTGCCGCCCAGTTGCACGGCGAACGCGGCGAGCGAGAGACCGGCGATCACCGAGAGCACCGGCACCATCCCGGCGCCGTCGGGCGTGAAGACGAGGAACAGCGAGACCGTGGCGACGACGACCAGCACCGTGTTGGCCGTGGCCCGGCCGCGGGTGACGAACAGCGGCCCGAACGGATTGGGCCTGGCGCCCTTCTCCGCGACGGACTCCGTCCACTCCTCGGCCTCCGGCAGCGCGCGCCGCATCCACAGCGCGATGACGATCGGGACGAGGCCCAGATAGAACATCCAGCGCCAGCCGAGGGAGGGGACCACCCAGTTGTAGACCTGGGCGGCGAGCACCGAACCGACCGAGAAGCCGGAGATCAGGAAGCCGCTGGCCCGGCTGCGCATCCCGGCGGGCCAGCTCTCCATGACGTACGTGGAGCTGGCGCTGTACTCACCGGCCATGCCCATGCCGATGGCCAGCCGGGCGGCGAACAGACTGTGGTAGTTCCACGCGAACCCGCAGGCGAACGTACCCACCGAGTACAGCAGGATGCTCAGCACCATGGAGAGTTTGCGGCCGTACCGGTCACCGATGGCGCCGAGCACCGCCCCGCCCAGCCAGCGGGTGATGAACGCGCCGGAGATCAGGCTGGCCGCCTGCACCGTGCTCAGGCCGAACTCGTCACTGATCTCCGTCAGCACGAGGGTGATCAGCACGAAGTCGAAGCCGTCGAGGACATAGCCGATCCAGGCGGCGAAGAACGACTTCCACTGGGTGCGGCTGACCTGGCGGTACCAGGGGAGCGTGGGGGGTGATGTGGTCTGCACGGTGACTCCAGGATGCGGGACGGCGCTCTCCCTTGAACAGCCGCCCCGCGTGGTGGGGAGGGTCAGGGCCGGGCGATGCCTGCGACGAAGCGGGCGGTCAGGGCCGTGGGAGCGGTGATGGCGGTGCCGACGACGACGCTGTGCGCGCCGCGGCGCAGGGCCTCGGCCGCCTCATCGGGGGTGTTGATACGGCCTTCGGCGACGACCGGGACGTCGATCGCGGCGGACAGCGCGGCGACCAGATCGAGGTCGGGGCCGGTCTGCTTCGGGGTGCCGGGAACGTAGCCGGACAGCGTCGTGGAGACGAAGTCCGCCCCCAGCCGGGCCGCCGCGACCCCCTCTTCGAGGGTGGAGACATCGGCCATCACCAGGGCGCCGGCCGCGTGGACCGCCTCGACGAGCTCGGCGAACGTCGAGCCGTCGGGGCGCGGCCGGTCGGTGGCGTCGGCGGCGACGACGGCCGCACCCGCCTCGGCGACCGCCAGGGCGTGCCGGACGGTCGGCGTGATGTAGACCCCGATGTCGCCGTCCTTCCACAGACCGATGACCGGCAGGTCGACGGCCTCGACGATCGCGGCGACGACCGCCGGCTCGTTGGCCCGGATCGCGGCGCCGCCACCGGCGACCGCCGACTGAGCGAGGCGTACCAGGGTGGCGGTCTCCCGCATCGGGTCGCCGGGCGGGGCCTGGCAGGACACGATCAGCTTGCCCTGGAGGAAGGCGGCCAGTTTCTGTGCGGTCATCGGTGAGCTCCCGGGTGGTGGAGGGGAAGGGTGGTGGTCAGGGCGGCCGCTCCGAGCACGGCCGCGTCGTGGCCGAGGAGCGGAGCCCGCGGTACGAGCCCGCGCAGCGGTTCCATCAGTTCCGAGGTGAAGGCGGCCCGCAGGGCGTCCCCGTACAGGGGGCCGATCCGCGGGACCCCGCCGCCGACGACGACCCGGTCGGGCCCGAAGGCGTTGGCGAGTCCGCCGAGCACATGGCCGGCGGCGGCCGCGCCGGTGGTGATGGCGGACGCGGCGTCGGTGTCGCCGCGCGCGGCCCGCGCGGCAACGGTCTCCAGCCGGTCCACCGGGGTGCCGGTCAGCCGCTCGTAGTGGGCGGCGATACCGGGCCCGGAGGCGATGACCTCCAGGTGGCCGGTGGCGCCACAGGTGCAGGGCAGCCCGGCCGCCTCGGGGCTGGGCAGATGGCCGAGGTGCCCGGCGATGCCGGACGCGCCGTGCAGCATCCGCCCGTCGGCGGCGATCGCGCCGCCGACCCCGGTGCCGATGGCGGCGAAGAGCAGTGAGCCGTGCCCCGTACCGTCCGCGCCCAGCGCCGCGAGTTCCGGCCCGGCCGTGGCGCGTACGTCGTTGTCGCAGGCCACCGGGTACCCGGTACGGTCCGCGAGGCCGGCGCCCAGAGCGGTGCCGGCCCAGCCGCGGATGGAGTCGGTGGCACTGGTGACCATGCCGGTGCGGGGATCGATCACCCCGGCCGCCGCGATGCCGAGCACCGCGGCGGTGCGGCCGGGGTCGACCTCGGCCGCGGCGGCGGCGAGTGCGTCGAGGACCGCCGCCGCGCCGTCACGGGCCGGGGTGGGGCGGCTGTGCCGGGCCAGGACCGTGCCGTCGGCGCCGAGGAGCGCGGCGGCGATCTTCGTACCGCCGAGGTCGAGGCCGACGACCGGCCGCCCGGCCCGCGCTGTCCGAGCTGCCGAGGTCATCGGACCGGCGGCAGACCGGCGGCGCGCAGCAGTCCGGAGACCAGCGCGACGGATTCGGCGGACAGCTGGATCTGCGGGAACGCCGTGTCGCCGCAGTCGATGACGCCCAGCAGCCGGAGCGCCGACTTGAACGAGCCGAGCGCCGAGGAGCTGCGGCCCATGTCCGCCTCGGGGCCGACGTCGACCATGGCGAACAGCTCGATGAGCCGCTCCTGCTCCTTGGCGGCCAGCGCCCAGTCCCCGGCGCGCGCGGCCTCGTAGAGCCGCACGTAACCGGACGGGTCCACGTTGCCGATGCCCGGGACGACGCCGTCGGCCCCGGCGAGCAGCGCCGCGTCCACCGTCAGCTCGGAGCCGGTGAGGATGCTGAACTCCGGCACCGGACCCTGCGCGCGCCCCTCGCGCCCACCGAGCTCGACGACGAGCCGGCGCAGCCCGCCCTCGTCACCGCTGCTGTCCTTGAGCCCGGCCAGCGTGCCGTCCTCGGCCAGCTCACGGACCAGTGCGGCGGACAGCTTGCTGTGCACGGCGACCGGGATGTCGTACGCGAACAGCGGCAGGTCCACCTCGGCGCGCAGCCGGCGGAAGTGCCCGGCGATCTCCTTGCCGTGGGTGCGGGTGTAGAACGGCGCGGTCGCGACCAGCGCGTCCGCGCCCAGCTGGGCGGCGGACCTGGCATGCTCGACGACCCGGGCCGTGGTGGTGTCGATGACCCCGGCCAGCACCGGGACCCGCCCGTCGGTCGCGTTGACCACGGTCTCCAGGACCGTGGCGCGCTGTTCGTCGGTGAGGTAGGCGACCTCGCTGGTGGACCCGAGCGCGAAGAGTCCGTGCACGCCCCCGCCGATGAGGTGCTCGACGAGCCGGACGAGGGACGTGGTGTCGACCTCCCCGCGGGAGTCGAGCGGGGTGCAGACCGGCGGAACTACGCCGTGCAGCGGTGCGGTCAGAGACATGGTGGAGGCTCCAGCTGATCGGGATACCGATCCGGGGCCTGTGCGGCTACTCGGATCGAGACGTGAGACGTAAGATGTCCTATGTCTTGCTTCACCTTAAACAGATGCTCCTGTGACCGGTCAAGGGGCAACGGCACCTCAGGAGGACGTTGTGGCGCGGCCCACCATGGCTCAGGACATCGAGCGAAGGATCAAGGAACTGATCCTGGAACGCCGGCTCGCACCGGGCGACGCACTGCCCACCGAGGCCGAACTGATGGAGCTCTTCGGGGCCGGGCGGGTATCGGTGCGCGAGGCGCTCAAGTCGCTCCAGGCGGTCAACGTCGTCGAGATCCGCCGCGGATTCGGCACCTTCGTCGGCTCGCTCTCCCTGTCCCCGTTCGCCGAGGGCCTCGCCTTCCGCGCGGCGGTCCGCCACCGCCAGGGCGAACCGGGCCTCGCCGAGCTGATGAAGGTGCGCGAGGCCCTGGAGGCGGGCCTGGTGGGCGCCGTCGCGGCCGGGGTCCCGGACGAGGACATCGAAGTACTGCGCGCCCTGGTGGCGAAGATGGAGGAGGAGGCCGCCACCGGCCGGGTCGCCCGCGGCACCGACCGGGCCTTCCACCTCGCGCTGTACGCCTCGCTCGACAACCACCTGCTCAGCGAGGTGCTCGACGCCTTCTGGGCGGCGATGGACCGGGTGCGCGAGGACCTCGACGACGGCCACCAGGACCCATGGGTCACCTGCGCCCAGCACCGCGAGATCGTCGCGGCGGTGGCGGCGGCCGACGGCCTGCGCGCGGTAAGGGCGATGCGCACCCACTTCGACGGCATCCGCACCAGGCTCAGCCCGGCCTGAGCCGCGATCCCGCCGGCGGAACGACCGAACTCACCGATCAGGCCAAATGCTTTATTCCGCAAGGAATTTGATAGATCGTCACTGCTATATTGAAGGCGAGGCAGCAGAAGGGCGACACCATGAGCAGGCCATGGGAAGCGGACCCGGGAACGGACTTCAAGAGGCGCTTGGGCAAGTCGGCCCTGGAACTGGGTGCGACCAATTCCGGCCCTGAATGCCCGGACATCTGGGAGCTGGAGAACGGCGACGTCGCCGTGATCGGACGCGACCTCACCGCCTCCCTCGGCACCCGCCTGCCGGACGGAGTCTCGATCGGCCTGGACGAACGCCTCGTGGTCATCCCGCGCAGCATGCTCATCGCGGCGAAGCGGGACATCCCCGGTGTTTGAGTGCTTGGAGCAGGGCTCGCCTCCCGACGACAGCCCCTGAGGCCCGTCGCCGAAGCCTGTGGCGGGCAAGAAGGCCGCGCGCCCCGTACGCGGCCGCCCGCCCCCGTCAGCCCTCCGCCGCCCCGTACAGATAGCTGTCGGCGCCGTCCAGCGTCGCGCGGGACCACGTCGCCACCTCCGCCGGCCCCATCGCCGCCCAGTCCGGGGTCCGTTCGACCATCGCGTGCCCCAGTCTGCGGCCGAGGGCGACCAGTCTGGCTCCCTCGGGTGACCGCTCGGCCGCGTACGCGCGCAGCGCGTCGGCCGGGGAGGACGCCCCGCGCAGGACGCGTTCCAGGCAGAGCGCGTCCTGCAAGGCCTTGGTCGCGCCGCTGGCGGTGTGCGGTCTGGTGATGCTCGCCGCGTCGCCCGCCAGCAGGAACGGGGGGTCGGCCACCTGCGGGGCGTGGAAGTCGGCGACCGGGTGGTACGCCGTGGACGTGTGCTCGCCCCGGCCGACGAGAGCGGCCCAGTCCGCCGGGAAGTGCTCCTCGGCGATGCGCCGTACGTACGCCTCGCGCCCGGCGGTCCACGATGCCGGGGGAGGGGAGCCGTAGACGGCGTAGGCCAGCAGCCGGGATCCCGGTGCGGCGCCGGGGATCAGGTAGAAGACCCCGTGCCCGCCCCGGTATCCCAGCGTGATCCACGCGCTGCGCAGCAGATCGAGCAGGTGCGGATGACCGGCGAGCGCGGTGAGCGGCAGGGTGCCCCGCCACACGGCGTACCCCGCCGGAACCGGCCGTACCCCCGGGGCGACGGTCTCCCGGGTGACGGACCGGGGGCCGTCCGCCCCGACGACGATGTCGTACACCTGCTCCGAGTCAGCCGTCCGGATCACGGCGCCGCCCGAGGGGTGGCGCCGTACCTCGGTGACGGGCCGCCCCCGGTGGTACCGCACGGCGCCGCCGGTGTTCGCGTGCAGGGTGCGCCACAGAAGGCCCCAGTGACAGGCCGTCACCGCGCCTTCCTGGCGTGCCAGTTCGCGCGCGGTGGAGTGACCGCTCCGCCGGGTGAGCCAGACCCGGGAGGGCACCGGCGCCGTCGGCATTCCGGCGTCCAGATAGCCGGCCGCGACCAGCTCCCGGTACAGCGCCGGCGGGATGACGATGCCGAACCCCCGGTCCTCCAGGGCCCCGTCGCTGCGCTCGTGGACCGTCACCTGCGCGCCGGCCCTGGCCCCGGCGATCGCCATGGCACACCCGGCGACGCTCCCGCCGACCACTCCGATGCGTAAAACCGATCCCGCCATGTGTCCGCCACCACTTCCCGGTTGCTCCGCCTGCCGCGCGTCGCACCCATTCAACGGCCGCGGGCCGGGGCACGTCCAACCGCCGTGCGGCGGTCGGACGTACGGGACTCGCCCCGGTTACGGAGTGACCGTCACCGTCGTACTGCCCTGGGCCTGCTTGCCGTTCGCCCGGTACGTCGCGGTGAGCGCGGCGCTGCCGGAGGCGCCGGCCGCGACGGTGACCGGGATGTTGATGTTGGCGCCCTGGCCGGGGTTCAGCGCGGGGATCACGGTCCGCGCGGTGGTCCAGCCGCCCGGCACGGTCAGGTCGATCGTGCCCGCGTCCCGGCGTACGTCCATCCGGTTGACGACCCGGACCGTGACCTGGGCACTGGTCCCCGCCCTGAGCGAGGCGGGCGGGGTGATCGTGATGTCGGCGCAGGTGCCGCCCAGCCACTTCAGGTCGAACGAGTCGTACGTGATGTGCTCGGCGTTGCCGCGCTCGTAAAGCAGCCCGAGCCTGCCGTCCGGCAGCCGGGTCAGCGTCGAGTAGGCCGCGGCGCCGGGGTCGACGACCTTCCTGATCGGCCAGGTCTTCCCGTTGTCGCAGGACATCTTCACGGTCAGGTTGCGCCGTGCCCCGGTGTCCTCGGTGTTGCTGAACAGCAGCCACGAGGACTGCGGATCCGAGGCCGCGGCGTCGGGGGCGTACCGGATGACCGAGGCGTTGTTCGCCGGGTCGGGGAGCTGCGTGTCCTGGACGAACGGGGTATAGGTGACCCCGCCGTCCGTGGAGTACGCGATCGTCCGGTACGGCGCCGACCGGTTGTTGAGCATGACCGTGCCGTCGTTCAGCTCGACGGTCTTGTTCTCGTCGCCGCCGGGGCCGACCGGCTTGCCCATCTTCCAGGTGGCGCCGTGGTCGTCGCTGTACGCGCTCGCCGCGTAGTTGGCGCCGTTGATACGGACGGCGTACTGCTGGATCAGCCGGCCCTTGTGTGCCCCGTTGCGCAGTTGGATGCCCTCGCCGGACGCGGCGAACATCCCGGCCCAGGCGGGGTCCTTGATCTGCTTGGTGATCCGGCGATGGGTCCAGGTCAGCCCGTCGTCGTCCGAGTAGCTGTAGTCGGCCTGGAGGACGTCGGGGTCGCTCTCGTCGTTGCCGGTGGCCGAGCCGAAGAAGCCCTGGTTCACACCGGCCGCGTAGAACAGGAAGATCCGTCCGGTGGTCCGGTCGACCAGCAGGCTCGGGTCCCCGTAGCCCTTGGGCGCGGCGTCCTTGCGGACCACCTGCTGCGCCTGCCAGGTCGTACCGCCGTCGGTGCTGCGCCGCAGTACGACGCCGATGTTGGAGGGCAGGTCGCCGAGGGTGGGCCGGGCGTCGTAGGCCGCCAGCACGGTGCCCTTGACCGAGGTGGTCAGGGCCGGGATGCGGTAGTGGGGGGAGCCCACCCCGTCGACGGTCAGGTCCTGGGACGTGAGCGCGCCGGGGGTGGGTGACGCGGCCTGCGCGGTGCCGGTCACGGCGACCACCAGCATGGCGGCGCTGAGCAGGGCGACAGGGACAGTTCGCTGCATGGACGATCTCTCTTCTCGGAAGGGGTGGTGCTTCTCGAAGGGTGGGAGATTGGGGGGTGCGCCGGGATTACGGGATGCGCAGGGAGCAGACCGGGCTGTCTGCCTCGAAGATCCGCAGACGAGTTCGGCGCTGGTGGCGCCGCTCACTCCGGAATCGATCACGAAGTCGCGGTTCTTCGGCTTGCCCAGCTCCCACCGGACCCGTTCCGTCCAGTGTTCCGGGTAGCTGCGCCAGCCGTTGGTGTGCAGGGCGCCGTGGGTGATGCTGTCGCCGGTGATGACCCAGGTGGCCGGGGCGCCGCTGTTGAGGATCGTGGAGATCCGGCCCCAGGTCCGCGAGGTCGGGGCGCGGGCACTGCGCGACCAGTTCGCTCTCGTTCAGCACCCGGTCCCAGACGGCGGCCCGCTCGACGGTGCCGGTGCAGAACCACTCGCCGCCGGGGTGGTCGCTGTCGGTGTTGCGGCCCAGGGCGAGTGCGGTGAGCTTGGAGACGCTGCCGAAGAAGGCATGCCGCGCGGTCTCGAACACCACGCGTCCGCCGGCGTGCAGCCTGGTGCCGGAGGCGTTGACGGTGACCGCGACGGTGTGGCGCAGCCCGTCGTCGTACCGTGTCCTGGTCATGACATTCAGTAGTACCGATCCCTTCTCGCGTACGGAGAACTGGAGTGCGCCGCCACTCAGATTCAGAGTGATGTCGGAGGACGGGGCGGTGGGATCCGAGGCGCTGAACAGCGTCATCGCCTCGTTGTGACTGGTGGTGCGGAAGGTGACGACGATGGTTCCCGTGGTGAGCGGGGCGAGCACGCCGACCTGGTTCGACAGGTCGACGTACTCGCTGCCGTCCAGGTCCACGGGGGTGTCGTGGTCCAGGACCGGGCCGCTCCCCGCGGCGGCGAAGGCGCGGCCGCCGAGCCGGGTGCTCAGCGCCGCCGCGCCTGCGGCAAGAAGCATGGATCGTCTGCGCACGGAAGGTGCCTCCGGTCAGGAGTGTCCGGCCTGCCCCGACGGCAGACCGGCGAACAGGGTGCGCACCCAGGCCAGTTGCTCCCGCTGCTGGTACTCCGCGCCGCCCTCGTGCCCGTTGAACGCGTAGATCCGCACGTCCTTGGGCCCGGCGTAGTTGTTGTAGGCGGAGAAGCAGGTGGAGGGCGGGCAGATCTCGTCCATCATGGCGATCGAGAACAGGGCTGGAGCCGTGGCCCGGGTGGCGTGCAGCGCCGCGTCGAAGTACGACAGGGTGGTGAAGACGCCTTCGGCGCGGTCGCGGTGGAGCTTCAGGTACTCGGCGATCTCGGTGAACGGCGGGCGCCCCGAAATCTCCGTCGCGCGAGGGAAGTCGCAGAGGAACGGCACGTCCGGCATCACCCCGGCCAGTCCCGGCACCAGCCCCGACACGGCCAGCGCGATACCCCCGCCCTGGCTCACCCCGGTGACGACGATCCGGTCCGGATCGACCTCGGGATGGCTGCGCATCGCCTCGACGCAGCGCACCGCGTCGGTGAACAGCCGCCGGTAGTAGTACGTTTCCGGGCTCTCGATGCCACGGGTGAGGAAACCGGGGACGACTCCGGCCGCGCCGGCATCCGAATCCGCGGTGTCGCCGCCCGCCGCCGACCAGCCCTGGCCGCGGGTGTCCATGATCAGATGCGCGTAACCCGCCGACGCCCAGAGCAGGTTCTCGTGCGACAGGCCCCGGCCGCGCCCGTAGCCCAGGAACTCCACGACGCAGCCGAGGGGTTCGCTCGTCCCGATGGGCATCCGCAGCCAGCCGCGCACCGGTTGACCGGCGAAGCCGGGGACCGTCACGTCGTAGGTGCGGATCTGGGTGAGCCCGGTCTCCACCTCGGCGAACACCGGCTTCGGCGCCGGACCGTCCCCGGCTCCGTCCCTGGCTCCGGCTCCGGCTCCTGCTCCGGCTCCGGCTCCGTCCAGGGTCCGTGTCCAGAAGTCGTCGAAGTCCGCCGGGACGGGCAACGTCGGCCGGTAGTCGCGGCAGTCCGCGAGCGAGAGGTCCGTCAACGGCATGGAGGTGCCCTCCTGGGGGCGCGGTCGGGAAGTGCCAGGTGCGAGGTGAAGCACAGGTCATCAGACGGATGACGTCAGATGTCCTGTCGGCACACGGACCCTAGGCAGCCCCTGCGGCGCTCGTCAAGGGTGCGCCGGGCCGGGTGCGAGAGGCACTGGGCCCGGCCCGGTCACCGCGCCGCAGGCGTCGGCGAGCGGCTCAGCCCTTGGCGCCGTCGCGGGTCCGGGCCTCGGAGATCCTGCGCCTGACCGGGGCGTAGTGCTCACCGAGCGCCTGCATGAAGCCGACGGTGTCCCCGGCCCGCGCGGCGTCCACGATGTTCTGGTGCGCCGCGATCGTCGCCGTCTCGTCGGCCTGGGTGAATCCGTCGAGATGCGGCGCGACGATCGTGTACACGTCCCAGAAGGCCATCGAGAGCTGACCGATCAGCTCGTTGCCCAGCGGGGCGACGAGCAGTGCGTGGAACGCCCGGTCGGCGTCCACGAAACCGTGCCCCTCCTGCGCCCCGGTCTCGCGCATGGTGGCCACCAGGCCGTCCAGCGCGTCGAGCTGCTCCGGCGTGAGCAGCGTGACGATCCGGTCGGCCATCCCGCGCTCGAAGAGCTCGCGCACGTCGACCAGGTCGGCCATCACCTGGAAGTCGTCGTCGGGAGAGAGCAGCCCGCGGAAGGTCAGGCTCTCCACCAGCGCCGACAGGCTCAGCCTGCCGACGTACGTGCCGTGCCCGTGGCGGACCTCGACGATGTCCAGCGCGTTGAGGATCTTGACGGCCTCGCGGACGCTGGAGCGGCTGGCGCCGAGGGCCTCGCACAGGGCGGGCTCGGTGGGCAGCGGGTCCCCGGGGCGGAGCCTTTCTTCGAGGATGTACCGCTTGATGCCGTCGACGACTTCCTGCCGGAGCAACTGCCGGCCGGGCCTCGTTCCGGACATATGTGAACTCCCCACCTCTTGACCCCTCTCGATTGTCAAGCTACGTTCCCACGCTATCAAGGCATCAGACATCTGACGTCTGATGCTTCAGGTTCCACGGTCCCCGTGAACCACCGATCCACCGCCCGTCCTGACCTCCGATGCCCCACCTCAAAGTCCCTGGAGGACCCGTGCCCGAGCTGAGATCAGCCGGTGTCGAGCGCCGCACCTTCCTGCGTTACACCAGTGCTGTCGGCGCTGCGGCCGCCATCACGGCGAGCCTTGCCGCCTGTGGCGGCCCGTCCTCGACCGCCGACGGATCGGCGGACAAGGGCAGTGGCAGCGACCTCATCGAGGCCGGTCTGTCCTACCCGCTGTCGACCGGCTTCGACCCGATGATCACCTCGGGCGCGACCCCGTACGCCGCCAATATGCACATCTTCGAGGGTCTGGTAGATCTCGATCCAGTAACGCTCGTGGCCCGTCCCGCGCTCGCCACCGAGATGCCGAAGAAGATCAACGCCACCACCTACCGGGCGACGCTGCGCAAGGGGGCGACCTTCCACGACGGATCGGCCGTCACCGCCGACGACGTGGTGTTCAGCTTCGAACGCATCCTGGACCCGAAGAACGCCTCGCTGATGGCGCAGTTCGTGCCCTTCATCGACACGGTCAAGGCCGTCGACGCCGGCACGGTCGAGTTCAAGCTCAAGTACCCCTTCGCGCTCTTCCCGTCCCGCATAGCCGTGGCCCGGATCGTCCCGAAGAAGATCGTGGCGCCCGACCCCAAGGCCTTCGACGCCAAGCCGGTCGGCTCGGGCCCGTACAAGTTCGTCTCGGCCACCCGCGAGGACAAGATCGTCTTCGAGGCGTACGACAAGTACAACGGCGCCCACCCCGCCAAGGCCAAGAAGATGGTCTGGCGGCTGATGTCCGACCAGTCGGCTCGCGTCAGCGCCATGCAGTCGGGCCGCGTCCAGGCCATCGAGGACGTCCCGTACATCGACGTCAAGAGCCTCTCGGCGAGCGCGAAGACCGAGTCCGTCCAGTCCTTCGGGCTGCTCTTCCTGATGTTCAACACCGCCGACAAGCGGTTCGCCGACAAGCGGGTGCGCCAGGCGCTGTTCTACGCCCTGGACACCGAGAAGATCATCTCCACCGCGATGGTCGGCAACGCAGCGGCGGCCACCGGCTATGTGCCGGCCACCCACCCCGAGTACCACAAGGCCGCCACGGTCTACACGCACGACGTGGCCAAGGCGAAGCAGCTGCTCGCCGACGCGGGCGTGAAGAACCTGTCCTTCACCGTCCTCACCACCGACACCGGCTGGGTCAAGGACATCGCCCCGCTGCTGAAGGAGAGCTGGGAGCAGGCGGGCGTCAAGGTCACCCTCAGCATCGCCCAGTCCGCGGCACAGTACGCCAAGGTCGACAAGGGCGACTTCGACGTCCTCGTCGCCCCCGGCGACCCGTCGGTCTTCGGTAACGACACGGACCTGCTGCTGCGCTGGTTCTACTACGGCTTCTGGCCGGAGAACCGCTACGGCTGGAGCAAGTCCGCCGCGTACAAGAAGGTCAAGCAGACCCTCGACAAGGCCGCCCAGGCAAGCGACGAGGCGAAGCGCAAGGAGCTGTGGGGCGAGGTCACCGACCTCGTCGCCGACGAGGCCGCGCTCTACCCGATCCTGCACCGCAAGCTTCCCACCGCCTGGAACGAGAAGGCGCTGCCCGGCTTCAAGCCGCTGCCCACCACGGGCCTGTCCTTCCTGGACGTCAGCCCCGCCTGACCGCCACCACCGGGCCGCCGCACCGGCTGACACCGGCCCGTTGATCCGGCGGCCGCCGGATCACGCCCCGCCCCGGCGCCGCTCACCCGGCGTCCGATAGCCCGGTCCGGGACACCGGACATCCCCGCTGTCCCGGACCGGCCCGCCCAACCGCAAGGAACCCGACGATGGTTGCTTTTCTCCGGCTCGCGCTGCGCCGCGTCGCGATGATGCCGGTGATGATCCTCGGTATCGCGCTGCTCGTCTTCGTGGTGCTGCAGTTCTCGCCGGTCGACCCGGCCTTCAACGCGCTGGGGGAGAGCTCCACTCCCGAAGCCCGCGCGGCCTTCTCCGAGGCGAACGGTCTCAACGACCCGCTGCCCGTCCGCTACTTCCGCTTCCTCGGCCAGCTGATCCACCTGGACCTCGGCAGCACCGTCCCGCCGAGCCAGCCCGTCATCGACCGGATCACCGCCGCCTTCCCGCTCACGCTCCAGCTCACCATCCTCGGGCTGATCCTCGCGCTCATCATGGCCGTGCTCGGCGGCGTCCTCGGAGCGATGTACCGCGACCGCTGGCCCGACCAGCTGTTCCGGGTGCTCTCCATGGCCGGGGTCGCCATCCCGTCGTTCTGGCTCGGTGTCCTGCTCATCCAGCAGTTCGCACTGAACACCCCGATCTTCCCGACCGGCGGCTACACCAACCCGGCGGACTCCTTCGGCGGCTGGCTCAGAACCATGGCCCTGCCCGCCTTCTCGCTCGCCGTGCCCGTCGCGGCGTCGCTCGCCCGCCTCGTCCGCACCTCGATGGTCGCCGAACTCGACCGCGACTACGTCCGCACCGCACGCGGCAACGGCCTGCCGGTGTTCCTGGTGATCCGCTCGGTGCTGCGCAACGCGCTCGTCACCCCGCTCACCGTGCTCGGCGTCAAGGTCGGCTACCTGCTCAGCGGCGCCGTCGTCATCGAAGCGATCTTCGACCTGCCCGGCATGGGCAAACTCATCCTCGAAGGTGTCACCGGCGGCGATGTCGCCCTGGTCCAGGGCACCGTACTGACCATCGCCATCGCGTTCCTGGTGGTCAACGTCATCGTCGACCTGCTCTATCTGCTGGTCAACCCGCGCATCAGGACGGTGTGACATGTTCACCACGGGCCGTCTGGCCAATAAGCTGTCCCGACCGGGCATCGCGTTCCGCGCCCTCCCGGTCACCTCCCGCGTCGCGCTCTGCGTGCTGCTCGTCGTCATCCTCGGTGCGGTGTTCGCCCCGCTGCTCACCCAGAACCCGCTCACCACCGGCACCCCGGTGCAGGCCCCGGGCGCCGACCACTGGTTCGGCACCGACCGGGCCGGCCGCGACGTCTTCGCCCGCGTCGTGCACGGCTCGCGCTACTCGCTGATCATCGGACTCGGCTCCACCGCCCTGGCCCTGATCGCGGGCGCGCTGCTCGGAGCACTCGCCGCCACCTCGCGCAAGCTCGGCGACGAGTCCGTGATGCGCACCCTCGACGTGGTGATGTCGTTCCCGCCGATCGCCCTGGCCGCCGTCCTCGTCGCGGTCTTCGGCACCAGCATCCCGGTCATCATCTTCACCATCGCCTTCGTCTACACCCCCTCGCTGGCCCGCGTGGTCCGCGCCAACGTCCTCTCCCAGTACGGCGAGGACTACGTCGCGGCCGAGAAGGTCATCGGCGCCCGGCGCGGCTACATCGTGCTGCGCCACGTCGCCGTCAACTGCATGGCCCCGGTCATGGTGTTCGCCACCGTGATGGTCGCCGAGGCGATCATCTTCGAGGCGAGCCTCTCCTTCATCGGCGCCGGTGTGCAGGACCCCGACCCCAGCTGGGGCAGCGTCCTGGCCTACGGCCGGCAGATCCTCCTCGCGGGCGGCTGGTGGGCCACGTTCTTCCCGGGCCTCGCCCTGCTGATCACCGTGCTCGCGCTGAACATCCTCTCCGAGGGCCTCACCGACGCCTCGGCGGCCCCGAAGAAGGCCCGTGCCGGCGCGGACCCCGCCCACACCACCACGGCACCGGACCCGGTGGAGGCCCGCTCCACCATCGACATCGACGCCGCCCTCACCAAGCTCGCGGAGCGCGTCCACGCCAACGGGCCGGCGATCACCCCGGTACCGGAGGACGCCGCCGAACTCCTGGTCGTACGGGACCTCGCCATCCGCTTCCCCGACCGGTACGGCACCGTCCCGGTCGTCGACTCCCTGGACTTCACCGTCCACGAGGGCGAAACCCTCGGCCTGGTCGGGGAGTCCGGCTGCGGCAAGTCCATCACCAGCCTCGCCGTCATGGGCCTCCTCGCCCGCAACGCCGAGGTCAGCGGGGAGATCCTCTACCGCGGCCGGGACCTGCTGAAGCTCCCGCCGAAGGAACGCCGCGCCCTGATGGGCCCCGAGATCGCGATGGTCTACCAGGACGCGCTCTCCTCCCTCAACCCGTCCGTGCTCGTGGGCACCCAGCTCAAGCAGCTCACCTCGCGAGGCGGCACGAAGACCCCGGCCGAACTCCTCGACCTGGTCGGCCTCGCACCCGAACGCACCCTGCGCAGCTACCCGCACGAGCTCTCCGGCGGCCAGCGCCAGCGCGTCCTGATCGCCATGGCCCTGTCCCGCAGCCCCCGCCTGCTCATCGCGGACGAACCGACCACCGCCCTCGACGTCACCGTCCAGGCCCAGGTCGTCGAACTCCTCGTCCGGCTGCGCGACGAACTCGGCTTCGCGATGGTGCTCGTCAGCCACGACCTCGCCCTCGTCGGTGACCTGTCGCACCGCGTCGCGGTGATGTACGCGGGCCGGCTGGCCGAGATCGGTGACACCCGGTCCGTACTCACCGCCCCCACCCACCACTACAGCCGCGGCCTGCTCGGCTCGGTCGTCTCCCTGGAGGCGGGCGCCGAACGGCTCCACCAGATCCGCGGCGTCGTCCCCGCGCCACAGGGCTTCGGCGAGGGCTGCCGGTTCGCCTCGCGCTGCGGCGCCGCCACCGAACTGTGCCGCACCACCACCCCCGCACTCACCGCACGCGCCGGCGCGCACGACCACGGCTTCGCCTGCCACCACCCGGCGAAGGCCGCACAGCTGGAAAGGAGCGCCCTGTGATCAGGCTCGACGGCGTCCACGTACGCCACAAGGCACGCAGCGGAGGCGTCTTCCGCCGCGACGCCGTGCACGCCCTCACCGACGCGAGCCTGGAGGTCAAGCGCGGCGAGATCGTCGGCCTGGTCGGGGAGTCCGGCTGCGGCAAGTCGACGATGGCCCGGGTGCTGACCGGTCTGCAGAAGCCCACCGAGGGCACGGTCACCTTCCACGGCAAGGACCTGTGGGAGATGTCCGGGACCCAGCGGCGCGACGACTTCGGCTCCGCCGTCGGCGTCGTCTTCCAGGACCCCTCCACCGCCCTCAACCCCCGGCTCACGGTCCGCCAGATCCTGCGCGACCCGCTCGATGTGCACCGCCGCGGCACCCGCGAGGAGCGCGAGGCACGCGTCGAGGAACTCCTCGACCTGGTCGGCCTCCCCGGCCACACCCTGGCCGCGCTGCCCGGACAGCTCTCCGGCGGCCAGCGCCAGCGCGTCGCCATCGCCCGCGCCCTGGCGCTCGAACCGGAGCTGATCGTCGCCGACGAACCGACGTCCGCGCTCGACGTCTCGGTCCGCGCGCAGGTCCTCAACCTCCTGGTGGACCTGCGCGAACGGCTCGGCCTCGGCATGGTGTTCATCTCGCACGACATCCAGACCGTGCGCTACCTCGCCGACCGCATCGCCGTCCTCTACCTCGGCCGCATCGTCGAGGAGGGGCGCGCGGCGGATGTCGCGGGCGCCCCCTCGCACCCGTACACCGAGGCACTGCTCTCCGCGACCCCCAGCCTGCTGGAGACCACCGAGCGCATCGTGCTCACCGGTCCGGTCCCCTCGGCGACCAACCCGCCGACCGGCTGCCCGTTCCGCACCCGCTGCTGGAAGGCGGACGACGCGTGCGCCACGGTCTTCCCGGTCCGTACCGACGGCCCCGACGGACACCGCTGGCACTGCGTCCACCCCCAGACCCCCGCGTCCCCCTCCGGGGACCCGACCCCCGTACCGTCCGCAAGGAGCACCGCATGACCGCCCGAACCCCCCGCTATTCGGGAGTGATCCCGCCCGTCGTCACCCCGCTCACCGCGGACGGCGAGCTCGACCGCCCCTCCCTGGAGCGGGTCGTGGGGCATCTTCTCGACGGTGGTGTCAGCGGGCTGTTCGCCCTCGGCAGCTCCGGCGAGACCGCCTATCTGACGCCCGGACAGCAGGACCAGGTCATCGAGGTCATCACGGCGGCAGCCGCGGGCCAGGTGCCGGTCCTCGTCGGAGCGATCGAGACCACCACCAACCGGGCCATCGAGCGCGCCAACCGCGCCGCCGAGCTCGGTGCGGACGCCGTCGTCGTCACCGCGCCCTTCTACACCCGCACCCACGACATCGAGATCGACCGCCACTTCAGGGACGTCGCGGCAGCCGTCGACCTGCCGCTCCTCGCGTACGACGTGCCGGTCTGCGTCCACAGCAAGCTCGACCCGGAACTGCTGCTGCCGCTGGCGGCCGACGGGGTCCTGGCCGGGGTGAAGGACTCCAGCGGCGACGACGGCTCGTTCCGCCGGCTCGTCATCGGGGCCCGGGAACTGCCCGGGTTCTCCGTGCTCACCGGCCATGAGCTGGTCGTCGACTCGATGATGCTCGGCGGCGCCGACGGCTCGGTCCCCGGGCTCGGTAACGTCGACCCGCACGGGTACGTCCGCCTCCACGAGGCCGCGGTACGCGGTGACTGGGCCGCGGCGACGGCCGAACAGGACCGACTCGTCGCGCTCTTCGACATCATCCGCGCCGCCCGCCCGGGAACCGCCTCCGCCACCGCCGCGGGACTCGGCGCGTTCAAGACCGCGCTCATGCTGCGCGGGATCATCGCCACCAATGTGATGAGCCCGCCGATGCGCCCGCTGGACGCGGCGGAGACGGCGACGATCGCCGGGTGCCTGGACCGCGCGGGGCTCTCCAGGGCCTGACGGCCCCGCCCCGTCGCACGGACGGGGACGACGCATGGTCCGGCCGGACAGCTTGGGCTGTCCGGCCGGACCTTTTCAGTGCGTGGGGTGTGTCAGCTCTGCGACTTGCGGCTGCGGCGCATCAGCAGGCCGCCACCGAGCACCATCGCGGCGCTGGCGCCACCGGCGATGCCCAGGTTGCTGTTCGCACCGGTGTGCGCCATCTGCGGCGGCTTGTGGTGGTGCGTCGGCTTGTGGGGGTGCCAGGCGTGCGTCGGCGGGTTGTGGGTGGGCGGGTTGTGGGTCGGCGGGGTGTGCGTGGGCGGGTTGTGGTGCGGGGGGTTGTGGTGCGGCGGGTTGTGGGTGGGAGGGGTGTGGGTCGGCGGGTTGTGGTGGTGGCCGGGAGGGCAGTCACCGTTGTGGTGGTGATGGCCCGTCTTCGGCGGCGTCGGGGGCTGGTGGTGGGTCGGGGGCTGGTGGTGCGTCGGAGGCTGGTGATGGGTCGGGGGCTGGGGGTGCGTCGGAGGCTTGGGGGTCTCGGTCCCGCCCCCGCCGTTCTCGCACTCGTTGCCGAACGCCGGGTTCAGCAGGCCGACCACGTCGACCGTGTTGCCGCAGGCGTTGACCGGGACGTCAACCGGCACCTGGATCAGGTTGCCCGACAGCACGCCGGGGGAGTTGGCCGCGACGCCGTTGGCGCTCGCGCCCTGGGCATCGCCGCTGCCCGATCCGCCGCCGGCGTTCTCGCACTCGTTGCCGAACGCCGGGTTCAGCAGGCCGACCACGTCGACCGTGTTGCCGCAGACGTTGACGGGCACGTGCACCGGCACCTGCACGGCGTTGCCCGAAGCGACGCCGGGAGAACCGATGGCGGCGCCGTCGGCCGACGCGTCCGCGAAGGCGTAGCCGCCTGAGGCGGTCAGGATGCCTGACGCCGCCGCCATGACGAGCACGCTTTTACTCAAGGCTTTTCGCATTGGTTGCCCTTCCTTAGGACATTTCGCGCGGGCGCATTGCCCGCGGTTCATTCATCAGCCGGCAGCAACCGTCGGGCATGCCACTACTGGTGGGTGAGCGTCCCGTCGGGCGGGCTTGACTCCACCCATAACGACGCGCGTGTGGCGGGGAAACGTGGAATCCGTGTAAATCGTGTGACCACTCGGACGGACTACGTATAGGTGTTCGTTTCCGGGATTCGGCGCATTGGGCCGCACGTGACGCCCGGCAGGGGAAAGCCGTTGAGGCTTGAATCAAAAAGCGCGCCCACCGAATGCGCTGCGGATTAACGGCCTTCTTTCGCACGGGTGTCCGTGGATTCCCGGCATTCGGGTGAATGGACATAACCAAACGTCCGGAAGCGAGTTGGTCAGTGCGCTCCGGTACGGGGCATCCAGTACGAGAAGGGTTCATCGTGATCAAGAAGGTCCTGGCTACGGGTGCCGTTGCCGCCTCCATCCTCGGTCTCGGCGCCGCGCAGGCGATGGCCATCGGCAACGACGGCGGCACCACGTCGGTCAATGGCAACGGGGCCTCGCAGTCCTTCGGCAACGCCGAGACCCACGGCGACGGCAGCCCGCAGTTCGGTCTGGTCCAGGGCTCGCTCAACAAGCCCTGCATCGGCCTGCCGGCCAAGGCCAACGTCGGTTCGCTGATCGGTCTCGTCCCGATCGCGGTCCAGGACGTCAACGTCCTGTCGTCGCCGCAGAACCAGCAGTGCACCGAGAACTCCACCCAGGCCAAGGGCGACGAGGCGCTGTCGCACATCCTGGACGGCATCCCGGTCCTCTCCGGCAACGGTGCCGGCAACAGCTGATCCGGCTGTGCTCAGGCCCGAGCCGCGGGCGTTCCTCCTCCGAGCGGCTCGGGCCTGCTGCTGTGCTGTGAAGGTCCGCCCGCGCACGGTCCGGTGATCGCGACGGTGACGTCGCGTGATCGGAACTGCGTCATTCGGGCGGACTTTTAGAAATCTTCATCTCGAAGAGTTTCGCTTACCGTCTTAAATCGTTACGAATTACAGCGGCGGAGTTACGAGTGAGCAGAACCCGCGCTCGTGCGGCACGAAATTCGTTGCCGCTACGGACTCCGTCAAAGAAAGGGTTGAAAGTGAAGTACACCAAGATTGCCGCCGTCGCCGCCGGAACCCTCATGGCGATGGGTGCCGCCGCCCCGGCGTTCGCCGACTCCGGCGCCGAGGGTGCGGCCGTGGGCTCCCCGGGCGTCCTGTCCGGCAACGTCATCCAGGTCCCGATCCACATTCCGGTCAACCTGTGCGGCAACACCGTGAACGTGGTCGGTCTGCTGAACCCGTCCTTCGGCAACACCTGCGTCAACGCCTGATCTCTGTACCGCCGGGACCTGTCCCGGCACCGGTCTGCCCCGGATCGCATCTCCTGCGATCCGGGGCTTTCCTCTTTCCTGCGTTCTCCGTCCCGGGAGTTCGCGGCCCTGCCCGGACGCGGTGGAAAGGCCTGAGCCATTTCCACCGGCCCGGGGCGCGGTGCGCCGGCGGCTGGGGGCTGACATCCGGGCGGGCGCGCGGGACGGAGTACCGACAGTGCACCACCGATGTGCGTCCGCTGTCCCGCACTCACACCCGATTCAGTGATTAGTCATGCAATCGATCGAGTGGTCCTGTGAGCCGTTCCGAGAAAAGCCGGAAGCTCCAGTTGCCCGGCCGCAATCGGATCGTTAGCCATGGAGAAAGCGGCAGAAGTCACAGCTAAAGAAGGCTGGTGCGGCGCGGAGACGCGACCGAAACGGCTGCCGTTGCAGAAGGGAACCTGAAAGTGAAGTACGCGAAGACCGCCGCGTTCGTTGCCGGCTCCGTGGTCGCTCTCGGAACGGCTGCTCCCGCCTTCGCCGTTACCACCGCCACGGCTCCGAACTTCAGCCTCGACGGCGGTGTCAACCAGGTGGTCGCGGCGGCCCCGCAGGCCGTCGACCCGATCATCGACACGGTCGGCGGCGCCGCCGACGCGCTGCAGAAGGACGGCACCGTCACCAAGCTCGCCGGCCAGGCCACCGGTGCGGCCAAGGGCGCTGCCCCGCTCGTGGGCGGTCTCCCGCTCGGTGGCTGACCCGTCCCAGGACGGCAGTTCCCGATCCAAAGCGTTCCGCGTCTCTCCGGTGCCGTACCTCCCGTGAACCGACGGATGGCAGAAGCACCGTTCGAGTGAAGCGCCACAACCATTCCCGCCGCCGCGAGTTGATCAGAGCGCTCAGGACAGCGGGCAACAGAAAAACCCAGAAGGGCTACATTCAATGATCAAGAAGATTATGGCGTCGGCAGCCGTCGCTGCCTCCATCGTCGGCGTCTCCGCCGCGGTGGCTCCCGCGGCCATGGCGATCGGCAACGACCAGGGCACCACCTCGGTCAACGGCAACGGTGCCATGCAGTCGTACGGCAACTCCGCCACCCACGGTGACTGGAGCCCGCAGTTCGCCCTCATCCAGGGGTCACTGAACAAGCCCTGCATCGCCCTGCCCGCCAAGGTCAACGCCGGTTCGCTGCTCGGTGTCGTGCCGGTCTCGGTCCAGGACCTCAACGTCCTGTCGTCGCCGCAGAACCAGCAGTGCACCGAGAACTCCACCCAGGCCAAGGGTGACGAGGCGCTGTCGCACATCCTGGACAACATTCCGATCCTGTCCGGCAACGGTGCCGCCAACGACTAGGTCGTGTTTTAGAAGTCCCGTGGGGCCGACCCGTCCACGCGGCAGCCGGATTCCGGCCGCCCGGACGCGTCGGCCCCACGCCGTTTCCCGGTGGCGCAGCCCGAAACTCCCCGAAAGGACGGGTCCGCTGGGCCGGTTGCCGTAGTGGCACCGGGCCGTTCCCGCCGTACCGGGTATGGCCCCCTCATGGACCAGTACGACAGCAGGAGCCCGCAGGACCGCCGTCGCCCGGAAGGCCCCACGCCGATCTACGACCGCCTTCTCGCCGAATGGCAGGCGTCCCGGGGCGACCCGGAGCCCGATCCGCCCCGCGTGGGCGGCCTCGTACCCGCGGCGCGCACCTCGGGCGAGGCCTTCCGAGGTTGACGAAAAGTGTCGAACTTACAGTGGATCGAACCCATTTGAGTGGAACTGCGCAACCGACGCCTCTCTGGGGGGTTGATCAGTACGTTCCAGAACGGAACGCTTCGAAAGGTGACGTGTGATGAAGAAGATGATGGCCGGCGCGGCAGTAGCCGTGTCCATGGTCGGCCTGTCCGCCGTAGTGGCCCCCGCGGCCATGGCGATCGGTAACGACCAGGGCACGACGTCGGTCAACGGCAACGGCGCCCAGTCCTCGTTCGGCAACAGCGTGACCCGGGGCGACGGCAGCCCGCAGGCCCAGCTCATCCAGGGCTCGCTGAACAAGCTCTGCGTCGGCGCTCCGATCAAGGCCAACGTCGGTTCGCTGATCGGGCTCGTCCCGATCGCGGTCCAGGACGTCCAGGTCCTGTCCTCGCCGCAGAACCAGCAGTGCGCCGACAACTCCGTCCAGGCCAAGGGCGACGAGCCCCTCTCGCACCTGGTGGACGACATCCCGGTCCTCTCCGGGAACGGCGTCGCCAACAACTGACGCCTGACACACGTGCCGCGGGCGGTCCGGGAAGTCCCGGGCCGCCCGCGGTCCGTCGGCGGGGCAGCTGAGTACGCGCGATGCCCACCGCTCCACGGGGGCGGTGGGCATCGTCCGTGTCCGGGGGCGGTCAGCCCAGGCTGCGTACCGGCAGGACGCAGTGGGCGGAGGTCACGATGACCTCCGGGTCGCCGGCGAAGGACCGCAGCGAGTCCTCGGTCACCGGATACCCAGGCGCCCCCTGCGGCCACGGGCGGGTGGCGAACATCGCGTGCACCTCGCCCTGTTCGCGGGCAGCCGCCAGCCACTCCGGCCGAGCCGGGTACTGGGCGGTGAAGTGGGGCAGTGTCAGGACGGCCTGACCCGCCTGGATGAGGAGCTTCACCGGGAGCCCGGGGGTCTCGTCGGCGCGCACGGGGCCGCCGCCGACCGGAAGGCCGCTGCGCTCCAGGGCGATGTGCATGGCGCTCTCGCCGGCCGCCGGGCCGTCCGACCCGTCGCCGAGTGAGTACACGAGCAGGAAGGCGACGTCCCGCCCGTTGTGGGGATGTTCGCCGCTCCAGCCGATCAGGGTGAGGGTGCCCAACTGGGCCTGGGTGAAGGTGCCGGTGGATGTCTGGGGGGAGGTCATGTCCGGCACCCTAACCGGCTGCGACCGGTCGATCTCCATGCGTATCACCCGATCGGGGGAGAGTTACGGATATCGGTGGTCCGCGCTCCCGAACCGGAACTCCGGAACGGTCCGTTCCCGAGTACCGGTCAGCGGGCCGCGTTAATTCGGTTGACGCTCCCCGACCGCTCCGGGCTATCGTTTGCGACGTTACGGACGGCGGACGAGACCGCTGCTCCCGGACCGTGCGTGAACCAGGAGGTGAGGACATTGATGACTGTCGTTGCGGTGGGCGCTGCCCACAAGCCGAAGTGCATCGTTCCCACCCCCGTGGCCGCCGGCTGACCTTCTTCGAGACTTCTGCGCCGCCGTGCGCAGTGCCGGGGCCACCCTGTGAAGGGTCTCCCTTGTCTTTCCCGTCTTCATCCTCTCCTTCCTCCCTCTCCTCCCGCGCTCCGCAGGACTCCTCGCCGTCGCACCCGTTGGCCGCGTACGGCTGGGACGACGACTGGGCGGCCGAGTTCGCCCCGTACGCCGCGCAGGGGCTGCTGCCCGGACGCGTGGTGCGGGTGGACCGCGGGCAGTGCGACATCGCCACCCCGCGCGGCACCCTCCGCGCCGACACCGCGTTCGTCGTGCCCCGCGACCCGATGCGGATCGTCTGCACGGGCGACTGGGCCGCCGTCGACCCCGAGGGCGACCCGCGGTTCGTCCGTACGCTGCTGCCCCGGCGCACGGCGTTCGTCCGCTCCACCTCGTCCAAGCGCTCCGAGGGCCAGGTGCTCGCCACCAACGTCGACCACATCGCCATCTGCGTCTCGCTGGCGGTGGAACTCGACCTGGGGCGGGTCGAACGGTTCCTGGCCCTCGCCATGTCCAGCGCCGGCGGTGACGCGCTGCTGCGTGACGGGGCGTCGGCCGGGGACGGGGCCGCCGAGACGGTCGTCGTCCTGACCAAGGCCGACCTGGTCCCGGACGCCGCCACGCTGTCCTACCTCGTCCAGGACGTCGAACGCCTCGCGCCGGGGGTGCAGGTGCTGCCCGTCAGCTCCGCGACCGGTGAGGGCGTCGACGTGTTCGCCGCGATCGTCTCCGGCGGTACGAGCGTGCTGCTCGGGGCCTCCGGCGCGGGCAAGTCCACCCTCGCCAACACGCTGCTCGGGCACGACGAGATGGAGGTGCGGGCCACCCGCGACATGGACGGCAAGGGCCGGCACACCACCACGACCCGCAATCTGCTGGTGCTGCCCTCCGGCGGGGTCCTGATCGACACCCCGGGACTGCGCGGGGTCGGCCTGTGGGACGCGGAGACCGGCGTCGGCCAGGTCTTCTCCGAGATCGAGGCGCTGGCCGAGCGGTGCCGGTTCCAGGACTGCGCCCACGAGGCCGAGCCGGGCTGCGCGGTGCTGGCGGCGCTCAAGGACGGATCGCTGCCCGAACGGCGCATGGACAGCTACCGCAAGCTGCTGCGCGAGAACCAGCGCATCGTCGCCAAGACCGATGCACGGGTCCGCAACGAGCTCCGGCGCGACTGGAAGCGCAAGGGCGCCGAGGGCCGGGCCGCCATGGAGGCGAAGCGCGGCCGGGTCAGGTAGCCGGGCACCTGGTCGACGTCCGAAAACCGCGAGTGCCGTGGTGCGCGATGTCGCACACTGGACGGTGTGATGGACGAAGAGACCAGGTACGAGGCGGTGAGCAGCCGCGACGCGCGTTTCGACGGAGAGTTCTTCTTCGCCGTCGAAACGACCGGTATCTACTGCCGGCCGAGCTGCCCCGCCGTCACGCCCAAGCGGAAGAACGTCCGTTTCTACCCGACCGCGGCCGCCGCCCAGGGCAACGGCTTCCGGGCGTGCCGACGCTGCCGCCCGGACGCCGTCCCCGGCTCCGCGGAGTGGAACGTCCGGGCCGATGTGGTCGGCCGCGCCATGCGGATGATCGGCGACGGTGTGGTGGACCGGGAGGGCGTCCCCGGTCTCGCCGGCCGGCTCGGCTACAGCTCACGGCAGGTGCAGCGGCAGCTCAACGCGGAGCTGGGCGCCGGTCCCGTCGCCCTGGCGCGCGCCCAGCGCGCGCACACCGCACGGGTCCTCCTCCAGACCACGGCACTGCCCGTCACCGAGATCGCCTTCGCCGCCGGCTTCGCGAGCGTGCGCCAGTTCAACGACACGATCCGGCAGATCTACGCCCGTACCCCGAGCGAGCTGCGGACCGAGGCGGGCACCGGCCTCGGCGCGGCGGTCAAGGAGGCGCGCACCACCGGAATCCCGCTCCGGCTCGCGCACCGGGGACCGTACGCCGCCCGCGAGGTCTTCGACGTGCTCGCCGCCGGGACGGTCGCCCGTATCGAGGAGGTCAGCGGCGAGCCCGGCAGCCGCACCTACCGGCGCACCCTGCGCCTTCCGTACGGCACCGCCATCGCCGCCGTGGACGAGCGGTCCGCCGGGAACTGGCTGGAGGCCCGAATCCACCTCACCGACCTGCGCGATCTGACCACGGCGGTGCAGCGGCTGCGCCGGCTCTTCGACCTGGACGCCGATCCGTACGCCGTCGGCGAGCTGCTCGCCGCCGATCCGCTGCTCGCCCCGCGGGTGGCCGCCCGCCCGGGGCTGCGCTCGCCGGGTGCGGCGGACCCCGAGGAGTTCGCCGTACGGGCCCTGGTCGGTCCGGCGGCGGCCGAGGCGCTCGTGGAGACGTACGGGAAGCGCCTGGACGTGCCCTGCGGCGGGCTCACCCATGTGTTTCCCGAACCGGGCGTGCTGGCCGGTTCGGCGGCCGACCCGCGGCTGCGTGCGCTGGCGGCGGCGCTCTGCGACGGGAGCGTACGGCTCGACGCGGGCGCCGACCGGGACGAGGCCGAGCAGGCGCTGCTGCGGCTGCCGGGTATCGGCCCGGCGACCGCGGGGCTGATCCGGATGTGCGCGCTGGGTGACCCCGATGTCGATCCGTACGGGACGCCCGGCTCGCACCGGTGGCGGCCGTGGCGCTCCTACGGCGTACGCCACGCGGAGGTCGCGGGCCGGGCGTCCGGGTAGCGGCGGTCAGGCCGGCAGGCCCCAGCTGGGTGCCGGCTCGTTCGCGGTGACCGGGCGGACGGTCAGGTCCGGGCGGTCACCCGCCGCGGTGATCAGTGCCGAGTCGCCCTTGCGGAGCCGGATGCGGACCGATCCGCCGGCCAGTTCCTCATGGTCCAGGGGGCGGCCGTGCCGGTCGCGGACCTCGATCGCGCCCTCGATGCCGTGCCGCACGACACAGGGCGCGCCCGCCTCGCTCGTCAGCCGCACCCAGCGGGTCCGGCCCTCTTCCCGTACCGCGCTGAGCAGGAAGGCGCCCTGGGTGCGGAAGTCGTGGACGGTCAGCTCCCGCCAGGCGGCGGGCAGCGCGGGGAAGACCCTGATGGTGCCGCCCCAGGACTGGCAGACCATGTCGTGCAGCGACTGGGCCGCCGACAGCGGGGTCTCGATGACCGGGCCCGACTCCTTGTACATGGTGTTGGCCTGGATGAACCGGCTCATCAGCTGGCCGAGGTACTTCAGCGCGTCCTCGCCCTTGCCGAGCAGCGCCGACATGGAGGCCGCGCCGGTGAAGGTGTAGCCCTGGAGGGCGCCCTCGAAGCCGACCCAGTGGGCGAGGGACTTCTCGATCAGGGCGCGCTCCGCGTCGGTGGAGCCGTTGATCTCGTACAGCGGGTAGACCGCGAGCATGTGCGAGTAGTGGCGGTGGGACATCGCGAACGGCACGCCGGCGCCGATCATGAAGCCGTTCTCGTCCACCGGGTACGGGGCGAGCCTGGCCAGGACCTCTTCCCAGCGGGCGGTCAGCGGGTCGCGGACGCCCAGTTCCCGGGCCGAGTCGAGCAGGGTGTGGCAGCCCCAGCGCAGCAGCATCAGGTCGTAGTTGCAGTCGGGGGCGTTGACGCCGTACTCCGGGGAGAAGGTCGCCGGGAGGTGCAGCTTGCCGTCGGCGCCCGGGGCGAGGAAGTGCAGGTAGTAGTTGACGGCCTTGCGCAGCAGCGGGAACAGCGTGTCGCGCAGGATCGACCGGTCCATGGTGTGCCGGTAGGAGAGCCAGACGTTGTGCAGGGCCCAGGTCAGGTTGCCGACCTCGGGCGTGGGCGGGTCCTGGCCGGGGATGCCGACCCCGTATCCGCCGTCGGCGACGGCAGCGCCGTTGACCAGTTGCGGGTCGGTGGTCCGGGGGATGCCCGCGGAGTCCGCCCGGTAGGGGACGGCGACCTCGCGGGAGAGCTGGTCGCGGAACTCGCTCAGGGCCCGGGTGACGGCGTCCAGCTCCAGGTGGTTGGAGCCGTGGATCAGCCAGTACTCCAGCTGGACGTTGAGGTTCCACCAGGTGTTGGGCCAGGGCGTGGGCTCCAGCCAGGGGCCCGAGGTGGCCATCACCGGCGCGTCCTTGCGCGCGGCCGACGCCGTTTTGTAGAGCTGGATCCAGTAGAACCGCTGGAGCCGGGCATCGGGCAGGGACAAGAAGCTCTTCCGGTAGAAGCGGTCCCACCAGAGCCGGTGCGGGGCGGCCAGCAGGGTGTACGGGAGGGCCGAGGCGACCGTGACGGTCCGCAGGGCGCGGTCGCGGGCGCTGTTCTTCGGATACGAGTGCGCGACGCTCGCGTACAGGGTGCGGCCGGCGCCGCGCGCCCGCTCGCGCCAGGCGGTGACGTGCTGTCCGCCGCCGAGCAGCGACTGCACGGCGGCGGAGGTGGCGCCGTGCTGCTCGACGACGGCCGGGGGATTGCCCGTGTAGCCGTCGGGCAGCGGTTTGAAGGCGGCGCGGGGGCTGATCGCCTCGGCCGGGTGGAAGACCCAACGGAAGTCCTTCTCGCCCGCGCTCGGGGTCACCTCGACGGCCAGGACGTCGCCGGTGGACTGGATGAAGGCGCGGAGCGTGAGGGTGCCGGCGGAGGTCGTGACCGTGCCCCGGAGTTCGGCCGTGCGCAGCCGCATCCGCCAGTCGATGCCCGTGATGGTGCCGGCCGGCTCCAGGGTGAAGTGGCCGATCGGGAGCCGGGCCAGGCCGAAGAGCGAGCCGTACTCGGGGCGGTGGTCCTGGACCTCGGAGTGCTGGACGTTGAACCGGATCGCCGTGGTCTCGGCGCCGGGCTCCGCGTAGATGCCGGAGCCGAGCCGGCCGTTGCCCAGGTACGGGCCCTCGTACCAGGTCTTCGGCAGCTTCTGCCAGTGCAGGTCGGCGTCGTCGAGGACGGTGTTCCAGCTGTCGGCGGGGGAGTGCACCGCGACCGGGGCCGTCGCGGCGGCCGCCGGGGCGGCGGCCTGGGCGGGGACGGCCGTGCCGCCCACCACGAGGGCGCCGCCGAGCGCGGTCCCGGTGGCGAGGACGGTTCTGCGGGAGGGCGCGGGCGACGGGGAATCGGTCCGGGGGGAGGCGGCGGGGTCCGGTGCTGTGGGCAAGGCATCTCCTGGCGACTCATACGCAGTCGGGTGCGGCAATTCATCCGAGCTATGTCCTCACGGAAGTTAGACTTGCGCTATCCGAGCGTCAATAGGATGCGAGAGATCCGATGTGTTTCTATCCATGTGATCGGACTCCGTCTACGTGACGCCAGGGCCGGAGCGGCACGCCCCGCGTCAGCGCCAGAGCAGCACGCTCAGCCATGCCCCTGTCACCAGCAGGCAGGCGAACAGTTCGACCAGTACGGAGTAGCCGGTGGCCCGCATCACCGAGCGGACCGAGGCCCACCCCGCCCCCCGGCTGCCCAGCCGCAGCCGCTCCGCCCCGTAGATCACGCCCACGTACCCGGCGATCGCGCCGATGACCGGGACGACGAAGAAGCCGGCGATCGCGCCGATCCCGCCGAGCATCAGCGTCCGGCGCGGCGCACCCGACTCACGCGGGCGGCGCGGTGCGAGGAGCGGCTTCAGCGCCTGGTTCAGCAGCAGAAGCGCCGTGGCGCCGATCAGCACACCCCAGGCGGCCGGGGTGTTGTCCGCCAGCGCCCACCACAGCACGGCGGCCCACACGATCGCCTGACCTGGCACACCGGGCACCAGCACACCGATCAGGCCGAGCAGGATGACCAGGCCGACGGTGACGAGCTGCCACACACTCATCTGACCAGCGTGCCGGAGTCCGGCCGGTCCCGCCCGTCGTCGATGCCCCCAGCAGTGCCCGTCGGCGCAGCTCAGAGGGCGTATCGGCCGGGATTCGAGGGCCGACGGCCGCTCAGGCGCGCGGCTCGCGGGACACCCAGCCCCGCTCGTAGGCATGCCAGCCCAGCTGTAGCCGGGTCGACACCCCGGTGAGCTCCATCAGGCCCTTGACCCGGCGCTGCACGGTCCGCAGCCCCAGTTCCAGCTGTTTCGCCACACTGGCGTCGGTCAGCCCGGCCAGCAGCAGTGACAGGACTTCCAGATCCGTCGGATCGGGCCCGGTCGCGTCCTCCCGCAGCAGCCCGCTCTCGCCGAGCCGCAGCGGCATCGCCTCGCGCCACACCGCCTCGAAGAGCCCCATCAGCGACTCCAGCAGCCCGGACGCGTGCACGACCAGGGCCGCGGGCTCCGCGCCACGGCCCGTCAGCGGAACCATCGCCAGCGAGGCATCGGCGACGACAAGCTTCGTCGGCACCCGGTCCACGACCCGGCACCGCTCGTCACGGCTCAGCGCCGCCGACAGCTCCAGGATCCCGGACGGCAGCGCGAGCACCTCGCGCTCGACCACCACCCGGAACGTCACCCCACGCGTGGCGGCCTGCTCCTCGGACTCGTTGTCGAGACCGCTGACCGCGATCGGCTTCCCGGTGACCAGGGCGCACACCTCGCTCGTCGCACCCAGCTGGAGCTGATGGAACCGGTGCGCCACCGCGCTCGCACCGGTGACCACCTCGACCAGGTCGTGGACGGCGGGTTCGGCGGCGTCCGCCCGGTACTCCTCGGCCAGCAGCGCCGCCGCCAGCTCCGCCTGCTCCAGCTCATGGCGCTGCTGCGTCAGCAGCGCACCCAGCGCGACCCCCGGCGGCGCCGCCACCCACCGCCCCGTGCGGGCCGACGACTGGGCGGCCAGACCGTGCTGCTCCAGCCGTCGCAGCGCCCGCTCGGTCTCCGGTTCCGGAAGCGCCAGCCGGTGTGCGAGATCGGAGAGCTCCGCGGCTCCCAGCGCCACGAGCGCGCGATAGGCCGACTCCTGTCTTTCGTCGAGACCTATGGCTCCCAGCATCTCCGGACCCCTCCCCGGACGCAGTGCTTCCATGTCATGTCGGGCTGTTCGGCCGACCGGGCCGTGGCGGAAAGCGGCCACGGCGTAAACCCGCCTCGGCACATCATCGCTGTACCGCCCGCCCCTCTGCCAATGTTGCGCCACCGCAGCACCAACAACCTCCGGAACGTGATGCTTTGTGCTGCCCGTTCCGGTTTCCCTCGCAACAAGGTGCTGGTGAGCAAGGGAAGTTGAGACCATGACCGACGTCCGCGCCGCGCGCTGACGACGGATCACCCCGACCGGTCCGCCGGGCGTCCCTCCCGTGGGGGGTGGGGCCGCCCGGCGGACCTCTTTCCCGGAGGCCTCCCATCACATTTTCGGGATGATCCGTTTTGCGACGGCCCCCGCGGTGGACAATATGGGCATGAGTCAGCAGGGGGAGAGGCCCGCCGCCCACGAGGACGACTGGTGGCGCAGGCTGTACGACGAATCCGCCCCGGACACCGGGGCGAGCCAGGCGGCCGACAGTCTCGACGACCGCTTCGACTCGGCATCGGACGCCGTGGGGCCCGACGGCCGTGACGCGTACGAGGCGGCCGCGGTGGTGCCCGAGCCACGGGTGGCGCCGCCGGAGGCCGACCGGACGGCGCAGGCCCCGCCCGTTCCGCCCCCGACGCCACCGCCGTCGCCGTCGCGCGAGGAGCCCGTACGCGCTCCGTGGGAGCCCCCGGCCGGCACATCCGGGCCCCGCACCTTCGCGACACCGGCGCCCATACCCGCCCCGGCGCCCGAAGCCGTGGCGCCCGAGCCCCCTGCCGAACCCGCACCCGAACCCGAACCCGAAGCCGCATCCGAACCCGCACCCGTGCCGCCCCCGCCGCCTCCCGCCGATCCCCGCATCGCCCCGCCGCTGCCCAGACGGCCGGTCGTCGAGCGGAAGGAGAACGAGCGGCCGGACGAGAACGAGCGACCGGACACGAAGACCCCGGCCCACACCGCTCCTGCTCACACCGCTCCGGCCCGCACCTCCCCCGCCGCCGGGGCGCAAGCGCCCCGCCCCGCGTCGTACGTGGGTGCCCGGCCGCCCACGTACGACGCGGAGCCCACCGCGCTGCCCGCCACCGACCCGCGCGAGATCCACGCCCTCGTCGCCGACACCGTGCTCGACGGCGCCGTTTACGGGACGTACACCCTGCGGGCCGCCTCCGTGCGCGGTGACTCCGCACGGTTCCGGGGCGAGCCCCGGCGCGACGCGCTGCTCACCGCGCGCTTCGGCACCGCCGAGAGCGCCCTCGTCCTGGTCGCCGTCGCGGGCGGCGCCCGTACCGCCGAGGGCGTGCATCCGGCCGCCGCCGACGCGTGCCGCTGGATCGGTGAGGCCGTCGGACGCAGCCATGCCCGGCTCTCCGAGGACATACGGGCGGGCCGCCGCGGCGAACTCAAATCGGGTCTGCACCGGCTCGCCGACCGCAGCTACGGCAAGCTCCGCGCCCGCGCCGCCGAACTCGGGCTCGAACCGCACGAGTACACGTCGGGTCTGCGCTGCCTCCTGCTGTCCGCCGATCCCGACTGCCGCACCCGGGTCTTCTTCGGCGTCGGCGGCGGAGGGCTCTTCCGGCTGCGCGACGGCAGCTGGCAGGACCTCGAACCGGCGGTTGCGCACCCCGGCGAACTCACGGGGGAGGGCGTGGTCGGTTTCGGCTCCGCGTCCCCCGAGAGCGGTCCCGACGGCGAGCGGCTGACCATGGACCTGGGGATCACCACCGCCCCGTCCCCGTACATCGAGAGCCCGGTCCCGCCGCCCGCGGAACCGTTCCGCTTCCGGGCCTCGGTCGCCCGGCCGGGCGACACCCTGCTGCTGTGCAGCAACGGTCTGGCGGACCCGATGCGCGACGAACCGGCGCTGGCCGAAGAACTCGCCGCCCGCTGGGCGCCCGGCCCGGCGCCCGGCCTCGCGGAGTTCCTCGCGGACGCCCAGCTCAGGGTCAAGGGGTACGCCGACGACCGGACGGCGGTCGGCGTCTGGGAGGCGTAACCGCGCGCGCCGTGGGTTGATGGACTCCGGAGAGAACCGCTCCGGCGGAGGTTTCGCGCCCCGGAGTCCGGACAGCCGAACGTGCACGGAGCACAGGCAGAGGGAGAACGCACCCATGGCCAAGCAGAACGTGTCGGAGCAGTTCGTCGACATCCTCGCCCGCGCGGGCGTCAAGCGGCTGTACGGAGTCGTCGGCGACAGCCTCAACCCGGTCGTCGACGCCATCCGCCGGCACTCGGGCATGGACTGGATCCAGGTCAGACACGAGGAGACGGCCGCGTTCGCCGCCGGTGCGGAGGCGCAGATCACCGGCACGCTGGCGGCCTGCGCCGGATCGTGCGGACCCGGCAATCTCCACCTCATCAACGGCCTCTACGACGCACACCGCTCCATGGCACCCGTGCTCGCGCTCGCCTCGCACATCCCGTCGAGCGAGATCGGCCTCGGGTACTTCCAGGCGACCCATCCGGAGCTGCTCTTCCAGGAGTGCAGCCACTACAACGAGATGATCTCCAACCCGCAGCAGATGCCGAGGCTGCTCCAGACGGCCATCCAGCACGCGGTCGGCCGGGGCGGCGTCAGCGTCGTCTCGATGCCGGGCGACATCGCCTCGCAGTCCGCACCGGAGAAGTCGATCGAGCACGCCATGGTCACCTCACGGCCCTCCGTGCGGCCGGGCGACGCGGAGATCGAGAAGCTCTGCCGGATGGTCGACGAGGCCAAACGGGTGACGCTGTTCTGCGGCAGCGGGACGGCCGGTGCGCACGCCGAGGTGATGGAGTTCGCCGAGCGGGTGAAGTCCCCGGTCGGGCACGCGCTGCGCGGCAAGGAGTGGATCCAGTACGACAACCCGTACGACGTCGGCATGAGCGGCCTGCTCGGCTACGGCGCCGCCTACGAGGCCACCAACGAGTGCGATCTGCTGATCCTGCTCGGTACGGACTTCCCGTACAACGCCTTCCTCCCCACCGATGTGAAGATCGTCCAGGTCGATGTGCGGCCCGAGCACCTGGGCCGCCGCTCCAAGCTCGATCTGGCGGTCTGGGGCGATGTCCGCGAGACGCTTCGCTGTCTGACCCCGCGGGTGAAGGCGAAGACCGACCGCAAGTTCCTCGACCGGATGCTCAAGAAGCACGCCGACGCGCTGGAGGGCGTGATCAAGGCGTACACCCGCAAGGTCGACAAGCACGTGCCGATCCACCCGGAGTACGTGGCATCGGTGCTGGACGAACTCGCCGACGAGGACGCGGTGTTCACGGTCGACACGGGCATGTGCAATGTCTGGGCGGCCCGCTATCTGTCGCCGAACGGCAAACGCCGGGTGATCGGTTCGTTCACCCACGGCTCGATGGCCAACGCGCTGCCGCAGGCCATCGGCGCGCAGTTCACGGACCGGAACCGGCAGGTCGTCTCGATGTCCGGGGACGGCGGATTCACCATGCTGATGGGGGACTTCCTCACCCTCGTCCAGTACGACCTGCCGGTGAAGGTCGTCCTGTTCAACAACTCCGCGCTGGGCATGGTCGAACTGGAGATGCTGGTGGCGGGACTGCCGTCGTTCGGGACGACCAACAAGAACCCGGACTTCGCGGCCATCGCCCGTGCCTCGGGGGCGTACGGCGTACGTGTCGAGAAGCCCAAGCAGCTCGAAAGCGCCCTCAAGGATGCTTTCAGGCACAAGGGCCCGGCCCTCGTCGACGTCGTCACCGATCCCAACGCGCTCTCCATCCCGCCGAAGATCAGCGCGGACATGGTGACCGGTTTCGCGCTCTCGGCAAGCAAGATCGTGCTGGACGGCGGAGTGGGGCGGATGGTCCAGATGGCCCGCTCCAACCTCCGCAACGTGCCCCGCCCCTGACCCGCGACGGCCAGGAGCGAGGCCGGGGCGGGCCGGGACGGTTCCTCACATCCCGTCCTCACATCCCCACATCCCCACATCCCCACGTCCTCAGGCCGGGGTCAGCCGCACCGTCAGGATCTGGAACGGCCGCAGCGTCAGCGAGAGGCCGTGCGCGTCGGTCGTCGCCTCGTGCAGCGGCCGTTCCAGCAGGTCGGTGATCCGGGCCGCGACGACGGGGAACGAGACCCGCAGCGTCGCGTCGGCCCGGCCCCCGGCCGACTCGTAGAGCCGGACGATCACATCGCCGCCGCGGTCCTCGGCGAGCTTCACCGACTCCACGGTCACCGCCGGATGGCCGGTCGACACGACCGACGGCACCGCCGGGGCGACCGCGGCGCGCAGCGGCAGATTGAGCGCCAGTCCCTCCCGTACCGCGTCGGTGATCTCCACGCCGGGCGCCAGCGCGTACCGGAACCGGTGCGTGCCGAGGTCGGTCTCCGGGTCGGGGCTGTGCGGGGCGCGCAGCAGTGTCAGCCGTACGGTCGTGCCGAGGCCCGCCGCGTGCGGGGTGCGGGTCACCTCGTGCCCGTACGTCGAGTCGTTGAGCAGCGCGATGCCGTACCCCGGCTCGGCGACCCGCAGCCAGCGATGGGCGCAGATCTCGAAACGGGCCGCGTCCCAGCCGGTGTTGGCGTGCGTGGGCCGGTGGACGTGACCGAACTGGATCTCGGCCGTGGACCGTTCGGCGTGCACATCGAGCGGGAAGGCCGCCTTGAGTACCTTCTCCGACTCCTGCCAGTCCACCTCGGTCTCGATATCGACCTGCCTGCTCCCCGCGGCGAGCCGGATCTCCTGCACGATCCGGGACGCGCCGAACGCACGCACCACCCGCACGGCCGCCCGCAGCGGCCCCTCCTCCACCAGCTCGACCAGCTCGGCATCGGTGAGATCGGTGCGTGAGCGGCGGTAGTGGGCGTCGATGTCCCACGCGTCCCAGTTGTTCGGGTGGTCCGGGTGCAGCTGGAGGAGGTTGGCCCGGTGGCCCGGGGCCAGGACCTCACGGCCCGCCGCGAGGTCGAGGACGGAGGTGATCAGCCCGTCCCGGTCGACGGTGACGCGCAGCAGCCCGTTGTCGAGGACGGTCCCGTCGTCCGCGCGGACGACGGCCGAGACGCCCTGCTCCGGGACCGCCGCACCGTCCAGCAGCCCCGAGCCGAGCCCCGGCGCCTCGGCGAGCACCGCGGTGCGCCCGTCGCCCAGCGGCTGCGCATGAGCCCCGGACGGCAGCACCGCACTCGCCTCGGCGTCCAGCTCGACGACCTGACTGCGCGGGTACGGGGAGGAGTTGAGCGCCACGAGCCCCTGTGCCCTGCCGAGCGCCGTCACCGCCTCCGCCACCAGGTCCGCCAGCTCCACGCGCGCCTGCTCGTAGGTGTCACGGGCCTCGCGGTGGACCCAGGCGATGGACGAGCCCGGCAGGATGTCGTGGAACTGGTGGAGCAGGACCGTCTTCCAGATCCGGTCCAGCGCCTCGTACGGGTAGGCGTACGCGGGTGCCCGCAGGGCCGCCGCGGTCGCCCACAACTCGGCCTCGCGCAGCAGGTGTTCGCTGCGGCGGTTGCCCTGTTTGGTCTTCGCCTGCGTGGTGTACGTCGCCCGGTGCAGCTCCAGGTACAGCTCACCCGACCAGACCGGTGCCTGCGCCCCGTACTCCTCCTCGGCCGCGGTGAAGAACGCCGAGGGCTTCTCGATCTCGACCCGGGGGGAGCCCTCCAGATCGCTGAGTCTGCGGGCCTTCTCCATCATCTCCCGGGTCGGGCCGCCGCCGCCGTCGCCCCAGCCGAACGGCATGAGGGAGCGGGTGGCCCGGCCCTTGTCCGTGAAGTTCTTCTCGGCGTGGGCGAGTTCCAGGCCGTGGAAGTGGGCGTTGTAGGTGTCGACGGGCGGGAAGTGCGTGAAGATCCTGGTGCCGTCGATGCCCTCCCACCAGAAGGTGTGGTGCGGCATCTTGTTGGTCTGGTTCCACGACAGTTTCTGCGTCAGGAACCACCGGATACCCGCCAGCCGGGCCAGCTGCGGGAACGCGCCGGTGCAGCCGAAGGAGTCCGGCAGCCAGATCTCCTCGGTCTCCACCCCCAGCTCCTGCTCGAAGAACCGCTTCCCGTGCACGATCTGCCGGGCCAGCGCCTCGCCGCCGGGCAGATTGGCGTCGGACTCCACCCACATCGAACCGACGGGCTCCCACTGCCCGTCCGCCACCGCCCGGACGATCCGCTCCCAGATGTGCGGCTGGTGCTCCTTGACCCACGCGTACTGCTGGGCCTGTGAACAGGCGAACACCAGCTCCGGGTAGTCCTTGGCGAGCGCGGTGACGTTGGCGAAGGTGCGGGAGGCCTTCCGTACCGTCTCGCGCAGCGGCCACAGCCATGCCGAGTCGATGTGCGCGTGCCCGGTGGCCGAGATCCGGTGCGCGCTCGCCGACGCGGGCCTGGACAGGACCTCGGTGAGCTCGGCCCGTCCGGCCGCCGCGGTGGCGGACACATCGTGCAGATCGAGTGCGTCGAGCATCCGCTCCAGCGCCCGCAGGATCTCGTGCCGCCGCGACCGGTCGGTGGGCAGCTCCCGCATCAGCTCGGACAGCACCTCGATGTCCAGCACGAGGTGCCAGACGTCCTCGTCCAGCACGGCGAGGTCCGCCGACGCGAACCGGTAGAGCGGATCGTCGCCCGCCGTGAGCACGTCCCCGAGCGGCGTCGGCTCGAAGCCGTGTTCCAGCACCGCCGGGTTGGCCGCCGCCTCCAGCAGCAGGGAGACCCGCTCGCCACCGGCGGCGGGTGCGCCGACGGTCAGATGCCGGTTGCGCGGGTGGACACCCTTCAGCGGGACGCCCTCGGTGTCGTAGAGCATCCCCTCGGCCTGGAAGCCGGGAGCCTGGCCCGAGAAGCCCGGATCGACCACCACCTCGACCCGGCGGCCGGCCCACTCCTGCGGCACCGCACCGTCGAGCCGGAACCAGCTGGTGGTCCACGGACCGCCCCACACCGTCCCGGCCGCGAAGGGTTCGTAGCGCGCCTTGAGAGCCTCCGCCACCGGAACCGGCTCGCCCGGCGCATGCCACACCGCCAGCGTGAGCGGGGTCCGCGCCGCGTACTCGGCGGGGCGGATGAACTGGCGCAGGGCCCGCTCCAGCCGGCCCTCCACCAGTGTGCTGTCGTCGTGCATGTCGCTCCTCGTTGTCGGCGCCCGCGCGCGGTCGAGGGCTTGCATTCCCCGGTGGCAGGCATCCACCCCTCACCGGCGGCCGGCGGCCGGCCGCCGGTACCGCGGGGCGTGACGTGGGGCGCAGCGTACGTGACGACGCGTCATACAGAGGGTGATGACGCCCTCTTGGCACCCCCTGAGCAATGTGACATATTACTGACGTGTTCATGAGACAGCCTTTGGACGTTGTCGTTGTCGGGGCCGGAGTGGTCGGCGCCGCCTGCGCCTACTACGCCGCCCGGTCCGGACTCGCGGTCGCGGTGGTGGACCGCGGACCGGTCGCCGGTGGCACCACCGGGGCCGGTGAGGGCAATCTCCTGGTCTCGGACAAGTCGCCGGGTCCGGAGCTGGACCTCGCGCTGCTCTCCTTGTCCCGCTGGCGCGAACTCTCCGAAGTGCTGCCACCGGCGATCGAGTTCGAGCGCAAGGGAGGTCTGGTGGTCGCGGCCGGCGCGTCGTCGCTGGCCACCCTGACCGCGACGGCGGCCGGACAGGGCGGGGCGGGAGTGCGGACCTGCGCGGTCGCCCCGCACGAGCTGGCGGAACTGGAACCGCACCTCGCGCCCGGCCTCGCGGGCGGAGTCCTCTATCCGCAGGACTCGCAGGTGCAACCCGCCCTGGCAGCGGCCCACTTGATACGCGCGGCACGCGACGCCGGGGCCGTCGTGCACCTGGGCGAGGCGGTCACGGCCGTGCTGACCGGGCCGACGGGCGCGGTGCGCGGCGTACGGACCGGCGGGGGTGACCTGCTCGCGCCCGCGGTCGTCAACGCCACGGGCGTCCGGGGCGGCGAGCTGGCCGCACTGGCGGGGGTGGAACTGCCCGTACTGCCCCGGCGCGGGTTCGTCCTGGTCACCGAGCCGCTGCCACGCCTGATCAGGCACAAGGTGTACGCGGCGGAGTACGTGGCCGATGTCTCCAGCGGGTCGGCCGCTCTGCAGACGTCACCCGTCGTGGAGGGCACACCGTCGGGGCCGGTACTGATCGGCGCCAGCCGCGAACGGGTCGGCTTCGACCGCACGTTGTCCGTGCCGGTCATCAGCCGGCTGGCCGCCGCGGCGGCCGCGCTCTTCCCCGTACTCGGGACGGCCCGCGTGCTGCGCGCCTACCACGGGTTCCGCCCCTACCTGCCCGACCACCTCCCGGCGATCGGACCCGACCGCCGGGTCCCGGGCCTCTTCCACGCCTGCGGCCACGAGGGCGCGGGTATCGGACTGGCGCCCGCGACGGCGGCGCTGGTCGTCGCGGCGATCCGCGGGGAGGAACCCGCCATCGACCCCGAGCCGTTCCGGCCGGACCGGTTCGACGTGACGCCCGGATCCGGGCCGTGAACCGCCGGCCGCGACGCCGTACACCACAGAGAAGCCCGCTACCGGCCCCGGCCTCGCCACGCGGGTCCCGCGAACTCCCGCCGGCCGGCCCGACCGCCCGATCACCGAGACAGGAGCCCTGGTGATACGTATCCGTAAGCGCGACACCGCCCGCACCCCGGCCGGCGTGGCCGGTGCCGAGTCCGGGCCGGGGTTCGAGATCACCTTTGACGGCCGCCCGGTCCGTGCCCTGCCGGGGCAGAGCGTGGCGGCAGCCCTCTGGGCGGCCTCCGTCCTCACCTGGCGCACCACCAGGGTGAACGGACGGCCACGGGGTGCCTTCTGCGGTATCGGCTCCTGCTTCGACTGCCTGGTCACCGTGAACGGCGTCCCCGGCCGCCGGGCCTGTCTGCTGCCCGCCGGCCCCGGCGACGTGGTCACGACCCAGGAAGGAGACGGACATGCCGGACTCCTCCACTGAGCCCCCCGGTTCCGCGGCCGCGCCGTCCTTCACCGAACTCGCGGTGGTGGGCGCCGGACCGGCCGGACTGGCGGCGGCGGTCACCGCGGCCGACCGCGGACTCGATGTCGTCCTGCTCGACGCCGCGGACGCACCCGGCGGCCAGTACTACCGCGCCCCGGCCCCCGGCCTCGGCGCCACCCGGCCCGAGGCACTGCACCACGGCTGGGCGCGGTTCGCCGCACTGAGGTCCCGTCTCGACCGGCACCGCGACGCGGGGCGGATCCACCACCTCGCCGGGCATCAGGTGTGGGCCGTCGAGAGGTCCGGGGCGGACTGGACCCTGCACGCCGTCACCGGGCCCGACAGCGAGGGTTCGGCCGCGCTGCGCGCCCGCCGGCTGCTCATCGCGACCGGCTCCCACGAGCGCCAGCTCCCCTTCCCCGGCTGGACCCTGCCGGGTGTCGTGGGCGCGGCCGGGGCGCAGGCCATGCTCAAGTCGGGGCTGGTACTGCCGGGACGGCGCATCGTCGTCGCGGGCAGCGGGCCGCTGCTGCAGGCCGTCGCGGTGTCCCTGACGCGGGCGGGCGCCCGGGTGCCCGCTCTGGTGGAGGCCGCCGGATACGTGGAGTACGGACGCGCTCCCCGCGTGCTGGCCGCCGACCCCGGCCGGCTCCGGGAGGGCGTACGGCACGGCGTGGCACTGGCCCGCGACCGGGTACGGGTGCTGACGCACCGTGCGGTCACCGCCGTGCACGGCACCGACCGGGTGGAGGGTGTCACCGTCAGCCGCCTGGACCGCGACTGGCGTCCGCTGCCCGGGACCGGGCGCCGTATCGACTGCGACACCCTGGCCGTGGGCCACGGCCTCGTACCGCAGCTGGACCTCGCCGTGGGCCTGGGCTGCGCGACCCGGTGCGGTGCGGACGGGGCGGCCGCCCTGGTGCTCGACGACGACCTGCGCACCACCGTGCCCGGTGTCTGGGCCGCGGGGGAGACGGGCGGCATCGGCGGGGTGCACCTCGCGCTGGCCGAAGGGGAGCTGGCCGCGCTCTCCGTGACCCGCGACGCAAGGCAGGGGACGCGGGGCCGGGACGCGCACCGGGTGACGGCGCTGCGCCGGGCCCGGCGGCGGATGCGCGCGTTCGCCGAGCTGATGGGCGCCGTGCACCGGCCCGGCCCCGGATGGACCGAGTGGCTCACCGCGGACACGGAGGTCTGCCGCTGCGAGGAGGTCACCGCCGGCGCGATCCGCACAGCGGTCGACGACCTCGGTGCCGGGGACAGCCGTACGGTCAAACTCCTCACCCGGGCCGGGATGGGCTGGTGCCAGGGCCGGACGTGCGGATTCGCGGTCCGGGGACTGGCGGGCTGCGCCGCGGAGGCCGGAGCCCCCGACCGCCGTCCGCTCGCCTGCCCCGTCCCGCTCTCCGTGCTCGCCCGCGCGGCCCGCCCCGAGGACGTGTGAGGCCCCGCGGCGCGCCCGTCTCCCGGCCCCCGCCCGTCTCCCGGCCCTCTCCTTCTTCTCCCCTGCCGATTCATGTCATGTCACCACCTCAAGGAGCCCAGATGTCGACGAACTCCGCAGCACGGACCAGGCCTTGGCGAGGCGTCATGGTCGCCACCCCGCTCACCCTGCGCGAAGACCGGTCCATCGACTTCGACGCGTACGCGGCCCACGTCCGCGACCTCGTGGACGCTGGCTGCGACGGAGTGGTGCCCAACGGCTCGCTGGGGGAGTACCAGACCCTCACGGACCAGGAGCGCGACCAGGTGGTGCGGGTCGCGGTCGAGGCGGCCGGGGACGGCGCCAGGGTCATGCCCGGGGTCTCCGCCTACGACAGCGCCCAGTCGCGCCGCCGGGCCGACCAGGCGGCGGAGGCGGGTGCCGGTTCCGTCCTGCTGCTGCCGCCCAACGGCTACCCGTGCGAGGACGCCGCGGTCCGCGCGCACTACGCCGAGGTCGCGGGGGCGGGCGTGCCGGTCGTCGCGTACAACAATCCCTTCGACACCAAGGTCGATCTGTCCCCGCGGCTCCTGGCACAGCTCTACGCGGACGGGTCCATCGTGGCCGTCAAGGAGTTCAGCGGGGACGTCCGCAGGGCCTACGAGATCGCCGAGGAGGCTCCCGGGCTCGATCTGCTGGTCGGCGCCGACGACGTCCTGCTGGAACTCGCCCTGGCCGGTGCGGTCGGCTGGATCGCGGGCTGCCCCAACATGCTGCCCGCCGGCTGTGTCGCGCTGTACCGTGCCGCCGTCTCCGGGGACCTGGAGACGGCCCTGCCGCTCTACCGGCGGCTGCATCCGCTGCTGCGGTGGGACTCGAAGCCGGAGTTCGTCCAGGCGATCAAGGCGTCGATGGACATCGTCGGACGGCACGGCGGTCCCACCCGTCCGCCGAGGCTGCCGCTGGACGCCGAGGCCGTGGCCGCCGTACGCGCCGCCACCGAGAAGGCGCGGGCCGAGGGACTGGACTGACCGGCCCCCGGCCCGCACACCGCAACGGACCGGCAGGACGACCGAGGAGGAGACTTGCGCACGCGTCACATATTCCACGCCGTCGACTCGCACACCGAGGGCATGCCCACCCGCGTCATCACCGGCGGGATCGGCACCATCCCCGGCGCCACCATGGCCGAACGACGCAATCACTTCATGGCGCACCGCGACGCGGTGCGCACCCTGCTGATGTACGAGCCGCGCGGCCATGCCGCCATGAGCGGTGCCGTACTCCAGCCGCCGACCCGCCCCGACGCCGACTTCGGGGTCCTGTTCATGGAGGTCTCGGGCTTTCTGCCGATGTGCGGACACGGCACCATCGGGGTGGCCACCGTGCTGGTGGAGACCGGCATGGTGGAGGTCACCGAACCGGTCACCACGGTGCGGCTGGACACCCCCGCCGGACTGGTCTGCGTCGATGTGCACGTCGAGGACGGGGCCGCCGTCTCCGTCACGCTCACCAACGTCCCGGCCTTCTCCGCAGGCCTGGGTCTCACGGCGAAGGTGCCCGGTTTCGGCACCGTCCCCTACGACCTCGCCTACGGCGGCAACTTCTACGCGATGGTGCGACTGGACGATCTCGGGCTCCCCTTCGACCGCTCGCGCAAGGACGAACTGCTGGAGGCGGGGCTCGCCCTGATGGACGCGGTCAACGACACCGACCGGCCGGTCCACCCGCTCGACCCCGACATCCACGGGCTCAAGCACGTGCAGTTGATCGCACCTGGCTCCGACGCCGTCCACTCCCGGCACGCCATGGCCATCCACCCCGGATGGTTCGACCGGTCACCGTGCGGCACCGGAACCTCCGCCCGGATGGCCCAGCTGCACGCGCGGGGCGAACTCCCCCTGGACACCGACTTCGTCAACGAGTCCTTCATCGGTACGTCGTTCACCGGCCGGCTGGTCGCGGAGACCACCGTCGGAACGCTGCCCGCGGTCGTCCCCACCGTCACGGGCCGCGCCTGGATCACCGGAACCGCGCAGTACTTCCTCGATCCGGCCGACCCCTTCCCCGAAGGGTTCCTGCTGTGAATCCGTGACCCGGCGGACCCCTGCCGCCCGGCCCCGCACTCCCCGCGCCACGGAGCCGGGCGGCAAGACAACGTGACATTGTATTCTGGTGCTCCATACGGTGCTGGAGGACAGACATGGCCCGCCTCACGTCGCTCAACGTGATCTCGGCGCAGGAACATCTGCGCGACCAGGTGGCGCACGCGCTGCGGGCGGCGCTGATCTCCGGGGAGCTGAGGCCTGGCACGATCTACTCCGCGCCCGCGCTCGCCTCGGAGTTCGGCGTCTCCGCGACGCCCGTCCGCGAGGCGATGCTCGATCTGGCCCGGGAGGGACTGGTCGAGGCCGTCCGCAACAAGGGCTTCCGGATCACCGAGCTGACCGACCAGGACCTCGACGACTTCACCGAACTCCGCGCCATGATCGAGGTCCCCACCGTGGGCCGGATCGCGCGGATGGGCCTGACGCGGGAGCTGGAGGCGCTGCGCCCCGTCGCGCAGGAGATCGTCGAGGCCGCACGCCGGCACGACATACTGGGCTACCTGGAGGCAGACCGCCGCTTCCACCTCGCTCTGCTCGGGCTGGCCGGGAACCGCCGGCTGGTCGAGGAGGTCAGCGAGCTGCGCAAGCGCTCCCGGCTCTACGGGCTGAACCGGCTCGCCGAATCAGGGCAGTTGACGGCCTCGGCCGAGGAGCACGTACAACTGCTGGATCTGGTGGTCGCCGGTGACGCCCCCGGCGCCGAGGCCTGCATGCTCGCCCATATGTCCCATGTCCGGTCCCTGTGGGCCGACGGCAAGCGGGCGGACATGGAACGGGCGGACGGGGAGCAGGCCGACGGGGAGCCCGAGGGCGTACCGGCCGTCAAGGCCTGAGGCCGGCGGCCCCGGCGCCGGCCCGGCCCAAGTACGCGGTGCCCAGGGCTGTTCAGCGGCCTCCCGAGGCCGTTGCGGCCCCGGCCGCTCCTCAGCTCTCCAGCAGCCCCGCCATCCAGGCCTCGACGCCGTCCGGCGTCCGGGGCAGCGCGGATGACATCAGCCGGGCGCCGTCCGCGGTGATCACGAGGTCGTCCTCGATCCGGATGCCGATGCCCCGGAGCTCCCGGGGGAGCGTCTCGTCGTCCGGCTGGAGGTACAGGCCCGGCTCCACGGTGAGCACCTGCCCCGGCTCCAGGACCCCGTCCAGGTACGCCCCCGCGCGTGCCTGCGCGCAGTCGTGCAGGTCCATGCCGAGCATGTGGCCGCTGCTGCACAGGGTGTAGCGGCGGTGGAACCCGTTCTCGGGGGCCAGCGCCTCCTCGGCCGGCATCGGCAGCACGCCCCAGTCGTGCAGGCCGTCGGCGATGACCCGCATCGCGGCCTGGTGGAAGTCGCGGAACCGGGCGCCGGGACGCAGCGCCGCGATGCCCGCGTCCTGGGCGGCCAGCACCAGTTCGTACGCGGTGCGCTGGAGGGGGGTGAAGGTGCCGGACAGCGGGAGGGTGCGGGTGACGTCGGCCGTGTAGAGCGAATCGGTCTCCACGCCCGCGTCCAGCAGCAGCAACTGCCCGCGCTCCATCGGGCCGTCGTTACGGGTCCAGTGCAGCACACAGGCGTGCGCCCCGGCGGCGGCGATGGTCGCGTAGCCGGGACCGTTCCCGTCGAGCCGGGCCCTGAGGCCGAACACGCCCTCGACCACGCGTTCGCCGCGCGGATGGGCCAGGGCCTGTGGCAGTGACCGTACGACGTCCTCGAACCCGGCGGTCGTCGCATCGACGGCTCGCTGCAACTCGCCCTGCTCCCAAGGGTCCTTGACGAGCCTCAGCTCGCTGAGGACGGTGTCCAGGCCGGCCGGGGCGGGCCGTGGCGCGGGGATCCGGCGAGCGTCACCCAGCAAGGCGTCGACCGCCGGGTCGACGCCTGCGACGACCCTGGTCGGGGGCTGGGCCCCGGTCATCAGCTTGTCCCACGCGTCCAGGTGCTCGCAGCGGATGCCGGTGAGCCCGGCGGCCTCCGCGAGACCGGGTCTGCGGCCGACCCAGAACTCCCCGTACCTGCGGTCCTGGTAGAACTCGCCGCCGGAACGCGGTGACCGGGGTCTCAGGTAGAGGACCGCCTCGTGGCGGGCGTCCCCGTCGGGCTCCAGGACCAGCACATGGCCGGCCTGGTCCTCCCCGGTGAGGCCGGTGAGCCAGGCGTAACCGGTGTGCGGTCTGAAGCGGTGGTCCGTGTCGTTGGACCGGACAGCGAGGGCGCCCGCCGGAATGACCAGCCGCTCGCCCGGAAAGCGGGCGGCCACCCGCGCGCGGCGGGCCGGTGTCAGGTCATGGGACGGGACGCGGTCACCCGCCGGGAGCGGGGTATCGGCCCAGGTGGCGCGCATGAAGGCGTCCAGGGCCGGCGACACCGGCAGGTCGTGGCTGCCGGTGTGCAGGGGGTTTCGGGGATCGGTCACGGGGCGGAACTCCTCGGGCTGTGTCGACACCGGCCGCAAGCAGGGCGTCGCGGACGGGAGTTGGCGCGTCGATGAATCTGCGCGCAACGCCTTCCAAAGAACATGTGACATGTGCCATTGTACAGACGGCCGCGATTGAGGTCGTGCTCATGTCAGACCCATATCCCCGTCCGACCTCGGCCGCGCACCATCCCCCACGGCCGCGCACCGTCGCGCGGCCACCACTCCGCTGGGAGGCGGCACGTGAAGAACCGAACGGTTCGTCAGAGATTTACCGGGCTATCCACCGTGGCCCTGGCGGCCTGCCTGGGCGTCGGCATGCTCGCGGCACCGAGCCGGGCCTCCGAGGTCCGTCCCTCCGTGACGGCCGCCGCAAGCGCGACGGCCGCCGCACACAAGGCCGTCGACCCGTCCGCACCGGATCCGGGCGGCCCCGCCGCGCAGTCCCTCACCGCCCCCGTCCAGGACGCCGCTCACATAGGCGACAAGGCGCTGAAGCCCGCGGACCGGGCGCCGCAGACCGCTTCCAAGGACGCGCTGCGACGCGACTACGACGACCAGGGCACCTCCACCCCGAGCCACCGCGCCCCCTCGATGAAGTCGAAGGCCCGCTCCGCCGCCAAGTCGGCCGGAGTCGGCGCGGCCGCCGCCTGCTCGGTCGCGGACTTCACCAGCCGCACCGGGAGCGCCCTGGTGCAGCAGATCAAGGCGTCGACGACCGACTGCGTCAACACCCTGTTCAGCGTCAAGGGCAACGACGGCTACCTCGCCTTCCGCGAGGCCCAGATGGTCACCGTCGCCAACGCGATGCGCGACGCGTCGGCCGCCTACCCGGGCAACAGCAGCAACGGCATGCCGCAGCTGGTGCTCTTCCTCCGGGCCGGCTACTACGTGCAGTACTACGACCCCGGCACCGTCGGCAGCTACGGCGCCTCGCTGCGTACCGCCATCCAGGGCGGCCTTGACGGCTTCTTCGCCTCCTCGCACTCCCGCGACGTCACGGACGCCAACGGCGAGACCCTGGCCGAGGCCGTCACCCTCATCGACAGCGCGGAGCAGAACGCCCGCTACCTCTACGTCGTCAAGCGGCTGCTCGCCGACTACAACTCCTCGTACAACAGCTCCTGGTACATGCTCAACGCGGTCAACAACGTGTACACCGTGACCTTCCGAGGCCACCAGGTACCGGAGTTCGTCAGCGCCGTCCAGGCCGACCCGAGCCTGCTCGACTCGCTCGCCGGCTTCGCCCGTGACCACCTGAGCCTGCTGGGTACGGACCAGTCGTACCTGACCTCCAACGCGGGACGCGAACTGGCCCGCTTCCTCCAGGAGGCGCCGCTGGTGCCCAAGGTCCGCCCGCTCGTCACCGACCTGCTCGGCCGGAGCTCCCTGACCGGGCCCACCGCGCCGCTCTGGGTCGGACTCGCGGAGATGACCGACTTCTACGACGCGGCCAACTGCTCCGCCTACAACACCTGCGACCTGTCGGCACGCCTCAAGAGCGCCGTGCTCCCGGTCAACTACACCTGCAGCGACAGCATTCACATCCTGGCCCAGCAGATGTCCTCGACCGATCTGGCGACCGCCTGCACCAGTCTGCGCAACCAGGACGCCTACTTCCACGACGTGGTGCGGGACAAGGGCCCCGTCGCCAATGACCGCAACAGCACCATCGAGGTGGTGGTCTTCGATTCGAGCACCGACTACCAGACCTACGCCGGGGCCATCTACGGCATCGACACCAACAACGGCGGCATGTACCTGGAAGGCGACCCGGCCGCGGTCGGCAACCAGCCGCGGTTCATCGCCTACGAGGCCGAGTGGGTCCGTCCCGAGTTCCAGATCTGGAACCTGAACCACGAGTACACGCACTACCTCGACGGCCGGTTCGACATGGCCGGTGACTTCGACGCCGGCATCACGACGCCGACCATCTGGTGGATCGAGGGCTTCGCGGAGTACGTCTCCTACACCTACCGCGACGTCGTCTACGACGACGCCATCACGCAGGCCGCCGCGCACACCTACACCCTGCGCACCCTGTTCGACACCACGTACGACAACGCCGACCAGACCCGCGTCTACAACTGGGGCTACCTGGCCGTCCGTTACATGCTCCAGTCGCACCGCGCCGATGTGGACAAGCTGCTCGGTCTCTACCGCAGCGGTGACTGGAACGGCGCCCGCACCCTGCTCACCTCCACCATCGGCAGCCGCTACGACGCCGACTGGAACACCTGGCTGACGGCCTGCGCTGCCGGCAGCTGCGGCACCACCACCAACCCGCCCACCGACCCGGTCAACGAGTGCGTCACCGGCGACAGCCGCGAGCTCGGCCAGGACTGCGCCCGCAGCGGGCAGCAGGCCACCAAGGGCAACTACTCCTACCTCTACGTCTACGTGCCCGCCGGCACCGCCACGCTGAAGATCACCACCAGCGGCGGCACGGGCGACGCCGATCTCTACTACAACGCCAACGGCTGGGCCACCACGGGTGCCTACACCAGCCGGGCGACCGGTACCGGGAACGCCCACACGCTGACCGTCGACCACCCGGCGGAAGGCGCCCACTACATCAGCCTCTACGCCGTGCAGGACTTCGGCGGAGTGAAGGTCTCCGCGCAGTACTGATCCACCCCGGGGCACGGGTGCGGGCGACCGCACCCGTGCCCCTCAGCGCAGTCGCAGGGTGCCCGGAGCCGTCTCGTCCCGGATGATCTCCAGCAGCTGGTCGAACAGCGTCGGTCCCTGGCCCCCGTCCGCCTGTGCGAGCTCCTGCCGCAGCCGCGGCAGGTTGCTCGGGTGGGCACGGTCCAGGAGGCCGCGCAGATGACGCGCGGTCTCCTCGTGTCCCAGGGCGCGTGCCGAGAGGGCGTGGTCCCGCCACTCGATGACGAAATCGCCGTCGTCCGGCGTGCCCATCCCGCCTCTCAGACAGTCCGCGAAGGCGTCGAGACCGGTGCCGAAGTAGCCGCCGGGCCCGTTCACCGCCTCGCCGATGAGCTGCCAGAAGCGCTCCAGGCCGGTGACCTCGGAGCCGTTGATCACATAGGTCACGGTCATGGGGGGAGCGTACAAGTCCGATTCACCGGTGATCCGCGCCGCAGGTGGGGGGCTGCGGCGCGGATCCTTCCGGGGAGGGTTCAGCAGTGGAAGTCGACGAGGTCGAACGTCTCGTAGTGGTCGGAGGTGTAGTAGTCCTCCTGGGTCTCCTCGCCGGTGACGATCCTGCGTGCGCCGCGGGTCGGGGCGCCAGGGGTGATCACGGTGTACTCGTGGTAGTAGCCGGTGCTCTGTCCGGGCAGGACGCCTTCGCGGTTCTGGAAGACGACGCCGTCCTGGTCGTACGGGAAGGGGCCACCCGCATCGATGAGATCGAGGGTGTCGTGAGCCTGGGAGGGAAGGGCGGAGTAACAGATGCTGCCGACCGAGGTGGTGGACGCCGTCGCGGAGGTCGCGACCGTGCCGCCGACGAAGAGGACGGACAGGAGGGCGGCGACGCCGCCGAGCGTGGTGATCCGTGGGGGGATTCGCATACCCACCATGATGACGCGCGTAGATGCGTTCCCGTCAACGCCAACTCCAGTGACTTTTTCGGAAGTTAACCCGAACGGCGGCAGCTCCACGTCCCGGCTGTCCGATCCGTACCGGATGGCGTGGTTCCGCACGCCGTGACACGGCGGCAAGCGTGACAGCCCGTGGGCGGGGCATGCATTGCGTGAAGCGGTTCGATACGAGAAGGGGGCGATTCACTGTGCGGGCGGGGGAGACGATGGAGCGTCAGGAACTGGGCCGGCTGCATCGCAGGCTGGGCAGCGCGGATCTGGCCGCGATTTCCGAAGTGCGGTGTGCCGTACGGGAATTACTGAGGTACCGGTGGAAGGAGGAGCCCGCGCAGGTGGCTGAGCTGCTGCTCAGCGAGCTGGTGACCAACGCGCTGGTCCACACGGACGACGGCGCGGTCGTCGCCGTCAGCGTGGCGCCGCGGGGACTCCGGGTGGAGGTGAGGGACTTCGTCCCCGGGATGCCCGTGTCGCACGTACCGAACGCCGACGACGGTACGCACGGCCGAGGGCTGATCCTGGTGGAGAGCCTCGCGGACTCCTGGGGGATCAGCCCGCAGGCGCTGGGAAAGACGGTCTGGTTCGAGCTGGACGGCGAACGGCCCTGACAGTCCGACGGACTGTCAGGGCCGTTCATCGCCAACAGTGTTGAACACCTGCTCACCGGTCCGTACGGGTCAGCCGAACTGCTGCTCCAGGTCCTTCAGTTTCTGCTCCAGCGAGTCGAGCCGGGGCAGGGCCTGGGTGTCGTCCTCGGCAGTGAGGTCGACCGCTCCCGGTTCAGTCGTGCCCGGGTCCGATGCGTTCTTGGAGCTGGAGCCGCTGACGGCTTGCAGGGATGGCCGGGGTCGCAGAGGCAGCTGACCCGGCCCGGATATGGCGGGCTCCGCGACGGACTGCGCGGAGCCCGCCGAGGCGGTGATGGCCTGGACATCCACCTGGGCGACGCCCCGGCCCGCCCGGCCCCAGGCCCGGTTCTGCCGGTTCAGGGCCTTGATCTGCGCCCGGTCCAGCTTCTCCTGGTCCTTCCTGCGGAGACGGTTCTGCTCCTTCTCCCTGCGGTCCTCGCGCACCTCGTCGACCGCCTCGTCCAGCGTGCGTACGCCTTCGAGCAGCATCAGCGACCAGGCGCCGAAGGTCTCCCGGGGCGCGCGCAGCCACCGTACGATCCGGATCTGCGGCAGCGGGCGGGGCACCAGGCCCTGCTCGCGCAGCGCGGCGACCCTGGTCTGCTTCAGCGCCCGGTCGAAGAGCACGGCCGCCGAGAGCGACATCCCCGCGAAGAAGTGCGGGGCGCCCGCGTGGTCCAGGCCGCGCGGTGCGTGCACCCAGTTGAACCAGGCGGCGGCGCCGGCGAAGGTCCACACCAGCAGCCGGGAGCCGAGGGCCGCGTCGCCGTGGCTGGCCTCCCGGACGGCGAGCACGGAGCAGAACATCGCCGCCCCGTCGAGGCCGAACGGCACCAGGTACTCCCAGCCCCCGGAGAGGCCGAGGTTCTGCCGGCCGAAGCCGACGAGCCCGTGGAAGGAGAGCGCGGCGGCGACCGCCGCGCAGCAGAACAGCAGAACGTACGAAGCCGTGGCGTAGAGCGCTTCCTTGCGCCTGCGCCGGTCCTCGCTGCGTTCCCAGGTGTCGTCGGCCGCGGATGTGTCAGCGGAGCGCTTGCCGCGTGCGACCACCGCCACCGCCGCCATGACCCCCACGAGCAGCACGGCGCCCGGAAGCAGCCAGTCGAGCGATATGTCGGTCAGTCTCATGCGCGGTCCCTTGCGTCGCGATAGGGCGTGTCGGGCGCAATCGTGGCGGAGATTCCCGCAAGTCCAGACGGTTTCGGGGCAAGTGAATGCCAATGGGGTGGCTGAGACGCCGGATTTCCGCGATCTGGTCGAACACCCCTCAGCGGTGAGCCAGTTGTGTTCGATTCACGTCACCCCTGCGGGCGGTGTGGATCAGGGAGCGGGCGTCAGCTTCCGCAGCCGGTCGGCATCGCAGGTGCGCGGGCAGGTGACACAGGTGTCCTCGGGCCGCAGTGTGTAGAAGAGGCAGCAGCTCGCCCGGTCGCGGGTGGGCAGCGACTCGCCGTTCGGGCCGGTCAGTTCGCGGAAGCCGGCCGTGCCGACGTACGGCTTCGTGGTGCCCGGCAGGAGCGCCTCCAGCTCGGCCATCGCGCGCCGCTCCTCGCCCAGGAGGTGGGCGATGTACCAGAGGCCCTCGACGATCTCGTCCGTCGCCATGCCCCACAGGGCCCGCTTGCCGCGCCGCATCCGCGGGCCGAAGCCGTCGAGCACCGGTCCGAGGTGCTCGGCCACGGACGAGAGGACCTCGGCGCGCAGCGCGGCCTCGTCGGCCACCACCCGGGCGCCCGGCAGCGCCGCCGCGGGATCGTCGGGCAGGCAGGCGAACTCCCTTACCCGGACGGTCAGATGGCCCAGCGCCCGCTGGAACGCGACGTCCTCGACCGGGATCCGCGGCACCCGCCGGTGCAGGAACCACGGCACCGTCACCAGCAGACAGGCCGGCCAGGCGTAGCGGTGCAGGCCGAAGCTGGCGACGACGTCGGGCCGGGCCTGCTGTCCGTAGTCCCGCAGCACCTGCGCGTTGTCCCACGCGAGGAAGGCCTCCAGGGCGCCGCCGCCGGCCGCGAGCTCGTGCGCGCCCACCCAGCCGACGCCGCCCGGGGCGGACTCGCCGTCCGCGAGCACCTCGGCGCGCAGGCCGGGGAAGACCTCGGCCAGACGCGCGTACGCCTCGGTCACGGCCGAGGCTGTCGCTGCGGGGAGCAGGGCGGAGAGGGTCATGCGGGGACCACCGTATCGCGATCGTTTAGAGGTAAGCCTTACCTTACCCGACTTGATCGATGTTTGAACTGCGGCCTCCTCCGCTTATCGTGCACACGGGGCACGGCGCACGCGAGCCGTGCCCGCGCCGGCCGAGGAGGTACCCGTGGAGCAGGGCAGAGCGTGTGAGGAGGTGCGGCCGCCGTACGCGTCCGTCGCGTCCGTGGCCGCCCACTCGTCCGTCCGGGTGCCCGAACAGGCCCGCGGCGAGCACACCCACAGCGAGCCGCCCCCGCCCCGGGCCGTGGTGCAGCGGCACTCCGTGCGCGGCCAGATCCTGGAGGCCCTGCGCGCCGCCCTCGTCGACGGCGAGCTGATCCCCGGACAGGTCTACTCCGCCCCGGCCCTCGGCGCCCGCTTCGGGGTCTCCGCCACCCCGGTGCGCGAGGCGATGCAGCAGCTGGCCGTCGAGGGGGCCGTCGAAGTCGTGCCGAACCGCGGCTTCCGGGTCGCCGAGCGCGGCCCGCGCGAGCTGGCCGAACTGGCCGAGGTGCGGGCGCTGATCGAGGTCCCCGTCATGCTGCGGCTCGCCCGCACCGTGACGTCGGCGGGCTGGTGCGCCCTGCGCCCGCTGGCCGACGCCACCGTGGCGGCGGCGGCCGTCGGCGACCGGGCCAGCTACGCGGAGGCCGACCGGGCCTTCCACGGAGCGGTGCTCACGCTCTCGGGCAACGTACAGCTCGTGGCGGTGGCCGACGAGCTGCACCGCCGCTCCCAGTGGCCGCTGGGGACCAACCCCGTCACCCGCCGCGCCGACCTGCTGGCGGACGCCGCCGAGCACACCGCACTCCTGGACGCGCTGATCGCCCAGGACGCGGTGGTCGTGCAGTCACTCGTACGGGAGCACTTCACCGGCTCCGGGGGCTGACTCCGACAGGTGCGGCAGGGCCCCCGGGCGCGGTCTCAGTTCGCCTCGGCCGTTCCGGGGCCCGGCGGGTCGATGTGCGGGGCCAGCCAGGTCGGTACGCCGCCGAGCAGCCGGAAGAGCCTGCCCGCCTCGGCGCGCAGCCGGGTCGCCGCCTCGGGCTCCGGTTCGGCGTCCGCCATGGCGATGAGCGCCGGGGCCGTGCCGACCAGGTAGCCCAGCTCCTCCCTTATCCGCAGGGACTCCGCGAAACCGTGCCTGGCCTCGGCGAGTTCCCCCTCGCGCAGGGCGATCAGGGCGAGATGACGCCAGGTGGAGGAGAGGAGCAGTTCATCGCCCTGGGCGGTGGCACCGGCATGGGCCCTGCGGTACGCGGCGCGTGCCGCCTGCGGCGAGTCCGCGATGTTCTGGGCGATCAGGCCCCGCCGGAAGTCGAGCAGCGGGCGGCCCGCGGCGGCCGGGGCGAGCAGCGCCGCGGCCCGGCTCAGCGCCACCCGGGCCTCGTCGGCCCGGTCCCGCACACCGAGCAGCGTCGAGGCGTACGCGAGATGGCCGCGCTCGCAGGCGGCGGCCCCGCGCTCGGCGTCGTCGTGGGCCAGGGCCTCGGCGGTTCGCAGCGCGTCCTCGGCATCGGTCCAGCCCTGTCCCGCGTACAGACACCGCTCGGTCAGCAGAGCTGTCCGCTGGAGCGCCGCGGCCGGATCGGTGGCGGCGTCGTGTTCGAGCAGTGCCGCGGCGTCCGTCCAACAGGCGCGTGACCGCAACCGCCATACCGCTGTCTGGAGCGGCGGATCGTCATCTGCTGTCGTTCCGGAACCAGACATGGCGGTATACGCCACATTGCCCTCCCCGAGCGCGCCATTGAGCTGTGGAGAGTGTCCGGCCATCGAGGGGCGGCGTCACCCACCCCTCAACGGCCGGACGCTCTGAGTCTGGCCGCATCACAGCACGGAATGGCACGCCGGGCCAAGAGGTGGAGGCAATGTCAGGTGAAAGTTTTCACAATCGACGGAGGCCGCCGGAGTCGCGGGAGCCTCCGGGAATCAGCTCATACGCAGGGCGAGGAAGAAATCGAGCTTGTCCTCCAGCCGTGAAAGGTCACGCCCCGTCAACTGCTCGATTCGCCCGATCCGGTAGCGCAGCGTGTTGACGTGCAGATGCAGCCGGGCCGCGCAGCGGGTCCATGAACCGTCGCAGTCCAGGAACGATTCCAGGGTCGGGATCAGCTCCGCGCGGTGGCGCCGGTCGTAGTCGCGCAACGGGTCGAGCAGGCGTGCGGTGAACGCGCGGCGCACGTCGTCCGGGACGAACGGCAGCAGCAGCACGTGTGAGGCCAGCTCGTGATGGCCGGCCGCGCAGACCCGCCCCGGACGGGCCGCCGCCACCCGGCGGGCGTGCCGGGCCTCCTCCAGCGCGCCGCGCAGCCCCTCGGGCGAGTGCACCGAGGCGCTGACCCCCAGTGTCAGGCGGCCGTCGTCGGCCAGACCCGCGGAGAGCGGGGCGCGGACGGCGGCCAGCAGGACATCGGCGTGCAGCGCGGGATCCTCCCCGGAGGGTTCCGGGCCGTCCGGGTCCGCGGCGTCGTCCGCGTCCTCGGCCGGTGGGGCGACGGCGGGCAGCGGCACCAGCGCGACGGCCTCGTCGCCGGAGTGCGCGACCGCGATCCGGTCCGCGGAGTCGGGGCCGGTGACGGCCGGGTCGACCAGGATCTCCTCCAGCAGCGCCTGGGTGGCCGGGCCGCCCGCGACACCGGATCCGGTGGAGCCGGGCGCGCCCTGCTCGTCCCAGTCGACCCGGGCCACCACCACCTGCCAGTGCGGCGCGGTCCCGAGGCCGGGCAGCAGCACCGGCGTGGCCACCCGCAGCCTGGCCGCGATCTCGGCCGGCGGGGCGCCCGCCTGGACCAGTTCGAGAACCTCCTGGGCGAGCCTGCGGCGCACCGTACGGGCCGCGTCCCGCCGGTCCCGTTCGACCGCGATCAGCTGGGTGACGCCCTGGAGCAGGTCGAGCCGGGCGGCCGGCCAGTCGCCCGCGTCGGCCTCGACGGCGAGCAGCCAGTCGGAGAGCACCGACTCGCGCACATCACGGGAGGCCGGTACGGCACCCCGGCCGTTGTTCCGGATCGGGAAGAGCGAATACACCACCCCGCCGATCGTCGCCCGGTACGGGGCGCGGCGGCCGGAGCGGACCGCGGCCAGATGCAGACCGGCCAGCTCCGCACCGACCGGTCCGGGCAGCGGCACACCGGCGCCCGCGATCTGCCGGCCGGTGGGCGAGAGCACCCAGGCCTGAAGGTCCAGGTCGGAGCCAAGGAGATCGAGGACCACCTCCGGCCCGCCGCCCGAAGGTCCCGAGGTCATCAGCCGGCGGTGCCGGTCGACGACCGCCGCCAGATCGCCGGCGCGCTCGCCGGACACCTGGCGGACCACATGTTCGGTGATCGTTGCGAATGCGACGGTCTCGTTGACGGCGAAGAGCGGCAGCCGGTGCCGGCCGCACGCCTCGACCAGATCGGCCGGGATGTCGCCGAGCTCCGCCTCGCCCGCCGCGAGCCCGGCCACGCCGGCTCCCGCGAGGATCCGTACGAAGGGCTCGGAGTCCGTACCGTCCCGGCGCCAGGCCAGTCCGGTCAGGACCAGCTCGCCGCCCGTCAGATAACGGCTGGGGTCCCGCAGGTCCGTGGTCATCACGCCGCGGACCGACCGGTCCAGCTCCTCGTCGCCGCCGAGCAGCCGCAGGCCCAGCGCGTCGGTCTCCAGCAGTGCGCGCAGCCGCATCTCGTCGCCGCCGATCTCTTTCGTTGGTGCGGGTGAAAACTGGGTGTTGCGGTGAGGTCACAGAGACCCGTCATTCGTTCGAATCTACAAGACGAGGACGAAGACCAGCCAACTCCTTCATGGTTTCGGTGACTGCACCAGGTGGAGCAGGGCTTGTGTACTGGGCCACACAACGCGTTAACAACGTATGAACAACCAGTCGAGGGCCGGCCGTCCCCAGCCCCAGCGAACGCGAACGACCCGATTGAGAAGAGAGCCACTCATGGACTTCCTTCGCCCCGCCAGCTGGGAGGAGGCGCTCGCCGCCAAGGCCGAGCACCCTACGGCCGTGCCCATCGCGGGCGGCACCGATGTGATGGTCGAGATCAACTTCGACCACCGGCGGCCCGAGTACCTCCTGGACCTGAACCGCATCGGTGAGCTGTCCGAGTGGGAGGTGGGCCAGGAGAACGTACGGCTCGGCGCCTCTGTCCCGTACAGCGACATCATGGAGCACCTGCGGGCCGAGCTGCCCGGTCTGGCGCTCGCCTCGCACACCGTCGCCTCGCCGCAGATCCGCAACCGCGGCGGCGTCGGCGGCAACCTGGGCACCGCCTCGCCCGCCGGGGACGCGCACCCGGCGCTGCTCGCCGCGGGCGCCGAGGTGGAGGCCGAGTCCGTCCGCGGAACGCGGCTGATCCCCATCGACGCCTTCTACACCGGCGTCAAGCGCAACGCCCTCGAACCCGACGAGCTGATCCGGGCCGTGCACATCAAGAAGGCCGACGGGCCGCAGCAGTACTCCAAGGTCGGCACCCGCAACGCGATGGTCATCGCCGTCTGCGCCTTCGGCCTGGCCCTGCACCCCGAGACCCGCACGGTCCGCACCGGCATCGGATCCGCCGCCCCGACACCCGTACGGGCCAAGGAGGCCGAGGCGTTCCTGAACGCCGCCCTTGAGGAGGGCGGGTTCTGGGACAGCCGCACGATCATCACACCGTCCGTCGCCAAGCAGTTCGCCACGCTCGCCGCGGCCGCCTGCAACCCGATCGACGACGTGCGCGGCACCGCGAGCTACCGCAGGCACGCGGTCGGGATCATGGCCCGCCGGACCCTCGGCTGGACCTGGGAGTCGTACCGCGGTGATGGCCGCGGCACCGAAGGAGCTGCCTGATCATGCGCGTCAATTTCACGGTCAACGGGCGCAGGCACGAGGCCGACGACGTCTGGGAGGGCGAGTCCCTCCTCTACGTGCTGCGTGAGCGGATGGGCCTGCCCGGCTCCAAGAACGCCTGCGAGCAGGGCGAGTGCGGTTCCTGCACCGTCCGCCTCGACGGCGTTCCGGTCTGCTCCTGCCTGGTCGCCGCCGGCCAGGCCGAGGGCCGCGAGGTCGTCACCGTAGAAGGTCTCGCCGACTTCGCCGCCCACCGCTCCGAGGCCCACCCCGGCACCGGCTGCGCCTCCGGCGCCTGCGGCACCACGGTCGACAAGGCCCGCCGCTGGGAGGCCAAGCCGTCCGGCGACGAGACCCGCGACACCGGCGAGCTCTCCCCGATCCAGCAGGCGTTCATCGACGCCGGAGCCGTCCAGTGCGGCTTCTGCACCCCCGGCCTGCTGGTCGCGGCCGACGAACTCCTGGAGCGCACCCCGGACCCGTCCGACGCGGACATCCGCGAGGCGCTCTCCGGCAACCTCTGCCGCTGCACCGGCTACGAGAAGATCCTCGACGCGGTCCGCCTGGCGGCCGCCCGAGCGGAAGAGACGGTCTAGACGATGGGCGTTACCGGATCCCCCTCCAATATCAACCAGGCCACCCGCACCAAGGGCGGCATCGGCGAGTCCACGCTGCGCCCCGACGGCATCCTGAAGGTCACCGGCGAGTTCGCGTACTCCTCCGACATGTGGCACGAGGACATGCTCTGGGGCCATACGCTGCGCTCCACCGTCGCGCACGCCGAGATCGCCTCGATCGACACCTCCGAGGCACTCGCCACCCCGGGCGTCTACGCCGTGCTCACCTACGACGACCTGCCGACCGAGGTGAAGAACTACGGCCTGGAGTTCCAGGACACCCCCGTGCTCGCCCACGGCAAGGTGCGTCACCACGGCGAGCCCGTCGCGATCGTCGCCGCCGACCACCCCGAGACCGCCCGCCGCGCCGCCGCGAAGATCAGGATCGACTACCGCGAACTCCCGGTCATCACCGACGAGGCCTCCGCGACCGCCCCCGGCGCGATCCTCGTCCACGAGGGCCGCGACGATCACCACGCCGGGCACGTACCGCACCCCAACATCGTCCACCGCCAGCCCATCGTCCGCGGCGACGCGGATGCGGCCAGGGCCCGCGCCGATGTGGTGGTCAGTGGCGAGTACGTCTTCGGCATGCAGGACCAGGCCTTCCTCGGCCCCGAGTCCGGCCTGGCCGTACCGTCCGAGGACGGCGGTGTCGACCTGTACGTCGCCACCCAGTGGCTGCACTCCGACCTCCGCCAGATCGCCCCCGTCCTCGGCCTGCCCGAGGACAAGGTCCGCATGACGCTCTCCGGCGTCGGCGGCGCTTTCGGCGGCCGCGAGGACCTGTCGATGCAGATCCACGCCTGCCTGCTGGCGCTGCGCACCGGCAAGCCGGTGAAGATCGTCTACAACCGCTTCGAGTCCTTCTTCGGACACGTACACCGCCACCCCGCCAAGCTCTGGTACGAGCACGGCGCGACCCGTGACGGCAAGCTCACCCACATGAAGTGCCGCATCGTGCTGGACGGCGGCGCCTACGCCTCCGCCTCCCCGGCCGTCGTCGGCAACGCCTCCTCGCTGGCCGTCGGCCCGTACGTCATCGAGGACGTCGACATCGAGGCGCTGGCCCTCTACACCAACAACCCGCCGTGCGGCGCGATGCGCGGCTTCGGCGCCGTCCAGGCCTGCTTCGCCTACGAGGCGCAGATGGACAAGGTCGCCGCCGAACTCGGCATGGACCCCGTCGAGTTCAGACAGCTGAACGCCATGGAGCAGGGCACCCTGCTGCCCACCGGGCAGCGCGTCGACTCACCCGCACCCGTCGCCGAGCTGCTGCGCCGGGTCAAGGCCAGGCCGATGCCGCCCGAACGGCAGTGGGAGAGCGCCGGTGAGCACCCCGACGTACGCGCGCTGCCCGGCGGACTGTCCAACACCACCCACGGCGAAGGCGTCGTACGCGGCGTCGGCTACGCGGTCGGCCTGAAGAACGTCGGCTTCTCGGAGGGCTTCGACGACTACTCCACCGCCAGGGTGCGCATGGAGGTCATCGGCGGCGTACCCGTCGCGACCGTGCACACCGCCATGGCGGAGGTCGGCCAGGGCGGCGTCACCGTGCACGCCCAGATCGCCCGTACCGAACTGGGCGTCTCGCAGGTCACCATCCACCCGGCCGACACCCGGGTCGGTTCGGCCGGCTCCACCTCCGCGTCCCGCCAGACCTACGTCACCGGCGGCGCCGTGAAGAACTCCTGCGAGGCCGTCCGCGAACAGGTCCTGGAGATCGGCCGCCGCAAGTTCGGGACGTACCACCCCGCCTGGGCCACCGCCGAACTCCTCCTGGAGGGCGGCAAGGTCGTCACCGACGGCGGCGAGGTGCTGGCCGATCTGGCCGATGTGCTGGAGGACGAGGCGGTCGACGTCGAGCTGGAGTGGCGCCACCGGCCCACCGAGGCCTTCGACCTGCGCACCGGACAGGGCAACGGCCACGTCCAGTACTCATTCGCCGCCCACCGCGCCGTCGTCGAGGTCGACACCGAACTCGGCCTGGTCAAGGTCATCGAACTGGCCTGCGCCCAGGACGTCGGCAAGGCGCTCAACCCGCTGTCGGTCCTCGGGCAGATCCAGGGCGGCACCCTCCAGGGCATGGGCGTCGCCGTCATGGAGGAGATCATCGTCGACCCGAAGACCGCGAAGGTGCGCAACCCGTCCTTCACGGACTACCTGCTGCCCACCATCCTCGACACCCCGACCATCCCGGTCGACGTGCTCGAACTGGCCGACGACCACGCCCCGTACGGGCTCCGTGGCGTCGGCGAGGCCCCCACCCTGTCGTCCACCCCGGCCGTCCTCGCGGCGATCCGGAACGCGACGGGACTGGAGCTCAACCGGACGCCGGTGCGACCCGAACACATCACCGGCAGCTGACCCGGGCTCCTCCACAGCTCTCCGGGCGGTGCGCGCCTCCAGGGAACGTCACACTTCCTCCGCCCGCACCGCCCGGAGAAACCGAGCTCCGCACCGCTCGCGGCTCCTGACCGGAACCACCGGAGAAGCAGTACCCGTACATCCACTCTGCATGAACAGTTCGCCTCGGGCCGTCCCCCGGGTCGTGCCGCCCGCGCAGTCATCCCAAATCCCGCATCTCGATTCTCCATCGCGGGTGCCCCTGTGAACCTTGGGAGTCAGGCATCATGACCCAGCAGTCAGTGGAGCCCACGACCACCGCGGAGGAAGCGGGCCCCGGCTCGCGCGTCCCCGCCGGCAGATCGTGGCTCGACCGGTACTTTCACATATCCGAGCGCGGATCGACCGTCGCACGCGAAGTGCGCGGCGGTGTCACGACCTTCATGGCCATGGCGTACATCCTGCTGCTCAATCCACTCGTCCTCGGCGGCAAGGACGTGGACGGCAACCTCCTGAGCCAGCCGGGCCTGATCACCGCCACCGCGCTCGCGGCGGCGGCGGCGACCCTGCTGATGGGGTTCGTCGGCAAGGTTCCCCTCGCGCTCGCCGCGGGGCTCAGCGTCTCCGGTGTCCTGTCCTCACAGGTCGCCCCCGAAATGACCTGGCCGCAGGCCATGGGCATGTGCGTGATGTACGGCCTGGTGATCTGCCTCCTGGTGGTCACCGGTCTGCGTGAGCTGATCATGAACGCGATCCCGCTCGCGCTGAAGCACGGCATCACCATGGGCATCGGACTGTTCATCGCGCTCATCGGCCTCTACAAGGCCGGATTCGTGGGCAAGGGCGCCGGAACCCCGGTGACCCTCGGCCCGGCCGGTGAACTCGCCGGCTGGCCCGTCCTCGTCTTCGCCGTGACGCTGCTGCTCATCTTCATGCTCCAGGCCCGCAACATCCCCGGCGCGATCCTGATCGGCATCGTCGTCGGCACCGTGGTCGCCATCGTGATCAACAAGCTCGCCGACGTCGACCCGAAGATCTGGAGCAGCGGCCCGCCCGAGCTCAACGGTTCCGCGGTCTCCTCGCCGGACTTCTCGCTCTTCGGGGACGTCCAGTTCGGCGGCTGGGGCGACGTCGGCGCGATGACCGTCGGCTTCATCGTCTTCACCCTCGTGCTGGCCGGCTTCTTCGACGCGATGGCCACCATCATCGGTGTCGGTACGGAGGCCAAGCTCGCCGACGACAAGGGGCGGATGCCGGGCCTGTCCAAGGCGCTGTTCATCGACGGCGCCGGCGGTGCGATCGGCGGCATCGCCGGTGGCTCCGGGCAGACGGTCTTCGTGGAGTCGGCGACCGGAGTCGGGGAGGGAGCCCGTACCGGACTCGCCTCCGTCGTCACCGGCCTCTTCTTCGCGGCCTGTCTCTTCTTCACCCCGCTCACGGCGATCGTGCCGGCCGAGGTGGCGTCCGCCGCCCTGGTCGTCATCGGCGCCATGATGATGCAGAACGCCCGCCACGTGGACTGGAGCGACCGTGCTGTCGCCATCCCGGTCTTCCTCACCGTGGTCCTGATGCCGTTCACGTACACCATCACCACCGGTGTGGCGGCAGGTGTCATCTCCTGGGTCGCGATCAAGGTCGCCCAGGGCCGGGCCCGCGAGATCGGGGCCTTCATGTGGGGGCTGACGGTGATCTTCATCGTCTACTTCGCGCTCCACCCGCTCGAAAGCTGGCTGGGCGTCAGCTGACGCCCGCCCCTCCACACATCCGTCAAGGAGACCGAGATGCTGGACATCGCCGAGGAGCTCGACCGGTGGGCCGGGCAGGGACGTGAGTTCGCGGTGGCCACGGTGGTGGCCGTCGGGGGCAGCGCTCCCCGGCAGCCGGGCGCCGCACTGGCCGTCGACCGCGACGGCACGGTGATCGGATCGGTCTCCGGCGGGTGTGTGGAGGGCGCGGTGTACGAACTGTGCCAACAGGCCCTCGATGACGGCATCACCGTACGGGAGCGGTTCGGCTACAGCGACGAGGACGCCTTCGCGGTCGGTCTGACCTGCGGCGGCGTCATCGACATCCTGGTGGCACCGGTCCGGGCGGACGACGCCGCCCGCCCGGTGTACGCCGCCGCGCTCGCCACCGCCGCCCGTGGGGAGGCGGTGGCGGTCGTCCGGATCACCGACGGGCCCGCCGGACTCCTCGGCCGGCCCCTGCTGGTCCGGCCGGACGGCGCTCACGAGGGCGGGCTCGGGGGACACCCGGAGCTCGACCGCACCGCCGCCGCCGAGGCCCGCGCGATGCTGGACGCGGGCCGCACCGGCGCCCTCACCATCGGCGCCGAGGGCTCGCTCTGCGGGGAACCCCTCACCCTGCTCGTCGAGTCCAGCGTCCCGCCGCCCCGGATGATCGTGTTCGGGGCCATCGACTTCGCCGCCGCGCTGGTGCGGGCCGGGAAGTTCCTCGGCTACCACGTCACGGTGTGCGACGCCCGACCGGTCTTCGCGACGAAGGCCAGGTTCCCGGACGCGGACGAACTCGTCGTCGACTGGCCGCACCGCTATCTGGCCGGGACCTGTGTGGACGCCCGCACCGTCCTGTGCGTGCTCACCCATGACGCCAAGTTCGATGTCCCGCTGCTGGAGACCGCGTTGAGGCTGCCGGTCGCGTACGTCGGCGCGATGGGCTCGCGCCGCACCCATCTCCAGCGCAACGACCGGCTGCGCGAGGCCGGGGTCTCCGAGCTCGAACTGGCCCGGCTGCGCTCGCCGATCGGCCTCGACCTGGGCGCCCGTACGCCCGAGGAGACGGCCCTGTCGATAGCCGCCGAGATCGTCGCGGACCGGCGCGGCGGCAGCGGTGTTCCACTGACCGGCGCGCACACCCCGATCCATCACAGCGGCTCCGTGCCGCCCACCGGGCACATGGCCTCCGTGGCCTGAACAGGCCCCTCGCCGGCGCCCGCGCCGACCGGCGGGTTGCCGCCACGGCGCGTTCACGCCAGGGATGAACTCCACCGCGGCCGCCGATTTACCGGTAGATCAGCTGCATGACATTCACCCCCTCCACTGTCTCCGGCCGGGCGAGACCCGCTCGTGCGGGGCGCAGGGCCCTCCTCATAGCGACCTCCGTCGCCCTGGTGAGCGGCGCACTGCTCCCCGCCACGGGCTCCGCCTCCGCGGCCACCGGTCACCTCCCGTCCGCCGGCCACCCGGCCGCCCCCGTCGAGCGGTACGACATCACCCTGCTCACCGGTGACGTCGTCCACTACGCCGACGGGGCCGGAAAGCAGGACACCGTCACCGTGGACCGCCCCGACGGCTCGGCCGGCGGAGTGCACGTCCAGCAGGCGGGTGACGACATCTACGTCCTGCCCGACGAGGCGGCGGGCCTGATCGCCGCCGGCAAGCTGGACCGCCGGCTCTTCAACGTCACCGCGCTCGCGAAGATGGGGTACGACGACAAGACGTCCGGCGGCATCCCGCTGATCGCCACCTACCCGGCGAGCAAGGCCCGTTCGCTGCCCTCCGCACCCCGGGGCAGCAAGACGGTCCGCCGGCTGGAGAGCATCCACGGCGCGGCGCTGAAGGCGGCGAAGGCCACCACCCGCGCCTTCTGGGACGACATCGCCGCCACGCCCAAGGCCCGTTCGCTCGACAACGGCATCACGAAGCTCTGGCTCGACGGCCGGGTCGAGGCCGCGCTGAAGGACTCCGTCCCGCAGGTCAACGCCCCGCAGGCCTGGGCCGCCGGCTACGACGGCAAGGGCTCCAAGGTCGCCGTCCTGGACACCGGCATCGACGCCACCCACCCGGACGTCAAGGACCGTGTCCTGGAGTCGAAGAGCTTCGTGCCCGGCGAGGAGGCCGACGACAAGCACGGCCACGGTACGCACGTCGCCTCCACGATCGCGGGCTCCGGCGCCGCGTCGGACGGCGTCAACAAGGGCGTCGCGCCCGCCGCGGACCTGATCGTCGGCAAGGTGCTGGACAACGAGGGCAACGGCGCGGACTCCGGCATCATCGAGGCGATGGAGTGGGCCAAGGCGCAGGGCGCCGACGTCGTCTCCATGAGCCTGGGCTCCAGCATCCCGGACGACGGCTCGGACCCGATGTCGCAGGCGGTCGACAGCCTCTCGGCCGACGGCGGTCCGCTCTTCGTGATCGCGGCGGGCAACGCCTACGGCGCGGGCACCATCGGCTCGCCCGGCTCGGCGGACAAGGCGCTCACCGTCGCCGCCGTCGACAAGCAGGACAACCGCGCGGACTTCTCCTCCATGGGCCCGCTGACCCGCAGCTACGGTCTGAAGCCCGACCTCTCCGCGCCGGGCGTCGACATCAACGCCGCCGCCTCGCAGTCGGTCCCCGGCATCGAGGGCATGTACCAGTCGATGTCCGGTACGTCGATGGCGACGCCGCATGTCGCGGGCGCCGCCGCCATCGTGAAGCAGCGTCACCCCGACTGGTCCGGTCAGCGCATCAAGGACGCGCTGATGACCTCGTCGAAGGAGCTGGCGGACTACACGCCGTACGAGCAGGGCACCGGCCGGCTCGATGTGAAGGCGGCGATCGACACCACGGTCGAGGCCACCGGCTCCGTCGCGGTCGCGACCTACAACTGGCCGCACTCCGACTCCGAACCGGTCACCGAGCGGACCATCACCTACCGCAACACCGGTGACAAGGACGTGACGCTGGACCTGGCGACCGACACGGACATCGATGCCTACACGCTGTCGGTGAAGCAGCTGACCGTGCCCGCCGGTTCGACCGCCGAGGCCGTGCTCTCGCTCGACCCGTCCAAGGTCGCGAACAACACCACCTTCTCCGGACAGGTGATCGCGAAGGACGCCACGGGCGCCACCGTCGCGCACACCGGCTTCGCGCTCAACAAGGAGCAGGAGCTCTACGACCTGAGGATCGAGCTGGGCGACCGCGCGGGCAAGCCGATGGACGGGCAGGTCGTCCTCGCCGCCCTCGGAGACGAGAACATCGGCGTCGTCGGGGTGGCGGGCGAGACCACGCTCCGGCTGCCGCCGGGCGACTACACCGCCTGGACCGCCGCCGACATCAAGGGCGACACCGCCGACTCGCAGGCCCTCGCCTTCCTGGCGGCCCCCGAGATCATTCTCGACAAGTCGAGGACGGTCTCCCTCGACGCCTCGAAGGCCCACAAGATCGCCGTGAAGACGCCGAAGGAGACCGAGAACCGCCAGCTGCGCTACGACATGGCGCGCACCGCACCGGACGGCACCGTCCAGCGCGACGCGTACCAGATCCCGATGACGTACGACCAGCTGTGGGCGAGCCCGACCAAGAAGGTCACCAAGGGCAGCTTCTCCTTCCTGACCCGCTGGCGGCAGGGCGAGAAGCTGATCGACCTGACGGCCGACGGCCGTGACGTGCCGGTGGCCGTGCAGGGCGGATCGCCCGTCGCGGAGGACAGCGACAAGAAGCTCGGCAGCGTCTTCGCCGGTGACGGCGCCGCCGCCGACTACCGGGGCATCGACGCCAGGGGCAAGGCCGTCGTGATCCGCGGCAGCGCCGCGGTGCCCCCGGCCGACCGGCTCGCGGCCGCGGTCGCCGCCGGGGCCAAGGCGCTCTTCGTCGTCAACCAGGGCGACGGCGTGCTGATGGAGACGTACACCGACTACGGCACCACGGCGGCCATCCCGGTCGCCGCCGTGCGGCGCCTGGCCGGCGAGGGACTCGTCAAGGCCGCCCGGCGCGGCAAGAAGGTGACCGTCGAACAGCGCAGGTTCGCGCGCTACATGTACGACCTGGTCGACCGCCACGACGGCACGATCCCGGACCGCTCGCTGGCCTTCGCCCCGGCCGCCCGCCGGCTGGCGAAGGTGGAGAACACCTTCTACGGCACCCGCGACGCCGTCGGCGGCGGCTTCCGCTACGACATCCCGGACTACGGACCCGGCATCGGCTTCCAGGAGTACGAGAAGTTCCCCGGCACCCGCACGGAGTGGGTCACCCCGCTGCCCGGCGACTCGTTCTGGTACGAGGACCACTCGGTCTTCAACGACGAGGGCACGGACAACGCGCTGGAGGAGCGCGGCGGCACCATGGACTACCAGGGCGGCCGCAGCTATCGGGACACGTGGTTCGCACCGGTCAGCCACCCGCGTCTGGGCACCGGCTACTGGGGCCCCTTCCGCTCCTCGTACAACGACATCCAGTTCAACATCACGCCGTGGACGGACTCGGGTGCCGGCCACTCCGGCTCCATGGAGAACGAGTACGACAACGGCACCATCGCCTTCTTCCAGGGCGACACGCAGCTCAGCAAGTCGGCGGGCCGTGCCGGCTACGCCTTCGACCTCTCGCCGGAGAGGCTTCCGTACCGTCTGGCGCTCGACGCCCAGCGCGACGAGGGGATCTGGAAGACCTCCATCCGCACGCACACCGAGTGGAACTTCCTCTCGGGCGCGCTCGACCCGGCCGGACCGGAGCAGGCCGACATCCCGCTGCTCCAGCTGGACTACGACGTCGCCACCGACCTGGCCGGTGACGTGAAGGCCGGGAAGACGACCGAGATCGGTCTCTCGTCCACCACACAGGAGTGGCTGGACGGTGCCGTGAAGGCGACGAAGGCCTCGCTGTCGGTCAGCTACGACGACGGGGAGACCTGGAGCGCGGTGCGGCTGAAGAAGGACTCGGCCGGTTCCTGGACCGCCCGGTTCAAGACCCCGAAGAAGGGTGCCACCGCGGTTTCGCTCAAGGCGCACGCCGAGGCCGGCAGCGGTTTCACCGTGGACCAGGAGATCATCCGGGCCTTCGGTCTGAAGTGACCTGCTGAGTGCCCCTCTTGAGGCGGCCGTCCACCCCTGGACCGGGGTGGGCGGCCGCCTCTCGCATGGTCCCGCGATGACCAAAATTTGTCCGCCTTGCCCGTATATAGTGGGTCATGATGCAAGAAAGGGACTTTTTGCGGTGTGGCGTGAGTTGCCACGGCGCCTCCCGGAGGCTTATAAGAGGAAGGTGGCCAAGGCGATTCCGGGAATTCCGTGAACTGCGGCCATGGAGGTTTCCCATGTTTCTCACTCCGTCCGACACGGAGAAATTGCTGCTGAGTGTTGCCGGAATGGTCGCCCGCGACCGGCGGGAGCGGGGCGTGCTCCTCAACTACCCCGAGGCCGTTGCTCTGCTCGCCTGCTGGGCGATGGAACGAGCCCGGGAAGGTGCCGGGGTCGCCGACCTCATGGCCAGGGGGCGGTCCGTACTCACCCGCTCTGACGTGCTCGAAGGTGTTCCGGAGATGCTGCACGACGTCCAGGTCGAAGCGACCTTCCCCGACGGGCGCAAGCTCGTCACGATCACCTCGCCGATCCCGTGATCCCCGGCGAGGTCCGCACCGGGGCCGGCGTGGTGCACATAAATTCCGACCGCCGCAAAACGCGGCTCACCGTGGTGAACGACGGGGACCGACCCATTCAGGTCGGATCGCATTTCCATTTCTTCAACGTTAATTCCGCGCTTTCCTTCGACCGGTCGCAGGCCGAAGGATTCCGGCTCGATATCCCGTCCGGCGCCTCGCTGCGCTTCGAGCCCGGCGTCGGCTCGGAGGTCACCCTCGTCGAGCTCGGCGGACGCGGAACGGTGCCCGGCATCGTCGTCCGCACCGCGCCCTGGTCCCGGGGCGCGCGAGGCACAGCGGCGGGCACCGCACCGGACGCCGCGGAACAGGAGGGCGTGTGACATGGCACAACTGACCCGCGCCGCCTATGCGGCGTTCTACGGCCCCACCACCGGCGACCGCATCCGGCTCGCCGACACCGACCTCTGGATCGAGGTGGAGGAGGACCGCTGCTTCGGCGGCGACGAGGCGGTCTTCGGCGGCGGCAAGTCCATCCGCGAGTCGATGGGCCAGGCCACCACATCACGCGCCGACGGCGCCCTCGACCTCGTCATCACCAACGTCGTGGTCCTGGACCACTGGGGCATCGTCAAGACCGACATCGGCGTCCGGGCCGGCCGGATCGTCGCCCTCGGCCGCTCCGGCAACCCCGACATCGGTGACGGCATCCACCCCGAGCTGGTGATCGGCCCCGGCACCGACGTCGTCTCCGGCGAGGGGCGCATCCTGACCGCCGGAGCCGTCGACAGCCACGTCCACTTCCTGATGCCGGAGACCCTCCACGAGGCCCTCGCCACCGGCACCACGACCGTCATCGGCGGCGGCACCGGAGCCACCGAGGGATCCAAGGCCACCACGGTCACCCCCGGCTCCTGGAACCTCGCGATGATGCACCGCTCCCTGGACCGCGTCCCGCTCAACATCATGCTGTTCGGCAAGGGCTCCACCGTCGGCGAGGAGGCCCTGCGCGAGGCCGCGCTCGGCGGCGCGGGCGGCTACAAGGTCCACGAGGACTGGGGCGCCACCCCCGCCGCCATCGACGCGGCACTGAAGGCCGCCGACGCCTACGGCCTCCAGGTCGCCCTGCACGGCGACAGCCTCAACGAGGCCGGCTACGTCGAGGGGACGCTCGAAGCCATCGCAGGCCGCGGCATCCACGTCTTCCACGCCGAGGGCGCCGGCGGCGGCCACGCGCCCGACATCATCACGGTCGCCTCGCAGCCCAACATCCTCCCGGCGTCCACCAACCCGACGCTCCCGCACACCGTCAACACCGTCGACGAACACCTCGACATGCTGATGGTCTGCCACCACCTCAACCCGCGCGTCCCCGAGGACCTCGCCTTCGCGGAATCCCGCATCCGGGCCAGTACCATCGCGGCCGAGGACATCCTGCACGACATAGGGGCCTTCTCCATCACCTCGTCCGACGCCCAGGCCATGGGCCGCATCGGTGAGGTCATCTGCCGCACCTGGCAGGTCGCCCACGTGATGAAGCAGCGCTTCGGCGACCGCGGCAGCGAGCTGCCCGCCGACAACGAACGGGCCCGCCGCTACGTCGCCAAGTACACGATCTGCCCGGCCGTCGCCCACGGCATCGACCATGTCGTCGGCTCCGTCGAACCCGGCAAGCTCGCCGACCTGGTGCTCTGGGACCCCGCGTTCTTCGGCATCCGGCCCGCCGCCGTGATCAAGGGCGGCATGGTGGTGTACGCCCCCCTCGGTGACGCCAACGCGGCGATCCCCACCACCCAGCCCGTCCTGCTGCGCCCCACCGCCGCCGCCGGGGCCGCCCCGCACCTCTCGGTCAGCTTCGTCGCCCCGGCCGCCCTGGCCGACGGCCTCGCCGAACGCCTCGGGCTCGAACGCGAACTCGTCGCCGTACGCCCTACCCGCCACCTCACCAAGGCGGACCTGCCGAACAACACCGCGCTCCCGGAGATCGAGGTGGACCCGGAGACCTTCGTCATCCACATCGACGGGGAGCTCGTCGAACCGTCACCCGCCACCCGACTGCCGCTGGCCCAGCGGTACTCCATGTTCTGATGGGCGCACTGGCACCCCTCCTGCTCGGCGACGGACGGCTCCCGGTCGGCGCGTACACCTACAGCGCCGGGCTGGAGCCGGCCGTCGTCGCGGGCCTCACCCGCGACCGGATCCCCGCACTGCTGAGGGCCCGGCTGCACACCACCGCCCTCACCGAGGCGGCCGCGGCCGTCCTCGCGCTGCGGGCCGCGGGGCGCGACCCGGTGGACTACGGGCCCGTGCAGCAGGCCCTCGCGGCGCGGACCCCGGCCGCACCCCAGCGCGAGACGTCGGCGGCGCTCGGCCGGGGCGTGCACCGGCTGGCCCGGCGCCTCGCCCCGGACCACCCGGCGGTCACCGCGCTGGCCGGCATGCGTCCCCGGCCCCTGCGGCCGGTCGCGCTCGGCGCACTCGGAGCCGTACTGAACGTCTCCGAGGAGGAGTTGGCGCACGGCGTCGTCTACGACGAGCTGCAAACCGTCGCGTCCGCCGCGTTGAAACTCCTGCCCGGCGACCCGCTCGACTCGGTCGCCTGGATCCTCGCCGCCGAACCCGACGCGGCGGCGGCGGTGGCCGCCGCCCTCGCCGTACGGACCCCGGACGGACTGCCCGCCCGTACCGCGGCGCTCACCGAACAGTGGGCGCTCGAACACGCACGACGCGAACGGAGACTCTTCCTTGCCTGACAACGACACCACCCCCGAGCCGCAGCCCAACCCCCACTTCCACGAGCCGCTGAACCAGCCCCGGGCCCTGCGCCTGGGCGTCGCGGGACCGGTCGGCACCGGAAAGAGCTCGATCCTGGCCACCCTGTGCCGTGAGCTGGCCGGCGAGCTCTCCATGGCGGTGGTCACCAACGACATCTACACCGACGAGGACGCCCGCTTCCTGCGCTCGGCGGGCGTGCTGCCCACCGAACGCATCCGCGCGGTCGAGACCGGTGCCTGCCCGCACACCGCGATCCGCGACGACGTCAGCGCCAACCTCGACGCCGTCGAGGACCTGGAGGAGACGTACGGCCCGCTGGACCTGGTGCTCATCGAGAGCGGCGGCGACAACCTCACCGCCACCTTCAGCCCGGCCCTCGCCGACGCGCAGCTCTTCTGCATCGACGTGGCGGGCGGCGGCGACGTCGCACGCAAGGGCGGCCCCGGCATCACCGGCGCCGACCTCCTGATCGTCAACAAGACCGATCTGGCCCCCTACGTGGAGGTCGACGTGCCCGCCATGGTCGCCGACGCCGAGGAGGCCCGCGGCGGGCTGCCCGTCCTCGCCCTCTCCAAGGACGACCCGGCCGCCATCGCCGAACTCGCGGACTGGGTACGGTCGCTGCTGCGGCGCCACCGCTCGGGCACCCACGTCCCCACCGACCCCGGCCCGATGGCGCCGCACAGCCACACCCACCCGTGACCGATCCGACCGTCGTCGCCGCGGAGTGCGACGGATCGGGCCGCCATCTCGTCCGCGAACTGCGCCCCGGCGCCTTTCTCGCCCCCCGCCCGCTGCTGCCGTGCCCCGGCCGCACCCGGGTCGCCCTGGTCGGCATCCGGGCCGGACTGCTCGCCGGTGACGAGCTGAACCTGAAGATCTCGGTCGGTCCGGGCGCACACCTCGAACTGGTCGAGCCGGCCGGACTCGTCGCCTACGACCACCGGGGCGGCTCGGCCCGCTGGCGGGCCCGCGTCGATATCGCCGAGGGCGGCGAACTCACCTGGCACGGACTGCCGTTCGTGGTGTCCACCGGGGCGGACGTCGAACGCGTCATGGACGCCCGGCTCGCGTCCGGGGCCCGGATGCTGTGGCGTGACACCCTGGTCCTCGGCCGCTCCGGGGAGCGCGGCGGGCGGGTCCGGGCCACGACCCGGGTGACGTACGAGGGCCGGGACCTCCTGGTCGAGGACCTCGACCTCACCGACCCGGATCTGCGCGAGCTCCCCGGCATCCTGGGCCCGAACCGCGTCATCGGCTCGGTCGCCGCGTTCGGCGCGGCGCCGCCGGGACCGCCGCACCCCTACCGGATGGACCTGGCCGGGCCGGGGGCGCAGGTGCGGCTGCTGGACACGGTGGCACCGGCCGTGGACGCGGAGCTGACCGCCGTCTGGGAGTCCTGGCTCACCAGTTGATATGCACCATACATATAAGATGTATGGTGCATAGACAGGGCGCCGGGGCGGGGGCACGGCGCCGGGCACAGCGAGTCGGAGGAACAGCGCAATGACACTGGAGAACAAGGTCGCCGTCGTCACCGGAGGAGCCTCGGGCATCGGCGAGGCCGTCACCCGGGTCTTCGTCGAGCGGGGCGCGCGGGTCGTGGTCGTCGACCTCCAGCAGGAGGCCGGCGACGGCCTCGTGGCAGATCTCGGCGACGCGGTGGCGTTCATCCGGGGTGACGTCTCCGACCGCGCGGTCGCCGACCGGGCGGTGGCCACGGCCGTCGAGCGCTTCGGCGCCCTGGACATCCTGGTGAACAACGCCAGCGCCTCACGGGTGCGGCCCTTCACCGAGCAGACCGAGGACGACTGGAAACTCGCCCTGGACACCGGACTCTTCGCCACCCGCAACTTCATGCTCGCCGCGTACCCCGAGCTCCGCAGGAACCAGGGCGCGGTGATCAACTTCGCCTCGGGCGCGGGCATCGACGGCCAGCCCAACCAGGCGTCGTACGCCGCGGGCAAGGAGGCGATCCGGGGACTGAGCCGGGTCGTCGCCAACGAGTGGGCCGCCGACCAGATCCGGGTCAACGTCGTCGCGCCGATGGCGAGGACCGCGGGCGTCGCCGCCTGGGCCGAGGCCAACCCCGAGCAGTACGCCCTCTCCGCCGCCAAGGTCCCGCTCGGCCGCTTCGGTGACCCGCGCACGGACGTCGCCCCCGTCGTCGCGTTCCTGGCGAGCGACGACGCCCGTTACATCACCGGTCAGACCCTGATGGCCGACGGCGGCGCGATCAAGCTCCGCTGACCCGGCCCCCGGCCCCCGCTCCCGCGCGCCCGGAGCGGGGGCGCACCAGCGCCGCCGCGCACAGCAGCGCGGGCGCCGCCGCCAGGGCGAAGCACAGGGCGAGCGGCAGCCGCCCGACGAGCAGCCCGACCGCCGCGGTGCCGCCCGAGGCCCCGGCGTTGAACGCGGTGTTGACCCAGGCGCCCGCCTGGGTGCGCCGGGCGGCGTCCACGGACTCGTCCGCGATCAGATACGCGGTCGTGAGGACCGGGGCGACGAACAGCCCGGCGACCGCGACGACGGCGACCAGCACGTACAGGCGCGGCGAGAGACCGGCCGCCATCAGCGCCGCCCCCATCCCCGCGGCCGCGACCACCAGCCGCACCCGGCTCGACAGCTTCCACCGGACCGCCCCGTACGCCAGACCGCCGACGGCGCTCCCGGCCGAGAGGGCGGCCAGCACCCAGGACACCGCCGCCGCCTGGCCGCGCTGCTCGGTGAACGCCACCACCAGCAGTTCGAGCGCCCCGAGGCAGAGCCCCACGGCGGCCGTCACCAGCACCGTGTGACGCAGCGCGGGGATGCCGAACAGCCGAAGCCGGGGAGCGGCGGGAGCGTCGGTGGAGCCGGTGGGGGGCGGTTCGGGGCGCGCGTGCTCACGGGGCACCGCCGGTGACGACACCAGCGCCAGCGCCCCCACGAACACCAGCAGGGCACCGGCCAGCACACCGGCCGCGGGCCGGCCCGCCCGCACGATCAGGCCCACCAGCAACGGGCCCGAGACATAGAGCAGTTCCTCGGCGACACCGTCCAGGCTGTACGCGCGCTGCAACAGCTCCCGGTCCGGGACGAGTGCGCTCCACAGCGTCCGCATGACCGGACCCAGCGGCGGAGTGCAGACACCCGCCGCCACGGCGAGCGCCCCCAGGGCGAGGGGCGGGGCGCCCGGCCGCCAGGTGGCCAGGGCGAGTACGCCGAGCACCGCCGCGTACAGCCCCGCCATCGGCGGCAGGACGCGACGCGGCCCGTACCGGTCGATCAGCGCGGCACGGGCGGGGGAGAGGAAGACACTGGCGGCCCCGAACAGGGCCATGGCGCCGCCGGCGACGGAGTACGAACCGGTGGCGTCCTTGATCGCCAGCAGCAGGGCGAGCGGGACCACCCCGTACGAGAGCCGCCCGAGCAGCGCGGCGCCGAAGGTGCGTACGGCATGGGGGGTGCGCAGGACAGTGGCGTACGAAGGCGCGCGCGAGGGCGCGGAAGAAGAGGTGAGCACGATGACATTCCTCGTGAGGGCGACGCGGGGAACACGGCGCCGCGAGTGTGCGGGAACACCGGAGTGCCGCACCCGGGGTGACGGGTGCGGTCAGTGCGGGGTCCTACACACGAGGAGGAGTCATGCGGGCAAGTTAGCAGAGCGGGCGCCGCTCCGGCAGGGGGCCGCCGGACTTCTCGGTGATGTCCGCATTGGCCGCCATGATGTCCTCGGCGGCCGCCCACAGCCGGGGCAGGAACCGGGTGACCTCCTCCCGGCGGGCCAGGATGTCCGCGGTGCCGGTGATCCCGGTGAGCTCGGCGGCGGCCGCCTCGAACGCGGGCAGCCGGGCGGCGTGCAGCGCGGGTGCGTCCGCGGCCAGCACCGTGTGGCAGCGGGCGAACGTCGCGATGATCCAGAAGACCGCCTCGCGGTGGTCGCCCCGGTCCAGGAGCTCCAGACTGCCGTCGACGGCGATCGGACGCGCCTGTGCGCTGAGGTCGCCGCTGAAGAAGAACGGTGTGCGCGCGACCGGGACCGTGGCGTCGAACGTCCGGGTCAGCTCGGCCACATGGTGCCGCACCCGCCGCTCGGAGACGTCCGCGCAGCCGAGCAGTCCCAGCAGCTCCGGGTAGAGCTCCGGCCGCCCGTACGCGGTCAGGACGTCGCGCACGGCCGGATAGCGCAGCCGGACGGTGGGGTTGCGCAGGGCGGCGACCAGCAGGACATGCGTGGTGACCCCGGTGGGGAACATCCAGGCCGGCACCTGCTCGTGGAAGGGGGCGCGGGCGTCGAACGCGGCGAGGCGGCTCTCGACGCGGTGCCGGGCGTCCAAGCACCGCCGGCGTACTCGGCTCCGCTCGGCGAAGCGGGGCGAGACCTCCGCGTACAGGGCGCGCAGCCGGCCGGTGGGATCGTCGATGACCGTGTCCGTACGGAAGCTGCCCGCCAGGTGGTACGAGGAGAGCACGTTCTCCGGATCGCCGAGCTCGGCCCAGGGCACGTAGGTGATCTCCAGCAGGGCGCCCTCGTAACGGAGTTTGCCGGGCTTGGCGGGCGGGTCGCCCTCCTCCGTGACGACCATGACGTCGACGTCGGACGAGGGCGCCAACTCGGCGTCGTCCGGCCTGCCCACGGTCGACCCGCTGTAGTACGCCCCGCGGTAACCGGGGGTGCGCCGGCCGTGTGCGGCCACCCAGCGGACTGCGGCGGCGCGTGCCGCTCCGACTCTCACGTGCGCGACTCCTCGGGGGTGGGCCCGGCGGGGGCGGGCTCCGGTGCCGTGCCTTCCCCGACACCTACGGGGTGCGCCCACCGTTCGTCAAGCGGTGCCTCCGGGGCCCGCGTCAGCGCACCGCTGTCCGGTGGCGGCCCTACGGGCGGGCGAGGTCGCGCGCGATCGTGCTCAGGTGGGTCAGCGCTCCGGGGGCGAGCCGGGGGAGCACGGGGACAGCGCGAGCCCACGCACCCGATTCCAGTAGCTTTCGTACGGCCTCCCGCGCGGGTGTTTCCGTACGAGGGCTGCTGTCGGCACACCTGCGGGCGAGTGCCAGGCAGATTCGGACGACTCGGTCGTCGGCCCGATGACGGGTGCTCAAGGCGACCGGGGCGCCGCTGAGGTGGGCAGCGACGGCAGCGAGTGCGAGCGAGCGCTCGTCCGGTGTCCGCAGCGCCTCGGCAAGGTGCCACGCGGTAGTGATGTCACCCTCCACGGCGGCCAGCAGGGCGACTTCCGCACATGAGTCCTGCCCTGGCCGGAGCGAGCGCCGCCACCTGTCGGTCACGGCCGTGACGGCGTTTGCTGCCTCGTCCGGGAGGCAGCCGAGTCGCTCCAGCAGGGCGAGCACGGCCATCGCCGGCGCACTGTCCGGCACGGGTGCGCCGGCCATCCGCAGTGCGACTTGGCGCAGCGCGTCCCGCAGCCGCGGGTCCGGTTGCCGCACGTCCGGAAAGGCGAGGAGCAGAGCCGCCGGCTCGGGGAGCACGGGAAGCGGGGCCGGCCGGCCGGGTTCCCCGATGCGGCGAGCGAGGGCTTCGACGAGTGGCTCGGCGATACGGGCCGCCTCTTCGGGACGGTGCCGGACGAGCCCGGCGGCGACGGCCGTGCGTGCCTGCCTCCTCTGGGCAGCGGTGGCCCCCGATGCCATGGCGGAGGCCGCGCTTGCGTCCCCGGCATGGGCCAGGGCCTGGGCGACGAGGTTGGCGAGGCCGGGATCGCCGCCCTCCGGCACCAGAACGCGTGCCTCGTCGGCGTACCGGGAACCGGCGGCGTCGTGACCGCCGAGAGAGCAGCCCTTGGAGAGGGCCGCCAGATGTCGTGCACGGTCCTCCGGACCGGCCTGGCACGCCGCGAGCGCCGCCCCTTCGTCGAACTCGCCCATCGAGCCGAGGGCTTGGCACAGATCCGCGGTCCAGTGCTCCGAGCCGGGATCCCGGGAGGTGTTCGACGATGCCCGGGAGACGGGGGAACACTGGAGAGCGGACTCCAGCAGTTCCCGGCCATGCAGATGATCACCCGCACTCAACCGGTCGTCCGCTTCCTGGAGCAGAAGCAGATGTGGGGGAGCGGCTTGCGGGGCGGTGTCCGGCGCGGGCAGACCAGTGGACCTGCGATGCCTTCTCGGCCGAAGGCTTGCTTCCACGGCCGCCCGTGCCTGCTTTCCGCCGGCACCGTGCTTCGACTTCAGCTCCTCGTTGTACGCGGCGTTCCCCGCTTCCGCGCTCCTGCGCCGTGCGTTCACCATCTCCTTGGCGGTGGCCGACGCCTCCCGCTCCTCCCGCCCGATACGCTCCCTGGCCGATTCGACGAACCACCGCGCGCGTTCCCGTACGGAGTCCCCGAGCACGCCGATGCGCAGGTACTCCGGCAGGGAATCGAGGAGCCTGCCGAAGTCGTCGAGGTCGCTGCCGGTCGCCCCGGTGTCGACCACAGCCCGTGCGAGACGAGCCAGCGTCCCGGCCAGCTCGCGTCGCAGGTGCGCCTGGTCGTCCTCGGACGGGGGCCGGCCGTCCGCGTCCTCCGGCGTCGCGACGACCCTGGCCGTCCGGGCCAGCGCCTCCCGCAGCCGAGCGGCGGCCGCGTTGGGCCGCTTGGCGGGGAGGCGGGCGAGGGCCGACGCGGCACCGGCCAGCACGTCGACCGCACCCAGCCCGTCCGCCGGGCCGATCTCCTGGCAGACGGCCTCGATGCGATCACCGGCGCACGGGCCGAACGAGGGGACGGCCCGTGCCAGGACTGCCCAGAGCTCGACCGAGGCCGTCCGGGCGAGCGTGCCACCGGCGCTCAACATCTCCGCACGGTCATGCAGTACCTCCGCGACATCGGCATCCCGAACCACGTCCAGCATCCCCGCCGCCTCGATGAGCGAGTCGACGCCGACAGCGGGATGGTGAACCACGGCCCGGACCAGTGACCGGGCGGCGCCCGGCCGGTTGAGCCCGGCGAGTGCGCGGGCAGCACCCAGGAGCCGTGCGTACGCCTCCGGGGCCACATACCCGCCCGGAGAGCCCTGGCCGGCGCGGTCGCGCGCCAGCAGTGCCACCGCCTCCAGTACGACGGCGTCGACGTCCTCCCGTCCTGCGTACGCCGTCTCCACCGCCACCTCCGCCAGGTGGACGGCGCACGCGGCGGGCGTCGGCGCGGAGCGCGCGAGACCACGTGCGCGCTCTGCCTCACCCAGCCGGACCAGAAGAGCGGGAGCCCCGTCGGACACCTCCCGCGCCTCCCCGCGCAGGAGGTCCCGTGCGGCGGCGAGGGGTACGAGTGTTGCCAGCGCATCGGCCGTGACGGGCCGCTCCTGGGGGATCTCCTCGTCCAGCGTGTCCAGTTGGGCCAGCGCGACGGCCGGACCGGCTGTGTGTGCGAGGCGACGGAGCCGGGGCATATCGAGGACGTAGGCAGCGCGTTCGGCCGTGTCCGTCAACGTGCGAAGCCGGAGTGCCAGGGGGTACGGGGGCGTGTCGTGCGGCCACCCCGCCGCACTCCACCGCTGGGTCCACGCCCGTAGCGCGCGGTCGTGCCGCGCGACACCGTCCTCTCCCAAGTCCTCACGGACGGCCAGGATCAGGCCCGGCTCGGCCAGGCTGTACGTCCGGAGCACCGGGTTGTCGAGGACGAGGGTGCGCCCGGCGGGCCCGTGGACGAGCCGGTCGATCCGGTCGGCGGGCAGCCCGGTCAACTCCGCCAGGTCCGCCGTACGCAGTCCGCCGCCCGACACGGCGAGCAGTCCGGCCACCGGACCGCTCAGAGCAGCGGCGTCCGGCGGTGGCGTCCGAAGCAGGGGGACTCCTGCGACCGGCAGGAGGGTGTGCGTGCGGGCCTTCCGGCGCAGGGGGTGGTGCGGCGGAAGATCGTCAGGGAAGCGCACGCGCTGCCGGACGGAGACGATGACCCTCATCGCGGGAGGAGGCGGGGCCGGGAGGAGTGCGGCAATGCTTCCGTGCGCCGGCCTGCGATCCGCGGCGGCGGCGACGCCGGTCCAGGCCACGTCGTCGTCGAGCCCGTCGACCACGAGCAGAAGCGTCCGGTTGCGCGCGATGCTCTTCTTGGCGGCCAGCGAGAAGCGGCGCTTCCACTCGCGGACCGTGCTCGGGCCGGGTTCCATCGTGTGGTCCAGTAACTCCCCGATCTGCCCCGCCATTTCCTCTTCGAAGCCGGCTCGGCTGTCGTCGCCATGGGCCGAGGACACGAAGTAGGTGAGGATGTCGACGTCGGGCGGTGGCCGGTGCCGGACGTAGTCGGCGAGCAGCGCGGTCTTGCCGACGGGGGCGTCGGCCTGCCAGCACAGATACCTGAGCGCCCGTGGACTTCGGTCCTCCAAGAACGAGTTCATGTCCGAGCGCTCACTCGTCCGACCACGCAACTCGGCCGCCGACGTTTCGAGAGCCGCCCCGTGTACCCGGATGAAATGCCGATCAGGGTCATTGCGTCGTGCCCTCGGGCTCTGCTTCCCCTGCCCCTTCTTCCCTTCCGCCTGAGCGGCGCACAGGAGGACGGCCAGTTCGGCGTCCCCCGGCACCGGCCCGTCGGCAGCCGCCCGCAAGAAGTGCACGAAGGTCCAGAACTTCTCCTCGTCAGCCGGATCCGGGGCTGTCAGGCCCTCACGCCAACCCCTGAAGGTGGAGGAGCTGATCCCGAGTGCCCGCTCCACCGCCCGGTTGGTCAGCCCTGCGGCGTCCCACAGCTTCGCCAGCTCGACGCCGAGCCGGTCGTGCGCGCCGCGCTGCGCATCGGGCATCTTCCACCGCTTCCTGCCCGGCTTCTGAAAACCCGGCCGACGTCGTGCGGTTTCACACCGGTTGACCTGCACAAATCGCGTCACCGTGCAGGTCGTTGCTCGCCGCACACCACTGGTCTCCTCGACTCTGAAGCCATACCGCAGCAGCCGAATCCGGCTCCGACAGAAGGATGGCCCGTGTCCGAGATCCCCCGACTTCTCTATTACACCGCAGCCGTGAGCGGCTGCGCCGGACTTCTGTACACGGGCGTCCTGTTCGTGGTGGCCCTCGTCTCCGTCCTGGCGTCCACCCCGGAGCGCCGCAAGGACGCGCGCGCCACCCTCGGCATCCTTGTACGACGGCGGGGGCGGTGAGGGCGGGGTTTTCAAGCGGTGCGGTGGATTGAGACAACTCGATTGCCTCGGAGAGCTTGGATCCGAGGAAAAGTCGAGGATATGTTGCCGGAACTGCCCCGTGAGGAAGGCGAGATGGGGTACAAATTCTCTGTGCAGCAGAACGCGGCCGATCGCGGCGACATCCCCCGGCTCCGCAGGAGCGGGGCCGGAGGTCACGACACGGAGGGCGCGTATGGGTAGGCCTGCACTCGAATGGTTACAACGCCATGGAGGTGATCTGTTCCTCATCGTGACGGCCGCGGTGGTCGGCAAGGTGATCGACCACCTCTAGGTGGCCGTTCTTGGCGCAGCGCACGCGCCAAGAACGGCCTGTCTCGGCCATGAGTGGTTCCCGTTCCGCTGGAACGGGACGGGAACCACTCAATGCCTGACCGGATCACCGGTAGGGCATGCCGAGACCGCCGATACATCCGGCATCCCTGAGTGTATGGGTTGCCATACACCAGGCGCCGGAGTCTCAACACGGTCTCTCAGCACACCAAGGGGTCGGGGCAGTACACAACGCACCACCGTCCCGCGCATGCGGGGATGGCCCTTCGATGGCCTCAAGAGCCTGGTCCGAGTTCCTCCCCGCGCACGCGGGGATGTTCCGCCCGGAGGAGACCCCCTCCGAGTCCGCTGCTCACGCGCAAAGGAACAATGGCGAAGAGGAATGCCTGAAGCTCGCCCGTCACCTTCGACGTCCGTCCCTGAACCCCTACGCCACAGCTGGGATCCCCGTCGCAGCCCCTGCATCCCCACGGTCACCCTCGACGGCTACGTGGCCTGCCACTCCCTGCGCGCGCTCTTCGAGCAGGCCGATGAACTGGCCGCCGTCGACTGGACGTCACCGGGCGAGGGCGTCGCCGTCATCGAATACCTGCTCGCCATCTGTTTCGCCTCCGGAACCTGTCCGTCCTCGCAGGACGAATGGCGCGACTGGATTGTCGGCGAACGAGACCTTTCACCCGTCGCCGACTGGCTGGGCCGCCAACCGGACGACTTCTGGGACCTGTTCCACCCGGAACACCCCCTGGCCCAGAACAGGGACCTTGCGGACGACCTCCGCACAAGCGGCACCGGCACCGCCCAACTGGTCATCGAGCACGCCGGCGACTACAACCAGCACTTCGACCACCACCATCTGGAACTGAACAACCCTCTCCCGGCGGCGGACGCCTTCCGCGCCACGCTCACCCAGCACGTCTACGGTCCGTACGGGCGGGCCCGGATGTCCGGGAAGAACCTCGGCCCCAAGGTGACTAACCTCGCCGCGGGCAGGCTCACGGGCAGGATTCGCGTCGTCGCTCTGGGGCGGACGCTCGGCGAGACCTTGCGCCTGAACCTCTACCCGCCCGAAGGCCCGACGGGTTCGCTCAACACGTCCTGGACCACGGAGAGCGGGGCCGAGCGCCGTACGTTCGACGGCCCGGTCCGGGCCCGCGTGCCGCAAGGCCCCGCCGACCTCCACAGCGCGCTGGGGCGTTCCGTTCTGCTGCGACCGGCGCGTGGACCGCAGGGGGAGATCACCGTCGACCGGGTCCTGATCGGCGCCGGTGAACTCCTGGCACTCGACCCCGGACTCCATCTCCAGGACGCCGTGTTCAGCGTGACGACGAGCGGTGTGCGCAAGCCGCTGTGGCCGTCCCCCAGCCGGGCGCTCTGGCAGCAGGCGCACGCCCTCTACAGCGCGGTCAGGGACGACGAGACGGGACTGTACGCCCGGCTGCGCACCCTCCGGCGCGAGCGGAGAGGGCCGGGAGCCCCGTACCAGCTGTGGGCCGTGGGGCTGCTCGCGAACAAGACTCTCCCGGTCATCTGGACGCATGGCGCCTACCCCTATGCCCCCGGCATGGTCGCGCACCTCTACCGTGCCTCCCGCAGGGGCTCCGACATCGCCGAATATCTCGCGTGGACCCTGAAGAAGGCCGCCACCGTCGCCGCCGAGACCGCCTTCCCGGCCATGCGTGCCGCGGACGAGGCCGGTCAGGTGGCGCGGCTCGACGCCAGGTGGGCCTTCTGGCCCTCGGCGGAGGACCCCTTCCACGAGCTCCTGGACGAGGTGATCGACCGTGGGCCCGAGGACGACGACCCGGTGTCCGAGCCGCTGATCGAGTACGCGGCGGGGCTGACGACGACCGCCAGGACCCAGCTGCTCCAGCGCCTCGACGCCCTGCCCCCCACCGACCGCAACCACCGGGCGCGAGCACGGGCCGTGCGGCTCTTCGAGGACGCCGTCGCCGGCGGCCGGGCCCCTGCCGAACTCCGAGGGGAGATCGACCATGACTGAGCACGGCGACCCGGCCGGAACACACCCGCAGCGGCCCAGGCTCCCGCACGACAGCCTGGCACTCACCGACTGGCTCACCACCCTGGTGCGCAACCGCGAGTACGGGACACTGGCCCAACTGCGCCGGGCGAGAATCCGTACCAACGCCCACATCCGGGCCGGCTGGTACGGAGGCGACGACCAACGCGATCTCTTCGAGCAGGTGGCGTTCCTGTTCGCGGTCTACCACCAGGGGCACCCCGTGCCCTCGTACGGCCGCGGCAGTCTCGGCGCGGCGGCGCGCCGGATCGGGGACGGGACGGGCCGCGGGCCGGACAATCCCGGCGCCCAGCGACTTCTGGACCGTGTCGTCGCGAGCCGGCGCGTTCCCTGGCGGCACCTCCAGCACGCGGTCATCCGGCTGCGGTCCTGCGAACAGCCCCCGCCGTCCTGGACCGGACTGACCGAGGACCTCATCAAGTGGAACGACCGCAGGGCACGTGTCGCCTACCGCTGGTCGGTCGAATTCCACACCCCTCCGGCGCAGGGCCGGAAAGCGCCCGACGAACCGACCGCACGGAAGGACACCACCTCGTGACCGAGCCAACCCGGAGCCAGTTCCTCTCCCTCCATCTCATCGAGACGCTGGCAGCCGTCCTCCCGGTGCGCGACGAGAACGGGCAGCCGAAGACCCTCGTCTTCGGTGGTGTGGAGCGCCACATGATCACCAGCCAGGCCCGCAGGCGTGCCGAGCGCGTCCACGCCCGCAACCGTGCCAACGCCGGTCGCGGGGCCCTCAGCGGACGGAGCATGGGCGTGCGTACCAGGGAGTGGGCGCTGCTGGCAGCCAGGGAACTGGAGTCCGCTCACGGCTGGGACCGGGAACGGGCCCTGGCCACGACCCGCGCGGTGCTGGAGGGCTGCGGCCTCAAGTTCGGCGACCCGCAGAAGAAGACCGTGGCCAACCTGACGAAGGTGCTCGTCTTCGCGCCCTCCGACGCCGGTACCAGGATCGCGGACCACATCGCCGGACAGGCGGCGGAGATCGAGGGGTGGCGCGACACGTACCTGGAGGCCCAGGCCCGAGCGAAGGCCCGCGCCGAAGCGCAGAAGAAGGCCCGCGGCGCGGCAAGGAAGAAGGCCACGACGGCACCGGAAGCGGAACCGGAGGACAACCCCGCCGGGGCCGCCGTTGCCGACGAGGCCGTCACTCCGCAGTCGCTGCCCAGGGCCACGCGTGACGCCGTCCTGCTCGCCCTGGCTCCCCGCGACGCCGTGGACATCGCTCTGTACGGCCGTTTTCTCGCCGAGATCCCCGATTCCCCCAATGTCGACGGGGCCGTGCAGACCGGGCACGCCTTCACCGTGCACGAGTCGGAGCAGATCGAGGACTTCTACGCCGCCGCGGACGACGCCAAGCTCGACCGCAAGCGCAACGCCCTCAGCTTCCTCGACACCGCCGACGACTCGGGCGCCGGCATGACCGGCTACCAGTCCCTGATCTCCGGCACCTTCTACCGGCACGCCGTCCTCGACCGCGTTCAGCTGCGCACCAATCTGCGGGCGGCCGGAATGGCGGAGGACGAAGCCGAGCAGGCCGGGTCCGAGGCCGAGAGGGAGTTCGTGAACTCCTTCGTGGAAGCGTTCCCGGAGGCGAAGAAGAACTCCACCGCGTCCACCGGGTCGCTGCCCGCGCTCGTTCTGGCCTTCGAGGGCGAGCGCCCGTACAACTACGCGTCCGCATTCCAGCGGGCGGTGGACGAAGGCCCTGCCCAGGCGGGCGGAGAGGGGCCGGCGGGACCTGCCGCCGTACGGAGGCTGCTGCGCCACCACACCTTCGTCAGCGCTCGCCGCGAGGATCTGCGCGCCGCGAAGGTGCTCACCTACGACCCCGAGATCGACGTACTGCTCGGGGAGCTGGGGCTGCCCGATTCGGTGTCCGTGGTGGTCCGGTCCGAGGACCTCACCCCGTGAGCGACAACCACGTTCTGCTCATCCGGCTGGCCGGGCCCCTGCAGTCCTGGGGGATCAACGGCAGGTTCGCCCGCCGTGACACGCACGGCCGGCCGACGAAGTCGGGCGTGATCGGCCTCTGCGCCGCGGCTCTCGGCCTCGATCGCGATGAACCGCTCGGGGAACTCGCCGAAGTGCTCTACGGGGTGAGGGCCGACCGGCCCGGCACCCCGCTCCGGGACTACCACACCGTGGGCGGCGGGACCTACCCGCTGCGTCCGCGTGACCTCCTCACCGACCACCAACGGGCCGCGAAGGCCGTGGCAGAAGCCGCGTCGGGCAGCTCGGAGCCCGGCTCCTTCGGCCGTGCGGAACTGGAAGCCTGGTACGGCTCACCGAAGTACGTCACCGCCGATCCGGTGTCGGGGGCCCTCGTCTCCAAGGAGGTCCGCCGGCACGCCCTGATCACGGAGCGCTGGTACCTCTCCGACGCGGCCTTTCTCGTCGGGCTCGAACACCCGGACGCGGCCCTTCTGGCGCGGATCGCGCACGCCCTGGAACACCCCAAGCGCCTCCTCTGGCTCGGGCGCAAGGCCTGTCCGCCTTCGGGGGATCTGGCCCTCGGCGTCGTGCCCGGTCAGGTCCGGGAGGCGTTCGCATCGCATGCCCTGCTTCCCGACGGCGTCGCCCCGAGGAAAGGCGCGGCCCCCGCGCCGGCAGAAATTGTGCGCCCCTGGGCCTGGATCGAGAGCCCGCGCCCGCTGCCCGGCGTCGGCCCGCTGCCGGACCAGCCGGTGCGGTTCGGCGCGGACGGAGGCGTCCACAGCCTCCGCTGGGAGACCCGCCACCGGATCACCATCAGCCCGAACGCCCACGGTTGGGACATCATCCTGTGAACTCGACAGCCGCCGCCTCGCACGCGCCGACCGGTCCCGGCAGCGCCGCCCGGTTCGTCGCCACGCAGACCCTGCTGACCCTCGACGCCCGGCACCCGTTCGTGGCGAAATCGCTCATCGACGCGCAGGACATGCACCGCACCGTGATGAGCGGCTTTCCGGGCTGGGTGGACGACGGCAGCCCCGACCCGCGCGCCCAGATGGGCATCCTGTCCACCTGGACGGTCGACCTCAAGCAGGCGTGCCTCAACCTGGTGGTCCAGTCCTCGGTCCCCGCCGACTGGAGCGGCGTTCCCCAGGCGGCCCTGGCCGAAAGGCCCGAGATCCTCACCGTGGACCGCACATTCCGTAGCGGTGACCGCGTCGACTTCCGGACCGTCGTCAACCCGATGCGCAATCTCCGGCCCGCGCCCGGCTCACCGCAGAAGACACGCGGTGCCCGTGTCCCCCACACCCGGCCCGAGCACGTCAAGAAGTGGTTCGCCGACCGGCTGCAGCCGGCCGGCGAACCCTCGGTCGCTCCCACGGGTGTGGTCCGTCTCGGCGCGGACGCGGACGCCGAGCGCCTCGCCCTTCGCATGCTGCCGAGCGTCTCAAGTCCCGCACCGCACAAGGGTCTGCGCATCGCGCGTGCGGAGATCAAGGGCATGCTCACCGTGACCGACCCCAGGACCTTCGTGACCGCTCTCACCCAGGGAGTCGGTCACGCACGGGCCTACAGCTGCGGTCTGATTCTCGTACGGTGAGCATTCTCCCTACGGTGAGCGCCCCTGTCACAGCGCCCCTGTCACAGCATCCCTGTCACAGCACCGCTGTCAGCTGGTCGGCCCGCCGGCGGCGACCGCCAGCAGCCCCGACGTGTCCAGCACCTGACGGATCGCCCGGCCCGACGCCAGCTCCTCCATCGCGTGGTTGACCTCGTCCAGCGCGAGGGTCCCGGTGTGCATCTCCTCCACCGGCATCAGCCCGGCCCGCCACAGGTCAAGGAAGCGCGGGATGTCGCGGCGGGGGACCGCGTCGCCCATGTACGAGCCCAGCAGGGACTTGCCCTCGCCCGCGAAGGCCAGGGCCGGGACCTCCAGCACCCGGTCGGGGGCGGGCAGGCCCACCGAGACGACCTTGCCGCCCCTGGCCACGGCGGTGAGGCACTCGGCCATCACCTTCGGGCTGCCCACGGCCTCCACCGCGACCTCCGCGCCACCGGACGTCAGCTCGCGGATCGCTTCGATCGCCTCGTCGGGCGCGTACGTGTGGGTCGCGCCCAGGCGCAGCGCCAGTTCGCGCTTCTCCGCCACCGGGTCCACGGCGACGATCGGGTACGCGCCGGCCGCCCGCGCACCCAGCACCGCCGACAGGCCCACCCCGCCCAGCCCGTAGACCACCGCCGACTGGCCGGGGCGCAGGGCCGCCGTGTTGATGACCGCGCCGGCGCCCGTCAGGACCGCGCAGCCGAACATCGAGGCCACGGTGAACGGGATGTCCCGGGCGATCGGCACCACGGACTCCTGCGCCACCACCGCGTAACTGGAGAACGCGGAGACGCCCAGCTGGTGGTGGACCGTGGCGCCGGAGGCGTCCGTCAGCAGGGACGGGCCGTGCAGCAGGGCGCCCGAGCCGTTCGCCGCGGCGGCCTGCGCGCACAGGGCCGGGCGGCCCGCGGCGCAGTCGGCGCAGAATCCGCAGCTCGGCACGTAGACCAGGGCGACATGGTCACCGGGTGCGATCCGGTGCACGCCGGGGCCGGTCTCCTCGACCACTCCGACCGCCTCGTGCCCGAGGGCCATCGGGAGCGGCCGGACCCGGTCGCCGTTGACGACCGAGAGGTCCGAGTGGCACAGGGACGCGGCGGCGACCCGGACCAGTACCTCGCCCTCGCGCGGGGCGCCGAGGTTCAGCTCCTCCACCTCGACCGGCCGGGTCCCCGAGTAGGGCCGGGCCGTCGATATCGCGCGCAGGACCACGGCCCGGGTCTTCACGCGCCCACCTCGTCACGGGGCGAGCAGCGCAGCACGTCGCGGCTCTCCAGCAGCGGGACGACCTTGCCGAGCACGATCTCCCGGAAGTGCGGGGTCGCGCAGTGCGCGGTGAAGTCGGCCTCGGTCGCGTACTCCTCGTAGAGCACGATCGCCCGCGGGTCCTCGGTGCCCTGGTGGACCCGGTAGCCGAGGTTGCCGGGCTCCCGGCGGGAGGCGGCGGCCATGGTGTCGAGGAGCGGGAGGACGGTGTCCTGCTCGCCGGGCCTGGTGCGGTACCTGGCCACTACTACGTACGTCACGGGTTACTCCTGAAGTGGTGCGGGCCTCTTGAGGGCGGCGGGCGGGACCGGCGGCAGCTGGTCGCGGCGCAGATGCCAGAGGCGGGGGTCGGACGTGGCGGCCGCGGCCGACCCGAGGGCCAGGGCGAGCGCCACGTCGGCGGCGGATTCCACGAAGCCCGCGGCGACCGACGGGGACATCGCGCGCTGGGCCTGCGGGGTCATCCGGGCGACGATCGGGGCGGGCATGATCTCGACCAGGTCCGGCGCCCCGCGCGAGATCGCGTCGGTGGAGCGGCGCAGGTTGGACCGGTCGGTGACGAACACCTTCATCATCGTCAGCAGGCCGAGCGGGCGGCCCTTCTCTATGAGCGAGAGCCGGGTGCTGACCACTCCGTGCGCGCCCATGTTCTTGATGAACTCCAGCGCGCCCCGGTCCTGTGCCAGACCGGGGCTGCTGTCGACGTTCACGAACACGGTCTTCCCCGCCCGGCCCAGCGCCGGTACGACCTGGGGCAGCTGCCCCACCGCGAACGAGGCGAGGATGCACACCTTGGCCGGTGCGGTGAGGAACTGCCGCAGCGGCTGGGTGCCGACGACCGACGCGACGACCGGCACCTCGGCGAACGCCGCGGTGAGCCGGGGGTCGAGCGGGGCGCCGGACCGGGACGGGGAGGGGGACATGGTCAGGCCTTTCGTTGGATCGTGCCGGGTTCGCGGGCCCGGCACTCTGATCCGGCATGATCCAGACGGAAGACCTTGCCTGCCTGGGATGGGTTCGCGGCTACCGGGTCAGTTCAGCGGAGACGTACCGAATCGGCTGGGAAGGCCCAGTTTGCCAGGGTTGAGAATGCCGGCCGGGTCCAGGGCCGCCTTCACCGCGACGAACGTCGCGAAGCCCGCACCCAGGGATTCCTCCAGGTAGGGGCCGCGCAGCAGTCCGCAGCCGTGGTGGTGGCTGAGGGCCGCAGCGTGGCGGATGAGGACGGCGTTGGCGGCGTCCCACACCGAGCGGTACCAGTCGCGCCGGGACTCGGGAGCCACGTCACCGCGCAGCGAGAAGTAGACACAGGCGCCGTCGGTGTAGGCGTGCGACTGGTGCGCGGAGGCGGCCAGGGTGCCGGGCACCGACTGGATCGCGGCGACGACCTCGTCGTAGATCACCGGGAGGTCGGTCCAGGACGCGGCCATCTCCAGGGTGTCGGCGACGAAGCCCGGACCCGGCGTGAAGCCGTCCGCGGACTTGCCGACGATCATCCGTTCGTCCAGCCAGCGCTCGAAGACCGCCTTGGAGTCCAGCTCGGGCCCGTACGCCGAGCAGACCTCGGCCGCCACCTTGATCGAGGCGTCCACGATCGCCGGGTCGCCCTCGTCCGCGATCAGCAGGAGGTTGGTCTCCGGGTGGCCGAAGTGCGTACCCGACTCCAGGGTGTCGTACAGCCGCAGCACGGCCGGGGTCGCACCGCGCTGCATGATCTCGCGGCAGGCGTCCAGGCCCTCCGCGAAGGTCTTGAAGCCGAACGCGACGGCGTTCGCGTAGTCAGGCAGCGGGTGGACGCGCAGCCGGGCCGAGACGATGACCCCGAGGGTGCCCTCGGAACCGATGAACAGCTGGCGCAGGTCCGGGCCGACCGCCGCGCGGGCGTAGTCGCCGTACGTGGCCCGGGTGCCGTCCGCGTGGATCACGTCCACACCGACGACCATGTCCTCGATCTTGCCGTAGCGCGTGGAGAGCTGACCGGCGCCGCGGCAGGCGATCCAGCCGCCGACCGTGGAGACGGCGAAGGCGGACGGCCAGTGGCCGGTCGTGACGCCGTACTCCTCCTGGAGCTGCTTCTCGAAGAGGTCGCCGAACATGCCCGCCTCGACGTCCACCACGTTCGACCCGGCGTCGAAGCCGGTGATCCGGTTGAGTGCGCACACGTCCAGGACGACACCGCCGAAGACCGGCAGCGCGGCGCCCGTGACGTTCGAGCGGCCGGCGGACGGGGTGACCGGGATGCCCGCCTCGTTGCAGATCCGCAGCACGGCCGCGATCTGGTCCGCGTCGGCGGCCTCGACGATCACGGCGTCCGGCGTCGCGGGACGGCCCTCGGTCTCGCCGATCATCGAACCGGCCCACCAGTCACGGGTCCGGGTGACGACCTCGTCGCGCTCCACGTGCACGGCGTGCGCGGCCTCGCGCAGCGCCTCGATCACGGTCTCGGGAACCCGCACCGGGTCGACCTGGAGCGCGGCCTCGCCGTCCCCGATGGGGGTGTTCTGCGCCCACTTGGCGAAGCTGGGGGCGCCGATCGTGTAGTTGCCCCGGTTGAACGGGTGGGTGATGGTCTGACGGCTGATCATGCTGCTGCCCCTTCGAGGAGTACGGACTTTTCGTGACGGACGGCTGCGAGGTACTCGGAGACCGAGCGGTCCACCTCGGCCTCCGTGAGGTTCAGTTCCCGGCCGAGGATCGCGCCGACCTCGCCCGCCGCCTCGGCGGAGGCGTCCCGGGCGAAGAGCCGGGCGCGCAGCCGGCGGGAGAGGACGTCGTCGACCGAGCGGGCCAGCTCGGCACGGGCCGCGTACACGACCTCGGCCCTGGTGTACGGGAGTCCCTCGACGATCGGCCGGGCCAGCGTCGGGTCCTCCTGGATCAGGTCGCCGACGAAGCGGGCCTCGGTGCCGAAGCGCTCGCCCAGGTGGGCGGCGATACCGCCGGAGGCGGCCACGGCCTCGGCGTCGTACCCGGAGCCGCCGAGCAGCGGGAGGTCGCTCGTACGGCTTCTGCCCTTGCGGCCCAGGACCGTCATCACCTTGTCGATGACGAGTTCGCCCATGTGCCGGCTGGTGGTGAGCTTGCCGCCGGTCACGGTGACCATGCCGGTGCGGCCGACGCTGATGTGGTGGTCGCGGCGCATGTCGAGCGTCGCGCCCTCCTTGCCGCCGACCAGCGGGCGCAGCCCGCCGATGGAGCCGACCACGTCGTCCGGGGTGAGCTTCCCCTCGAAGGCGGTGTTGGCGCCCTCCAGCAGGAAGTCCATCTCCTGACGGGTGCAGTGCACGTCGTCGGGGGAGCCCTGGTAGTCCTCGTCCGTGGTGCCGAGCACGACGCTGTTGCCCCAGCGGGTGCAGGTCGCGCGGCGGGCGCGGCCCGGGATCGGCACGGTGACCGTGCAGTTGATCCGCACCTTGTCCCAGGGCACCACGATGTGAACGCCCTTGGCGGGCCGTACCTGCGGCTTGTGGCCGTCGACGGCCTTCGCGTCCAGCTCGTCGGTCCACACCCCGGTGGCGTTGACGACGGCGTTCGCCCGGATGTCGACGCTGTCGCCGTCCACCTCGACCCTGGCTCCGGCGACCTTGCCGGACTGCATCAGCAGACCCTCGGCCTTGGCACCGTTGAGGACCGTGGCCCCCAGCGCCGCCGCGGTCCGCACGATGGTGAGGACGAGGCGGGCGTCGTCCGTGCGGGCGTCGAAGTACATCAGCCCGCCCTGGAGGTTCTCCGAGCGCAGCGTCGGCGCCTGCGCGAGGACCTCCGGCACGGTGAGCCGCTGGTGGAGCTTGCCGATCCGCCAGCCGCCGACCAGGTCGTACGTCCACAGCAGTCCCTCGAAGCCCTTGGCGAGGCGGGCGTCGAAGATGCCCTCCTTCTCCAGGATCGGGAAGAGGAACGGCAGCCGGTGCACCAGGTGCGGGGCGTTCTTGCGGAAACGGTGCCGCTCCAGCAGCGAGTGGCGTACCAGGTTGACGTTGCCCTGCTCGATGTAGCGCAGGCCGCCGTGGACCATCTTCGAGGACTTCGACGACGTGCCGGAGGCGAAGTCGTCCTTCTCGACCAGCGCCGCGCGCAGCCCGCGCGAGGCCGCGTCGAGCACGGCGTACGCGCCGGTGATGCCGCCGCCGATGACGAGCACGTCGTACGTGTCGTCGGCCAGCCGGCGCTTGGCCGCCGCGCGGTCCAGCAGCAGGGGCGTCCGGCGGGTGGCCGCGGCACTGCGCCGCGGCTTCCGGGCGGGCATGGTGATCACAACATCAACTCCTGGTGTTTCGGTGCGGCGGCCGCATGGTCGGGTACCGGCCGCCGGCTGACGGGTGAGGGGCCGTCAGTGGGGGGTGAGGGGGGTGAGTGCGGGGTCCTTGAGGTGGGCGATCAGCACGTCGCGCCAGGCGGCCCGCTGGGCGGTCCGTTCGTCCGCGCCGAGTGACGGCTCGAAGAACCGGCCGTGCGGCTGCGCCTCGACGACCTCTTCGAGCGAGCCCCACAGGCCCTGGGCGACCCCGGCCAGATAGGCGGTGCCGCGCAGGCTCGCGGTGGCCGAGTCGGCGACCCGCTCCAGCGGCAGGCCGGTCAGGTCGGCCTGGATGCGCAGCAGCGGGTCGCTGCCCGCGACCCCGCCGCCGACCCGGAGCCGGGTGAACGGGGCGCCCATCGTGGCGGCGACCCCGTCGACGAGGTCGCACACCGAGTGCGCGATGCCGTCCAGGACGGCGCGGGCCAGATCGGCCCGGGTGGTGGCGAGGGTGAGCCCGGTGAGGGCGGCGGTGGCCTCCGGATGCCAGACCGGCGTACGGACCCCGGCGAGTGCCGGGACGAAACGCGGGGTGCGGCCCGGCCGGGTGGGGACCCGGCCGGCCTCCTCACCGAGCTCCTTCGGCGAGGCGAACAGGCCCAGGTCGTCACAGAGCCAGCGCAGCGCCGAACCCGCCGTGGAGGTGTAGGCCTCCAGGCTGTAGTGGCTGATGTCGCCCTGCCGCCGGCCGGGCTGGGCGAGCACCCCGGAGATGTCCGGCCGGGGCAGGGCGGGCGTGGTGCCGGTCGCCGCGTCGACGAACGCGCCGGTCCCGTACACGCACATGCCCTGCCCGGCGGCCAGGCCGCCGAGCGCGATCAGCGCGGCGTGCTGGTCGCCCATCGAGGCGGCCAGCGGGACGGCGATGCCGAGGGCCGCCGGGTCGGTGGTACCGAATCCGGCGTCGTCCGAGCGGAGTTCCGGAAGCAGGTCGAGGGGGAAGCCCAGGTGGCTGATCCACTCCTCGTCCCAGGCGTGCCGCTCCAGCAGGTAGCCCCCGCTGGAGGCGGCGTTGGTCGGGGTGGTGGCGTGCACCGCGCCCCCGGTCAGCCGCCAGATCAGCCAGGTGTCGACGGTGCCGAAGAGCAGCCGGCCCTCGCGGTGGGCGGCGGCCACCTCCGGGTGCGCGACGATCTGCCGGGCGGCCCAGAGGAACGGTGCGCGGGCGCCGACCGGCCGGCCCTGGCGGGCGGTGAGGGCGGCGTCCCACTCCGCCTCGTGAGCGGTGAGCTCGGCGGCGTACCGCCGGTCCTGCCACACCACGGCGGGCAGCAGCGGCCGCCCGGTGACCCGGTCCCAGAGCATCGCGGTGGCCCGCTGGGTGGAGAGCGCGACCGCGGTGATCGCGATGCCCTCCGCCCGTGCGGCGCCGACGGCCCGGCGTGCCACCTCAAGGGTGGCGGTCCAGATCTCCATCGGGTCCTGCTCGACCGAGAGGTCGTCCGGGTGGCTGACCTTGATCGACCGGTAGAACACCTCGTGCGCGGCGCCGGAGTCGAGGACGACTCCGGCCCTGGTGCCGGTGGTGCCCTCGTCGATGGCCAGCACACCGCGCCGTGGGGCGGCGCCGGGGAGCGTCTGCGTCATTGCAGCCCTTTCATTGCGAGCATCGCGAGCTGTACGGAGGGGGAGAGGGACCATCGTGTGGTGCGGCAGGCGCGGCGGACGGTCAGCGCGCGGTCGCGGACTCCGCGGATTCCTGCTCGTCCGCCGGGGCGGTGCGCGTCGGCGCCGCCTCGTCGGGCGACGCGGCCTTCATCGGGTCCCACTTGATGGCCAGGCAGGTGATCATGCCGAGCAGCGGTACGACGGCGAGGACCAGGAAGGTGTCGGCCAGGCCGAGCGACTCCTTGATCTGCGGGAAGAGGTACAGCCCGGCGACACTTCCGAAACTGCCGACCATCCCGGTGACACCGGTGCCGAGCGCGCGCACGTCACTGCTGTACGAGAGCGCCGCGATGGACTTGCCGTTGGCGCCGGGGCCCGCGGAGTGGCACAGGATGAACAGCACAGGCAGCAGGAACGCCACCGCGGTCGGGACCTTCTCGAAGGTGAGCCCCATCGCGATCAGGGCGACGAAGACCCCGCCGAAACCGGCGGCGGAGCTGAGCCGCAGCCCGAGCCGGCGGCCGAAGTACGCGGACAGCAGCCCGCCCGCGATGCCGAAGGCGTTGAACACCATCGAGCCGATCGTGGCCTTCTCGAAGCTCTCGCCGAAGATCGTCAGGCTGATCAGCGGGAGGTACCAGCCGACCGCGAAGTACTGCATCGACTGCCCGAGCGAGATCACCGAGGAGAGGATGGTGCGCGGCAGGTACTCGCCCTTGAAGAGCAGCCCGGCCTGGCGGAAGCCGATGGCGGGTGCCTCGGTCGCGGCGCGGGTCGCCGCGTCGGGCTTCCCGGCGACGGCCTTGATCCGGTAGATCCGGTCCAGGTTGAGGACGGCCTCGTCCAGCCGGCCCTTGCTGGCGAGCCAGGTCGGACTCTCCCTGAGCATCAGCCACTGGCCCACCAGCAGCGCGAGGGCCACGACCGCGGCGGACCCCACCGACCAGCGCCAGATGTCCGCGCCGACGTCCATGTTGAAGAAGAACAGGGCGAGCGCGAGGTTGCTGGTGGTGGCGACGTACCAGACGGCCTGCCACAGGTTCAGCCGGCCGGCGAGCTTGGCGGGGGTGTACTCGGCGAGCAGGGCCATGGCGACGGCGAAGTCGATGCCGTACGCGACACCCACCAGGACCCGGCCGAGCCAGACGACGGTGAAGTCACCGGCGAACGCGGCGAGCAGGGCGCCCGCGATGGCGAAGACCTTGGCGATGAGCAGCGGGGGGACCCGGCCGATCCGGGTGGCGAGCCAGCCGCCGATGGGGTTGAAGATGATCGCCAGGGCCGGAGCGGTGGCCGTGAGGATCGAGACCTGCGTGCTGGTCAGCTCCATCTGGGACGTCATCGGTCCCAGACCGGCGCTCAGCGCCGCGTTCGAGTAGGCGTCGAGGAACAGCCCGCCGAACACGAGAAACCAGATGACTTGCGCCCGGCCGGTGATCTTTCCCAGCCCATCGATGAGCGCAACGACGTCAGCGACGCCTTTGACGCTCGGACGTTGTGCCATGAATCCGCCTTCGAGGAAGACCCATCGGCGGCACGGGGAGCACAAAAAAAACAGGCATGACGAAACCACCGACAGGTGGTCTATGTCTGTGCCTGTCAAAACACTGCGGAAAGCGCCGCAGCACGTGAAGTGCGACTACACGAGGAGATTAGGAAGACCTCAGGAGAAACGTCAAGGGTTTCCGGCAGGTTACCCAAACGTGACGTCCGGGCGTTCCCGCACGTCACGGGCGGGGTGGAGCGCCCCGCCCGTGACCGCGTCCGTCAGCGGCCCGCCTGCAGCGCCGCCCAGGTGTCCGGTCCCACGACGCCGTCGGCCGTCAGGCCCCGGCTCGTCTGGTAGCCGCGCACCGCCGTCGTCGTCGCCGGGCCGAAGCTCCCGTCGATGCCGACGGCCGAGCCGAGTGTCGCGATCAGTGCGCGCTGGAGCCGCTTCACGCCGTCGCCCGTCGCGCCCTCCCGGAGCGTCGCCGTGGTGCCCGCCGACAGCAGGGCGGTCCAGGTCCTGGCTCCCACGACGCCGTCCGGGTCCAGCCCGTGCGCCGCCTGGTAGGCGGCCACCGCGCCCGTTGTGGCCGGGCCGAAGTCGCCGTCGGACGCGCCGGCCGCCTGGCCCTGCTCGTTCAGAAGTCGCTGGACGGCCTTGACCTGGGCGCCCGTCGAGCCGCTGCGCTGGGTGGCGTACGCGGTGAAGCTCAGCCCGTCGGGGGTGGTGCCGCCCCCGGTGTTCCCGCTCACCAGCTGCATGTAGCGGGTCCAGTCCCAGTTCGGGCCGGGGTCGGTGTGGTCGTTGCCCGGCGCCTCGCTGTGGCCGATGATGTGCGCCCGGTCCTTCGGGATCCCGTACCGGTCGCACAGGTACGCGGTCAGGGCCGCCGACGACCGGTACATCGTGTCCGTGAACCAGGACGGGTCGTCGACGAATCCCTCGTGCTCGATACCGAGCGCCGAGGAGTTGGCGCTGCGCGCGTGGTAGGCGGTGTCGCTGTCGCGGACCATCTGGGTGATCTGGCCGTCGGACGAGCGCACCACGTAGTGCGAGCTCACCTCGGACGCCGGGTCCTGGAACCAGCTGATCGAGCCCGCGTACGAGCCCTGCGTGACGTGGATGATCACCTTGTCGATCGCTGCCGAGCGGCCCGCCGCGAAGTTGTTCGCGTTGGCCGGGACCCAGAGCGCGGCCGGGTAGTCGGCGCTGCGGGTGCCCGGCTCCGTGCCGGCGAGCGAGCCCTTGTGCGGGGAGACCGGGCGGCCCGTCACCGAGACCCGCTCGCCGTCCGGGGCGAGCGCGTCGAGCCCGTCCGCCAGGAAGGTGTAGACCGTGTCGGCGTACAGGGCGGCGGCCGGGCCGCCGGTGCCGCTGTACCGGGCGACGGCCGGGTACCAGGCATCGATGTCGGCCCGGTCCCGGGCGTCCAGGCCCAGCTTGTCCGCGAAACCGCGCAGTACCGCCGCGCCGCCCAGGATGTTGGCCCCGGTGTCGGTGCGCAGGTCCGCCAGGGACTCGCCGGTGAGGTCGGCGGCCCGCTCCAGGGTCCGGTTCTCGGGGTTGCTGGCGAGGTGCATCACGCCGAAGCCGTTCGCCTGGCTGGGTTGCCCGGAGTGGCCGTCGAGGCGGGTCTCGCCGTACCCGACGGCGGCGAGCAGATCGCGCGGCACGCCGAACCGGCTCGCCGCCCGCTCGAAGGCCTGGTTCATCGGGTGGCCGGCGTCCGGGGCGGCGAGGGCCGGGGTGCCGGTGAGGGCCAGGACGGTGGCGGTGAGGGCCGCCAGCACGGATGCGCGGGCCTTCGTGTGGGCTGCGGGGCGGCTGGGCATACCTGCTCCTGCTCTGTGGGGGGAGAAGAGGCGGCCCCCGGGCCCGAGTGGGGTGGGCCGAGGGGCCGCCGAGCCCGCTCAGGGTATCGATCTGTCCAGTGCATGACAATTATCGGGCTGCGTGTCGAACTCCCTTTCACTCCAATGGGGTTGACGTGCGCCGGACCGGACCGAAGTTGCCCTGCGGCCACCCGGCCGGAACGGTGGCGAAGGTCTCCATGTCCTCGGGGATACCGAGGGCCTCCTTCCACTCCTGCTCCAGCGTCAGGTGCCAGACGGTGACGTTCGCCGCGAGCCCCGGCGCGCGGGCGGCGGGCAGCGGGTTCTGCACCCCCGGACAGACGCAGGAGCCCTCGGCGAGCGGCCGGCTCCTGGCGGCGGGCGGCCCCGTTCCGCCCCCGACGGTTCTCCCCGGCCCGCGTCCCCGGGATTCGTACACCTGCCCAACCCCCCCACCGCACGGGGGAACGCGGACCTGAGCCGCTGCCGGCAGGGCGTATAAAGGGTGCCTCCGGACCGGCCGGCGTCCCCCGATGGCAGTGACCTCTCACGCGGCAAGGCGTCACCGCGTACGACAGCGGAGGAGTGCCCATGAGCACGGCAGACGAGATCAGCACCTTGCTGGTGGCGAACTTCGGAACCGATCCCGTGGCGATCCGCCCCGAAGCGTCGCTCCGTCAGCTCAGGCTGGATTCCCTGGCCCTGGAAGAACTGCGGCTCCTCATCGAGGACCGGATGGGCGTCGACCTGGAGGACGTGCAGCTGACCTCGCGCGACACCGTCGCCCAGTTGATCGACGCCGTGCACCGCAAGGCCGCGGCGTGACCGCCCGGTTCCGCCCCGAGCCGTTCGCCGCCGCCGTCACCGGGATCGGTCTCGTCACCGCGGCGGGCGTCGGCACCGAGGCCACCTGGCGCGGGGTGTCCGAGGCCGCCACCGCACCCTCCGTCCCGCACCGGCCCGAACTCCACGACCTGCCCTGCGACTTCATGTACACCATCACGGGCCTCGACACGAGGGCGGTCCTCGGGGTGGCGGCCCAGCGCCTCATGGACCGCTTCTCGCAGCTCGCCGTCATCGCCGCCCGCGAGGCCGTCGCGGACGCCGGGCTCGACCCCTCGGTCTGGGACAGCTCCCGCGTCGCCGTCGTCATCGGCTCCGCCCACGGCGGTCTGCCCTTCTACGACGCGCAGCACACCGCCCTCACCGAGCGCGGCGCCCGCCGGGTCTCGCCCAAACTCGCCCCGCTCACCGTCGTCAACGGCGCCGCCAGCAGCGTCGCCACCGACCTCGGCGCGCACGGCCCCAGCCAGGCCGTCTCCACCGCCTGCTCGTCCGGCACCGTCGCCATCGGCACCGCCCACCAGATGCTGCGCACCGGGGCCTGCGACATCGTCGTCGCCGGCGGCGCCGAATCGGTCTGCTCCCGGCTCCTGATCGCCAGCGCCTGCCAGCTGAAGGCCGTCTCCACCCGCCGGGACGACCCCGAGTCGGCCTGCCGCCCGTTCGACACCCACCGCGACGGCTTCGTCGTCGGCGAGGGCGCCGGACTCCTCGTACTGGAACGCCCCGAACACGCCCGCGCCCGCGGCGCCACCGTCCGCGCGCACCTCGCCGGATACGGCGCGTCCAGCGACGCGTACTCCGCCGTCGCACCGGACCCCGAGGGCCTCGGCATCGAACGGGCCCTGCGCGCCGCCCTCGCGGACGCCGGACTCGGCGCGGCGGACATCGGACACGTCAACGCCCACGGCACCTCGACCGTGGCGAACGACCTGATCGAGGCGACGATGCTGCGCCGGGTGCTCGGCGAGCACCCCCTCGTCACGTCCACGAAGGCGATGACCGGACACACCCTCGGAGCGGCGGGCGGCATCGAGACCGCGCTGACCGTGCTGGCCCTCCAGCACCAACTGGTCCCGCCCACCGTCAACCTGGACGCCCCCGACCCGGAGATCCCGCTCGAAGTGGTGAGCAAGGAGGCCAGGACCGGAGCGTTCGACGCGGCCGTCAAGACCTCGCTCGGCTTCGGCGGGCACAACGCCGCACTCGTCCTCACCAGGGCCTGACCACGCAGCGCACCCCCAATCGCCGGACCTTCTAAGGACGGTCACCATGCCCGACGAGATCATCCGGAACCTGTCGGTGCACGGGCTGCGCTACAGCTACCGGACCCTGACGCAGCCCTCGCCCCGCACCGAGCCGGTCATCGTCCTCGGCGGCGCGCTCCAGGGGATGTACGGCTGGCCGCAGATGGACGAGCACCTCGGACCGCGGGCCCACGTCGTCACCGCCGACCTGCCCGGCATGGGCGGCGCCGACCCACTGCCGCCCGGCACCGGCGACGACATCCTGTACGCGGCCGTCACCGGCATCATCGACGACCTGGGCGTACCCCGCGTCAACCTCTTCGGCTTCTCCTACGGCACGTCGATCGCGTTCGGCTGCGCCCGGCAGAACCCCGGCCGCATCGCCCGGCTGGCGCTCGGCGGCGTACCGGCCCACATCAGCGAAGCCCAGCGGACCCAGTGGGGCCGGGCCGTCGACCGGCTGGCCACCGGTGACATGGTGGGGCTCGCCACGCTGACCGCCGAGGCCCTGATGTGCCTGGACCCGGACCGCACCGTGCACCGCAGGGAGCTCGCCCTGCGCTACGTCCGGCGCTCGTTCCTGCACGCGCTCACCCACTCCCCGCACGCCGCGCAGTCGCTGCGCCGGGCGCTGGGCCACCGGCCGGACTTCTCCGGCGGGCTGAGCGGCGTGCCCGCGCTGGTCTTCGCGGGCGAGCACGACACGGTGACCTCGCCCGAACGGCAGCGGGCCTTCGCGGCGACGATCGAGGGCAGCCGGTTCCTGACCATCAGCGACTCCGACCACTGGGTCGTCCTGGAACGCCCCGACGATGTCGCGGACCTGGTCGCCCGCTTCTTCACCGACCGCCCGCTGGAGACGGCGCCCGCCCTGGAACCCCTCGCGCTGCCGCGCCCGCGTGCGGGCGCGGCGGGAGCGGCCCTGCCGCGGACGGGCGGCTGAGCCGCCCGCCCGCGCTGGATCAGTGGTGCCCGTGGTGCCCGTGGCCGGAACCGTCGGCCCGCACCCGCACGATCTGCGGGTCGTGGTCGCTCGCCTGGTCCGCGAACTCCGCGTTGATGTGCACCACGTCGTAGTCGAAGCGCCGGATGCCGGGGCTCGTCAGGATGTGGTCCAGCGTCTGCGAGTTGCCCTCGTACACATAGCTGTACCGCTCGTTCGCCGGCAGCGTGCTGATCAGCGGCTTGAGCGCCTTCCCGGCGGTCAGCGCGGACATCGTCGGCGAGAACGCGAAGTCGTTCAGGTCGCCCAGCGTGATGACCCGCGCCGACTTGTCCGCCGCCAGCAGCGACTTGACGAAGGTGTTGACCTCCGCCGCCTGCTTGACCCGCTTCGTCTCCGAGCTGCGGGCCGGCGCCTGGTAGCGGCCGTGCAGCGGCTGGTCGCCGCCCTTGGAGGTGAAGTGGTTGCCGATGACGAACACCGGCTCCCCGCGGAAGCGGAACTCACCGACCAGGGGCTTGCGGCTGTCGGACCAGGACTCGTTCAGCGGGCTGATCCGGGCGGGCGAGGCCGACAGGGTGACGCCCCTCTTCGTCCGTACGGCCTTCACCGCGGTGGTCGCGTCGCCGCCTGCGCGGTCCACGAAGGAGACCCGCGCGGGGTTGAAGAGGAAGACGTTACGGATGTTGCCGCCGGGCTCGCCGCCGTCCTTGCCGTCCTGCGGAGCGACATAGCGCCAGGAGTACCGCGGGCCGCCCGCCGCGACGATCGCGTCGGTGAACCGCTTCAGGGTCGCCTCGGAGCCGACCGTGCCGTCGTTGACCGCACCGTTGTCGTCCTGGATCTCCTCCAGCGACACGATGTCGGGGGAGGCCAGGTTGACCGCGACGCCCTTGGCGAGGGTGTCGAACTTGCCCTGTTCGTCGAGCGCGTCGAGGTTCTCCACGTTGTACGTGGAGACGGCGAGTTCGTCGCGCTTCTGCTTCCTGGTGACCTCGCGCTTCAGGTGCCGGTCGGTGAGCGTGCCGAGCCGGGTGGCCTGGAGGCTGTAGCCGCCGAAGGAGTCGTAGTCCAGCACCCCGGTGGTCGAGCCGGACAGCACGTCGCCCACGTTCGCGACCGGGAGGGGCCGGGCGCTGTCGAGCGACATCACCTTGATCCGGCCGGTGTTCTGGTCGGTGTACGAGGAGTACAGCGTGCCGCCGCGCCGGGTCGGGTTCTGCTTCGGCTCGACGGTCACCCAGACCTCGCCGTACGAGCTCGTGGCGCCCGTGACCCGGGTGTCGGCGGTCTCGACCCGGGTGCCCTCCAGGGACTCGTAGAGATCGAGCGCGTACTTCGCCGGTTCGAGGGGCAGCGCGTCGATCGAGCCGCCGCCCGCCGAGGGGAGGTAGCCGCCGGGCACCGAGGCCGCGTCGAGAACCACCGGCGCCGGCAGCGCGTTGCCCGAGGAGAGGACTGTGGTCCTGGGGGCGGTGATCTCGGTGACGGACTGCGTGGTGGACGACGGGTAGTACTCGTCCACCACGCCGCTCACCAGGACCGAGTCGCCCACCGAGACCGTCGGGGCGGCGGAACCGGTGTAGACGAGGACGCCGTCGGAGGTGCGGGGGTCCGCGTCCGGCGAGGGGTCCTGGATCCAGAAGCCGCGCGAACCCGTGGTGCGTACCGCCGTGACGACGCCGGGGACCCCGGTCACCGCCTGGCCGTCCAGCGGGGAGACCCGGGTGGTGCCCTGGATGTCGTGCACGCGCACGGTGCCGGGCTCGGTGGGGTTGTCCGGGTCGCCGGGGTCCTCGCCGCCGCCCGACGTCTCACCGGCCGCGTTCACCGGTGTGGGGGCGGCCGCGGACAGGTCGGCGGCGTTGTCGTCGGTGTCCGCCAGCGAGGCAGCCCGCGCCACGGAGGCGGTGGCGGAGGCGCCCGTGGCCGGTCCGCTGCCCTCCCGGACGACCGCGGAGCCGTAGCCCACCAGGTCGACGACCCGGGTGTCCGAGGCGCAGTCGGCCGCCGTCTTGCAGGTCAGCGGCGCGGTGCCGGAGACCAGTGCGACCGTGCCGCTCGCGGCGGCCATCGCCACGGTGCCGGTGGCGTCCGGGGCGGGCAGGTCGACGGTACCGCCGGTGCCCGCGGCCTGGGCCACCAGATAGCGGCCGCCGGGCGCGACGGCGCCGGTGAGCGGGGACACCTGCCACTGCGAACCGGCGGACGGTGCCCCGGGAAGGTACTGGACGCTGAACCCGGACAGGTCGTACGCGGCGGAGCCGGCGTTGGCCAGCTCGACGAAGTCGCGGGTGAGCGTCGCCCCCGAGTTCCCGCCGCCCCCGTACACCTCGGAGATCACGGCGGTCGAGGACGGGGCCGCGAAGGCGGCGGGCAGCGCGGTCGCCGAGAGGGTCACGGCGACCGCGCCGGCCAACAGGACGGAACGTGGTCTGGATATGCGCACGGAAACTGCCCCTCAGAGTGTGATGAGGGAGCACAAGCTATGCGCGTAGAACGGGTGATGACAAGGCACCAGAGGTGAATTTCGGAAAACGCTGCGCCATCCGGCCCAGGCCGGCCGCCGACCGGGATCCGGACCCGCCCCGCCAAGGGCCCCGGCGCCGCTGTTCACGCCCCCGCCGTACGCCCGCCGTACGCCCGCCATACGGGGGCAATGCGGGGGCAACACCCGTCAGGGGCAACGCTGTCCATGATGCGGCGATGGTTTGACCGGGTTGCACCGGTCCGGTTACGTTGCGCGGCATGCAGCGATCCGCACACCTGACGACGCGAGGTCATATCGACCTGAAGCGCGTGTGCTCCGCCGTGTGTCAGCGGGTCTGAGAGCACCACGCCCGCGCGACCCGGCCGCAGGGCCCGCCACCGCCCGCCCCGTGCCCCGGTCCCCGCAGGGTGTCTCTCCTCCACCGCAGAGCGGTGTCTCCCCGGCCTCCGTGCCGGTGGGGGCCTGCCAGCGCTCCGTACCGGAGCACGCACCGCGCCACCCGCTGCCATCGAGGACCTGGAAGACACTGTGAAGAGTCTGTCTGCGCCCCGCCGTCGCCCCGATCCGCTGCGCCGCTCCGACATACCCGCCGCCGTACCCGCCCGCCGGCTCGCGGGCACCGGTTCGGTGTTCGGGGCGATCCTCGACCACGGACCGGTCGCCCGCTCCACCGTCGCCCGGCTCACCGGCCTCTCGCCCGCCTCGGTCACCGGCCACGTCGCCCAGCTGCTGGCCCGCGGACTGGTCAGGGAGAGCGCGGAGACCACGGGCCCCAGAGGGATCGGGCGGCCGCACATCCCCGTCGAGATCGACACCGGCCGCTACCTGGTGGCCGGGGCGCACATCGCCGTCGCCCACTCCACGGTGTCCCTGATGGATCTGCGCGGCCGGATCGTGGCCGAGGACCGGCAGCCGCACCGCACCACCGACCCGCACCGGATGCTCGGTGAACTCGCCGCCAGGCTGCCCCGGTTGACGGCCGCGCACGCGGGCGGCCGCACCGTGCTCGCCCTGGGCCTCGCCACCGGGCACCGGGTCGACCCCGTGGCCGGAGTGATCGTGGAGCATCCGCAGCTCGGCTGGCGCGATGTCCCCGCACGCGACATCCTCTCCGCCGCGACCGGGCTCCCGGTCCACGTGGACAGCCACTCCCGGGCGCTGGCGCGGGCGGAGCAGCTGTTCGGCGAGGAGTCGACCCGGACCAGTACGGTCCTGCTCTTCGTCGGCGCGGTCGTGGACGCGGCCTTCGCCACCGAGGGCGCCATGCACCGGGGCCCGCGCTCGGGAGCCGGCAGCGTGGCGCATCTGCCGCTCGGCACCGGAGGGACGGGCGGGGCGGGCGGCGCCGGAGAAGCGAGCGAGGCCGGAGCCGGGGGCGGTGCCGACCCCTGTTCCTGCGGACGGACCGGCTGCCTCCAGTCGGAGGTGTCGGAGCGCGCCATGGTGCGGCGCGCGGCCGCTCAGGGGCTGGTCGTGGAGTCGTTCCGGGAGCTGCTGGACCGGGCGCTGGCCGGTGATCCGCGGGCCGTGGCGCTCTTCCGCCGCCGGGCGCGCCTGGTGGGCCGGGCCGCGGCGCTCCTGCTGGACATGTTCGACCCCGAGGTGCTCGTCGTCGTCGAGCCGGGGGCCGGCCGGATGCCGGAGTGTCTGGCCGATCTGCGGGCCGAGGTGGCGGAGCGCTCCTGGGTCTGCGAGGACCCCGAGCGGGCCGTGGTGCCGACCAGCTTCACCGGCACCGTCCTGGCCACGGCCGGGGGAGCGGTGGCGCTCGGCGCGCTGTACGCGGATCCGCTCGGCCCCTGGCCCGCGCTGCCCGCGGTCTCCTGACGTCACATCAATTCCGGCGGCCGTTTCCGTATCCGACTTAATTCAGGCAGTTGCATTGTTGACCGGGTGCGAATGCGGACGGGATGATGGAATCATGACCAGTCGGCAGCGGAATTCGGGGAACGCGTCCTCGGTGGCGCGCGCCTTCCGCCTGTCCGTGACGGCTCTCGATTCCGTCCGGCTCCTGTGTCGTCGCCCCTGTCCGGGCCTCCGGTAAAACCTGCCGCATTCGGTGAAGGCTCCACGCCGCCGCGCGCCTCGCTCTGTTCGGCATGCCCTTCATTCGCTTCATGGCCTTTCCGTGCGCCCCCACCCCCTTTCTCGATTTCTCGCACCTTTCCGACTTTCCATCACGGGAGAGACGTTGACCGTCACCATGTCCTCATATCCGGCACCGGCCGCACCCGTCGCACCCGTCGCACCGGCCGCACCCGGCATCGCCCCGGACCGTTTCAAGCAGGCGTTCCGCCGCCATCCAGCCGGGGTCGTCGTCGTCACCGCCGACGCGGGCCACGGCCCCATAGGTTTCACCGCGACCTCGCTCAGCTCGCTCTCGCTGGACCCGCCACTGGTGTCGTTCGGTATCGGCACCACCACCTCGTCCTGGCCGCACATCGAACGGGCCCGCACAGCCGTCGTGAACTTCCTCGGCGCCGAACAGCGGGGACTGGCCACCACCTTCGCCACCAGCGGCATCGACCGCTTCGCCGCGCCCACCCGCTGGCGGCGGCTGCCGGAGGGGGAGCCGGTGCTCGACGGGGTGGCCGGGTGGCTGCGGCTGGAGATCGAACAGCTCGTCCCGGCCGGTGACCACCGCGTCGTCATCGCCCGCGTGGTGGACGCCCGGCTCGACGAGGGACGCGGCCCGCTCCTCTTCCACGACGGCACCTACCACACCCTCCGAGCGCCCGCGCTCCCCGCCGACCACTGATCAGGAACCCACCGTGCCCTTCCACGACACATACCGGACCGTCGGCCGCAGATCGTTTCTCGCGCTCACCGGTGCGACGGTCATCGGCACTCTCGCCGCCTGCTCGCCCCGGGCCGAAACGGTGGCGAGCGCCGAACCCGCCGGCAGGCTTCCCTCGGGAGCGCCGCCGCCCGGCACGAAACTGTCCATAGCCGTCCGCTCCACCAAACTCCAACTGGGCCCTTCCGGACTGCGGAAGGACCTGCCGTTCACCGTTTCCGAGTGGCCCAATCTGAGCGCGGGTCCCGATATCATCCAGGGATTCCGGGCCCATTCCATCGACCTCGCGGTCAATGCCGGAATTCCGCCGATCCAGGCCCAGGCGATCGGCGTCGGCGCGAAGATCGTCGCGGTGCAGGTGCGCAACAACCCCTCGTACGTCTTCGCGACCGCACCCGGCTCCGACATCAGGACCGCGGCCGACTTCCGCGGTAAGAAGATCGGCTTCTCGCAGGGCCAGGCGCAGGGTGTCGTCGTACTGCGCGCGCTGAAGCAGGCGGGCCTCGCCAACAAGGACGTCGAACTGGTCGCCCTGCCCAGCACCCAGTTCCTCACCGCCCTCCAGTCCAGGCAGGTCGACGTGGCCCCGCTGGGCGAGCCGACGCTCACCAAGTACCTGACCCAGTACGGGAAGGACGGGGCGCGCGGCCTGAAGACCGACGTCGTGGACCTGCTCTCGGTCCTCTGGGCGCCCAACGAGGTGCTGAACGACAGGGCCAAGGCCGCCGCGGTCCGCTCCTTCGTCCCGCTGTGGGCCCGCGGCCTGGCCTGGGCCTGGGAGAACAGCGACGAATGGATCGACACGTACTACGTCAAGGACCAGGGCGTCTCCCGGGAGGACGGCAAGCGCATCGTCGCCTCCCTCCACAAACCGCAGTTCCCGGTGAGCTGGGACAAGGCCATCGCCTGGGAGCAGGAGACCGCCGACCTGATGGCCGCGGGCGGCTTCGTGCCGAAACAGGACGTCACCGGGCTGTTCGACCGCCGCTTCGAGGGGCTGGCGGCCGGGGCCGTGGCGGCCCGCTACCGGGAGACGTCATGACCGAACTGCTGACGAACGCCCGCACCGCGGGCCGCGTGAACACGGCCGTCGCGCCCGAGGAGGCCGGGAAGCGGCCGGACGGACGGGAGTCCGCGCCCAGGTCCGCGCCGCCCCGGTCCACCCGCAGGCGGCTGGGCCCCGGCCGGGCCGTGCCCTTCGGCAGGCTGATCGGACCGGTGCTGGTCATCGCCCTCTGGTGGTTCGCCTCCGCCATCGGCTACCTCGACCCCCGGATCCTGTCCGGCCCCGGCACGGTGCTCTCCACCGCGTCGGACCTCATCTCCAGTGGCCGGCTCCAGGACAACGTCCTCATCTCGCTGCAACGCGCCGGGCTCGGGCTGTTCTTCGGAGTGACCACGGGGGTCGTGCTCGCCGTCGCGGCCGGACTGAGCCGCACCGGCGAGTACCTCCTGGACGGCCCGCTCCAGATCAAGCGCGCCATCCCGTCCCTGGCCATGCTCCCGCTGCTGATCCTCTGGCTCGGCATCGGCGAACAGATGAAGGTCACCGTGATCGCGCTCGGCGTCGCGGTGAATATGTACATCAACACGTACGCCTCGCTGACCGGCATCGACAGCCGGTACGTCGAGCTCGCCGAGGGGCTCGACCTGAGCCGCGCGCAGTTCGTCCGCAAGGTCGTCGGCCCCGGCTCGCTGCCCGGCTTCTTCGTCGGACTGCGCCTCGGTGTCACCGCGTCCTGGCTCGGGCTGATCGTCGTCGAGCAGATCAACGCCACCAGCGGCATCGGCTACATGATGTTCCAGGCCCAGCAGTACGCCCAGTCCGACGTGATCATCGTCGGCCTGGTGGCCTACGGGATCTTCGGCTTCGCATCGGACGCGGCAGTACGCGCCGTCGAGAGGAGGGTCCTGTCATGGCGACGCACTCTGGCGGGCTGACAGACACCCGCGACACGGCCGGAACGGCTCTGGAGGTTCCCGCAGTACGCACCCGGGGGCTGGTTCGCCGGTTCGGCGACCGGGACGTCCTCAAGCAGCTCGATCTCACCGTCGCACCGGGGGAGTTCACCGCGCTGCTCGGACGCAGCGGCTCGGGGAAGTCCACCCTGCTGCGGGCCGTCGCCCGGCTCGACCACGCCGTGGAGGGCTCCGGTGAACTCACCGTCCCCGACCGGGTCTCGCTCTCCTTCCAGGACTCCCGGCTGCTGCCCTGGCTCCGGGCGATCGACAACGTCGTCCTCGGGCTGCGCGGCCCGAGGGCCCGCGAACGCGGTCTCACCGCACTGGCCGAGGTCGGGCTGGAGGGCCGCGACCGGTCCTGGCCGCACGAGCTGTCCGGCGGCGAACAGCAGCGCGCGGCCCTGGCCCGCGCCCTGGTCCGCGATCCCGAACTGCTCCTGGCCGACGAGCCGTTCGGCGCGCTGGACGCCCTCACCCGGATCAGGATGCACGGTCTGCTGCGCGAACTGTACGAGCGCCACCGCCCCGCGGTGCTGCTGGTCACCCATGACGTCGACGAGGCCGTCGAACTGGCCGACCGGGTACTCGTCCTGGAGGACGGCCGGATCTCCGTCGACCTCACCGTCGACCTGCCCACCCCGCGCTCCCGGCGCGACCCCCGGTTCCAGGAGTACCGCGACACGCTGCTCGACGCCCTCGGCGTGCCCCAGCCCCAGCCCCAGCCCCCGGCCCGCTCCGAAGTGAAGGAATCCCATGTCCCGCACGCCTGACCGCAAGCAGCTGCACCTCAACGCCTTCCTCATGTCCACCGGCCACCACGAGGCGTCCTGGCGGCTGCCCGAGAGCCCGGCCGGGGCCGACTCCGACATCGAGCACTACAAGAACCTGGCCCGGATCGCCGAACGCGGCCGGCTGGACTCGCTGTTCCTCGCCGACAGCCCGGTCCTGATGGGCGACCCCGGCCGGCGGCCCGCCGCCAAACTGGAGCCCACCGTCCTGCTGACCGCGCTCGCCGGGGCCACCCGCCACATCGGCCTCATCGCCACCGCGTCGACCAGCTACAACGAGCCGTACAACCTGGCCCGCCGGTTCGCCTCGCTGGACCACGTCTCGGGCGGCCGGGCCGGCTGGAACATCGTCACGACCGCGGGCGCGGACGCGGCCCGCAACTTCGGCCTCGACGACACCCCGCTTCACCACGACCGCTACCGGCGCGCCGGTGAGTTCGTCGAGGTGTCCACCAAGCTCTGGGACAGCTGGGCCGACGACGCCGTGATCGCCGACAAGGAACGCGGCGTCCACGCCCTGGCGGAACGGGTGCGGAAGATCGAACACAGTGGCGAGTTCTTCCGCGTAGAGGGCCCGCTGAACGTACAACGCCCCCCGCAGGGGTATCCCTTGCTCGTACAGGCCGGGTCCAGCGAGGACGGCAAGGACTTCGCCGCCCGGTACGCGGAGGCGGTGTTCACCGCCCAGCAGACCCTGGAGGAAGGCATCGCGTTCTACAAGGATGTGAAGCAGCGCGCCGAGGCGATCGGCCGCAACCCGGACGGCATCAAGATCCTGCCCGGCATCGTGCCCGTCATCGGTGACACCGAGGCCGAGGCCCTGGCGCTCGACGCCGAGCTGGAGAACCTCATCGTCCCGGAGTACGCCAAGCGGCAGCTCGCCCAGCGGCTGAGGATCGCCCCCGACGACCTGGAACTCGACGCGGAACTCCCCGAGGACATTCCCACCGAGGACGAGATCGAGGGCGCCAAGAGCCGCTACACCCTCGTCGTGGAGCTGGCCAGGCGCGAGCACCTGACCGTACGTCAGCTCATCGGCCGGCTCGGCGGCGGACGCGGCCACCGCACGTTCGCCGGCACGGCCGAGCAGGTCGCCGACACCATCGGGCACTGGTACGACAGCGGGGCCGCCGACGGCTTCAACATCATGCCCGCTGTCCTCCCCTCCGGCCTGGAGGTCTTCGTCGACCGGGTGGTGCCGATCCTCCAGGAGCGGGGCCTGTTCCGCACCGAGTACACCGCGAGCACCCTGCGCGGGCACTACGGACTGCCCCGGCCCGCCAACCGGCTGTTCGAGAGCGTCGACAGCGGTGAGGGCCACTTCGGCATCGCTCTGGCGGAGGCCCGGTGACGGGCTGTCCGAACCCGGAAGCCGGTACGCCCACGCAGCCGCCGCCCGGATGGGCCCGGCGGCTGCTGGGCTACTGCCTGCTCCACCGCACCGATCTGCTCCTCGCCTTCGGCGCCGCCGTGGTCGGCGCCGCCGCCACCGCCACCCTGCCGCTCGTGCTGCGGCACGTGGTGGACGGGGTGGCGGCCGGCACCTCCGCCTCGCTCGCCCCCTGGACCGTCCTGCTCGCCGCGCTCGGCGCCGTCCGCTTCGGCGCGAGCTTCACCCGCCGCTACCGTTCGGGCCGGCTGTCGCTCGGGGTGCAGTACGACCTCCGCAACGACGCCTTCGCCGCCCTGCTCCGGCTCGGCGGCGCCCAGCAGGACGATCTGCGCACCGGACAGGTGGTCAGCCGGTCCATCTCCGACATCACCCTCATCCAGACGCTGCTGCAGTTCCTGCCGAACCTCACCGGCAACGCGCTGATGTTCCTCTTCTCGCTGGTCTTCATGGCGGTGCTGTCGCCCCTGCTGACCGTGGTGGCCCTGGTCGTCGGCCCGCTGCTCTGGGTGATCGCGCTGCGCAGCCGCCGCGACCTCTTCCCCGCCAACTGGCACGCCCAGCAGGAGGCCGCCGAGGTCGCCTCCACCGTCGAGGCGGCCGTCACCGGCGTCCGGGTGGTGAAGGGCTTCGGCCAGGAGCAGCGCGAACTCGCCGGGCTCGAACAGCGCGTCCGCAGGCTGTTCGCCTCGCGGCTGCGGGTCGTACGGTTCACCAGCCGCTACAACCCGGCGCTCCAGGCGGTCCCCGCGCTCGGCCAGGTCGCCGTGCTCGCGCTGGGCGGCTGGATGGCCCTGCACGGCCGGATCTCGCTCGGGACCTTTCTCGCCTTCACCACCTATCTCGGATCCTTCGTCACCCCGGTGCGCCAGGTGGCGACGCTGCTCACCGTCTGGCAGCAGGCACGGGCCGGTGCGGAACGGGTCCTGGAGGTCGTGGACGAGGCCCCGGTGATCACCGACTCACCGGGGGCCCGCGAACTCCCGGACGAACCACCCGCCATCGCCTGGGAGAACGTCACCTTCGGCTACGGGGACGGCGAACCGCTCCTGAACGACTTCACCCTGGACATCCGCCCCGGCGAGACCCTCGCCCTGATCGGCCCGGCCGGCTCCGGCAAGTCCACCGCCGCCGCCCTGCTGCCCCGGTTCTACGGCGTGCCGTCCGGATCGGTACGGGTGGGCGGCCGCGACGTCCGCGACCTCACCCTGAACTCCCTCCGGTCCAGAATCGGTTACGTCTTCGAGGAGAGCCTGCTGCTCTCCGACACGGTGCGCGCCAACATCGCCTACGGGGTGCCGGACGCCACCGAGGAGCGGATCCGCGCCGCGGCCCGGATCGCCCGAGCCGACGAGTTCATCGAACGGCTTCCGCAGGGGTACGACACCGTCGTGGGAGAGCAGGGCCTCACGCTCTCCGGCGGCCAGCGCCAGCGGATGGCCCTGGCCCGCGCCCTGATCGGTGACCCGGCCGTGCTCGTCCTGGACGACGCCACATCGGCCATCGACGCCCGGGTGGAGGCGGAGATCCACCACCGGCTGCGGGAGGACGACCGCCGCCGCACCACCTTGATCGTCGCCCACCGCAGATCGACGCTGGAACTCGCCGACCGGGTCGCGATCCTGGACGGCGGCCGGATCACCGACACCGGGACACCGGACGAACTCCGCGACAGATCAGCCCTGTTCCGGCAGCTGCTCATCGCCGACGCCGACGCCGACGCCGATGCCGACGCCCCCGCCACTACCGTTCCCGCCCCAGCCACTCCGCCCGGCTGCCCCACCCCGCACCTCTGGCTCCGCCCCGAGGGGACGGGCGGCGAACAGACGGCGGGCACCTCTGTCCGGGCCGCCCAGGCACTCGCCGTTGCCGCATCCGGGCCCGGACGCGCGGGCCCCGGCGCCGGGGTGCTCGGCTCCGCCCCGCCGAGCCCCGAACTCATGGCCGCCCTGTCCCGGCTCCCGCTCTCCGCGTCCGACCCCGAGGTGTCCACCCGTCAGGCGACCTCCGCCGAGGCCGACTTCGGCCTCGCGACCCTGCTGCGGCCCTTCCGGCTGCCGCTGCTCCTGGGCCTGCTGCTCGTCGCCCTGGACGCCGCCGCCCAGATCACCGTGCCGGTCCTGGTCCGGCAGGGAGTGGACCAGGGGGTGGCCCACCGGTCCGGGAGCGTCCTGCTGACCGCCGCCGCGGCCGCGGGCGTCGTGGTGGCCGCCAACTGGCTGATCGCCGTGGCCCAGGTCCGTACCACCGGACGCACCGGCGAACGTCTCCTCTACACCCTGCGCGTGAAAACCTTCGCGCAGCTCCAGCGCCTCGGTCTCGACTACTACGAGCGCGAGCTCGGCGGCCGGATCATGACCCGGATGACCACCGACGTCGACGCCCTGTCGAACTTCCTCCAGACCGGCCTGATCACCGCCGTGGTGAGCCTGCTGACGGTCCTCGGCGTCCTGGCCAGCCTGCTGGTGATCGACGCGGAGCTGGCACTCGTGCTGCTCGCCGCGCTGCCGCTGCTCATCGTGGCCACCGCGGTCTTCCGCCACTACTCGGTGCCCGCGTACCGCGAGGCCCGGGAGCGGATCAGCGCCGTCAACGCCTGTCTGCAGGAGAACGTCACCGCGATCCGGGTCACCCAGGCCTTCCGCCGCGAGGACCGCAACGCCGCCGACTTCGCCGGACTCGCCTGGTCCTTCCGGAACTCCAGGCTGCGCGCCCACCGCTACATCGGCACGTTCTTCCCGTTCGTCGAATTCCTCGGCACGCTCTCCTCGGCGGCCGTGCTCACGGTCGGTGCCGGACAGGTCCGCTCGGGGGAGCTGAGCGCGGGGACGCTCATCGCGTTCCTGCTCTACGTCGAGCTGTTCTTCTCACCGATCCAGCAGCTCTCCCAGGTCTTCGACGGCTATCAGCAGGCCGTCGTCGGCCTCGGCCGGCTGCGCGGCCTGATGCGCACCCCCGCCGGCACCCCGCCGGCGAAGGACGCCCGGCCGGTCCCCGCGCTGCGCGGCGAGGTCGAGTTCGACTCGGTCTCCTTCGGATACGCGGGCGGTGGCGGGCAGGAGGTCCTGCACGGGGTCTCCCTGCGCATCGCGCCCGGCGAGACCGTCGCCCTGGTCGGTGCCACCGGGGCCGGGAAGTCGACCGTCGTGAAGCTCCTCGCCCGGTTCTACGACCCCTCCGCCGGCGCCGTCCGCGTGGACGGGCACGATCTGCGCGAGCTCGACCTGCCCGGCTTCCGCCGCAGACTCGGGGTGGTCCCGCAGGAGGCCCATCTGTTCAGCGGCACGGTCCGCGACGCCATCGCCTACGGACGACCCGAAGCCACCGACGCCGAGGTCGAGCAGGCGGCCCGCGCGGTCGGCGCGCACGACATGGTGGCCGGACTGCGGCTCGGCTACCTCCAGCAGGTGGGGGAGCGCGGCCGGAACCTCTCCGCCGGACAGCGCCAGCTGCTGGCCCTGGCCCGCGCCGAACTCGTCGACCCGGACGTCCTGTTGCTCGACGAGGCCACCGCCTCACTGGACCTGGCCACCGAACGCGGAGTGGCGGCGGCGACCGAGGTGCTGTCCCGTCGCCGTACCACCGTCGTCGTCGCCCACCGGCTGACCACGGCGGTCCGGGCCGACAGGGTGGTGGTGCTCGACGCGGGAGCCGTCGTCGAGACCGGCACCCACACCGAACTGCTCGCCGCCCACGGCCCCTACCGGCGGCTGTGGGACGCCTTCCGGGAAACCGGCCCGGCGACGCCGGTCGACCAGCTGAATGCCATGGAACTCGCCGAGGGGAGCACGGGATGACGGAGTCCGTGAATCCGCAGGCCGGGGCGGCGTGCCGGGTACCGGGAGTCAGGCGGCCGGTACCCGGTCCAGGAATCCGCTGACCGAGCTGATCCGCCCGTCGTCGGCGAGAGTGATCACGTCCGAACCGGCGACGGGCGCCGAGCCGTCCGCCGCGGCGACCAGTTCCCAGCTGAAGCGGACCAGCGAGTGGTGCCCGTCGACGGCCCCGGCCGGACGGAAGGCGAAGCCGGGGAACTGCTGCTGGGCGCCGCTGATCGCGGCCGCCAGCTCGTCGTGTCCCCGCACTGCGGCCAGCGGGTCGGTGTAGGTGGCGTCCTCGGTGAACGCCGCGGCGACGGCCTTCTCCAGCTCCTCGGGGGTGGCGGCGTTCCAGGCGGTGAAGTAGCGCTGGACGGCGTCGTCGTACGCGGTCATCGTGGGGCCCTCTCGTCGGTTCCGGCGGGTGCGCCGGGCGCGTTGTGCTCGTGAGGAACACGATGTCCGACATCGTGGAACCGGTCGATTACCTCCGGGGTAAGCGAGGGCCGGGCGAGCGTGAGGGCACCGGACCGGTCAGCGCCGGTGTTCGTCCAGGAAGCCCATCAGCGCGGTGTTGAGCTCCTCGGCATGGGTCCAGCCGATGTTGTGCGGACCGCCCGAGATCTCCACGAGGCGGCTGTCAGGGATGAGGTCCGACAGCCGCCGCCCGGTGGAGTCGATGGGCAGGATACGGTCCTCGTCGCCCTGCACGACCAGCGTCGGCACGTCGTTCTTCGGCAGGTCGTCGCGGAAGTCCGTCAGCCAGGCCGGCACACACGCCAGCGTGGCGTGGGCCGAGGCGTCCGCCGCCACGTTCCACTGCATCCGCAGGGCCTGTTCGCTGATCCGGGTGCCCCCGAGCTTGTCGGTGTTGTTGAAGGCATCAAGGAACTCCGTCAGATAGGCGGGCCGGTCCGCGACGACGGCGCTCATGATGCCGTCGAAAACGCTCTGGTCGACGCCTGCGGGGTTGTCGTCCGTCTTCAGCAGGAACGGCGGCACGGGCGCCACCAGGACCGCCAGGCCGACCCGGCGCGAGCCGTGGTTGCCGAGGTAGCGGGTGACCTCACCGGTACCCATGGAGAACCCCGTCAGCACCGCGTCCTGGAGGTCGAGCATCTCCATCACGGTGTTCAGGTCCTCGGCGAACGTGTCGTAGTCGTACCCGGTGACGGGCCTGCTCGACCGGCCGAAACCGCGCCGGTCGTAGGTGATCACCCGGTACCCGGCGCCGAGCAGGACCGGGAGCTGCTTCTCCCACGAAGCGCCGCTCAGCGGGAACCCGTGGATCAGGACGACCGGCCTGCCCGTGCCGTGGTCCTCGTAGTACAGCTCGATGTCGGCGGAGTTCTCCCGGCCGACGGTGATGTACGGCATGTTGACTCTCCTTCGGTACGGCGGTGCCGCGACGGACGGGCGAAGTGGCGGGGGAGCGCGGCGGGTTCCCGGGCCGGGATCGTCACACCCGGCCGTCCGGGACGACGTGCATGGCGGCCTCCTCGGCCGATGCCGCCGCGCCGTCGATCCCGACGTCCTCGCCCGCCGTGGTGTCCGGGTCGTTGCGGTCCAGCTCCCTGGTGAGGCGCCCGGCACGTACGGTCCCGACCTCGTCGTCCCAGGGCTCGCCGTCCCCGTCCGGCTTGTCGCCCACGCCGTCACCGGGCTCGTCGGCGATCTCGGGCAGCTCCCGGGCGAGCCGCCCCTCCAGGGCCTCGCCGCTGTGCTGCTCGGACGCGGTGGTCCCCCGGTCCTCCACGGCCCACGGCCGCTCGGGCGGGGAGTAGCCCTCGTCGAGGATGTCAGGGACATCGTGGCGGTCCAGGGTGTCTTCCGCGTCGAGCAGATCGGCGGGGTCGGAGGCCTCCGGCTGCTGGGGCTGGTAGACCTCGTCGCCCCGGTCGGCATCCTTCATGATGAGTCCCTTCCCGATATAGGGGGATCCCGGTCATGCCCACCGTACGACGCGGGAGAAGGGGGGCACAGCGGCCCAATTGCCTTCGGACTTCCCGTACCTCCTCAGGATAGGGCGCCCGGCGCCGGGCCCGCAGTCGCGCGGCGGCGGGTGGGCGGCGACAGCCGGAGTGCGGGACGATGGAGAGTGTGGGCCCGAGCGGCCCCCCAGCGCGGGACCGGCACGGAGAGACGCGTGGAGAGCCGCGTCCGGAGGCCGTCCGCAGACGCAGCCACGGAAAGGCCGTCATGGATTACCCGGAGAGCTACCAGCTGGTATTTCAGTCGTCCGCGGTGGAGGACGACACGGTGACCGTCCGGCGGACCGCACAGTCCGGGGCCGGTGGGTACCCGGTCTACGAGGACGAGACCGGGATCATCCGGGCGGAGATCAGTGAGCGCGCGGAGGTGCGCATGCTCGCCAGCGGCGGGCACCAGCTCCTCGGGACGCCGCTGGTGGTGCGTACACCGGCCCGATGAGCCGGGGCCGGCCCCGCCACCGCCGCGGCGGCCGGCGCGACGAGCAGATCCTCCCCCGAGCGCGGAGCGCCCGGGGACTCCCTGGACATCGCGGAGCCTTATCACGTGCCCATGTCCGCTGACATCGTGCCGACGCAGGACAATCCGCCCCGAGGCGTCAAACACTTGGTCGAAATTTTGCCCCTGGTGGGCTGCGCGCGGGAGACACCAGGCACACTCAAGCTGTAGGAATCTCGCCACGAAGAGGATCACGCATGATCACGTTGAAGAAGGAAGACGGCCCCGCGGATCTGGACGGGGTGACCCATCTGTCCATCGGGGCGTCCTGGGATCCCACTGTCGGCAGCAGTGGCGGGCTGATCGGGAAGATCCGCCAGAAGAAGGGCACCGACCTCGACCTCATCGCCATCGCGATGCAGGGCGCGGAGCCGGTGCGGCTGGCCGGGCTGGACTCGCTGGACCCGCTGGGCAACGGCTCGCTGGCGCACAGCGGCGACAACCAGACCGGGCGCGGTGACGGCGACGACGAGACCGTGACCGTCGACTTCGCCAGGGTGCCGGCCAATATCACGTCCATCGTCTTCGTCGCCGCGGCGTACAAGAAGCACAGCTCCTTCCAGAACGCGCGCAACATCAGCTTCAAGGTGTACGACGCGACGGGCGGCTCCACCCAGCAGGTCGCCGACATCTGGCCGAGCCTGCTCAGCAACGACAACGGCTGCGCCGTGGCCAAGGCGTTCCGTGTCGGCGGGAGCTGGAAGCTTGAGGTGATCAACGAGACCGGGAAGATCAAGCAGGGCGACGAGCAGGCCCTGATGCGCTTCGCCGTGAGCAAGTAGCCGGCAGACAGCCGGGGCGTGTTCCTGGAACACGGTGTCCCCGTTCCGCGACCGCGCCGGTGTTCAGTTCACCCGGCGCGTGCGGGACGGGGACGTCGCGTTTCCGGAGGCCAGCGGGGACCGTGCCAGTTCGACGCAGCCCGCGGTGATCAGGACCAGGGCCAGCAGTTCGGGGAGCAGCCACCAGCCGGTGCGCAGTTGCTCGCCGAACAGGGTCACCCCGTACAGGACGCTGATCAGGGCGTCGCCCAGGGTCAGGCACGGCTGGACCGCGACCAGGGTGCCCGCCTGGAGGGCGTTCTGGAGGAGGAACAGCGCGCCGACGCCCGCCGCGGCGGTGGCGTAGAGCTGCCAGGACTCGAAGAGCACCACCACCCCGTCGCCGTCGCTGAGCCGCGCCATGGCGTCCTTCATGAGGGCGGCGGTGAGCGCGTATCCGCAGGCGGCGGCCAGGCCGAGCAGGGCGGCCCGGGGGTTGCCGCGGGTGGCCCGTGCCCCGGCGATCAGGGCCGCCTCGAAGAGGCCGGTCAGGATCAGCGCCGGAACCCACGCCGCCCCGTGCACCGTGGTGCTCCCGCCGCCCGGAGCGGCCGATGCCATACCGAGGGCCAGACCGGTCGTGACGGCGGCCGCCCCGTACCAGACGGGCCGGGGCACCCGCACCCGCATCACGAACCCCGCCAGCAGCAGGGTCGCCGGCAGCTCGATCACGAAGATCGGCTGGACCACCGCGATCGGCCCGGTGGCCAGCGCCACGGCCTGGCAGACGGCCGCGACGATCACCAGCGAGATCCCCGCGAGCCACACCTTCTGGCGCAGCAGATGACCGATCAGCGACACGTGCATCGCCTCCCGGTCCGGGACGTTGGCGGCGGCTCGGCGCTGGAGAACGGAGGCGGATCCGTTGCTGAGCGCGGTCAGGACGGCGAAGAGGACGCTGATCACGGGTCCATGATGCGGGCGGACGCCCCCGGGAGCCGGGTCCCACGCCCGGCGGCACGGCGGAGCACGAAGAACCACGCCATCAGGACGGAATCCGGCCTGATGGCCGCGTACCGTGCCGCCCATGGCCGTGCCGAAGAAGAAGACCTCCGCCCCCGCCCCCGCGGTGCTCTCGCCGCGGGCACTGGGGCGCGCGACCCTGGAACGCCAACTGCTGCTGCGCCGCGCCCGGATGACGGCCGAGGAAGCGATCCGGCACCTCGTCGGCCTCCAGGCGCAGAACACCAGGCCGCCGTACTTCCAGCTGCTGGCCCGCCTCGAGGGCTTCGACCCCGCCGAGCTCGCCGCACTGATGGAGTCGCGCGAGGCCGTCCGCATCGTCACCCTGCGCTCCACCATCCACACCCACACCGCCGACGACGCCCTCACCCTGCGCCCCCTCGTCCAGGAGGCCCGCGAGCGGGAGCTGAGGATCTTCCGGAAGCGGCTCGTGGGCGTGGACCTGGACCGGCTCCGCGACATCAGCCGGGAGTACGTCGAGGAGGCGTCCCGCACCCCGAAGGAGATCCGCGAGAGGCTGCTCACCGAGTGGCCCGACGCGGACCCGCAGGCCCTGAGCACGGCGGCCCGCTGCGTGCTGCCGCTGGTCCAGGTGACCCCGCGCGGGGTGTGGGGAAAGAGCGGCCGGGTGGCGCTGACCACCGTCGAGCACTGGCTCGACAGGCCCTCCGAGCCGGTGCCCGCGCCCGACGCCACCGTGCTGCGCTACCTCGGCGCCTTCGGGCCCGCGTCGGTGCGGGACATGCAGACATGGGCCGGTCTGACCCGGCTGGGGGAGGTCTTCGACCGGCTGCGTCCGCGGCTCGTCACCTTCCGGGACGAGAACGGCGTCGAGCTCTTCGACCTGCCCGACGCCCCGCGCCCCGACGAGGACACCCCCGCCCCGCCACGCTTCCTGCCCGAGTTCGACAACGTGCTGCTCGGCCACGCGGACCGCACCCGCGTCATCCCGCCGAGGTTCAAGGGGCGCAACGGAGTGGGAAACCAGAGTTACGGAAGTGTCCTGGCCGACGGCTTCCTCGCGGCCCTCTGGCGGCTGGACGCCGGACGGGGCGGCGCGCCGGCCACCGTCACCGTGCAGGAGCTGCGGCGGCTCGGCGCGGCCGGGCGCGACGCCGTCACGCAGGAGGCCGTCGCCCTGCTCTCCGTGATGACGCAAGCGGCCACGGACGGCAGCGGGTACGACATCAGGTTCGCCCCGTTCGTCGACTTCGACGGGTGACGGCGGGACCGTGTGAACGGGGCGCCGGGGACGGAAAACCAGCTCCGGCCCCGCGACTACGGCAGCAGCCCCGCCCGCCGGGCCGCGACGACCGCCTCCAGCCGGGTGTGCGAGCCGAGCTTCCGCATCGCGGAGCGCAGATAGCCCTTCACCGTCTCCGGGCGCAGCCCGAGCCGCTCCGCCGCCACCGCGTTCGTCGCACCCGCCGCGACACAGGAGAGGACGTCGAGCTCGCGCGGCGCCAGCTGCACCTCCCGGGACCCCGGCACCCGGGTTCCGGCCGCCGAGGCGAGCCGCCCGCACACCGCGAGCAACTCGTCGCGCAGCGCCGGGTCGAGGACCTTCGGCACCAGGGCGCGCAGTTCCCGGTGCGCCTCCCGGACGCCCTCCCACGCCTCCGGGGCGGCCCGCGGATCGGTCACCTCCTCGCGGGTCACGGCCAGCAGCAGCTGCACCTCGTCCCGGACGGCGAGCGCCTGCTCCACATCGCGGGCCGCCGCCACCGCCGCGTCGAACGTCCGGTCCCCGAGCACGAGGGGTTCGCGCAGCGCCCCGTACAGCACGCCCCGCACCCTGCGCCGTACGACGACGGGTACCGCGACCACCGAGCGCAGGCCCTCCGCGGCCACAGCCGTGTCGTACTCGTGGCTGATGTGGCGCGAGGAGTGGTAGTCGGTCACCGCGCACGGCCGGGACAGGGCGATCGCCTTGCCGCCCAGCCCACTGCCGGCCGAGATCACCAGCCCGCGCAGCGCCGCGGTGTGCGCCCCGTTCAGCTCGGCGATCCTGGCATGGCGGGTGTCGGAGAGCAGCCCCCCGAACGCCACGGGCAGCCCGCTCGTCCGGCGCAGCCGCAGCAGCGCGGCCTGCATCTCCACCGCATCGACGGATTCCGGCACGATGACGCCTCTCTGCCCGGCCCCAGGGGTTCGGCTGCCTGCGCAGCACCCCCGTTCGGGGGTGGTGAGACCTGGGTCACTGTTTACATCATGTTAAGAGACCGGTCCGGTCCGCAATGAGGAGGGCACATGTCGGCATCCAGTGCGACGGAGACGTTCCGGGCCGCCCGGGACTTCCTGCTGAAGCACCGCGAGGACTACAGCGCGGCCTACGAGGGCTTCCGCTGGCCCCGGAGCGACCACTTCAACTGGGCCCTGGACTGGTTCGACGTCATCGCCCGGAACAACGACCGCACCGCCCTGCACATCGTGGAGGAGGACGGCGGGCGCACGGAGATGTCCTTCGCCAGGATGTCCGCCCGCTCCAACCAGGCCGCGAACTGGCTGCGCGCCCAGGGCGTCCGGGAGGGCGACCGCGTCCTGGTCATGCTCGGCAACCAGGTCGAGCTGTGGGAGACCGCCCTCGCCGCGATGAAGCTGCGCGCCGTCGTCATCCCCGCGACCCCGTTGCTGGGCGCGGCCGACCTGCGCGACCGGGTGGAGCGCGGCCGGGTCCGCCATGTGCTGGTCCGGGACGCCGACACCGGCAAGTTCGAAGAGGTGCCCGGCCGCTACACCCGGATCGTCGTCGGTGCGGACACCGCGGGCTGGCTCTCCTACAGCGGGGCCGACGAGCAGCCGGAGACCTTCACGGCGGACCGGGAGACCGACGCCGACGAACCGCTGATGCTCTACTTCACCTCCGGCACCACCGCCAGCCCCAAGCTGGTCGAGCACACCCATGTCTCGTACCCCGTGGGCCACTTGTCGACGATGTACTGGATCGGGCTGAAGCCCGGCGACGTGCACCTCAACATCTCCTCGCCCGGCTGGGCCAAGCACGCCTGGTCCAACCTCTTCGCCCCGTGGAGCGCCGAGGCGACCGTCTTCATCTTCAACTACACGCGCTTCGACGCGGCCCGGCTGATGGCCGAGATGGACCGCTCGGAGATCACCAGCTTCTGCGCCCCGCCCACCGTCTGGCGGATGCTCATCCAGGCCGACCTCTCCCAGCTGAAGACCCCGCCGCGCGAGGTCGTCGCGGCGGGCGAACCGCTCAACCCGGAAGTCATCGAAACGGTCCGGCGCGCGTGGGGCGTCACCATCCGGGACGGCTTCGGCCAGACGGAGACGGCCGTCCAGGTCGCCAACACCCCCGGCCAGACGCTGAAGGCCGGCTCGATGGGGCGCCCGAGCCCCGGCTTCAAGGTGGTGCTCCTGGACCCGGTCAGCGGGGAGCCCGGCGCCGTCGAGGGCGAGATCTCCCTCGATCTGTCGGCCCAACCGGTCGGCCTGATGACCGGCTACCACGGCGACCCGGACCGCACCGCCGAGGCCATGGCCGGCGGCTACTACCGCACCGGGGACATCGGCTCCCGCGACGAGGACGGCTACATCACCTACGTCGGCCGCGCGGACGACGTCTTCAAGGCCTCCGACTACAAGATCTCGCCGTTCGAACTGGAGAGCGCCCTGCTGGAGCACGAGGCCGTCGCCGAGGCCGCGGTCGTACCGGCCCCCGACCCGGTACGGCTCGCCGTCCCGAAGGCGTACGTCGTGCTCGCCGAGGGCTGGGAGCCCGGCCCCGACACGGCCAAGGTGCTCTTCGCCCACTCCCGTGCGGTCCTCGCCCCGTACAAGCGGATCCGCCGGCTGGAGTTCGCCGAGCTGCCCAAGACCGTCTCCGGCAAGATCCGCCGGATCGAGCTGCGTGAGGCCACGGCCCGGGGCACCGGCGCCGAGTACGCCGAGGGGGACCTGACGTGACCGAGCTGTCCTACGCACACGGCACCGGCACCACCGCCCTGCTGGGCGACACCATCGGACGCAATCTCGACCGGACGATCGACGCGTTCGGCGAGCGCGAGGCGCTGGTCGACGTGGCCTCCGGGCGACGCTGGACGTACGCGGAATTCGGCTCGGCCGTCGATGACCTGGCCCGTGCGCTGATGGCGTCCGGGGTGGCCAAGGGGGACCGGGTCGGCATCTGGGCGCTCAACTGCCCCGAGTGGGTGCTCGTCCAGTACGCCACCGCCCGTATCGGCGCCGTCATGGTCAACATCAACCCCGCGTACCGGGCGCACGAGCTGGAGTACGTGCTGAAGCAGGCCGGGATCTCGCTCCTGGTCGCCACGCTCGCGCACCGCACCAGCGACTACCGGGCCCTGGTGGACGAGGTCCGCGCGAACTGCCCCGCGCTGCGCGCCGTGCACTACATCGGCGACCCCACCTGGGACGAGCTGCTGGCCGCCCGAGGGGCGGTGAGTCCGGCACAACTCGCGGCGCGTGAGGCGGAGTTGTCCTGCGACGACCCGATCAACATCCAGTACACCTCGGGCACCACGGGCTTCCCCAAGGGGGCCACCCTCTCCCACCACAACATCCTCAACAACGGCTACTTCGTGGGGGAGCTGGTCGCGTACACCGAACGGGACCGGGTCTGTCTGCCGGTCCCCTTCTACCACTGCTTCGGCATGGTCATGGGCAACCTCGGCATCACCTCGCACGGCGCCTGCATCGTGATCCCGGCCCCCGCCTTCGAAGCCGCCGCCGTGCTGGCCGCCGTCCAGCAGGAGCGCTGCACCTCGCTGTACGGCGTCCCCACCATGTTCATCGCCGAGCTGAACCTCCCCGGCTTCGCCTCGTACGACCTCTCCTCGCTGCGGACCGGCATCATGGCCGGATCACCCTGCCCGGTCGAGGTGATGAAGCGGGTCGTCGCCGAGATGCACATGGACGAGGTGTCCATCTGCTACGGGATGACGGAGACCTCCCCGGTCTCCACCCAGACCCGCCGTGACGACGACCTGGAGCGCCGCACCGGCACCGTCGGCCGCGTGATGCCGCACGTCGAGGTCAAGGTCATCGACCCGGCGACGGGCGTGACGCTGGAGCGCGGTGCCTCGGGCGAACTCTGCACCCGTGGCTACAGCGTGATGCTCGGCTACTGGGACCAGCCCGAGCGGACCGCCGAGGCGATCGACGCGGGGCGCTGGATGCACACCGGGGACCTCGCGGTGATGCGCGAGGACGGCTACGTACAGATCGTCGGCCGGATCAAGGACATGATCATCCGCGGTGGTGAGAACGTGTATCCGCGCGAGATCGAGGAGTTCCTCTACGGCCACCCCAAGATCGCTGATGTGCAGGTCGTGGGGGTGCCGGACGAGCGGTACGGCGAGGAGATCCTGGCCTGCGTCATTCCCGGCGACCCGGCGGACCCGCCGACCCTGGAGGAGGTGACGGCGTTCTGCCGCGGACAGCTGGCTCACTACAAGGTGCCGCGCCTGCTGCAGATCCTCGAAACCTTCCCGATGACGGTCAGCGGGAAGGTCCGGAAGATCGAACTGCGGGAGAACTACGGCCGGTAGGGCCCGGACCGGGCCCGCGTGAGCCGGAGCACAGGCAGGCGCAGGGGCGCACTGTCAGGCGGCTTCGATGATGTCGCCCGTGGCGGCGTCCCGCGTAGCGTCCGCCCATTCGATCAGGAGCACCTCGTACGCGGCGGACTCCACGGAGGACCAGTCCTGCCCGGCGCGTGCGTCGACGAGCGCGCGGATCGCCTCGTTCGCCTCGACGGCGGCGGGGTGGGCCGGCTGCGCGAGGTGTACGGGCTGCGGGGCGTGCGCCGGAGCATTGGGTGGCGAAAGCCGTGGAGTTAAGACCATGCGCCCCACTGTAAGGCCCGCCACCGACAACCGACCGAACATCTGTGGCCCCTGGCTCGAACGTGACCGATAGCACTCACTGTGGCCGGTTGATTTCTGTGAGGTGTGGCACGTCCCGGCGCATGCAGACCCTCGGCCACCGGTCCAGGCCGTGTTCCGCCTCCTCGGCGCGGATCTTCCGCAGCCCGTCGGTGAGTTCGGCCTCCGTCAGTACGCGGAAGCCGAGCCGGGCGTAGTACGGCGCGTTCCACGGAACGTGGGAGAACGTGGTGAGGGTGAGCGCGGTCAGCCCCTCGGCCGCCGCCCAGCTCTCCGTATGGCTGATGAGGCCGCCGCCCAGTCCGCGCCGGGCGGCCGACGGATGGACCGAGACCTGCTCGATGTGGGCGGCGCCGTCGACCGGATCGGCGACGAGGTAGCCCAGCGGCCGGTCGTCGGGGCGGACGGTCACCCAGGCGCGGCCGGCCCGGCGGTACTCGTCCAGAACGTCCAGGGGCGGCGGCTCGTCGTCGGCCACGCGGGACATGCCGACGGTGCGGAAGGGCTCGCCCGCGGCACGCTCGATGTCCTGAAGCAGTGGGAGATCCGAGCGTCGGGCGGGGCGGATACGCATACCCCGAGTATGGGGCGCGCCGCCCGCCCGGCGGTACGGGACCGGCACTCAGGCGCCCGTGCCGACCAGTTCGTCCGCCGGGCCGTTCACCGGCTGCGGGGTCCCGGTGAGATCCATGGCGAACAGCGGGATGCCGAGCCCGTCCGCGCGCTCCCGGGCGTCCGGCGTGTATCCGGCGAGCGAGAAGAACACCGCGGTGACCGAGGTGCTCAGCGCGTTGAGCCACAGGCATTCGACATCGCGCAGCGCGGTCGCCCTGGTCGTGGAGTCGACCTGGGCGATCAGCCCCGCCGCCCGCAGGGCGATCCGGGACGAGGGGCGTCCGGCGGGCTGGACGACATCCCGGTAGCCGAGCCACCTCAGATACAGCGCGGCGGCGCCGACCGCGTCGCCCGCGGTACGGATCGTCAGCGGCCGGAACGCCGGTCTCGGGGCCGCGGCCGTACGCGGCAGCGGGATGTGCGACGGGCGCGCCGGGCGCGAGCCGCCGGACGCCACCGGGCGGACCGGGATCCGCAGCACCGCGCCGCACGGGCAGCACAGCTCGGGCTGCGGCCACTGGTCGTGCCGCCCGCAGGCGCGACAGCGCACCGTCACCCAGTCGTCGTTCCAGGTGCGGTGGGTGATCGTCGTGACGGGGGCGCCGCGCAGCAGCGGCGGAGCGGTCGGGGAGCCGCACGGGCAGGGGTAGGCGGGTGTGGCGTACATGTGGTCGCGGCGGCAGGCCGGGCACCGTACCCGCACTGACTCCACCGTGGCCTCCTTCCGCCGCACGGACCGCGGGCTCCCCGGATTCCGGGCCGACTCCGCTCCGTACCCCCATGCTCCACCAAGAGCGAGGCCTTGGGGAGGGACTTGAGCCACTTCGCGGGACCGCCTCCGCCGGCCCGTGTCCACGGGCCGCACTGAGCCCCCTCCCTTGACGGCTGTCCGGACGCACTTTAGATTTGCTTCCGTATAGCAGAATCAATTTTCCGTAATGCGGAATTGGTGCTCTCAGGTGGCGCGACAGAGCCCGACTCCACCCAGGTCCGAGCAGGAGCACTCAATGCCTCGAATGACCGCTGCCCGAGCGGCAGTTGAGATCCTCAAGCGCGAAGGCGTCAGCAACGCGTTCGGTGTGCCGGGCGCGGCGATCAACCCCTTCTACGCGGCCCTCAAGGCCTCCGGCGGGGTTCATCACACGCTCGCCCGCCACGTCGAGGGCGCCTCCCACATGGCGGAGGGCTACACCAGGGCCCGCCCGGGGAACATCGGTGTCTGCATCGGTACGTCGGGACCCGCCGGCACCGACATGATCACCGGCCTCTACTCCGCCATCGCCGACTCGATCCCGATCCTGTGCGTCACCGGCCAGGCCCCGACCGCCGTCCTGCACAAGGAGGACTTCCAGGCCGTCGACATCGCGTCGATCGCCAAGCCGGTCACCAAGGCGGCCACCACCGTCCTGGAGGCCGCGCAGGTCCCCGGCGTCTTCCAGCAGGCCTTCCACCTGATGCGCACCGGCCGGCCCGGTCCGGTCCTCATCGACCTGCCGATCGACGTGCAGATGACCGAGATCGAGTTCGACCCCGATCTGTACGAGCCGCTGCCGGTGCACAAGCCCGCCGCGAGCCGCAAGCAGATCGAACGCGCGCTGGAGATGCTGAACGCGTCCGAGCGGCCGCTGCTCGTCGCGGGCGGCGGCATCATCAACGCCGACGCGTCCGAACTCCTGGTGGAGTTCGCCGAACTGACCGGCGTCCCGGTCGTCCCGACCCTGATGGGCTGGGGCATCCTCGCCGACGACCACGAGCTGAACGCCGGCATGGTCGGCCTCCAGACCTCGCACCGCTACGGCAACGCGAACTTCCTGGAGTCCGACTTCGTCCTCGGCATCGGCAACCGCTGGGCCAACCGCCACACGGGCAAGCTGGACGTCTACACGCGGGGCCGGAAGTTCGTCCACGTCGACATCGAGCCCACCCAGCTGGGCAGGATCTTCGCCCCCGACCTCGGTATCGCCTCCGACGCCAAGGCGGCGCTGGAGCTGTTCGTCGAGGTGGCGCGCGAGCTGAAGGCGGCCGGCACGCTGAAGGACCGCTCGCGGTGGGCCGCGTCCACGCAGGAGCGCAGGGCGACCCTCCAGCGGCGCACGCACTTCGACAACGTGCCGCTGAAGCCGCAGCGGGTGTACGAGGAGATGAACCGGGCCTTCGGCCCCGAGACCCGGTACGTCACCACGATCGGCCTCTCCCAGATCGCGGGCGCGCAGATGCTGCACGTCTACCGGCCGCGCCACTGGATCAACTGCGGCCAGGCGGGCCCGCTCGGCTGGACCATCCCGGCCGCGCTGGGCGTCGCGACGGCCGACCCCGAGGCCTCCGTCGTCGCGCTCTCCGGCGACTACGACTTCCAGTTCATGCTGGAGGAGCTCGCGGTCGGCGCGCAGCACCACATCCCGTACGTGCACGTCCTGGTGAACAACTCCTACCTGGGGCTGATCCGCCAGGCGCAGCGCAACTTCGACATCGACTTCCAGGTCAACCTGGAGTTCGAGAACATCAACTCGCCGGAGCTGGGCGCCTACGGCGTGGACCACGTCAAGGTCGTCGAGGGCCTGGGCTGCAAGGCGATCCGGGTCACCGAGCCGGACCAGCTGCTGCCGGCCTTCGAGGAGGCCAAGAAGCTGGCGGCGGAGTTCCGGGTGCCGGTGGTCGTCGAGGCGATCCTTGAGCGGATCACGAACATCTCGATGAGCGGTACGGACATCGCCTCGGTCAACGAGTTCGAGGACGTCGCGACGGATCCGTCGCACGCCCCGACTGCGATCCGGCCGTACGCGCAGGCCTGAGTTCGTCGGGCCGGCCGGTCCCGTTCCCGAAGAGCACCTACGGAGATCCGTAGGTGCTCTTTCCGCTTGTGCCCCCGGCGGGAACCGAACCCGCGACACCGTGATCCGGGTGGTGCCGCAACGGCGCTTCCTCAGGAGCCGCCGGCATGTGCGGTGGCCAGTGCCGCGCGGATGGCGTCCTCGCCGACCGGCCGGCCCTTCTCGTTCGAGGCCGGCCCGTACGGGATCCCCCACACCGGTGTGTCCGTCGCCTGCCGCCAGCTGTCGGCCAGCGGTCCCGCGTCCACCACGCTGTACCCGATGGATTCGATGAACTCGCTCACCGCCGCCTTCGCCTGCGCGGAGTCCCCGGCGATCGGCAGGTAGGAACGGTCGGCCGCCCCCGCCGGGCGGGCGAGTGACAGCAGGTGCTTGAAGAAGATGTTGTTGAACGCTTTCACGAGCATGGCGTCCGGGAGGTAACGCAGCAGCAGTTCGCTCGAGGTGAGCGACTTGCTGTCGAGCTCGGGGATGTGCCCGTCACGCTCGGGGCCGTAGTTGCACGTGTCGATGACCGTCTTCCCGGCCAGTGGCGCGGCGGGCAAGTCGGGGAACGCCCTGACCGGCACCGTGACCACGATGATGTCACCGGCCGCCGCAGCCTCCCCGCTCGTCGCCGCGGACGCCCGCGGCCCCAGTTCTGCGACAGTATCCGCGAGCGTTTCGGGACCGCGCGAGTTGCTGAGCACGACCCGGTGCCCGGCCTCGATGGCGAGCCGCGCGACGGTACTGCCGATGTTGCCGCTTCCGATGAATCCCACAGTCGTCGTCATATTCTCAGGCCCCTCCGGAAGAGCCGTGTCCTTGTCGTCTGCCGGACCTGTTGCGATTCGAGTCCAAAGTAATGGCCGTTGTCCAGATCGGCGAGCAGGCTGGATTGAGCGGGTTCCCAGCCGAGGGCCTGGCGGGTGATGAGGTTGGACGCCGGGTAGTTCTGCGTGACTATGTTCGCGAGGAACCCGAAGTGTCCCGGCACCATCAGCACGTCCGCGGGAACGCTCACCGCGGGCAGGCCAAGACGGCCGCCAATGGCCTCGGCGATCTCGCGGAACGGAATGCCCCCGTCCTCGACCGCGTGCCAGTATTCGCCGGCCGGCCCCTTCTCCAGCGCCAAGCGGAACAACGAGGCGACATCGCGGACGTGCACGGCGTTCCACAGGTTCACGCCGTCTCCGGGGTAGCCGGCGAAGCCCTTCTCCCTCGCGAGCGCGATCAGCATGGGGAGGAAGCCGGCATCAGCCGTGCTGTGCATGATGTTGGCAATCCGCACGACCGAAGACCGCACTCCCCGTTCGGCGAGACCGATTACGGCGGTTTCCACGACGTTGCGAACCCGCAGGGTGCCCGAGTACTCGTCGCCGCCGGGAAGGGCCGGGTCCGCCTCGGTGGCCGGCCGGCCCAGGTTCCCGGGCGACCCTATGCTCCCCGCCGCGACCAGCGGCTTTCCGGTTCCCGCGAGTGCCTCGCCGTACGCGAGTATGACCGGGAGCTCCGCGGCGGCCACGGCGTCGAGCCCGCCGGACGGAAGCAGGTCCTGCCGGTGCGCGACGTGGACGACGCCGTCGGAATCCGCGGCCGCCTCCTTGAGCCCGTCGAGATCCTCGAGGTCGCCGCGGCGCACCTTCGCGCCGAGCGCGGACAGCGCCGCCGCGGCCGTGTCCGACCGGGCCAGACCGGTGACCTCGTGCCCGGCGGCGACGAGCTCGGGGATGATGAACGAACCGGAATGGCCGGTCCCGCCAGTGACGAAAACGCGCACTGCTGCTCCATGTGAGGGTAGGTGGAGGGCTGTTCTTCTCGTGCCCTGGATCGACTGGCGTGATGTGACGCGAGAAGTGGTGGTGCGGGCGCGCTCAGCCGGAAAGGTCGACGCCGAGGGAGAAGTTGAAATTCCCCACACCATGGCGGGCCAGACTGATCATCAGCAGGCCCGCCCCTTCCAGCCAGCGCGCCACCTCCAGGCCGCCGGCATCCAGCGGGCGCAGCCCGAGGGTCTCGATGAACGCCGACACGCTCGCCTTGGCCCGCGCGTCATCGCCGGCGAAGAGCACGTCCAACGGGCCGCCCTGGACCAGGATGTGGCCGAAGACGGTATTGAACGCCTTCACGACGTGCGCGCTCGCCGGGACGGCCTTGGCGATCTCCTGCGCGCCGGAAGTTCCGTCAGGGGTGACCAGCCCGGTGGCGTCGGCGTTGGAGGTGTTGGAGACGTCGATGACGACCTTGCCGGCCAGCGCCTCCCCGTACTGGGCGACGACCGGCACGGCGCTGGCATACGGCACGGCGAGGATGACGAGGTCGCCGGCCGGGGTGGTGCCGAATGTCCCGGCCGTGGCGCCGCCGCCGAGCGCGGCGGCCAAATCCTTGGCCTTGACCGCGTCGCGGCCGATGACCTCGACGGCGTTGCCGCCCTCGATCGCGCGGGTGGCTATGGCGCGGGCCACGCCCCCCAGGCCGATGATGCTGATACTGCTCATGGTGTGCTGCTTTCCGGAGTTGGACAGGACGCCGTGCCGACCCCGTTGTCATCAACGGTCGTGGTCGAGGCCGTCGGATGACGAGCCTGGAAGGCGCTTGATTCCTGAGGTTGCCATTGGCCTGAGTGGCTGTCCAAGACCTCTTTCGGCGGCTGCGATACCCTGGAGGCATCGCCGGATCGGGAGGCACCATGGATCTGGACCTGCGCAAGTTGCGGTACTTCGTGGCCGTCGCCGACAAGCTCCACTTCGGCCGCGCCGCCGATGAGCTGCACATCGCACAGCCAGTACTCAGCCGGCAGATCCGCGCGCTGGAGAAGGATCTCGGTACCTCGCTGCTGACAAGGGACAGCCACGGCGTTTCGCTGACCGACGCCGGCAGGCAGCTGCTGACCGACGCCGTCCCGCTGCTGGCCTCCGCGCACGCGGCCCGCCGCCGGGTGACCGTGGCCGCGCGGGGCGGGCGGCGGATAACGGTCGGCTTCCGGGCGGGCATCGCGGTCGCCCCGGCGGTACAACTGTTCGCCACCCGGCACCCGGACGTTCTGGTGGACGTGCAACGGATCGAATGGGACGACCAGGCCCCGATGCTGCTCGACGGTCGCATCGACATCGGCTATGTGCGGCTGCCCGTCGACGAGGCCGGCCTGCGTGTCGCCCCGCTCTACACCGAGCCATGGGTGGCGGTGCTGCCCGTCGGCCACCGATTGGCCGGCAAGGAGGAAGTCACCGAGGCCGACCTGGCCGGTGAGCCGCTGGTCTGGCATGCCGATGCGAGCACGCAGCCCACCAGGCACCCGCACCCCAACGCCGGGTACCTGGCGCGCGGGGTGGACGAAACGCTCGAGCATGTCGGGGCGGGCCGGGGCATCTCGTTCCTGCCCCGTTCGGCGACCGTGTTCTACTCACATCCGGACGTCATCTATGTGTCCGTCCCGGATCTGGCGCCCGGCCAGGTGTGCCTCGCGGTGCCGGCATCGCGCATCTCGCCGGTGGTCGACGACTTCTTCACCGCGGCTCAGGCGGCGGCCGAGATCACGGCAGAATGTGGGAACTACGAAATGTGGCAGCGTGGAGGCGATGCCGCCGCAAAGCGCGGTTGAGTGGTTCGACTGACAAAGCCATGACCGGCGTCCTGAAAAAGGGCGCGGAGTGCGGGACCGTAATCCGCACTCCACGCCCTGGTTCAGGGGACGAACAGGGGCCGCGGCGGAGGCGCGAAGGGGGGCCGCCCGGGGCCTTCAGGTCAGGAGACCGGGCCGCCCGCCCACGTACCACCGCACTGGCATCGCACAACCGCCGCGGCCCCGGGGGTGTCTGGCGGATACCCGCGGCGTCGCGGCGGCTTGCACGCGCGCTCGCGGCGTTGCCGAACAGTCCTAGTAGCTCCGCTACGAGGACTTCCCGGCGCCTTGCGATCACACGCACCAGCCGCCGCTCCTTCTTCCGCGAGTATCCGCCAGACACCCCCGTCCTGCCCGCGCCGCGCGCAACCCCTCATCCGGGTGGGCGCGATGACGCGAGCAGGGCTTGGGGGCCCGAGGCGAGGACTAGTCCTCGCGCAGGGCGCGAACTGCCTCCTCCACGCGCTTGCCGTACTCGGTGTCGGCGGCGTGGAAGTGGGCGAGGTTCTTCTCGATCACGTCGTCCCGGGTGACCTGGGACAGGCCGCCCGCGATGTTGGCGATCAGCCGGCCCTTCTCGTCGTCCGACATCAGCCGGTACAGCTCGCCCGCCTGGAAGAAGTCGTCGTCCTTGGTGTGGGCGGGCGCCTCGTGGGTGCCGGTCCAGCCCCGGACGGCCAGCGGTGCGGAGTGCGCCGAGTCCGTCTGGGCCGGGCCCGCGTACGAGTTGGGCTCGTAGTTCTTGTCGTGCCGTGCGCCGTACCGGGTGGCGTGCAGGCCGTCGCGGCCGTAGTTGTCGACGACGGCCGTGCGCGGCGCGTTCACCGGCAGCTGGGTGTGGTTGACGCCCAGGCGGTAGCGGTGCGCGTCCGCGTAGGCGAACAGCCGGCCCTGGAGCATCTTGTCCGGGGAGGGACCGATGCCGGGCACGAAGTTGTTCGGGGAGAACGCGGCCTGCTCGACCTCGGCGAAGACGTTGTCCGGGTTGCGGTTCAGCACGAGCCGGCCCACCCGCTGGAGCGGGTAGTCGCTGTGCGGCCACACCTTGGTCAGGTCGAACGGGTTGAACCGGTAGTCCGCGGCGTCGGCGGCCGGCATCACCTGTACGTGCAGGGTCCAGGACGGGTTCATGCCGCGCTCGATGGCCTGGAGCAGGTCCGTCTGGTGCGAGGAGGCGTCCTTCCCGACGAGCTCCGAGGCCTGGTCGGCGGAGAGTGAGCGCACGCCCTGGTTGGTCTTGAAGTGGTACTTGACGAAGAAGGCCTCGCCCGCGGCGTTCGTCCACTGGTAGGTGTGCGAGCCGTAGCCGTTCATGTGGCGGTACGAGGCGGGGATGCCGCGGTCGCCCATGAGCCAGGTCACCTGATGCGTCGCCTCGGGGGCGTGGGCCCAGAAGTCCCAGACGTTGTCCGGCTCCTGACGGCCCGTGAACGGGTCGCGCTTCTGCGAGTGGATGAAGTCGGGGAACTTGAGCGGGTCCTTGATGAAGAACACCGGGGTGTTGTTGCCGACCAGGTCGTAATTGCCCTCGTCCGTGTAGAACTTGAGGGCGAAACCGCGCGGGTCGCGTACCGCGTCCGCGCCGCCGAGCGAGTCGGCGACCGTGGAGAACCGTATGAAGGTCTCGGTGCGGCGGCCCACCTCGGAGAGGAAGCCGGCGCGGGTGAATCCGGTGACGTCGTCGGTCACCTCGAAGTAGCCGTACGCGCCGGAGCCCCGGGCGTGCACCACGCGCTCCGGGATGCGCTCCCGGTTGAAGCGGGCGAGCTTCTCCAGGAGGTGGCCGTCCTGGAGGAGGATCGGGCCACCGACGCCGGCGGTGGCGGAGTTCTGGTTGTCGGCGACCGGGGCGCCTGACTCGGTCGTAAGCACACGCTGCGTCATGGTGTCGGGGAGACCTTCCGTACGGGGAGCTGCTGAACTGCGAGGTCCTGGGGGCTCCAGGAGCGTAGGTACGCCCCGAACCCGACGTCAACAGTTTGTTGAAATTCGTGGTGGAGAGGTGTTCCGGACGGCGCCGGCGCCTGGGCGCGACAGGACAGGTGTCAGCGCCGACGCCGTCCGGAAGTCTGTGGGCCGGGGTGTGAGCACCCGGCGGGATGGTGCCGGCCGGGCCCGCGACGGGGCCCGGCCGCGACGGATCAGTCCCAGGGTCTAGGTCGTGTTTTAGAAGTCCCGTCTGTCTCGCGTGGTCCGGGCGGCCGACGCTACTTCTAAAACACTCCCTAGACGGGCTGACCGGAGAGGCGCTCGACCGAGCGGAGCAGTGCCGAGTGGTCCAGGCCGCCGTCGCCCTGCGCGCGCAGCGAGGCGACGAGCTGGGCGACGACTGCGCCGACGGGCAGCGCGGCACCGACGTTGCGGGCGGCGTCCGTGACGATGCCCATGTCCTTGTGGTGCAGGTCGATCCGGAAGCCGGGCGCGAAGTCCCGGTTCAGGAAGTTGGCCTTCTTGCGGGTCAGCACGGTCGAGCCGGCCAGTCCGCCGTTGAGGACGTCGAGCGCGGCGGCGAGGTCGACACCGGACTTCTCCAGGAAGACGACGGCCTCGGCACAGGCCTGGATGTTGACCGCGACGATGAGCTGGTTCGCGGCCTTCACCGTCTGGCCGGAGCCGTGCGGACCGCAGAGCACGATGGTCCTGCCCAGCGCTTCGAGCAGCGGCCCGGCGGCGTCGAAGTCGGCCTGCTCGCCGCCGACCATGATGGACAGCACGGCCTCGATCGCGCCGGCCTCGCCACCGGAGACCGGGGCGTCCAGCACGCGGATGCCCTTGTCGCGGGCGTTCCTGGCGAGGTCCACGGAGGTCTGCGGGGTGATCGAGGACATGTCGACCAGCAGCGCGCCGCGCCTCGCGTTCTCCAGGATGCCGTCGGGGCCGTACGCGATGGCCTCGACCTGCGGGGAGGCGGGCACCATCGTGACGATCACGTCGGCGTCCCCGACCGCCTCGGCGATCGAGGAGGCGCCGGTGCCGCCGGCCGCGGCCAGCCGGTCGACCTTGTCCTGCTCCAGGGTGTAACCGGTGACGTCGTAACCGGCCTTGATCAGGTTCTCGGACATGGGCGAGCCCATGATCCCGAGGCCGATCCACGCGACCTTGGGGAGGTTGTTGCTCATGAGGGTGCCTTCCGATAAGCGTGTGTACGAGGGGGAGTCCGCCGCTATCGGCGGGCGGCCCGCGCGGTGGCCGGGAGCCACTCGACGGAATCGGCGCTCGGCCGGTCGCCGGGCTTGTACTCCAGGCCGACCCAGCCGTCGTAACCGGCCTTGGTCAGCTCGTCCAGGAGCTGCTCCAGGGGGAGCGAGCCGGTGCCGGGCGCGCCGCGCCCCGGGTTGTCGGCGATCTGGACGTGACCGGTCCTGCCGGCGTACGCGGTGATGACCTGGCTGAGGTCCTCGCCGTTCACCGACAGGTGGTACAGGTCCATCAGGAACTTCGCGTTGCCGAGGCCGGTCGCCGCGTTGATCCGGTCGACGACCTTGATCCCGGCCGGTGCGCTGACGAGCGGATAGTGGGGCGACTCCGGCGCGTTCAAGGTCTCGATCAGCAGGATCGCCCCGATCCGGTCCGCCGCGCGGGCGGCCAGGACCAGGTTCTCCAGGGCGAGTTCGTCCTGCGCGGCCGGGTCCACGCCGTCGACGCGGTTGCCGTAGAGCGCGTTGAGCGCCTTGCAGCCGGTCGAGGCGGCGAAGTCGGCCGCCACCTCGATATTGGCGCGGAAGCGGTCCGACTCCGTGCCGGGCACGGAGAGCGCGCCGCGGTCGGGGCCGGGCAGCTGTCCGGCGTAGAAGTTCAGCCCCACCAGGTCGGTGCCCGCGTCGTCGAGCGCCCTCTTGAGGGCGTCGAGTTCGGCCTGCGGAGGCGTGGGGGTCTCGATCCAGGGCCACCACAGCTCGACCGCGGTGAAGCCCGCCGCGGCCGCTGCCGCGGGGCGCTCCAGGAGCGGGAGTTCCGTGAAGAGGATCGAAAGGTTTACATCGAAGCGCTGGTCCGGGTAGCCCATGAGGGTTTCGGCGCTCCTTCCATATTGCGGAAGTTAGTTTCTGCTTAACGGAAGATTGCCCGGAGGGTGGGCGGGCTGTCAAGGGGGGTGCCCGGAATTCGGGCCGGTCAGGCCGGTCAGGCTGGTCAGGCCGGTCGGTGCGGCCGCTGTTGCGTCCTGCGCAATGGCCGGTGCGCCTCTTGCGGCAGCCGTCGGGGGAGGTCACTGTGGCTGACACATCCGACGCAGCCGACCCCACGAGGTGCCTCGCATGACCACCCCCACAAGCCGCCGCACCCTTCTCGGAGCACTCCTGGCGGGCGGTGCCCTCGCCGCCGCCCCCTCGCTTCCCCGCTCCGGACATCAGGCGCGGACCCCGCGCACCACCGGAGAGCGGGCGCGCGGGACCGCGACGCTCTTCCTCGGTACGTACACCTCGACCACACCGGGAGGCACCGGTATCGGCGTCGCCTCCTACGACCCGGCGGCCGGGACCATCGCCGGCCGCACCGTCGTCACCGGCGTCGAGAACCCCTCCTACCTCGCGCTGCACCCCTCGGGCGGCACGCTCTACGCCGTCGACGAGCAGGAACAGGGCGGCGTCACCGCGGTGGCGCTCGCCGCCGACGGGACCTTCCGGGTGCTGGCGACGCGGGACACCGGTGGCGCCGGACCCGCCCATCTCTCCGTCCATCCCGGCGGAAAGTGGCTGTTCAGCGCCAACTACACCTCCGGCAGCGTTGCCGTGCACCCCCTCGCCGCCGACGGCACACCGGGGGAGCGCACCGACCTGGTCGCCCACACCGCACCCGCGCCCGGACCCGGCCAGGACGGCCCGCACGCCCACCAGATCATCACCGCCCCCGGCGGCCACATCCTCGCCGTCGACCTGGGCAACGACACGGTGTACACCTACCGGCTCGACGAGAACCGCGGCACCCTGGAGCAGCTCTCGTACGCCGCGCTGCGCCCCGGCGCCGGACCGCGCTCGCTCACCTTCCACCCCGGCGGCCACTACGCGTACCTGGCCTGCGAGGTCGACAACACGGTCGTGGTCTGCGGCTACGACCCCGCGACCGGCGTGCTGACCCCGGGCGCCCCGCAGCCCACCGGAACGGGCAGCGGCACCAGCTACCCCGCCCAGTTCCTGGTCACCGGAGACGGCCGCTTCGCCTACCTCGCCAACCGCGGGCACAACAGCCTCACCAGGTACGCCGTCGAGGACGGCGGGGCCACGCTGCGGCTGCTGGACACCGTGCCGGTGGGCGGCGACTTCCCCCGGCACATCGCCTTCTCCCCGGACGAGGCGCTGCTCCTGGCCGCCAACCAGAAGTCCGGCACGGTCACGGTGTTCCGGGTGGACGGGGAGAGCGGCGCACTGGAGTCCGTGGGGACGCCGTTCGCCGCCCCGGCGGCGGTCTGCGTGCTGCCGCTCTGAGGGCCGCGCGGTGGCGCCCGTCCGTTAGTGTCGTGCCCGAGCCGCGGGGTTCCCCGCCGCGGTGACACGCACCATGGAGGCACCGTGCGCTTGAGAGTGGAGTTCACCACCGAGCCCTTCGATCTCGACGAGGCGCCCGCCCACGCGGTGGTCGCCCGTGAGGTCGTCCAGTCGGCCGACCTGGACGCCGTGGACGTCGGCCCCTTCGGCAATACGGCCGAGGGCGGCTCCGACGAGGTGCTCACCGCGGTGGGCTCCCTCCTGCGCAAGGCCCTGGCATCAGGTGCCACCCGGGTCTCCCTCCAGGTCAACGTGATCGGGGAGGACTCCAAGTGACCGAGTCCGCGGACCACCCCCTCGTCGCCGCGGTCAAGCCGCTCGTCGACGCCATGGGCGCCCAGCTGCTCGGCCCCGAGCAGGCGCAGCCCGACGACGTCGTGCTGGCCTGGGAGGGGCTGGACGTCATAGCGGTCCGGCTGCCGCAGCTCTCGGACTCGCTGGATCACATCCTGGCCGCCATGGAGCGCCGGCACGGCATGCCGCTCGCCGAGCTGGACCGCAGGACCAAGCAGGCGGTCGTACGGTCCCTGGAGGCACGCGGTGCCTTCTCCGTACGCCATGGAGTGGAGACGGTGGCGGGGGCCCTGGGGGTCAGCCGGTTCACCGTCTACAACTACCTGAACAGGGATATCGGGCCGAAGAGCGAGTAGTCGGGCCCGCGGACGGGTGCGGTCCGCGCAGCGTCATGGAAGGCCGTCGTCCGGTTCATCGGGCGACGGCCTTTTGCATGAACGTAATTTCAACAAAGTGTTGACGTGGTGTTGTGGAGGGCGTTAGCTATCCGCAGCCCGACCGACGCACAGCGAAAAACAGCCACGGAGGCTCCCGTGACTTCGAGCTCCACACCGGGCCCGGCCCGGTTCAACACCCTGGCGGACCGTGAGGCGGCCGCCGCACTGCACGAGGTGTGTGCCAGTGCGGCCTGGGGAAGGGCGATCCTCTCCGGGCGCCCCTACGCCACGGCGGAAGCCCTGTTCTCCGCGAGCGACGCCGCCACGGCGGCCCTCGACGCGGAGGACCTGGCCGAGGCCATGGCCGGTCACCCGCCCATCGGCCGCCCGAAGCCCGGGGACCCGACCTCCTCCCGCGAACAGCGGGGGATGGCCGGCGCCACCGAGGAGCTCAGGGCCGAGATGCTCGAACTCAACCTGGCCTACCAGGAGCGGTTCGGACACGTCTTCCTGATCTGCGCCACCGGGGCCACCGGTGAGCAGATGCGCGACGCGGTGAAGGCCCGGTCCGGGAACTCGCCCGAGCAGGAGCGCGGACACGTGCGCACCGAACTGGGCAAGATCAACCGCATCAGGCTGACCCGTCTCGTCACAGAAGGAGAGTGAAGGTCTTGAGCACCTTCGCCACCGCATCGGTGTCCACCCACATCCTGGACACCAGCATCGGCCGCCCCGCCGCGGACGTCGCCATCACGCTCGCGGCCCGCACGGGCAGCGACGCGCGGTGGGTGGCGCTCGGCGGCTCCGCGACCGATGCGGACGGGCGCTGCAAGGACCTGCCGGCCCTGCCGGAAGGCACCACCCACGTACGGCTCGACTTCCAGACCGAGTCGTACTTCACAGCCAAGAAGCAAGCCGAGGCGCAGCAGGACGCCCCCCGCGTAAGGGACAGCGGTGCGTTCTTCCCGGAGGTGGCGATCACTTTCGCCGTCGCCCCGGGCGAGCACTATCACGTACCACTGCTGCTCAACCCGTTCGGCTACTCCGTATACCGAGGGAGCTAGCAGACACATGCCCACGATTCTCGGCCAGAACCAGTACGGCAAAGCGGAGAACCGCGTCGTCAGGATCACGCGGGACGGCGACACCCACCACATCAAGGACCTGAACGTCTCCGTCGCCCTCTCCGGCGACATGGGCGACGTCCACTACTCCGGCTCCAACGCGAACGTCCTGCCGACCGACACCACCAAGAACACGGTGTTCGCGTTCGCCAAGGAGTACGGCATCGAGTCCGCCGAGCAGTTCGGCATCCACCTCGCCCGGCACTTCGTGTCGTCGCAGGAGCCGATCCAGACCGCCCGGATCCGCATCGAGGAGTACTCCTGGGAGCGCATCGAGACCTCCGGCGGCAACTCCCGGTTCATCGGCGCCGACGAGGTGAAGCACTCCTTCGTGCGCAAGGGCCAGGAGACCCGCACCACCCAGATCACCTACGACGGTGAGAAGTGGGAGGTCATCTCCGGCCTCAAGGAACTCACGGTGCTGAACTCGACCAACTCCGAGTTCTGGGGCTACGTCAAGGACAAGTACACGACGCTCAAGGAGGCGTACGACCGCGTCCTGGCCACCGATGTGTCCGCCAGGTGGCGGTACAACTGGACCAGCGACGAGGCTCGCATGCCGAACTGGGAGAAGTCCTACGAGCAGGCGCGCAAGCACATGCTCGAAGCCTTCGCGGAGACGTACTCCCTCTCCCTCCAGCAGACCCTGTACCAGATGGGTTCGCGCATCATCAACAGCCGCAGCGAGATCGACGAGATCCGCTTCTCGCTGCCGAACAACCATCACTTCCTGGTGGACCTGGAGCCGTTCGGCCTCAAGAACGACAATGAGGTCTACTTCGCGGCCGACCGTCCGTACGGGCTCATCGAGGCCACCGTGCTGCGGGACGGCATCGAGCCGCGGATCCCGGTGGACATGACCAACCTCTGACGCGGCGCCGTGCCCGTCCTCGTCCGTCCACAGCGGCCGGGGACCGGCCGGGCCGGAGGGGGCGTCGCGGTCCTGCTCAATCTCTTCTTCCACCATCTCGGCACCCACAGCCGCACGGCCGTGGCACTCAAATCCTCCTAGGGTCCTGCCGTGCCCACATCGCTGATGAGAGAAGGAAGCACCATGGCAGCACAGGCAGCGCCCGAGCGCGTGGAACGCATCGTCATCGAGAACTGTTCGATCGCAACCGTCGACGCCCACGACACCGAGTACGCCTCGGGCCATGTCGTCGTCGCGGGCAACCGCATCGAGTCCGTCGGCGCCGGCCGGGCACCGGAGGGCCTGGAGGACGTCGTACGCCGGATCGACGGCACGGGACATCTCGTCACGCCCGGTCTGATCAACACGCACCACCACTTCTACCAGTGGATCACCCGTGGCCTGGCCACCGACCACAACCTCTTCGAGTGGCTGGTCGCGCTGTACCCGACCTGGGCGCGCATCGACGAGCCGATGGTCCGCGCCGCCGCGCAGGGCTCGCTCGCCATGATGGCCCGCGGCGGTGTCACCACCGCCATGGACCACCACTACGTGTACCCGCGGGGCTCCGGCGACCTGTCCGGCGCGATCATCGGCGCCGCCCGTGAGACGGGCGTACGGTTCACCCTCGCCCGCGGCTCCATGGACCGCAGCGAGAAGGACGGCGGACTGCCGCCGGACTTCGCCGTGGAGAGCCTCGACGGCGCCCTGGCCGGCACCGAGGCGGTCATCGACGCGCACCACGACGCCTCCTTCGACGCGATGACCCAGATCGCCGTCGCACCCTGCTCCCCGTTCTCCGTGTCCACCGAACTGATGCGACAGGGTGCCGAGTTGGCCCGCCGACGCGGAGTGCGGCTGCACACCCACGGCTCGGAGACCGTGGAGGAGGAGAAGTTCTGCCACGAGCTGTTCGGCATGGGCCCGACCGACTACTTCGAGTCGACCGGCTGGCTCGGTGACGACGTGTGGATGGCGCACTGCGTCCACATGAACGACTCCGACATCGCCGCCTTCGCCCGCACCGGCACCGGCGTCGCGCACTGCCCGTCCTCCAACGCCCGCCTCGCCGCCGGCATCGCCCGGGTCCCGGACATGCTCGCCGCGGGCGTCCCGGTCGGCCTCGGCGTCGACGGCACCGCGTCCAACGAGTCCGGCGAGCTCCACACCGAACTGCGCAACGCCCTCCTCATCAACCGCCTCGGCCCGCACCGCGAACGCGCCCTGACCGCCCGTCAGGCCCTGCGCCTGGGCACGTACGGCGGCGCCCAGGTCCTCGGCCGGGCCGAGCAGATCGGCTCACTGGAGCCCGGCAAGCTCGCCGACCTGGTCCTGTGGAAGCTGGACACCCTCGCCCACGCCTCCATCGCCGACCCGGTCATCGCCCTGGTCCTCGGCGCCGCGGCCCCGGTCACCCTCTCCCTCGTCAACGGCAAGCCGGTCGTCGAGGGCGACCACCTGATCACCGTGGACGAGGACGCCATCGCCCGTGCCACCCGCGACGAGGCCCGCCGCCTCGCGCAGACCGCCGCCGGGGCCTGACGGTCCCTGTCCGCGAAGTCCCGTCCGGCGCTCCGGGCGTACGACGGGACTTCGCGGACACGACCGACGGCCCGGCGCCCCTGAACCGGCCGGCCGAGGGGGACGGCCCTCGACCGGCCGCCGTGGACCCGAGCGGGGCCCACGGCAACCGGTACGGGAGGCGCGCACCCAGACGTACGCGCCTCCCGTACCGCTGAACCGAGCTGCCGCACCAGCTGCACGACCTGCACCGACGCACCACCTCCCTGATACCCACGTCGCCGCAGACGTGTACCCGACCGGAGGAACCGCCATGGCAGCCACGCCCAGGTTTCGCAATGACGCAGACGCAGCACCCGGCCCCGACGACACGTCGGAGCCGGCCCGGTCCGACGGCACTCATCCGGTCGACGAGACACTTCCCCCACTGAAGATGTTCACCAGCGGCCTCCAGCACGTGGCCGCGATGTACGCGGGTGTGGTGGCCCCGCCCATGATCGTGGGTCCCGCCGTGGGCCTCAGCCCGAAGGAGACCGCCTTCCTGATGGGGGCGAGCCTGTTCACCGCGGGCATAGCCACCCTGCTCCAGACCATCGGCTTCTGGCGCGTCGGCGCCCGGCTGCCGTTCGTCAACGGCGTCTCGTTCGCCGGGGTGACGCCCATGGTGGCGATCGGCAAGGACCGGGGACACGACGGCATCGCCGTCATCTTCGGCGCGATCATCGTCGCGAGCCTCCTCGGCTTCGTCCTCGCCCCCTACTTCTGCAAACTGGTCCGCTTCTTCCCGCCCGTCGTCACCGGCACGGTCATCACCCTGATCGGTGTATCGCTGCTGCCGGTCGCCTTCAACTGGTCCCAGGGCGGCAACGCAACGGCCGGCGACTACGGCTCCACCACCAACATCATCATGGCGGCGGTCACCCTGGTGATCGTCCTCGCGCTGAGGAAACTGCTCCGCGGCTTCCTCCAGCAGATCGCGATCCTGCTCGGACTCATCGCCGGCACACTCATCGCGATCCCGGTCGGCATCACCGACTTCGGCGCCATCAAGGACGCCGACGCGGTCGGCTTCCCCACCCCGTTCCACTTCGGGGCACCGCAGTTCGAGATCGCCGCGATCGTCTCGATGTGCATCGTCATGCTGGTCTGCATGACCGAGTCGACCGCGGACATGCTGGCCCTCGGCAAGATCGTCGACCGGCCGGCCGACGAGCGGACCATCGAGGGAGGCCTGCGCGCCGACACCCTGGGCAGCGCCATCAGCCCGCTGTTCAACGGCTTCATGTGCAGCGCCTTCGCCCAGAACATAGGGCTGGTCGCGATGACCAAGGTCCGCAGCCGCTTCGTCGTCGCCGCGGGCGGCGGCATCCTCATCCTGCTCGGCCTGTTCCCGGTGGCCGCCTCCGTCATCGCGCTGGTACCGCTGCCGGTGCTCGGCGGCGCCGGCATCGTGCTCTTCGGGTCGGTCGCCGCGAGCGGCATCCAGACCCTGGCGAGCGCCGCTCTGGAGAAGGGCGAGAACGCCCTGATAGTGGCCGCCGCCGTCGGCATAGGCCTGATACCGATCGCCGCGCCGGAGTTCTACCACGCGTTCCCCAAGGACATGCTCGTCGTGCTCGACTCCGGGATATCCACCGGCTGCGTCGTGGCGATCGTCCTCAACCTGGCCTTCAACCACCTGGGCCGGCAGCCGGACACCGAGGCTGACGCGGGGGTGGAGGACCAGGAGCCGGTCAACGCCTCCCCGGTGGGCGTGCACTGACGGTTCGTCACAGTGCCGTGGCGCGTACGGCCCCGCCCGTGAGGGGGACCGTACGCGCCACAGCCGTGCCAGGATCCGTCAGCCGATGTGGAAGCTGTCGCCGTACACCTTCCAGTCCAGCGGCGGGTCCAGGTTCAGATTGCCGTTCTTCAGGAAGACCCGCTGGGCGGTGTCCACCCGGCTGGTGTCCGAGTGGGCCTCCTCCTGCTGCATGGCCCAGACCCGCGCGTCCAGGAAGGCGTTGAGGTAGGTGACCTCGTTGCCGCCCTGGGCCGGCGGCTTCGCCTTCGCGAGGGCCCGCTCACGGATGCTGCCGAAGCTCGTGCTGTCGCCGCCGTCGCCGTGCATGACGATGGCGTCGTAGTACGCGAACTGGCCGAGTGTGCCCAGTCCGTCGCTCTTGCCCCGGCTGACCGCCGGGTCGAAGTACACCCGGTCGCGCTCGTCGTTCTGCGCCTGCTGGAACGCCGGATCCTCCGCCGCCGTCTCCCAGGCCCGGGTGAAGCCCGGGTCGAGCCCCTCGTGCGAGTCGGTGCCGTCCACATCGCGCAGGGCCGGCAGATACTCCGCGAGCGGGTTGCCCGGATCCCGCTGCGTGTACAGCTCCACGAGGTCGAGCATGTCGCCGGTGCCGGAGCAGAAGCCGATGATGCCCGCGGTGTAGCCGCGGCCGTCGTCGATGTCCTCGATGTACCGGTACTGGGACTTCCAGTCCAGTGAGGAGTTCTCCGCGCTGGAGACCAGTTGCATGGCGATGTCCTTCTTCGCCGGATCGTCGAGCCCGGTCGTGGCAGCCTCCTGGTGGTGAACGGCCGGCGGTGCGGGGGTGGTGCCGGCGAAAGCGGTGGCGGGAACAGCCGTGAGTGTCAGCCCGAGTGCGACGAGCGCGACACGCAGGGTACGGGTGTTGCGACGTGCGGTGCGCTTGTGGGGAGCGTTCACCAGTCCTCCAAAGGAGTTCGTCGTTCCGATTCGTCTGTTAGGAAGCTTTCCTATCAGAGTCGGACGACTGCCGTACACCCCTGTGACGCAGATGAGTTGGGGGCGTCCCGGGGCCGTGGCACGGAGAGGCCGGCCGGCTACGGACCCTCGATCCGGTAGCTGTCGCCGTACACCTTCCACCGCAGTGGTGTCTCCAGGCCGAGTTTGCCCTCGCGCACGAACACCCGCTGGGCCGTCTCGACCCTGCTGGTGTCGGTGTGCGAGGGCTCCTCGCGCATCGCCGCGACCCTGGCGTCCAGGAACGCGTTGAGATAGGTCACCTCGGCGCCGCCCCGCGAGGGGGCGCGGGCCTTCGCGAGCGCGTGCCGGCGCATCGTACGGAAGCCGACCGTGCCGTCCGCGTCGCCGGAACCGTGCATCACGTAGGCGTCGTAGTAGATGAACTGGCCCAGTGCGCCGAGCCCGTCCGCCTTGGCCTGCCTGACCGCGGGGCCGAAGTACGACGCGTCCCGCTCGGCGTCCTGCGCCGACCGGAACGCCGCGTCGCCGGCCGCCTGCGCCCATGCCCGGGTGAACGGGCGGCCGAGCCCGGTGTGGGCGTCGGTGCCCTCCACCGCCCGCAGCGCCGGCCGGAATCGCTCCAGCGGGTTTCCGGGCCGGGCCTTCGCGTACCGCTCGACGACGCGTCGCATGTCGCCGGTGCCGGAGCAGAAGCCGATGATGCCCGCGGTGTAGCCGCGGCCGTCGTCGATGTCCTCGATGTACTTGTACTGGGACTTCCAGTCCAGCGAGGAGTTCTCCGCGCTGGAGACCAGTTGCATGGCGATGTCCTTCTTCGCCGGATCCTCCAGACCGGCCGCCGCGGACTCCTTGCCGTACGCGGTGTCCGGTCCGGCCGCCGAACATCCGCAGAGCACGGCCGCGGCCATGACGAGGGCGGCGGCCGATGAGATCAGGGAACGTGTGCTGAGCTTCACCGCTCCAGCCTGCCAGGCCGCGGGAGTGATCCTCGCCCATGCACGGGGTTCTTCCTCCGCTGGTCAGGCGGTCGCTCGCCCCCGCGGCCGGGCTGTCAGCCGCCGGGCCGCCAGTCGGGGCGCCGGCCGCTCCGGGCGACCGCGCGGTCCAGCAGCGGCGCGTCGTCCGGCACCGGGACCGGCGGGCCGAACGGTGATCCGGCCGGCGGGCTGTCGCCCAGGGCGGCCAGCAGCGCCAGCGTGGAGTGCAGATGTGCCTCCTCGGCCCGGAACGGCTGCCCGGTCGACCTCGCCAGGTCCCAGCCGTGCAGCACCAGCTCGTTGAGCCCGACCATGCCCGCCACCTCGCCCGGCAGATCCACGCTGCCCGCCCGGCTCATGCCCTGCCAGGCGTCGGGGGAGCGCCAGGCGGCGACCATGGCGTCCAGTGCCCTGGGCAGTGTGCCGCGCCAGTCGTCCTCCAGCACCATCTCCGCCACCGAGGGCGCCGTGTCCGTCGTCGGCCCCAGCTCCTTGCGCGCGGCATCGCGGAAGGCCACGGCGAGCCCGCCGATGTGGGCGAGCAGGGCGCTCACCGTGACACCGGGACACGGGGTCGGCGCGGCCAGCCAGGTGTCATCGACCGCGTCGAGCAGCCCGGTGATCTGCCGGGCCGCGGGTTCCAGATCCTGCGGGGGAGCGGTCTTCGTCTCGTTGTCCGTCTTCGTGTTCTCGTCCATACAGTGCAGACTCCCCGCGCGCCCCGGACTCATCGCCCGGCGCCGCGCCGGTGCCCGGACTCCCGGTCCGGGTCCGCGGTCCGGGCGCGGTGCACACCGGCACATTGCGGAACGTTCCGCTCCGTCCTCTTGTCGGCGACCCCCACACCGTGCGATACAGGTCTGGACCATTGCTGCCGGACGGAAGGCAAGACCGTGCAACGCCCCCACGCACCCGCCGCGTTGGCCTGCTCAGCCGCCCTGCTCATCGCCGCGCTCACCGCCTGCGGCGGCTCCGGCGCCGAGGCCGACACCAGCAGCCCCACGGTGCCGCACGGGGTGACCGTGCAGGCCAGCAGTGCCACCTCCGCGCATGTGATGTGGGAGGCGGCCACCGACGACAAGGCCGTCACCGCGTACGAGATCTACCGCAAGGGCAAGAAGGTCAAGACCGTCCCGGCGGCCAGGGTGATGATCGACATCGACGGGCTGACCGCCTCGACCGCCTACACCTTCACCGTCCGCGCCCGCGACGCGGCCGGGAACCTCTCCGCGCCGAGCGCCGCCGCGTCCGTCACCACGCCGGCCCCGACCCCCGCCGACCATGAGGCCCCGACCCGGCCGGTGAAGCTGCGCGGCAAGGCCGACGGCAGCCGGGCGGCCACGCTGTCCTGGGGCGGCTCCACGGACGACGTCGGCGTCACCTCGTACGACATCTACCAGGAGGGCTCGCGCATCCACAGCGTGCCCGGCACGCAGACCACCGCGCGGCTGACGGGGCTACGGCCCGGCACGGTCTACACCTTCACCGTCCGCGCCCGCGACGCGGCCGACACCTCGTCGAAGGACAGCAACGCCTTCGACCTCACCACCGCGTCCGCCCCCGGCGCGCCCGCCGCCACCGCACCCACCGACCTGCGGATCACCAGCACCGCCCAGGGCAAGGAGTACGCCGTCGACCTGGACTGGGAGCAGCCCGTGACCGGCGGCGAGATCCCGGCCTACCAGCTCTACCTGGACGGCCGGCTGACCACCACGATCGTCTGGGGAGGCAAACCGCCCACGGGCCGGGCGAGCTACCGGCTCACCGTCAGCGACCCGCGCGGCACCCGCTACACGATGAAGATCCGCGCCAAGCTCCCGGACGGCAAGTGGGGGGACTTCTCCGCCGCGCGGACGGTGGTGCTCGACGGCTGACCGGCCCTCAGGCGTGCGGGGGGCCGCCCCCTATGATCCATTTGATCCCGGAACCTCATTGACGGACTCCACGAGGAACAGGGGATGGGCGATGGATCTCGGCTCCCGCGTCGACACGGCGACGAGAGCCTGTGGCTCTCACCGCTCTTCGAACCCACCCCCGTGGAGGGCGGGCTGTGCGCCCGGGCATCGCGGACGACGAGTCGAACCTGATCGTGCACCTCGGCGTGCTGAGGGCGTACGGGGGCAGGCCGCCGACCGGCCCCAGAATCGTCCTGGAGGGCCAGGAGGAGTACGGCAGCGCCTTCGACGACTACCCGCCCACCGACCCCGCCCGCTTCGCCTGCGATGCGATGGTCATCGCGGACATGGGAACCATCCGCCCCGGCGGCCCCACCCTCACCACGGGCCTGCGCGGCGCCGCGGAGGTCGTGGCCGAGGTGCGGACCCTGGACGAGGAACAGCGGATCAGCGCGACGGTCGTGCAGGGCGCCGCCGACTTCATCTCGCCCGCGCTGGCCGTGCTGATCTGCGGGTTCGTTGCGCTGGGTGCGGTGTGGACGTGACCGCGGGGCCGGTGTGCGGACGGCCGGCGAACCGTAAGTGGTCTGTACCTATTGACGAGTTGGTTTAGACCAATTAGTTTCCCCTGTGCTCCATGGAACGAAGGACACCCGCTCCCCCCAAGGACCCCCTCACGGGTCCCCGCCACAAGGGAGAACCATGTTCGAGCACATGCCACTCAGACGGAGATCGGTGACCGCGCTGGTCGCCGCCCTCGGACTCCTACTCGCCATGCTGTCCCTCCAGGCCACCCCCGCACACGCGGCGGGCAAGCTGACGGCCACCTTCACCTCGGCCGACAACGGCTCCTGGTGGATGGGGACATACATCCTGCACAACGACACCGACACGGCCGTCACCGGCTGGAGCCTCGAATTCGACCTGCCGGCCGGGGTCGCGATCGACACCTCCTACAACGGCACCGTCACCACCCAGGGCAGCCACATCACCGCGGTCAACGCCCACTACAACGGCACGGTCGCCGCACACAGCACCACCGAGCCGTACAGCTTCTGGTTCGTCGCCACCGGGCCGATCACCGCGCCCACCGGCTGCCGGATCAACGGCGACAAGTGCGACGGCTCCGCGGACGCCCCGCCGGGTGCGCCCGGCGCGTTGAAGCAGACCGATGTCACCGCCCGCACCGCCTCGCTGTCCTGGACGGCCGCCACGGCGGGCGACTTCCCCGTGGCCTCGTACGACATCCTGGCGGGCGGCGAGGTGGTGGGTTCGGCCACCGCGACGACCTCCGCCACGGTCACCGGTCTGACGCCCGCCACCGCCTACTCCTTCACCGTCCGGGCCAAGGACACCCGGGGCAACACCTCCGCCGAGAGCGCCCCGCTGGCCGTCACCACCGTCGACCCGGCCACCGACACCTCCCCGCCGACGGCCCCCGGCACACTCCACTCCACCGCGACGGACTCCTCGTCCGTCACCCTTGCCTGGACCGCGTCCACGGACAATCAGCGGGTCGCCGCGTACGACATCTACCGGGGCACCACCCTGGCCACCACGGTCTCCGGCACCACGACCACCGCGACCATCGGCGGGCTGTCCCCCTCGACCTCGTACACCTTCACGGTCAAGGCCCGCGACCCGGCGGACAACTCCTCGCCGGCCAGTAACACCCTCACGGTGAAGACCGACGACATCGTCGGCGCCGGCAACTACGCGAAGGTCGGCTACTTCGTCCAGTGGGGCATCTACGGCCGCCAGTACTTCGTGAAGAACCTCCAGGACTCCGGGGCCGCCGACAAGCTCGACGTCGTCAACTACGCCTTCGCCAACATCGATCCCAACAACCTCACCTGCCTGAACGGCGTCACCAAGGGCACCACCGCCGACCCCGAGGACCCCGAGCAGGGCACCGGCGCCGGTGACGCCGACGCCGACTACACCCGCCCGTTCAGCGCCGCCCAGTCTGTGGACGGTGTCGCGGACGACGGCTGGGGCAAACTGCGCGGAAACTTCAACCAGTTGAAGAAACTGAAGAAGCTCCACCCGGACCTGAAGATCGTGGTCTCGCTCGGCGGCTGGACGTACTCGAAGTACTTCTCCGACGTGGCGGCCAACGACGCGGCCCGCAAGAAGTTCGTCTCCTCCTGCATCGACATGTACATCAAGGGCAACCTGCCCGAGTACGGCGGCGCCGGCGGACCCGGCACCGCGGCCGGCATCTTCGACGGCTTCGACATCGACTGGGAGTGGCCGGGCACCGGCACCGGGCACCCCGGCAACCACTACTCGCCCGACGACAAGGACAACCTCACCCTGCTGCTCGCCGAGTTCCGCAAGCAGCTGGACGCGCTCGGCGGCGGCCACCGCCTCCTCACCGCCTTCACCCCCGCCGACCCGCAGAAGATCGGTGACGGCTGGGACCTGGGCAAGGTCTTCGACTCCCTCGACGTGGCCAACGTCCAGGGCTACGACTTCCACGGCTCGGGCAGCGACGACTCCTGGGAACCGAACCGCACCGGCCACCAGGCCAACCTCTACACCGACGACCAGGACCCGTACGACTTCCACTTCAGCGCGGACGCCGCGATCAAGGCGTACACGGACGCGGGCGTCGAACCCCGCAAGCTGACCCTGGGCATCCCGTTCTACGGCCGGGGCTGGCAGAACGTCACCGACGGCGGTGCGGCGGGCGAATGGCAGTCCGCGGGCGGGGCCGCTCCGGGCCAGTTCGCCGAGGAGGCCGGCACCCGCGGATACGCCAACCTCATCGGCGCCTACCCGACGATGACGGTCCATCACGACGAGCAGTCCGTGTCCACGTACGGCTACACCGGGAACCAGTGGTGGTCCTTCGACGACACCTGGTCCATCGGCAAGAAGACGGCCTATGTGAAGGACAAGGGGCTGCTGGGCGTCATGGTCTGGGAGATGTCGGGTGACACCCCGCAGGGGACGCTGCTGGGCGCGCTCGATACCGGGCTGAAGTAGGGCCCGCCAGGACAGGGCTTCGCCCCCGGTGCCGTGCGGCACCGGGGGCGAAGAGGCGCACTGGAGCCGTCAGCGCAGCTGCTCGTACGCGGGCAGCGTCAGGAAGTCCGCGTAGTCCTGGTCCAGGGAGACCTGGAGCAGCAGGTCGTGGGCCTGCTGCCACTTGCCGGCCGCGAAGGCCTCGTCGCCGGTCTCGGCGCGGATCGCGGCCAGTTCCTCGGCCGCGATCTTGCGGGCCAGCTCCGCCGTGGCGTGCTCGCCGTTCTCGAAGACCACGTCCGCGTTGATCCACTGCCAGATCTGCGAGCGCGAGATCTCGGCGGTGGCCGCGTCCTCCATCAGGTTGAAGATGGCGACCGCGCCCATGCCGCGCAGCCAGGCCTCGATGTAGCGGATACCGACCGCGACGGCGTTGCGCAGGCCGTCGTGGGTGGGCTTGGCGTGCAGGGTGTCGATGGCGATCAGATCGCCGGCGGCCACCGAGACGTCCTCGCGCAGGCGCTCCTTCTGGTTCGGCTTCTCGCCGAGGACCGCGTCGAAGGAGGCCATGGCGATCGGGACCAGGTCGGGGTGGGCGACCCAGGAGCCGTCGAAGCCGTCGTGCGCCTCGCGGTCCTTGTCGGCCTTGACCTTCTCGAAGGCGACCTTGTTGACCTCGGCGTCGCGGCGGGACGGGATGAAGGCCGCCATGCCGCCGATCGCGTGGGCGCCGCGCTTGTGGCAGGTGCGGACGAGGAGTTCGGTGTACGCCCGCATGAACGGGGCGGTCATCGTCACCGCGTTGCGGTCCGGCAGGACGAACTTGGGGCCGCCGTCACGGAAGTTCTTGATGATGGAGAAGAGGTAGTCCCAGCGGCCCGCGTTCAGCCCGGAGGCGTGGTCGCGCAGCTCGTACAGGATCTCCTCCATCTCGTACGCGGCGGTGATCGTCTCGATCAGCACCGTCGCGCGGACGGTGCCCTGCGGGATGCCGGTGTAGTCCTGGGCGAAGACGAAGATGTCGTTCCAGAGGCGGGCCTCCAGGTGCGACTCCGTCTTCGGCAGGTAGAAGTACGGGCCCTTGCCGAGGCCGATGAGGCGCTGCGCGTTGTGGAAGAAGTAGAGGCCGAAGTCGACCAGCGCGCCGGGCACCGGGGTGCCGTCGAGCTGGAGGTGGCGCTCGTCCAGGTGCCAGCCGCGGGGGCGGGTGACGACGGTGGCGAGTTCGTCGGCGGGCTTCAGGGCGTACGACTTGCCGGACTTCGGGTCCGTGAAGTCGATCGCGCGGTTGTAGGCGTCGAGCAGGTTGACCTGGCCGAGGATGACGTTCTCCCACGTGGGCGCGGACGCGTCCTCGAAGTCGGCGAGCCAGACCCTGGCGCCCGAGTTCAGGGCGTTGATGGTCATCTTGCGGTCGGTGGGACCGGTGATCTCCACCCGGCGGTCGTTGAGCGCGGCGGGGGCCGGGGCGACCTTCCAGGAGTCGTCCGCGCGGATCGCCGCGGTCTCCGGCAGGAAGTCCAGCGTGGAGGTGCGGGCGATCTCGGCACGGCGCTCGCCGCGGCGGGCGAGCAGCTCGTCACGGCGCGGGGTGAACCGGCGGTGCAGCTCGGCCACGAACGCGAGAGCCGCGGGGGTGAGGACCTCGTCCTGCCGGGGCAGGGGCTCGGCATCGACGATGGCCAGCGAGGACGGCGCTGGTGCGGACATGAGCTGTCACTCCTTCAGCGGGCGGTGCGGACGGCGTCTCACGGCCGCCGGGTCGCCTGAAATGGCACGGCGTGCCATGGCTCCGGGGTCTGGCCGTGGCCGCCGTCTGAGGTGCAGAGGGCTTCTGACCAGTGGATAGTAGTTTCCTCATGGTGGAAGTTCAATGGTTTGTTGATGTCGAGATTCTCAGGGTCGACAGAAATGGGCCCCTGCTGGCGCAGCGTGCCAGTGTGTTCACTCAAGGTGGGACAGATCCTCCGCCGTGTCGATGTCGTACGCCTGAGCCACATCGGAACACTCGACGAGCGTGATCGCATCGCGGTGCGCCCGCAGATAGGCGCGCGCCCCCTGGTCGCCCACCGCGCCCGCCGCGATGTCCGCCCACAGACCGGCCCCGAACAGCACCGGATGGCCGCGTTCCCCCGCGTACGAGGCCGCCGCGAGGCTCGTCCGGGAGCGGTACGCCGACCGGACCCGCGCCACCGCCTCCGCGCCGATGCCGGGCTGGTCGACCAGCAGGACGACCACCGCGTCCGCCCCCGTGCCGGCGAGGGCGCCGAGGCCCGCGCGCAGCGAGGAGCCCATGCCCCCGGTCCACTCCGGGTTGACGGTCACGGTGCAGCCGGGCAGCTCCGCCCTGGCCCGCACCTCGTCGGCCGCCGCGCCGAGCACCACATGGACCGGGCCGCAGCCGCCGTCCCGCAGGGCGCGCACCGCGTGGTCGGCGAGGAGGCGGCCGCGGTGTTCGAGGAGTGCCTTGGGGCGGCCGCCCAGCCGGCGTCCTCCGCCCGCGGCGAGGAGCAGCCCGGCGACGACCGGGGCGGCGGACGGGGAAGAGGGGAGCGGAGTGCTTGTCATGCGGACTGGATACCTCAGACGGGCGGCTCCCGCACAGGCGGACCGTTTCTGCAACCGGCTGTGATCACCCGGGACACACCGAGTTCCGTCCGTGGAGTGGCGCCCGGCACCTGTCATGGCGTTAACTTGCCCGCACCCCCGGACACTTGACCACGGTTCGGGACTCGGTAGAAACACCGGCACAAGGATGTGCGAGGGGGAGTGCTTTGTTGAAAAGCGTGGGGCAGGCTCGGGTGACCAGCAGCAATGAGGACCCGAGGGTGACGGAATTGCGTACGGCCGTCTCCCGGCTCCGGAGGGAGCTGGCCGGACATCCCGCGGAGTTCCCGGACCGGGCGATCGCCGAGGACGAGCTGGCGGCACTGGACGCGATGGCGGTCGGCGGCGTGCCCGAGATTCCGCGGCTCCGCCGGTCGCTGCTGCTGATCGCGGGGGCGATCGGCTCGGTCAGCGCACTGGCGTCGGCGCTCAGGGACGTACGGGTCGCCGTGGACCTCTTCGGGGAACCGCCGCGCCGCTGAACCCGAGCGGCCGGCCGCCGGCTCGCGCGCCCGGGGAGGGCCGCGGTTCAGCGGCGGATGAGCCTTCGGGCCGTCGCCGCCGCGACCGCGGCCGTACGCGAGTCGACGCCCAGCTTGGCGTAGATGTGCACCAGATGGGACTTCACCGTCGCCTGGCTCAGGAACAGCTTCTTGCTGATCTGCAGGTTGGACAGGCCCTCGCCCACCAGTTGGAGAACCTCCAGCTCGCGCTTGGTGAGGGCCTCCGCCGGGGTCCTCATCCGGTCCATCAGCCGGTGCGCGACGGCCGGCGCGAGAGCGGACCGGCCGGCCGCCGCCGTACGGACCGCGGCGGCCAGTTCCTCGGGCGGGGCGTCCTTCAGCAGATAGCCGGCGGCGCCCGCCTCGACCGCGGCGAGGATGTCGGCGTCCGTGTCGTACGTGGTGAGGATCAGCACCCGTGGCGCGTCCGGCACCGCGGTGATCGCGGCGGTGGCCTCGGAGCCGTGCAGACCCGCACCGAACTGCAGGTCCATCAGGACGACGTCGAACTCGCCGGTCGCGGCCAGCGCGACGGCCTGCTCGGCGGTGGCGGCCTCGGCGGCGACATGAAAGTCCGGCTCGGTGTCCAGGACGGCCCGAAGCCCGGCCCGGACCACCGGGTGGTCGTCGGCCAGCAGCAGCCTGATCGGTGTGGTCATGCGGAGTCCTGTCCGTTCGGGCCGGCGGGGAGCGGAAGGGTGAGGGCGACGGCCGTGCCCTGGCCGGGCGCCGACTCGACGCTCAGCGTGCCGCCCAGGGAGCGGGCCCGGGACCGCATGGCGGGCAGCCCGAAGCCACCGGTGCCGCTGCCGCCGGCCGGGACGGTGTCCGGTGCGAATCCGTGACCGTCGTCGACGACGTCCAGCGACACCGAGGTGTCCATGAAGCTCAGTGTGATCTCGGCCCGCCGCGCCTCGGCGTGCCGCACGGTGTTGGCCAGCGCCGACTGCGCGGTACGCAGCAGCGCCACCTCGTACGGAGTGGGCAGCTCGACCGGGGTGCCGCTGACGGCGAACTGCACCGTGAGAGCGGAGTCCGTGGTGCGGGCCGAGAGCCGTTCCAGGGCGGCGGCGAGGGAGCCGTTCTCCAGATCGGGCGGAGTCAGGGCGCGGACGAAGCGGCGGGCCTCGGCGAGATTGTCCTGGGCGGCCTCGCGGGCCTGGCGGACATGGGGGGCGGCGGGCGCGTCCGGCTCCAGGGTGCGTTCGGCGGCGCGCAGCAGCAGCTGAATGCTGGAGAGGCCCTGCGCGAGCGTGTCGTGGATCTCCCGTGCCAGCCGTTCGCGTTCGGCGAGCGTACCGGCGGTGCGTTCGGCCGCCGCCAGCTCCGCCCGGGTCGAGACGAGCTCCTCGATGAGTTCGCGGCGCCGCTCGCTCTCCCGGAACAGCGCGTCGTACCCGAGCACCGTGGCGACGGCCACCGCCGCGCCGAGCAGCGGGCCGATGAAGGTGCCGGGCGAGACCGTCTGCCCGTGCACCAGGAAACTGGTGATGGCGGCGGCGGCGGTGACCACGACCGCGGGCAGGCCCCAGCGCATCGGCAGCAGATGCAGCTGGAGGAAGTACAGCGGGAAGGCCACCCACAGCCCGTCCGGCGAGAGGGCCAGCAGCACCAGCCAGAGCGCCCCGAGCACGGCGAGCCAGCACGCCCCCGCCCGGGTCCCCGGCTGTACGACAGGGGCGAGCGCACCCGCCGCGTACACCGCGGCCAGCACGCAGGACACCACGACGACGGCGGTGGCGTGCGGATCGCCGTCGCTCACGGCCTTGACGGCCGCCAGCGCCAGCAGTCCCAGCAGCAGGGCGTGCAGACACAGCCGCAGCGCGGCGGCGACCGGGGGGTGGACACGTTCTTCCATGATTCGTCCAGCGTAGGCGCGGGGTGCCCGGGGCCGGTCAATCAAAAGGTTGATGTCGGGCCCAGCCGGCGGGCGATGTTTCCCCGGCCGCGCGGACCGAAGCTGGAGTCATGTTCGTTGCATGGAGAGATCTTCGGTTCGCCAAGGGCCGGTTCGCGCTCATGGGCACGGTCGTGGTGCTGATCACGCTGCTCGTGGGTCTGCTGTCCGGTCTCACGGCCGGACTGGCCCGGGAGAACACCTCGGCCGTCACGGGGCTGAGCGCCGACCACCTGGCGTTCGCCGCCCCGCCCGACGGCCAGTCGGTGTCCTTCACCAATTCCACCGTCAAGGAGACCGCCTGGCAGAGCTGGGCGCGGCAGCCCGGTGTCGAGAAGGCCCAGCCGCTCGGCATCCGCACGCTCAACGCCGCCGCGGTGGCGGGGGAGCGGACGGCGGCCGTCTCGGCGTTCGGCGTCGAGCCGGACGGCGGCCTCGCCCCCTCCGGCACTCCGGTGGGACCCGGAAAGGTCGTGCTCTCCGCGCAGGCCGCCGATGACCTCTCCGCCAGGACCGGTGACCGGCTGCGCCTCGGCGGCGACGAGGTCACCGTCGCCTCGGTCGCCGGCGACGCCTCGTACAGCCACACGCCGGTCGTGTGGACCGCGCTGGCCGACTGGCAGCGGCTCGGGGCCGACGGCGCGGGCGGCGCGGCCAACGCCACCGTGGTCGCCCTGACCACCACCGACGGCGCCGATCTGGCGGCGGGCGACCGCGCGGCCGGCACCAGCACGCTCACCCTGGACGGCTCCCTCACCGCCATCGGCTCCTACCAGGCCGAGAACGGCTCGCTCCAGCTGATGCGCGGCTTCCTCTTCGCCATCTCCGCCCTGGTCATCGGCGCCTTCTTCACCGTCTGGACGATCCAGCGCAGCGGCGATGTCGCCGTCCTCAAGGCGCTCGGCGCCTCCACCCCCTATCTGCTCCGGGACGCACTCGGCCAGGCCGTGGTGATGCTCGCCATCGGTACGGGGATCGGCACCGCCCTCGCCTCCGGCATCGGCGCCCTGGTCAGCGGCGGGGCCGTGCCCTTCGTTCTGGAGGCGTCGACCGTCCTCTTCCCGGCCGCCGTCATGATCGTCCTCGGCGCAGTCGGGGCGGCCCTGTCCATCCGGCGGATCACCGCCGTAGACCCGCTCACCGCACTCGGGAGTGCCCGATGACCCTCACGCTCACCGACGTCACGCTCACCTACCCCGACGGCGACGGGCGGCTCACCGCCCTGGACCGGGTCGGACTCGATGTGCCCGCGGGCACCCTCACCGCGGTCGTCGGCCCCTCGGGCTCGGGCAAGTCGAGCCTGCTGGCCGTGGCCGCCACCCTGGTCACCCCGGACGAGGGCGCCGTCGTCGTCGCCGGGACGGACACCGCGGGGCTCAGCCGCGCCGACAAGGCGGCGCTGCGCCGCGAACGGATCGGCATCGTCTTCCAGCAGCCCAACCTGCTGCCCTCGCTGACCGCGGCCGAGCAGCTCCAGGTCATGGCGCACCTGTCGGGCGCCCCCGCCCGGACCGCCCGGACCCGGGCGCTGGAACTGCTCGACGCGGTCGGTCTCGCCGACAAGGCCGACCGCAGGCCGCACCAGCTCTCGGGCGGCCAGCGCCAGCGGATCAACATCGCGCGGGCCCTGATGAACGACCCGGCGGTGCTTCTCGTCGACGAACCGACCAGCGCACTGGACCACGAACGGGGCGCGGCCGTGCTGGATCTGCTCGTCACGCTGACCCGGGAGCGGTCCACGGCGACCGTCATGGTCACCCACGACAGGAACCATCTGGACCGGATGGACATGACGGTCACGATGCAGGACGGCCGGCTGACCGCCCCGGCACTCACCTAGGCCGGCGGTGCGCCGCCACGACGGAGGGGTGGGGGGGGGGGGGGGGCGGCCCCCCCCCCCCCCCCCCGGGGGGGGGCCGCCGCGCCGCCCGGCCCGCCCCCACCTGGCCCCCCCCCCCCGCGGGCCGATGGGGGCCGCCGCGGGGGGGGGGGGGGCCCCGCGCCCCCCCCCCCCCCCCCACCCCTCCGTCGTGCGGGCAAGCCGTCTCAGCCGGACGTCCCACTGCTGGCCAGCGCCTCGGAGAGCTCCTTGGCGGCCTGCTGGAGGATCGGCACGATCCGCTCGGTGGCCGCCTCGGTCACCCGGCCCGCCGGACCCGAGATCGAGATCGCGGCCGAGGTGGGCGAGTTGGGTACCGGGACCGCGAGGCAGCGGACCCCTATCTCCTGCTCGTTGTCGTCCACCGCGTAACCGGCCCTGCGGACCTGGTCCAGCGCGTCCAGGAAGCCGTCGGGAGTGGTGATCGTCTTCTCGGTGGCGGCCGGCATCCCGGTGCGCGCGAGCAGCGCCCGTACCTCGTCCGGCGGGGTGTGCGCGAGCAGCGCCTTGCCGACGCCGGTGGAGTGCGGCAGCACCCGCCGGCCCACCTCGGTGAACATGCGCATCGAGTGCTTGGACGGCACCTGCGCCACGTACACGACCTCGTCGCCGTCGAGCAGCGCCATGTTCGCGGTCTCGCCGGTCTCCTCGACCAGCCGCGCGAGATACGGGCGGGCCCAGGTGCCGAGCAGCCGGGAAGCGGACTCGCCGAGCCGGATCAGCCGCGGGCCGAGCGCATAGCGCCGGTTGGGCTGCTGGCGTACGTATCCGCAGACCACGAGCGTGCGCATCAGCCGGTGAATGGTGGGCAGCGGGAGTCCGCTGCTCGCGGAGAGCTCGCTCAGACCGACCTCGCCCCCGGCATCGGCCATCCGCTCCAGCAGATCGAAGGCGCGCTCGAGGGACTGCACACCCCCGCTGGATCCGGCGGGCTTGGAGTCGGATGTGCTGGCGTGGGACGGCGGCACGTCAACGGTCCTTTCGAAGCGGAAGAGCAAGGCAGCAGCCTACCGGGCGCTTCCCGGCCGGCCCACTGTTCCAGGGCGGGGTCCTGGCCGGTCAGGGCCCGTTTGTCCGGGTGTCCGCCGGTGGCCCGGAGGCTCCGCGACACCGCGTCCGGCTTATTCTACATTCCGCCCTCCGAAATCAGTCTTTTACTTCGTGGAAATATCCAGCCGATGTCCCGGGTGGTCCACCGGGTGGTCCGCCGGGTGGCCGGCGCGGAAAATGGGGTCTTGACGGGTTGCTTTCGCGAGTGAAGACTCATTCAACAGTTCGTTGAATTTTTGGAGTGGGGAGCACGGGTGTCCGGTACGGACGTGAAGCTGGTACTGCGCTCGACGCGCGTCGTCACCCCTGGGGGGACGCGGCCCGCGGCGGTCGCCGTCGCCGGCGGGAAGATCGACGCCGTCCTGGCGTACGACGCGGAGGTGCCCGCGGGCGCCCGGCTGGAGGACTTCGGCGACGACGTCCTGCTGCCCGGCCTGGTGGACACCCATGTCCATGTGAACGACCCCGGCCGCACCGAGTGGGAGGGCTTCCACACCGCCACCCGGGCCGCCGCGGCCGGCGGGATCACCACCCTGCTCGACATGCCGCTCAACTCCCTCCCGCCGACCACCACCGTCGAGCACCTGCGCGTCAAGCGGCGGGTGGCCGCCCCCAAGGCGCACATCGACACCGGCTTCTGGGGCGGCGCGATCCCGTCCAACGTCAAGGACCTGCGCCCGCTGTACGAGGCCGGGGTCTTCGGCTTCAAGTGCTTCCTGTCGCCCTCCGGCGTGGAGGAGTTCCCCGAGCTGGACCAGGAGCAGCTGGCCCGGTCGATGGCGGAGATCGCCGGTTTCGGCGGGCTCCTGATCGTGCACGCCGAGGACCCGCACCACCTGGCGTCCGCACCGCAGCGCGACGGCCCCGCCTACGCCGACTTCCTCGCCTCCCGGCCGCGCGACGCCGAGAACACCGCGATCGAGGGGCTGATCACCCACGCCAAGCGGCTGAACGCCCGCGTCCATGTGCTGCACCTGTCCTCCAGCGACGCACTGCCGCTGATCGCCGCAGCCAAGCGCGAGGGCGTACGCGTCACGGTCGAGTCCTGCCCGCACTTCCTCACCCTCACCGCCGAGGAAGTCCCGGACGGCGCGACCGAGTTCAAGTGCTGCCCGCCCATCCGCGAGGCAGCCAACCAGGACGCGCTGTGGGAGGGGCTCGCGGACGGCACCATCGACTGCATCGTCTCCGACCACTCGCCCTGCACCACCGACCTCAAGACGCCGGACTTCGCCTCCGCGTGGGGCGGCATCTCCTCCCTCCAGCTCGGACTGCCCGCCATCTGGACCGAGGCCCGCAGGCGCGGCCACTCGCTCGACGACGTCGCCCGCTGGATGTCGGCGGCGCCCGCCGAACTGGCCGGGCTGCGCGACAAGGGTGCGATCGAGGCCGGCCGTGACGCCGACTTCGCCGTCCTCGCACCCGACGCCACCTTCACCGTCGACCCGGCCGAACTGTTCCACCGCAACCAGGTCACCGCCTACGCCGGCCGGACCCTGCGCGGTGTCGTCAGGTCCACCTGGCTGCGCGGCGAACGGATCGCGTCGGACGGCATCCTGGCCGGGCCCACCGGCCGCCTCCTCGAAAGGAACCGCTGAAGGGCGACTCGGCGGACCGGGCGGCTGACCGGACCCCTCCGAGGCCTGTCCGTATTCGGGGGATACGGTACCGATGTGGGACCCCGTCCGGGTTGCCGCACGTCCCGAGCAGGAGTTGTCATGATCTTTATCGCCGTCAGGTTCACCGTCCGCAGCGCGGACCGCGACAAGTGGCTCCCGGCCGTCGAGGACTTCACCGTCGCCACCCGGCAGGAGCCGGGCAATGTGTTCTTCGACTGGTCGCACAGCGTCGAGAACCCGGACCAGTTCGTGCTGCTGGAGGCGTTCGCGTCCGCCGAGGCGGGTGCGGCCCATGTGAAGTCCGAGCACTTCGCCGCGGCCATGGACCGGATGGCGGACCTGGTGGCGCAGACGCCCGAGATCATCAACGTCGAGGTGCCGGGCGAGGGCTGGTCCCGGATGGCGGAGCTTCAGCCGCGCACACGCTGAGAGGTACCGCCCGCCGCAGTGCCGCCTGCCGGGGTGCCGCCCGCCGGGGTTCCGCTCAGAACTCCTCGTGCGTCTCGGGGTCCCCGCCGAACCGCTCCCGCGGTCCCGACGAGATGCGGGCCAGCTCGTCCGCCGTCAACTCGAAGCCGAAGAGGTCCAGGTTCTCGCGCTGGCGTCCAGGGTCGGCGGACTTCGGGATCGGTACGGCCCCGAGCTGGGTGTGCCAGCGCAGCACCGCCTGCCCCGGCGTCACGCCGTGCGCCCCGGCGATGGCCACGAGCCCGGGATCGGCCAGCAGATCGCGGCCCCGGCCCAGCGGGCTCCAGCTCTCCGTGACGATGCCCTTGGCGGCGTGCACGGCCCGCAGTTCCTCCTGCGGCAACCGCGGATGCATCTCGATCTGGTTGACGGCGGGCAGCACCCCGGTCTCCCGTTCCAGCCGGCCGAGGTGGTCCGCGGTGAAGTTGGACACCCCGATCGACCGTACGAGGCCCTCCTCGCGGAGCCGGATCATCGCCTTCCAGGTGTCCACGTACAGACCGACGCGGGGCAGCGGCCAGTGGATGAGGTAGAGGTCCACATAGGAGAGGCCGAGGTTGCGGCGGGACTCCTCGAACGAGGCCAGCGTCTTCTCGTACCCGTGGTGGCGTCCCGGCACCTTGGTGGTGACGAAGACGTCCTGCCTGGGCACATCGCTGCGGGCGATCCCGCGCCCGGTGCCGGTCTCGTTGCCGTAGTTCAGCGCGGTGTCGACGAGCCGGTAGCCGAGCCCCAGGGCCCCGGCGACGGCCTCTTCCGCCGCGTCGTCGTCCAGCGGCCAGGTGCCGAGCCCGACCGCGGGAACGGTACGGCCGTCGTTCAGGTCGTGCACCGGGGTCTCGGACATGATCTTTCCTCTCGCCGACGGCTGTCTGCCCTGCCTGGCCAGCCTAGGCCGGGCAGGGGCGAGGGGCAGTGCGGGGAGAGCCCGGCGGCTTACGACCTGGTGCGCGGTAGGAGCGGGCTCCCTGTCGCGCACCAGGTCGTTACTTCGCCTGGCCCGCCTCGCGGTGCAACTGGGCGATGACCTCGTCCACCCGGCTCCGTTCGTAGCCGCGGCGGACCAGCTCGAAGCCCACGGCGTCGGCCGGCGGGGAGCCGCCGCGGAGCCGGGTGATGTAGGCGTCGACCTGATCGCGGTCATATCCGCGCCGGGCGATGCTGAATCCGAACTCCTCGTGCAGCGGTGGTTCGTACTTCCCGCGTGACGCGCCGAACATGAGTGCCCCCCTCCGGACGGAAATGGTCCGCCCAAGCCTGCCATGGACCTCAGGCGGCGTGGCCACCGTCCACCACGATCTCCGTGCCGGTGATGTACGCGGCCTCGTCACCGGCCAAGTAGGAGATGAGCGCGGCCACTTCACCGGCCGTGCCGAACCGGTCCAGCGCGGTCGCGGCGCGCTGCCCGGCGGCGAACGGGCCGTCGGCCGGGTTGAGGTCGGTGTCCACCGGTCCGGGCTGGATCAGATTGACGGTGATCCCGCGCGGGCCGAGCTCGCGGGCGAGCGGTTTGGTGAGTCCCGAGAGCGCCGACTTGCTCATCGCGTAGAGCGTGCCGCCCGGCCCGCCCGCGAACCGGCTCAGGGCCGTCCCCAGGGAGATGACGCGGCCGCCGCGCTCCATCACCCCGGCCGCCGCTTGGCAGGCCAGGAAGACGGCCCGCACGTTGACGGCGAGTACCCGGTCGACATCGGCGGTGGTGAAGGTGTCGATGGGGCCGAGAACGCCGATACCCGCGTTGTTGACCAGGATGTCGAGCCTGCCGAAGGTCTCCGCCGTCCGGTGCACCGCCGCCGGGGCCGCCTCCGGGTCGGCCGAGTCGGCGCGCAGGGCGACCGCGCGGCGGCCGCACGCCTCGATCTTCCGCACGGTCTCCTGAGCGGCGGCCTCGTCCCGCGCGTAGGTCAGTGCCACATCGGCGCCGTCCCGGGCGAGCCGCAGGGCGGTCGCCGCACCGATGCCGCGGCTGCCGCCGGTGACGAGGGCGACCCGGTTCGAGCCGGTGCTGCCGGTGTTGTTCATCAGGGGTCCTGTCCGTTGCCGTGAGTGTCGCCGGTTGGCCGACAACGACGAGGAAAGCGCTTCGGCGGACCGGACACCGGCGGTAAACGGACGCCCACTCCGCTACGGCGGCCCGATGCCGGCCGATGAGTTGCGGCCGGCGCGGGGGTCAGAACAGATGGAAGCGGAATCCGCGGCCATTCCCGAAGGAGCAGGATCATGGCGAAACTGACCCTCATCACCTTTCTGACGCTCGACGGCGTCATGCAGGCCCCCGGCGCCCCCGAGGAGGACCCGAGCGGAGGGTTCGAGTACGGCGGCTGGCAGGCCCCGGTCATGGACGAGGGCCTGGGGCGGTTCATCACGGAGGTGTTCGACCGCTCGGCGGCCTTCCTGCTGGGCAGGCGTACCTACGACATCTTCGCGGGGTACTGGCCGGGGATCACCGACCCCGGCGACCCGATCGCCGCCCGGCTCAACCGGTATCCCAAGTACGTCGTCTCGACCACGCTGCGGAAGGCCGACTGGGAGAACACCACCGTGATCTCCACCGACGCAGCCGCGGAGGTCGCCCGGATCAAGGAGCGCACACAAGGGGGCGAGCTGCAGATCTGGGGCAGTGGCGAGCTCGCCCGGTCCCTGATGCCGCACGGCCTGATCGACGAGTACAACCTGCTGGTCCACCCGGTCGTGCTCGGCCGCGGCAGGCGGCTGTTCACGGACGGCGGGCCGCCGACCGCCTTCGAGCTGACCGGTGCCCGGATGACCCCCAACGGCATCGCGATCAACACCTACCGGCCCACCGGGCCGGCCTCGTTCGGTTCCGTCGCGGACGGTACGTGAGCGGCCGGCGCGGTCAACTGCCGCGCGGCGGGCCCCAGTCCGGTGAACGGCCGAGTGCCGACTCCGCGAGCCCGTACAGCTCCCGGATCCGCCCCGGCCCGGTGGGAACGGCCCGGACCGCCGCGGACCGGGCCGGCGGGGCGGCTGCCGTCGGACCGGTCCCGGGGCTCGCCGGCGCAGGAGGGCGGCCGGTACCGTGACCGTCGTTCCGCGTGCGAGCCAGTGAGGTCTCCACATCGTGCCGGTGGAGAACCAGGAGATCCCGGTGTCCTCAGTCGCCGTACCCGCCCTCGCGCCGCCGCGCCGGGCGTGGCTCACCGATCTGCCCGTCCTGCTGGTCGCGGTGGTCTGGGGTTCCAGCTACCTGGCCGCGAAGGGCATCACCACGGCGCAGACCGTCATCGCCGTGCTCGTGCTCAGATTCGCCGTCGTGCTGCCCGTCCTGGTGGTCGCCGGACGGCGCCGCCTGCTGGCGCTGAGCTCGGCCCAGTGGCGGGGCGCGGGGCTGCTGGGCCTGGTGCTCAGCGGGATCTTCCTGGTGGAGACGTACGGCATCGTGCACACCTCGGCGACCAACGCCGGGCTCATCATCAGCCTCACCATGATCTTCACCCCGCTCGCCGAGGCCGCGGTGACCCGCGTCCGGCCGACCGGGACCTTCCTCGCCGCCGCCGCGCTCTCCGTGGCCGGCGTGGTGCTGCTGACCCAGGGCGGCGGATTCACCAGCCCCTCGGCGGGCGATCTGCTGATGCTCGTCGCCGCCCTCGCCCGCACCCTCCACGTAACTCTGATGGCGCGCATCAGGTCCGTCCGGTCGGCGGACTCGCTGTCGCTGACGACCGTCCAGCTCGGCAGTGCGGTCGCCGTCTTCGCGCTGCTGGCCGCCGTCCCCGGAACCGGCGCGTCGCCGTGGTCGGTCGCCGCCGGATTCGGCGTCCGTGAGTGGGGCGGGCTGCTCTTCCTGTCGGTCTTCTGCACGCTCTTCGCGTTCTTCGTGCAGATGTGGTCCGTACGCCGCACCTCGCCGTCCCGGGTCAGCCTGCTGCTCGGCACGGAACCCCTCTGGGCCGCCGCCGTCGGCATCGCGATCGGCGGTGAACGCCTCGGCGTCCTCGGAGCGGCGGGCGCGGTCCTGGTGCTGGCGGGTACGGCCTGGGGCCGACGCAGCGTGGCCGCGACCTCTCCCTGACCGGGCCGCCCCGGCGCGCGGGCGCCTACTCCTTGATCGCGTCCGACGCGACCATGACGGCGATCCCCGTCACCACCAGCACGATGCTGACGAACAGCGAGTACCCGCCGACGAACGGCAGCCGCTGCACCAGACCGAAGAAATGGAACCAGCCCAACCATTCGTGGAGCAGCCCCGCGGCACCCTGGACGAAGACCAGGAAGCCGACCGTCTCGCAGAGTTTCTTCATGGCAGCGAGCCTGGCGGGCCGGACACCGCCGCCGCGTCGGCCGGTCGGCTGCGCCGCTCCGCCGAAAGTCTTCCCTTCCGCGACTTTGGTCGCTCCCGGGCCCCGACCGCCGGAAGCCGCGAATCCACTGCGTAGCTTTGTCGATATGACGCGTACGGAGTACCCCTGGCTGCTGCCCTCGGCGATGGCCGACCCCGAGCTGCCCGGCGACCGGGACGCCCGTTCGCGCCGTACCGTCCGCGACTGGATCGTCGACATCACGGCGTTCCTCTGCGCGGCGGGCCTCGGGCTGGCGACCGTCGCCACGATGGAGGCCGACCCCAGCACATCCGAGGGCGTCATCTTCGTCGACTCGCTGGTCGGCGCCGTGGCCTGCTGCACCCTGTGGGTCCGGCGCCGGTGGCCGGTCGGCCTCGCGGTGGCGATGACGGCGCTGTCCGTCGTGGAGCCCGTCGCGGCCGGAGCGCTGCTGGTGTCCCTGTTCAGTGTGGCCGTGCACCGGCCGTTCCGCCCCGTCGCACTCGTCGGCGCGGGCGCCCTGGCCGTGGCCCCCGTCCAGCCCTACCTGCGCCCCGACCCGGACACCTCCTTCATCGCGTCCACGATCATCGGCGTCCTGCTGGTCCTGCTGGTGCTCAGCTGGGGCATGGTCGTACGGTCCAGACGCCAGCTCGTCGTCACCCTGCGCGAGCGCGCCCGGCGCGCCGAGACCGAGGCCGGACTCCGCGCCGAACAGGCCCAGCGGCTGGCCCGCGAGGACATCGCCCGAGAGATGCACGACGTCCTCGCCCACCGGCTGACCCTGCTCAGCGTCCACGCCGGAGCCCTGGAATTCCGGCCCGACGCGCCCCCGGCCGAGGTGGCCCGCGCCGCCGGAGTCATCCGGGACAGCGCGCACGAGGCGCTCCAGGACCTCCGCGAGATCATCGGGGTGCTGCGCAGCCCCCGCGACAGCGAGGGCGACCGGCCGCAGCCCACCCTCGCCACGCTGGACGCCCTGATCGCCGAATCCCGCCTGGCCGGGATGGAGGCCACCCTCGACAACCACCTCGCCGACCCGGCCGCGGCGCCCGCCGCCACCGGCCGCACCGTCTACCGCATCGCCCAGGAGGGCCTGACCAACGCGCGGAAGCACGCGCCGGGTGCCGAGGTCACCGTCACGGTCAGCGGCGGCCCCGGCCAGGGCATCACCGTCGAGGTGCGCAACCCGGCCCCCACCGAACCCTTTGAGCAGGTGCCCGGATCCGGCCAGGGACTCATCGGCCTCACCGAACGCGCCACCCTCGCCGGGGGCCGTCTCGACCACGGACCGGAGCCTGGTGGCGGGTTCGGGGTCCGGGCCTGGCTACCGTGGCCGTCATGACCACCCCGACTCCCACCCCTCCCGCGGCCCGGCCCGTCCGGCTGCTCATCGTCGACGACGACCCGCTCGTACGGGCCGGGCTCACCCTGATGCTCGGCGGCGCCGACGACATCGACATCGTGGGGGAGGGGGCCGACGGCAGCGAGGCGGCCGGACTCGTCGGACGGCTCCGGCCGGACGTGGTCCTGATGGACATCCGGATGCCGGTCATGGACGGGCTGACCGCCACCGAAGTGCTGCGCGGCCGCCCGGACGCACCCGAGATCATCGTCCTGACCACCTTCCACGCCGACGAACAGGTGCTGCGCGCGATCCGTGCCGGGGCGGCCGGCTTCGTACTCAAGGACACCCCGCCCGCACAGATCGTCGACTCCGTGCGTCGCGTGGCGGCCGGTGACCCGGTCCTGTCGCCCGCGGTCACCCGCCAGCTCATGGCCCGCGCCGCCGGCCCCGGCCGGGAGGAGCGGGCGGACCGCGTGCAACGGGCCCGCCGGCTGCTCGCGTCGCTCGCCGAACGGGAACGGGAGGTGGCCGTCGCCGTCGGGCACGGCCGCTCCAACGCCGAGATCGCCGCGGCGCTCTACCTGAGCGTGGCCACCGTGAAGACCCAGGTGTCGCGGATTCTCGCCAAGTTCGACTTCAACAACCGCGTCCAGATCGCCCTGCTGGTCCACGACGCGGGGCTTCTGGACGACGGCGACGGACACGGCCTGTCCTGAACCCTTCGCCGGGACCGGGCCCAGCGGCATACGCTGAACCGGCCGGTCCTGGCGGCCGGCCAACGATCAGACCGGGAGGGGCGGGCCCATGTCCGATGTCGAGGCAGATCTCCGCGGGGTCGCGGACTTCACCGCGAATCCGTACCCGTACTACGCGAAGATGCGTGCCGCGGGCCCGGTGCACACCGTCCGGACCGACGACTTCGAGCGGTTGTGGCTCGTCGTCGGGTACGACGAGGGGCGCGCCGTCCTGGCCGACCAGCGGTTCGCCAAGGACTGGCGGACGCTGCCCGGCCAGACGGCTACGGGCGACCCGATCAACGCCAACATGCTGGAGATGGACGCACCCGACCACACCCGGCTGCGCAAGCTGGTCGCGCGGGAGTTCACCGCGCGCCGGATCGAGGCGCTGCGGCCCCGCGTGCAGCAGATCACCGACGGGCTGCTCGACGCGATGCAGCCCGCCGGGCAGGCGGATCTCATCGACGCCCTCGCCTTCCCGCTGCCCATGACCGTCATCTGCGAACTCATCGGCGTGCCCGACCTGGACCGGGACGCCTTTCGCAAGCTCTCGAACAATGTCGTCTCACCGGTCGGTGAGCAGGAGGAGAGCGACGCGGTCGCCGCCATGGGCGGCTACCTCACCGAGTTGATCGAGGACAAGCGCCGCTCGCCGGGCGACGACCTGCTGAGCGCCCTGATCGCCGCGCGGGACGAGGACGGCGACGCGCTGTCGCACGACGAACTGGTCGGCATGGCCTTCCTGTTGCTCGTCGCGGGCCATGAGACGACGGTCAACCTGATCTCCAACGGAGTACGGGCCCTGCTCGATCACCCGGAGCAACTGGCCGCCCTGCGGTCCGACTTCGGGCTGATCGACGGGGCGGTCGAGGAGATGCTCCGCTACGACGGGCCGGTGGAGACCGCCACCTTCCGGTTCGCCCGGGAGGCCGTCACGATCGGCTCCACCGCCATCGCGGCCGGTGATCCGGTCCTGGTCGCCCTGGCGGGTGGCGGCCGCGACCCCGGCCGCTACCCGGACCCGGACAGGTTCGACATCCGCCGCGACGCGCAGGGGCACCTGGCCTTCGGGCACGGCGTGCACTTCTGCATGGGCGCGCCGCTGGCCCGGATGGAGGGCCGCATCGCGATCCGGTCGCTGCTGGAGCGGTGCCCCGGACTCGTACTCGATCCGGAGGCAGGGGAGCCGGACTGGCTGCCCGGCATGCTGATCCGCGGGGTACGACGGCTCCCCGTGCGCTGGTGAGACAGAGAGGAACGTCATGACCGTACTCGACCTGGAGACGGCGCAGAAAGTGCTCGACAGCCAGCCGTTCAGCGGGCTCGTCGGCGCACGGATCACCGAGTTCGGCGGCGGCGCGGCCACGCTGGAGATCGACGGCCGCGAGGAACTCCAGCAGCAGAACGGATTCCTGCACGGCGGGGTGCTCGCCTACGCCGCCGACAACGCGCTCACCTTCGCCGCCGGAACGACACTCGGCCCGGCCGTGCTGACCGGCGGCTTCTCGATCCAGTACCTGCGGCCCGCCACCGGCACCGCACTCGTCGCGCGGGCGGCCGTCGTCCACACCGGCCGGCGGCAGGCGGTGGCGCGCTGCGATCTGTTCGCCGTGGGCGAGGACGGCACCGAAAGCCTCTGCGCGGTCGCCCAGGGCACCGTGCTGAGCGCCGCGTCATCCTGAAGGAGCCTGACATGACGACTGAAGCGATCGTCGACCTCGGGGCGTTCGGCGAGCGGTACGTCCGCGATCCGTACCCCGTGTACGCGGAGTTACGGGCCCGCGGCCCCGTCCACCGGATCCGCATCCCGGAGGGCACACCCGGCTGGCTCGTCGTCGGGTACGAGGAGGGCCGCGCCGCGCTCGCGGACCAGCGGCTCTCCAAGCAGTGGAGCAGTGCCTCGCCCGCCCTCGGCGTGAGCCAGGTCGCCTCGGGGACGTCCATGCTCAGCACGGACGCACCCGTGCACACCCGGCTGCGCAAGCTGGTCTCCCGGGAGTTCACCCAGCGCCGGATGCGGCAACTCGTCCCGCGCGTACAGCGGATGACGGACGAGCTGCTCGACACGATGCTGGCGGGGCCCGGCCGCGGCACCGATCTCGTCGAGTCGCTGGCGTTCCCGCTGCCGATGTCCGTCATCTGTGAACTGCTCGGGGTGCCCTTCCTGGACCGCCGGGACTTCCGGGCCTGGTCCAACATCTCCGTGTCCTCCATCGACGCCGCGGAGCGCCGGGCGGCGACCGCCGAGATGTCCGGCTTTCTGGCCGGGCTCCTCGACGACAAGCGCGAACAGCCCGGCGACGACCTGATGAGCGCGCTGATCCACACGGCCGACGAGGAGGGCGACCGGCTCTCCGCCGAGGAACTGATGGGCATGGCCTGGCTGTTGCTCGTCGCCGGCCACGAGACCACGGTGAACCTCATCTCCAACGGGGTGCTCGCCCTGCTCACCCACCCGGAGCAGCTCGCAGCATTGCGGGCGAACCCCGCTCTCATCGACAACGCGGTGGAGGAGACGCTCCGTTACGCGGGCCCGGTCGAGACACCCACCTACCGCTTCACCACCTGCCCGCTCGACATCGGCGGCACGGTGATCCCGGGCGGCGGCGAGCTGGTCCTGATCGCGATGGCCGACGCCAACCGCGACCCGGACCGCTACCCGGACGCGGACCGGTTCGACATCACCAGGGACGCCCGGGGACATGTCGCCTTCGGGCACGGAATCCACTACTGCCTGGGTGCGCCGCTGGCCCGCATCGAGGCGGCGGTGGCGATCGGATCGCTGCTGGAGCGCTGCCCGGAGCTGGCGCTGGACGCGGCTGCGGACACGCTGACCTGGCGTACGGGGATGCTCATACGGGGACCGGAGGGGCTGCCGGTCAGGTGGTGAGCCGCGCGCGGGACGCCCTCAGGCCCCGGGGATCTCCGACAGCTCCACCGTCCGGCGCTCCCGGCGCGAGACCTCGCACGCCTCGGCGACCCGCAGGGCGTGCAGGGCCTCCCGGCCGTCGCACGGATTGGCCGCCTCGCCCCGCACCAGCCGGACGAATGCGTCGAGTTCGGCCTCGTACGCCGGGGCGAAGCGCTCCAGGAACCCCGGCCAGGGCTTGGCCGGGGCGCCGGGGCCCTGCGGCTCGGCGGAGGTGAGCGGGGTGCGGTCGTCCAGGCCGACAGCGATCTGGTCCAGCTCACCGGCGAGCTCCATCCGCACGTCGTACCCGGCGCCGTTGCAGCGGGTCGCCGTCGCCGTGACGAGGGTGCCGTCGTCGAGGGTCAGCAGCGCGGCCGCGGTGTCCACGTCGCCGGCCTCGCGGAACATCGGCGGCCCGCCGTCCGAGCCGGTGGCGTACACCCGCTCCACCTCACGGCCCGTCACCCAGCGCACCATGTCGAAGTCATGGATCAGGCAGTCCCGGTACAGCCCGCCGGAGAGCGGCAGATAGGCCGCGGGCGGCGGCGCCGGATCGGAGGTCACCGTCCGGACGGTGTGCAGCCGGCCGAGGGTCCCGCCGCGCACGGCGGCGCGCGCCGCCGTGTACCCCGCGTCGAACCGGCGCATGAACCCCAGCTGGAGCACGCTCCCCGCCTCCTGGGTCACGCGCAGCGCGTCCAGCGTGCCCGCCAGGTCGAGGGCGACGGGCTTCTCGCAGAACGCGGGCAGTCCGGCCCGCGCCGCCCGGCCGATCAGCTCGGCGTGCGCGGCGGTGGCCGAGGCGATCACCACGGCGTCCACGCCCGCGCCGAACACCTCCGCGGCGGAGCCGGCCGTGCCCGCCCCGGTCCGGTGCGCGACCTCGGCCGCGCGGGCGGGGTCGGTGTCCGTCACCACCAGGGCGTCCACGGAGGGGTGGCGGGACAGCACGCCCGCGTGGAAGGAGCCGATCCGGCCGGTGCCGATGAGTCCGATGCGCATGGACCCAACGTGCCGGTCACCGGCAACGCTGTCAACTATATGTCCTGACAAAGCCCGTTCTGTGTCGGGGCGGGGCCCGCTTCCGCCCGCTGCCGCGACCGGCGAATCGCGCACCCGCCCCGCCGGCCCCGGCGCCACTCCTTCGGTTTCCGCCTCCCCGTACGGTGACAGCGCCCCGCGACTTCCGTACGGTGTCGGAGGCTTCCCGGCTTCTCGTACGGTGACGACGGCGGCACGCGGCCGCCCCGGCGCCGCACGCGCCCCGACCCGACACACGCGCCACGCCCTGCCGGGTGACGGCGCCGAGGGCTCGGGGATACTTGCCCAGCCGGACCGGGACCGCACGGGCCCCGGCTCCACCAGCAGCACAACGAGCAGCACGAGAAGGGCACGGAGTCGTGGCAAGGGTTCGGACAGGGGTACGTGCGATGGGTGCCGTGCTTGCGGCGGTGCTCGGGGCCTCCCTCATGGGATGCAGCAGCACCGGTGGCAAGCGGGCGGAGGACCGGGCGGCGCAGGCCGCCGCCGAGGGCCGGTCCGCGGTGAACACGCCCCGCTGGACCTTCGCCATGGTCACCCACTCGGGCGACGGCGACACCTTCTGGGACATCGTCCAGAAGGGCGCCAAGATGGCGGCCGGCAAGGACAACATCAACTTCCTGTACTCGCACAACGACGAGGCGCAGCAGCAGGCCCAGCTCGTCCAGGCCGCCATCGACAAGAAGGTCGACGGGCTGATCGTCACGCTCGCCAAGCCCGACGCCATGAAGGACGTCGTCGCCAAGGCCACCCGGGCCGGCATCCCGGTGATCACGGTGAACTCGGGCTCCGCGGAGTCCAAGCGGTACGGCGCGCTCACCCACATCGGCCAGGACGAGTCCATCGCCGGCGAGGCCGTCGGCGACGAGCTCAACCGGCGCGGCCGCAAGAAGGCCCTGTGCATCCTGCACGAACAGGGCAACGTCGGCCATGAGCAGCGCTGCGCCGGGGCGAAGAAGACCTTCGACGGCCAGCTGCAGAACCTGTACGTCGAGGGCACCAACATGCCGGACGTCCAGGCCTCGATCGAGGCGAAGCTCCAGGCCGACAAGGACATCGACGCGGTCGTCACCCTCGGCGCGCCGTTCGCGGACGCCGCCGTCAAGGCGAAGCAGACCGCGGGCAGCAAGGCCGAGATCGACACCTTCGACCTGAACGCCAAGGTCGCAGCCTCGCTCAAGGCCAAGACCCTCGGCTTCGCCGTCGACCAGCAGCCCTACCTCCAGGGGTACGAGGCCGTCGACCTGCTCTGGCTCTACCGCTACAACCGCAACGTCCTCGGCGGCGGCCGGCCGGTCCTCACCGGCCCGCAGATCATCACCTCCAAGGACGCCGCCCAGCTCGCCGAGTACGCCGACCGGGGAACCCGATGACCGCCGCCCCCGGGCAGCCCGCCCCCGCCGGGGCCGACGAGCGGCTGCTGCGCACCTCACCGCTGCGCAAGCTGCTCGGCCGCCCCGAGCTCGGCTCGGTCGTCGGCGCCCTGGCCGTCTTCCTCTTCTTCGCGATCATCGCCGACAGCTTCCTGCGCGCCACCAGCTTCGGCACGGTGCTCTACGCGGCCTCCACCATCGGGATCATGGCGGCTCCGGTCGCGCTGCTGATGATCGGCGGCGAGTTCGACCTCTCGGCCGGTGTGATGGTCACCAGCTCGGCACTGGTCTCGTCGATGTTCAGCTATCAGATGACGGCCAACGTCTGGGTCGGCGTCTTCGTGTCGCTGCTGGTCACCCTGGCCTTCGGCGCGTTCAACGGCTTCATGCTGACGCGTACGAAACTGCCCAGCTTCATCATCACGCTCGGCACCTTCCTGATGCTGACCGGCCTGAACCTGGGCTTCACCAAGCTGATCAGCACAACCGTGTCGACGAAGACCATCGGCAACATGGAGGGCTTCGACTCGGCCCGCAAGTTCTTCGCCTCGTACTGGACCGTCGGCGGTGTCGAGCTCAAGGTGACCATCCTGTGGTGGGCCGTCCTCGTCGCGATCGCGACCTGGATCCTGCTCCGCACCCGCTTCGGCAACTGGATCTACGCCGTCGGCGGCGGCGCCGACGCGGCCCGCGCGGTCGGTGTCCCGGTGATCCGCACGAAGATCGGGCTCTACCTCGGCGTGGCCTTCGCCGCCTGGGTCTCCGGGCAGCACCTGCTGTTCAGCTACGACGTGGTCCAGTCCGGCGAGGGCGTCGGCAACGAGCTGATCTACATCATCGCGGCCGTCATCGGCGGCTGCCTGATCACCGGCGGCTACGGCTCCGCGATCGGCTCGGCGATCGGCGCCTTCATCTTCGGCATGACCAGCAAGGGCATCGTGTACGCGGAGTGGAACCCGGACTGGTTCAAATTCTTCCTCGGAGCCATGCTGCTCCTGGCCACCCTGCTCAACGCATGGGTACGCAAGCGCGCGGAGGCGACGAAATGACGGCCCCCCAGGCAGCGAACGGGCCGGCGGACACCGGCCGGCGGGCGCTGGTCGAGCTCGACCACGTCAGCAAGTTCTACGGCAACATCAAGGCGCTCCAGGACGTCTCGCTGGAGGTGCGGGCGGGCGAGATCTCCTGCGTCCTCGGCGACAACGGCGCCGGCAAGTCCACCCTCATCAAGATCATCTCGGGGCTGCACCGGCACGACGCCGGAAGCTTCCTCATCGACGGCGAGGAGACCACGCTCGCCAACCCGCGCGACGCCCTGAACCGGGGCATCGCCACGGTCTACCAGGATCTCGCGGTCGTCCCCCTGATGCCGGTCTGGCGGAACTTCTTCCTCGGCTCCGAGCCGACGACCGGCGTGGGCCCCCTCAAGCGCCTCGACGTCCGGCTGATGCGCGAGACGACCCGCTCCGCGCTGCTGCGGATGGGGATCGACCTGCGCGACGTCGACCAGCCCATCGGCACCCTGTCCGGCGGCGAGCGCCAGTGCGTGGCCATCGCGCGGGCCGTCCACTTCGGCGCCAAGGTGCTCGTCCTGGACGAGCCGACCGCGGCGCTCGGCGTCAAGCAGTCCGGCGTCGTCCTCAAGTACGTCGCGGCCGCCAGGGACGCGGGGCTGGGCGTGGTCCTCATCACGCACAACCCGCACCACGCGTATCTCGTCGGTGACCGCTTCGTGCTGCTCAAGCGGGGTGCCATGGCCGGCAGCCACACCAGGGGCAGCATCACGCTCGACGAGCTCACCCGGCAGATGGCGGGCGGCAGCGAGCTGGAGGAGCTCAGCCACGAGCTGGAGCGCACCCCCGGCCCCGACCTGCGGGGCGAGGGTCCGGCGAAGGGCGGCACCGCGTAGCTCCGCCGCCCCGCCGCCCCGTCCGGCGGCTCCGCCCGCCCGGCAGTGGCAGAATCGGGGCCGACGGGCGCCGTCCGCCGCCGGGATCACCTCGACCCCGGCCACTCCAGACCCCCCAGGGACGATGAGCACGTACCGCGACTTCACACACCGCGGCTCCGCCCGCGCCACCGTCCTGCGGACCGTCGGCACCCGGGAGCGGCGCTCGCACCTCACCGCGCCGCGGGTCCCCACCGTCGGCATCGACATCGGGGGGACGAAGGTGATGGCCGGTGTCGTCGACGCCGACGGCAACATCCTGGAGACCCTGCGCACCGAGACGCCGGACAAGTCCAAGAGCCCCAGGGTCATCGAGGACACCATCGTCGAGCTGGTCCTGGACCTCTCCGACCGGCACGACGTCCACGCGGTGGGCATCGGCGCGGCCGGCTGGGTCGACGCGGACCGCTCCAAGGTCCTGTTCGCCCCGCACCTCGCCTGGCGCGACGAACCCCTGCGCGACGCCATCGCCTCCCGGCTGGTCGTCCCGGTCATGGTCGACAACGACGCCAACACCGCCGCCTGGGCCGAATGGCGCTTCGGCGCGGGGCGCGGCGAGGACCACCTCGTCATGATCACCCTCGGTACCGGCATCGGCGGCGCGATCCTGGAGGACGGTCAGGTCAAGCGCGGCAAGTACGGCGTCGCCGGTGAGTTCGGCCACATGCAGGTGGTGCCCGGCGGCCACCGCTGCCCCTGCGGCAACCGCGGCTGCTGGGAGCAGTACAGCTCCGGGAACGCACTCGTCCGGGAGGCCAGGGAGCTGGCCGCGGCGGACTCCCCGGTGGCCCACGGACTCATCGAGCGGGTCAAGGGCAACATCCCCGACATCACCGGACCGCTCATCACCGAACTGGCCCGCGAGGGCGATGCGATGTGCGTCGAGCTCCTCCAGGACATCGGCCAGTGGCTCGGCGTCGGCATCGCGAATCTGGCCGCCGCGCTCGACCCCTCCTGCTTCGTCATCGGAGGAGGCGTCAGCGCCGCCGACGACCTGCTGATCGGACCTGCCAGGGACGCCTTCAAACGCCACCTCACCGGCCGCGGCTACCGCCCCGAGGCACGGATCGCGAAGGCGCAGCTCGGCCCCGAGGCGGGTATGGTCGGCGCCGCCGACCTCGCCAGACTGGTGGCCCGCAGGTTCCGCCGTACCAACCGCCGCCGCGTCGAGCGGTACGAGCGGTACGCGCAGATCTACGACCAGGCGGCGAGCACCATCCGTAATACGCGCAACACCCGCACTTCCTAGGGACTCCCAGATCCATGACCGCAGCCGAGCACCCCGTCGTGCCGCGTCAGTCCCCGCCGCCCGAGCAGGGCGACGGACGGCCACCGCAGGACCGGCGCAGAACGATCCGCCGGCGCCTGATCACGGCGACCATCATCGTGCTGCTCATCGGCATCCCGGCCGGATATCTGCTGATCTCCGCGGGACAGAGCCGCCGCTCCGGCCAGGACAAGGCGGCCGAGGCCTCGGCCCAGGGGCTCCGCGAGGGCTGGCCGTCCCGGATGCTGCGCCGGATCTTCGAGGTACCGATCCCAGGCGACGCCGTGGAGGTCCAGTACTACGAGACGAACAACTGGAAGGCCAGCCGGATGTACGTGCAGTTCCGCACCACGTCCAACGGCCTCGACCGGTTCCTGACCCGGGTCGGCACCGGCCGCGCGGCCCTGACCGCGGGTGACATCACCGTCGGCGACCGCGACACGAAGGTCGCGGGCTGGTACTTCGGCGACGGCGTCGCATGGGCGGGAACCACCCACACCAACGAGGACCCGCGCCCCAACCAGGACATCACCGTCGACATGACCGATCCGATGTCCCCTGTCGTGTACGTCGTGTCCGCGGCCACCCCGTGACCCTGCGCGCACTGCGCCGACCGGAGTAATCCGGGGCTCCGTTCGGTGCCTTCCTCGTCCTGGACCGACGTGCCTGACCGAGTCGGTCCCGTGTCCGGGTCATGGTGGTTCCGCCCGCACCATTCGTGACGTATCGCAGAGGGAGTGCCCATGCTTCGAGGTATTGCAATCACCCTGGCCACGGTTGCCGCAGCAGGTTTCGTAGCCGCCGCCCCGGCCGCAGCCCACGACGGCGGCGGGGAGGCCGGCAAGGTCCTCGCGGGCTACCAGCAGACCGACGCCTCGCGCTCGAACGCGGAGTTCCTCAACCTCGGCGGCCCGTACGGCATCACGTACGCCAAGGAGAACAAGCAGCACATGCAGGACGAGAAGGGCTTCCTCTACGCCGAGTACGTTTCCCGCTGATCCTCTCGCACCACGCGGGGCCCGTCCCATCGAGGGGCGGGCCCCCGCCCGTTCCCCGGCCGGGGCCGGCCCCTGCTGTCCGACGGCGGTTGCGGCCGACGACCGGGCTGGTGGGCCCGTGGGCTCAGGCGAGGGCGGCGACCAGCAGGGTGAAGGCGGCGATGATGACGGCGACGCGGAACTCCACCCCCACCATCAAGCCGACGACCACGGTGGTGAAGGCCTGGAGCGCGTTGAGCATGACGACCCTTCCGGGATCTAGCGTCACTAGATGATGATGCAACGCTAGTGCTGCTGCCGCTTGATTGTCTAGCAGTGCTAGGATCGAATCATGTCGGTACAAGAACGCAAGGAGCGCGAACGGGCGGAGCGCGAGCGCCTCATCGTGGCGACAGCCCGTGAACTCGCCGAGCAGCAGGGCTGGGACGCGGTCACCACCCGTCGGCTCGCCGAGCGCATCGAATACAGCCAGCCCGTCCTCTACAGCCACTTCCGCGGCAAGCGCGAGATCATCGGCGCCGTCGCCCTCGAAGGCGCCGCCGAGATGGCCGCCGCGCTGCGGGCCGCGACCTCCGCCGCGGACGGACCTCGTACCCGGGTCGCCGCCCTCGCCCGCACCTACCTCGACTTCGCCGCACGCAACCCGGCGGTCTACGACGCCATGTTCCAGCTCGACGGCGGCCTGGCGTTCGCGGACGAGGACACCCCGGAACCTCTCAAGGACGCCTTCGCCGCGCTGCTGGAGAGCCTGGGCGAGGTCGCCGGGGACGGCGTCCACCCGGGGCTGTTCACCGAGGTGTTCTGGGCGTCCCTGCACGGGCTGGCGACCCTGACCCGGGCGGGACGGCTGCCGCCGCAGGAGACGGGGCCGAGGGTGGAGCTGCTCGTGGACCGGCTCGCCGTGGTCTGACACACCATTGCGGCGGGCGCGCGGCCGGGGCCCCGCGCCCCGCCGCCGCCTGTCAGCGCCGAGCGGTCGTGCCCCGGTCATAGGGACTGTCGTGAGAGATGGGAGTCTGAACGGGTGAGTGAGACGACGGCAGAAACCCTGCAATACCGCTTCGACGGACCGGAAGACGCCCCCGTCCTGGTGATCGGCCCCTCCCTCGGTACGTCATGGCACATGTGGGACCGGCAGATATCCGAGCTCATCAAGCACTGGAGAGTCTTCCGTTTCGACCTTCCGGGCCACGGCGGCGCACCCGCCCACCCGGCCACCGCAGTCGGTGAACTCGCCGACCGGCTGCTCGCCACCCTCGACGGCCTCGGTGTCCAGCGCTTCGGCTACGCGGGCTGCTCCCTGGGCGGTGCGATCGGCGCCGACCTCGCGCTGCGCCATCCGCACCGGGTGGCCTCGCTGGCCCTGGTGGCCTCCTCCGCCCGCTTCGCCAGCGCCGACGAATTCCGGCAGCGCGGGGTGATCGTCCGCACCAACGGGCTGGAGCCGATGGCCCGCTCCGCTCCGGAGCGGTGGTTCACCCCCGGGTTCGCCGCCGCCCAGCCCGCCATCGTCGAGTGGGCCGTCCAGATGGTCCGCACCACCGACCCGGGCTGCTACATCGCCGCCTGCGAAGCCCTCGCCGCCTTCGACATCCGTACGGCACTGGGCCGGATCGGGGTCCCCACGCTCGTCCTGGTCGGTGCCGAGGACCAGGTCACCGGCCCCGGCGACGCCCGCACCCTGGTCGCGGGCATACCCGACGCCCGCCTCGCCCTCGTCCCGGGCGCCTCCCACCTGGCCCCGGTCGAGCAGCCCGGAGCCGTCACCGACCTCCTGCTCACCCACTTCTCCGCCGCCTGGCAGGACACCCAGGCGGCCATCCCGGCGCCCTCCTTCGCCCCGCGGATCTCCGCCCCCGTACTGCCCGTCGCGGAGATCACCGCGGCCACCACGCGGCCCGCGGACCCCTCGCAGGAGCGCGCCGATTCGTACCCGCAGGGCATGAGGATCCGCCGCGAGGTGCTCGGGGACGCCCATGTGGACGGCGTCCTGGCCGCCTCCGACGACTTCACCGACGACTTCCAGGAGCTCGTCACCCGCTACGCCTGGGGCGAGGTGTGGAGCCGGGAGGGGCTGGACCGGCGCACGCGCAGCACCGTCACGCTCACCGCGCTGGTCGCCTCCGGACATCTGGAGGGACTGGCCGCGCACGTCAGCGCGGCCCTGCGCAACGGTCTCACCCCGGCCGAGATCCGGGAGGTCCTGCTCCAGACGGCCGTGTACTGCGGCATTCCGGCCGCGGGCGCCGCATTCACGATCGCGCGGTCGGTGATTCAGGCGGAGACGACACCGCCCGCGTAGCAGGATGGGACACATGAACGCTGTGAACCCCGAGCCGTTCGCGCTCACGCTGACCAAGAAGTCCCACTCCTGCATCCGTCTGGAGAAGGCCGGGCGCACGCTCGTCATCGACCCGGGCGGCTTCTCGGAGCAGGACGCCGCGATCGGTGCCGAGGCGATCCTGGTGACGCACGAGCACCCCGACCACTTCAACGAGGAGCGGCTGCGGGCCGGCCTGGAGGCCAATCCGGCCGCCGAGATCTGGACCCTGCGCAGCGTGGCGGACCAGCTCGGCGCGGCGTTCCCGGGACGCGTCCACACCGTCGGGCACGGCGACACCTTCACGGCCGCCGGGTTCGACGTCCAGGTGCACGGCGAGCTCCACGCGGTGATCCACCCGGACATCCCGAGGATCACCAACATCGGCTTCCTGGTGGACGACTCGCTCTTCCACCCGGGCGACGCGCTCACCGTGCCCGACCGCCCGGTCGACACCCTGATGCTCCCGGTGATGGCTCCGTGGAACAAGATCTCCGAGGTCATCGACTACGTCCGCGAGGTCGCGCCGCGCCGCGCCATCGACATCCACGACGCGCTGCTCACCGATCTCGCCCGCCCGATCTACGACACCCAGATCGGCGGACTCGGCGGCACCGACCACGGGCGGCTGGCACCGGGGGACTCGACGGCCGTGTGAGGGACGGCGCCCCGGCGGCTGTCAGTGGCAGCCGCTAGGTTTACGTACATGCGCATCGCCACCTGGAACGTCAACTCGATCACCGCCCGACTGCCGAGGCTGCTCGCCTGGCTGGAGAGCACCGGCACGGACGTGCTGTGCGTCCAGGAGACCAAGTGCACCGCCGAGCAGTTCCCGGCGGAGGCGCTCCGCGAGCTCGGCTACGAGTCCGCGGTCAACGCCACCGGCCGGTGGAACGGGGTGGCGATCATCTCGCGGGCCGGCCTGTCCGACGTCGTTACGGGGCTGCCGGGCGGCCCCGAGTACGACGCCGTGCAGGAGCCCCGCGCGATCAGTGCGACCTGCGGCCCCGTCCGCCTCTGGTCGGTGTACGTGCCCAACGGCCGCGAGGTCGGGCACGAGCACTACGCGTACAAGCTGCGCTGGTTGGAGGCGCTGCGGACGGCGGTCGCCGCGGACGCCGCGGGGGCGCTGCCGTTCGCGGTCATCGGCGACTTCAACGTGGCCCCGGCCGACGAGGACGTCTGGGACCCGGCCCTCTTCGAGGGCGCCACCCATGTCACGCCCGCCGAGCGGGCCGCCCTCGCGGCGCTGCGCGAGGAGGGCCTCGCCGACGTCATGCCGCGCCCCCTGAAGTACGACCGCCCGTACACCTTCTGGGACTACCGCGAGCTGCGCTTCCCGAAGAACAAGGGCATGCGCATCGACCTCGTCTACGGCAACGCCCCGTTCACCGCCGCCGTCAAGGACAGCTACGTGGACCGCGAGGAGCGCAAGGGCAAGGGCGCGTCCGACCACGCCCCGGTGGTCGTCGACCTCGACCTCTGAGCGCCGGCCCTGCTCAGGCGCCCGCCCCGGGCGCCTGAGCCCGCACGGCCTCCAGCACCTGGCCCTTCGACGGGTTGACCATGGCCTTACCGCCCACGGTGACCGTCGGCACGGTCTCGTTCCCGTCCGCCACGGAGCGGACGAACGCGGCGGCCTCGGGGTCCCGCCGGATGTTGACCTCGGTGTACTCCAGTTTCGTGAACCGCAGCCGCAGCCGGAGATTCATGCAGTACGGGCAGCCCGGCCGCCAGTAGACGACCACCCCGGCTCGGTCCTCAGCCACTCGAACTCCCCTGTTCGTATGTGTGTGCGTCCGCACCGGATCCTAGTGCCGGCACCGGTGCGGGGGCCGGGCGGCAGGCCCGCGCGGCTGTGGCGGTGCCGAGCGCCAGGACCATCAGCAGCGCGCTCACCCAGAGCGGCGCCCGGAAGCCGAACCCCGCACCGATCGCGAGCCCGCCGATCCAGGGGCCGAGCGCGCCGCCCACATTGAACGACGCGGTGGCGAACGAACCCGACAGGGTCGGCGCACCGTCCGCCAGGCGGAACACGTGCGAGATCAGCGCGGTGCCGGTGCCGAACGCCAGCATCCCCTGGACGAAAACGAGCACGAACACCGCCACGGGGCTCCCCGCCGTCCACGCGAACAGCGCCCAGCCGACGGCGAGCGACACCAGACCGGCGGCCGTCAGCGCGACCGGCCGGGAGTCGATGATCCGGCCGCAGACGGTGACCCCGATGAACGAGCCGACCCCGAACAGGGCGAGCAGGGCGGGCACCCACGCGGAGCCGAACCCGGTGACATGGGTGGCGATCGGTTCGAGATACGAGAACGCGCAGAAGGTCGCGCCCTGCACGAGCGCGCTCGTCAGCAGCGTCAGCTGCAGCCCGCGCCCCGCCAGGCTCCGCAGTTCGGCGCGTGCGCTCGGCAGCGCGGACGGGGGCCGCCCCGCCGGAATCGCCGCCGCGATCACGGCGATCGCCGGCAGCGAGACGAGGGCGACGGCCCAGAAGGCCGCCCGCCACCCCCACTGGGCGCCCAGCCACGCCCCGGCGGGGACCCCCGCCACACAGGCGACGGTGACACCCCCGACCACCACGGAAGTCGCGCGGGCCCGCGCCCCCGGCCCGGCCAGGGCGACCGCGGTCACCAGGGCGACCGCCCAGAAGCCGGCGTTCGCCAGCGCTCCGACGACCCGTGTCGCGAGCAGCAGACCGTAGCTGGAGGTGACCGCGCCGACGACATGGACGGCCGCGAAGACACCGAGGAAGAACAACAGGGCCCGCCGGCGGGGCCAGTTGCGCCCCAGGAGCGCCATCAGCGGCGCCCCGATCACGATCCCGACGGCGAACGCCGAGGTCAGCAGGGCTGCGGCGGGGATGGAGACACGCAGGTCGTCGGAGATGCCCGACAGCAGGCCGGAGAGCATGAACTCGGAAGTGCCCTGGGCGAAGACGGCGAGCCCGAGCGCGTAAACGGAAAATGGCATGAAGGAACCCCATGGACGGCTGATGGACAGAACCGGTTGGGGATGCGGGCCGCACCCGCTCGCGTCAACGAGCGGCAACGCGGCGCAACGGTCACCGTGATCGTGGCCGTGACACGGCACATCGGCGGAGCCGTGACCGCCGGGGGATTCTCACCCCGGTACGTACGCCGAAGCGCAACCCGCAACCGCATGGGTCCGGGGTGGCAGCCGTGCGTGACCGGGGCGGACATGGTCCGGCCGGTCCGGAAGCCACCGGGGGACCGGTGGCTAGCTTCTGTCCGACTCGGGGCTGCACATGATCGCGAAGCTATCAGTGCGCGACGGGATGTCACCACCCCTTTTCCGGGCCCGCCCCGAGGCTGCCGGACATGGCCGGGTGAACACACGAGGTACGTCAGGTGTTCAGCGCTCGAACGGCAGACCGCGCGTCCTGTGGTGCGGAGCCGGGCCGGGATGCGACCCTGAGCGGTATGAACATCCCTTTCTTGGACAACTGGCGTAAGCGTCACGACGGTACGCGGGAGGCGGGGCTCGCCGCCGCTGTCGACGCCGATCCGGAAGGCGTGGCCCAACTGCTCGCCGAATGTGACCTGCTCCGCGTCCGGGCCGGGGAGAGAGGGCTCGAACTGGACGACACCCCTGCCTCGTTGGCGGCACTCGACCAGCTGCCGCCGCGCTGGCGCGACGACCCGGAGGAGCTGCCCTGGCTGGGCAATGACGCCGGGCTGTACCTGGGCACGGTCCTGGTGCGCAACGTTCCCGGTGCGCTCTGGCACATCTGGCCGAGCGGCCAGCCCGTGGTGCGGCTCGCCTCAGGACGCGAGATCGATGTGGTCGAGGCCGGTCTGAGCTGGGCGATGTCGGGCACCCCGGAGCTGTCCCAGCTCTACTCGGAGTCGGCCGAGGGCTGAGGCGGCGGTGCGGACCGGGACGGTCCCCGCACCGTTCCGCGCTGCGGCGCGATAAAACGCCTTATGCCCCATTTACGCGTGTCGGGTGTGAAGTCCCTTGCCGGGATGGATAGTTTGCGCTGACCTCGACCAAGCGATAAGTGGGTAGGGCAGCGTATGGCCGTCGATCCGTTGATCGAGCTGCGTGACGTCAATAAGTTCTACGGAAAGTTGCACGTACTGCAGGACATCAATCTCACCGTCGGCCGCGGGGAGGTGGTGGTGGTCATCGGCCCCTCCGGCTCGGGCAAGTCAACCCTCTGCCGGACCATCAACCGGCTCGAAACGATCGAGTCGGGCCACATCACGCTCGACGGCAGGCCCCTTCCCGAGGAGGGCAAGGGGCTCGCCCAGCTGAGGGCCGAAGTCGGCATGGTCTTCCAGTCGTTCAACCTGTTCGCCCACAAGACCGTCCTGGCGAACGTCTCGCTCGCTCAGCTCAAGGTCCGCAAGCGGAAGAAGGACGAGGCCGACCAGCGCTCCCGCGAACTGCTGGAACGGGTGGGACTCGCCTCGCAGGCCGACAAGTTCCCCGCCCAGCTCTCCGGCGGCCAGCAGCAGCGCGTGGCCATCGCCCGCGCCCTCGCCATGGACCCCAAGGCGCTCCTCTTCGACGAGCCCACCTCGGCGCTCGACCCGGAGATGATCAACGAGGTGCTGGAAGTGATGCGGCAACTCGCCCAGGAGGGCATGACGATGGTCGTCGTCACGCACGAGATGGGCTTCGCCCGGTCCGCCGCCAACCGGGTCGTCTTCATGGCCGACGGCCGCATCATCGAGGACCGCACCCCGGAGGACTTCTTCACCGCGCCGGAGAGCGACCGCGCCAAGGACTTCCTGTCCAAGATCCTCAAGCACTGACGGGAGGCCCTGTGTTGCGTACGAGAAAAGTACTGGCCGCCTGTGCCGTCCTCCTGCTGGCCCTCCTCGCCGCCGGCTGCGGGAAGAACGGCAGCCCGCCGGTGAAGGGGCCTAAGGCCGGGGCGCTGCCCGTCTACCAGGTCGACACCGGCTTCCGGCTGCCCGGCTCCAGCACCTGGACGAAGGCGAAGAAGCGCGGATACCTGCGGGTGGGCGCCAAGGAGGACCAGCCCTACCTGGGCGAGAAGGACCCGGCCACCGGGGTCTACTCCGGCTTCGACATCGAGATCGCCCGGATGATGTCGGCCTCGCTGGGCTTCGACCCGAAGACGATCCGGTTCAAGACGATCGCCTCGGCCAACCGCGAGACGGCGCTGCAGAACGGGCAGATCGACTACTACGTCGGCACCTACACGATCAACGACATGCGCAAGAAGCTCGTCGGATTCGCCGGCCCCTACTACATGGCCGGGCAGGGGCTGCTGGTCCGCACCGACGAGAACGACATCCACGGCCCGCAGGACCTGGCGGGCAAGACGGTCTGCTCGGCGGCGGGTTCCACCCCGTACCAGCGGATCGCCGCCGACTACCCGAAGGCCGACCTGGTCTCCTACGACACCTACTCCATCTGTGTCGACAACCTGCTGACCTACCAGGTCGACGTCGTCACCACCGACGACGCGATCCTGCTGGGCTTCGCGGCCAAGGCGCCCGACGAGATGAAGGTCGTCGGCAAACCGTTCTCCGAGGAGCCCTACGGCATCGGCGTCCCGCGCGGCGACAAAGCCCTGCGCCTCGCGCTGGACGACGCGCTGGAGGCCGACGAGAAGAACGGCAACTGGAAGAAGGCCTTCGAGGCCACGCTCGGACTCTCCGGGGCGCCCGCACCGAAGCCGCCGCCCATCGACCGCTACCCGGCGACCTGAGAGGACGACCAGAACCATGGACGTACTCACCGAGAACTTCTCGCTCTACGGCAAGGGCTTCCTCGGCACCCTCGAACTCACCGTCTACGCCTCGATCCTGGCGATGGTCCTCGGCTTCGTGATGGCCTCCTGCCGGGTGGCGCCCGTCGGCTCGTTCCGGGTGCTCGGCACGGTCTGGGTCACGGTGCTGCGCAACACCCCGCTGACCCTGCTCTTCTTCGCCGTACTGCTCGGCCTGCCACGCTTCGGCCTGGTGCTCCCGTTCAAGGTCTTCGCGGTCCTCGCACTCGGCTGCTACACCTCCGCGTTCATCTGCGAGGTGCTGCGCTCCGGGATCAACACCGTGCCCAAGGGCCAGGGCGAGGCGGCACGCAGCCTCGGCATGACATTCGGGCAGACGCTCGGCAACGTGGTGCTCCCGCAGGCGTTCCGCTCGGTGATCCCGCCGATCGGCTCGACGCTCATCGCGCTGGCCAAGAACTCGGCGATCGCCGGCGCGTTCAGCGTCACCGAGCTGCTCGGCACCTACAAGACCCTCAACGAGCTGGGATTCAGCATCATCTGGACCTTCGTCTGGATCGCCGTCGGCTACCTGATCATCACGCTGTCGATCAGCGTGGTGTTCAACGTGATGGAGAAGCGCTGGGGGGTCGCCCGATGACCACCCACTCCGTGCCCTCCGCCACCGCGCTCTACGACATCCCCGGACCGCTGACCCGCAGACGGCATCGCGTCTACGGAGTCGTCTCGACGGCCCTGATCCTCGCCCTGGTCGGCTGGGTCATCTACCTGCTCTTCGACACCGACCAGTTCACCGCCGCCAAGTGGTCGCCCTTCGAGTACAAGGGCATCCAGGAGCTGCTGCTGCGCGGCCTCGGCAACACCCTGAAGGCGTTCGCGTTCGCCGCGGTGCTCTCGCTGGTCCTCGGGGCCGTCCTCGCCGTCGGGCGGCTCTCCGACCACCGGCCGGTGCGCTGGGCCGCCACGGTCGTCGTCGAGTTCTTCCGTGCCATGCCCGTACTGGTGATGATCTTCTTCGTCTTCGTCGCGCTGAAGGCGCAGCCGCTGCCGGCCCTGGTCGCCGGGCTGACGCTGTACAACGGCTCGGTGCTCGCCGAGGTGTTCCGTACCGGCATCAACTCGGTGGAACGCGGCCAGCACGAGGCGGCGTTCGCCCTCGGCCTGCGCAAGACGCAGGTCACGGCGTTCGTCCTGGCCCCGCAGGCGGTGCGCGCGATGCTGCCCACCATCATCAGCCAGCTGGTGGTGGCGCTGAAGGACACCTCACTCGGCTATCTGATCACGTACGAGGAATTCCTTCATGCCGGGAAGCTCATCGCCTCCAACCTCGACTACGATCTTCCCTTCATCCCTGTAGTGATGGTGATCTCGCCGATCTACATCGGGATGTGCATGCTGCTCTCCTGGTTCGCCACCTGGGTGGCCAAGCGGCAGCGGCGCAATCCGAGGACGGAGGCGGTGGACGTCGCACCGGCCGGTCCAGGAACGCTCCTGCCGGGAGCGCAGTAGCCGGGAACCGCCGAGAGGCGGTACCCGGGAGCGGTGCCCGCCCGGCAGCAGCCGGTGATCACTTCTCGTGCAACGGCACGGACCGCACGACGGTCCGCGCCGGCGAGGGGAAGGTCAGCTGTGAGCCGGCCGGGCTGTGCTCGGTGCGCAACGGGCCGACGGTGTCGGCCATCAGGGCACGTCGGTGACCGGCCGGGACGCCGTGGGAGCCGGAGGAAGATCTCCGGGCCCACGCGGAACGGCCGGCCCGGCGTCCGCCCGGAACGCACCGCCGGTCCACGGCCCCTCGTGCACACCGGTGAGAGGCCGGGCTCCCCGCGTCCGGTATTCTCCCCCCTTCGATCCCGACGGCCACCCCCTCGCACCGCCGCGCCACAAGCCGGCACCGGCGGGGAGGTCGTGCAGACCCTCGGAGAGTGGGAGACATCGGTGCGCGGAGCGGCCGGCCACACCCTGTACCGGACGTTCCGGGCCCGCATGGCGCGCCGGTGACGGCCGCGGACGCGGCCACCGGGGTCGCCACGCAGGAGCACGAACAGCCCGGCTCGGGCTCGGTGCTGCGCAGCGGCGCCGTCATGGCCGCCGGGTCCGTCGTCTCGCGGGCCACGGGATTCATACGCTCGGCGGTCGTCGTCGCCGCGCTCGGCACCGGACTGCGGGCCGACGGCTACACGGTCGCCAACACCCTGCCCAACATCCTGTACATGCTGCTGATCGGCGGCGCCCTGAACGCCGTCTTCGTCCCCGAACTGGTCCGGGTCGCCAAGGAACACACCGACGGCGGGGCCGCCTACACCGACCGCCTCCTCACCCTCTGCACGGCCGGGCTCCTCGTCCTCACCGCGCTCGCCGTCGCCGGCGCCCCGCTGATCATCTCCCTGTACGCCCCCACCTACGACGGGGACCAGGCCGAACTCACCATCGCCCTGGCCCGCTACTGCCTGCCCCAGATCCTCTTCTACGGGCTCTTCACCCTCCTCGGGCAAGTACTCAACGCCCGTAACAGGTTCGGGGCGATGATGTGGACCCCGGTCCTCAACAACGTCGTGATCATCGCCGTGTTCGGGCTCTACCTCTGGACCGCGGCGGGCTCGGACGGCAGTCTGACCTCCGCACAGGCCCAGGTGCTCGGCTGGGGGACCACGGCCGGGATCGCCGTGCAGACCCTGGCACTCGTACCCGCCCTGCGCGCCGCGAAGTTCCGCTGGCGGCCGCGGTTCGACTGGCGCGGCAGCGGTCTCACCCGGCCGCTGCGCGCGGCCGGCTGGCTCGTCATGCTCGTGCTGACCAACCAGGCCGCCTACTGGGTGGTGACCCGGCTCTCCACCGCGAGCGGCCAGCACGCCGCGGACCAGGGCGTGGCGGGCGGCGCGGGCTACACCGCGTACAGCTACGCCTTCCAGCTGTGGGTGGTGCCGCAGGGCATCGTGACCGTCAGCCTCGTCACGGCGCTGATGCCGCGGATGAGCAGGGCGGCGGCCGACGGCGATCTGGCCGGGGTGCGGCGGGACGTCTCGTACGCGCTGCGGACCTCGGCAGCGGTGGTGATCCCGGCCGCCGCCGCGCTGCTCGCGCTCGCGCCGTGGGTGATGGGAGCGGTGTTCGGCTACGGACGGACCGGCCCGGCGGACATCACCGTGATGGCGGGCATGATGGCGGCCTTCGCACCGGGGCTCATCGCCTACTCCGGGCAGTACGTGCTCTCCCGCGGGTTCTACGCGATGAGCGACACCCGTACGCCGTTCTTCCTGAACCTGGTCATCGCGGCGCTCAACGCCGGCCTCGTGGTCGCCGCTTATCTGCTGCTGCCCGCGCGCTGGGCGGTCACGGGGATGGCCGGGGCGTACTCCGTCGCGCTGTTCGCCGGCTTCGCCGTCACCGCGTACGTACTGCACCGAAGGGTCTCCGGAAGCGGCGCGGAACGGCCCTCGCTGGTGCGCTCGCCCGGAGTGCGGGCGCACGCGCGCCTCGTGGCCGCCTGTGTGCCCGCGGGGCTGCTGGCCTACGCGGCGGCCCGCGCCGTGGACACGGATGGGTCCGGGCTCGGGGACTTCGGCGCGGCGGCCGCGGGGATGGCGGTCCTCGTCCTGGTGGTGGCGGCGCTGGCCCGTCCGCTGCGGCTGACCGAGGTCAGCACCGCGCTGGCGGCCGTCCGGAGCCGGCTGCGGCGGAGCTGAGCGCCGCTCACGGCCGGTCCGGTCCGCGCGGACGGGTGCGGGTGGCGCCGTCCGCGACATCGGGGCCGCCCCGAACGGACTGGAGCGGGGCGGCCTCGATGATGTGCGTCAGCCGGCCGTGATGAGCTGTGGCGCTCGGAGAACGTCACTCGGTCACAGGGTCTCGGCGCGTACGGTCAGCCGGCCGGCTCCGTACCGGCGGCCTTCTCGGGCGTGACGGGTTCGACACGTATGGAAGAGAAGGCGTCACGGAGGAATCGGTCGAGCTCGGCCGAGTCGCCGGGGCCGACGACTCCGGCCAGTGGGATGTCGGTGTCCGCGTAGCTGAGCACCGTCTTGATCGGCTCGTCCTCGGAGCGCTGGCTCCACCGGTGGACGAGCGGGCTCTCGCGGAACGCCGCTTCGCCCTCGATCCGGCAGTACTCGGCGCCGAGCTTGTGGCTCGGCCACGTGAACCAGCCGTAGCGGGACCCGTCGCCCTGGGACCAGGACAGGTTCTCGGCGTCCGCACCACCGGTGACCAACTGCAGGTAGCGGGAGGGCAGGTGCACCCCGGTGGCGAGCTCGAAGGTGTCCACCACGTCGGCGCCGCCGAAGCGGGCGCCGACCTCCAGGAACACCAGCCCGTCCGGGGTCTCGATGCCTTCGAGGTGGAAGAGGCTGGTGGTGATGGAGACGGCGGCAAGGCACTCCGCGGTCCAGCGGCTCAGCTCCGGGGTCAGCTCGATCTGCACCGAGCCGAGCGGCGTTCCCTGCGCGTATCCCAGGCAGGTGCCGACGTAGCGGCTGGCCTGGATCGCCATGGGCTTGCCGTCGATCAGCATGCCGTCCACGTGGATGATGGGTCCGGTGACGAACTCCTCGACCTCGAAGCCGTCCTGCTCGGCGCCTTCGGGCACTCCGGCCTCGCGGACCGCCGCCAGGGCCGCGTCCGCCGTCGGGTAGATGTGGACGTTCAGGCTCGCCGCGCCGTCCAGCGGCTTGAGCACCGTCTCGCCCGACCAGGGCAGCCCACCGGGCCCGGCACCGAGCGCTTCGGTCAGGGACAGGAACCGGGGTACCCGCAGACCCGCCGCGGCGACCGCGGACTTCATGACCACCTTGTCGCGCCAGGGCCGGATGTCCTCCTCCCGGTCGCCGGGCACGCCGAGGGCCGCCCGCACCCGGGCGCCGGCGATGAGGTCGAACTCGGAGAGCGCGAGCACCATGTCGAAGGCGGGGAGCCCGGAGACGGCGGCCAGCACCTCCTCCGTGAGGTCGCCGGTGTCGGGACGCTCGATGCGCGTGCAGCGGAGGTCGGACGGAAGGGTGGCCAGCCGGTCCGCAGGGCCGACGTAGGTGACGTCGTGTGCCGCGTGGTCAATTCCGTTCGCGTGCCGGATCATTTTGTCCGTGACTCGGTGCAGGATCAGGATGCGCATGATAGTTCCTCAGACGGGCGAGAAGCGGTATGAGTAGGACGACGGCGCAGACGGAGCCGATGACGGAACCCAGAACAATGCTCTGGGCGCTGAAGGACGTAGTGAAGAGGGTCACCAGGAGTCCGGCTGCCGGCAGTGACAGCTGATTCAGGAGAATGATGATGGCGATCGTTTTCGCGAAGTGCTCGCGCGGAATTCTTCTGACCCGCTCCGTGCGTATGACGACATTGAAGAATCCGACGATCCCGAGCAGGACCGCGTAGCTCACCGCGTACTGAGTGAAGGTGTTCGCCAGGCCGACTCCGATGCCGCCCAGGCAGATCAGGGAGTAGGACGTCATCAGGGCGGCGAAAGGATTCAGCCGCTTCGTCAGGCTCGGGACGACGAAGAACGTCAGGATGCCGACGATGCCGGCTCCGGCACTCAACGCCGCGTAGTACTTGTCCGGTTGGTGGAAGACGCCCACGGTGGTGGCGGCGCTGGTGGCCATGCCGACACCGACCATGAGATTGACCGTCATGGTCAGTCCGACCAGACCCAGGATCGCGGGCAGCTTGAGCAGGGTCCTCACGCCCTCGCCTATGCCGGTGATCACCGAACGGACCGTGGTGCGTTCGGCGGTGTCCCCGGCGAGTGCCTCGACCCGGAGCGAGTGGCGCAGGGACAGGGTGTTGAGCGTGGTCAGCCCGTACACCACACCGATCACCGCGAGCAGGCTGGTGGTCGGCAGTGCGGCGGCGAGCAGCGCGGCGAGCACCGGGCCCACCACCTCGCTGGTCTGCTCCGTCCCCTGGATGATGGACTGCGCCCGGACCATCTGGTCCATGGGAACGAACCGGGGGAGCGTGGCCTCAAGGGCGACGTACGACTGCGCGCCGGCCACTGACATGCCGGCGGCCAGCACGCACAGCGTGAAGAACTTCCCGTCGGGCAGCAGGAACATCAGGGCGAACGCGGTCAGTGCCAGCCCGGAGCGGACGACGTCCGATCCTATGTACAGGACGTAGCTGCGTATTCGGTCCGCGAACACCCCGGCCACGGGCAGGAAGACCACACGGGGAAGCCATTCGACAAGGAAGATCAGGCCGGTTTGCGACGCACTGCCCGTTAATTTGTAGGCGAGCAGTGGAATGGCGAACAGAAGGAATTGGTCGCCGAGCGCGGCCAGTCCGCGTCCGGCCACGAAACGCGCCACCTGAGGGGTCGGCATATTGGCGTGTTTCGGTATTCCCGCATCGCCGCCGCCGAGTTCCCTGCCCCCTCCGGGGGCCTCGGTCGTGCTCTCCCTCTCTTCGTGGCTCATGCTCCCCCATATTTCATGTCACCAAGTTCGATGAACGGGTTATCGATGTTCATGATCGGCCGAAGAGGCGAAGGTGACCATACCCGACGGTGGCGAACGCGCCCGTTCGCACGCCCAGCGGTCATGAGTCGGCTGTTCGGGCTCGACGATCTGTGGGTGGAGCGGGCTGGGAGTGCGGGCGCGGGGCGGCTGACGGATGGCGTGTCGACCGGGTTGCTGGTGTAGGTCTCATGACGCTCGCTCGCGAGGTGGCGCCAGAATATACGGCTCGCCCCGGTCTTCCCCAGGATTCGGCGCATCCGGGACCTGCGCCTCTTCCTGGCAGGTGCGGGTCGCGAGGAGGCGGGTGTTACGTGTCAACATCTGAACACCCCTTGCCTGCCGGAGAGTCGGGAGCTAACTTCCAGGTCGAATACTTCAAGTGAGGCGCTGGCAAGGCGTGTTCCGCTGGGAAGTGTTCATCCGGGCCACTTGCATGGGGGTGTTGTGGGGCCGCTTAGTGTTGCCAAACTTCTGGAGTTCGAGCAGAACGTCATCCCCGCGGTGGGCCGTCTCCGGCAGCTGCGGAGCGAGCCCCGCGGTGGCTCACCGGCCGGCTCCGACGAGGAGATACGTTTCGCGGTCGACGCCGTCCGTGCCGCTGTCGAGGGTCTGCGGGGGCTGATGTCGGAGCGTCAGATAGCCGCCACCTGCAAGGACTTGAGGCTCTGGCAGGAAGCGGGCTGCGAGGGTGTGCCGCACTTCGACAGCACCCGGGACGCGGTGCCCGCGCCCGAGGACGGTGAGGCCGCCGCCTTCGTGGGGCCCGTGACCCTTCCCAACAGCGACCGGCACGATGTCCACATCGAGGCGTTCTCGGTGATCCGCCAGGACCCGGACAGCACCTCTCTGCTCCAGGCCGCCTACCCGCACCCCAAGGCCGTCTTCCAGTCGACCCGGCTGCTGTCCGCCTCCCGCGGCCTGCGGGAGGGCAACTGCGTGGTCTTCTTCCCCGAGAACATCCCGGCCGCCACGCGCTGCACGGACCAGAATTTCGCGTGGTTCTTCTTCAACCGGCACACCGAGATATACGCCCACACCCTGGCGATCACGGAGCGCCTGTGCGGGCCCGGTTCGCCGTTCGCGGGCGAGGACGAGCTCGTCTCCGCGGACGTGGACCCGGAGGACACCTACCAGGCGCGCTGTGTCTGGGGGTACATGCACGACTACTTCCACCACACCGGCCCGCGCCCCCTCGACCAGCACCTGGCGATCAAGACGACCTGGCGGCCGGGGCTCCTGGAGGAGCTCAAGGTCGACATGAAGTCGGCGATCGCCTGCTTCGAGGAGGAAGTGCCGTACGGCGAGATCGTGTTCGAGTACATCCTGCTGGAGCGGCTGTTGCGCTACCCGGCGCAGCCCGAGCCGCTACGCAACTTCGACGCCGGCACCGGCTTCGCACTGGGCACCTGGCTCGCCTCGCAGGGGCTGTTCACCCAGGACGACCAGGGGCGCAGCGTCCTCGGAACGAAGGCCCGCATCGTCGAGTCGGTACGTGAACTCGTGCGTCTGATCGAGGAGATCGAGGCCACGCGGGACGACGCCGTCTACCGGTCCGATGCCGTGGACTTCCTCTTCGGGACGCTGCTTCGCCGCCCGGAGGCCAAGCCCGACCGCTACGGCGGCCCCCTCGCGCCGCTCGGCCTATGGGGCTCCGAGGTCCATGTCTGAGCCGCGCGGCGCCGGGGAGCTCGAAGCGATCCTCAAGGACCCGGGCTTCTGCCGCTACTCCACCGGGCACACCGCCGTTGTCGACTGGGATGCCGAGGCAGGCTGGTCCGAGCCGCGCGTCGAGCCCTGGGCCGACCTGGTGATGGACCCGGCCACGCTCGGACTCCACTACGGGCAGGCGGTGTTCGAGGGACTGAAGGCATTCCGTTCCGCGGACGGATCGGTGCACCTGTTCCGGCCCGAGGACCATGGGCGGCGCCTGGCCCGGTCCGCCGCACGGCTCGCGATGGCCGAAATGCCCGCCACGCTGTTCTCCCGGGCATGTGCCGCGCTGGTCGCGGCCGACGAGCGATGGGTGCCGGGCGGCTACGGCCAGAGCCTCTATCTGCGGCCGCTGCTCATCGCCACCGAGCCGGACCTGGGGCTCCGGCCGTCGAAGCGCTACCGGTGCGTGATCCTGGCCTACCCCGCGGACCCGTGTTTCGGGGCCGGCTTCCGTCCGCTGTCGGTCACCACATCGACCGAAACCGTGCGGGCGGTACGCGGCGGCACCGGCGAGTCCAAGTGCGCAGGGAACTACGCCGCCGGCCTCCTCACCCGTACCGAGGCGCAGGCCGCCGGGTACGACGAGGTGCTGTGGCTCGACGGGCTGGAACGGAGCCGGATCGAGGAGCTCAGCACCATGAACGTCTTCCTCGTCTGGCGTGACGGGGCGCGGGCACGGGTGACGACCCCGCCGTGCGACGGAACCATCGTCCGTGGCCTGACCCGCGACTCGCTGCTGACCCTGGCCGAGGACCGGGGGATCGCGGTCGCGCAGGAGCACACCACGATCGACGCGGTCCGCACCGGCCTGCGCTCCGGAGGGCTGGCCGAGGTGTTCGCCTGTGGCACGGCCGGTGTCGTCGTCCCGGTGAACCGGCTCGGTATCGGCGGCGAGGACATGACCGTCGGCGACGGAGGGGAGGGCCCGATGACCGCGCTGCTGCGGAACAGCCTGCTCGACGTCCAGCACAGACGTACGCCCGACACGCATGGCTGGCTTCGGACCATCACATGGGCCGATGAGAACGGGGGACGACACGCATGAACGACAACAGCACGGCCTTGACGAGCGACCGGGAGCCCGCCCTGTCGGGAGTCACCGTGATCCACACCCTGGGCCCCACGGGCACCAACCTGGAGAAGGCCGCTCACCACTGGCTCACGGAGCGGGGCGTCGCCGGGAAGGTGGTGCTCCACACCGAGGTGGAGGACGGCCTCGACGCGATGGCTTTCGACGGCACCGAGGCCATCCTCGCCTGCGCCGTCTACCCCCGGCTGCACGACCTCGTCTTCAGGAACCTGCACCGCCTGGAGATGGCCGACAGCTTCATTCTCGACACCCACGACATGGTCCTGGCCGGGCGTCCGGACCACGCCGCCATGGCCACGATCGTCAGCCACCCGGCCCCCAGCAGCCTGGTGGCCGAACTCGGCGATGTCACGCTGACCAGCAGCAACTCGCTCGCCGCGGCGCAGTGCGCGGCCGGGCAGTACGACGCCTGCGTCACGACGAGGCCCGCCGCGGCGGCCAGGGGGCTGCGGCTGATCAAGAACTTCGGCCCGGTGCCGATGATCTTCACTCTGCACGTCGGCCGGACCCTCGGTGACGGCGCCCGCAGCGGCGCGGGGATCGGAGACGCATGCTGATCGTCGTGCAGCCCCTCTCGGCCGGCGTCCGGCTGACCGCCCGGATGGTGGCCGCCGGGGTCCCCTGCCTCGTACCGACCCAGTTCCCCGAGCTGCTGCCGCCCGAGGTGCACTCCGGCGCGACCGTCGTCGACTGGCACCCCGACGCGGGGGTGGCCGGGCTGCTCCGCCTGGTCGAGAAGGCCGTCGCGGAGACCGGGGCCGCGCCCACCGGCGTCATCGCCGGCTTCGAGTACGCGGTACCGGAGGCCGCCGAACTGGCCCTGGCCCTCGGGCTGCCCGCGCTCGGCGCGGGTGCGGCCGAGGCCGTGCGGCAGAAGGACGTCATGCGGCGGCGGTGCGAGGAGCGCGCGGTCGCCTTCCCGCGCTCGGTCACGGTCGGCCCCGGGGACACGGGCCCCTGTCCGCTGCCGTTCCCGGTCGTGGTCAAGCCGGTCGACTGCGGCGGCAGCCTGATGGTGAGCCTCTGCCACGACCAGGAGGAGTACGCACGGGCCTGCGCGGCCGTGCACGACCCCGGCGAGGACGTGAAGTTCCACCCGAACCCGCGCCGGACCGCCCTCGTCGAGGAGTACGTGGAGGGCCCCGAGTTCTCCCTCGACGGCTGGGTCGACGCCGACGGCCCGCACGTCGCGAGCGTCACCACCAAGTTCCTCTCCGCCCCGCCGGACTTCTTCGAGATGGGCCACATCGCCACCGCGCCGGAACGGTCGCCGCACGGCGAGGTCCTGGAGCGGTTCGCCCGTGAGGTCGTGGCCGCCTTCGACCTCACGGTGGGCCCGTTCCACATCGAGACCCGGATCGTCCGCGACCGCGGCCCCGTCCTGATCGAGGTCGGGGCCCGGCTCGCCGGCGACAACATCCCCGAACTGGTGCTCGCCGGACCCGGCGTGGACCTGTGCGCCGCCACGGCAGACGCCGCGCGCGGGGTGCGGCACGACCCCGGCGCGCTGTCGCCGGTGAGCGCGGGTCTCGCGTTCGTCACCACCGACCGGCCCGGCACCTTCGCCGGAACGCTCCCCGGTATCGACGCCTTCACACAGGCGGCCGAGTTCCGCGGCCTCCTGCCGGAGGCGGAACCGGGGGCGGTGCTCGACCCGGGCGACATCTTCAGCAACCGGGTCGCCCGTATCCACTTCGAGGGCGACCTTGACCGGGTCGAGGGCCTCGTCGCCTCGGTCCTCGCAGACGTGAGGGTCGACGTCCACGGCGTCGGCCACCAGGACAAGGAAGGTGCCCCCGCATGAGCAATGAACTGACCGTCACCCCCACGACCACCCCGCGCCCGCGGCCCGAGGCGGACGGGGCGGCCGGCCCCGTCCTCACCGACCACGCGTTCTTCATGCGGACCGGCAAGCGGCGCGGCTGGCGGGGGCTGACCGTGGCGGACCGGGACAGCATCCCGGCGCTGCGGCCCACGGCCGCCGCCGTGCTCGCCGGCCAGACGGTCCTCGACGAGTTCGCCGCGTACCGGCTCGCGGACGGCACGCTCGCGGTGTTCCGCCCCGACAGCCACATCAAGCGGCTGAACAACGGTGCCCGCCGGCTCGCGATGCCGCAGGTCGACTTCGACCGGGTGTGGAGTTCGGTCCGGGCGCTGGTCGAGCTGGACGAGGGCTGGCTGCCGCAGGACGCGGGGGCTTCCCTGCGGCTGCGGGCGGTGCTCGCCGCCGACGGCGCGGCGATGGCCGCCGGGCCCGCGGACGACTGCCTCTTCTACGTGCTCGGGTCGGTGCCGGCAGCCGCGGAGGCGAAGCCGCTGAAGGCCATGACCCTGGACGGGTACGTGCGGGCCTGGCCCGGCGGCACCGGTGACGTGAACGCGGCGGGCGGGCTCGCGGCGGGCGTGGTGCCCGGCGAGATCGCCGACAACTACGGCAACGACCACGTGCTGTGGCTCGACGGCCCGCAGAGGCGCTTCGTCCAGCAGATCGGCGAGCTGAACGCGTTCTTCGTGATCGACGGCGTACTGACCACGCCCGCGCTCGACCGCACCGTCCTGCCCGGCGTCACCCGTGACTCCGTCGTGAAGCTCGCCCGGGACGCGGGGACCACCGTCGTCGAGCGGCCGGTGGAACTCGCCGAGGTCCTCAAGGGCGTTGCCGACGGCTCCGTCACCGAGTGCTTCGCCACCGGCACGGCCGCCGGGGTGTCGCCGGTGGTCTCCCTCGGCCACGAGGGCGAGGAGTACCGGCTCCCGTCGCAGGAGGCCGGCCCGGTGACCGCCCGTTTCCGGGACCTGCTGGACGGCATCCACCGGGGCGAGTCCGTCGACCGGTTCGGCTGGATGCGGCGGATCACCGAAGTAGCGCCCGTACACGCCTGAGGGAGGAGAGAACCATGGCGTATGTCGTCACCGACGAATGCGTGGGCTGTAAGTACACGGACTGTGTGGACGTCTGCCCCGTGAGCTGTTTCCACGAGGGTCCCGAGATGCTCTACATCAACCCCGAGGAATGCATCGACTGCAACGCGTGCGTTTCCGAGTGCCCGCCCGAGGCGATCTGGGTGGACATCGACCTGCCGGAGGACAAGCTCCAGTGGATCGAGATCAACGGCGAGATGAGCAGCAAGTACCCGGTCATCTTCGAGAGCCGGGGCACCAGGGGCGAGCCCGCCGAGGGCACCGCCGAGCCCTCCAGCCAGCCTTCCTGACCCAAAGAGCGGGAGCCTAGGTCATGACGACCCACGTCGAGAACCCCTTCATGCTGGGCCTCGACTCGAACTTCTATCTGAAGGACGAGTTCGAGAGCCCCGAGAAGCGCACCAACGTCACCTGGTTCTACCCGAAGATCTGCGCCTTCCAGGACGCCCTCGACTCCGAGGGCAAGAAGGCGGAGTACTTCTCGTTCCTGGACCGCCAGTCCCACCCGGAGCAGACCGACATCCTGCTCTACTTCCACATCCCGTTCTGCGAGGCCTTCTGCAACTTCTGCGCCTGCTTCAAGGAGTCGGCGGCGAAGTACCAGGGCGAGCGGCAGAAGCGCTTCGTCCAGGCGATGGTCAAGGAGATCCAGCGCAACGCCCGCTCGAAGTACTTCGAGGGGACGAAGGTCAAGTACGTCCAGTTCGGCGGCGGTACGCCGTCCGCCCTGGAGCAGGAGTCGATGGCCACCATCCTGGAGGCCGTCCACCGCGAGTTCGACCTGAGCGAGGTCGACGGCATCTCCCTGGAGGGCAGCCCGCTCGGGCTCTCCAAGGACGGCTACATCGAGATGCTGAAGTCACTCGGCATCACCCGCATCTCCTTCGGCGTACAGACCCTCGACGAGGACATCCGTCGCAAGCTCACCATCAAGGCCAGCGTCGAGCAGGTCCACCAGACCGCCGAGAACATCCGCAAGGCCGGCATCCGCACCTTCGCCCTGGACCTCATGTACAACCTGCCGGGGCAGGACGACGAGGTCCTGGCCCGGGACCTGGAAGGCATCTGCGGCGAGCTGCGCCCCAGCTTCGTGCAGACGTACCGCTTCAACCAGTGGGAGGGCACCCGCCTCGACCAGCAGATCCGGGCCGGCAAGGTCGCCGAGGTGAAGCCGTCGGGCGCCATCGAGCGGGATCAGTACCGGCAGATCAAGGACGGTCTGGCCGCGTACGGCTACGACAAGCAGCTCCTGATCAACTTCTTCACCCACCTCGACGACGCGGGCGAGATCGGCCTCAACCACGCCTGCGGCGGCAACGGCTACCGCGCCAGCTACACCCTCGGCATCGGTCCGGCCGCCGAGAACTACATGGGCGAGCGCAGCTACCGCAACCACACCGATGTCGAGCGGTGGATGCGGGAGGTCGAGGAAGGCATCATCCCGATCGAGCAGGGCCGCATCTGCTCGGAGGACGAGGTCGAGAACCGGGTCATGGTCTTCTTCCCGGTCTTCGGCAGTGTCCGCAAGGGTGACGTCGGCAACTTCGAGAAGTACCGCCGCGAGGTGGACTGGCTGGTCGAAGGGGGCTACGCGATCGAGACCGACGAGGACCTGACCCTCACCGAGGTCGGCCGGGAGAACGCCGGCAACATCGCCTTCCTCTTCTACTCGGACGAGGAGAAGGCCCGCGCCCGGCGCACGATGTACCTGTCGCTGAAGAACAAGCGCAACCCCTTCCACCAGGACGCGCAGAACATCCCGCGCACCCCGCTCTTCCTCCAGACGCGCCCGAAGTCGGCGCAGGAGATCACCAAGGAGAGCACCTCCGCCAAGCCCGAGGGGAGCTGATCCGCCGGTGGACACCCGCAAGACCCAGAAGGAGATCGAGGACGACCTCCGTGGGGTGATCGCCTACATCTTCCCGGCGCAGCTGGTCGAACTCGACTCCGACACCCCGCTGTTCAACGGCGGTCTGGCGCTCAACTCGACCCAGATGATCGAACTGACCCTGGGCTTCGAGACGTTCTACGACATCGAGCTCGAACCCGAGCTGCTGACGACGGAGAACTTCGCGACGCTGGGTTCCCTCGCCGGTCTCCTGGAGGAACTCCTCGAAGATGAGGTGTCCCCTGTCTGAGATCCGTCCGGACGTGCGCGTGGTGCTGATCCACGGGAACGCCGGAGCGAGCGTCGAGGGCATCTGGTTCCCGTATCTCAAGCGGGAACTGGAGGCCCTCGGCGCCGAGGTGGTGGCCGAGACCTTCCCCGACCCCATCAAGGGCCGGATGCGGTACTGGCTGCCCTACCTCACCGACGTCATCCGCCCGGACGGGAGGACGGTCATCGTCGGCCACTCGTCCGGCGCGCTGGCCGCCTTCCGGTACGCGGAGAAGGCGCCGCTCCTCGGCACCTTCGCCGTCGCCGGCCACCACCACGACTGCGGCTTCGAACTGGAGCGGCGCAGCGGCTTCTTCGACACCCCTTGGGACTGGGACGCGATCCGCGCCAACCAGTCGTTCATCGAGCAGTTCCACTCGAAGGACGATCCCTGGGTGCCCTTCGAGGTCGCCGAGGAACTGCACGAGCTGACCGGGAGTACGTTCAACGCCATGCACGGCATGGGCCACTTCGGCTCGTACGACCAGCGGATGGACACCTTCCCGGAGCTGCTGGAGGCGATCCGCCGCCGCCTCGACGGGACTCGCCTGGAGGAACGATGAACGTCATGCTCGCCGACGAGCTTCTTGAGCGGCGGCGGGACAGCGCGGCCACGGCCGTCGTGGACCTGGAGACCGGCGAGCAGGTCTCGTACCGGACCCTCGCCCGGCGCGTCCAGGCCCTGACCGACCTCCTCGCCGGGCTCGGCGTGGGCCGGGGCGGCACCGTCGCGATGGTGATGGACAAGTCCGCCGCCTCGGTGGCGGTCATGTGGGCCGCCCTGCGGCTCGGCGCCCGCTACGTACCGCTGGACGAGTCGCTGCCGGCGGCCCGGATCGCGCTGCTGCTCGGCAAGTGCGCGCCCACGGCCACCCTGGTCCAGCCCGCCTACCGGGAACTGCTCGAAGGCGCGCCGGCCGGGGCTGTGGTCACGGTGGGCGCGGACCCCGTGGACGCCGGCACCGGCTGGGACCCCTCGGCCGAGGCCGGGCCGAGGCCGGCCGGCGTGGCGGGCCGGAGCCCCGACGACCACGCGTACGTCGTCTTCACCTCCGGCTCGACCGGCTCGCCCAAGGGCGTCGTGATCAGCCACCGGTCGATGTGCGCCCTGCTGGCCGGGGTGCAGGAGACCGTCGGTTTCGAGGACGGCATGCGCTTCCTCAATGTGGCGCCGCTCTTCTTCGACGCCTCCGTCGTGGATCTGTGGTCGACCTTCCTGGTCGGCGGCAGCGTCCATCTGCTGCCCCGGCTGCGCATGCCCACCCAGGTCACCCGGGCCGTCGAGGAGTGGCGGATCACCGACACGCTGCTCGTGCCGTCCGTGATCCGGATGCTGGTGAGCCGGTTCAGCGACGCCGGGCGGCGCGACCTCGGCTCGCTGCGGCGGCTGTGGTTCGGCGGCGAGTCGTGCCCGGTGTCGGTCCTGGAGGCGTTCTCCGCCCTCGTACCGGGACTGCGGTACGTGCACGGGTACGGGCCCACCGAGACCACGCACAGCGCGACGCTCTTCCTCACCGACGCCCCGGGCAAGGACGGCGAGGAGTTCCTGCCCATCGGCCATCCGCTGCCGGCCGTCGACGTGCTCGTCGTGGACGACGAGCTGCGGCCGGTCCAGGACGGGGAGACCGGCGAACTCCTCATCGGCGGAGCGCAGGTGATGGCGGGCTACTGCGGCGAGCCGGAGCGCACCGCCCGGTCCGTGGTCGAGCTCCCGGCCGGCGCCGGGGGCCGGTACTACCGCTCCGGCGACTACGTGCGCCGGCGGCCGCAGGACGGCGCCCTGGTCTTCCTGGGGCGCCGCGACGACGCCCTGAAGATCAACGGCAACCTCGTCCACCTCTCCGAGGTGGAAGCGGCGACGCTGGCCGTGGACGGGGTGACGGACTGCTGCGCGGTCCCGGTGGCCCACCCGCTGACCGGCCGGGCGATCATGCTCTTCGTCCTGGGCCGGCAGGACGGCGGCACGGGCCCGCGCGAGGAGGGGCTGCGCCGGGAGCTCGCGCTGCGGCTGCCCGACTACATGCTGCCGGCCCGCATCGAGTTCCTGGCCGACGGGGACGTGAGCCTGACGCCGTCCGGCAAGCTCGACCGCGACCGGCTGCGGGCGACAGCGGACGCGGCCGGAAACGGGACGGAGTCCAGGTGACCGACGCGGAGCTGGCCCGCTTCGAGCGGTGCGGCGTGCTGACGGTCGTGCCCCGCTCGGCCACCGGTCTCGCACTCGGCGACGAACCCGCGCTGCTCCTGCGGCACCGGGCGGAGGAGTTCCTTCCGGCGCCCGGCACCGTGGACCGGCTGGCCGGCGCGTACGCCCGCGAGGGGCTCGGCGTCGAGGCCCGGACCGAGGTGGGCATCACCGTCTCCGGCGCCCCCGCCCTGCTGGCGGAGGTCTTCGGCCACCCGGTGCGGCCGGTGCGGAACAAGTACATCCGGGAGACGGTCCGCCACGAGTTCGCCGCCGCCGGCCCGCTCCGCTCCCGGCTCCACCCCGAGCTGGTCGCGGAGGTACGGGTCCCCCGGGCGGGCTTCGAGCTGGGCGTCGGCGCCACCCCGCCCCTCCCTCGCGACGCCCGGTATCTGCGGCTGCCCGAGGACGCGGTGCGCCTCGCGGGCGCCGGCCGGCCGCACGCGGCCGGTGTCCGGGGCGACGGGGTCCGGGTCGTGATGGTGGACACCGGTCTGTACGACCATCCGCACCACCGCGCCCACGGCTACCGCACGACGGTCCTCCCCGCGCTGTCCGCCCTCGATCCCGCCGTGGACGAACGCGGCCACGGCACCGCCATGTCGGCGCTGCTGCTCGCGGTCGCGCCGGGGGCCGACCTCACCATGGTCAAGATGGCCTGCGAAAGCTTCTCCTTCCCGCTGGCGGCCTTCCAGCGGGCGGTGGAGCTGGCCCCGGACGTCATCTCGTGCAGCTGGGGCACCCTGCGCGCGGAGCCGCACCTCCACCTGGAGGTCGCGAACGCGGTGCGGCGCGGGATCACGGTCCTGTTCGCCGCCGGCAACGGTTCCACGGACCGGCGTACCGCCATGTTCCAGTCGGTGGCGACCCCGGACGCGATCACGGTCGGCGGGGTCCATGTGGGGCCGGACGGGCGCAGGCAGGCCGCCGACCTGGCGTCCAGCTACCGCTCGGACGTCTTCCCCGGCCGGCGGGTCCCCGACCTGTCCGGGCCCTGCGGCATGCTGCCCAACGGCGACTACGTGGTGTTCCCGACCCAGCCGGGGTGCATGTTCGACCGTCGTAACAGCGCGTACGACGGCACCGCCCCCGACGACGGCTGGCTGGTGTCCAGCGGAACATCGGGAGCGACTGCGTACGCGGCCGGGGTGGTGGCGCTCGCGGTGCAGCAGGGCATCGGCAAGGGCCGTGCGCTGACCGCCGCGGACCTGGCGGACGCCTGTCTGCCGGTGACGCGGGGGCGGACGCTCACCGGTGACGACTGCGGCGGGACCTGCCCGAACGAGGCGGTGGGCCATGGCCTGCTCACCGCCTCGCTGCCCGCGGCGACCGGGCTCAGATGAGGCGTCGCATCCAGCCGTACTGATCCTCGGCGCGCCCGAACTGGATGTCGACGAGGCTGCGGCGCAGCTTCATGGTGATCGAGTCCTCGGCGCCGGTGTCCGGGGCGGTCACCTCGCCGTCCTCCCAGACGAGGCGGCCGACGGGAGTGACGACGGCGCCGGTGCCGCAGGCGAACACCTCGCGGATGTCGCCGGTGCGGGCGCCCTCCCGCCATTCGCGGATGTCGACGGGCCGCTCCTCGACGTCGAGACCGAGATCCTTGGCGAGGGTGAGGACGGAGGCGCGGGTGACGCCCTCCAGGATGGTGCCGAGCTCAGGCGTGATGAGACGCCCGTCGCGGGTGACGAAGTACAGGTTCATACCGCCGAGTTCCTCGACGTACCGCCCCTCGGTGGCGTCCAGGAAGCACACCTGGTCGCAACCGTGCTCATCGGCCTCCAGCATGGGCGCGAGGCCGGCGGCGTAGTTGCCGCCGCACTTCGCCGCGCCGGTGCCGCCGCGCCCGGCTCGGGTGTACTGACCGGAGAGCCAGATGGAGACGGGCTTCACACCGCCGGAGAAGTACGGGCCGACCGGCGAGGCGATGACCATGTACGTGACCTCGGCCGCGGGCCGCACACCGAGGAACGCCTCGGAGGCGAACATGAACGGCCTTAGGTAGAGGCTCTGTTCGCCCTGGCCGGGCACCCAGTCGCGGTCGGCGCGCACCAGTTCGGTGACGGAGTCGAGGAAGACCTCGACGGGCAGCTCGGGCAGGGCCAGCCGGCGGGCCGAGCGGTTGAAGCGCTTGCCGTTGGCCTCGGGCCGGAAGGTCCACACCGAGCCGTCCGGATGGCGGTAGGCCTTCATGCCCTCGAAGATCTCCTGCGCGTAGTGCAGGACGGCGGCTGCCGGATGCATCGGGATGGGGGCGAACGGCACGACGGCGGCGTCCCGCCAGCCGCCGTCCTTCGTCCACACGACACGGGCCATGTGATCGGTGAAGTACTTGCCGAACTTGGGGTCTTCCAGGATCTCGGCGCGACGGGCGCGACTCGCCGGGCTGGGATTGGCCTCGACCGTGAACCGCACACTCATCGCAGGGACCCTCTCGGTTCCGTGGTGCACTGTTGGTTGGCGGCAGGCACGTTGGCCTGCGGCCGGGCAGGCGGCAAGGAGAGAGGATACCGGAGTGGCGCCTCACACGACATGGACAGAACGCCTGGTCGGCAGGCGAGTCCTGTGCGTAGGAACGGACTTGGCGGACGTGGCGGAGATGCGGAGCGTGCTCGCCCGCCGGCCTTCTTTCGGGGCCAAGGTGTTCACCCCTGCGGAGCGCGCCTACTGCGACATCATGAAGGACCCGGCCGAGCGGTACGCGGTTCGGTTCGCGGCCAAGGAAGCGGTGTTGAAAGCACTGGGTACGGGCCTCGCCGGTGCGCCGCTCACCGATATCGAGGTCCGGCGGGCCCCGGAGGGGAAGCCCTCCCTCCACCTCACGGGCCGGGCGGCGGCGCTGGCGGAAGCGGCGGGCGTCCGCATCTGGCTGATCAGCCTCACGCATACGGCGACGCAGGCGCACGCGATGGTGGCAGGGGTCGGGGACGAGGCGTGAACTCGCGGGTGGGGACTCTGCCGCGCGGTTCCGGGCGTTCCCGCGGGGGTCGGTAACGCCGGCGGGCGGTACTGATGCCGGCGGGTATCACGCCCGGCACGATGTCGCGTACGCCGTCAGTCATGGGCGGGCATGTTGGCGGGCATTCGGCCTCAAGTTCGAGGCGGTCCTGACGGGGCGGCCGGGGCGGCGCTACCCTGCGCGGACGATCCTTCACTGGAGGTGCGCATGCGACGTTCCGTCGCGCGGAATGTGTCGTTCTTAGGTGTTCTCGCCGTGGTCGCGTCGGTCGGGGCGGCAGCCCCGTCCGCGTCCGCGCCACCGGTCGCACCGCCGGCCAAGTCCCCGGTCGCGGTGGGATACGGGGGAGCGGTCTCCAGCGTCGACGCCGACGCGACCGCCGCCGGTATCGAGGTGCTCCGCAAGGGCGGCAACGCCGCGGACGCGGCGGTGGCGACCGCGGCGGCGCTCGGGGTGACCGAGCCGTACTCGGCGGGGCTGGGCGGTGGTGGCTACTTCGTCCACTACGACGCCAGGACCCGTACCGTTCAGACCATCGACGGCCGGGAGACCGCGCCGCGCAGCGCGGACTCCTCGCTCTTCATGGAGAACGGGAAGCCGCTCGCCTTCGACGACGCCGTCACCAGCGGACTCGGCGTCGGCACCCCAGGCACCCCCGCCACCTGGGAGACGGCACTCGACACCTGGGGCAGCAAACCGCTCCGTCAGGTGCTGAAACCGGCCGAGCGCCTCGCCCGGGACGGCTTCGTCGTCGACAGCACGTTCCGTTCCCAGACCGAGGGCAATCAGGCCAGGTTCGCCGACTTCCCGGCGACCCGGAAGCTCTTCCTGCCCGGTGGTCAACTGCCGGTGGTCGGCTCGGTGTTCAAGAACCCGGATCTGGCCCGCACCTATGAGGAGGTCGGCCGCAAGGGCCTCGACGAGATCTACCGGGGCAAGCTGGCCGAGGATGTCGTGCGGACGGTGCGCAATCCGCCCGTCGACCCCAAGTCCTCCCGCGTGGTGCGGCCGGGCGACCTGACCACGAAGGACCTGCGCTCCTACCGGGCGCTGCGACAGGCGCCGACGAAGACCGGCTACCGGGGGCTCGACGTGTACGGCATGGCGCCGTCCTCCTCCGGTGGTACGACGGTGGGCGAGGCCCTCAACATCCTTGAGTCCACGGACCTTTCCAGGGCGAGCGAGGCGCGGTACCTGCATCGCTACATCGAGGCGAGCCGGATCGCGTTCGCCGACCGGGGGCGCTGGGTCGGCGACCCGAAGTTCGAGGACGTGCCGACGAAGGGGCTGCTCAGCCAGCGCTTCGCCGACTCGCGGGAGTGCCTGATCAAGGACGACGCGGTGCTGACCAGCCCGCTCGCGCCGGGTGACCCCCGCCACCCGGCGGAGTGCGCCACCGGTGGGAAGGCCGCGCCGACGACGTACGAGGGGGAGAACACCACTCACCTGACGACCGCCGACAAGTGGGGCAACGTCGTCGCGTACACCCTGACGATCGAGCAGACCGGCGGCAGCGGGATGACCGTGCCGGGGCGCGGCTTCCTGCTCAACAACGAGCTGACGGACTTCTCGTTCGCGCCCGCCGACCCGGCCGTCCACGACCCGAACCTGCCGGGTCCGGGCAAGCGGCCGAGGTCGTCGATCTCGCCGACCATCGTGATGAAGCACGGGCAGCCCGTGCTGGCCCTGGGTTCGCCGGGCGGCGCCACGATCATCACGACGGTGCTGCAGTCCCTGATCGGCAAGGTCGACCGGGGGCTCTCCCTGGTGGACGCCATCGCGGCGCCCCGCGCCAGCCAGCGCAACGCCGCGACGACGGAGCTCGAACCGGGGCTGTGGGACAGCCCGGTGCGGGCGCGACTCGAAGCCCTGGGGCATGTCTTCAAGCCGAACCCGGAGATCGGTGCGGCGACGGGTGTGCAGCGGCTGCCGGACGGGCGATGGCTCGCGGCCGCCGAGCCGGAGCGGCGGGGTGGCGGTTCGGCCATGGTGGTGAGGCCGGCCGGCCGGTCCTGACGGGCCGTCGACAACAAGACACGGGGGGCCGGTCGTCGCGTGGTGAACGCGGCGGCCGGCCCTCCGGGCTATTGACGTGAACATGCCTGGGGGAGCATCTTGGCATCTCGGTAAGGAAACTTTCCTAACAGAAGGGCACCCCCCACCATGCGTATGCGAACGCTTGCCCTCGCCGCAGCCTCCGGCGCCGCTCTGCTCGCGGCCGGATCGCTGACACAGGCCGCCCCCGGCGGCTCGCTCTCCCCCTCCGCCGCTCCCGCGACGGCACGGAACGCGCACTCGGGTGCGGTGCACCTCGAAACCGTCGCCCATACCGCCCGGCTGTCCGACGACGGCCCCTCCGGCGGCACCGGCTCCGGCTCCGGCGTCAGGGAGGGCTCCGTCAGCGCGGCCGACCTGCTGGCCAAGGTCTCGTCCTGTTCGCAGATCTCGAACGGCAAGTACCGTACGGACGAGGAGACATCGGCCACGGTGCCGGTCTGCGGCAAGAACGGTGCGGTGTTCTGGAAGGCCGACATGGACATCGACTGCGACGGGCAGGTGACCACCGCCTGCAACACGGACACCGACCCGTGGTTCCAGGACGACACCGCGTTCCACACCTCGGGCGACAAGCCGCTGAGTGCGGAGAAGCTGCCGTACGTCGTCGTGCCGAGCAGCAGCGGCATCTGGAACTACAGCAGCGCCGGGATCAAGGGCGGCGGCGTCGTCGCCGTCATCTACGGCGGCAAGGTGGAGTACGCCGTCGTCGGCGACACCGGCCCCGACAAGATCATCGGTGAGGCCTCGTACGCCACGGCGAAGGCCCTCGGCATCGACCCCGACCCGGAGACGGGCGGCGCCGAATCCGGAGTCACGTACATCCTGTTCAAGAACTCCGAGGTGTCTCCGATCGAGAGCCACGACGCGGCGGTGACCGCCGGGGACGCCCTGGCCAAGGAGTTCCTGCAGAACAACTAGGTCGTGTCCGCGGTGGCTTTCACAGCGCGGTCAGGATTCTGGGGCCGTCGTCCGTGATCGCCACCGTGTGCTCGGCGTGGGCGGCCCTGCTGCCGTCGGACGTGCGCAGCGTCCAGCCGTCCGGGTCGGTGTGGAACGTGTCCAGGCCGCCGCCGAGCAGCATCGGTTCGATGGCCAGCACCATTCCGTGCCGCAACGGCATCCCGCGGCCCGGTCGTCCCTCGTTGGGGACGCCCGGGTCCTCGTGCATGGACCGGCCCACGCCGTGGCCGCCGAACCCCTCCAGGATGCCGTAGCCGGCCGTACGGCAGACCCGGCCGACCGCGTGCGCGATGTCACCGATCCGGTTGCCGACGACGGCCGCCGCGATGCCCGCGTCCAGCGCCGCGAACGCCGTCTCGACCAGCCGGGTGTCCGCGGGCCGGGCGCGGCCGACGGTGAAGCTGATCGCCGAGTCCCCGACCCAGCCGCCGAGCTTCGCACCCGCGTCGATGCTCACCAGATCGCCGTCGCGCAGCCGCAGGTCCGTCGGGATTCCGTGCACGACCGCGTCGTTGACCGACGTGCAGATCACGCCGGGGAACGGGACCGGGGCGAAGTCCGGCCGGTAGTTGAGGAACGGTGACCCGGCGCCCGCCTCGCGCAGGACGCCGCGGGCCACCTCGTCGAGTTCCCGCAGTGAGACGCCGGCCACCGCCGCGTCCCGGGTGGCCGCCAGAATCTGCGCCACGACCCGGCCGGCCTCGCGCATGGCTTCGATGGATGTGTCTGTCTTGAGTTGCACCATGCCAATTACTATACCGGTTCAGGCGGTATTAGAATGACGGCATGGTACGAACGCCCCTGACCCCAGAAGAGCACCTGCGAGGCGAGCGGCTCGGCCGCCTGCTCCGCGAGGCGCGCGGCCGCCGCAGCATGGTCGACATCGCCCGCAGCGCCGGAATCTCGGCCGAGACGCTCCGCAAGATCGAGACCGGCCGCGCCCCCACCCCCGCCTTCTTCACCGTCGCGGCACTGGCGGGCGCGCTCGGCCTCTCGATGGACGAGCTGCTCCTGCGCTGCGCCCCCGAGCCGGACGTCGTCCCGTTGGCCGGGTAGCGGTGGCGGGAGCGGGGCGTGCCGGAGGCGCCCGCGTACCGCACCCGCGCCGGTGCGTAGGGTTGCGCCATGAGCCTCCAGGAGTTCGCCCGAAGCGAGTACGTCAGCCTCACCACGTACCGGAAGAACGGCACGCCCGTCGCCACGCCGGTCTGGGCGGCCGTCGACGGCGACGAGCTGCTCATCTGGACCAAGGCCGATTCGTGGAAGGTCAAGCGGCTGCGCAACGACAGCCGCGTCCTCGTCACCGTCTGTGATGTCCGCGGCCGGATCGCTCAGGGCGCCCCGAGCGCCGAGGGGACCGGCCGGCTGCTCGACGCCGAGGGCACCAATGCCGTGCGCCGGGCCATCAGCCGCAAGTACACCTGGAAGTACTGGCTGCTGGACTACCCGGCGACGATCGTCCGGCTCGGCAAGCGGCCGCACATCGGGATCGCCGTCACCTTCTGAGCCCCGGAACACCCGCGCCGCCGGGGACACTCGCCGCCGAAGCCGCGTCGGAACCCGAGCCTGCCCCTGCCATGCCCGCCCTCGCCACGCCCGCCCCCGCCCCGCCCGTGCGCAGAAAGCCGCGCGGCGCCCGGTTCGGCGGCGCGCCGGGCGTGAACGAGGACCCGGCCGCGCGTGGTGCCGCCGCTCTGGACCCCGTGGCGCTGAAGTCGGCCCAGGACACCGTCGCGGCCCTGCTCCGGCTGCGGACGGAGGGCCGCAGGGGGGAGGCGCACGGGGTGCTCTGCGAGGCGGCCGGGCTGCCCGCGGACCGGTTGCCGGTGCTGGCGGCGGAACTCCGGCGGGACGCGGCCAGGATCGCGGAGGGCGATCCGCGCCGTCTCGTACCGCGACTGCTGGCGGCGGCCCGTGGGGTGTCCGGGGCGCGGGAGCGGACGTGGTGCACGCGCTGCGCGTAACGGGGATCGGACAGCGCCGGGACCTGCCCCACCGCCCCGGTTCTCCGGGCTGGACCGCACGGGTGTGAAACATGATCGACTCCGCTGGTTCACGGCGATGGTCTTGCCCCGCTGTGTGGCGGGGCTTACGTTCTCCTCTACGCACGTGTCTACGGGCGTAGAAACTGCCAAGAGGCTCTCTGACGCCGCGTCGAAGGAGCAGCTCATGTCCCACGTCGTACGCGCCGCACTCGTCCAGGCGACCTGGACCGGCGACACCGAATCCATGATCGCCAAGCATGAGGAGCATGCCCGCGAGGCCGCCCGGCAGGGGGCGGGGATCATCGGCTTCCAGGAGGTGTTCAACGCCCCCTACTTCTGCCAGGTACAGGACCCCGAGCACTACCGCTGGGCCGAGGCCGTGCCCGAGGGCCCGACCGTGCAGCGGATGCGGGAACTGGCCCGGGAGACCGGCATGGTGATCGTCGTCCCGGTCTTCGAGGTCGAGCAGTCCGGCTTCTACTACAACACCGCCGCCGTGATCGATGCCGACGGCTCGTACCTCGGCAAGTACCGCAAGCACCACATCCCGCAGGTCAAGGGATTCTGGGAGAAGTACTACTTCAAGCCCGGAAACGCCGGCTGGCCGGTCTTCGACACAGCGGTGGGCAAGGTCGGCGTCTACATCTGCTACGACCGGCACTTCCCCGAGGGGTGGCGTCAACTCGGACTCAACGGAGCCCAGTTGGTGTACAACCCGTCGGCGACCTCACGTGGTCTCTCCGGCTACCTCTGGCAGCTGGAACAGCCGGCGTCCGCCGTCGCCAACGAGTACTTCATCGCCGCGATCAACCGGGTCGGCCAGGAGGAGTACGGCGACAACGACTTCTACGGCACCAGCTACTTCGTCGACCCGCGCGGTCAGTTCGTCGGGGACGTCGCCAGCGACAAGGCCGAGGAACTCCTCGTCCGCGACCTCGACTTCGGGCTCATCGACGAGGTCCGCCAGCAGTGGGCGTTCTACCGGGACCGCCGCCCCGACGCGTACGAGGGACTGGTGGAGCCGTGAGCAGCCTGCACCATCGCCACCTCGCGGTCAGCCCCGACTGGATGGCGCTCTACTACCGGCACCCGCTGGAGATCACCCACGGCGAGGGCCGCCACGTCTGGGACGCGGACGGCAACCGCTACCTCGACTTCTTCGGCGGCATCCTCACCACCATGACCGCCCACGCGCTGCCCGAGGTCACCAAGGCCGTCACCGAGCAGGCCGGGCGGATCATCCACTCCTCCACGCTCTATCTGAACCGGCCGATGGTCGAGCTCGCCGAGCGCCTCGTCTCCCTCTCCGGCATCCCGGACGCCCGGGTCTTCTTCACCACCTCCGGCACCGAGGCGAACGACACGGCGCTGCTGCTCGCCACCGCGTACCGCAGGTCGAACCAGATCCTCGCGATGCGCAACAGCTACCACGGCCGGTCCTTCTCCGCGGTCTCCGTCACCGGCAACCACGCGTGGTCGCCCACCGGTCTGTCGCCGCTCCAGACGCTGTACGTGCACGGGGGCGTCCGCAGCCGTGGACCGTACGCGCACCTGAGCGACGGGGAGTTCATCGCGGCCTGCGTGGCGGACCTGGAGGATCTGCTCGGCCACACCAGGGACGCCGCCGCGCTCATCGCCGAACCCATCCAGGGCGTGGGCGGGTTCACCTCACCGCCCGACGGGCTGTACGCGGCGTTCCGCGAAGTCCTGGACCGGCACGGCATCCTGTGGATCTCCGACGAGGTGCAGACCGGCTGGGGGCGTACCGGCGAGCACTTCTGGGGCTGGCAGGCGCACGGGGGCAGCGGTCCGCCGGACATCGTCACCTTCGCCAAGGGGATCGGCAACGGCATGTCGATCGGGGGTGTCATCGCCCGCGCCGACGTCATGAACTGCCTGGACGCCAACTCCATCTCGACGTTCGGCGGTTCCCCGGTCACCATGGCCGCCGGCCTCGCCAACCTCTCGTACCTCCTCGAACACGATCTCCAGGGCAACGCCCGCCGGGTCGGCGGGCTGCTCATCGAGCGGCTGCGGGCGATCGCCGCCGGCTCGGAGTGCGTCCGGGAGGTGCGCGGCCGGGGCCTGATGATCGGGATCGAGCTGGTGAAGCCCGGCACGGACGAGGCGAACCCCGAGGCGGCCTCGGCCGTCCTGGAGGCGGCCCGCGAGGGCGGCCTCCTCCTGGGCAAGGGCGGCGGCCACAACACCAGCGTCCTGCGCATCGCCCCGCCTCTCTCGCTCTCCATCCCGGAGGCGGAAGAGGGTGCGGAGATCCTCGCCGACGCGCTGCAAGCGGCGGGGTGAGCCCGCGGATGTGCGGCGCTCCCGGTACCGGTGCGGGGGCGCCGCCGGTGCGGCGCGGCCGGGCAAGGCCGATTCCGCCCGTCGGGCTACCGTCCGGCGCGGTCGAACTTCACGGAGCCCCCGTTCTCCTCGTCGTCGGTGCCCCAGATCGCGTGCCGGCCGGGCAGGAAGGCGATGGCCTCGATCTTCCGGTTGTCCCGCTCGGTGAAGAGGGTGAGCGGGACGAGGCCGGACTCCGGCTTCAGGCGCAGCACGGCGTCATGGGCCACGTTGACGGTGAGCCGGCCGGCGTCGTAGACGGCGGAGGTGAACGGCCCGTCGTCCACGCCGGGGTCCGAGGCCGACGACACCATGACGGTGCCGTCGTCGAGGACTTTCAGGTCGCTGATGTGCCGCACCTCGGCCTGCTCCGGGAACGGCACCGCGAACTCCTGCCGCGCGCTGACGGTGCCGAAGTCCGGGCCGTACGCGCCGATGCGCACCGAGGAGGCGCGTACGACGGCCGGCCGGTCGCCGCTGCCCCGCGTCGCCCACACCGCGAAGGTCCTGCCCGAGCTGTCGCGGTGGAGTGCGAAGCCCGCGTAATCGTCGCCGTCGCGCCGGCCCGGCAGCGCTACGGGGCCGCCCTCGGCCTTCGCCCGGCCGTTCGCCACGACGATGTGGAAGGCATCGCCCCTGCCGGCCACGGCGATGTAGTGCCCGGGGCGGCCGGGCACCGCGTCGAGCGCCTCCAGGCCGGCGGGGAGCACGCCGAACCACGGGAGTTCCCTGACCACCGGGTCCTGGCCGGGCCGCAGACATACCGTCGCCACCCTGGACTCGCGGGGCCCGGTGTTGTCCCGTACGACGACGGCATCGGCCAGGCCGGGACCCGCGGGCGCCCCCTCGGCCGTTGCCATGCCGCTCACCCCGCCCAGGATGCCGGAGCCGACCCGCTGCCAGCCGTCGGACGGGACGGCGGTCCCGGTGGCCGGGGGAGAGGTGGCGAACGACGCACACATGACGACCGAGGCGATGACTGCGTTTCTGATCATGGAGCGAAGCTAGGCGGCCGCCCCCGGGTCCGGGGAGGACTGCCGCTCGCCGTCCGGCGGGTTCCCCCGCACGGACTCGCGGCACTCGCCCGTCCGGGGCCGGGCGCACCGGCGTGTACGACTCGGCCCGGCGCCGCACCCGCGCGGCGGCACCGTCGTCACCGCATCCGACGAGACCCATGCCGATGTGCCTCATCGGGGCGCACGGGGCGAGCAGGAACGGTTCATGAGCGAACGCCGTTGATCCGACGCGAATGGAGCAGAAGCCATGGCACGCACTCTCATTACTGGCGGACTGGTGATCACGGCCTCCGACGAGTTGCACGTTGATGTGCTCATCGACGGTGGTCGAGTCGTGGCCATGGCCACTCATGACAGCCATGGGTGGACAGCCGACCATGTCATCGACGCTGCCGGGAAGTACGTGATTCCGGGTGGCGTCGACGGCCACACCCATATGGAGATGCCGTTCGGCGGCACGTTCGCCTCCGATACGTTCGAGACCGGCACCCGGGCCGCGGCGTGGGGCGGCACGACGACCATCATCGACTTCGCGATCCAGTCCAAGGGCGGGTCCCTGGGCGAAGGGCTCGACGCGTGGCACGAAAAGGCCAATGGAAAGTGCGCGATCGACTACGGGTTTCACATGATCATGTCCGATGTGAACGAGTCCTCGCTCAAGGAGATGGACGGCCTCGTCTCGGCCGGCGTCACATCGTTCAAACTCTTCACCGCCTACCCGGGAGTCTTCCTCTCCGACGACGGTCAGATCCTGCGAGCCATGCAACGCGCCGCCTCCAACGGTGGCCTGGTGATGACGCACGCGGAGAACGGCCTCGCGATCGACGTACTCGTGGAGCAGGCGCTGGCCCGCGGGGAGAGGGACCCGCGTTACCACGGCGAAGTCCGCAAGGCGCTGCTCGAAGCGGAGGCCACGCATCGAATGATCAAGCTGAGCCAAGTGACGGGTGCTCCCCTCTATGTGGTGCATGTCTCGGCCCAGGAGGCTGTCGCCGAACTGGCGCGAGCACGGGACGAGGGACTCCCCGTGTTCGGTGAGACGTGCCCGCAGTACCTCTTTCTGTCGACCGACAACCTCGCCGAGCCTGATTTCGAAGGTGCGAAGTACGTCTGTTCCACTCCTCTGCGTCCGAGGGAGCACCAGGAGGCTCTGTGGCGTGGGTTGCGGACGAACGATCTGCAGGTGGTGTCCACGGATCATTGTCCGTTCTGTTTCAAGGGGCAGAAGGAGATGGGGCGGGGGGACTTCTCGAAGATCCCGAACGGCATGCCGGGCGTGGAGAACCGCATGGACCTGCTGCACCAAGGTGTTGTCGACGGCCATATCAGCCGCCGCCGCTGGATCGAGATCGCCTGCGCCGCGCCGGCCCGCATGTTCGGCCTGTATCCGAGGAAGGGCACGATCGCACCTGGTTCGGACGCCGACATCGTCATCTATGATCCGGCGGCCGAGCAGGTTCTGTCCGCCGAAACGCATCACATGAACGTCGACTACTCGGCCTACGAGGGCAAGCGTGTCACGGGGAGGGTGGAGACGGTGCTGTCCCGCGGGGTTCCGGTGATCGACGACCGTGCCTATGTGGGGGAGGCGGGACACGGAGCGTACTTGCCACGGGGTATGGGTGAGTACGCCAACTGAATTCGCCGCCGCCGGTGTCAAGTGGCCTCGATACACTTGGCCCGCTCGGTTTCGGGAGCGCGACACAGGCGGGAGAGCGGCGATGGCGGGAGAGCGGCGATGGCGGCAGGTGCGGGCGACTTCGGGGACCCGCCTGCCGAGGTACTGGCGGAAGCGGCCGCCGCGTTCGGACTGCTGGCGTCACCCGCGCGGTTGCACATCGTCTGGACGCTCGCGCAGGGCGAGAGCGATGTGACGGGGCTGGCGGAGCGCGTGGGCGGTGCCCTGCCCGCGGTGAGCCAGCATTTGACGAAGCTGAAGCTGGCCGGTCTCGTGCGCTCCCGGCGGGAGGGCCGGCGGCAGGTCTACTTCGTCGACGACACCGACGTGGTGACGGTGGTGCGGCTGATGGTCGGACAGTTGGCCGACCGCGCGGCGCAGGCACCGTCCCGCCGGCTCCGTGACCTGTTCGCCTGAGGCCGCCGGTGATCACGGCCGTCGTCGGAGGCGGCCGTCGGGTCCGTCCCGGACGCCGGCCGTCCACCGGGGGACGAGCCGTCCGTCCTGCCCTGGAAGGACCTGAACATGACGGATTCCGGGCCGTGTTGGCGCTGGCTGGCTGTACCGTTGGCCGCCCTGGCGGTCTGGGGCCTCGCGCGTTGCGGCCACCCCTCCACGCCTGACGCCCCGCCCCGCCCCGCGTCCGGCGCGTCATCCTCCCCGCCGCACAGCGCGAGCAGCAGCCCGAGCGCACCGGAACGCGGCGCCCCCTACGATCCGGCGGACTTCGCCACGCAGGTCCGCACCCACTCCCGGCAGGCGGGCATCAACCCCACGCTGCTGATGGCCATCCTCTACAACGAGTCGTACAAACCGCACGACCCCGAACTGGAACGGGCCTGGCAGCGCGGCAAGCCGGAAGCCTCGTTCGGCATCGCGAACATGCACCGGGCGGCCTTCGACGAGACGAAGCGCGCACACGGCTTCGCCGACCGGAGATGGGAGGAGCTGCCCGACGACCGGGACCTGGCCATCGAGGCGGCCGCCTGGCACCTGCACGACCTCGCCGCCCAGCTGCCCGCCCGGTGGGCCGGTCCTTACTCCAGGGACGAACTGCCGGCCCTCGGCTACAACGCCGGGGCAGGCAACATGAGCGCGTTCGCCCGCGGCGTGAAACCGGGCAGCCAGGCCCGCACCTACCTGGACCGACTGCACGCCAACTGGGCCAGGGCCGCGGCAGCGCTACGGACATGACCGGCGCCGGTCACCAGTCCCCGCCGCCGAAGTCACCCCCGAAGTCGCTGCCGGAGTCCCCGCCCCCGAAGCCCGCTCCGAAGTCAGCCGCGTTGAAGTCGGCGCCCGAGAAATCTCCGCCGTCCGGGAGCTCCTCGGCCGGGGTGCCGGTGCCGGCGAATGCCGAGGGAGCACTGATCAGACCGCCGAGCATGGTGCCCACGAGGAGGCCGCCGAGCATGCCGCCCCCGCCCCCGCCGCCGAAGTACCCCCCTGCCCAGGGCGTGTAGGCGGGGCCCGCGTTCCAGTAGGGCTGCCTGCCGTGGCCGGTGTCGACCATCCGGGACCACGGTTCCCCGCCATCGGCCATGCGCGCGGCATCCGCGGCACACGCGGGAACGGGCCGCGGCGTGCCTCCCTGCGGCGCCCACCGCACGTCGGTGGCCGACGGGCCGTGCCGGGGGTCGAAGAAGCACGGGAGCCGGTGTTCGGGCAGCGGGTCACCGCCGCGCCTGGCGGCCAGGGTGGCCAGGGTGAACCGCCCCTGCTCCAGGGTCCCGGTCACCTGCTGGACGTCGTGGGGACGGGTCGCCCCGGCCATCTGTGTCTTGGCCCTGTCGTAGGCGTCCAGCGCGTGGGTGTAGTCCTGCCGCATGTCGTCCGTGGCACCCGGCTCCGACGGCGAGAAGCCGAGGCGGTCCAGCTCCTCGCCGAAGGCCGTGATGTCCTCGTCCACCACGACACGCAGGGCCTCCAGCTCGGTGCGCTCGCGCTCCTGCCTCTTCCTCCTCGACCGGCGGTGGAGGGCGTACGCGCCCGCTCCGACGGCGACGACCACGCCGCCGGCGACCAGCAGCCCGGTGCCCGAGTCGTCCCCGCCGTCCGCCGCCCAGGAGGCCGGTGCGCTGCCGCCGGCCTGCTGGAGCGCCTGTTCGACGAAGCTGTTCAGCTGCGCCCCGGCGTCCTCGGGCGAGGAACGCCCGGTCGCCCCCTTGAGGTTGGCGACGGCGTCGCGGGGCATGACCCGCGCATCGGCGGCCGCGTTGAAGCCGTCACCGAGACGGACCGCGTACACACCGGTGACACCGGTCAGCGACCGCAGATCCTTCAGCAGGGTCGCCTGCGGGAACTCGGCGGACTCGGGCAGCACGGCGACGAATACCGGCCGGTCCGCGTCCTCGATCTTCTTCGCCAGTGCGTCGGCATCGGCCTTCGGGAGCTGCCTCTCGGCCCGTGGGTCGACATAGACGGGACTCTTCCTCAGCGCCTCGGCCACCGCGCCGGTTCCGCCGGCGGCGGCGTGCGCCGGTCCGGGTGCCAGGAACGCGGCGAGGGCCAGGAACACCGCGGCCAGGGCCGTGGCCGGGCGGAGCGCCGGCCGGGCTCCGGTGATGACAGGCATGGAGGTTCTCCTGAAGGGGGCGAGGGGGGCGAAGGGGGGCGAAGGGGTGTGCAGGGCGGTGGGGTCAGCCGTACGAGAGCTTGGCGCAGAGGTCGTCGTCGGCGGAGCGGGCGTCGTCGGCGACCTTGGAGGGCACCGCGGTCGGTGCGGCGGAGGCGGTGGCGGTGGGGTCGTCCGCGTACGACTGCCCGAGGATCACGTTGATGCCCGAGGCAGTGGTGGAGCGGAGCTCCGCGGCGGCGAAGAGCCGGGCGACGGTCCTGGCCCCTTCCTTCTGGCCCGGCCCGTACTCGATGACGGTGGTGCGGTAGTCCTGGGTGCTCGCCGTCGCGGTGCCGGTCACGGTGAAGTCCGCCGCCTTCAGTCCCGCCGCCGCCCGGGAGGCCAGACCGGTGTGGGAGGTGCCGTTGTAGACGGCGACCGCGATGCCCGCGCCGGAAGGCGGCTCGTCGGCGCTGGGCGACGGGGAGGACGAGCCGGAGGGCTTCTCGCCGCTGGCGTCCTGGCCGTCGAGGGTGCGGTCGGCCTTGAGCGCCGCCCACAGGGCGTCGGCGTCCGGCTCGACGATCGCGACGCGCGCCCCCTCGTACCGCCAGGGGATGGTGATGAACTTGGTGTTGTGCAGGTCGATGTTCTTCAGGGACATGACGAAGGAGATCAGTTTCTCGGCCGAACCGAGGCCGGGGTCCACGGTCATGGACTTGGTGGCGGCGTTCGCGAGCGGAAGCAGCCTGGTCGGGGTCAGCCCGTCGCTCTTCACCTTTTTCAGCAGGCTGGCGACGAAGGCCTGCTGGCGTTGGATGCGGCCTATGTCGGAGCCGTCCCCGATCCCGTGCCGCAGACGTACGTAGTCCAGGGCCGCCCGGCCGGAGACGGTCTGTTCCCCCTTGGCGAGGATGCGTTTGCCGCGGGTGGCCCGGTTGGGGTTGATGTCGTTCTCGTACACGTCCTGCGGCAGGCACACCTGGACGCCGTCGACCACCTCCGTCAGCTCGGAGAAGCCCTTGAAGTCGACGACGACGGTGTGGTCGACGCGCAGACCGGTGAGCGCCTCCACGGTGTTCTGGGTGCAGGCGGGATTGCCCTTGGCGGTCTGGCCGACGGAGTAGGCCGAGTTGAACATGACATGGGACTCGGGCCGGCTCCAGCTGCCGTCGGGCAGTTTGCAGCGGGGGATGTCGACGAGGGTGTCGCGGGGAATGGACACGCCGACCGCGTGCTTGCCGTCGGCGTACACGTGCAGCACGAACGCGGTGTCGGAGCGGCCGATGTCGCCCTTGTCGCCGCCGCCCAGTTCGCTGTTGCCGTCGGTCCGCGCGTCCGAACCGATGACCAGGACGTTCTGGCCCTTCGAGGTGGCCGCGGGCCGGTCGTCGGAGATCCCGTCGGCACCGAAGGTGTCGATGTTGCCGCTGAGTTTGAAATAGGCCCAGCCGGCCCCCGCGGTCACGAGCACGAGCAGCGACAGAGATATCCCGAGCACGAGCCGTACCCGGCCGCGCCTGCGCCGCCGGCCGCGGGCGGCTGCCCGAGCGCCGCCGCGGCGCACCGGTGCCGTCTTGTGGCTGCCTGTCATGTGTGCGCTCTCATTCATCCGGTTCATCCAGAGGAGACGACTGACCCCGCCCCAAGGTTGTACAGTTGCGCAATCTAGCAACCTTAAAGACGGGCGCGGTCATCGAGGCACGCACCGGAACGAGCGAGAGAGAGGGTGAGCTGACGCATGCTCCGCAACGGACTGGAACCCTGGCATCTGCTGATCGTGGCGATCGTGGTCATCGTGCTGTTCGGGTCGAAGAAGCTGCCGGACGCCGCCCGCGGGCTGGGGAAGTCGATGCGCATCCTCAAGAGCGAGGCGAAGGCGATGAAGGAGGACTCCCCGGCGCCGGCGGCCGCCCCGGAGCCCGCCCCGGCCGAAGAGGCGCAGGCGCGGACGATCCGGGCCGCCCCCGGCGACGCGGCCTCCGCGCGCCCCGTCCCGGAGAGCGACGCGGCCCCCCGCTGAGTCGCGGTCCGGAGGCCGGTGCGGGGCCCTCCGGTGGCGGCTCGCCCTGTACCCGGCGGATACGGTGGCCGGTGAACGGGGCGTCGCGGGCGCGGGGTCCGTCGTGTCACGCGAGTCCATGACAACGCTTCAATGGTTGCGCAAGCTCTGAACTACAATGGACGCGTCACGCCGGAGCGGCTCACGGCAGGCCCGGCCATCCTCACCTCACCCCAGGAGAAGCAGCACACATGGGCGTCAGCCTTGCCAAGGGTCAGAACGTCGTCCTCAACCGGGACGGCACCCCGCTCGCGGATGTGGCCATCGGCCTGGGCTGGGACGCCCGGCCGGTCGGTGGCACGGACTTCGACCTCGACGCGTCGGCGATCGTCTGCGGGCCGGACCTGAAGGTCTTCTCCGACGCGCACTTCATCTTCTACAACAACCTCACCAGCCCCGACGGCGCGGTGCGGCACACCGGGGACAACCTCACCGGCGACGGGGACGGCGACGACGAGCAGATCCTCGTCGACCTCGACGGCCTCGACGAGAAGGCCACCCAGGTCGTCTTCGCCGTGTCCATTCACGACGCGGAGACGCGCGGTCAGAACTTCGGCCAGGTCAGCGAAGCGTTCATCCGGGTCGTGGACAACCTGACCGGCCGCGAGATGTGCCGCTACGAACTCTCCTACGACGCTGCCGGGGAGACCGCCATGGTCTTCGGCGCCCTCTACCGAAGGGGCGGGGAGTGGAAGTTCCGTGCCATCGGCCAGGGGTACGCGTCGGGCCTGGCCGGGATCGCCACCGACTACGGCGTGAACATCGGCTGACTGCCTTGCGCGGCAAGGCTGACGACAGTCCTGGGTACCGATCTCACCGGGGGACACGTATGAACGGGCCTGGCCAGGTGCAGCCACGCGACCGGATCCACTTCGAGCGCGTGCTGGATCAGGCGCTGAACTCCCCGTCGGTCCGCGAGGCGCTGAGCGGCGCGGACGGGGCCGTGAACGCCGAACAGCTGCGTACCCGCGCGCTGGCGGCGAGCACCGGGATCGCAGCCGCCGCGGACGCCGAGTACCACGGTCTCTTGCAAGTCCGTGGCCGGGCGGACACCTCCGGTGGGGTACGGCCGAGCGCCGGGGGCTCGTCGGGCTTCCGGAGCGGGCTGATGACCGCACTGGTGGTGCTCACGCCCAGCGTGGTGGCCGTGGCCGCGGCCCTCTTCCTGCTGCTCGGGTACGGCCTGCGCCTGAGCGGCGCGCAGCCCCATCTCGCGGACGGGCTGGTGACCGCCGGGTGGACGGCCGCGCTCGTGGCGGCGGCGGCCGCGCTGGCCGGCATCATCGCGATGATCGTGGCGGCTTCGCGCAACCGCTCCACCTCCTACGACACCTACTCCGGTGACGAGCGCCCCGAGGTGGTACAGGAACGCGAGCGATGGCAACGAGCGCTGCTGGAGCGGGGGATGGTGCCGTTCCTGCACCGCGGGGTGCGCGAATCGCTGACCGGGGAAGCCGGTCGCCCGTCCGCACGCCCCGCGCTGCCCGGCGCGGCCGACAGCGCGCGTGAGCGCCCGGCTCGCCCGTCGGACCGGGGCTTCACCGCCCCCGGCTACGCGAGCCCGGACTTCAGCAGCCCGGACTTCGCCGGACCCGGCTCCTCCGGGGCCGAGTAACCCGGCACCGGGGCGGACGCGGCGCCACCTCCCGCGGCTGCGGACTCAGGTGGCGTCGTGATCGAACGGCGGCCGCTCCGCAGACGCCGGGGTGTCCTTCCCGAGGGAAACGGGGCTCGCCGTCCGTTGTGCGGCGGGCTCCGCCGAATCGTCGGCCGCGCCGCGTACCGCGTTCGCGACCTCCGTCAGTTCCTGCCTCGGGTCAAGGGCGTCGCGGATTTCGTCGAGCCCCAGGCCGTCGCCGTCCAGGACGTGTTTGCGCACGAACGTCCTGGGATTCAGGTCCTCGAATTCGAAGTCCTTGAACTCCGGGCCGAGTTCGGACCGGATCTCCTGTTGCGCGTTCTCGGAGAACTCCCGGTACTTCCGGATGAACGTCGACACGTTCTGAATGAGCCCCGGCAGTTTGTCCGGTCCGAAGAGGAGTACCGCGAGGACGGCCAGTGTGACGACTTCCAGCGGGCCCACATCAGAGAACACGGTGCCACTCCTCGGACCCTCACCGCCCCGGCGCCGTGTGCGCCGTCGGGCTTCTCGCTTCGGTCTCCAATACTCTATAGGTTGCGCAAGTGACGGAGTGATAGGGGTCGGCGCACGTTGGGCCGGGGGCCGACGGCTACCTGCCGTCCGGGCCGGCGGCCAGGACGCGGCGGGCGCCGCGTACCACCGCCTCGTCGATCATGCGGCCCGAGTCGTCCACGGCCACCCCCGAGTCCGCCCTCTCGAACCGTTCGATCAGCGCGTGGGCCCGCTCCAGTTCGGCGGCGGCCGGGGTGAACACATCGTTGACGACCGGGACCTGCCCGGGATGGATGCAGCTCCGGCCACCGAATCCCAGGCGTTTGAGCGCGATGGTGGACCGGCGCAGGGCGTCGAGGTCACGGAAGTCGGTGCTGACCGGGCCGAGCGGCGGGGCCAGCCGGGCGGCCGCGCAGGCCAGCACGAGCTGTGTCCTGGGCCAGAGCAACTCCCTCTGGTCCGGCCCGGGTTCGATCCCGGTGTCGGCGCACAGGTCGGCCTCGCCCAGCTGCATGCGGGTCACCCGCGGCCCGCGCGCGATCAGCGGGGCGGACAGCAGGGCGGCCGCGCTCTCCAGGAGCGGGCACAGCGCGATCCACGGAGCCGCGGACAGCGCGTCGGCCACGTCGACGAGGTCACCGACCTGTTCGGTCTTGGCCACCATCAGACCGTTGACGGCCGGCAGGGCCACCTCGCGGGCGTCGGCGACCGCCTCCCGGCCGGAGTTGACCCGCACCCAGATCTCCGGGCCGGCGCGCCGGACGGCCGGTGCGATGCCCTCCAGCCAGGCCGAGGCCGTGGCCCGCGCGTACTCCTTGGAGCCGGGGGCGACGCCGTCCTCCAGGTCCACGATCACCGCGTCGGCGCCCCTGTCGAGGGCCTTCGCCAGCATGTCCGGGCGGTCGCCAGGTACGTACAGGGCGGATCTCATGCGCCGTCTGCCTTTCTGTCCCGCTCGAATGGAATCGGCCGCTGAGCCCGACCGGCGCGGCCGCTCGGAGTGGGCACGCGGTGGGGGAGGGGGGCCCGCCCCCACCGCGTGCGCGGGCGGCCGTGCCGCGTCGCTCAGCTGCCGGTCGGCCGGTGCAGATAGGAGCCGACCGCCTTGTCACCGACCTTGCCGTCGGCCATGATCCGGTTCCCGCGCAGGAAGGTGTCGGTGACCCGGGCCGTCAGCTCGAAGCCCTCGAAGGGGGTGTACTCCTGGGTGGATTCCGAGTCGGCCGCGCGGACGGTCCAGCTGCCCTCCGGGTCGACCAGCGCGATGTCGGCGTCGAGGCCGACGGCGATCCGGCCCTTGGTGGGAAGGCCGTAGCGCTGGGCCGGGTTCCATGCCGTGAGGGCGGCGATCCGGCCCAGCGGCAGGCCGCGCCGGGTGCCCTCGGTGATCATGCCGGGCAGCAGGTACTCGGCCCCGCCGAAGCCCGACTTGGCGAGGAAGATGTCGTCCGCGGGCTCGCCGAACTTCAGCTCCTCGCGGCAGCAGGCGTGGTCGGAGACGACCCAGTCCACCGTGCCGTCCAGGACGTACTCCCACAGGGCCTCGACGTCCTCGCGGGGACGCAGCGGCGGGTTCACCTTGCCGCCGAGGCCGTGTGCGGTGTCGATGTCGGCCAGCAGGTGGCCGACGGTGACCTCGCGGCGGAAGTCGATGTGGGGGAACGCCCTGCTCATGCGTACCGCCGCGTCGACCGCCTTGCGGGAGGACAGGTGCAGCAGGTTGATGGTGGGCAGGCCGGTCTCGTGGGCGAGGTAGGACGCGATGGAGACGGCCAGCCCCTCGGAGTGCTGCGGGCGGGAGGCGCTGTAGGCGGCCAGGCCGGTCAGCTCGCCGGCCTCCTCCACCAGCTTGGTGTACGCCGTCATGATCTCGGCGGTCTCGCAGTGCAGGGACAGCGAGATCTGGTCGGCGATGTCGGGGAACTGCTCACGGGCGGCCTGGATACCGCGCATCACGAACTCGAAGTGGGCGTAGTCGTAGCGCTCGCCCTCGGGTGTCATGAGGAAGGAGCTCTGGTCGGCCGAGCGGCCGTGCAGTCCGTGGCTGCCGTAGAACATGAACACCTTGAACGAGGTGACGCCGTGGTCACGGACCAGAGCCGGGATCTCGGCGATGTGGCCCTTGGACATCGGGGCGAGGTGGTAGGCGTAGTCCACATGGGCGCGGCCCTCGGTCAGTTCCAGCACCTCGGGGAAGAACTCGGCGTACGTGCCGCCCTTGTTGAGGTAGTACTGCCCGGTGCGCATGTAGCTCAGTGCCGAGGTGACACCGCCCTGGGCGCAGGCGCGGCTCTCGCTCGCGGCGTCCTGGTCGAGCGGGTTGTAGATGCCCCAGTGCTGGTGGGCGTCGACGACACCGGGGAAGGCCAGCTTGCCCCCGCCGTCGACCACCTCGGCGGCGCCGGTGACGTCGATTCCGGGGGCGACTTCGGCGATCTTCCCGTTCAGGACGGCGATGTCCGCCGCCCGCGGCTCGTCCTGTTCGTCGGTGACGACCCGGACGTTCCTCACTACGAGGTCGTACTCGGTCATGACTGGCCTCCTGCGAGTGTCTTCAGCTCGGCCAGGGGGCTGAGCAGATCTTGGATACGGTCGAGTCCGGCGAGGTTCAGGCCCCGGTCCATCACGAGATCGATGGCGGAGCCGGAGAGCCGGCCGGCGGTGTTGTCGCGGAACTTCAGGGCGAGTTCGGCGTCCGACAGCGGTCGGTCGGGGCCGCCCCGGTTGCTGAGCACCTCCTGCCGCCAGACGCGGCCGTCGCTGTCATGGGCGGTGAGCACCGCGGGGAACTGCTCGGGGAAGATGCCGGTGGCCATGTCGTCGGCGACGACCTCGACCTTGGCCATCAGCTCCCGGCGGGCGGGGTCGCGGGCGAGTTCGTCGGTGAAGTCGTCCAGCCCGAGGCCGAGTCCGCGCCCCCCGCCGAGAAGCCCGGCGGCCACCATGTAGGGGCCGGAGAACTGGGCCTGATAGCCCGTCTCGGGGGCGCGCTTGCGGTCGATCGGCTGGCCGATCGTGCGGACCACCGGCGCCGGCACGCCGAGCACGAGGCGCTCCACGCGCGCCGGGTCCAGGCCCTGCTCGCGCAGCGCCATGGCGGCGTCGGCCGCTGTGTGGGTGAAGTGGTTGGCCGGGTACGGCTTGAAGAAGATGCCGGGCACGGCCCACTCGGTGCCGAGGCCGTCGGTGATGGCCGTGGGGTCGTAGACGCCGTGCAGGAACGCCTCGAAGAACCCGAAGCGCCCCTCCAGGACGGTGGGCGGTCCGGTGAAGCCGCGGCGCACCAGCTGGGCGGCGGTGACGGCGGACTGCGCGGCCAGACCGCAGTGCAGCCGCTTCACGGTGCCACCGGTGCGGTTCGCCTCGATGATGCCGCCCGCCATGGAGGCCGTGATGCCGAGCACGTCCACGAGGCCGTCCGTGGTGAGGCCCAGGAGCAGCCCGGCGGCGACGGCGCCGCCGAGCGCGCCGCAGATCGAGGTGGCGTGCTGCCCGTGCTCGAAGAAGGTGGAGTTCCCGGAGTCGCGGTCGTAGCCGGCCATGCCGAGCCGTACGCACACCTCCAGGCCCACCGCGATGGCCCGGATGGTGTGGCGGCCGTCCGCGCCGGCGGCCTCGGCGGCGGCGAGCGCGGCGGGGACGACGGAGGCGCTGGGGTGCAGGACGGACGGCAGATGGGTGTCGTCGTAGTCGAGGGAGTGCGCGAGCACGCCGTTGGCGAGAGCGGCGAGCGGGGCGGGCACCGGTGTGCCGCCGCCGCCCACGACCGTGGCCGTCGGCCGTCCGCCCTGTTCGAGGACATGCTCGACGATCGCGGCGGAGGTGGGCAGCCGGTGGGCGGCCACACAGAGGCCGAGCACGTCGATGACCCGCTTGCGGACGCTGTCGTCGACCTCGCGCGGAAGGGCCTCGTACGAGGTCTCGGCGGCGAACTCGGCGAGGTGCCGGGCGAGGGTGGGCTCAGCCACGGCTGTCTCCCGCCGACGGGTCGCTCACCACGGCCAGCGGGCGCACGGGGGACCCGGTGGCACCGAAGAGCGGCAGCGGCGACAGCACGAAGGTGAACTCGTGGACCTGCCGGGCCGCGATCTCCTCCAGGTCGAGGGTCTCGATGATGTAGATGCCGGACTCCACCAGGAGGACCCGGTGCGCGGGCAGGCTGGCGTGACCGGCTCCCGGCGCCAGCCGTTCGAAGGCGATGGAGTCGGCGCCCGCCGCGTGCACCCCGCGTGCGGCGAGCCACTGTGCCCCGGCCTCGCCGACGCCGGGGACGCCGGAGTCGTTGCCGATGAAGCCCTCGCGGTCCGGGCCGTCGAACCGGCGCCCCCAGCCGCTGCGGACGAGCACGACGTCACCGCGCTCCACGGGGGTGCCCTGAAGGCGTTCGGCGGCCTCCAGATCGGCGACCGTGATCTCCTGGCCGGGCTCGCAGACCTCGGTGCCGAGCGCCGCGGGCACATCGAGCAGGACGCCCCGGCGCACCATCGGGGCGATGGTGTGCACCCCGTGGTCGGGGTAGACGCCGCCGATCCCGGCGGTCCGGGCGTCGGCTCCGCCGTACAGCTTCCCGTTGTGGGAGACATGGGCGAGGGCGTCGATGTGGGTGCCGACGTGGGTGCCCATGACGAGCATGTCGTTGGCGGCCGAACCGCCGTCCGCGCGCACCCGGTCGCCGTGGCGGCGCGGCAGGGTGTGCCAGTAGGCGGGGTGGTTGGGCGACTGGGGCATACCGATGTAGAGCCGGCGGCCGAGGTCGAGGACGCGTACTCCCTCGCGTACCGCTGCCAGGAGCGGATCCCGCCTTCCGGTGGGCGCCGGCTGTGTGATCGATGCGGTCTTGTTCATGGTGCGTCCCGTCTCTGTCTCTGTGGTGCTGTGTGCTGCTGCCGGCGCGGCGGGGCCGTGGCCACCGCCTAGGGAGTGTTTTAGAAGTAGCGTCGGCCGCCCGGAGGGCGGGTCTCGCGTGGTCCGGTGCGTGCGATCGCAAGGCGCCGGGGTGCCCTCGTAGCGGAGCTACTAGGGCATTTCGGCAACGCGGCGAGCGTGCGTGCCGGACCACGCGAGACAGACGGGACTTCTAAAACACGACCTAGGTCAGGAGACGACCTTGCGTTCCCGCAGGGCCGCCAGTTCCTCGGGGCCGACGCCCAGTTCCCCGGTGAGTACGTGTTCGGTGTCGGCGCCGTGCGCGCGTCCGGTGAAGCGGATCGCTCCCGGTGTGCCGGACATCCGCCACATGACGTTGTGCATGAGGAGCGGGCCGAAGTCCTCGTCCTCCACGGTGGTGAGCATCTCGGTGGCCCGGATGTGGGGGTCCTCGACGAGGTCCCGCGCGTCGTAGACGGGTGCCACCGCGGCGCCGGCCTCGGTGAACTCGGCGATGACCTTCTCGCGGGTGCGTTCGGCGATCCAGCCGCCGACGAGGCCGTCGAGCAGATCGGCGTGGGCGGCCCGGCCGCCCCCGGTGGCGAACCACTCCTCCCGGACGACCTCCGGATGGCCGACGAGTTCCAGGACGCGTTCGGCGATCCGCTGGGCGCTGGTGGAGACGGCCACCCAGTGGCCGTCGCTGGTGCGGTAGGTGTTGCGCGGGGCGTTGTTGGTGGAGCGGTTGCCGTGCCGTTGCGCCACGACGCCGAGCTGGTCGTAGACCGTCGGGGACGGCCCGACGGCGGCCATGATGGGCTCGATCAGGTTCATGTCGATGACCTGGCCGCGGTGGTCCGGGTCCCGTTCCCGGTGGTAGAGGGCCATGGTGACGGCGGACGAGGCGGCGATCCCGCAGATGGTGTCGGCGAGGCCGAACGCCGGGAGCGTGGGCGGGCCGTCGGGTTCGCCGGTCAGATGGGCGAAGCCGCTCATCGCCTCGGCGAGGGTGCCGAATCCGGCTCGGGAGGCGTAGGGGCCGGTCTGCCCGAAGCCCGTGACGCGGACGAGCACCAGGCCCGGGTTGATCCCGTGCAGGACCTCGGGGCCCAGGCCCCATCGCTCCAGGGTGCCGGGGCGGAAGTTCTCCACGACGACATCGGCGTCCGCCACCAGGCGGCGGAAGAGGGCGGCCCCGTCCGGATCGGAGAGGCTGAGGCCGACGGTGCGCTTGTTGCGCGATATCTCCTTCCACCACAGCGGTATGCCGTTCTTGGACTCGCCGTGGCCGCGCATCCCGTCCCCGGCGACCGGGTGCTCGATCTTGATCACGTCGGCGCCGAAGTCGCCGAGCAGCTGGGCGCAGAGCGGCCCGGCCAGGATGGTGGAGGCGTCGATGACGCGGATGCCCCGCAGGGGGCCCTGTCCGGGGTCCGGGGCCTCCCGCGCCGGGCCGGCCTGTGCCGAAGTCGTCATGGTGCGTCCTTTCGTTCCTCGGCGGTGTCCCGTACGGAGCCGAGGTCGGCGGAGATGTTGTCGGCGGCCGAGGTGACCCATTCGCCGAGCTGACGGCTGCTGGCCTCGCTGAACATGGCCTTCGTCCCGCACACCGAGACCGAGCCGACGACCTGGCCGATCGGCCCGTGCAGGGCGGCGGCGACGCTGGCGGCCTCCACCTGCCGTTCCCCCACGCTGACCGCGTAGCCGGTGGTGCGGATGACCGCGATCTCCCCGCGCAGCGTCGCGGCGGAGGTGATGGTGGCGTCGGTGACGCCGTCCAGACGGTGGTGGTCGATGTAGTCCTCCACCTCGGAGTCGGGGAGTGCGGCGAGGATGGCCTTCGAGGAGGAACCGGCGTGCAGCGGGTGGCTGGTGCCGAGCGCCACCGACATCCGGATCTCCTGGCGGGAGAGGACCTGGTCGACGTACACCCGGGACCAGCCCTGGCGCAGCGAGAGGGTCGTGGTCTGGCCGGTGCGCTCGGACAGGGCGATCAGATGGCGGTGGGCGATGGTGGGGATGTCGAGTTCGCGCATCGCGGCGAGCCCGATGGTGAGGGCGCCGGGGCCCATCCGGTAGGCCTTGGTGTCCTCCTCGAAGGCGAGGAAGTTCCCTGCCACGAGTTCGCGCAGGATGCGGTGGGCCACCGCCTTCGGCAGCTCTGTCTCCCGTGCGATCACCGAGACACCCTGCGCGTGCGGGGCACGTGCCACGGCGTCGATCACCGCGAGGGCTCGGGCGATCCCGGAACGGCTGCGGCTGTTGTGCTCTTCGGTGTCATCGATGACGGTCATGGGATCCTCGGTCGGTCGGCCGCCCCGTCTGCGGGGCACGGCGTGGGTGGTCACGGCGGATGGAGAGCCCGGTGGTGTCAGGAACCGCCGGCGACCTCCGTGATGACCTCGATATTGCCTCGAACGGCGTTGGAGTAGGGGCAGATGGTGTGGGTCAGGGCCACCAGCTCCTCCAGCGTCTCCTGCGGGCATTCGGGCGCCGTGACGCTCAGCCGGACCGCGATCGCGTACGCCCCGCCCGGGACGGTGCCGAGGGTGACGGACGCGGTGACGGTGACCGGTCCGGCGGTGACGCGCCGACGGCGCTCGGCCACGCCCAACGCGCCGCCGAAGCAGGCCGCGTACCCCGCGGCGAACAGTTCCTCCGGGTCGGTGCCGGTGTCGCCCCCGGCGCGCTCGGCCGGCCGGGTCAGGGCCACGTCCAGCGAACCGGTACGGGAGCGTGCGCGTCCCGCGCGCCCGTCCGACACCTCCACGACGGCGGTGAAGACCGGCTTGAACGACGGCTCGGCGGCGGCCGCGTGGGCCAGTACGTGGGCGGCCACGGCGTCCGCGAACTCCTGCGGCCGCTCCTCGGCGACGAAGTCGGTGCCGCCCTCGACACGGACCAGCGGGGCGTCCGGGAACGCCGCCGTGACGACGTCGTTCATCCGGTCGAGGACGTCCTCGCTGCCGTGCAGCAGCAGGGTCGGTACGCCCTTGAGGGCGTCGGTGTCGGTCCGGTGGGCGAAGACGGCGCGGTAGGCGACGCCGTAGTCCGGGCCGACGCTGAGGTATTCGGCGATCTGGCGGCTGCACGACTCGGCGGAGATGGTCGGATAGAGCCACCTGACCCGGTTCCAGGCGACCTGGAGGTGGCTGCCGTCGAGGGCGGGGCGGTAGCCGGGCGCGTAGCCGGCGGCCTTCTCGGCCCGCTCCTCGTCGCTGTAGAGCGGGATGCCCTGGAAGACCAGGCTCAGTACCCGGTCGCGCCGCAGGCGCGTGGCCTCGGCGGCGATGATCGCGCCGGTGTGCTGGCCCAGGAGGTGGATCCTGTCGAGCCCGAGGGCGTCGGTGATCTGCCACAGGGCCGCGGCGTACTCGGGAATGGACCACGGGGCCGGTGCGGCGTCCGACATCCCGAAGCCGGGGATGTCGATGGCGACGGTGTTCAGGCCGTGCGCGCCGAGCGCGGCCATGGCCGGTTCGTAGGTGGCCGAGGAGAGCGGTGACTGGTGGACGAGGACCAGGGCGGGGCCGGCGGTGTCACCGGAGCGGCGGTAGTGGACCTGGCCCCAGGGCAGTTCGAGGTATCCGCGGTGGGCGGTGCCCCTCAGATGCGTGGCGTGGGCGCTCATTCCGTCGCCGCCATCGCGGCCATGATCGCGACCACGTGCTTGATGCCCATGCGGTAGTCCTCCAGGCGGATGTGCTCGTTGGGGCCGTCGATACCGGCGTCGGCCCTGGAGACGCCCACGCCGACGATGGGCAGATGGGCCAGGACGCCCTGGTTGCCGATCCACTGGGTGTACGGCTCGATCAGGGGCTCGGCGTCGTAGGCGGCGCGGGCGGTCTCGGCGACGAGGCCCACGAACGGATCGGTGTGGTCGGTGCGGTGCGGGGAGCTGGAGGCCATCACATCGAGGACCACGTCCTCGAAGCCCGCCGCGGTGAGGTGGGCGCGGACGGTTTCCAGGACGCGCTCGGGGTCCTGGCCGGGGACGAGCCGGATCTCGACCTTGGCGGTGGCGGTGGCGGGGATGCCGAGGGTGACGTCGTCGGCGTTGTTGCCGCCCTCGACGCCGGCGATGGTGATGGTCGGGACGGTACGGATGGCGACGGCGGCCTCGGAGTCGCTCAGGCCGCCCCGGAAGGCGTCGACCCCGGCCCGGCCCTTCAGGAACGCGCCGTCGAACGGCATCGTCCCCAGCAGGGCGAGCTCGGCGTCGGTGGGCACTCGGGCATCGTCCGCGAAGCCCTTGACGGCGGCGGTGCCGTCGGGGTTGACGAGTGCGGCCAGCGCGCCGACGAGCCGAGCGGTGGCGGACGGCAGCAGCGCGGTGTTCTGGCTGGTCAGCTCACGGCTGAGGGTGGTGGAGGTGAGCCGCAGGTACAGGACGCCCTTCTCGCCGAGCTTCAGCAGCGGCCTGCCCTCACCGTCGCACCAGGAGTTCTCCCACAGCGCGGCGTCGGCGGCGAGCCGGTCCGCGTACGCCCCGACGAAGGAGCCGAGACCGGGACTGTGCAGCCACTGCTTCCCCTCCATGATGTAACGGCTGGTGACCGGGGGCTGCTGGCCGGAGAGCCGCCAGGCGGCCGCGGCGTGCACCCGTGACATGAGGGCGCCCTTGTCGTCGGCGACACCTCGGGCGTAGATCCGGCCGTCGTGGATCTCGGCCGCGTACGGCGGACTGATCCACTCGGATTCGTCGCCGGTGGGCTCCACCTCGACGTCGTAGTGGTTGAAGTGGAGGAGGCGCTGCTCGCCGCCGCCGATCTCGGCGATGACGTAGGGATGCGACTTCTCCCACGGGACGACCTCGGCGGTGCCTCCCCAGCGTTCCACGGATTCCTTGAGGAACTCCGCCGTGGCGGCCATCTGTTCGGGTTCCTGGCGCCTGCTGCGCAGACGGCTCAGCTCCTGGAGTTCGGTGACGAAGGTGTCGAAGTGCTCGTCGACGGCTCTGAGGGCGGCGTCGAGGTCGATCTCGGGCATGGGCGATGCTCCAATTCCGGGGATGCGGGCGGCCGGCGGGGACGCGGGCTGCCGGGGGTGCGGGCCGTCGGGTGCGGGCCGCGGGGTCAGTGGATGACAACTCCGCCGTCCACGAAGACCGTCTGACCGGTCGTCATGGCGGCTGCGGGACTGAGGAGATGGGCGACGGTGAGGGCGACGTCGAGCGGTCCGGCCATCCGGCCGAGCGGGATACTCGCCAGCTTCTCCGCCATGTAGTCGCCGTTCGCCCGTACATCCTTTGTCATGGCGGTCGGGACGATGGTGGGGCCGACGGCGTTCACCCGGATGTTGTCGCCGGCCCACTCCAGGGCCAGGACCCGGGCCATGTGCATGACCCCGGCCTTGCTGACGCAGTATCCGAGGGTGTCGAGCACCGCGATGTGGCCGTTGGTGGAGCCGATGTTGACGATGCTGGCCGCACCGGCGGCGCGCAGCGCGGGGTAGGCGGCCTGTGACATCCGGAAGGTACCGGTGAGGTTGACGTCGATGACCCGGACGAAATCCTCCTCCGGCATGGTGGCGGCCGGTCCCCTGGTGACGATCCCGGCGTTGTTGACGAGGTGGTCCAGGCGCCCGTGGGCCGCGACGGCCTCCTCGACCGTGTTCCGGCAGGACCGCACGGAGGTGATGTCGAGATGATGGCGGGTGTGCCCGTCACCGGCGGGCAGGGTGTCCTCCCACTCCTCCGGGGGGACGATGTCGGCGGCGGCGACCGTCGCGCCGAGCCCGGCCAGGCGGGCGGCGATGGCGGCGCCGATCCCCCGGGCGGCCCCTGTCACCAGGGCCACCCTGCCGTCGAAGCGCGTGGGGTCGGTCTCCGGGGCGCTCATGCGCCGATCACCGTGTTGTCCTCGGCCCAGAACGCGAACCTCTTCTGGGCGAGCCGGATGATGAAGTGCGCGATCAGACCGAGCACCGACAGGACGACCAGGACCGCGAACATCCCGGCGATGTCGAAGTTGTAGTTGGTCTGGAGCAGCAGGTACCCCAGGCCCTCCTTGGCTCCGATGAACTCGCCGACGACCGCCCCGAGGATCGCGAACACGATCCCGATGTCGAGGCCGGCGAAGATGAACGGCAGGGCGCTGGGCAGCCGCACCTTCCGGAACACGTCGAACTTGCTCGCCCCGAAGACGGTCATCATCTGCACCCGGTCGGCGTCCGCCGAGCGCAGCCCCTCGACCACGTTGACCAGCACGGGGAAGAACGAGATGACCGCGGCCATCACGACCTTGCTGGTCATGTCGAAGCCGAACCAGACCACGAACAGCGGCGCGAGGGCCACCTTCGGCACGGTCTGGAAGGCCACGATGTACGGCATCAGGGTCTTCTCGACCAGCCTGACCTGGGAGATGGCCGTGCCGAGCACGAGCGCGGCACAGACTCCCAGCACGAAGCCGAACAGCGACTCCATCATGGTGACCTTCACGTGCGTCCAGAACATCGCGTCGGACAACTGGGTGACCAGCGCCTCGGCGATCTGACTGGGCCGGGGCAGCACGTACTCGTCGACCCCGAGAGCCGGGACCAGGTACTCCCACAGGAGCACGACCGCCACGAAGACTCCGGGGACCAGGATCCACTCGGGATGGTCCCGCACATCGCGCCGGCGCCGGGGGCTGTTGGGCGTCGCGGGGGCGGCCGCCGGGCCGTTCTGCCCGGCGGGTCGCGTACCGGCGTCGCCGTTGTCCGGGCCTTCCTGGGTCTTCGTCATGAGCGGCCTCATCAGTCGATCACGCCTTGGGCGTTGAAGTAGTGGCGGATCCGCTCGACGTAGACGCCGGCCCGGTCGGAGGCCATGACGCCGAGGTCGCGCGGGCGTTCGATGTCGATGTCGATGACCTCCGCGATCCGGCCGGGCCGGGGGCTGAGGACCACCACCCGGTCGGAGAGGAACACCGCCTCGGGAATGGAGTGGGTGACGAGCACGACCGTCTTGCCGCTCTCCCGCCAGATCCGCAGGAGTTCGACGTTCATGTACTCGCGTGTCATGGCGTCGAGCGCGCCGAACGGCTCGTCCATGAGCAGGACCGCCGGATCGTGGACCAGGGCGCGGCAGATGCCGGCCCGCTGCTGCATGCCGCCGCTGAGTTCGTCCGGGTACTTGTCCTCGAATCCGCTGAGCCCGACCATCTCCAGCAGCTGTCCCGCCCGTTCGCGGTAGGTGACCCGGTCGAGGCGCTGGATCTCGACCGGGACCATCACGTTCTGCAGGATGGTGCGCCAGGGCAGGAGGGTGGCCGCCTGGAAGACCATGCCGACCTCGGGCAGCGGACCGTCGACATCGCGTCCGGCCACCCGGACGGTGCCCGCGGTCCTGGGGATGAGCCCGGCCAGGATCTTCAGCAGGGTTGTCTTGCCGCAGCCCGAGGGCCCGACCACGGAGATGAACTCACCGCGCCTGACCTTGAGATCGATGTCGGACAGCGCGTGGGTGGGTTCGGACTTGCGGGGACGGTAGACCTTGTTCAGACCGCCCAGTTCGATCCAGCTGCTCTCGTCCGCTTCCGCGACGGCTGCCGGGTTCCGGCGGCGCCCGAGGGTCTTCACGGCCATGGTGGCCTCCTTGCTTTCCTGCTCCTGGCGTCGCCGCCGGCTACTTGGTGGCGCTCTTGGCCTTGCTGATCACGGCTGCGGCGTCGAAGTTGTTGGCGCCCTTGAGGAGGCTGCTGTCCCACAGGGCCTTGATGTCGGGGTCCTTGGTGATGGTCCCGGAGGCCTTCATGTAGTCGGCCGTCTTGGCCCAGGCCTCATCGCTGATCGCGCCCCAGTTCTTGAAGGACTCCGGCTGCCCCTCGGCCGGCACGGCGGTCTTCACCCAGGCTTCGAGGATCCGGGTGTCGTTCCCGATCCGGTCGTCGGCCTTCTTTCCCGAGAGGATCGCGGGGAAGACGCTGTAGCCGTCCCGCATCGCGGCCTCGGGGTTGGCGGCGGAGAAGAGCATCCCCTTGTACGAGGCCCGCAGGAAGCGGGTGAGCTCGTCCTTCTTGTTCTTCAGGGTGTCCTCGCGCACCGCGTAGGTCAGCGAGCGGATTCCGTCGAACCGTTCGCCGTTCTCCAGGTAGTTGAACTGCTTGCCGGCCAGTTCCAGGGTGGTGTACGCCTGCGTGTACAGGGCCAGCGCGTCCACCTTGCCGCTCTCCAGTGCGGAGAGCGCCTGGCTCCCGACACCGACGGGGAGCAGGTCGACGTCCTTCTCGGCGTTCAGGCCGGCGTCCTCGGCGAAGGAACGGGCGTACGGCGCGGAGCCGGACGCGAGGCTGATGACGCCGATCTTCTTGCCCTTGAGGTCCTGCGCGCTCTTGATCTTGCTGTCCGGGAGGGTCGCGATGCGCCACGGCCAGTTCTGCACGAGTCCGCCGATCGCGACGACGGGGACACCCTTCTCCCGGGCGGCCAGGATGGCGCTCGCGTCGGCGGGTGTGATGTCGGCGCTGCCGGAGGCGACCGCCTGGACAGCGGCCACCGAGCCGTCCGTGTTGATCGTCTTGACGTTGAGGTTCTCCTCGGCCAGGAAGCCCTGCTTCTCGGCGACCGAGTAGGTGGCGACCTCCTCCTTCGGCCCGATGACGGCGGAGGCGATGGCGAGCTGGATGGTCGAGGTCTTCTTCCCCGAGCCGGAGCCCGCGGACGAGTCCGAGGAGGTTCCGCCGCAGGCGGCGAGGACGGTCATGGCGGAGAGTGCCACGGCGGCCGCGCCGATTCTCTGGGTGTGCTTCATGGTCGTTACCACTTCTGTTCGGGAGAAGGGGGCTGTCAGCCGTGTACCGGGGTGCTGGTCCCGGTCTCGCTGAGGTCGTTGTAGACGTGCTGTTCGGCGATCAGCCCGTCGCGCAGGACGAACACGTCGGCGTACCGCACGCCCTCGAAGGGCTCGCCGTCCATGTCCTCGCCGTAGAGCGTGCCGAGCGAGGTGACGGTCACCAGACCGTCCGGGGTCCTTCCCTCGAAGTACGGGCCGCGGTGCTTGCGCACCCACCGGTAGCGGCCGCGCTGGCCGGCGGCCATCTCCGGCAGGGACCCGTACACCGCGCCGCCGGGGAAGACCAGGCGCGGTTCCCGGGTGAGCAGCCTTCCCGCCGCCTCCAGTTCGCGGTCCTCGCAGAACTGGAGGTAGCGGTCGATGGTCCGTGCGGGGGCGAGCGCGTCGGTGGTCATGAGCCCGCCCGCTTCTCCAGGGCCGCTTCCCACTGGTCGCGCAGCGGGTGCTCGGCGGGACCGGACTCGGTGATGATCCGCATCAGCCGTGCGACGGCCGCCTCGCGCCGGGCGTCGAGCAGGCGCTGTTCGTCCTCGGCGGGCCGCAGCGCGTCGAGTTCGCCGGCGCCGAGCACCCCGTGCCTGACCAGCAGGGCCTCCATGGCGTGCAGGCGCTGGTCGGTGACGTGCAGCTCGGTTCCGAGCTGGAGCACGAGGTCGAACAGCTTTCCGGTGTCGCGGTCGTGGAAGTAGTCGAATTCCTCGGTCATGGCGGCCTCAGTTCTCCGGCTTGGTCGCGGTCAGGACGGCCCAGGGGAAGTGCCACTCGCGGCGTTCCCCCCAGCCCTCGGGGCTCCTGCCGGCACGGCGTTCGTCGAACGGCGTCCAGTGGGCCCCCGTGAGGCCGGCCCGAGCGCAGATGCCGACGAGGTCGGTGGCGAACAGGTCGCGGAAGAACGGCTCGTTGTTGCGCTCGGCGTGCTCGTGGATCGTCGCGTCGCGGAACGGGTCGCCGGTGGGGTTGAACTCCAGGAAGCTCATGGTGCCGCCGGGCTTGAGGAGCCTGGCCGCCTCGACGACGGTCTCCCGGACCGCCTCGGCGGGCATCTCGTGCAGCACCATGGTGCCGGTGACGATGTCGCAGGAGGCGTCCTCGACACCGGTGGCCCGGCCGTCGCCCTGGCGGTAGGTGATGGCGGCTCCGTCGGCCTCCGCCTCGGCGTGCGCCAGGCGCAGGCCGGGGGCGGCGAAGTCGATGCCGATCACCTCGGCACCGGGGTACCGGGCGGTCAGCGGGCGGGTGCTCTTGCCGAAGCCGCAGCCGATGTCCAGGACGCGGGTGGCGCCGGGCACCTCGGGCAGCGCCGTCTCGGTGAACAGCCGGTGGAACTTGTATCCGTCGTTGTCGCGCAGCATCACGATCCGGGCGCCCAGCTCGTAGACGTAGGCGCTGAGGTCGTCGGAGTCGAAGCCGCCGGGCTGGATGTGGATGTCGTAGTCCGTGTACCAGCTGGGCAGTTCGACGCCGGGGTCGAGTTCGAGGCGGCCCCTGGGGGCGCCCTGGATGTCGTCCAGCTGTTTGCGCAGCTCCTCGGCCCGGTTGACGACGGCCTCACCGACGGTCTTCCACAGCATCTTCTGCTGGACGCGCTCGAGGTGGCTGTACCAGGGGTACAGGCTGAGCTCCCGCAGCCGCCCGGTGGCGGCTTCCACGGTGCCGGCGGCCGGACCGGTCGCCGCGTACTCCTCGGCGAGGGCCGGATAGACGGTGTCGGACCAGCGCTTGCGCAACGTCAGGATGAAGTCGATGGACGAGCGTTCGTCGAGGGTGAGCTGATCCTCGATGTCGATCATGTATCTCTCCTGTTCGGGCGGGGACGGCGGGCCGTGCGGTCCGGGCAGCGGCGAGGGGAGCCGCGGCGGCGGGGATGCGCGGTGGCCGTCCGGGAACGTGCCAGCGATACGGGTGCGACCGGGAGGGGCCGGCCGGGGACTCGCGGTCCGCGCCCGCGTGGTGTGCGGGCGTGCCGGGCGGCGGAGGCGGTCCTGATACGACGGGGTATGCCGAGGATCGCGGTGTGGAGAGGGTGGCCTGCGCGGAGGCCGGTCGTCCGGCTGACGGGTGGGCCGGCCGGGGACGGGGTGTCTGTGGTGATGGCGGAACGGGGGACGGGGGTGCGGTGCGGTTGTGGTGCGAAGAAACGTTTCTCTTTGGGTCTCTTCGGGTCAGTGGGCCTGGGCGAGGAGTCCGGCGCCGGTGACGGCGTCGGTCAGGAAGGTTCCGGCGAGCCGGCCTTCGTACACGGCCTCCAGCGCGGTGCGCGGGGCGTTGGCGTCGCCGACGACGTGGGCTCGTGGTGCGCCGTCCCGGGCGTCGAGCGCCCGGTACAGCACGTCGTCGGCCACCGGCAGTCCCACGTCCACGACGGCCGTGACGCCGGTGAGTTCTTCGGTGTGGCCGCTGAGCGTGTCACGCAGGACGACCGTGCCGGCATGGGCCGCCGTCACGTCCCGCATGAGGTGCGACCGGATTCCCAGTTCGCCCATCCGGCTGGTCAGCGCCAGCTTGGAGTACGTGGTGATCTTCGAGGCGAAGGACGCGGTGGGCGACAGCATGTGCACCCGGGCCCCCTCGCGGGCGAGGCTCTCGGCGACGGAGGCCGCCGCCCAGGTGCCCTGGTCGTCGCGGACGAGGACCGTACCGCGCAGCGGTGAGTCCGGGTCCCCGAGTCCGGCGACCGCCTCCAGAATGTCGAACACGGGTGGTCCGTCGGGCAGTTCGCGCTTTCCGGGACGGGCGCCGGCCGCCACCACGACGTCGTCGTAGCCGTCCAGCCGCCCGCCGGGCAGCAGATCGTCAACGGTCACCCGCTCGGTCAGTCGTACCTCGACGGCCGAAGCGGTGAGTTCACGGACGAGGTCGGTGACCAGCAGGCCGAGCCGTTCCCGTCCGGGCACCGTGGCAGCGACGGAGACGCGGCCGCCCAGCGCCGGGGCGGCCTCCGCGAGGGTGACCTCGTACCCGGCGCGGTCCGCGGACAGGGCGGCCTCCATCCCGGCCGGCCCCCCGCCGACGACGAGCACGCGCCGGGCGGGCGTGTGGCCGGGCGGTGCGGGCAGGGCCGCCCGTACCCGCGCCCACTCGCGTTCGGCGCCGACCTCCGGATTGACGACGCAGGCGATCGGCAGGCTCGCCTCCAGTCTGCCGACGCAGCCCTGGTTGCAGGCGACGCAGGAGCGGACGTCGTCCGGGCGGCCCTCCTCGGCCCGGCGGACCAGATTCGGGTCGGCGATGTGCGGGCGGGCCAGCCCGACGAGGTCCGCCTCTCCCGCCGCGACGAGATCGGCGGCCTCCGGAAGGCTGTCCAGACGGCAGACCGCCAGCACCGGGAGATCGGGGAACTCCGCCTTGAACAGCGCCGCGTGGTGGCGGAACTGGGCGTGCCGGAAGCTCATGTCCGCCATCTGCGTGCCCAGGGAGTAGCTGCCGTGATAGGCGGCGTGGCTCACGTGGACGTACAGCAGCGGGAACTCCTGCCGCAGCCGGCCGACGATCTCGACCATGTCGGGGGGTGTGAGCCCGCCGGGGAGGAACTCGTCCGCGCTGATGCGGATGCCCATCGGCAGGCCCGGCGCGGAGGCGAGGACCTCGGTGAGCACCTCGCGGGCGAACCGGAGCCGCTCGTCCGGGCCACCGCCGTAACCGTCGGTGCGGGTGTTGGTGAAGGGGGAGAGGAACTGCTCGATCAGATGGCCGTGCCCGAGGTGGATCTCGACGCCGTCGTACCCGGCCTGCCGCATCCGCCGGGCGGCGGCGCCGAAGGCGTTCACGACGGTGGAGATGTCGTCGCGGCCCATGGCGTGCGGTATGTGGCTCCCGGCCGTCCAGGGGGTGGTCCCCGGCGACCAGGCGGCGGTCCGGGTGGCGTCCCCGGCGGCCTGGCGGCCCGTGTGGAGCAGCTGGGCGAACAGTCGCGTGCCGTGGACCTGTACGGACTCGGCGATGCCCACGTAGTGCGCGATGGAGGAGTCGTCGAAGCTGCCGAGGCTGATGTGGCGGCCGGCGCTGGTCGGGTGGACCCGGATGCCCTCGGTGATGATGAGCCCGACACCCCCGCGAGCCCGTTCGCCGTGGTACGCGGCAAGACGCTCGGTGGGGTGGTTGTTGTGGCCGAAATTCGTCGTGTGCCCGGGAACGAACACCCGGTTGCGCAAGTGAACTTGACCGAGCTCGAAAGGAGACAGAAGGGTACTGACGTCAGATCTTGTCACTATTACTCCCTCCCGAACGGGGGGTGGCGACCGGGACCGTTCCGTTCACAGGTACGCCGTTCGATTGAACGGAACAATAGGAACCGCCAGATGGCCGAGTCAATGAGTACTGGCTGGTAACTTGTACTGTTGGATTTCGATCAATTTCGGCCGTTTCTCTCTCGCGGTCCCGGCGTCGGCCGCGGGAAGGTGATCGCGGGCTTCGAGAGCTGGTATGGGGAGGCGGTGGCACCTGGTGCCAGCAGCGCTCGCGGATGACCAGTGGACGCGCGTAGAGGACCTCTTCCCAAAGCCGGGAAAGCAGTCCAGAATCGTCCCCCGCGGCTCGCTTTCGGGGCCGCGTCGCGCAAGGCCCGTCGAGGACCCGTGTGGAAGGATCCGAGGGCGGTATGCGCACTGGGCGACTACGACGGCACGCCGGTTTCACCGGCCGCGCCGGTCACGGCATGTACACCCCGCGCGCCACCTGTCAGTACCTGGACTAGGAGTACCTGGCATGGACTTCGGACTCGTTCTGCAGACCGACCCGCCCGCCTCGGCCGTCGTCGGCCTGATGCGCCGCGCCGAGCGCAACGGCTTCCGCTACGGCTGGACCTTCGACTCGGCGGTGCTCTGGCAGGAGCCCTTCGTCATCTACAGCCGCATCCTCGAACACACCGAACGCCTCGTGGTCGGGCCCATGGTCACCAACCCGTCCACCCGCACCTGGGAGGTCACCGCCTCCACGTTCGCCACCCTCAACGACATGTACGGCAACCGGACGGTCTGCGGCATCGGACGCGGCGACTCCGCGATGCGGGTGGCCGGCCGCCGCCCCAACACCCTGGCCAGGCTCGGTGAGGCGATGGACGCCATCCGCGACCTCGCGGAGGGGCGCGAGGCGGTCATCGACGGACAGCCGGTCCAGATCCCCTGGATCAAGGACGGCAAACTGCCCGTCTGGATGGGCGCCTACGGTCCCAAGGCCCTGGCGCTCGCCGGGCAGAAGGCCGACGGCTTCATCCTCCAGCTCGCCGACCCCTTCCTCACCGAATGGATGATCAAAGCGGTACGGGACGCGGCGGCCGAGGCGGGCCGCGACCCGGACTCCGTCACCATCTGCGTCGCCGCACCCGCCTACGTCGGAGACGACCTCGACCACGCCCGCGAGCAGTGCCGCTGGTTCGGCGGCATGGTCGGCAACCACGTGGCCGACCTGGTCACCCGGTACGGCGAGCACTCCGGCCTCGTCCCCGAGGCGCTGACGGCGTACATCGCGGGACGCTCCGGCTACGACTACAGCCACCACGGCCGGGCCGGGAACCCCGACACGAACTTCGTACCGGACGAGATCGTCGACCGGTTCTGCCTGCTGGGACCGCCGGCCGCGCACATCGAGAAGCTCCGGGCCCTGCGCGACCTGGGCGTCGACCAGTTCGCGGTCTACAACATGCACGACGCCCGCGAGGCCACCATCGACGCCTACGGCGCCGAGATCATCCCCGCCCTCTCCGGCTGACCGCCTCCCCCCGGTCGTACCCGTCCCGCGCCCCGCCCCGCACGGCACCGATTCCGAGCGAAGGGTCCAGCCGTCATGACATCGACCGTCCCACCGCCACCACCGCGGGACCGGATATCCCAGGCCCCGGGCCGCATCGGACTCGCCCCGGGCACCGTCCCCACCGACAACCGGTTCGTCAACGACGACCTGCTGCCCGTCCCGTTGGAGCGGCGCGACTGGACGACGTACAACTTCGCCGCGCTCTGGGTCGGCATGGCCCACAACATCCCGTCCTGGCTGCTCGCCTCCGGCCTCGTCGCCCTCGGCATGGACTGGAAACAGGCCGTCTTCACCATCGCGCTCGCCAACCTGATCGTGCTCGGTCCGATGCTGCTCACCGGGCACGCCGGACCCAAGTACGGCATCCCGTTCCCGGTGCTGGCCCGCGCCTCGTTCGGGCTGCGCGGCGCCAATCTGCCGGCTCTGATCCGGGCCGCGGTGGCGTGTGCCTGGTTCGGCATCCAGACCTGGATCGGCGGCGTCGGCATCTTCACCCTGCTCGGGAAGATCTTCGGCGGCTGGGCGAAGGCGTCCGAGATCGGCGGGCAGCCGTGGACGCTCTGGCTCTGTTTCGCGGTGTTCTGGGCCGTCGAACTCGCCATTATCTACCGGGGGATGGACGCCCTGCGCCGGTTCGAGAACTGGGCGGCGCCCTTCGTCATCGTCGGCGCGGTGGTGCTGCTGGTCTGGGTCGCCGTCAAGGCGGGCGGCTTCGGACCGCTGCTCGACCAGCCCTCGAAGCTCGGCTGGGGCAAGGACTTCTGGCCGGTCTTCTTCCCCTCCCTGATGGGCATGATCGCCTTCTGGGCGACGCTCTCGCTGAACATCCCCGACTTCACCCGCTTCGGCGCGGGCCAACGCGCCCAGATCCGGGGCCAGTCGTTCGGTCTGCCCACCACGATGACGCTCTTCGCGCTGCTCTCGGTGCTGGTGACCTCCGGTTCGCAGGCCGTGTACGGCGAGGCGATCTGGGACCCGGTCCAGCTGGTCGCCCGCACCGACAACGTCTTCGGACTGCTCTACGCCCTGGTGACGGTGCTCATCGCGACCATCTCCGTGAACATCGCGGCGAACGTGGTGTCACCCGCGTACGACCTGGCGAACCTCGCGCCGAAGCTCATCAACTTCCGTACCGGCGCGCTCGTCACGGGCGTCGTCGGCGTGCTGATCATGCCGTGGAAGCTCACCGAGACGCCCGAGCTGTACATCTTCACCTGGCTCGGTCTCGTCGGCGGGCTGCTGGGTACGGTCGCCGGCATACTGATCGCCGACTACTGGATCGTCCGGCGCACCGTGCTCGACCTCGCCGACCTCTACCGGCCGGGCGGCCGCTACTGGTACACCAACGGCTGGAACTGGCGGGCCGTCACCGCCTTCGCCGTCGGCGGCGTCCTGGCGGTCGGCGGCTCGCACTCCGAGCCCGGGAAGGGACCGTTCCCGGCCGATGGGCTGATCCCGTTCCTGAAACCCCTCGCCGACTACGGCTGGGCGGTGGGGCTGGCCTCGTCGCTGGTGCTGTACGTGGTGCTCACCGGCCGGCCGGACGTCACGCCGTCCCCGTCGAACGGCCCAGCAGGGCGTTGATGTCGAACGACTGGTCCGGCGGCGGCGTGGACGTGGGCACCGGCTTGTCGAACGCGGAGAAGTCCACGGTCGCGTCCGCCCCGTCGCCCTGAAGGGTGAGCCGCAGGGGGTACGGCTTACCGGTGGCCGCCACGTACAGGACCAGCGTCATGTTCTCCCGCATCCTGGTCAGAGGTATGACGGACGCCTTGCCGAGGGTGGTCGGCGCGGCCTTGTTGAGCGTGCCGGCGTCGTTGTCCGCGTTGTCGCTGACCAGCTGCTGGAAGGTGTCGAGATCGCACGCCTTCGTCAGCGTGAGCAGCCGGGGATCGGTGGCCGAGGCCCTCATGTAGCGGCCGTTCAGGATCGCGGCGAAGGCCGAGCCGCCGTCGGGGACCTGGTTCTTCCAGAAGTCCGCGTCCGGTTTGACCCAGACATCGTTGCCGCGCTTGACGATCTGTACCGAGCCCTGGCTGTTGCCGAGGTCCACCGAGCCCTCGCAGTTGCCGCTGCGGTCCAGGGTGAGGTCCACGGACATCGGCGTACTGTCCCTGCCGAGGTCCCCGCGTGTGCTGAGGTGCAGGGAGTGCGCGTCGAGCAGGGCGTCGCGGGCGCGGTCGGCGATCTGCTGTGCGGTGAGATCACCGATGTCGTCCGCCTGCGCCACGCCGCCGACGAGGCCGCTGCCGGTGACGGTGAGCACGATCGCCGCGGTCCATGCGGCCGGGCGTGTGCCGAGGTGTGGACCGGTCACGTCGCCTCCTCGAAAGGTCATGGCGGGGCTGTTCAGGTCTTCGGTCCGATCTTTTGAGCGTACGCCGGAGCAGGGCCGGCCGCCCGGCGGACGGACGGTCACCGGATGGGTGCACAGCGTGACGTCGTGAGGGTGATTTCGGTTAAGGGGGCGGGGGGACGGCTGCCACGGCACCCGGTTCGTCACGACCGAGAGGGAATCATGAGGAACACCATGCGGACTCTGTCCGCGACCGTCCTGCGGGGCGCCGCTGTCGCGGGCCTGACCGCGGCTTTCGCGCTCTGCACAGGCCTGGCCACGGCGGCCTCGGCCGCCGCCCCGGCGGCGACGCCGCCGGGCCTGTCCTGCGACACGGGCAAGCACGCCGTCGACGACTACACCGGCTACGCGCTGTGCCGGAACAACGGCGGCGCGACGCAGACCTTCTGGGTGCACCTGGTCTGCGGCTGGTCCCCGGACGTCGACGGTGAGCACGTCACGCTCAACCCGGGCCAGTCCGGCCAGTCGACCGCGCACTGCGCGGGCCTCGGCACCGGAATCGGCGAGATCACGGTCCAGCCGTAGAGCTCGCAGGGCTCCTCGGGCTCGTGGAGCCGCGGGAGGAGCGCGAGCGCTCCCGCGGCCCCACGCGTTCCCGCGAGCGGTACCCGACACTCCCCGCCGGACGGTTGAGCGGACCACCCCAACTCGTTACCCTCCAGTAAGTTCGTTCGGGCGGACAGGTGCGCGCACCTGACGGTACGAGGGAGGCGGGCAGCACATGTCCTCAGCGCGATCCATCGGAACGGACGTGGCGGCTCCGGCCGGACTGGCCGACAGCGCACGGGCCCTGGCGGACGGCCGCGCCACCGCCACCCAGCTGGTCTCCGCCGCCCTCGCCCGGATCGAGGCGAGTCAGGGCACCCTCAACGCCTTCCGGCACCTGCGGGCCGAGGCCGCACTCGCGGAGGCGGCCGAGGCCGACCGCCGGCTGGCCGCGGGGGAGCGGTTGCCGCTGCTGGGCGTGCCCGTCGCGGTCAAGGACGACACCGATGTCGCCGGGATGCCCACCTACTTCGGCTGCGCGGGGGAGCTGCCCGCCGCCACCGCGGACAGCGAGGCCGTACGCAGACTGCGTGCCGCCGGCGCCGTGATCGTCGGGAAGACCAACTCCTGCGAACTGGGCCAGTGGCCGTTCACCGAAGGGCCGGCCTTCGGCGCCACCCGCAATCCATGGAACACCGACCACACTCCCGGCGGGTCGTCCGGCGGTTCGGCGGCCGCCGTCGCCGCCGGGCTGGTGCCCGCCGCGCTCGGCTCCGACGGCGCCGGGTCGGTCCGCATTCCGGCGGCCTGGACACACCTCGTCGGCATCAAACCGCAGCGCGGCCGGATCTCCGTCCACCCGCACAGCGACGCCTTCCAGGGCCTCACCGTCAACGGACCGCTGGCCAGGACCGTCGGCGACGCCGCCCTGCTCCTGGACGCCGTCGCGGGCGCCCACCCCGACGACCCGCACCGCCCGCCGCCCGTCGAGGCCCGCGCCGCCGCCCGCCGCGACCCGGGCCGGCTGCGCATCGCCGTCGCCTGGCGGCCCCCGCTCACCCTCACGCGGACCGCGCCCCACCCGGAGGTACGGCGCGCCGTCACCGCGCTCGCGGAGGCCCTGGCCGCACTGGGCCACCACGTCGAGGAGGCCCGCCCCCGCTACGGGCTGATCGGCCTCGGCTTCGTGCCCCGCGCCACCGCGGGCATCGCCGAACTCGCCGCGCTGCACCCCCAGCCCGCGCTCCTGGACGCGCGCACCCGCAGCGCCCTGCGCACCGGCACCCGGCTCGGCGGCCGGGTGGTGCGGGCGGCCAGGGAGCGCGAGGTGCGCCAGCACCGCCGGATCGGCGCGCTGTTCCACCCCTCCCGCGGCCGGGCCGGCTCGGGATTCGATGTGCTGCTCACCCCGACCACCGCCCTCCCGCCGCCCCGGATCGGCAGCTTCGACGGGCTGAGCGCCTGGCGCACCGACGTGGCGATCGCCGAGGCCTGCCCGTACGCCTGGCCCTGGAACGTACTGGGCTGGCCGGGGATCAACGTCCCCGCCGGGTTCACCTCCGACGGCCTGCCCGTGGGCGCCCAGCTGCTCGGCCCCTCCCGCAGCGAGGAACGGCTGATCTCGCTGGCCGCCCAGCTGGAGGCCGCCCTGCGCTGGTACGAACACCGCCCGCCGGCCGTGCCGTAGGCGTCACTCCGGGCGGCGGGCGCCGACCACCCACACCCCCGCGCGCAGCAGCATCCCGCGCGGGGTCTCGTGCGGCAGCAGCGCGCGGGCCATCGCCGCGCGCGTCGCTTCGCAGACGCCGCGGCCGGGGGCGCGCGAGACGAAGAAGTCCACCGCGTCCGCATCGCGTCGTAGCGGTCCGGGTGCTCGTCACCCCGCGCGAACCGAAGCGCTGAGCGGAGCCCGCCGGGGCCCGGCTACGGCACCCGGGCGGTCCACTCCTCACTGGCGAACTTGGTGCGGACGAGCTCCTCCGCCCGGGTCAGCTCCCGCGCTGTGACTGCGCCGGTGGTCAGCCCGTAGCGGTTGCGGAAGGAGGCGATCATGTTCTCGATCACCTGCTCACGGGCGAGGCCCGTCTGACGGCGGAGCGGGTCGACGCGCTTCTTGGCGCTCTTGGTGCCCTTGTCGGACATCTTCTCCTTGCCGATGCGCAGGACCTCGAGCATCTTGTCGGCGTCGATGTCGTACGACATGGTCACGTGGTGCAGGACGGCTCCGGGACCACCGTCGGTGCCGGCCATCCGCTTCTGGGCGGCACCGGCGATCTTGCCGGCCTCGGTGGCGATGTCGTTGAGGGGCTGGTACCAGGCCTTGATCCCCATGTCACCGAGTGCGCCCAGGACCCAGTCGTCGAGGTAGGCGTAACTGTCGGCGAAGGAGAGGCCCGACACCAGCGACTCCGGCACGGACAGCGAGTAGGTGATCGTGCTCATGGGCTCCACGAACATGGCCCCGCCACCGGAAATACGGCGCACCACGGTCATCCCGTGCTTCGCCGCCCCTTCGGGATCCACCTCGTTGCGCAGCGACTGGAAGCTGCCGATGACCACAGCGGGCGACGCCCACTCCCAGACCCGCAGCGTGGGCGCCCGCCGCCCGGCGGCCACCTCGGCGGTGAGGACCTCGTCCAGCGCCATGTGCAGGGCCGGGGGCTGCGGTCCTGTGTGCACCAGCTGCCAGTCGTAGTCGCTCCACTCGGTCGCGTGGGCCAGGGCTCGCCGAACGGCGATGCCGACGCCCTCCGCGCTCAGCCCGAACATGACGGCCGACTCCGGCAGCGCCGCCGTGATCCGGGCCGCCAGGCCTGCGGCGTCCGTCGAGGAAGGGGCGCCCTCCAGGGCCCCGTTGATCGAGAGGATCGCCTCGTCGGGCTCCAGGAAGAAGTCCCCGGCGACGCGGACGTTGCGCAGTACGCCTTCCTCGACGTCCAGATCTACGACGACAAGCTTGCCGCCGGGCACCTTGTACTCGCCATGCACGGCTTCGTTCCCTTCCAGCGCGCGGTGTGGATCCTGAGCCTGTCGCTCCGGCATCCGGATGGACACGCACATACTTCACATCGCACTTTAATGCCCGTGCGTGACGGCGGAAGAGCGAGAGGGGGCGTTCGCCGCTCCGGTGTCAGCGGTTCAGGGCTGTGGTGAGCTCCTCGACGCGGGTCGTGGCCTCCTGGAGCGGTCCGTCGGTGAGCGACGCCCCCATGCCGACCGCGATGGCGCCGGCCGCGATCCACAGGGGCGCGGACGCGGCCGTGATCCCGCCGGTCGGGACGAACGGGATCTGCGGGAACGGGGCGCGCATGCCGCGGAAGGACTCCAGCGTCCAGCGGCTGGCGGGGAAGAGCTTGACCGCGTCCGCCCCCGCCGAGAGCGCCTCGATGGCCTCGGTCGGGCTGTCGACGCCGGGGAGGACACTGGCTCCGTAGCGGTGGCCGCAGGCGATCACCTCACGGTGCAGCGACGGCGAGACGAGGAACCGGGCTCCGGAGAGGATCGCGGCCCGTGCGGACGTCTCGTCCAGGACCGTGCCGGCACCGATGAGCGCGTCCTCGTGCTCGGCGGCGATCTGCCGGATCGCGTCGAGGGCGCCCGGCGTGGTGAGGGAGATCTCCACGACGCGCAGCCCCGCGTCGATGCATGTCCTGGCCTTCTCCATGGCCTGCTCGGCCGATGGGGCGCGGACGATCGCGATGACCTTCTGGCGGGTGATCAGGTTGAGCTGTTCCCAGCGGTACACGGTATGTCTCCGTATCTCGGTCAGCGGATGATGGTGCCGGCGCCGCCCGCGAGGGCGGTGTCGCGTTGCCGGGCGGTGGGCAGTCCGTCGAGGTCTCCGGGTATCTGCACGGCGTGCGCCGCGACGGTGGCGGCCTCGGCGAGCGCCTCCGGTACGGGGAGACCGCGCAGATGGGCGGAGAGGAACCCCGCGTTGAAGGCGTCGCCCGCCCCGACCGGGTCGTGGGCGGTGACCGGCCGGGCGGGCACGGCCCAGTGGCCGGTTCCGTCGGTGGCCCGAGCCCCGCGCGCGCCGTCCTTGAGGATGACGAGGCCCGGTCCGCGGGTGAGGAGTTCGTCCGCGGCTCCCCGCTGGTCGGGGGCGCCGGTGAGCAGTTGGGCCTCGTCGGCACCGGCCAGGAGGATGTCGGCCCGTTCGATGAGAGGTCTCAGGAGCGCCGGCCAGGACCGCGTGGGAAGGAGTTTGTGCCGGACGTTCGGGTCGAAGGAGACCGTCGTGCCGGCTGCCCGTGCCGCGTCCGCGGCGGCGACGCAGGCGTCCAGCGCGGAGGCGGACAGTGCCGCGGTGACCCCGGTGATGTGCAGCAGACGGGCGGAGGCGATGTAGGCGGTGTCGACGTCCTGCGGGTGGAGCCTGCTGCCCGCCGAGCCGGCCCGGTGGTAGAGCACTTCGACGGTGCGTTCGGCGTGGCAGTCGCGCACGATCATCCCGGTGGGGGCGGCGTCGTCCGTACGGGCGCGGGAGACGTCGATGTCCTCGCCGCGCAGGGTACGCAGGACGGCACGGCCGAAGGCGTCGTCGCCGACACGGCCGAACCACCCGACGCGGTGGCCCAGCCTGGCCAGGGCGACGGCGGTGTTGGACTCGGCGCCGGCGACCGAGCGCCGGAAGGTGTCGGCGTGCTCCAGGGGCCTGCCGGGCTCGGCCAGCATGAGGGCCATGGCCTCACCGAAGGTGATGACCTCGGGCGGCTTCACGCGGTCACCCCGGGCAGCCTGTCGGCGAACTCGACGAGGAAGCGGTCCACGAGCGACCGTTCGACGCGGTCCAGTGTCCAGCCGGGTGCGCGGCAGTGCTCGGATGCCTGCCACCCCCGGCGTACGGAGATCAGTTTCTCCACCGCGACGATCAGCTCGACGTGCTGCATCCAGGTGGAGATGTACGGCAGCAGCCTGGCGTGCAGGTCCCGGGCCTCGCCGGGGCGGCCGGCGTGGTGCAGATCCCAGATCTCCTGGTAGATCTCGGTGAAGGTGCAGCCGGGCTGGACTCCGACCGCTCCGGCCTCCAGCGCCGCGGGCAGCTGGACCCCCGCGTAGCCGATCATGGCGGGCAGTGACGGTGTGCCGGTGGCCAGCGCTTCCACGAGGCGGTGCGGCGGCTGCGATTCGACCTTGACCATCCGCAGATTCGGGTGGTCGGCGGCGAGCCGGCCGATCGTGGCCGCGTCCAGGGCGGTGCCGGTCTGCGCGGGGGCGTACTGGAGGACGACGGGCAGGGGAGCGACGGCGTCGAGCACGGTCGCCAGATGGGTGGTGACGGCTTCCCGTGAGGGCCCCAGGAAGTGCGGCGGCAGCAGATTGAGCGCGTCGGCGCCCGCTTCGGCGGCTGCCAGGGCCCGGCGCACGGCGGGGATGGTCCCGTGGTCGTGGACCGCGACGATCGCGCAGACGTCGTCCCGGCCGCGGGTGTGGCCGAGCAGGATCTCCAGCAGCGGGGCGCGCTCGTCCTCGGTGAGCTTGTGGTATTCCGAGGCGAAGCCGGGGAACATCACCGAGCGCACGCCAGTGCCGAGCACCCGGGTGACGACGGTGTCGAAGCCGGCCTCGTCGAGGCTGCCGTCGGAGTGGAACGGCACCTGGAGGACGGGGGAGACGCCCGGCACTGCGGGCAGGTCGGTGGGCATGGGACTCCCGGTTGTTCGGTGGAGGGACGGCGGCGGGACCGGGCGGGCGCACCCGTTTACCGGACGCCGCGTCAGAAGGCGATGCGGGGCGGGGTGTCGCCGCTGGAGCCGACCAGGAAGTCGAGGTCGACTCCTCGGTCCGCCTGAAGGACGTGGTCGGTGTAGAGCCGGGTCCAGCCGCGTTCGGTGTGCTCCGCGGGCGGCTGCCACTCGGCTCGGCGGCGGGTGAGTTCGGCCTCGTCGACATGGAGCACGAGCCGGCGGCCGGGGGTGTCGAGTTCGATCTCGTCACCGGTCCGCACCAGCGCCAGGGGGCCGCCCACGGCCGCCTCGGGGGCCACGTGCAGGACGCAGGTGCCGTACGCGGTGCCGCTCATCCGGGCGTCCGAGATACGGACCATGTCGGTGACACCGCGTTCGAGCAGGCGTCGGGGCAGCGGCAGATTGCCGACCTCGGGCATTCCCGGATAGCCGCGCGGCCCGGTGTTGCGTACCACCAGAACGGTGTCCTCGGTCACTGGCAGATCGAGGTCGTCGGCGACCGCCCCGTACTCCTCCAGGGAGTCGAAGACGAGGGCGGGGCCGCGGTGGCTGAGGAGATGAGGAGAGGCGGCCGACTGCTTGATGACCGCGCCGCCGGGGGCGAGCGATCCGCGCAGAACGGCGGTTCCGCTGCCGGCCGGCTGTACCGGGTCATGCATCGGGCGCAGTACCTGACGGTCGTAGACGGGTACCCCCTCGCAGTTCTCGCCCAGGGTGCGGCCGGTGACTGTGACGGTGTCACGGTGCAGATGGTCCGCGATGTCGTTGAGGAGCGCGGGCAGGCCCCCCGCGTTGGAGAACTCCTCCATCAGGAAGCGGCCCGACGGCATCAGGTCCACGAGCAGGGGCATGGCGGTGGCCAGCCGGTCGAAGTCGTCGAGACCGAGCGGGACCCCGACCCGTCCGGCTATCGCCAGGAGGTGGAGCACCGCGTTGGTCGAGCCGCCGATGGCGGCGTTGACCACGATGGCGTTCTCGAACGCCTCACGGGTCATGATCCGGGAGGGCCGCAGCCCTTCCCGCGCCAGTTCGACGGCCCGCGCCCCGGTCGCCTCGGCGAGGGTGCCGCGGCGGGCGTCGACGGCGGGCAGCCCGGAGGCGCCGGGCAGTTGCATGCCCAGCGTCTCGGCCAGACACGCCATCGTGGACGCGGTGCCCATGGTCATGCAGTGCCCGGCGGAGCGGTTCAGACCGCTCTCGAACTCCTCGAAGTCGGCACGGGTGATCCGTCCGGCCCGCAGATCCTCGGTCATCCGCCAGATGTCGGTGCCCGAGCCCACCGGCTTGCCCCGGAAGGTGCCGTTGAGCATCGGACCGCCGGTGAGCATGATCGCCGGAAGGTCGGCACTGGCCGCGCCCATGAGCGCTGCCGGGGTGGTCTTGTCGCAGCCGGTCAGCAGGACCACGGCGTCCAGCGGGTTGGCGCGCAGGGATTCCTCGACGTCGATCGCCATCAGGTTGCGGTAGAGCATCGAGGTGGGGCGCAGGAAGGGTTCACCGAGCGACATCACCGGGAACTCCAGGGGCAGGCCGCCCGCTTGGAGGATGCCGCGCCGTACCGCGTCGCCGAGGATGCGCAGATGGCCGTTGCACGGGGTGAGTTCGGACCAGGTGTTGCAGATGCCGATGACCGGCCGGCCGTCGAAGTTGTGCCCGCCGAAACCGGCGGCACGCAGGTGGTGCCGGGCTATGAACCCGTTCTTGTTCTGGTCGCCGAACCAGCTCCTGCTACGCAGTTCGGGACGGGCCTGTGGCTCCATCGGCCGTTGCTCCTTCTCATGGGTGCTGGTGGGTGTCCGCCGGTGGTCCGGTCAGGGGGTGTTCAGGTCCCGGGCGGTGTCGGAGAGATGGTCGGCCATCGCGGCACCGGCCGCTTCCGGGTCGCCCGCGGCGACCGCGTTGAGGATGTGGGCGTGGGCGAGCAGGGTGGTTCCCTGGCTCAGTCCCGCCCGCGAACGGCCCTCGAAGCTCGCCCGTCGCGAGGCGAGCAGTACGCCTTCGAGTGATTCGAGGATCAGGGACAGCAGCCGGTTGCCGGCGGTCTCGGCGACCGCGTGGTGGAAGGCGACGTCGAGGGCGACGAACCGCTCGGCGTCGTGCTGGGCGCCCGCCATCTCCTCGAGGAGGAGTCGGGCCGGTTCGGCGGACGCCTCCCCGGCCGCGACCCGCCGGGCGCCCTGGCGTACGAGCTCGCCCTCGATCACCCGGCGGCTCTCCACCAGTTCGCCCAGGTCGAGGGATTGCTGGTGGAGCCGGAACTCCAGGGTCTGCCTGAGTACGGCGGACGAAGGGATGGTGACCCTGGCCGGGCGCCCCTGGCTGGAGGCGAGGATCTCGCGGGCGACGAGGGTACGGATCGCCTCGCGGACGGCGAGCCGGTTCGCGCCGAACTGCCGGGCGAGTTCGCCCTCCGAGGGGATCTCGTCGCCGGGACGCAGGCCCAGCCGCATGATGCGTTCGATGATCTGCTCGGCGATCTGGTCGGCCAGCGTGACCCGTCGTACCGGTGCGGGTGCCCCCGCCTCGTTCCATGTCGTACCCGGACTGTTCGTCACCCGCGTGCTTCCTTCCCCTGGATCTTCCGTGTGCTGCGGTCACCGTAATTGGCCTCACCCGCGGGTGAGGCCGTAGGCCCGGTGACGGTCCGTTACATCCAGGGATCGATGACGATCTTGCCGACCGCCTCGCCGTCGAGGCGGTAACCACCTTCGGGGGAGAGGGCGTCGACGGCGTCCTGGGCGCGGTCCAGCGGCAGGCGGTGGGTGATCAGGGACGCCGCGGCCTCGCCGAGGTTCTCCACGACGCGCAGTGCGCGCCGGAAGGCGTCGGGGGTGTATCCGCTGACCGCGACGAGGCGCGCGTCTCGGGAGAGGAGGTGCCGATAGGGGTTGATGGTGGCGTCACCGACATCGGAGAAGTGGCCGAGCTCGATGTACGTACCACCGGAGGCCAGGCAGGAGAGCCCTTCGGCGAGGGTGCTCGGCACCCCCGCGCACTCCATGACGACGTCGTAGCCGAGGCCGTGGGGAGAGGCGGCGACCGCCTGTTCGATCCGGGTCGCACCGTCGGGGACCCCCGCGATGTCGATGACCTCGTCCGCGCCCAGCGACCTGGCTATCTCCAGGCGGCGGGCCGGGCCGCCGATGGCGGTGATGCGGCCGGCGCCGAAGGCACGCGCCGCCGCGATGGCGAGGAGCCCGATGGTGCCGGTGCCCTGGACGAGAACGGAATCGCCGTAGCCGAGTCCGGCGCGGGTCAGGCCCTCCACGGGGGTGGCGGCCGGTTCGGTCAGGACACCGACCTCGGCGGATGCCCCGGTGAAGAAGACCCGGGCCCGTGCGGAGGTGCACAGGACGTACTGCCCCCAACCGCCGCCCGCGGGGCGGGTACCAGGCTCGGAGAAGCCGATCACGTCCCAGCCGTCGCACGCCGGCAGCCGTCCGCCGCGGCGGCAGGAGGGGCAGGTGCCGTCGGGGGTCGCCGGCATGACCACGACCCGGTCGCCGACGGCGAGCGCGCGGCCCGTGACGTCAGTGCCGAAGTCCGGGCCCAAGCGCTCGACGGTGCCGACGAGTTCGTGCCCGAGCGTGGACGGATAGACGAAGTCGGGGATGTGTCCGCGCTGGATGTGGAGGTCGGTCGCGCACACTCCGGCCAGCTCCACTCGGACCAGCAGCTGGTCATCCAGAACGGGCGGGAGAGGCTGCTCGCGGACTTCGAGCGGCGCGTTGGGTGCGGGGAGCGTGACGACGCGGTTCACAGTCATGGACGCATTCTTATCAGATAAGCAGTGATGTTTGGCAATGCCTCGTCGATGCGTTCACACCCTCCACCAGCCGTTTTCGCTTCTCCGGAAGTTACGGAACGGACAACAGTGGCGAACTGACCCTTCTCGCTTCGCAACTTATCTGATAGGCATTCGGTCATTGAACCCAGCAGGCATCCGATGAAGGGAGCCGAGATCGTGTTCTGGAAGAAGCGGACCGCCCTGGTCACCGGGTCGACCCGTGGCATCGGCGCCGCGACGGCCCGGCTGCTCGCCGCAGACGGCGCCCAGGTAGTGATCCACGGCCTGGAGGAGACCGACGGCGAGGCCCTGGCGGCCGAGCTGCGCGACGCGGGCGCCGCCGCCCACTTCGTGCCCGCCGACCTGGCGGACCCCGAGTCTCCCGACCGGCTGATCCGCAGGGTCCTGGAGCTCACCGGCCGGCTGGACGTCCTGGTCAACAACGCCGGGGCCAATGTTTTCGCCGGGACCGAGGCCGCCGGTCTGGACGACTGGAACCGCTGCCTCGATCTGGACCTGCGGGCCGTCTGGCTCTGCTCGCGCGCCGCGGCCAGGGTGATGACCGGCCCCGCCGCCATCGTCAACGTCGCCTCGAACCACGCGTCGGCCACGATGCCCGGAATATTCCCGTACAACGTGGCCAAAGCCGGGGTCCTCGCACTCACTCAGTCCCTGGCCGTCGAACTCGCGACCCGCGACATCCGCGTGAACGCGGTCTGCCCGGGATACATCGACACCGCCGTCAACGACGTCTACTTCGGCGGATTCCCCGATCCCGCCGCCGAGCGGGCCCGTGTCGACGCCCTCCACCCCCTGGGCCGTATCGGCAACCCCGACGCGGTGGCGCGGGCCATCCGGTTCCTGGCATCGGCCGAGGAGTCCCCCTTCACCACGGGCACCAGCCTGACCGTGGACGGAGGCCGCTCGGCGCTCCTCCAGGACCCGCCGGCCACCCGCTGACCCCCCGCGGGACCCCACCGCTCCGCCTTCCCGCGCTCCACCGCTGTGCCTCCCCCCTGACCACAATCCGCCCGTCCCACCCTCAGGGAGCGACCCATGCCGTTGCAGGAAGCACCATGACCGGGCCCTTCCGTTCGCCCGAGCCGCCCAGCCGCCGGACCTTCCTGGCCCGGACCGGCGCAGTCACGCTCGCAGCCGTCCCCGCCACCGGGTTCCTCGCCGCGTGCGCCCAGCCCACCGAACTGACTGCCACCGGCTCCGGCGGGCAGAACACCGACGCCTTCACCAGCGCGGACATCGACTGGCGTGCGGAGCAGGGCACCACCCTCACCCTCGGCGCCCTCCAGCACCCCTGGATCACGGCGATACGCCCGCACCTCGGCCAGTTCCAGCGCCTGACCGGCATCAACGTCCGCATCCAGGTGTCGGGCGAAGAGCAGTACGTCGCCAAAATGCCCATCACCCTGGCAGGCGACTCCGGCACCCCCGACGTCTACATGGTCTGGTCCTACGGCCAGGCCGCCGAATCGGGCTGGCTGGAACCCCTGGACCCCTACCTCGCCGACCCCGGACTGACCGACCTCTCCTGGTACGACCAGAAGGACATCTTCGCCAGCGCGCGGGACTACGTACGCCGCCCCGACGGCACCTCCCTCGGGACGGCCATCACCGCCGAGGCACAGGTCACCTTCTACCGCGGCGACGTCGTCACCTCCCCGGAATCCCTCACGACCTTCGACGGCCTCCACGAGGCCGCGCGGAAGGCGGCCAAGTCCGGGAAGACTCCGGCCGGCATCGCGCTCCGCGGAAAACCCACCGCCGACGCGGTCGCCTGGCCCGCCGCGGGCTACGTCTTCTCCTACGGCGGCTATCTCATCGATCCCGACGGAGCGCTCGCCCTCGACTCGCCCCAGGCGGTCGCCGGAGTCCAGAAGTACGCCGACATCGTCCGGGACGCCTGCCCCAAGGGCGTGTCCACCTGGTCGTGGCTGGAGATCACCACCGCCATGCAGCAGGGCCAGGTGGCCATGCTCCAGGACTCCTCCAACGCCTCCAGCGACCTGCGGAACAAGGAGAAGAGCCGCTACCCCGACCTGATCCGGGCCGCGGCCTTCCCCTCCCACAACGGGGTCAGCAAGCCGAACATCTTCCACTGGATCATGGGGATCAACCGGCGCAGCAAGCAGAAGCGGGCCGCGTGGCTCTTCCTCCAGTGGGCCACCAGCCGCCCCGGCGCCGCCCAGATCGCCGCCTCCGGCGGAACCCCGCCGAGGATCTCCGCCTGGCAGGACCCCCGCTTCCGCGAAGCGTTCGGCGCCGACGCCGCCGACGCCGCGCTCCACACCCTGCGCCGCGCCGACAGCCGGCCCGTCACCCTCGCCTGGATGAATCCTCAGTGGCCCGCCGTCGGCGACGCCTTCGCCCGCGCGGTCAACTCCGTCTTCACCTCCGGCCAGAGCGCTCAGAGCGCTCTCGCCGAGGCCCGGCGCACTCTGAAGGGGGTGCTGTGACCAGCCAGCCCATGACCCCGGCCCGCGCCACCACCGGACCCGGCCGCACCATTGCCGGGCGCCCCCGGCGGGCCCCCAGCAGCGACACCCCCGAGGCGATACGCACCCGGCGCCTGATGCTCGTACCGATGACGGTGATGCTCCTCGCCCTCACCGCCTTCCCCTTCGCCTACTCCCTGTGGCTCAGCCTCACCGACAGCACGGCCAGCGGCGGGGGCGACTTCATAGGACTGCGCAACTACACCGATCTGCTCGGCGGCAGCCAGTTCTGGTCCGCGCTGCGGCTCACCCTCGTCTTCGGAGTGTTCGCGGTCGCGGTCCAGGTGGTGCTCGGTCTCGCCGTGGCGCTCGGGCTCAACGGCCTGCGCCGCGAACACCGGGTACTGCGCGCGGCGCTGATCCTGCCCATGGCCGCGACCCCCGTTGCCGTGCTCTTCGGCTGGAAGGTTCTGCTCGACCCCACCCAGGGCGTGGTCAACCATCTCCTCGGGACGCTCGGACTGCCCCAGCCCGACTGGCTCGGCACCCCGTTCTCCGCGATGTCCACGATGATCCTCGTCGACGTGTGGATGTGGACCCCGTTCGTCATCGTCATCCTCCTCGGCGCCCTCAGCAGCCTGCCGGGGGAGACCCTCGAAGCCGCGCACGTGGACGGCGCCACCGCCCTCCAGCGCCTGCGGTACGTGGTACTGCCGCACATCAGGCCCTTCCTGATCCTGGCCGTCCTCTTCCGGGGCATCGACTCGCTCAAGGCGTTCGACAGCTTCCAGGTCCTGACGGCCGGCGGTCCGGGTGACGCCACCACGACGCTCAACATGCTCGCCTACCGCACCGGTCTGCAGTTCCTCGACTTCGGCAAGGCAGCCGCCGTGTCCACCCTGCTCCTGATCGCCGCGATCGTCTTCGGAAAGGTAGTCATGCGCCTCATGAGCCGGGAGGACCAGTCGTGAGCCGCTCCTCGTCCCCCTTGCACGCGGGCCCGGTCGCCGCGGCGCTGCGCACCGCGGGCCTGGCGCTGTTCACGCTGTGGACGCTGTTCCCCGTCTACTGGCTGATCTCGATGAGCCTGAAGAAGCCCATCGACATCAGCGCCTTCCCCCCGAAGTGGATCTTCGAACCCGTTCTCGACGCCTATCGGCAGGCATTCACCGAGGCGCCCATGCGGGCGCTGCTGCTCAACAGCCTCCAGGTCGCGGTCGTCGCGACGGCCATCGCCCTGGCCGTGGGCCTGCTCGCCGCGTACGCCCTGGTCCATCTGCGTACCCACCGGGCCCGCGACTACGAATTCTGGGTGCTCTCCACACGGATGGCGCCGCCCGTCGCGGTCGCCCTGCCCTTCTACCTCATCTACCGCCACACCGGTCTGCTCGACACCATCTGGGGCCTCGCCCTGATGCACGTCATCGTCGTGATCGGCATCGTGACCTGGATCCTCATCGAGACCTTCAACGGTCTGCCACGGGAACTCCTCGAAGCGGCCCTGGTCGACGGCTGCTCCCACTGGAGCGCCTTCCGCAGGGTGATGGCACCGCTCGCGGTACCCGGTCTGGTCGGGGCGGGAGTCCTCTCCTTCCTCCTGTCCTGGAACGAGTTCTTCTTCGCCCTCATCCTGACGTCGAACCACACCACCGCCCCGGTGGGACTGTTCAACTTCGTCGGCTTCCAGTCGGTCAACCTCGGGGCCCTGGCCGCCGCCGCGACCATGCTGCTCCTGCCCGCGTTCGTGATCGTCCTGGCCTTCCAGAAGTTCCTCGTGAAGGGGCTGACGATGGGCGCGGTCAAGGGCTGAGACCCGTGCGACGGGCAGCCCGCCCAGCGCCCAGCACTTCGTCCCGCCGGAGTTCATCCGGCGGGACGAAGTGCTGCCTGGTGTTCAGGGGCGGGTGGTGAGGTATCCGCCCATGGAGGTGAAGTACTCGGTCGCGGGCAGCTCCCGGCCGTCCTCGGTCCGCACCCGGGTGAGGGCGAGGCCGTGGTTGAGGCCCGTGCGCGCGTCGGCGCCGGCGACGATCACGACTCCCTCGCCCTCGCGGTAGAAGACGCGGCCGGGCGTTCCGCCGTAGCGGCCCTCGGACACGACGGCGGACATCACCTCCAGCCGCTTGCCGCGGTGGAAGGTGAAGGCGTTCGGGTACGGCGACGTCTGGGCCCGGACCAGTCGCTCCAGCGCGTCGGCGGGCCAGTCCCAGTTGATGCGGATGTCCTCCTCGGCGCGCTTGTGGAAGAACGTCGCCTGCGAGCGGTCCTGCCGGGTGAACTCGGTCTGCCCGGAGGCGATCAGATCCAGCGCGCCGATGGTGACCGGGGCGATCAGCTCGACGGTCTTGTGGAACAGGTCCACGGAGGTGTCGGCGGGCTCCACCTTCACCGCACGCTGGTCGACGATGTCACCGGCGTCGAGCACCTCGTCCATCATGTGGGCCGTGACGCCCACTTCGCTCTCGCCGTTGACGAGCGCCCAGATCAGCGGCGAGAAGCCGGCGTACTTGGGCAGCAGCGAGTCATGGACGTTCAGGGTGCCGTGCGGGGGCAGGTCGTAGATGCGCGGCGGGATCCAGGTGCGCCAGTTGTTGGCGACGATGATGTCCGGGGCGGCCTCCTGGAGCAGCCGGAACAGCTCCTCGTCGTCGGGCCGGTTGCGGATGATCACCGGGACGCCGTGTTCCTCGGCCAGGTCCGCGACCGAATCGCTCCAGATCTTCTCGTACGCGTGCTCGCTCTTGGGATGCGTCACGACTGTCACCACGTCGTGTTCGGAGTCCAGGAGGGCTTGCAGGGTGCGGTGGCCCCAGGTCTGGTAACCGAACATGGCGACCCGCATGGGTTCCTCCTCAGGTGAGCGACTGATCGGCGTCAAGTAAAGCAAGCCTTACCTAATGACGCAACGGGCCCTGAATTCCGGTGCGTTAGGTAGGGCGCCTGGCCATTGGTCCGGTTTTGTCTGGTCGACAGGGCCATTGAAGTCAGGTTAGCTTTACCTAAGTTCGACTGGCTGCCGCTCTCGGTGGGCCCGCGTCCCGTTCTTTTCGTCCACGCCTGACAGGCGGCTGTCCCGCACGATGGGAGTGACATGTCACAGGTTGATCCTGGCGACGCACCTCTGATCCACGACCTCATGGGAATCGGCTTCGGGCCGTCCAATGTGGCCATGGCGATCGCGCTCAGCGAGCACAACGCGCGAGTCGGCAGGCGGGAGGCGGTCACGGCGCACTTCTTCGAGCGTCAGCCCGCCTTCGGCTGGCACCGCGGCATGCTGATCGACGACGCGACGATGCAGGTGTCGTTCCTCAAGGACCTGGTGACGCTGCGGGACCCGTCCAGTGAGTACACGTTCCTGCGCTATCTCCAGAGCAGGGGCCGGCTGATCGACTTCGTCAACGGCAAGAACCTCTTCCCGCTCCGCGTGGAGTTCCACGACTACTTCGAGTGGGCCGCGGCGAAGGTCGACGACATGGTGTCGTACGGCCACGAGGTGATCTCCGTCGAGCCCGTCCTGCGTGACGGAGTCGTGGAGTACGTCGATGTGACGGCCCGCTCGGGTACCGAGACGGTGGTCCACCGCGCCCGCAACCTCGTCGTCGGCACCGGGCTGCGCCCGCTGATGCCGCAGGGCGTCGAGCGCACGGACCGGGTCTGGCACAACTCCGATCTGCTGGCCAAGGTCGACGCCCTGGAGGGCACCGACCCCACCCGGTTCGTCGTGGTCGGCGCCGGTCAGAGCGCCGCCGAGAACGTCGCCTACCTCCACCGCCGCTTCCCGCGGGCCGAGGTCTGCGCCGTCTTCTCCCGCTACGGCTACAGCCCGGCCGACGACAGCAGCTTCGCCAACCGGATCTTCGACCCGGAGGCGGTCGACGAGTACTTCACCGCCCCGGACGACATCAAGCGCAAGCTGATGGGCTACCACGGCAACACCAACTACTCCGTGGTGGACATCGATCTGATCGACGACCTGTACCGCCAGGCGTACCAGGAGAAGGTGCTCGGCACCGAACGGCTGCGCTTCGTCAACATCTCCCGGCTGACCGGCGTCGAGGAGACCGGGGACAAGGTCCGGGCCACCGTCACGTCCCTGGTCACCGGCGAGGAGAGCACGCTGGAGGCCGATGTCGTGGTCCTCGCCACCGGGTACAGCCCCGTCGAGCCCCTCGGCCTCCTCGGAGACGTCGCGCGCCACTGCCACCGCGACGAGGAGGGCCGCGTCCGCGTCGAGCGCGACTACCGCATCGCGACGGACGACGAACTGCGCTGCGGCATCTACCTCCAGGGCGGTACCGAGCACACCCACGGCATCACCTCGTCGCTGCTCTCCAACACCGCGATCAGGGTCGGCGAGATCCTTGACTCGATCGTCGAGCGCGGCCTGAAGAACGTCCCGGACGAGCCCCGCCCGCTCGCCGACGGCGTCGCCACGCCTTAGGCACGCGCCTTGGGCACCCCCCATTTTTGGTCCGTCATCGGTCCGCCCCCCACACCGCCCCGCCCGCCGGCCGTACCCCTTACGCGGCGGGCCCGGCACGCACAGTGAAAACCCCTTGAAAGGAACATCCGTGTCCACTGGTACACGCCCCGCGCTGACGCGGTTCGTCAGATTCGCTCCCCGAGTGGCCGTCGCGGCCGTCGCCGCCGTCGCTCTGGCCGCCTGTGGGGGCGGCGACGACAAGGCCGGGTCCAGTGCCTCGGCCGAGGCGGGCGGGAAGTCCGGCGCCTTCCCGGTGACGGTCCAGCACAAGTACGGCAGCACGACGATCGAGGCGGAGCCCGAGCGGATCGTCACCCTGGGCCTCTCGGACCAGGACGCGGTCCTCGCGCTCGGCATCAAGCCCGTCGGCTCGGTGGACTGGTTCAAGGAGAAGCCGTACGGCAAGTGGCCCTGGACCAAGGACAAGTGGGGGTCCGACCAGCCGGACATCGTCGGTGAGCGCGACGAGTACAACATGGAGAAGATCGCCGCGCTCAAGCCCGACCTGGTCATCGCCCAGTACTCGGGGATGAAGAAGGAGCAGTACGACACCCTCTCCAAGTTCACCAAGGTCGTCGCCCAGCCCAAGGACCTGCCCGACTACGGGGCCTCGTGGCAGGTGATGACCCGGCAGATCGGCACGTCGCTCGGGAAGAAGGCACAGGCCGAGAAGCTGATCACCGGCATCGACGCCGACTTCAAGAAGGTCCGTGACGAGCACCCCGAGTTCGGCGCCAAGACCCTCGCCGTGGCCGACAGCTTCGAGGCGGGGAAGTACTCGGCGTTCACGAAGACCGACCCGAAGTCGATCTTCTTCTCCGAGCTGGGCTTCAAGCTGAAGCCCGAGATCGACAAGCTGGCCAAGCCGGGCTGGAACGCCGCCGAACTCAGCGCCGAGAAGCTGAACGTGCTCGACGTCGACCGGCTGGTCTGGGTGACCTCCAGCACCGACGCCAACGACCGGATCAAGGCCGAGCCGCTCTACAAGAACCTCAAGGTCAGCAAGGACAAGCGCGATCTGTTCGTGCCCTACCAGGGCCCGGACATCGGTGCCGCGTTCTCCTTCAACACGGTCCTCTCGATCCCCTACGCGATCGACGAGATCGTGCCGCTGCTGACGGCCGTCAAGTAGCGCACCGCCCCACCTCAGCACGACCGCACAGGGGTGCTCGTCCGACGGTGTGCCCGGCCCGGCACACCGTCGGACGGGACGTCCTCTCCTTGCCGTACATCATCAGGGAAAGGCCATTTCGTACGATGTTTGACGCCGAGTCGGACCGGACACCCGCTGCCGGAACCCCCGTGACCGGTGGGCAGGCCGGTATCTGGTCAGCCCAGCAGATCGAGCCCGACAGCTCCGCCTACAACATCGTCTTCGCCCTGGACCTGTACGGCGCCACCGACCTCGGCCGGCTCACCGCCGCCGTCCGGCAGGCCGTCGGGGAAGCCGACTGCCTGCACGTCGAGTTCACCCCCGGAGACGGCGGCCCGCGCCAGAGCCCCGCAGCCGTCCTGGCCGAGGTGCCCGTCGTCGACCTGCGCGACGCCCCGGACCCCGAGGCGGCCGCCGCCGACTGGACGGCCGCTGAACGCGAACGGCCCGTGAACCTCGGCCGGGCACCGCTCTTCGCCCAGGCGCTGCTGCGGCTCGCGGACGACCGGGTCCGCTGGTACCAGCGCTACCACCACATCGTTCTCGACGGCATGGGCGTCACGCTGATCACCCGCCGGGCCGGCGAGCTGTACACCCTGGGCACCCGGGCCCCAGCCCGCCCCGACTGGTCCCTCACCCGGCTCGTGGACGCCGACCGGGACTACCGCGCGACCGCACAGCACGAGCGGGACCGCGCCTGGTGGCAGGAGCACCTGGCCGGCCGGCCCGAACCCGTACGCCTCGTCGAACGCGCCCCGTCCCTGATGGCACGGCGGCTGCGGCGCACCGTCGAACTCACCGCGCAGGACGCCGAGCGGCTGCACACCGCCGCCGGGAACGCGGCCGTCCGGCCGTCCCGGCTGCTGATCGCCGCCGTCGCCGCCTACCTGCACCGGGTCACGGGCGAACAGGACCTGGTCCTCGGCCTGCCGGTCGCCGCCCGCCAGGACGCCGTGTCGGCCGTCGTCCCCGGCATGGTCTCCAACATCCTCCCGCTGCGGCTGACCGTCCGCCCCGGCACCACGGGCGCGGCCCTCGTCGCCGGCGTGCGCCAGGAGATCTCCGAAGCGCTCGCGCACGGGCGTTACCGCGCCGAGGAGCTGGCCAGGGACCTCGGACTGGTCGACGGCGTCGCGGAACTCGTCGGCCCCACCGTCAACATCCTTCCCAGGGGCGAGGGATTCGGCTTCGACGGGCTGGACGCCGAACTCCGCCCGGAGTGGCTCGGCCCGGTCAGCGACCTCGCCTTCGGTTTCGCCGAGACCCGCGGCGGCCGAGGCATCGCCGTCCACCTCGACGCGGACGCGGACCTCTGCGACGTGCAGACCCTCCGCGACCACGAACACCGCTTCCTCACCGTGCTGCGCGCCCTCACCGAGGACCCCGGCCTGCCCGTGGGCCGGATCGAGCTCACCTCCGGCGCCGAACGGGACCGGCTGCTCGGTGAGTTCGCCGTCTCTCCGCGCGAGGTGGCCGAACTGTCCTGGCCCGCCGCCTTCGAGGCACAGGTGCGCCGCTCGCCCGGCGCCGTCGCGCTCGTCTGCGAGGACCGCGAACTCACCTACGCCGGGCTCAACGCCGCCGCCAACCGGCTCGCCCGGCTCCTCACCTCCCGTGGTGTGCGCGCCGCCGACGTCGTCGCCGTGGCCCTCCCGCGCTCCCCGGAACTCGTGGTGGCACTGCTCGCCGTGCTGAAGGCCGGCGCCGCCTACCTCCCGCTGGACGCCGACCACCCCCAGGACCGCACCGCCTACATGCTGTCCGACGCGGGGGCCACCACCGTGCTCACCGTCCGGGAACTCGCGGACCACCTCCCGGCGACGGGCACCCGCCACCTCCTGCTCGACGAACCGGCCACCGCCGCCGCCCTCGCCGCCCAGGACGACACCGACCCGGGCACCCCGGTCGCCCTGGACCAGGCCGCCTACGTCATCTACACCTCGGGCTCCACCGGCCGCCCCAAGGGCGTGATCGTCACCCACGACGGCGTCGGCAGCCTCGTCGCCACGGCCACCGACCGGATCGGTGTCACCTCCGACAGCCGCGTCGTGCAGTTCGCCTCCGTCGGCTTCGACGTGACGGTCTGGGACCTGATCATGTCGCTGTGCGCCGGCGGCCGGATCATCGTCGTACCCGCCGAGCGGCGGGTCGCCGGCCCCGCCCTCACCGACTACATCGCACACCACCGCGCCACCCACATGATCCTGCCCCCGTCGCTCGTCTCGGCGCTGCCGCAGGAGTGCGAGCTGCCCGAGGGCGCCGTCCTCGTCGTCGGCACCGAAGCGGTCCCGAGCGAGCTGATCGCCCGCTGGTCCGGCCGGCTCCAGGTCGTCGTCGCCTATGGACTGACCGAGGCAAGCGTCAACTCCACGCTGTGGCTGGCCCGTTCCGGCCGGCCCGGCCCCACACCCATCGGCCGGCCCGACCCCAACACCCGCACCTACGTCCTGGACGCGGCGCTGCGCCCGGTGCCGGTGGGCGTCGAGGGAGAGCTCTACGTCGCCGGGCGCGGCCTCGCCCGCGGCTACCTGGGCCGGTCCGCCCTGACCTCGGAGCGCTTCGTCGCCGACCCGTACGGGGAGCCCGGCACCCGGATGTACCGGACCGGCGACCGGGTCCGCTGGGCCGCCGACGGCAACCTGGAGTTCCTGGGCCGCGCCGACGGCCAGATCAAGATCCGCGGCCACCGGATCGAACCCGGCGAGATCGAGAGCGCGTTCATGGCCGGCCCCGGGATCGCCCAGGCCGCCGTCCTCGTCCGTGACGACCACCGGGGCGTCAAGCGCCTCGTCGCCTATCTCGTCGGGGACGGCGACGACGCGGCCGCCACCGAGGCGGCCGTCACCGCCGCACGCGCCCAGGTGGCCGGCGCGCTGCCGGACCACATGGTGCCCACCGCCGTCGTCGTCCTGGCCGGCCCCCTCCCGCTCACGCCCAACGGCAAGCTCGACAGCCGCGCCCTGCCCGAGCCCCGGTGGACGGCGGTCAGCGGCACCGACGCACCCACAGGCCCGGCCGAGACCGTGCTCGCCGCGCTCTTCGCCGAGCTGCTCGGCCTGCCGTCCGTGGGCGTCCGGAGCAGCTTCTTCGAGCTGGGCGGCGACAGCATCGTCGCGATCCAGCTGGTGAACCGGGCCCGCGACGCCGGTCTCACGATCAGCCCGCGCGAGGTGTTCCGGCTCCGCACCGTCGAGGCCCTGGCCCGCGCCGCCGGAACGACGCGGGCCCCGGCCGCGACCGCGGTGGACGGCCTGGACGAGGACGCCCTGCCCGTCTCCCCGCTCCAGGAGGGCTTCTTCTTCCACGCCGCGTTCGACGCGGGCTCCGCGGACCTCTACCTGGTCCAGGAACTCCTGGAACTCGACGGGTCCGTCGACCCGGACCGGCTGCGCGGGGCCCTGCAACTGCTGCTGGACCGGCACCCGTTGCTGCGCGCCTCGTTCCGCCAGCTCCCCGGCGGCGAGGTCGTCCAGCGCCTCGCCGGCCAGGTCACCCTGCCCTGGCGGGAGACCGACACCGCCGGGACCAGCCTCGATGACGTGCTCCGGGCCGACCGGGCCGAGCGCTTCGACCTGGCCCGGCCACCGCTGCTGCGCGCCACCCTCGTCCGGGACGGCCACCGGCACCGGCTGCTGCTCACCCTGCACCACATCGTCGCCGACGGCTGGTCGGTCTCCGTACTGCTGCGCGAACTCACCGCCGCCTACCGGGGCGAGGGACTCCCCGCACCTGCATCCCCCCACCCGTACCTGGCATGGCTGGCCACCCGGGACCTGGACACCGCACGGGACGCGTGGCGGCAGGCGCTGTCCGGACTGGACGGGCCGACCCGGCTCTCCGCCCTCTCCACGGCGGCGGACGACGGGCGGGCCCCGGCCAGGCCGGAACAGGTCGACACCCGGCTCCCCGAGGAGCTCACCGCGGCCCTCACCGCGTACGCCCGCGCCCACGGCCTCACCCTGAGCACGGTCGTGCACGGCGCGTGGGCGCTGCTGCTCGGCGCGCTCACCGGCAGCCGCGACATCGTCTTCGGCACCACCGTGTCCGGCCGGACCACCGAGGTCGCGGGCCTGGACGCCGCGGTGGGCCTGTTCATCAACACCGTCCCCGCCCGGGTGGGCCTGCGACCGGAGGAGACGCTCACCGAACTCCTGCGCCGCGTCCAGGACGAGCACACGGCGCTCCTGGACCACCAGCACCTCGGCCTGGCCGACATCCAGCGGATCGCGGGCGGCGGCGAACTCTTCGACACACTCGTGGTGTTCGAGAACCACCCGGCTGCGGAGCCGCCCGCCGACCGGGGACCCGACGCACTGCGCATCACCGGCAACGAGGTCTCCGACGCCGTGCACTACCCGCTCGCGCTCGTCGTCGAGCCGGGCAGCTCCGGGCTGCTGCTGCGGTTCAAGCACGACGCCGCCCGCCTCGACCAGGTCACGGTGGCCGTCCTCGCCAACCGGTTCACCGCGCTGCTGCGCACCGTGGTGTCCGAGCCCGGCCGTACCGTGGCCCGGACCGGGCTGCTGTCCGGGCGGGAACACGCACACCTCGCCGAGCTGAACGCCACCTCCCGGCCCGTCCCCGAGGCCACGCTCGCCTCGCTGTTCGCCGCGCGGGCGGCACGTAACCCCGACGCCCCTGCCGTCGTCTTCGAGGACACCACGCTGACCTACGCGGAGCTCGACCGGCGGGCCGAGGCACTGGCCCGCCGGCTGCGGTCGCGCGGCGCCGGCCCGGAGCGTTACGTCGCGGTGGCCGTGCCCCGGTCGGCCGAACTGATGGTCGCGCTGCTGGGCGTCCTCAAGACGGGCGCCGCCTATCTGCCGGTCGACCTCGACTACCCCGCCGAGCGCGTCGCGTTCGTGCTCGGCGACTCCGGCACGCGTACGGTCGTGACCACCGCCGAGGCGGCCGGACGGCTGCCCGGCGTACCGGACCTCGACCTGCTCCTCGTCGACCTGGACGACCCCGGCACCACGGATGTCCCTGATGTCCCCGTGCGGGCCGCCGGCCCCGACCACCCGGCCTATCTGATCTACACCTCCGGCTCCACCGGGCGCCCCAAGGGCGTCGCCGTCACCCACCGGGCCGTCGTCAACCGGCTCGCGTGGATGCAGGGGGAGTACGGACTCGGCGCGGACGACCGGGTCCTGCAGAAGACCCCGGCCGCCTTCGACGTCTCCGTGTGGGAGTTCTTCTGGCCCCTGGTGGAGGGCGCGACCGTCGTCCTCGCCCGCCCCGGCGGCCACCGCGACCCCGGCTACCTCGCCGGGCTGATCAGGGCGCGGCGGATCACCACGCTGCACTTCGTGCCGTCCATGCTGGCCGCGTTCACCCGGGCCCTGGAGTCCGCCACCGACCACCCGGACTGGCCGGCGAGCCTGCGGCGGGTGTTCTGCAGCGGCGAGGCCCTGACCGGCGCCCAGGCCGGGGACTGGTCGGAGCTGACATCCCGTTCCGGACGGCCCCCCGTGCCGCTGCACAACCTCTACGGCCCCACCGAAGCCGCGGTGGACGTGACCTCCTACGAATACGACCACGACCACGAGGGCGACGCACGACCCGCCGTCGCCATCGGCCGCCCGGTGTGGAACACCCGGCTGCACGTGCTGGACCCGTTCCTGCGCCAGGTGCCCGACGGGGTGCCGGGGGAGCTCTACCTCGCCGGTGTGCAGTTGGCGCGGGGCTACCACGACCGGCCGGGTACGACCGCCGAACGCTTCGTCGCCGACCCGTTCGGCGGACCGGGCGAGCGCATGTACCGCACCGGTGACCTGGTGCGGCGCCGCACCGACGGCGCCGTCGAGTACCTGGGCCGCACCGACCGGCAGGTCAAGATCCGGGGCAACCGCGTCGAACTCGGTGAGATCGAGGCGGCTCTGGCCGGCCTGCCGGGCGTGGCCCGTGCCGCGGTGATCGTCCGCGACGGAGCACTCGCCGGCTACGCCGTGCCCGGCACCGGCACGGTCCTGGACACCGGGGCCCTGCGCGCGGCGCTCGCGGATGTGCTGCCCGCGCCCATGGTGCCGGGCACCGTGCTGGCGCTGGACGAACTGCCGCTGACGCCCAGCGGCAAGCTCGACCAGAACGCCCTGCCGTCCGTGGCACCCGCCGCCCGCACCGGCGGCCGGGCCCCCCGCGACGAGCGCGAGAGCGCCCTGTGCGAGATCTTCTCCGAGGTGCTCGGCGTACCCGGTACCGGCGCCGACGACGACTTCTTCGTCCTCGGCGGCGACAGCCTCAGCTCGATCACGGTCGCCACCCGGGCCCGCGCGCGGGGGCTGACGATCGGCCCCCGCGACGTGTTCGAGTGCCGGACGCCGGCCGCTCTGGCCGCCGCCGCGCAGACCGCCGTCCCCGGCCCGTCCGGCACGTCCGGCCCCTCCGCCCCCTCTATCCCCGAACCGGCCGCCCCCGCCACCCCCGACGCCGTGACCGTGCCCGCCGCCGAGGCCGGGCAGGCGGCTGCCGCCCTCCAGGCCGTGCTGGCCCTTCAGGAGCGGTCCGGTGCGGACGTCGACCCCGCCCTGCGGGCCCTGCTCGCCCAGCTGACCGCCGCGGGCACCCGGCAGGAGCAGGAGCAGGACCAGGAACAGGAACAGGAACAGGAGCAGGAGCCGCCCGCCCCGCTGGGCGGTCTGGTGCTCTCACCGGAGGAGACCGACCGCGTCGCCGCCACCGCCGGCCTCCCGGTCGACGACATCTGGCCGCTCTCCCCCCTCCAGGAGGGGATGTACTTCCACGCCACCTACGACTCGGGCCAGGCGCTCGACGTCTACCTCTCCCAGGAGACCCTGGACTTCGACCACCGCGTCGACCCTGACCGGCTGCGCGCCGCCTGCCGGACGCTGCTGGCCCGCAACACCGGTCTGCGGGCCGGATTCACCGCCGACGGACTGCCCCGCCCGGTCCAGTTCATCGTGGACGGGGCCGAGATCCCGCTCGTCGAGGAGGACCTCTCCGGGCTGCCCGCCGCTCAGCAGCACAGCCGGACCGGGGAACTGCTGGCCGCCGACCGCAGGCAGCGCTTCGACCTGTCCTCGCCCCCGCTGTGCAGGCTGCTGCTCATCCGGCTCGGTGACGGCCGGGACCGGCTCGTGATCACCCATCACCTCATCCTGTGGGACGGCTGGTCCGCGTGGCTGTTCTTGGAGGAGCTGTTCACCCTGTACGAGCGCGCCGGCGACGACAGCGGACTTCCGGTCCCCGGCTCGTACCGCGACTACCTCGGCTGGCTGGACGAGCAGGACACCGGGGCCGCGCTCGCCGCCTGGCGCCGGTCGCTCTCCGGCTTCGACGAGCCGACCCTGCTCGCACCCTCCGGTCGCGACACCGGCCCGGTCATCCCGGCCGACCACGACACCGTGCTGACGGAGCGGGCCGGCGAACTGCTGCGCGCCACGGCCCGCCGGCACGGGCTCACCCTGAACACCGTGCTCAACGCGGCCTGGGGGTTGGTGCTCTCGGCGATGACCGGCCGCGCCGACGTCGCCTTCGGCACCGCCGTCGCCGGGCGGCCCGCGGACGTCCCGGACGCCGCCGGAATCATCGGGATGTTCCTCAACACCATCCCGGCGCGCGTCGCGTTCACCCCGGACGAGCCGCTGCTCGGCCTGATGCGCCGGATGCAGTCCGAGCGCGCGGCCGTCATGCCGTACGAGTACGTCGGACTGGGCGCCCTGCAACAGGAGACGGGCCACCGCAGGCTCTTCGACACCCTGTTCGTCCTGCGCTCGGCCGACGGCGAGGACCGGGCGGCCGAACTGCGGCGGCGGCACGGCATCACCGCCATGTCCAACGTGGACGGCACCCACTTCCCGCTCACCCTGATCGTCACCCCCGGCAGCCGGCTGCGGATCACCCTGGCGGCCAGGCCCGACCTGTTCGACGCCGAGGCCGCGACCACCATCCTCGACCGGTTCACGGCCGTGCTCGGCCGGCTCGCCGAAGCCCTCGACGGCGACGACCCGGCCGCCGCCAGGACCGCCGGCGTCGACCTGCTGCTGCCCGCCGAGCGGACCGCGACGGCCGCCGCGCGGCGCACCGGCCGTGAGCCGGTGCCCGACGAGACCGTCGCCGATCTGCTCGCCGCCCAGGTCGCCCGCACCCCGGACGCCATCGCGCTCGTCTTCGGCGAGCGGGCCCTCACCTACGCCGAGCTGGACGCCCGCATCAACCGGCTCGCCCGGCTGCTGCTCGCCCGGGGAGCCGGTCCGGAGAAGGTGGTGGCACTCGCCCTGCCGCGCTCCATCGAAATGGTGGCCGCACTCTTCGCCGTACTGCGCACCGGCGCCGCCTATCTGCCCCTCGACCTGGACCACCCCGCCGACCGGCTGCGCCTGATGGCGCGCGACACCGGACCGCTGTGCCTGGTGTCCACCACCGCCGTCGCCCCGTCCCTGCGGGACGACGAGGGGCCCGTGGCCCCCGAACTCCTGCTGGACGACGCGGCCGTGGCCGCCGAGCTGGCCGCGCTTCCGGGCGAGGCGATCACCGACGCCGAACGGCCCGCGTTCGCGCACGGAGTGCCGGGCCGCCTGGACCACCCCGCGTACGTCATCTACACCTCGGGTTCGACCGGCCGCCCCAAGGGCGTCGTCACCCCGTACCGCGGACTGACGAACATGCTTTTCAACCACCAGAAGGAGATCTTCGACCCGGCCATCGCCTCGGCCGGCGGACGGCGGCTGCGCATCGCGCACACCGTGTCCTTCGCCTTCGACATGTCCTGGGAGGAACTGCTCTGGCTCGTCGAGGGCCACGAGGTCCACGTCTGCGACGAAGAGCTGCGCCGCGACGCCGAGGCGCTGGTCGCGTACTGCGACAGCCACCGCGTCGACGTGGTCAATGTGACGCCCACCTACGCCCAGCTGCTCATCGAGGAGGGCCTGCTCGACCGCGACGAGGCCGCCGGAAAACACCGGCCCGCACTGGTCCTGCTCGGCGGCGAGGCCGTCCCCGACACGGTCTGGACCCGGCTGCGCCACACCGAGGGCACCTACGGCTACAACCTCTACGGGCCGACCGAGTACACGATCAACACGCTCGGCGGGTCCACCGCCGACAGCGCGACCTCCACGGTCGGCGTGCCGATCCGCGGCACCCGCGCCCATGTGCTGGACCCGATGCTGCGCCCCGTCCCGCCGGGCAGCCCCGGCGAGCTGTACATCGCCGGTACGGGCCTGGCCCGTGGCTACCACGACCGGGCCGCGCTGACGTCCGAGCGGTTCGTCGCCGACCCGTTCGGTGAACCGGGCGAGCGCATGTACCGCACCGGCGACCTGGTACGCCAACGCCCCGACGGCCTCATCGACTTCCTCGGCCGCACCGACGACCAGGTCAAGATCCGCGGCTACCGCATCGAGCTGGGCGAGATCTCCACGGCCCTGTCCGCACACCCCGAGGTCGCGCACGCGGCGGTCGTCGTGTCGGAACGGGCGGGCACCAAGCGCCTGGTCGGCTATGTGGTGCCGGAGGAGGGCGCCGGGACCGGCGACGCGCTGACCCGGCGGCTGCGCGGCCATCTGAAGGCCGGACTGCCGGACTACATGGTGCCCTCCGCACTCGTCACCCTCGAAACGCTGCCCCTGACCGTCAACGGCAAGCTGGACGTCAGGGCGCTGCCCGCACCCGAGCTCACCGGTACGGACACCGGCCGTGCTCCCCGTACCCCGCGGGAGGAGACGCTCTGCGCCCTGTTCGCCGAGGTGCTCGCACTGCCCGCGGGCAGTGTCGGCATCGACAGCGACTTCTTCGATCTGGGCGGGCACTCGCTGCTGGCCACCCGGCTGGTCAGCAGGGCCCGCACCGCGCTCGACGCGGAGCTGGCGATCCGGGATCTCTTCGAGGCGCCGACCGTCGCCGAACTGGTGGCCCGCGCCGCCCGTGCCGATGGCGCGGCCCGTCCGGCGCTGACCGCCGGCGACCGGCCGGACCGGCTGCCGCTGTCCCACGCCCAGCAGCGGCTGTGGGTCATCCAGCAGATCGAGTGCACCTCGGCCGCGTACAACTTCTCGCTGGCCCTGCGGTTGCGCGGCCCGCTGGACCTGGCGGCCTGGCGTACCGCGCTCGCCGATGTGACGGAACGTCATGAGGCCCTGCGTACCGTCTTCTTCACCGCCTCAGACGGCCAGGTGTGCCAGCGGGTGCTGCCCGCGGAGCAGGCGCACCCCGTGGTGGAGTGCCTGCGGGCCACCGAGGAGGAGGTGCCCGGCATCATCGACGCGGTCGTCAACCGGCCGTTCGACCTGGCCGCCGAACTGCTGCTGCGCGCCACGGTCGTGGAGCTGTCGCCCGAGGACCATGTCGTCGTGCTGCTGCTGCACCACATCACCACCGACGAGTGGTCGGACCGGCCGTTCCTGCGGGACCTGGCCACGGCCTACGCGGCGCGCCTCGACGGCACGGCCCCCGACTGGGAGCCGCTGCCCGTCCAGTACGCCGACTACGCCCTGTGGCAGGACCGGCTGCTGGGCGACCCCGCCGACGCGACCAGCCTGGCCGCCCGGCAGCTGGACCACTGGCGTACGGCCCTGGCCGGAGCCCCGGAAGAGCTGGAGCTGCCCACCGACCGGCCCAGGCCCGCCCGCCCGGCGTTCTCCGGGGACGAACTCGACATCGCCTTCGACACCCCGGTCCACGAAGGGCTGAGGAAACTCGCACGGGAGTCCGGCGCGAGCATGTTCATGGTGGTGCACGCGGCCGTGGCCGCGCTGCTCCACCGCATGGGCGCCGGGACGGACATCCCGATCGGTTCCCCCATCGCGGGACGCGGCGACGAGGCGCTGGACGAACTCGTCGGGTTCTTCGTCAACACCCTGGTGCTGCGCACCGACATCAGCGGCGACCCCACCTTCACCGAACTCCTCAGCCGGGTCCGCGACACCGACCTGGCGGCGTTCTCCCACGCGGACGTCCCCTTCGAGTCGGTCGTCGAGGCCCTCAACCCGACGCGCTCGCTCTCCCGCAACCCGCTCTTCCAGGTGATGGTCGGCTACCACGCCCGCACCGGCGGGGAACTGCAACTGCCGGGACTGCGGGCGGAGTACATGCCGTTCCGGATCCGCTCCGCCAAGTTCGACCTGGTGTTCAGCTTCACCGAGCACACCGCGGTGGACGGCGGCCCCGGATCGCTCGGCTGCCGGCTGGAGTTCGCCACCGAGCTGTTCGACCGGGAGACCGCCGAGGCGCTCGGCGAGCGGCTGCGCACCCTGGTCGCCGCACTCGTCGCCGCGCCCGGACAGCCGCTGTCACGGGCCGAGATCCTCTCCGGACCGGAGCTGCGGACCGTCCTGGAGGGCTTCGGCTCCACCGACCGGGAGGTCGACGAGGAGACCCTGCCCGCGATGTTCGCGCGGCGGCTCACCGAACGGCCCGACGCCGTCGCCGTGGTGGACCGCTCCCGCTCGGTGACGTACGCCCAGCTCGACGACCGCGCCCGCCGTATCGCCGGGCTGCTCGCCGCGCACGGAGTGGGAGCCGAGAGCGTGGTCGGGGTCGCCGTGCCCCGGTCCGTGGACATGGTCGCCACCGTCCTCGCCACGCTGAGGCTGGGCGCCGCGTTCCTGCCGCTCGACCTGGTCCACCCCGGTGACCGGCTCGGCTACATGATCGAGGACTCGGGGGCGGCCCTGGTCGTCGGCACCGAACCGGTCGCGGGGAAGATCCCCGAGGTGCCGGGCGTCCCGGTGGTCCTGCTGGACGCGCCGGACACCGCCGAGGCACTGGACGCGCCGCCCCCGACCGACGCGCCCGCCGGGCCCGCCGGCCTGGACCAGGCCGCGTACGTGATCTACACCTCCGGTTCGACCGGCCGCCCCAAGGGCGTCATCGTGCCCCACGAGGGAATTTCCTCCCTCGTGGCCACCGCCGTCGACCGGATGAACCTGCGACGTGACAGCCGGGTGCTCCAGTTCGCCTCCACCGGCTTCGACGTCTTCGTCTTCGAGCTCTCCATGGCGCTGTGCCACGGCGGCCGCCTCGTCCTCATCACCGACGAGGCACGGGTCGCGGGACCGGAACTGACCGATTTCCTCGCGGACCAGCGGATCACCCACATGATCCTGCCGCCGTCCCTGGTGTCGGCGCTCCCGCCCGGCTGCGAACTGCCCGAGGGATCGACCGTCCTGGTGGGCACCGAGACGGTGCCGCCGGACCTGTTCGACCGCTTCGGTGCCACCGCCGACCTGATCTGCGCCTACGGCCTCACCGAGGCGACGGTCAACTCGACGCTGTGGCGCGCCCGCGAGCACGGCGGCAGCCCGGCCGGCCGGGTGCCCATCGGCCGGCCCGACCCCAACACCCGCGCCTACGTGCTCGACGAGCGGCTGCGGCCCGTGCCGCCCGGTGTGGTGGGCGAGCTGTACGTCGCCGGGCGCGGGCTCGCCCGCGGCTACCTCGGGAAGGAGGCCCTCACCTCGGAGCGGTTCGTCGCCGACCCGTTCGGGGCGCCGGGCAGCCGGATGTACCGGACCGGCGACCGCGCCCGCCGGCGCCGGGACGGCAACCTCGACTTCCTCGGCCGGGCCGACACCCAGGTGAAGGTGCGGGGCTTCCGCATCGAGCTGGGCGAGATCGAGGCGGCGCTCGCCGGACACCCCGGCGTCGCCCAGGCCGCGGTGGTCCCCGACCGGGACGGTGACATCGTCCGGCTGATCGCCTACGCGGTACCCGAGTCCGGCGCACCGGACCCGCGGGAACTGCGCGCCCATCTGGCCGGGCTGCTCCCCGAGTACATGGTTCCGGCCCTGGTGGTGCCGCTGGACGGCCCGCTGCCGCTCACGCCCAACGGCAAGCTGGACCGCGCCGCACTGCCCGTCCCCGACTGGTCCGCGATGACGGGCGACGCCCGGCCGGCCACCGAGACCCAGACCAGGATCGCCGCACTGTTCCGCGAGATCCTCAAGCTCGACGACGTCGGTGTGCACGACAGCTTCTTCGCACTCGGCGGCCACTCCATGGCGTCGATGCGGCTGCTGGGCCGCATCCGCGCCGAGTTCGGCGTCGAACTGAGCATCAGGGACGTCTTCGACGCGCTGACGGTCGCCGGCATCGCCGCCGCACTGGAGGGCGCGGCCACCGCCCGCCCCGCGCTGCGCCCGGTCGAGCGGCGGGCCGAGCCGCCGCGGGCGGCGCCCGTCCAGGACTGGCAATGGAACTCCTGCCGCGACGGACGGGGCGTCGACCACGCGCTGACGCTGCGCTCCACGGGCGGGCTCGACGCCGAGGTGCTCGCCGCCGCGCTCGCCGATGTGGTGGCCCGGCACGAGCCGCTGCGCACCGCGTTCACCGAACGGGACGGCGTCCTGTACCAGCGGCCCGCCGAGACCCCCGCCCTGACTGTGGAAACGTGCGCCGACCTGGATGCCCGCCTTGCCGAACTCGCCGGCCTGGCACCGGATCCGGCCGTGGAGGCGCCCATCAGGGCGCATCTGCTCACCGGCCCCGACGGCGGCCAGGCACTGCTGCTGACCATGCACTACCTCGCCGTCGACGAGTGGTCCGTGGTCCCGCTCTTCCGCGACCTGGTCACCGCCCACACGGCACGCGCCCAGGGCCTCGCGCCCGGCTGGGAGCCGCTGCCGGTCCGCTACGCCGACTACGCCCACTGGGCGCACGAGGCCCTGGGCGACCTCACCGACCCGGACAGCCGGGGCGGGCAGCAGCTCGCCTACTGGCGCCGGACGCTCGACGGACTGCCGGGACGCCTCGCCCTGCCGGCCGACGGCCCGGACCGGAGCGGCCCGGACACGGCCACCCGGCCAGGCGACCACGTCGGGTTCGTCCTCGACGAGGAGCTGCACGCCGCCGTGGACCGGCTCGCGCGGGCCACCGGCACCAGCATGTTCATGGTGCTCCACTCGGCCCTCGCTGCGCTGCTCACCGGGCACGGCGCGGGCACCGATCTGCCGATCGGCACTCTGGTGGCGGGACGCACCGACGACCAGCTCGCCGATCTGGTCGGCTGCTTCTTCAACACGGTGGTGCTGCGCACCGACACGGCGGGCGACCCGAGCTTCGCGGAACTGCTGACCCGTGTACGGGAGACGACGCTGAGCGCTCTCGACCGGCAGGACGTCCCGTTCGACGCGGTCGTGCGGGCCAGCGGCCTGCCGCCCCGGGGGCCGCAGGTCATGGTGATCCACCACGAACAGGCCGACGCACAGCAGCTGGAGGGCGGCATCGGCTCGCTCGCCGCCGTACCGACCGGCGTCACCCGGGCCGAGCTGACCCTCAGCTTCTACGAGCCGCACGGCGACGGCCCGGTGCACTGCGGGCTGATCCACGCCACCGATCTGCTGGGCGCCGAAAGGGCCGGGCAACTGGCCGACGAATACCTGGAGTTGCTGCACCGCGTGGCGACTCATCCGGAACAGCCGCTGTCCGAGCTGTTCACCGCACCGTCCAAGAGGAGTGACAACGCATGACGACCAACCCGTTCGAGGACCCGCAGGGCAGCTTCCTGGTCCTGGTCAACGACGAGAACCAGCACTCGCTGTGGCCCGCCTTCGCCGAGGTGCCGGCCGGCTGGCGCACCGTCTTCGGCGCCGACACCCGTGAGGCGTGCCTCGCCCATGTGGAGGCGAACTGGACGGACCTGCGACCGGCGAGCCTCGTCGCCCTCCAGGGCTGACCGGCACGTACACCGCCGCCCCTCGGTCTCACCGGGGGGCAGCGGCGCGTGCGCGTCCGGTGCGGTGGTGGTCCGTGCCCGGAGGCGGGGTCGGGGATGACCCTGTACCGACCCTGAAATCGCCCGCGCGGCCTGTCGCTGTCCGCCGCCGGGGTGCCAGCCTCGGTGGACGGTCAACCAGTCGTCGAGCGCAGGTGAGGAATCCGGATGAGGGACATATCGCGTCGGTCGGTGCTTGCCGCGGCCGGGACGGCCGGGCTGGTGCTCGCCACCACGGGGACGGCGCGGGCGGACGGCCGCACGGCAGGCGCCGCTTCGCCCGCCGGGCCCGGAACGGGCCGGGTGCGGCTCACCCTGCCGGTGCCCACCGGTCCGCGCCGGATCGGAACCACCTCGCTGCATCTGATGGACCGTTCGCGCCGGGACCCGTGGATCTCACCCGCCTCGCCCCGCGAACTGATGATCAGCGTGTGGTACCCGGCATCGGACATCCACGGCCGCCGGCGTGCCCCCTGGCTCCCGCCGGCGGCGACGGCACTGTACAGGCGAAAGGTCGGCCAGGACCTCCGGACGCCGATGGACAACGTCGACTTCCCGGTGACTCATGGCCGGCAGGACGCCCCCGTGGAGGTGCGCCGCCACGGCCATCCCGTGGTGCTCTTCTCCCCGGGCCTCAACACGATGCGCGCCATGGGCACCTCGCTGGTCGAGGACCTGGCGGGGCACGGGTACGTGGTGGTGACGATCGACCACACCCATGAGGCCTCGATCGTGGAGTTCCCCGGGGGGAGAGTGGAGGTGGGCCCGGACCCGGACCCGCTCGATGCGTTACGGGTCCGCCAGGACGACACCCGGTTCGTCCTGAACGAACTGGAACGGCTGAACGCGGGCGGGAACCCCGATGCCGAGGGCCGCCGGCTGCCCCACCGCCTGCGAGGTTGCCTCGACCTGTCCAGGATCGGCATGTTCGGGCATTCGATCGGCGGTGACACGGCGGCGGGGGTCATGGCGCGGGACCGCCGCATCCTCGCAGGCGCCGACCTGGACGGCAGCGTCAACGGGACGGTCAAGGACACCGGGCTCGACCGCCCGTTCCTGCTGATGGGCAATTCCACGCACGGGCGCTTCAACGACCCGTCGTGGGCGACTTTCTGGTCGCACCTGCGCGGCTGGCGGCTCGAACTGCGGCTGCGCGACTCCGCACACCACACCTACACGGACATGTCCCCGCTGGGGCAACAGCTTGAAAGGGCGCTCCCGCTGCCGCCGGAGGCGGTCGCCGCTCTCACCGGGTCCATCGGAACGATCGACGCCGACCGGGCCGTCGCCGCCCAACGCGCCTACCTGCGCGCGTTCTTCGACCTCCATCTGCGGGGCAGGGACGACCACCTGCTGTCCGGGCCGTCCCCGCGCTATCCCGACATCGCGTTCATTCCCTGAGGAAGGCGGTGCCGCTCGCGACCGTACGGAGCACCCGGAACGTCCGCGCGGCTACCGCACGTCCGCCGGCTCCCGGCGGCTGTCGGACCACGCCTCCCAGAGCGCCGCGTACCGGCCGCCCGCCGCGACGAGTTCGTCGTGGCTGCCGGTCTCCACGATCCGGCCCTCGTCGAGGACGACGACGCGGTCGGCGGCCGCTGCCTGGGGGAGCCGGTGCGCGACCACCAGGCCCGTACGCCCCTCCAGTGCCCGCAGGGCCGCTTCCTCCAGGACCCGTGCGCCGGCGCTGCCCGCGTCGGCGGTGGCCTCGTCGAGGATCGCGATCGGCGGGTCCGCGAGGACGAGCCTGGCCAGCGCGAGATGCTGTGCCTGGGTCACCGTCAGCCGGTGGCCGCCCTCGCCCACGACCGTGTCCAGTCCGTCCGCCAGCGCCTGGGCCCACTCCAGGGCGCCGACCCGGGACAGCGCCCCGTGCACCTCCTCGTCGGTGGCCCCGGGCCGGGCCAGGCGCAGATCCTCGGCCAGCGGGCCCGCGAACACGTGCACCTCCTGGCTGATCAGCGTCACCGCGCGCCGCACACCCGCGGCGCCCAGCTCGGCCGCGTCGACCCCGCCCAGCGAGACGGTCCCGCCGTGCAGCTCGTGGACACCCGCGATGACCTTCGCCAGCGTCGTCTTGCCGGCGCCGCTGGCACCCACCAGGGCCACCCGTTCCCCGCTGCGCACCTCCAGATCGACCTTCCGCAGCACGGGAGCCCCCGCGCCGTAGGCGTAACTGAGCGCGCTCACCTTCACCGAACCGTCCGCCGGAGCACGGCCGCCCGGCGCGGTCTGCTCGGCCGGCAGCTTGGACAGTCCGACCAGCCGGGCGAAGCTGGCGCCCGCCGACTGCGCGTCGTCGATGAGGAACAGCGTGGCGTTGACCGGGTTGAAGAGGCTGTGGAAGTACAGCGCGGCGGCGGTGGCCGTACCGATGCTCACCGAGCCGTTGTCCACCAGCAGGAAGCCCGCGCCGAGCATGGCCGCCAGACCGATGTACTCGGCCAGGTTCAGCCGCGAGAAGAAGCCGGTGACGATGTGGATGCCGTCCAGCGCGAGGTCCCGCGCCGACGCGGAGCGCTGCTCAAGCAGGGCGGTGTGCGCGCGGTTCAGCCGGAAGGCCCGTACCGTACGCACCCCGCCGACGCTGTCGAGCAACTGGTGCTGGAGCGCGCCGGTCGCGACGCGGTGCTCCGCGTACACCGGTGCGGCCCGGCGCAGATACCAGCGCACGGACAGCACCTGCACCGGCATCGCCAGCAGTGCCGCCACCAGGAACCGCCAGTCCAGCACGGCGAGCCCGACGAAGGTCAGCACGATGGTCAGCGCCGAGCGGGTGAACTCGGGCAGCGCCTGGCGCACCGACTTCGCGATCATGGAGACATCGCTGGTGACCCTGGACACCAGATCGCCCGAACCGGCCGCCTCGACGCGCTCCAGCGGCAGCCGCAGCGCCCGTTCGATGAACTGCTCGCGCACCGCGGCGAGTACGGTCTCGCCGAGCCGGGCCACGAGCGTACTGCCGACCGCGGCGGCGGCGCCGCGCACCAGGGCCACCACGATGAGCAGCACCAGGGGCACCGTCAGCGCCCGCGAACCCCGCCGCTCCACCACCAGGTCCACGATGTGGCCGAGCAGGGGAGCGGTCAGCAGACCGATCGCGGTCCCGGCGACCAGCACGGTGACGGCGGCCGCGGTCAGCCGCCGGTGGCCGCGCAGCATGACGCGCAGCGCCGTGAGGCTCTCCGCACCGCTCGCCGTCGGCAGCAGCTCACGGTCCGCGCCGGGTGTGCTCATGACCGCTTCCCCCTCTTCCTCTGCGTGCGTGTCCGTGTCCTGCGCGCGGTCCTCGTACGTGGACGTCATGCGAGCACCGCCGCCCGGTACCGCTCGTCACCGGCGACGAGTTCGCTGTGGTGGCCGTCCGCGGTGACCGTGCCCTCGTCGAGGACCACCACCCGGTCGGTGACCGCGAGGAGGGCCGGGCTGGTCGTGATCAGCACGGTGGTGCGCCCGTGGCGGACCTCCCGCAGCCGGGCGGCGATCCGGGACTCGGTGACGGTGTCCACGGCGGTCGTCGGGTCGTGCAGTACGAGGACCGTACTGTCGGCGGCGAGGGCGCGGGCGAGAGCGACGCGCTGTCGCTGCCCACCGGAGAGGGACCGGCCGCGTTCGGCGAGTACCGTGTCGCCGCCGTCGGGCAGCAGCCGGGCGACCTCGTCCGCCGCCGAAGCGGCGAGGGCCTCGTCGACCGGGGCCGCGTCGTCGCGGGCTCCGGCCCGTACGTTGTCCAGCAGGCTGGTCTCGAACAGGTCGGCGTCGTGGTGGGCGACCAGGACGGCGCGGCGCAGCCCGTCGGGGCCGAGCGCGGTCAGCGGTACGCCGTCGAGCTCGATCAGCCCGTCGGCGGGGTCCCGCTCCCTGGCCAGGCAGAGCAGCAGATCGGCCGCCGCGGCCGGATCCCCGGTGACCACTCCGATCAGTTCGCCCGGCCGGATGTCGAGATCGACCCCGCGCAGCGAGCCGAGCCGGACCCCGCTGAGGCGCAGGTGCCCCGCGGCGCCGTCCGACACCTCGGACTCGCCGCCCTCGACGGCCGCGGGCGAGTCCAGCACCTCGGCGATCCGGCGTGCGGAGGCGCGGCCCTGGGCGAACTCGGCGTTGACATAGGTGAGCAGCTGGAACGGGCCGAGGAGGAACTGGGCCAGGCCCACCGCCGCCACCAGGTCACCGATGCTGATGCTGCCGCGCATGGCGAGATAGGCGCCCACGATGCCGATGACCGCGATGAAGACGCCCGTCAGCGAGAGGACGGCGCCCTCGTGACCGGCCCGGCTGCGGGCCGCCCGCAGCGCCGCGGCGAGCGAGTCCTGGCTCGTGGTGCGGTAGCGGGCGACGGCGGCCGACTCGGCGCCCATGCCCTTGAGGACACGGAGTCCGGCGACCAGGTCGGCGGCGACGCCCGAGGCGTGCGCGGCCCGTTCCTGTTCGGTCTCGCTGCGTCGTTCGAGCGGCCGGCTGATGCGGTGCCCGAGCCACAGCAGCGGGGGGATGCCCAGCAGGACGAGGAGTCCGAGCGGCACGGAGATCCTCAGCAGCGCCACCGAGCTGATCACCAGCGCCGAGGTCGCCGCGACCCCGTACGCCAGGACCGTCGCCACCGAGCCGACCCGGCGGGCGTCGTTGGTGGCGATGCTGGTGAGCGCGCCGGGCAGCCGGTTCGCGTCGGCGCCGCCGCGCGGATCGAGCACCCGGGCCCCGAGCTCCATCCGGAGCCGGTGCGCGGCGCGTTCGCCCGCCCCCTCGGCGAGCCGGGCGCTGGTCCGGTAGCAGTTCGACAGCACCAGGAACAGCCCCGCGAGCACCAGGAGCCAGCGCAGCAGCGCGTGGGAGGAGCCGGTGGCCACCGCCGTGTCGATGGCCGCGCCGATGACGACGGGGACCAGGGCCTCACACCCCTGGTGCACCGCGCCCAGCAGGGACGCGGTGGCGACCCGCCGCCGCTGTCCCCTGATCGCCCTGCGGAGGACGTGCCCCCCGGTCGGTCCTCCACCTGGCATGCGGGCCTCCGCGAAGAGTCTGAGAAAGTTAGGTAAGGCTACTCTAAATGAGTGTTCGCGATGTGCTGTCGGCCGCGATGCCCCCGGTCACGGCGGTGTGGGCCATTTCGCGGCCGGGGGACGCTCGTTGACCGTGCGGCACTGTTCGGTTAGCCTCACCTAAGTTGAATCCCGGGGTCCCTGCGTCACGTTCCGGCGCCCTATCGCTCGCGGTGCACCCGAACCGCCGTCAGGGGGAGTTGCCGTTGTCGCTCGAAACCCGGACGGCTCCCGAGGACCTGGCCGTCGCACCCGACGCCCCGCGGCCCGCCCGGACCGCGAACACCCTGCGGGCCCTGGGGCTGCTCGCGGCACTGGGCGCCCTCGTCCTGGTCGGACTGCTCAGTGTGTGGGTGGGCACCCGAGGCATCCCGTTCACCGCCACCTGGAGCGTGCTCTGGCACCCCGACGGCACCGAGACCTCGATCATCATCCATGACTACCGCATCCCCCGGACGCTCCTGGGGCTGCTCGTGGGCATGGCCCTCGGCCTGTCCGGCGCACTGATGCAGGCCCTGACCCGCAACCCGCTCGCCGACCCCGGAATCCTCGGCATCAGCCTGGGCGCATCCGCCGGAGTCGTCGTGGCCATCGCCTTCCTCGGGGTGGGCTCCGTCCTCGGCTACGTGTGGTTCGCCTTCATCGGCGCGGCCGTCGCCTCGGTCGCCGTCTACCTCCTGGGCTCATCGGGCCGCACCCTGGCCACCCCCGACCGGCTGGTCGTGGCCGGGGCGGCGATGACCGCGGTGCTGTACGCCTTCAACTCCGCTGTGCTGCTGCTCAATCCGCGCGCCTTCGACCAGTACCGCTTCTGGACGGTGGGTTCGCTGGCCGGCCGGTACTACGACGTCATCCAGGTCATCCTGCCGTTCATCGCCGTGGGCCTCCTGATCGCCCTCGGCCTCGCCCCCTCGCTCAACGCCCTCGCGATGGGCGACCAGCTCGGCCGGGCCCTCGGCCTGAACGTCGGCCGCACCCGGGTGCTGGGCGCCGTCGCCGTCATGCTGCTGTGCGGCGCCGCCACAGCCGCCGCCGGACCGATCGGCTTCGTCGGCCTCGCGGTGCCGCACGTCGCCCGGTTCGTCGTCGGCCCCGACCAGCGCTGGGTGCTGACGTACTCGATGCTGCTCGCCCCGGTCCTGCTGATCGGCGCGGACGTCCTGGGCCGGGTGCTCGGGGCGCCGGGCGAGGTCCAGGTGGGAATCATCACCGCGTTCCTCGGGGCGCCGCTGTTCATCGCCCTGTGCCGCCGTCGAAAGCTGGTCATGCTGTGAGCGCCGTACGGGAGAAGGGCCCATCCGGAACCGGTACGGACACCGGGGAGCCGCAGGTCGTCAGCGGACTGGTGCTGCGCACCCGGCCGGGCGGGCTGTCCGTCCGGGTCCAGCGGCGCGTCCTCGTGGTGACGGCCGTGATGCTCGTCGCGCTCGTCGCGGTCGCGCTCGTCACCCTCACCACCGGCGACTTCGAACTCTCCGTCGGTGAGGTCGTGCGGGCGGTGTTCGGGCACGGCTCCGGCGGAGCCGACTTCATCGTCAACACCCTGCGTATGCCACGCCTGTTGACCGCGATGTGCGTGGGCGCGGCCCTCGCGGTCAGCGGGGCCGTCCTGCAGAGCCTGACCGGCAACTCCCTCGGCAGCCCGGACATCATCGGCTTCACCAACGGCTCGGCCGTCGGGGCGCTCCTCGTCATCATCGTGCTGCACGGCAGCATGACCCAGATCGCGGTGGGCGCGCTGATCGGCGGCCTCGCCACCGCAGCCGCCATGTACCTCCTCATGCTGGGCAGAGGACTTCAGGGCTTCCGGCTGGTCGTCGTCGGCATCGGTGTCAGCGCACTGCTGCTCGCCGTCAACTCGTACCTGATCACCCGGGCGACCTGGCAGGAGGCACTGGAGGCGCAGGCGTGGCTGATCGGCAGTCTCACCAACCGGGGCTGGCAGCAGGCGAACACCATCGGGATCGCCGTCCTCGTCCTGCTCCCGCCCGCCTTCTTCCTCTCCCGCCGGCTCTCCATGGTGGAGATGGGCGATGTCACCGCCATGGCGCTCGGCGTCGACGTGGCGCGCACTCGCGCGCTGCTGCTCGTCATCAGCGTCGCTCTCGCCGCCTTCGCCACGGCGGTGACCGGTCCCATCTGGTTCATCGCGCTGGCGGCGCCCCAGCTCGCCCGGCGGCTGACCCGGGCATCGGGCCCCGCACTGGTCCCCGCCGCGCTCATGGGCGCCCTGCTGCTGGCCGCGAGCGACCTGCTGGCGCAGCGCCTCTTCGCCCCCTCGCTGCTCCCGGTCGGCACGGCGACCGGGACCATCGGCGGGCTGTACCTCATCTGGCTGCTGATCACCGAGTCGCGAAAGAGCCGCGCATGACCCGAAAGACGCCACGCACGACACGCATGTCCGAGACGACCGGCCCGAGCGCGGACGCCGCGACGGCGGAGGGGACTCATATGAACGGGACATTCCCGGCGGCGGCCGCGCGACTGCGGGCCGAGGACCTGACGCTCTCCTACGAGCAGCGGACCGTGGTCAGTTCGCTCGGCGTCGAGATCCCCGACCGCTCCTTCACCGTCATCATCGGGCCGAACGCCTGCGGGAAGTCCACTCTCCTCAAGGCGCTCGCACGGATGCTCAAACCCCGCTCCGGGCAGGTGTATCTCGACGGGGCCGGCATCGCCACGTACCGCTCGCGCGAGGTCGCCCGCCGGCTGGGCCTGCTGCCGCAGTCCTCGACCGCGCCCGGTGGCATCACCGTGGGGGACCTGGTGGCGCGCGGCCGCTATCCGCACCAGGGAATGCTGAAGCAGTGGTCCGCCGACGACGAGGCGGCCGTTCTGGAGGCGATGCGGCAGACCGGTGTGCTGGATCTCGCAGACCGTCCGGTCGACGACCTCTCCGGCGGTCAGCGCCAGCGGGTCTGGCTCTCCATGGTGCTGGCGCAGCAGACCTCGATCCTGCTCCTGGACGAGCCCACCACCTTCCTCGACATCGCCCACCAGGTCGAAGTGCTGGACCTCTGCGCCGAATTGCACGCCCGCAAGGGGCACACCGTGGTGGCGGTGCTGCACGACCTCAACCAGGCGTGCCGTTACGCCACCCACCTCATCGTGATGCGGCCGGGCGGCACGATCGCGGCCGAGGGCGATCCGGCCACCGTCATGACCGCCGCACTGGTCGAGGACGTGTTCGGACTGCCCTGCCGGATCATCGACGACCCGGAGACCGGCACGCCCCTGATGGTGCCTGCCGCGCCGCACCGGTACGTGCCCGAGGACCGCACGGCCCGGCGTGAGGACCCCGGCGTCCCCGCCGAATCCCTGATGGCCGAGACCGGCCGGGGCGCGCGCTGAGGGCTTCGGCGCCGGAGCAGTACCGGCTCTGGAGCAACACCGCCCCTTGAGCAATATCGGCCCTGGAGTAACTCCGGCTCTGGAGCAACACCGGCCCTTGAGCAATATCGGCCCTTGAGTAACTCCGGCTCTGGAGCAACACCGGCCCCGTGGCGTCGACTTGGTAAATCAACTTAGGTAAGGCTAACCTAACTCTCGTGGTTCACCGGGGTGTGCGGCGATCCGGCCGCCCTTCGCGCACGGTGGAACCCGAGGAAGGACTGCCTTGATCACGGCCACGCCGCACCCCGCCGCCGCGCTGGCGAACACCCCGGACGCACCCCTTTCCGACGCGCTCCGGTTGCGCCGGGCGCGCCCCGGGGACGCCGCCGCACTCGTCGCACTCTCCGAGCCGTTCGTCCGCTCGGGTGCGCTGCGTGGACGGCCCTTGGCGGTCTACGCGGCCCGAGCGGCCGACTTCCTGGTCGCCGAGGAGCCAGACGGCGCCCTGCGGGGCTGCCTCGCGCTGCGCGTCCACCCCGACACGGATGATCACGGCGCGGCGGCCGCGGGGGTCGTTTACAACTTCTGTGTCGCCCGGCAGCGGCAGGGCGACGGCCTGGGCTCGCGGCTGCTGGGTGCGGCACTCGCCGGGGCGCGGGCGCAGTCGCTGGGGGTCCTGTTCGCCGCGACGACGGGCAGTGGGCGCCTATTCCTCCGCCATGGCTTCGCTCCGGTCCGTCCGGCTGAGGCTCCGCGCGCCTGGGCACGCACCCTGGATCCCCGGCGGGGTGCGCGCGTTCTGGCCCGCGCGCTGTGACGACGGTGGCGGGCCCCGGACGCCGGGACCCGCCACCGCGTGTGCGGGCGGGCCAAGGACGCCGGAGCCCGCCGCGCCACCGCGTTGTGCGTCAGGCGTCCGGGAGGACGGTGGTTCCGGGGCTCTTCTCGTCCAGGACGGCACGCAGTACGGCGTGCGGCACGCGGCCGTCCAGGACCTGTGCCCGTCCCACCCCGGCGCGGACCGCCCGCAGGCAGCCCTCCATCTTCGGGAGCATGCCGCTCGCCAGCCCCGGCAGCAGACCGCCCAGCTCCGCCGCCGTCAGGCGCTCGACGACCTCGGTGCTGTGCGGCCAGTCCGCGTACAGTCCCTCGACGTCGGTGAGCATCACCAGCCGCTCGGCGCCGAGGGCGACCGCCAGGGCCGATGCGGCGAGATCGGCGTTGACGTTGTAGACCTCCCCCTCGGCGCCGCGTGCGAGGGGTGACACGACCGGGATGCGGCCCAGCTCCAGCAGTGAACGGACGGTGTCCGGCGCCACGTTCACGATGTCGCCGACCAGGCCGATGTCCACCGGCAGCCCGTCCACCCGGCCGGATCGGCGCACGGCCGTCATGGTGTGGGCGTCCTCGCCCGACAGGCCCACGGCGAAGGGGCCGTGGGCGTTGATGGCACCGACCAGTTCGCGCTGGACCTGCCCGGTCAGCACCATCCGCACCACGTCGAGGGTCTCCTCGGTGGTCACTCGCAGACCGCCCTCGAAGCGGACCTCCAGTCCGAGGCGGTCGAGCATCGCGCTGATCTGCGGGCCCCCGCCGTGCACGACCACCGGGGACAGGCCGGCGTGCCACAGCTCCACGACATCGCGGGCGAACGTCTCCTGGAGTGATGCGTCCACCATGGCGTTGCCGCCGAACTTGACGACCACGACCCGGCCCCGCGGTTCCCCGGGCACGGCGGGACCCGTGCCCGGGGAACTGCGGGGCCGCGTCCGTGTCCCGTTCCCGAGCCGTGGTGACTGTTCATGGACGCCGGCTCCGGCCGTCGCGACCCGTACGGTCATCGTGTTCCGTCTCTCCTGAGGTGGGGATGCCGTCACGCGTCGTGGTGGACCCGGCCGAGCAGCAGATCGTGCAGCAGGCCGTCCGTCGTACGGCCCGTGGAGCGCAGCAGCCGGCCGGGATGGCTGTGCAGAAAGGCGTTGGGGCGCACATTGGGCAGCACGTGTTCGCCGGGCCGGGGCGCCAGGGCCTCGATGACTGGCAGGCCCATGACCGGCCCCTCCCCTGATGATCCGGTGATCCGGCCGTGGCGCGAGGATTCATTGAAATTTAGTGAAGCCTAACCTAAGTCGTCGGCTGTCAGGCGTGTCAGGCGTGTCAGGGGTGTCAGGGGTGGTGCTGGTGTGCGCAGTTCCGGGGTGCGGTGAGGAGCCGCCGGATCTGCTCGCCGGCGTCGGTGGCGTCGTGCGCGATTGCCGGGAAGAGCAACTGGAGGTCGCAGTGGCCGGATTCGTACTCGCAGCGCAGGGTGATGCCGTGGCGGTCCAGGGCGAGAGGGAGCGACCGGATCATGCCGCGCGGCAGCCGGGAGCCCGCGAGTCCGAGCAGTTCGGCCATCAACTCCTCGTGCGAGTCGGCCAGATGGGTCAGCATGGCGGCCTCCTCGACGGCCAGCGGGTCGGGCTCGGCGAGGGCGATCTCGGCCGGCCCGACGTCCGTCGCACCCGCCGGGGTCCGCAGGGAGACCCGCGCCGTGTCGAGCCGCAGCGCGTCGCCGCCCGCCGGTGTCAGCCGGCCGGAGAGTGTCACCCTGGCGCGGACCCGGTCGCGCAGCGGGGTGGGGGCGATGTCGGTGAACTCCAGCAGGGCGGCAAAGCTGCGCATGGGCGCGTCGGCGGCCTCCCGGGCCAAGGGGCTGTCCGGGCGGGGGTGGAGGGTGACCTGCCCCTTGGTGCTGACCGAGTGCAGTCCGATCAGGTCGTAGGCCTGTCCGGTCGTGGTGAGGGACAGTGAGGTCGCGCGGGACAGTACCGTGCGGACCTGCTCCGCGTCGGTCGGCCCGGCCGGGGTGGTGCCTGCGGCGGCGTCGGTGTTCAAGGGGACTCCCTGCGAAACGGATTCGAGTTAGGTAAGCCTAACCTTATTTCCCGTGGTCATGTGTCGCCCTGCGCGATGCGCTGCGGAGAATCCCTGGGAGTGCTGCCGGGGTGGGGGCGAGGGCGGGTGGCTGAGGGGGTTCGGCGGCGACGGCCCGCGCGCCGCGTTCCGCCCGACGCCGCGACCGTGTGACCGTACGAGGCACAGCTCATCGGACGGGGGATGATCAAGTGGTCCGTCCGGGAAGGACTTTGATGAACATCACCTTGCGGGTGGACGCGACGCCGTCCGCCCCCGCGCTCCTGCTGCGCCCTTGGGGCGACGGGGACATCGAGCCGCTGATCGAGGCGTTCCGCGATCCCGCACTGCGCCGTGGGGCGAGCGGTCCGCTGGAGACCCCCGAGGAGGTGCGGGGGTGGCTGGAGCTCCAGCGGCGCGGCTGGGTCACCGGCGAACGGCTGGGCTTCGCCGTGCACGAGGATCACCCCGGCCCCGGCGAGGGCCGGTTGGCGGGCAGCGTGGCCGTCAAGGGGGCCGGTTCCGGCCGGACGTCCGCGGAGGTCGGCTACTGGACGGCGGCGCCCGCCCGGGGGCGCGGGGTGGCGCCTCGTGCGCTGGAGGCCGTCACCGGCTGGGCTTTCCAGGCCTTCGCGGCCGACGGCCTGGAAAGCATCAGGCTGCTCCACCAGGTGGACAATCTCGCCTCGTGCCGCGTCGCGGAGAAGGCCCGGTACGAGTTTCGCCAGATCCTTCCGGCCCAGCCGCCTTCCTTCCCGAAGGACGGCCACTTGCACGTACGACAGGCCGGCGGCCCGGCCTGACTGGCGGCAACGGGCAAGGGGTGGCGGGTCCGTGACGGAGCAGGCGTCATGAGACCGACGGTCGCAGCCCCGGATCGGGCGTACCGCGTTTGACTCTTGTCCACGCGGGGCCCGTCGTCACTTCCCCGGGAGCGACGGCATGGACACCTGAGGCATGTCGGCCCAAGCCGGACGGGGTGAGGGTGTGGACGTGCACTGGTACAGACCAGGGTCTTGACAGTCCATTGGTTCACTTCTTAAATCACGTAGTGAATTAAGTATCCGCGCACAGCAGCTCCACAGTGCCCCCACGGTAATTCCACAGCACGTGCCTGCATCCCCACCCGCACTCGCCCCACTTTCTGAACGGCACCCCGCCCCGGTCGGCGCAGCTTCGGCATGCCCCAATGCGCCCTGGTCTGTCATGTCATCTGCATGTCAGGCTCTCTTCCCCCTCATGCACCGGAAGGGAGAGTCATGGACTCCCCACGCTTGTCGCGGCGTCTGCTGCGCTCCGCACTCTCGGCTCTGACCCTCGCCCTGGTCACGTCCGCTCTCGTGGGCGGCGGCGCCCCCGCGCGGTCACCCGCCCTGTCGGGCGCCGCGGCCTCGGCCACCATGACGTTCGACGAGGAGTTCGACGGTTCAGCCGGCTCGGCGGTCAACGGCTCCAGATGGCAGATCGAGACCGGTGACAACGTCGACAACCACGAGCGGCAGTACTACACGGCGGGCAACAGCAACGCAGCGCTGGACGGCCAGGGTCATCT
>NZ_JBVJHB010000002.1:0-590576 GCF_055587045.1 Streptomyces sp. NPDC048671 | reverse complement strand
GGTTTCCGGATTGAGCTGGGTGAGGTGGAGGCGGTTCTGTCCGGTCACTCCCAGGTGGCCCAGGCTGCGGTGCTGGTGCGGGAGGATCGGTCCGGCGACAGGCGCCTGGTCGCTTACGTCGTCGCGTCGATCGGTGGCGGACAGCCGGACCCGGCCGTGTTGCGCCGCTATGTCGGTGAGAGCCTGCCGGAGTTCATGGTCCCGGCCGCCGTGATCGTCCTGGACGCGTTCCCCCTGACGGTCAACCGCAAGCTCGACCGACGCGCCCTGCCCGCACCTGACTACATCGCCGGTTCCTACCGTGCACCGAGGGATGCCCGCGAGGAGGCCCTCTGTTCGGTGTTCTCTGAGGTCCTTGGCCTGGAACGGGTCGGGATCGACGACAGCTTCTTCGACCTGGGCGGTCACTCGCTGCTTGCCACCCGCGTCGTCAGCAGGGTTCGCACCACCCTCGGCGTCGAACTACCCCTGCGCGCACTGTTCGAGGCACCCGCCGTCGCCCAACTCGCTGAGCAGATAGCCGGGGCCGAGGGAGCGCGGACCGCGCTCGTCGCCGGAGAACGGCCGGCAGAGCTCTCCCTGTCGTTCGCCCAGCGGCGCCTCTGGTTCCTCAACCGCCTCGAAGGCGCCGAAGCAGCGACGTACAACATGCCGGTCGTCCTGCGCCTGACCGGCAACCTCGACCGGGCCGCCCTCCGGGCCGCCTTCCATGACGTGGTCGTACGTCACGAGAGTCTCCGAACCGTCTTCCCGGAGAACTCCGCCGGAGAGCCCTACCAGCACATCTTCGCGCCCGACGCTCTGCGGAGTGCCGAACTCGCGGTGGAGGACGTGCAGTCCTCGGCGTTGTCGGAGCGCCTCGCGGCCCTCGTGGGCACTGGCTTCGACCTGACCACCGAAATGCCTCTACGCGCACGCCTGCTGACGATGGACGATGCTTCGCACGTCCTGGTCGTGGTGCTGCACCACATCGCGGGCGACGGCTGGTCCATGGCACCGCTGGCGCGTGACATCGCGACCGCGTACGAGGCGCGGGTGGCGGGGCGGACTCCCGGGTGGGAGCCGTTGCAGGTCCAGTACGCCGACTTCAGCCTCTGGCAGCGCGAACTGCTGGGCGACGAAGACGATCCCGACAGCCTGGCTTCGCGCCAGCTCGCCCACTGGGCCGCAGCTCTGGACGGCATACCGGACGAACTGGAGCTGCCGACGGACCGGCCGCGCCCTGCCGTGGCGTCTCATCTCGGCGAGACGGTGCCGTTCGTGGTCGACGCGCAGGCCCACCACCGCCTTGCCGAGCTCTCGCGGGAGTCGGGCGCGAGCGTGTTCATGGTGCTGCAGGCCGCGCTCGCCACGCTGCTGTCGCGCCTGGGCGCCGGTACGGACATCCCGATCGGTTCTCCGATCGCGGGTCGTACGGATGAGGCGCTGGATGATCTGGTCGGGTTCTTCGTCAACACGCTCGTCCTGCGCACGGATCTCTCCGGTGATCCGACGTTCCGTGAGCTGATCGAGCGCGTACGGGAGACGGACCTTGCGGCGTACGCCCACCAGGACGTGCCTTTCGAGCACCTTGTCGAGGTGCTGAACCCGAAGCGCTCCATGTCGCGGCACCCCCTCTTCCAGGTCATGCTCGCCCTCCAGAACAACGACGAGGCCGACCTGCGCCTGCCCGGCCTCACCGTGTCGGCCGGAGTCGAGGAGGCGGCCCGCGTCTCGGCCGCCCGTTTCGACCTCACCGTCAACGTGGGCGAGCGCCACACCGAGAGTGGCGAGGCTGCCGGGCTGACCGGTGTCTTCGAGTACGGGACCGACCTGTTCGACCGCAGCACGATCGAACGCATGGCTGAGCGTTTCGGTCTTCTCCTCGCGCACGCCGTACGGAATCCGGACGTACGCCTGGCGGAGCTGGAACTCCTCCCCGAGCGGGAGCGCCACCAGCTCCTCGTCGATTGGCAGGGTCCGGCCCGATCCGAGCGCCACGCATCGGCGGTCACCGGAGGGCCGGCCACTGTCCCGGCGATGTTTGCCGCCGCCGCGGCCCGTACGCCCGAGGCGGTCGCCGTCGAATGCGGCGAAATCCGGTGGACGCTCGCCGAACTCGACACCCGCTCACGCGCCTTGGGCGAACGCCTGACCGCGCTCGGTGTCGCCGCGGAGACCCCGGTCGCCGTGCTCATGGAGCGTTCGGCGGACCTGATCGCGGCTCTGCTCGCCGTGCTCCGGGCCGGCGGCACGTACGTACCGCTCCACACGGGCTACCCAGTCGCACGCATGCGAGCGGTCCTGGACGAGGCCGACGCGCCAGTCCTGCTGACCGATGCGGCGTTCGCCGGGCACGCCCTGGCCGCCGAACAGCGGGACAAGGGCGTCGCGGTCCTTGTTGTCGATGACGTCGCCTCCGTACCCGAGGCCACCACCGCCACCGATGCGGCAGCGGACGAGGCGGACGTGTTTCCGGACGCCCTGGCGTATGTGATGTACACGTCCGGCTCCACCGGTGTGCCCAAGGGGGTGGCCGCCTCGCACCACAATGTCGTGGACCTCGTCGTGGACTCGGGCTGGAACGTGGGCCCGGGGGACAGCGTGCTGATGCACGCCCCGCACGCCTTCGACATCTCCGTGTACGAGATATGGGTCCCGCTGTTGAACGGCGCCCGCGTCGTGGTGGCGCCCGAAGGAACCCTGGACGCAGCGGACTTGGACCGCCTGGTGCGGTCGCACGAAGTGTCGCACCTCCACCTCACAGCGGGCCTCTTCCGCGTCATGGCCGAAGACCTGGTCACGGCCTTCTCCCGTACGCGAGAGGTACTCACCGGCGGCGACGTGATCTCGCCGGACGCGATGCGCCACGTGCTCACCCACTGCCCCGGCACGACCCTGCGCACGCTGTACGGTCCGACCGAGACGACCCTGTGCGTGACGGGCACGGTGTGGCGGGCCGCCGCCGACATCACCAGCCCGGTGCCGCTGGGGCGGCCGCTGGAGGAGACGCGCGCCTACGTCCTGGACCGCTCGCTGCGACCGGTGCCCGCCGGGGTCGCGGGTGAGCTGTACCTTGCGGGCGCCGGACTGGCCCGCGGCTACCTGAACCGCCCCGGCCTTACCGCCGAGCGCTTCGTCGCCGACCCGTTCGGGGCACCGGGGGAGCGGATGTACCGCACCGGTGATATGGCCCGCTGGCGGGCCTCCGGCACTCTGGAGTTCCTGGGCCGGACCGACGAGCAGGTCAAAATCCGTGGATACCGCGTTGAGTTGGGCGAGGTGGAGTCGGTCCTGTCGGCGCACCCGCACATCGCACAGGCGGCGGTGATCACCCGTGAGGACCGGCCGGGGGACAAGCGCATTGTCGCGTACGTCGTACCGACGGGAGATGGTGCTGAACAGCCGGATCCGGCCGAGCTGCGGCAGTACGTCGCGGAGGGCCTGCCCGAATTCATGGTCCCGTCGGCCCTGGTCGTCCTCGGAGCCCTTCCGCTGACTCCCAACGGCAAGCTCGACCGCCGCGCCCTGCCCGCGCCGGTGTACGAGACGGCGGCGGCCTCCCGCGCGCCGCGCAGTGTCCCTGAAGAGGTACTGTGCGCGGTCTTCGGCGAAGTCCTCGGGCTGGAGCGGGTCGGGATCGACGACAGTTTCTTCGACCTGGGCGGCCACTCCCTGCTTGCCACGCGAGTGGTCAGTCGCGTCCGCGCCGTTCTCGGAGTGGAACTGCCTCTGCGCGCCCTGTTCGAGGCACCTACCGTGGCGCAATTGGCCGCGTACATAGGTGAGGCGGGCACGGCTCGAACGGCGCTTGTGGCGGTGGAGCGGCCGGCGGTGGTGCCGTTGTCGTTCGCGCAGCGTCGGATGTGGTTCTTGAACCGGTTCGAGGGTGCGTCGGCGTCGCTGTACAACATGCCGGTAGTGCTGCGGTTGGACGGTGTGCTGGACCGTGCGGCGCTGGTCGAGGCGCTGGGGGATGTCGTTGCGCGCCACGAGTCGTTGCGGACGGTGTTCCCGGACGGTGCGGATGGTGTTCCGTTCCAGGAGATTCGTCCGGCCGGCGCTGGTCTGGTGAATGTACAAATGGAGTCGGCGACGGAGGAGGCGCTGGCCGACCTCGTGGCCGCATTCACCGGGCGCGGTTTTGACCTGACCTGTGAACTGCCCCTGCGAGTTGGCCTTTTCGAGGTCATCGGGGCAGGTCACGTACTCGTGGTGGTGTTGCACCACATCGCCGGCGACGGCTGGTCCATGGCGCCGCTGGCGCGGGATGTCGCGGCCGCGTACGCGGCACGCACCGAGGGCCGTGCTCCGGCCTGGGAGCCGTTGCCGGTGCAGTACGCCGATTACACCTTGTGGCAGCGGGAGCTGTTGGGTGAGGAGTCCGACCCGGAAAGCGTGCTGAGCCGTCAGGTGGATTACTGGACACGGACGCTCGCCGATGTCCCGGAGCAGTTGGAGCTGCCGACGGACCGGCCGAGGCCGGCGGTGGCCACGTTCCGTGGTGACACGGCTCCGGTGGAGATCGGCCCGGAGCTGCACGCGTCCCTGGCCCTGCTGGCCCGGGAGTCGGGCGCGAGTGTGTTCATGGTGCTTCAGGCTGCCTTCGCCGCTCTCCTGTCGCGGCTGGGTGCGGGTACGGACCTTCCGATCGGTTCGCCGATCGCGGGGCGCACGGATGAGGCGCTGGATGATCTGGTCGGGTTCTTCGTCAACACGCTCGTCCTGCGCACGGACCTCTCCGGGGACCCGACGTTCCGCGAGCTGATCGAGCGTGTGCGGGAGACGGACCTGGCGGCGTACGCCCACCAGGACGTGCCCTTCGAGCACCTCGTCGAGGTGCTGAACCCGGCGCGGTCGATGTCCCGCCACCCGCTGTTCCAGGTCATGTTCGCCCTCCAGAACAACACACATGCCGAGCTGCGGCTGTCTTCACTCGGGATGGCCGGGCAGGCATCCAGGAGCACCAGCTCCAAGTTCGACCTCTTCCTCACCCTGAGCGAGCACCGGAACAGCGATGGTGCCCCCTCGGGGCTGGCCGGCGTGCTGGAGTTCGCGACCGACCTCTTCGACCGTTCCTCGGCCGTGCGTCTGGTGGAGCGGTTCGTCCGCTTGCTGGCTGAGGTCGTGGCGTCCCCGGACACGCGGGTGGGCTCCACACAGGTGCTGTCGGCGGGTGAGCGCGCAGAGATGGTCTCGGTCTTCAACGACACGGCGGTGGACGTGCCGTGGGTGCCGCTCCCCGAGCTGTTCGCGCGTCGCGTCGCGCAGTCTCCGGATGCGTTGGCCGTCGTCTTCGAGGACGTGCGGCTGACGTACGCGGAGCTGGACGCCGCATCGACCCGGCTGGCGCGGGTTCTGCGTGGTGCGGGTGCGCGGCCGGAGAAGACGGTGGCCCTGATGCTGCCGCGCTCCCAGTGGCTGCCGGTGGCGCTGCTGGCCGTGGTCAAGTCCGGTGCCGCCTACCTGCCGGTGGATCCGGACTACCCGGCGGACCGGATCGCGTACATGTTCGACGACGCCGACCCGGTGTGCGTGATCACGGCCACCGACACGGTGGACAAGATCCCCGCCGACGTGTCCCCCGAGGCAATTGTCGTCGATGCACCTGGCTTCGCCCGAACCCTGGCCGAGGCACCTTCCGGTCCGGTCGAGGTCCAGGACCTGCGGCCGGAGAACCCCGTCTATGTGATCTACACCTCCGGCTCCACAGGGCGCCCGAAGGGCGTCGTCCTCCCTGCCGGCGCCATGGTCAATCTGCTGGCCTGGCACGAGCGGACTCGTCCCGACGGCGTCGGGGTGGTCACCGCCAACTTCACATCGATCAGCTTCGACGTGGCGGCTCAGGAGCTCTTCACCACACTGTGGTCCGGACGCACCCTCGCTGTTCCCCGCGACGAAGTACGCCGCCACCCCGATGACTTCGCGCGCTGGCTGGACCAGCACCGGGTGAACGAGCTGTTCGCCCCCAACCTGATGGTCGAGGCCCTTGCCGGGGCCGCTTCCGAGCTCGGGCTCTCACTGCCCGAGTTGCGTGATGTGGCGCAGGCGGGCGAGGCCCTGACCCTGCACGACCGGGTGCGGGAGTTCTTCGCAGCGGTGCCGGACGGGCGCAGGCTGCAGAATCACTACGGGCCCACCGAGTCGCACGTCGTCACGACGCTGGCCCTGCGGGGTGAGCCTCACGACTGGCCGGTGTCCCCGTCCATTGGTGCGCCGGTCGACAACAGCCAGGTCTACGTCCTTGACGCCGGCCTCCAGCCCGTCCCCGTGGGCGTGACCGGCGAGCTCTATCTCGCAGGCGCCCAGCTGGCGCGCGGCTACCTCGACCGCCCAGGCCTCACGGCCGAGCGTTTCGTCGCCAACCCCTACGGCACCCCCGGTGAGCGCATGTACCGCACCGGTGACCTGGGCTGCCGGCGGGCCGACGGCACGCTGGAGTCCCTGGGGCGCGCGGACTTCCAGGTCAAGATCCGCGGCTACCGGATCGAGCCGGCCGAGGTGGAGTCGGCGCTGGCGGCGCATCCACAGGTCGCCCAGGCAGCGGTGCTCGCGCGTGAGGACCGGCCGGGGGACAAGCGCCTGGTCGCCTACGTCGTTCCGGTGAACGGCGCCGGACAGCCGGATCCGGCCGCGCTGCGGCGGTACGTCGGTGAGGGCCTGCCCGAGTTCATGGTCCCGTCTGCCGTGGTGGTCCTGGACCACCTTCCGCTGACGGTCAACCGCAAGCTCGACCGCCGGGCCCTGCCCGCCCCCGAGTACCCGTCCCAGGGCGCCTCGCGTGCGCCGCGCAACCTGCACGAGGAAGTGCTGTGCGCGGTGTTCGGCGAGGTTCTCGGCCTGGAGCGGGTCGGCGTCGACGACGGGTTCTTCGATCTGGGCGGCCACTCGCTGCTCGCCACCCGCGTCGTCAGCCGCATCCGTGCCGTCCTCGGTGTGGAGCTTCCGCTGCGGGCCCTGTTCGAGTCGCCCACCGTCGCCCAGCTCGCCCGGCACATCGGGCGGGCCGACACCGCGCGGGTGAGGCTCGTCCCGATGGAGCGGCCCGAGCGGCTGCCGCTGGCGTTTTCCCAGCGCCGCATGTGGTTCCTCAACCGGTTCGAGGGGGCGAGCGCGTCCACGTACAACCTGCCCATTGCCCTGCGGCTGACCGGTGGACTGGACCGCACCGCCCTGGAGACAGCCCTCCAGAACGTCGTCGAGCGGCACGAGTCGCTGCGCACGGTCTTCCCCGAGGGCCCCGACGGTGTTCCGTACCAGAGGATCCTGCCGGTGGAGGACGCCCGCATCGGGCTTGCCGCGGTCGAGGTGCGGTCGGCGCCGGAATTGGAGGAACGGCTCGCCGAGGAGGCGTCCCGCGGCTTCGATCTGATGAGTGAACTTCCGGTACGAGCCTCCCTGTTCGCCGCCGAGGACGGGACGCATGTCCTTCTCGTGGTGTTGCACCACATTGCGGGTGACGGCTGGTCGATGGCGCCGCTGGCGCGGGACATCACGACGGCGTACACGGCATGCACCGAGGGGCGTGCTCCGCAGTGGGAGCCGCTTCCGGTTCAGTACGCGGATTATGCTTTGTGGCAGCGGGAGTTGCTGGGTCACGAGTCCGACCCGGACAGTGTGCTCGGTGCTCAGCTGGCGCACTGGACCCGGGTGCTCGCCGGTCTGCCTGATCAGCTTGAGCTGCTGACGGACCGGCCCAGGCCCGCGGTGGCCTCGTACCGGGGCGACAGTGTTCCGGTGGACATCGCCGCCGAGCTGCACGCGGATCTGGCCGCACTGGCGCGTGAGTCGGGTGCGAGTACGTTCATGGTTCTCCACGCCGCCTTCGCTGTTCTCCTGTCCCGCCTGGGTGCCGGTACGGACATCCCCGTCGGTTCGCCGATCGCCGGCCGTACCGACGAAGCCCTCGACGATCTGGTCGGGTTCTTCGTCAACACGCTCGTCCTGCGCACGGATCTCTCCGGTGATCCGACGTTCCGTGAGCTGATCGAGCGTGTGCGGGAGACGGACCTTGCGGCGTACGCCCACCAGGACGTGCCCTTCGAGCACCTCGTCGAGGTGCTGAACCCGGCGCGGTCGATGTCCCGCCATCCGCTCTTCCAGGTCATGTTCGCCCTCCAGAACAACACCCAGGCCGAACTGCTCCTTCCGGGCGTGACGATGAGCGGTGAGTCGGCGCGGTCGACGGTGGCCAAGTTCGACCTGTCCCTGGCGCTGCGCGAGCAGTACGCCCTCGACGGCGAACCCAGCGGCATCACAGGTGGGCTGGAGTTCGCCTCCGACCTGTTCGACGCCTCCACGGTCCACCTCTTCGCCGACCGGTGGACCCGGCTGCTCGCGGCCCTCGTGGCCGATCCCGACCGGCCGATCGGTGACGCGGACATCCTCACCGCGGAAGAGCGACGAGAACTCGTCGGTGAACAGGCGCCGGTGGTGGAAGGCGCGGTGGACACACTTCCCGCGCTGTTCGAGGAGCAGGCAGCCCGGACGCCCGACGCCGTGGCGGTCGCCGGGGACGGCGTCCAGATGACGTACGCCGAGCTCGACACCCGGGCGAACCGGCTGGCCCGGCTGCTGGTGGGCCGGGGGGTCGGCCCCGAGTCGGTCGTGGGGTTGCTGCTGTCCCGCTCGGTGGAGCTGTTGGTGGCGATGGTCGCCGTCGCCAAGTCCGGGGGCGCGTACCTGCCGGTCGACCCCGGGTATCCGGCCGACCGCATCGCCCTGCTGCTGTCGGAAGCGAAGCCGCTCGTCCTGCTGACCGACGAGCCGGCGCACGAGGCGATGGCCGGGCGACTCGACGCAGACGTGACCGTGTTGCGCCTGGCGGACCTCGAACGCGAGCTGTCGGCGCTGGGGGCCGGCGGCCCGAGCAACGTCGAACGGCGGGCGGCGCTGTGCGCCGACCATCCCGCGTACGTGATCTACACGTCCGGTTCCACGGGCAGGCCCAAGGGAGTCGTGGCCACGCACCGGGGCATCGCCGGGCACCTGCGGTGGATGGCGCGGGAGTATCCGCTCGACGGGCGTGACAGGGTGCTGGCGCGTACCTCGCCGAGCTTCGACGCCTCGGTGTGGGAGCTCTGGCTTCCGCTGGTGTCCGGAGCCACCGTGCAGGTGGTCCCGGCGGCGGTGGCGGCGGATCCGGAGCGCCTGGCGGCGTACATGAGCGAGACCGGGACGACCGTCGCGCAGCTGGTGCCCTCCCTCGTACCCGCCGTTTGCGACGCCGCGGAGGCGATCGGAGGGGCGTCGGCGCTGCGCCGGCTGTTCCTGGGCGGCGAGCCGCTTCCGGGCGCGCTCGCGGAGCGCGCGTCCCGGGTTTGGGGCGTGCCGTGCGTCAACCTGTACGGCCCGACCGAGACGACCGTGCAGGTCACTCACCGCGAGGTGGGGTCCGACGCCGCCGTGCCCGGTGAGTCCGTCGTGCCGCTGGGCCTTCCGGTCGCGGGCATACGGGCGTACGTGTTCGACGGCCGCCTGCGGCCGGTTCCGGAGGGGGCGCCCGGCGAGCTGTATCTGGCGGGCGCCCAGGTGGCGCGCGGGTACGCGGGCCGCCCCGGCCTGACGGCGGCGCGGTTCGTCGCCGATCCGTACGGTCCGGCGGGCGGGCGGATGTACCGCACGGGCGACGTCGTGCGGCGCCGTGGCGGTGAGCTGGAGTTCGTGGGGCGTGCCGACGACCAGGTCAAGCTGCGCGGCTTCCGCATCGAGCTCGGCGAGGTGGAGGCGGCGCTGGCCGCTCTGCCCGAGGTCGAGCGGGCCGCGGTCGCGGTGCGGGAGAACGCGCGCGGCGAGAAGGTGCTCGCCGCCTACGTGGTGGCGGCAGGGGGCGCGTCGGTGGACCCGAGTGCGCTGCGGCGTTCGGTCGCCGCGGTGCTGCCGGACTTCATGGTGCCGACGGCGATCGTCGAGCTGGACCTGCTGCCGCTGGGCGTGCACGGAAAGCTGGACCGTCGTGCGCTGCCCGCGCCGGAGGCGGGCGCCGCCACGCTGTCGGGTCGGGCCCCGCGCAATCCCCAGGAAGAGGCGCTGTGCGGGTTGTTCGCCGAGGTGCTGATGGTTGCGTCGGTGGGGATCGACGACAGCTTCTTCTCCCTGGGCGGGCACTCCCTGTCGGCGGTGCGTCTGGTGAGCCGCATTCGGTCGGTCTTCGGGGCGGAGCTGCCCGTACGGGCGCTGTTCGAGGCGCCGTCGGTGGCAGAACTGGTCCACCGCTTCGGCACGGAGAGCGGCGGCGACGGTCTCGGGGTGCTGCTGCCGATGCGTGAGGCCACCGGGCCCGCGGGATCCGGGCCGGTGCCGCTGTTCTGCGTGCACCCGGCGGGCGGACTGAGCTGGCCGTACGCGGGAATCCTCCCGCACCTGGAGCCCGAGCGGCCCGTGTACGGTCTGCAGGCGCGCGGCATCGCCGAGCCGGCCGAACTCCCCGGCAGTATCGAGGAGATGGCCGCCGACTACGTGGCGCACATGCGCACCGTGCAGCCTGCCGGGCCGTACCAGATCCTGGGATGGTCCCTGGGAGCGGTGATCGCGCACGCCGTGGCGACCGCGCTGCAGGAGCAGGGCGAGACGGTGTCGCTGCTCGCGCTGCTGGACGGCTATCCGGCGATGGAGCCCGCCGAGGCGGTCACCGCCGCCGACCAGGAGGCCGAGGAGCGGCGGATCCTGCGTGGCCTGCTTCAGGGGATGGGGCTGGGGGACGCGTCGGACGAGGAGGGCCGCGAGCCGTCACTGTCCGAGGCGGTCGCGCTGCTGCGCGGGCAGGGCGGGGTGCTGGCCGGGTTCGACGAGGCGACGCTGGCGCGGCTGCTGGCAGCCTGTGTGAACGGGACGCGGCTCGCGGGCCGGTTCACGCCGTCGGTCTTCGACGGCGACGTCGTGTTCTTCACGGCGGCTGCCGAGCGTGCGGCGGACGGTGCCGCCGAGCAGGGCGTCGACTTCTCGGCGTGGGAATCCTACGTAGGCGGCTCCGTGGAGAACTACGACGTCGACTGCGTGCACACCGACATGACGGCCGCCGCGCCGATCCGCGAGATCTCCAGGGTGATCGCGCAGGAACTCCGCAAGCGCTGCTGAGGCCGCACGCCGGTGCGACGAGCGCCCGGCCGTTGATGGATGACGTGGCACGTGCCCGTGGAGTTGCCACGGGCACGTGCTTGAGCAAGAGGAAGAGAAGAGAGCGAACTGATGCAGTACAGCCCAGTAGGGGAAGGCGTCCGGCTCGACCACGCCGAGTTCTTCGTGAGGGACGCGGCGGCCCACGCCGCGGTGATGGTGGACGAGTTCGGCTTCCGCGTCTGCGGATCCGCCGGCCTCGGGGAGGACGGCGCCGCCCGCTCCGTGGTGGTGCGCCAGGGCGACGCGGTCATCGTGTTCACCCAGGGCCTGGCGGAGGGGCACCCGGCCGCCGTGTACGTCACCCGGCACGGCGACGGGGTCGGCGGCATCACGCTGCGGGCCGACGACGTACGGGCGGTCTTCGCCCACGCCGTGGCCAACGGGGCGACCGCCGTCGAGGAGCCGGTGGATCTGGAGAACGACGTGGTGGCGACCACCGCGGTGATCGGCGGATTCGGCGACGTCGTGCACCGGCTGGTCCAGCCCGTGCCGGGAGCGCACGCCCGCGGCGTCCTGCTCCCCGGGTTCGCGGCCGCCTCCGACGCCGGTGCCCCGGCCGCTTCCGAGCGTGGCATCGTCCGCGGCATCGACCACTTTGCGGTGTGCCTGGAGGCCGGCGGCCTCGTCCCGGCCGCCGAGCGCTACGGGCGCGCGCTCGGCTTCCGGGAGATATTCCAGGAGCGCATCCTCGTCGGCGGCCAGGCGATGATCTCCAAGGTCGTGCAGAACGCCGCGCGCGACGTCACCTTCACCCTCATCGAGCCCGACCTGTCCGCCGATCCCGGCCAGATCGACGCGTTCCTCAAGGACCACGGCGGGACGGGCGTCCAACACATCGCTCTGGCCACCGGGGACATCGTCGGCACGGTCGGAGACCTTTCGGGCCGAGGCACCGGCTTCCTCACCACGCCCGGCACCTACTACGACATGCTGGGCGACCGGCTCTCCCCGGAGGCCTACACGGTGGAGCAACTGAAGGGGCTGGGGATCCTGGCCGACGAGGACCACGGCGGACAGCTCTTCCAGATCTTCGCCAAGTCGACGCACCCCCGCCGGACGTTCTTCTGGGAGATCATCGAGCGGCTCGGCGCGAAGACGTTCGGGACGCGGAACATCAAGGCCCTGTACGAAGCCGTCGCCCACGACCAGGAGCAGGCTCAGCCGGCTTCGGAAGGCGGCCGCGCGTGAGCACCCTCGACACGGCACCGCACACCGAACCGGACCCCGGCGCGGGCCGCGTGACGGACAGTGCCCACTGGCTGACCTCCACCGACGCGCAGCGGGCCGCCGCCCTCGCCCTGCCGCAGGACGTATGGGACTTCCTGGAGGGCGGGAGCGGCGCCGAGGTGACGCTCGCCGCCAACCGGGCCGCGTTCGAGGACCTCTTTCTCGTACCGCGCGTCCTGGCGGACGTGTCCGGCACCGACACGGCGGCCGCCGTCCTCGGTGCCACCGCGGCCATGCCGGTGGGCATCGCCCCGATGGCGTACCAGCGGCTGTTCCACCCCGACGGCGAGCTTGCCGCCGCGCGCGCCGCCGAGGCGGCCGGGATCCCTTATGTGGCGGGGGTGCTGAGCACGTACGCGCTGGAGGAGATCACCGCGGTCTGCTCGCAGACCTGGCTCCAGCTGTACTGGCTGCGCGACCGGGTCCTGCTGACGGACCTGATCGACCGCGCCGTGGCCGCGGGCTGCAAGGCACTGGTCCTGACGGTGGACGTGCCCCGGATGGGGAGGCGGCTGCGGGACATGCGCAACGCCTTCGTTCTGCCGCAGGACGTCGTGGCGGCCAACTTCCCCGCCACCGAGACCCTTTCCGCACGCCGCGGCGTGGCCGGCACGTCGTCGGTGATGGTGCATACCAGCGAGGCGTTCGACCCGACCCTGACGTGGAACGACGTTGCCTGGCTGCGCGGGCAGACCGATCTGCCGCTGGTCCTCAAGGGTGTGCTGCACCCCGAGGACGCGGCGTGCGCCGCCGAACTGGGTGTCGACGCCGTCGTGGTGTCCAACCACGGGGGCCGTCAGCTGGACGGATCGGTGGCCGGTCCGAGCGTGCTGCCCGCCGTGCGCGACTCCGTCGAGGGCCGTGTGGAGGTGCTCCTCGACGGCGGCGTGCGCAGTGGTACGGACGTGCTCAAGGCGCTCGCGCTGGGGGCGTCGGCGGTGCTGGTGGGCCGCCCGGTCCTGTGGGGTCTTGCGGCCGACGGGCAGCGCGGCGTGGAGCGTGTCCTGTCGTTGCTGCGCACCGAGCTGGAGGACGTGCTGGCACTGTCGGGCTGCGCGGACGTGACGCGGGCGCGGGGCCTGGACATGGTGCCCCGGGGGGCCTCGCTCTCCTCCTCGGCGCGAAGGGGACAGCGGTGGTGACGGCGGACCTGGCCGCGGCAGACCTGCACTCCTCGCTGACCGACGCGTCGCTGTCGTCGATGAACTTCCTCAACGAGGTGGCCCAGCGGTTTCCGGAGGCAATCTCATTCGCCGCCGGCCGCCCGCACGAGGCGAACTTCGACGTGGCACTGATCCACGAATACCTCGACACGTACTGTCGCCACCTGGCGGAGAGCGAGGGGCGCACCGAGGAGCAGGTGCGGCGCGCTCTGTTCCAGTACGGGCGCACCAAGGGCATAATCCACGACCTCGTCGCCAGGAACCTGGAGGTCGACGAGGACATCGTCGTCGACCCCGAGGCGATCGTGGTGACCGTGGGCTGCCAGGAGGCCATGGTTCTGACGTTGCGGGCGCTGCGCCGCGACGAGCGGGACGTCCTCCTGGCGGTGTCGCCGACGTACGTGGGGATCACCGGGGCAGCACGGCTGGTGGACATGCCCGTGCTGCCGGTGCGCTCCGGGGGCGGCGGCGTCGACCTGAACGACCTGGCCTCCGTGGTGCGGCGTGCCCGCTCCGACGGGCTGCGGCCGCGTGCGTTCTACATCGTCCCCGACTTCTCCAATCCGGCCGGTGAGAGCCTCTCGACCGAACAGCGCCGTGAACTCCTCCGGCTTGCCGACGAGTTCGGGCTCCTGCTGCTGGAGGACAATCCGTACGGACTGTTCCGGGCGCGGGGCGAACGGCTGCCGACGCTGAAGTCGTTGGACCGCGCCCGCCGTGTGGTCTACCTCGGCTCGTTCGCCAAGACCGGGCTGCCCGGCGCCCGTACGGGGTACGTGGTGGCGGACCAGCTCGTCGACGGCGGAACGGGCGGTGCGCCCACGCTGTTCGCGGACGAACTCTCCAAGATCAAGAGCATGGTTACGGTCAACACGCCCCCCGTCGCGCAGGCGGTGATCGGCGGCAAGCTGATCGCCCACGACTACAGCCTGCTGAGGGCCAACGAGCGCGAGATCGCCACTTACGCCCGCAACCTGCGCCAGGTCATCGACGGGCTCGACCAGCGCTTCCCCCGCCCGTCCGACGCACAAGCGCCCGAGGTCACCTGGAACACCCCGGCCGGAGGCTTCTTCGTCGTGGTGACCGTGCCCTTCGACGTCACCGACGAACTGCTGGCGCTGTCGGCGGAGAAGTACGGGGTGATCTGGACCCCCATGCACCACTTCTACGACGGCGCGGGAGGCGAGCGGCAACTGCGCCTGTCCTGCAGTCTGCTGGAGCCCGACACCCTCGACGAGGGGCTCGACAGGATTGCCGCGTTCATCACGGACCAGGTGTGATGCGCCGGACGAATGAGCGGCTCCACGCCGGACCAGCCCCCGTGGACCGAGGGCTGCGCCGCCTGCTGTCGTACAGCCTCTGCCACCGCCGTACGGTCGCAATGGCGCTCGTCGCCACGCTGCTGGCCACCGGCGCGGCGCTGATGGTGCCGCTGATCCAGCGCACGGTCGTCGACCGGGTCGTCCTCACGGACGAACTGGGCCTGCTGCCCTGCGTGGCCGCCCTGGGCGCCACCGGCATCGTGCGGTTCGGCGCGGGCGCCGCGCGGCGCTACCTCGCGGCCCGGCTCTCGTACGACGTGCAGTACGGCTTGCGCAACGACATCTTCCGCACCTTGTCGCGGCTCGACGGCGCGCGCCAGGACGAGTTGAGGGCCGGACAGGTCGTCAGCAGGGCGATCTCCGACCTCACCATGGTCCAAGGTCTGCTGATGCTCCTGCCCCATGTGCTCGCCGGGGTGCTGATGTTCGTCCTGGCACTGTGCGTCATGCTGGTGCTGTCACCCGCCCTGACCCTGGTCATGCTGCTGGTGATGCCGCTCCTGCTCTTCACCGCGCTGCACAGCGACCGGCGCATGTACGGGGCGGCCCGCGAGGCGCAGCAGCGCGAGGCGCTGGTCGCCGGGGTCGTCGACGACTCCATCGCCGGCGTCCGCGTCGTGAAGGGCTTCGCGCAGGAGGCACGGGAAATACGGCGGCTGGAGGCGGCCGCGCGTCGGCTGTTCACGGCCCGCTCCCGCGTCGTGGGGCTCAACGGTCTGTACGGTGCGACGCTGCAGACCCTGCCGCTGCTCGGGCAGGTCGGCATCCTGGCCCTCGGGGGTTGGATGGCGGCCCGGGGGAACATCTCGGTCGGCACGTTCGTGGCGTTCTCCACGTACCTCGCCGAGATGGTCGTGCCCATGCGCGGCCTCGCCGCTCTGGTGACCGGGGTCCACCAGGCCCGCGCCAGCGTCGCGCGGGTCTTCGAGCTCATCGACACCCGGCCGCTGGTCACCGAGGCCCCCGGGGCGGTCACCCTGTCCCCGACAGCCCCGCCGACCGTCGAACTGGACGACGTGACCTTCGGATACGGCTCCGGGGCTCCGGTCCTGAAGGGGCTCACGCTGACGGTCGGGGCAGGGGAGACCCTCGTCCTGGTCGGCGCCCCGGGCTCGGGCAAGTCGACCGTGACGACGCTGCTGCCGCGCTTCTACGACGTACGGCAGGGAGCCGTCCGCGTCGGCGGCACCGACGTGCGTGAGCTGACACTCGACTCCCTGCGCTCCGTCTTCGGCCTGGTGCCCGAGGACAGCTTCCTGTTCTCCGGCACCATTCGCGGCAACATCGCCTATGGCCGGGCCGACGCCACCGACGAGCAGGTGCGCGCGGCGGCCCGAGCGGCGGGCGCCGACCGGTTCGTGGACGAATTGCCCGAGGGCTACGAGACCCCCGTCGGAGAACGGGGGCTGACCCTGTCCGGCGGGCAGCGGCAGCGCCTCGCGCTCGCCCGCGCCCTGCTCACCGAGCCACGGATCCTGCTGCTCGACGACGCCACGTCGCACGTGGACCCGCGCACCGAGGCGGAGATCCACCGCACTCTGCGGCGCGTCACCCGCGACCGCACCACCGTGCTCGTCGCCCGCCGCCGCTCAACCATCGAATTGGCCGACCGCATCGCCGTACTCGATGAGGGGCAGCTCGTGGACACGGGCACGCACAGCGACCTCATGGCCCGGTGCGCCCGCTACCGCACCCTGCTCGCGCAGCAGGAAGAGACGGCGCCCGAACTCGCGCCGTCGGTGACGGAGCCCGAACCGCAGGTGGCACAGGCCGGGCCGGAGACCGTGACGGCGCCCTGCGACGAGGTGCCGTCACGGCCCGCGCCGCGCGCGCTGGTCCGGCTCACCGGGGCAGCTGTCGCCCCCGCCCTGCGGTCCGAACCGGACTACGGCCCGTCGAGGCTGCTGAGGCCCTTCCGGGTGGCGCTCGCCGTCGGGGCACTGCTGGTGGTGCTCGATGCGCTGGGCGGTGTCTTCGTCCCGCTGTTCATCCGCAGTGGCATCGACGACGGTGTCCGGCAGGCGGCCACAGGGGCGGTCCTGGCGATGGCCCTGGCGGCGGGCGCCGTCGTCGTCGCGGGCTGGGGCGTGAGCCTCGCGCAGATCCGCCTCAACGGCACCACTGGCGAACGCATCCGGTATCTCCTCCGGCTGCGGGCGTTTGCCCATCTGCACCGGCTCGACCTCCAGTACTACGAGCGCGAGCTGTCCGGGCGGATCATGACCCGGCTGACCGCCGACGTGGAGGCCGTGGCGTTGTTCGCGCAGACCGGCTTCGCCACGGCTGCGGTGAGCGTCCTGTCGACGTTCGCCATGCTGGCGGTGCTGTTCTCCCTGGACTGGCCGCTGGCGCTGGTGGTGTGCGGGGCCGTGCCGGTCCTGCTGCTGGTGACCGTCCTGTTCCGTCCCGCCTCGGCCAAGGCTTACGACGAGGCGCGTGAGAAGGCCGGCACGGTCAACGCCCTGCTGCGCGAGAGCACCGAAGGGCTGCGCGTGACTCAGGCTTTCGGCCGTACGGGCGCCGACGCCGAAGTCTTCGCGCACCACGCGGACGTGTACCGCCGGGCGCGTCTCAAGACGCAGCGGCTGATGGCGCTCTACTTCGGGTTCGTGGAGTTCTTGCCCGAAGCGGTTGCCTCCTGCGTCCTGGTGGCCGGTGCCGGCCGCGTCGCGGCCGGCACCCTCACCGTCGGCACACTCGTAGTCCTGCTGCTGTACGTGTCGGCGTTCTTCGCCTCCGTACTGCAGTTGGCGCAGGTCCTCGACGGATACCAGCAGGCCTCGACCGGCTTCCGCCGCATCCAGGAGCTGTTCCACGACCCGGCGGGGACACCGCAGGCCGAGGAGCCCCTGCCTGTGGAACGGCTCACTGGACACATCGAGTTCCAGGACGTCCGCTTCCGCTACCGAGGCGCGCACCGCGACGCCCTGGCCGGGGTCGCTCTCACCGTCCCGGCGGGGCAGACCCTCGCGCTGGTCGGTGAGACGGGCGCGGGCAAGTCGACCCTCGTCAAGCTCGTGGCGCGGTACTACGACGTCACGTCGGGCAGTGTGCGCGTGGACGGCCACGACGTACGGGACCTGGACTGCGCCGCCTACCGGGGTCGCCTCGGCATCGTCCCCCAGGAGAGCCATCTGCAGGCGGGCACGGTCGGCGAGGCCATTGCCTACGGACGACCCGGCGCGAGCGGTACCGAGATCGAGGCCGCGGCCCGGGAGGTAGGAGCGCACGACCTGCTCTCCCGGCTCCCCGGCAGCTACGCACACCCCGTCGCCGAAGGCGGCAGGAATCTCTCCGCGGGGGAGCGGCAGCTGATAGCTCTGGCTCGGGCCCAGCTGATCGCGCCGGACATCCTCATCCTGGACGAGGCCACCTCGGCGCTCGACCCGGCCACTGAGGCGGCCGTGTCGGAGGCGATCGGAAGGCTGAGTGCGGGCCGCACCGCGCTGATCGTCGCCCACCGCCCGGACACGGCGGCACGCGCCGACCGCGTCGTGCTCGTCGACGCCGGCAGCGTCGTCGAGTGGGGAACGCACGAGGAGCTGATGGCGGCCGGCGGGCGCTATGCCCGGCTCTGGCGGGGCGACGCACCTGTCGAACTTCCACTTCGAACCCTCTGACGGCTCCGTCCGACCGTCGCGCACTACGAGATCAACGAATACGAGTTCAACGAATACGAGTTCAACGAATACGAGTTCAACGAACAGAGGAGAACCCTTCCATGACCGTATCCGCTGTCACGGGCACGGCCTTGTCCGGGCTGAAGTCTGCCTATGAAAAGGACGGTTACTGCCCCTTGCCCCACCGGTTAGGCGAGGCCTCGGTCGAACTCCTGCGCCGGCGGGTGGCGGCGATCAGCGCCCAGTCCAGGCCGGAGGTGGTCCAGGAGAAGGGCAGCGACACTGTTCGAGCCATCCACGGCTGCCACGAGTTCGACGAGGTGTGCGCGGCACTCGTGCGCCACCCGGTGCTTGTGGAACTGGCTGAGACGCTGATCGGCGGGCCGGTCTACGTGTACCAGTTCAAGGTCAACCTGAAGCAGGCCCGCGAGGGCGCGGCCTGGCCATGGCACCAGGACTTCGCGTTCTGGAGCGAGGAGGACGCCATGCCGCGCCCCGACGCCATCAACTTCGCGATCCCGCTGGACGACGTGCACGAGGACAACGGTCCGCTGCTGGTCATCCCCGGCTCGCACGACCTCGGTCTGTTCGACCTACCCGACCGGTCGACGCAGACCTCCGACTGGCGGCAGCACGTCTCGAACGATCTGGCCTACACGGTGAGTGCGGAACGCGCCGAGCGGATGGCCGAGGAGCGCGGCAAGGCCCTGATCCTGGGCGGCGCCGGCTCCCTGCACGCCTTCCACCCAAGCATCGTGCACTCGTCGTCCAACAACCGCTCCGCCGACCGACGCGCGCTGCTGTTGATCACCTACAACGCGGTCGACAACGCACCGGCCAACCCGACGCGCCCGGCCTTCCTGGTCGGGAGGGACACGACACCGGTCACCGGCCGCCACGACGGGCGTCTCGTGTTGGAGTCCGCGTGACGCGATCGCGGCTCAGACGATGGCTGGGCGCGCTGAACCACCTCGTGCGGGTCCAGGTGGCTCCCGCGTGCTGCCCGGACTGCATCGCGGTCCACGCCCGCGGACTCCGCCCACCCGGACACGGGAACGGGCGGTAGCCGCCCGACGGCTCCGGCTTCCCGGGTCCTCGCCCCTCGTCGGCCGGGGACACCGGGCCGGGACGATGCCGGCTCGGCCGAGTCGGGCACAACACGAACTGCCCCCGGAAGGTCGTCTCCGAGGTGGCTGAGCAGGACGAAGTCGTGAATTTCTGCTTGCCCAGTTCATGTGCGATCTGCTGCCGTAGCCCGCTCCCGGCTTTGGGAGCAGGTTCGCGAACCATTCGGGGACACTGCCACTTGCCGTCCGGCGCTTGTGCGGGTCGCGCTCGAAGCCCTGTCCGAGAGCGGGATGATCGGCGCTCAGGTCCTGGTACTCGAACCCGGTGTTGCCGTCGTGACAGCCGAGTACGCCGATCCGGCGCTCACGCAGGAACACGGACGCGGACGACCGTCCAACCGCAGCCGCCGGTCCCGGCCCACGAGCCGCGGAGCGAATCGGTCTGACCGAGCCGCGGAGCGAATCGGCCAGACCTCCGGGCGGCCCCGGACAGCATGCGTGGGACGCGCCCGGGTGCCGCCGCGTACGAGCCACGTCTCATGTCCCCCCTGGTGCACCCGGGCAGGGGCGCCCCTGCCCGGGTCCGTCAGATGGAGGCCGGTCGGACTTCAGGTGTCTTCAGCGCTATCCGCCGCATGTGGTGGTGTCTGTCACAGTCGTTCCCACAGGGCGGGCACGATCGGCGGGTCCCAGCCCGTATAGGCGGTGTGGCCCTGGAGACACCGGTAGCGGACGCCGCCGTAGGTCACGATGTCCCCTGCGGCGTAGGTGGCGCCGAGCTGCCAGGTGGTCTCACCGTTGCCCCCGCCGGAAACCGTGAGGGTGTAGGTGGTGGTGTGCGTGACCTCGCCCGATCCGGTCAGGACCAGGGTGTAGGTTCCGCCGGGGGTGCCGTCCGCCACCTGTATGGTCGCGGTCGACGTCTGGCCCGAGGACACCGACGAGGGGCTGAAGCCGACGGTTACGCCCGTGGGCAGGCCCGATGCCGAGAGCCCCACGGTCTGCGCGGAACCGCTCGTGGTGGTGGTGGCCACCGAGACCGTGGTGGACGAACCGGCGCTGACGGTGCCGGCCGAGGGAGTGGCGCTGACCGAGAAGTCGTTGACCGGGGCGGGGGTCTCCCCGACAGCGGTCTTCCAGATGGTGTAGGCGATGCCGTCCGCGCTGCGGTTCAGCGCGGTGGTGTTGATGTTGCTCGTGGTGTCGCACGATGAGTGGTAGCAGGGGTCGTACGAACGGCCTGCCGTGCCGCCCCACTTGGCAGCTTCCGAGGACGACTTCGTTGCCGAGGCGCCGGTGGCGTAGCCGGAGGTGGGGATGCCGACCCGCTGGAACGAGTAGTCGTCCGAGCGTCCCTGACCCTCGATGTTCTCCTGCGGGGCAAGGCCCAACGAGTCCCAGTACGCCTTCATCGGCGCCGAAGCGGTCGAGTCCAGGTTGTTGATGAAGTATCCGCCGTTGGTCGATGCGACCATGTCGAAGTTGTAGTACGCCTTGATCTTGGCGCGCTCGGTGCCGGACAGTGTCCCGGCGTAGAAGTCGGAGCCGTTCAGGCCCTGCTCCTCGTCGGTCCACCAGGCGAAGCGAACCCGGTTCTTCATGGCGGGGTCGGTCTGTGCCAGGCCGAGAGCCGTCTCCAGGAGCGCGGCGGAACCGGAGCCGTTGTCGTTGATGCCGGGGCCCGCGGACACGCCGTCGAGGTGGGCGCCGAACATGTATACGTCGTCCGAGTCGCCCTTCGGCCACTCCGCGATCAGGTTGTTACCGGCTCCGGCCGAACAGCCGGAGGTGCAGGTCTGCTCGGTGACCGTGTAGCCGGCCGCCTGGAGCTTGCCCTTGACGTAGGCGAGCGAGGCGCGGTAGCCGTTGGTGGTGGACCGGCGGTTGCCGCCGTTCGCCTGGGCGATGGAGGACAGCTGGGACAGGTGGGCCTGCACCTTCGTCACGTCGATGTCCGGCGGTGTGGACGGGGTGCCGCCGCCACCGATCCGCAGCGTGTACTGCGCGGTGTGCGTCTTGTCCCCGCTACGGCCCGTGACGGTGATCGGGTACGTTCCGGCGGCCGTTCCGGCCGAGGTGGCGACGGTCATGGTGGAGTCGTCGCCCGAGGTGACCGTCGACGGGCTGAAGGAGACGTTCGCCCCTGCGGGCGCGCCGGAGGCGGTCAGCGAGATCTGCTGGGCGCTGCCGGACACGGTGCCGGTGGACACTGTGGTGCGAGCCGTCGAGCCCGCCTGCACGTCGCCCGAGCCGAGGTTGAGCGACAGGGAGAAGTCGGTCTGACGCGCGGTGCAGGTCGGGTCGCCCGGCTGGGCGGCCACGCTGATCGCGTTCCAGGCGGCCTTGGTCCGGTCGAACATGTCACAGCTCGCGTCGAGGTTCTTCGCCGCGGTCAGGGTGGCGGTCCGGTAGCGCTTGTACGTCATGCCACTGGTCTTGAGCAGCATGGCGCCGTAGAAGATCCGGCCGGCGTCCTTGATGCCGACACCGGTGACGGTGGAACCGTTGCAGGTGGAGCTTGACGGCTTGCCGCCTCCGGGGCTGGAGCCTTCCGCCAGAAGGTAGAACCAGTGGTTGAGCGGGCCCGCTGCCGCGTGTTCCTCGGTGTTGGGAATGGAGGAGGAGTAGCAGGCCGGGTGGCCGAGTGCACCGGGGTTGTACATGTTGCGGATGGGACCGCGGCCCTGAAGGTCGATCATCTCGCCGACGGTGTAGTCGGGTGTGTCGTAGCCGGACGGCTGATTGGCGTACGCCTCGGTGAGCGCCCCCATGATGTCGCCGGTGGCCTCGCCCAGGCCACTCTCGTGGTTGGCGCCGCCAGGCGTGTTGGAGTCGAGCCCGTGACCGTACTCGTGGGCGACGACATCCATGCCGGCGATCCACTCGCCCGCGCTGTTGTGGCCGATCGTGACGGTGGAGCCGTCCCAGTAGGCGTTCAGGTCGTTGAGGCCCACGCGGGTCGGCCAGCTGCCCCCGTTGCCGTTGTGCCCGTTGCGTCCGAGCCAGGCCCCGAGCATGTCCGACTGCTTCTGCGCCGCGTACATGACGTCGACGCAACCGGTCTCGCGGCTCGAGGCGTCGCCCGTGCCCCAGTCGTCCTGGGACTTCGTGAACAGGCCGCCGCTGTAGTTCGAGCACTGCAGGCCGGGCCGGGTGGTGTCGCGCAGCGCGTACTGGCTCCCCGAACGGGAGGTGTCGATGGTGAGCGGGTTCGGCCCGTTCCACTCGCTGTGGCCCGTTCCGGCCCGCACGTCATCGTACGAGTCGACGACCTCGCCGGTGCGCGCGTCGACGAAGACATGCAGCTTGCTGGGCTTGTGTGCCTTCGTCCGCCCCGTCAGTACGGTCTCCCAGACGAGGACGGGGTGGTCGTTCCCGACCCGGACCACGAGGCGCGGGTCATCGGCCTTCCCCACTTCCGCCAACCGGGCCCGGCTGGTCGTGGCGGCCTGCTTCGCCTTGATCCTGGCCGTGGTCGGCACGGAGATCCTGGCCGTGGTCGCGGACTGCACCGAGTGGACCGTGCCGTCGCCGTCGGCCAGAACCACGGCGTCCCCACCTACGACGGGCAAGCCGTTGTAGGTGCGTTCGTAGGCTACGGCGTAGAGGTTCTCGGCCCAGGGGATGACCTGGCGCCGGTCGTAGCGCTCGGCAGGCCCCTTCGCCAGCGAGTCCACGCCGCTGCCCGTGGCGCGGTCCGCGGCGGCCACCGCGGCGGCGATGGGGGAGGGTCTGGGCTCACTCGCCGGGGGCGAGGAGGCGGGGGCGGCCGCTGCGAAGGACGCCGGTGCCACCACTCCCAGGGTCACGGCCAGGGATATGCCGGCCACCGCCAACTTCTTGAGCATCAGGGCTCCTTGTGAGAGATACGGAGAAGCGACCACGGGGTTGTCGTGGGTATGACAAATGCAACTTCCAGGTGAGCGACCGGGGTTGTCCGGCCTCTCTCGCCCGAACGGCGTGACGTGCTGCCGGACTGGCCGCACCCTCACACCGGACCCGACTCGTCTTCAAGCCATTCGACGGGCGCCGGCAGGTCTGTCAAGTTCTGGCAAGTGACATGCCCTTCGCTCGCCTGTCTTTGGTCCAGACCTATTGACGGGCCTCGTCGTCCCTTCTACGATCCCGTCGATCGCCGCACCGCATCTCTCCAGTTCATCCGGGGCCGACGCCAACGCCCCGGACGCCCCCGCACGCCCACGCACGCCCCCTCACGCACGCTCACGTTCGCGGCACGTGGCGAGAATGGAGCACAGCATGTTCCGTCGGAGGTTCCGTACTCTGCGCCTGTCAGGTGCTTGGCGCTCGCGAGCGAGTGCTGGTCGCGGTAGCGGTAGCGGCGGCCCGCGGGGGAGTGTGCCGCCCTCAACTCCTGGCGTCCCGCGGGCGGTCGAGGAGCGCGCGTCCCGCGTGCGTCACGCAGTCAGGGCAGGACGTAGCTCAACCGTCCTGACGCGGACACTCGCCGGGGTGAGCGCCGCCACCGTCCTCGGTGCCTGCGTCACGCTGGTCGGTTCCGGTGCGGCAGGGGCCGCCACGACCAACCTGGTGACCAACTCCGGTTTCGAGGGCGGACTTTCCGGCTGGTCCTGCGCCACCGGCTCCGGCGCGGTCGTCAGCAGTCCGTCGCACTCAGGCGCGGCCGCGCTGAAGGCCACACCGTCAGGCCTGGACAACGCCCAGTGCACCCAGACCATCAGTGTGCAGCCCGACTCCACGTACACGCTGAGCGCCTACGTCCAGGGCAGTTACGTCTACCTCGGCGCCACCGGCACCGGTGCCACCAGCGAGCCGTCGACCTGGACGCCCAGTGCTTCGTCCTACACCGAACTGAGTCTCGATTTCACCACCGGTGCGAACACGACATCGGTGACGGTCTACCTGCACGGTTGGTACGGGACGCCCGCGTATCTCGCGGACGACGTATCGCTCACCGGCCCCGGAGGCAGTACGCCTCCGCCCACCACGCCTCCGCCCACCACGCCTCCGCCCACCACGCCTCCGCCCACCACGCCTCCGCCCACCACGCCTCCGCCGACGACGCCTCCGCCGACGACGCCTCCGCCGACGACGCCTCCGCCGACGACGCCTCCGCCGACGACGCCTCCGCCGACGACGCCTCCGGGCTCCGACACATGTGCCACGAAGCCCAAGCCGACCGGGAAGGTCCTCCAGGGATACTGGGAGAACTGGGACGGCGCGGCGAACGGCGTCCACCCCGGTCTCGGCTGGGTTCCCATCACCGACAGCAGGATCGGCCGGCACGGCTACAACGTCATCAACGCCGCCTTCCCGGTGATCCTCTCGGACGGAACCGTCCAGTGGCAGGACGGCATGGACGTCGGAGTGAAGGTGTCGACACCGGCGGAGATGTGTGAGGCCAAAGCCAACGGGGCCACGATCCTGATGTCCATCGGCGGTGCGGCCGCCGGCATCGATCTGTCGTCGAGCAAGGTTGCCGACCGTTTCGTGGAGACGGTCGTCCCGATCCTCAAGAAGTACAACTTCGACGGAATCGACATCGACATCGAAACCGGCCTGTCCGGCAGCGGCGACATCAACACGCTGTCCGCCTCCCAGGCCAACCTGGAGCGCATCATCGACGGCGTGCTGGCCCGCATGCCCGCGGGCTTCGGTCTGACGATGGCACCCGAGACCGCGTACGTCACCGGTGGCAGCGTCACGTACGGGTCGATCTGGGGCGCGTACCTGCCGATTGTGAAGAAGTACGTGGACAACGGCCGCCTCTGGTGGCTCAACATGCAGTACTACAACGGCAGCATGTACGGATGCTCGGGCGACTCGTACGAGGCCGGCACCGTGGCGGGCTTCGCCGCGCAGACCACGTGCCTGAACAACGGCCTCACCATCCAGGGCACCACGATCAAGGTGCCGTACGACAAGCAGGTACCCGGTCTCCCGGCCCAGCCCGGCGCTGGGGGCGGCTACATGGCGCCCAGTCAGGTCAGCCAGGCGTGGAACACGTTCAACGGCTCGCTGAAGGGGCTCATGACGTGGTCCCTCAACTGGGACGGCTCGAGGGGTTGGACATTCGGCGACAACATCAAGGCCCTTCAGAACCGTTAGGCCCGTCCTCCTCGACCAGGAACCGGGGCGGTGGTGGGTGAGGCAACGGCGTTCCCTCCTGGAACGCGGGCCTTCTGCCGCCGCCCCGCACAGGCTCGTCAGGAGCGGGGCGGCAGCCTCTGGGCAGGCCCCACCAGGGGGCCGGCTGCGTAGGACGACGGACTCCACAGTTCTCGGGGATCGAAGTCCGGGAGGAGGCGGCGCCGCGCGCGTAGTGCGCGTGCAGGAGTTGGTGGTGTCAGCGTGGGCGTGCCGGGCCGCTGTCAGCCGGCCGCCCGGAGCACCTCGCAGGAGCAGCGCCGGAATTCCAGACCGAGTTCCTGGTCCACGGCCGCACTCGAACGCGTGGCGGCGTCGGTGACCTTCTCCCAGAAGCCGTACTTCATGTAGAGCTGGTCCGCTGTCGGGCCGAGCGGGTTGCCGTACTTCTTCTGGTTGCGGGCCTCCAGTTCCGCGACCTGTTCCGGCGTCATTCCGGCGCGGACGACGTCCTTGGCGTCATTGCGCAGCTCGACCAGGGTGCGGGCGATGTCCTCCTCGGAGCCTGAACACCGTCAAGCGGTACGCCCGCATGAAGGAGCCCGCCGGCGGGTGGCTCAGCCGGTGAAGCCCGCCGTGATGGAGGTGAACTGCCACGCCGGACGGTCCCGGTTGACGGCCCAGAAAGCGAGTCGGCCGAGGTCGTGGTTGTTGGCCCAGTCGCGGATCTGGGTCCAGATCTGGGGCGTGGTGACCTCTCCTGCGTCGCTGGAGTCGTTCATGCCGGAGATGCCGATGTGGTTGTACGCCTGCTGGTCGGTCCAGCCGAAGGTGGAGGCGAGCTTGGCCTTCAGTCCCTCGGTGGCTGATGTCGTCCGCGTAGTACGTGCCCTGGCCGTACCAGCCGTGCAGATAGATCTCGGCACTCTGCTGGGAGGACCCGGTCGTGAAGGAGACCGTCAGCTGCTTCCAGTCGGAGGCGGAGCCCGTCCAGGTGGACGTGCCGCCCTGGACGCCGAGGTACGTGTACGAGCCGCGCACCCAGGCCGAGAGGGTGTACCGCGTGCTGGGCCGCACGAACACCGTCAGGGCGCACCGCGCGGTGTCCGAGTCGCTCGCGGCCCCGGCCAGCGCGCGGGTGCCGCCGTGCGCGGGGCTGCTCACGACCGAGCCCGTGTTCCCGGCGCAGGACCAGCCCGCGAGGGTGCCGGACTCGAAGCCGGGGTTGGTCAGCAGGCCGGCCGCCTGCGCGGTGGCGGGGGCCATCAGCGCGCCGGCGCCGGCGAGCATGGCGGCGGTGGCGCAGGCGAGCAGGCGAGCAGGCGATGCCGAGTTCTCACGCTGTCTCCTGGTGGGGGTCGGTGCTCCGATGCGGGGAAGATGCGCAAACGGCCGGCGCAGGCTCCTTCGGGGTCTGCGCCGGCCGGTCGTGCTCCAGCGGTCGCGCCCGGGGACGCGGGTGGATCAGGGCCGCTGCGGGATCAGCAGGCGCCGAGGTCCTCCCAGACGCCCCACTCGCCGGTGGTGCCGGGCTCCTCGCCCGTCACCCACCACTTGGCGCGCCAGTTGTGACCGTTGTACGAGATGGTCTCGCCGCCGTTGTAGATGCTGCCGGCGTCCCACGCCCCGGCCGTGCAGTCGCCCGTTCCGCCGTCTCCACCGCCCGTTCCGCCGTCACCGCCGCCCGTTCCGCCGTCTCCACCGCCCGTTCCGCCGTCACCGCCGCCCGTTCCGCCGTCACCGCCGCCCGTTCCGCCGTCTCCGCCGCCCGTTCCGCCGTCACCGCCGCCGATGTTCACGTCGATGCAGGCGTAGAACGCGTTGGAGGTGTCCGCGATGTTCCAGACGGCGAGCACCTTCTGCTTGCCGCTGAACCCGCTGAAGTCCAGCTGGTGGCTGACCGAGGCGGCCGGGATGCGGCCGCCGTCGTTGAACTGGGCGATCTTCTGGTCGCCGATGAAGTACTGCCAGTTACTCGTGGCGTGCCGCGCCTCGATCGTCCATGTGAGGGTCTCCGTGGTGCCGACAGGGGTGGTCTTCCAGCCCTTGCTGTCGTCGTTCAGGTCCGCCCAGCGGGGGTCGCCTCCGCTACAGGTGCGCAGCCCCTTCGGGCCCTCGACGCTCGCCGGTTCGTACTTGATCGGACCGCACTGGACCACGTGGTTGGCGCACTGGTCCTGCCGGCTCGACGGCGAGACCACCCAGCCGTGGGCGCTGGCCGAGGGCGCCGGGAGGCTCAGGGCCACTGCGGGAGCGACCAGGACGCCAAGGGCTGCGGCCCACATTCTTTTCATGTGCATGACATTCATTCCTTCCGTGCATGCCGGGTCCGCCCAGGTGAACGTACGACGTTGCCGATGGGGCAACCTCACTTGCGAAGGTCTAGACCGACGCCTGTAGGTCTAGACCTTAGCGAAGGGGTGGGGTCCGTCAAGGGGGCGAACGCCGCGCCGTGGCGCCCGTCCGGCTGGTGAACACCCCTCTACGCGCCCGGACTTGGGCCATACGGGCGGGCTTGCGGACGGGCGGCGCGGCGAACGGCGAGGGCCCCTTGTGTCCCACGGCCCCCGTGTAGTGAGGTGTGCGCCATGAAGATGAGAAGCATGGCGGCCCTGACCGCGATCCTGGTCGTGGCCCCGTTGGTCGCGGCGGCGCCCGGCTCCCCGGCGGCCGCCCAGTCCCGCCCCGGCGGCTCGGCGCGATCCGCCGAATCGACGCTGGTCGGCGGCATCGACCTCGACACGGTCACCATCCCCGAACTGCAGGACCGCATGGCCCACGGCTCGCTGTCCTCGGTCTGGCTGACCCTCGCCTATCTGCGGCGGATCAAGGCCATCGACCCCAAGATCAACGCGGTTCTGCGCACCAACCCGACGACGCTCGGGCAGGCGGCGGCCAGCGATATCAGGCACCGCCTCGGCCGGACACGCGGTCCGCTGGACGGCATCCCCGTCCTGCTCAAGGACAACGTGGACACCCGTGACATGCCGACGACCGCCGGGTCCCTGGCCCTGGCCGGGAAGCCGCCGAGGTCCGACGCCGAACTCGTCGCGAAGCTGCGGGCGGGCGGCGCGGTGATACTGGGCAAGGCCAACCTTTCCGAGTGGGCCAACTTCCGTGCCGCCAGTCCGACTTCCGGCTGGTCGGCGGTGGGCGGTCAGACCCGCAACCCGTACGTCCTGGACCGCAACCCGTGCGGCTCGTCCGCCGGCTCGGCCGCCGCCCTAGCTGCCTCGCTGGCGCAGGTGGCGATCGGTACCGAGACGGACGGCTCCATCGTCTGTCCCGCAGGGATGAACGCCGTCGTCGGCCTCAAGCCGAGCCTCGGCGTGGTCAGCCAGTCGGGCGTGGTGCCGATCTCCGCCGAACAGGACACCGCCGGCCCCATGGCCCGTAACGTCGTCGACACCGCGCTCACCCTGTCGGTCATCGGGGGCACCCCCGTGGCCCCGGACCTCGCGCAGGCGGCGGCCCGCCCCGGCTCGCTGCGCGGCAAGCGGATCGGCCTGTGGCGGCTGCCGGTGCTCGGCACCGAGGTGGACGCCGTCATGACGCGCACCGCCGAGCGGCTACGGGGCGCGGGCGCCGAGGTCGTCGAGGTGGACCTCCCGTACCAGGACCGGCTGGGCGAACTCGAGTTCCCGGCCCTGCTCAGCGAGTTCCACCGGGACATCGACGCCTACCTCGCGACCCGGAAGGGCCCGCGCGACCTCGCCGAACTGATCGAGTTCAACCGGACGCACCCGCGGGAGCAGACCTGCTTCGCCGGCCAGGAACTGTTCGAACAGGCCCTCGTCGCGCCGCCCACCACGGACCCGGAGTACCGGGCGATGCGTGCGGAGCTGACGGATCTGTCCCGCCGCTCCATCGACGAGGTCATGGCCGAGCATCACCTGGACGCGATCGCCTCGCCGGCGAACCCGCCCGCGTGGACGACGGACTGTGCGCGCGGCGACAACGACGTGATCCCGTCGTCGACGCCGGCCGCCGTGGCCGGCTACCCCTCGCTGTCGGTGCCCGCCGGCTTCGTGGGCGAACTGCCGGTGGGCCTGCTCCTCATGGCGGGCAACGGCCGGGACGCGGACCTGCTGACCCTGGGCGCGGCCGTCGAGCACCGCTTGGACGGCCGGCACGCGCCCCGCTACCTGCCGACGCTCCCGGCCGCCGGCTGACGCACGCGCGACGGCTTCGGCGAGCGCCCCGCCCGGCCTCTCCGCGACGGTGACCGGCCCCAACCCCCGGGGCCGGCCACCGCTCACCCCAGCAGCGCGGTGAGCGTGAGGAACTCGCTGCGGGAGCGGGCGACCGTGCGGAGGAGGCCCAGGAGGGTGGAGGTCATCGTGGTGGTGCCGGTGGCCTGGACTCCGCGCAGGGTCATGCAGGTGTGCTCGGCCTGGATGACCACCCCGGCCCCCTTCGGTTCCAGCTGGGTCTGCAGCCAGTCCGCCACCTGGTTGGTCAGGCGCTCCTGAACCTGGGGGCGGCACGCGAAGTGCTCCAGTATGCGGGCGAGTTTGGACAGGCCCAGGATGAGCCGGCCGGGGAGGTACCCGATGTGCGCCGTGCCCGTGAAGGGCAGCAGATGGTGCTCGCACACGGATCGCAGCGGGATGCTGCGGGCCAGGACCAGCTCGTCGTAACCCTCGTCGTTCGGGAACGTGGTCAGGTCGAACGGGCGGGGCATGAAGAGTTCGGCGTAGGCGCGGGCCATCCGGCCGGACGTGCCGCGCAGGCTCTCCGAGTCGGTGCTGATGCCGAGGGCCCGCAGGAACTGCCCGGCGGCCTGCTCGGTGGCCATCAGGTCCGGCTCCTGCCCGGTCGGGACCACCCGCAGGGCCGCCGGCGGGGGCGGCGCGGCGATGGGCTGCTGGGCCATGCCGGGCATCGCGACGGGGCAAACGTTGCCTGCCGCGGCACTAACTATGCCCAGTCCGGTGGCCGCCTGGCGGCCGGACGCCTCCGCCTCAAGAACCAGGAACGACGGGGAGGCAGCCCAGGGACTTTGCAGGGACTTTCAGCTCTGTCAGAGGGACTTTCGCGGGACGACCCGGCGTGCAAGCCGGTAAGCCGTGACAGAGCTGAAAGAAGAGAAATGCCTGATCAGCGTCCTTGAGGCAGCCATCGGTCCGCCGTCACGCCGCCCCCGGCCCCCGCCGCCCCTTGAAGTTGATCTTCATGGTGTCCATGTCCGTCGCGGTGGAACGCAGTTCACCGTGTCCGTAGCCTGACTTCCGCAGGGCCGTCTCCGCACGGTCCTCGGCGATCGCGGACGCCATCTCCTCGCCGTCCTCGGCGTCCGACACCACCACGTACCGGAAGCTGAAGTGCTTGAGCACGCGGTCGTAGGTGAGCGACCCCTCCTCGGTGAACTGCATGGCCGCCAGACCGTGCTGCTCCACCTCCGTCAGCAGCCTCTCGCGCGCCCCGTCCGTCAGCCCCTCCCAGGTGCCGCGCACGATCACTCGGTAGGTGTGCTGCGTGGTCATCGTGTTTCACCGTCTCTGTCGCCTGCCGCAAACCGTCCGAGGGGCAAGCCTACGGTCGGGAGGACGGAACGCACCCGGATTATTCGGCAGGCTCCCCGCTCACCGACCCGGTGGCCGGTGCTTTTACCGAAGACGGACGGCCGACCCCCTGGCCCGTGCGGCGTTCAGCGTGTTCCATGGTCATCGGGGGGCGCCCGGACCTGCGGCGGCCCGCGCGAGGAGCGAGGTTGCCTTGGCCACCACCGTACGACGTGCCGTACTGACCCTGCCCGCAGCGGCGACGGGACCGGAGAATCCGTTGCCCGCGCTGCGGCCCCTCGACGAGATGCATGTCGTCGACGACCGCGACCGGGCCGATCTGCCCCGTGACATGGCCCGCCAGATCGGCCACGAGCCCCTTGCCACGGTCCTGCCCGTGGCCGTCCTGGACGGTTACGGACGTGAGCGCACCCCCACCGACCTCGATGTGATCGTGATCGAGAACGACCGGCTGCGGGCCACCGTGCTGCCCGGGTTCGGCGGCCGTATCCACTCCCTCCTCCACAAGCCCACGGGCCGGGATCTCGTCTACGTCAACCCCGTGCTCCAGCCCGCCGACTTCGCGCTCAACGGCGCCTGGTTCTCCGGCGGCATCGAGTGGAACATCGGCGCGACCGGCCACACCACCCTGTCCTGCGCCCCGGTGCACGCCGCCCTGGTCCCGGCGCCCGACGGCGGCGAGATGGTCCGGCTCTGGGAATGGGAGAGGCTGCGCGACCTGCCGTTCCAGGTGGACCTGTGGCTGCCCGACGACTCCGACTTCCTCCATGTCGGCGTACGGATACGCAATCCGCACGAGCACCCCGCACCGGTCTACTGGTGGTCCAACATCGCCGTGGCGGAGGGCGAGCGCACCCGGGTGGTGGCCCCGGCCGACGAGGCCTGGCACTTCGGCTACGAGCGGACGCTGACCCGGGTCCCGGTCCCCGAGAGCGGCTCGGTCGACCGGACGTACCCGCTGCGCAGCGACTTCCCCGCCGACTACTTCTACGAGGTGCCCGACGGCGCCCGCCGCTGGATCGCCTCCCTCGACGAGAACGGCCATGGGCTCGTCCAGACCTCCACCGACCTGCTGCGCGGCCGCAAGCTCTTCCTCTGGGGCAGCGGCCCCGGCGGCCGCCGCTGGCAGGAGTGGCTCACCGAGCCGGGCACCGTCGGCTACGCGGAGATCCAGGCCGGACTCGCCCGTACCCAGCTGGAACACGTGCCGCTCGAGCCCGGCGGCGAGTTCAGCTGGCTGGAGTCCTACGGACCGCTGTCGGCGGACCCCGCGGCCGTGCACGGGGACGACTGGTCCGCGGCCCGTGCGGAGACCGAACAGCGGCTCGCCGCCGCGCTGCCGCGCGCCGATGTGGACGCCGCGTACGAGGCCTGGCGCCGCTGCGCCGACACCGAACCGGGCGAGGTCCTCGCCACCGGGTCCGGCTGGGGCGCGCTCGAAGTACGGCGTGCCGGGTACAAGCTGCCCGGCACTCCCTTCGCCGCGTCCACGCTCGGCGAACAGCAGGCGCCCTGGCTGGAGTTGCTGGAGCAGGGGACCTTCCCCGAACCGCGCCGGGTGGCGCCGCCCGGCCCCTCCCTGGTCTCCCCGCACTGGCGCGACATGCTGGAGACGGCCTCCGCCGAACCGCTCACCGAGTACCACCTCGGCATCGCTCAGTGGCACGCCGACGACCGCGCCCAGGCGGTTCGCAGCTGGGAACGCGGACTGGCCCTGGCCCCGTCCCGCTGGCCGCTGCTGCGCTGCCTCGCGGTCGCCGCCCAGGAGAGCCGTCAGTGGGAGCGGGCGGCCGACCACTACACGGAGGCGTTCGACGACCTGTGCGCCGAACGCCGGGACGACGGCGACACCTGGACCGAGGCCACCGCCGCCCTCGGCCGGGAGGCGATCGAGGCGCTGCTGACAGTGGGCCGGGCCGGACCGGCCCGCACTGTCTGGGACGGGCTGCTCCCGGAGATCCGCCGCCGCGGCCGCTTCCGTCTGCTGGAGGCCAGGCTGCTGATCGCGCAGGGCGACCGCGCTGCCGCCCGCGCCCTGTTCGACGAGGGCTTCGAGGTCGCCGATCTCCGCGAGGGCGCGGAGATCCTGGACGAGGTGTGGGCCGAGCTGACGGACGACGAGCCGCTGCCGGACATGTACAACTACCGGATGCGTCCGCGCACCTGACGGGTGGGTTGTTGCCGGAGGGATGGGGGGTGGAACTACCGTCGTTTCATGCGTGCCTGACGGATACTCAGGCCGCCAGGTTCCGGTCGACGTACTCGAAGACCGAACCGTCCGGGTGGACGGCGATCAGATTGCGGCCGGCGGGCGTGTGGACGGGGCCGGCGATGACCCGGGCGCCCACCCGGGCCAGGGCGGCGTTGGCCTCGTCCACGTCCTTGACCGCGATCGTCGCCGTCACCTTGCGCAGGATCTCCAGCTCCGCCTCGGGGCCGCTCATCAGCAGGAAGCAGCTGATGGCGGCCACGGAGACCCCGCCGCGCTCGAAACGCAGCGCCGAACTGCCCGTGAGGTTCTCGTAGAAGGCCACCGCGGCCTCCAGGTCGTCGACGCAGATACGCAGCGTGGTTCCCAGGATTTCCATGCGGAACAGGGTAGTTGGCCGGTCAGCGGTGTGTGATCGATTCGGCCGAGGGGGCCGCCCCCGAATCACCGGCATCGGCCGGGGGCGGCGCGCTCATGCGCGGCAGAGCACCTCGCCGTGCGGGACCATGAACCAGCCGTCGTCCCGCGCACCCCAGCTGCGCCACGCCTCGGCGATCGCGGTCAGCTGCTCGGCCGACGCGTGCCCGCCGTCGACCGCCAGCTCCGCGTAGACCGAGCCGACGGTACGGTCCGCCCACAGGCCGCTCCACCAGTCCCGGCTCTCCGGGGTGCCGAAGCACCAGGCGGCGGCTGTCGGGGTGATGTCGGTGAAGCCGGCCTGCCGGGCCCAGGAGAGCAGCCGGCGGCCCGCGTCCGGTTCGCCCCCGTTGGCGCGGGCCACCCGGCGGTACAGCCCCAGCCAGTCGTCCATGACCGGCACCTCGGGGAACCAGGTCATCGCCGCGTAGTCGCTGTCGCGGGCCGCGACGACACCGCCGGGGCGGCAGACGCGTCGCATCTCGCGCAGCGCCTGCACCGGGTCCCCGACATGCTGGAGCACCTGGTGGGCGTGGACCACGTCGAAGGTGTCGTCGGGGAAGCCCAGGGCGTGCACATCGGCGGTGGCGAACTCCAGGTTCTCCAGGCCGCGTTCCGCTGCCACCGCGGCGGCCTGGTCCAGGATCTCGCGGGTGGTGTCGACGGCGGTCACCCGGCCGGGGGCGACCAGTGCGGCGAGGTCCGCGGTGATGGTGCCGGGCCCGCAGCCCACGTCCAGCACGTTCATGCCGGGGCGCAGTTCACCGATGAGGTAACCCGCGGAGTTGGCGGCGGTGCGCCAGCGGTGCGAGCGCAGCACCGAGTCGTGGTGGCCGTGGGTGTAGACGGCGGTCTCCTTCGGCATGACCGTGGATCCTCTCTCGAAACTCGAAACTCGAAACGTGAGCCGCGAAACGTGAACGGCGAAACTCGAAACGTGAACCGCGAAGCGCTGATCGGTACGGCCACGGTACGCCCGGATGCCGAATAATGAGATGGCCATCTTGCGATGCGGGACAGTTCTGGTCGGTGGCGCGGGCATGCGAAGGGGCGGCCGACGTGGCGTCGGCCGCCCCTGGTCACCCGGTCCTGGCCGGTCTCACACCTGCATCGGGCAGTACACCGTCAGCGCCTCCGGCAGCTTGTCGATCATCAACTCGCGCTGGCTGTGGGCGACTTCACCGTCGTACGCATACGGTGTCCCGGGCTTGAGCCCGGAGATCCGCACCCGGTGACGGCGGACGGCGGCATGCATGGGGGAGCGGGTCAGCGGGCCGGCGACGGCCGCCGCCAGCAGCCGGAGCCCCGGAGTCCGCCCGCCGTGCACCACCCGTATGTCCAGCAGCCCGTCCGCGAGGTTGTGCCGACGGCCGGGCGCCGGGCCCACCCGCTGGAACAGGCCGTTGCCGACGAACAGCAGCCACAGCGGCCGTCGCCGTCCCTGGAGTTCGGCCTCCAGGGGGCGTTCGCCGCGCAGCACCTGGAACGCGGCCAGCACCCCGGCCGGCCAGCCGCCGATCCTCGGGGACCAGCGCTCGCGCGTCCGGACCAGCTCCGGATAGACGCCCATGCTGAACGCGTTGAGGAAGTAGCCGTGGGCGCCGCCGGGTCCGTCGGGGCCCGGCCGGAAGCGGCCGAGGTCCACCCGGACCGCATCGCCCGCGCCGATCGCGGCACAGGCGTCGGCCACGGTCTCGATGCCCAGGTCGTACGCGAAGTGGTTCAGCGTCCCGCCGGGAAATACGGCCAGCGGCAGACCGTGCACGGAGGCCACCGCCGCCGCCTGGTTGACCGTGCCGTCACCGCCGCATACACCCAGCGCCCGGCCCCGCCCCGCGGCCTTCTCCAGCTCGGCCGAGAGCTCCTCGGGGGGACACTCGACCACTTCGGCGTTGGGCAGCGCGTCCCGGACCAGCGCGGCCGTGGCCGTGGCCGTCCCGGACGCCTCGTTCACCACGACGACCAGGTCCTGCCCGTCGGGCAGCGAGGGGGCATGGGCGGGAGGCCTGCCGGGTGCGGGCAACTGCCCCCGGGTCGGTACGACGCCGCGCAGGGCGAACGCGGCGCCTATGCCCAGCGCCGCACCGGCCAGCACATCGCTCGGGTAGTGGACGCCGGTGTAGATACGGGAGGCGGCCACGGACAGCGCGACGGGCGCGACGACCGCTCCCCAGCCCTTCGACTCCAGGGCCACCCCGGTGGCGAAGGCGGCGGCCGACGCGGCGTGCCCGGACGGGAACGACGTGGTGAACGGCTGACGCTTGAGCTGTCGTATCACCGGCACGGCGTCCAGTATCGGCCGCTCCCTGCGGACCGCGCCCTTGCCGACCGTGTTGATCGCGGCCGAGGCCACCGCCATCGAGGCGATCCCGCGCACCGCGGCCCGCCGGGCCCTGGCACTGCCGCCGAACGCGGCCATGCCCGCCGCGGCGCCGGCCCACAGCAGCCCGTGATTGGCGCTGCGGCTGAGCCGGGGCAGCACGGGTGCGGCGGCCGGCCAGTGCCGTCGGGCCAGCTCCTGGAACACGGCGAGATCGCATCGGTGCAGCAGGCTCCGCAGTCCGGCGGAGCTCGGCAGGTGTGAAGGGTTGCTCGGTGACGACATGGGACACCGAATACCCTGCCCGGCCTCCCCGAATCAACAGGCGCGCCCGGACCGCACGGTCCGGACGGCGCCACCCGCCCCACACCCAGTGACATAACGGGAGAATCGCGGTGAAATCACGCATGGTTCGGGTGCCGGACGTCACGTCGTCATTGCCCGGACAAGCGCGCCGCCCTTAGCCTGTGTTCGTGATGCCGGTCACTGGCCGGAATGTCGAACGCGAGAGGGTGGTGCACGACCATGGGACGACTTGTCCCAGCGGTGACCAGGGCGCTGGACGTGCTCGAACTCTTCCTCGACGGCGACGGTACGCTCTCCGCGCCCGAGGTCACCCGCAAGCTCCAGCTGCCCCGCACCACCGTCCATGAGCTGCTCACCACGCTGGCCGCCCGTTCCTACCTGGTCACCACCCCCGACCAGCCCGGCCGCTACCGCCTCGGCGTCCGTACGTACCAGCTCGGCAGCCGGTACGCCGAGCAGCTCGACCTCGCAGCCGAGGGCCGGCGGGTGGCCCAGCAGGTCGCCGAGACGTGCGGGGAGACCGTCCATGTGGCGATCCTGGAGGAGACCGACGTCATCTACATCGCCAAGGTGGACTCCACCCACGCGGTCCGGATGGTCTCGGCGGCCGGCCGCAAGCTGCCCGCCCACTGCACGTCCGTCGGCAAGATGCTGCTCGCGGCCCTGCCCGACCGGGAACTCGACGCCCGCCTCGACGGCCTCGAACTCACCGGCATGACCCCGGACAGCATCACCGACGAAGGGGAGCTGCGTACCGCGCTCGCCGCTGTCCGGGAGCGGGGCATCGCCGTGGAGCACCGGGAGTCCAACCCCGATGTGAGCTGTGTGGCCGCGCCCGTACGGGACCGGGCGGGCCGGGTCGTCGCCGCGCTCTCCATCTCCGTCCCCATGATCCGCTGGAGCGACGAGCGGGAACAGGAGCTGGCCTCTCTCGCCGCCGACGGCGCGGAGGCGCTCTCCGGCCGGCTCGGACACCACGGGGGCCGGAAGTGAGCCGCCCGCGTCTCGATGTCGCCGTCCGCGAGCACGCCGCCCTCGGTGAGGGCCCGACCTGGGACCCGGCCACCGGCCGGCTGATCTGGGTCGACATCCTCTCCGCCCGGATCCACACCTACGACCCGGCCACCGGCCGGCGTACGGTCATGGCCACCGAACAGCACGTCGGAGCGGCCAAGCCACGGGCGGGCGGCGGCCTGGTCGTGAATCTGCGCGACGGTATCGGGCTGTACGACGCGGACGGCGCCTTCCGCTGGCTGGTCCACGACGCCGAACCGGGACGGCGCGGCAACGACGCGGCGGTGGCGCCGGACGGGTCGCTGTGGGCGGGCACCATGCGCTACGACGACACGGAGGTGGGCGGGAGCCTCACCCGCGTCGCACCCGACGGCACGGCCGCCCGGGTGCTGCCCCTGGTGGCGTGCAGCAACGGCACCGGGTGGAGCCCGGACGGCCGGCTGATGTACTACATCGACACGCCGACCCGCCGGATCGACGTCTTCGACGTGGACGGTGAACAGGTCGTCGGCCGCCGCCCGTTCGCCACCGTGGAGGAGGGGGCCGGCTTCCCCGACGGGCTGACGGTGGACGCGGAGGGGGCCGTCTGGGTCGCCCTGTGGGACGGGGCCGCGCTGCGCCGCTACACGGCGGACGGCACGCTGGAGCGCACCGTCGCATTGCCGGTACGACGGCCGACGGCCTGTGCCTTCGGCGGCCGGGAGCTGCGAGACCTGTACATCTCCACGGCCCGCGCGGGCCTCGACGCCCCGCACCCGCTCTCCGGCTCGCTGCTGGTCCTGCCGGACGCGGGCCAGGGAATGCCCGGCACGGCGTTCGCGGGCTGAGGCACCCGGATCGCCGGGCGGGCCCCGATACGGCCCCGCCCGGCGGCGGCTCACGGCGTCGGGAAGCGGCGCAGCGTGCCGGGCAGCCGGGAGCCCAGCGGCGACATGTTCCCGTCGGCGCCGTGCCGGGCCAGCAGGTCCAGGACGAGCCGGCCGCGCCGGACCCGCTCACGGGCCGTGTCCAGGGCGGCATCGCGCAGCTGGGCGCCGTACGGATAGATGCCGGGCGCCCTGGACAGCCCGAACTTCAGATAGAGCGGGGCGCCGCGCCGGATCAGCTCGGCCGCCTCGTACATCCGCACATAGCCGCCGAGGTCGTCCGGAGCCTCGATGTACAGATCCATCGGCGCGGCCGACACCCGCCGGATCTCGGTGAAGTGAGCGAGCGTCAGATCGGACGGGATGTTGACCGAGTCCGCGCCGAGCTGTTCGTGGACGGCGTAGGAGGCCGGGTTCACCGGACCGATCAGGGCCGACACCTTGAATGTCGTGTCGGCGGGCAACGCCCCCTGGGCGCGCAGCCGGTGCAGGGTCCAGAGCACCCCTTCGTCGGCCACGAGCAGGCACTTCACGCCCAGTTCCGATGCCCGCAGGGCGTCTTCGACGCAGCCGGCCAGGGCGTCATGGCCGCGGGCGCGCGGCCCGGCCCCGCCCGAGTCGGTGCGGAACGAGGCGCCGGTGTCCCAGCTGCCGCGCGGACCGGTGAACAGGCAGAGCTCGATGCCGCGTTCGGCGCAGCCTCCGGCCATCTCGATGATCTCGGCGTCGCTGAGCATCCAGATCCCGCTGCCCTGGCTGATCCGGTGGACGGGGACATCGAGCCGCGCGCTCTCCTTCAGTACGACGGAGAGCGCCTCGGGCCCCTCCACCGACGGGATCTCGGTCCGCCAGGTGCCGCCGTCGGGGAAGGTGTGCGGGGAGGCGTCGGCCGGGTCCACGGCCGGGGCGCCGAGCCCGAGCGCGGTGAGCGCGGGCTCGCCCGGACGCCGGACGCCGGGGCGGGATCCGGACGGGGCGGGGGAAGCGGAGGTCATGAGCGACCTTTCGTGTTCGGTGGGTCGGACGAGGTTCGGGAAAGGGGGGATGCGGGGGCCGGCCGCCCGCCGGGGATCACGCGACAGCCCTCAGGGACGCATCAGCACCTTGCCCGTCCCCGGTGCGCCGCCCCCGACCAGCGCCACGGCGTCCGCGAACCGCTCCAGCGGGAACTCGTGCGTGATCAGCGCGGCCGGATCGAGCAGCCCCGCGCTGAACGCCCGGACCGCGTAGGACCAGGACGCCGAGGAGGCGCCGAACACGCTGCGCACGGTGAGCTGGCTCAGCGACAGATGCACCGGGTCGATACCGGTGGCCCCGGCGGCGAACATCCCGGTGAGGACCACCCGGCCGCCGCGCCGCGCGAGGAGGCAGGCGTCGGCGGCGGTGGTCGGGGCCCCCGCCGTCTCCACGACCAGGTCGTAGCGGCCGCGCATCTCCGCGGCCTCTTCGGGGCTCAGCGCCTCGCTCGCCCCGAACGCCAGTGCCTGGCCCGCCCGTTCGTCCCTCGGATCGATCACCGTCAGCTCACCGGGCGACACCGCGGCCAGCAGCTGCACCGCGAGCAGCCCGAGCGTCCCGGCGCCCACCACCGCGATCCGCTCGCCCGGTTCGGGCGTGCCCGCCCGCACCGCCGCCGCGACCACGGCCGCGGGCTCCAGCAGCGCGGCCGCGCGCAGGTCGGCGTCGCCGGCCAGCGGGTGGAGCAGCCGCGCGGGCACCACGACATGGTCGGCGAACGCTCCGGGCCGGGTGAACCCCGTCTCGTCGTACCCGGCCGTGCAGAGCGAGGTCTCGCCGCCTCGGCACCGCTCGCAGCCGCCGCAGGAGCGGAACCCCTCGGCGACCGTACGGCGGCCGGTCAGGGCCGGATCGACGCCCGCGCCCACGGCCTCGACCACTCCGGACCACTCGTGTCCCGGCACCACCGGGTAGCGCACGTAGCGGGGGTCGCGATGACCGTCGTACACCTCCCGGTCGCTCATGCAGATCCCGGCCGCGGCGACCCGTACCCGGACCTCGCCCCGGCCGGGCTCCGGAACCGGGCCGTCGGTCAGCCGGTGCTCGCCCGGCCGGTCGACCGTGATCGCCCGCGAGCGGGCGGGTCCGCCGCTCACTTGGGCTGCCTCTTCTCCCAGCCGTCGGACCAGAGATCGAACCGCGCCCGCTGCTGCGGGAATTCGGCGGCGGCGTCCACATCGAGCTCCACCCCGAGGCCGGGGGCGTCGGAGAGTTCGAAGCAGCCGGTCGCGGGGTCGACCTGCGGGGCGCCCCGCACGACGTTCTTGATGTCCGCGTCGGCGAAGTCATTGAAGTGCTCAAGGATCTTGAAGTTGGGGGTGCAGCCCGCGACCTGGAGACTGGCCGCCGTCAGCACCGAGCCGCCCACGTTGTGCGGGGCGATCAGCGTGTAGTGGGTCTCGGCGGTCGCGGCGAGCTTCCGCGTCTCCAGGATGCCGCCGATGTGACCGACGTCCGGCTGGATGATGTCGGCGGCCTGCGACTCGAACAGCTCGCGGAACTCGACGCGGTCATGGATGCGCTCACCCGTCGCGATCGGCACATCGACCCGGCCGGCCACCTTGGCGAGCGCCTTGAGGTTCTCCGGCGGTACCGGCTCCTCCAGCCAGGCCGGCCGGAACGGCGCCATCTCGTGCGCGATCCGCACCGCCGTCGAGGGGCTGAACCGGCCGTGCATCTCCAGCATCAGTTCGGTGTCGGGGCCGATCGCGTCCCGGACCGCCTCGATCAGCGACACCGCGTACCGGGTCTCCTCCTGGCCCAGCTCGAAGTGGCCGGTGCCGAACGGGTCGATCTTCAGCGCCCGGTAGCCGCGTGCGACGACCGCGGACGCCGCCTCGTGGTACGCCTCGGGGGTGCGTTCGGTGGTGTACCAGCCGTTGGCGTACGCCTTGACCCGGTCGGTGACCTTTCCGCCGAGCAGCTGCCAGACCGGGACGCCGAGCGCCTTGCCCTTGATGTCCCAGCAGGCCATCTCGACGACCGCGATGCCCGACATCACGATCTCGCCGGCCCGTCCGTAGTCGCCGTACTTCATCCGGCGTACCAGGTCCTCCACGGCGAACGGGTCCGAACCGGCGACGTGGTTGGCCTCCGCCTCGCGCAGATAGCCGATCAGCGCATCGGTGCGGCCGAGCATCCGCGTCTCGCCCACACCGGTGAGCCCCTCGTCGGTGTGCACCCGCACATAGGTGAGGTTGCGCCAGGGCGTTCCGACCACGTGCGTACTGATTCCGGTGATGCGCAAGGAAGCTGCCCCTCGACTTGTTCGATATATCGTCACTCGTTCGAAATGCTGGCGCGACCGTAATGACGCGGCGGGGCGGGTGTCAATGGGGCCGTCACGGCCGGTACGGTTCCCGGCCCGCCGGGCGCCGCGCTCCATTCCCTCGTATAAAGGGGCGGACACGGCCGGTCGACGGGCCGGGTGACCGAGCGGCGGCGAAGGAGGCCCGGATGGGCCGGGAGCGGACCGGGCGTCAGGGACGCGGGCGGGCCGGGCGCGGCGCACCCGGAGTCCGGGAGGACCGCGGGCCCGTACGGTACGGACCGCCCGCGCCCGGCCCCGGCCTGCCGGTCCTGCCCGAACTGGCCGAGGTGCTGGCGGCGGCGGCCGGCAGCGGACTGCCCGAGCCGGCCGGCGGTTCGGCGGACCTGCGCGAGGCGGCCCGCGCCTACTGGGACCGGCGCGGACTGCGCGGCGGCCCCGAACACATCGCCGCGGCGCCGGGCACCTCCGCGCTGCTGCTCGCCCTGATCGCCGCGCACGGCGGCGATGTGCTGATGCCGCGCCCCTGCCCCGCCGCCTGGATCCCGCAGGCCCGGCTGCTGGGCAGACCCGCCTACCACGTGCCGACGCCCGCCGAGTGCGGCGGCGTGCCCGACCCGTACGCGCTGCTGGAGACCGTGCGCAGGGTGCGGGCCGAGGGCGGCCGTCCCCGGCTGCTGCTGATCTCCGTCGTCGACGACCCCACCGCCACCGTCGCCCCGCCGGAACTCGTGCGCGAGGCATGCGAGGCCGCCGTCGCCGAGGGGCTGCACATCGTCAGCGACGAGACCTGGCGCGACACCCTGCACCGGCCGCACGACACGGTGCTGCTGAGCCCGGCCGAGATGTGCCCCGACGACGTGACGGTGATCTCCGACCTGGCCGGTGCGCTGACCCCGTCCGCCTGGCCGGTCGCGGTCGCCCGGTTCCCGGACACCGGCCGGGCGGCGGTCCGCCACGCCCGTACCCTCGACATCCTCACCGCGCTCGGCGCCTTCGTCGCCGGACCGGTCGCGGCGGCCGCCGCGCACGCGCTGCGCGAACCGGACGCCGTCACGGAGCGGGTCCGCCGGGCCGCCGCGATGCAGGCCCGGATCGCCGCCGAGGCCCACCGGGCGGTGCTCGCCACGGGCGCACTGGCCCGGCCCCCGCAGGCCGGCCGCCACCTGTACGCGGACCTCGGCCCGCTCAGGTCCCGGCTCGCCGCCCGCGGCGTCACGGACTCGCTGGAGCTGGAGGAGTACCTGTCCGAGAGGCTCGGCGCACCGGTCCCCGGCGGCCACCGGTTCGGCGACGAACTCGGGGCGCTGCGGGTAAGGCTGGGCACCGGACCGCTGCTCGGATCGACCCCGGACCAGCAGATGCAGTCCCTCACCGCGGCGCAGCCCCTCGAACTGCCCCATGTCGCGGCAGCCCTGGGCGTCTTCCGGGCCGCACTCGACGAACTCCGCTGACGTACTTTGACGACGTACTGCGGTCTTCGGCGACGTACCGCGGGTGGCGTACTCCCGCGACGTACTCGGCTGACGCACGCCTGCCGATCCGCCGGGGCGACGGGCCGGCCACCCGTCAGTGGCCGAACCGCACCCGCAGCCGGCGCCACAGCGCGGGCGCCCCGCTGATCAGCAGCGTCAGACCGACCGCCGCCACCACGCCCTGCCACGGCTCGGGGAACAGCGAGCCGCCCAGGATGCCGATCAGCTGATACGTGGCGGCCCACGCCAGACAGGCCGGCACATCCCCGCGGGCGAACCTCCGCATCGGCATCCGGCCCAGCAGACACGCCAGCATCACCGGGATCCGCCCGGCCGGCACCAGCCGGGACAGCACCAGCACCATCGCGCCGTGCTCGTCCAGCTTCCGCTGCGCCTGCGCGAGCCGCTCCGGAGCGGCCCGCTCGCTGATCACCCGCAGCCACTTGGAACCGTTCTTCGACCCCACCCCGCGCTGACCCAGCCAGTACAGGCAGATGTCCCCGAGGAACGCCGCCGCCGAGGCGGCCGCGAAGACGTACAGCAGCGCGAACGGTGACGACTGGTGGAACGCCACCACCGCCGCCGAGCTGACCAGCGCACCCGTCGGCACCACCGGCACCAGGGCGCCCAGCGCCACCAGCAGGAACAGCGAGGGATAGCCGACCGCCTGCTGCGTCGACTCCGGCGGCAGCCGGCTCACGACCTCGTGGATCACCCGTCGGCCTCCGGCCGGACATGCTCGCCGTGCTCCAGCCGGTGCACCGCCACCCGCGGCGCCAGCAGCGCCGCCTGACGGACGAACTCGTCACCCGGCGAATGGAACTCGTGCGGCCGGATACCGTCCATCCCGATCGGCCAGTACGTCCCGTAGTGCACCGGCACGGCCGAGCGCGGCGACAGCCGGGCCAGCGCCTCGGCGGCGCGCCCCGCGTCGAGATGGCTGTGGCCCAGATACGGCCCCCAGCCGCCGACCGGCAGCAGCGCCACGTCCACCGGGCCGACCACCCGCGCCATGTCGTCGAACAGGCCGGTGTCGCCGGCGAAGTAGGTGCGCGACGCGCCCTCGACGACGTAACCCAGCGCGGGGGAGCGGTGCGGGCCCACCGGCAGGCGCCGCCCGTCGTGCAGTGCCGGAACCGCCCGGATCCGCACCTCACCGACGCGCACCTCGTCGCCGGCCGCCACCTCGGTGATCCGCAGCCCGCGCACCCTGCGCAGCAGCCGCAGCCCGGGAACCGCCCGGACGGCCCCCAGCGGCAGGATCAGCCGGCTGCCCGGGGCGATGCGGGCCAGCGACGGCAGATGCAGATGGTCGGAGTGCAGATGCGAGATGAGGACGACGTCGGCGACGGCGGCCGCCGGGCCGGGCAGCTCACCGCGCCGGCGGCGCAGATGCGCGATGCGCCGGACGAAGAGGGGGTCGGTCAGGACCCGGACCCCGGAGTCCTCGATCGTGCAGGTGGCATGACCCCACCAGGTGACTTCCACCGGCACGCGCCGCCTCCTGTTCCCCGGACCCGCTGTCGAGCCTACGGGCAGTCGTCGCGCTCAGTCCGTGAGGCCCAGCGTGCCCGCCGCCTGGATCGCGAGCCAGACCTCGGCCAGCGCCCCCGTCGACCCCAGGTCCCGGTCCGCCAGCGTACCGAAGCGCCGCAGCCGGTACGCGAGGGTGTTCGGGTGGATATGGAGGGCGGCCGCCGCCGTCTCCGTTCGGCGGTCGCGCTCCATCCAGGTGCGGACCGAGACCAGCAGCTGCGAGTCATGGGACGCGTCGTAGCGCAGCACCTCACCGAGCACGTGCTCGACCAGCGCCGTCAGCACCGCCGGATCGTCTGGCAGCCAGCGGCCCGTCGAGTCGTCGCCGTAGCGGACCACGGGCCGGCCGGACTCGACGGCCTTCGACACCGCCCACAGCGCCTCGCGCTGCGCCACCCGCAGGGCCGCGCCCGGCAGGAACGGGCGGCTCATCCCGGCCGCCACATCGGGCAGCGCGCCGATCTCCGCGGCCAGCTCCCCGGAGCCCAGCACATAACGGTCCTCGCCCCAGGTCAGCAGCAGATGCGGCTGGTCCTGGAGGCAGCGCAGCAGCGCCTCGTCCGTGGCGCCGCGCACCACGATCAGCACCGTGTCGCCCTCGATCGCGTGCCGCGCCAGCCGGCGCCGCGCCGTCTCCGGGTCGAGCACCTCCTGCAGCAGCTCGGCCAGCGTCTCCGCGCCCTCACGCCGCAGCGTCTCGCGCTCGGTGCGCACCATCGCGACCCGCAGCGCCGCCACCGTGGCGATGTGCTGGACGACGGCGAGCCCCGCGGGCTGGGCGCCCTCCCGCTCGTACGCCACCAGGAAGCCCGCCGGACCGCCCGGCGCCGGCACCGGCAGCACGAAACCGCCCGGAACGGTCGGCGGCGCGTCCGCCGAGTCGGGCAGCACCCCCGGATCGGGCACCGGCACCCCCGGCAGCAGCGGGCGCCCCTGCGGAGTGCAGAGATAGACGTCGTACCCCGACAGCCGCTCCAGACGGCGCAGCAGCGTGGGGGTGTCCAGATCCTCGGCGACCAGCCAGCGCAGCGAACCGAACACCTGCAACTGGGCGCCCAGCCGGTGCCGGGCGTCCTCCTGCACCGAGGCGGCCACCTCCTGGGACACGGCGATGAAGGGCACCGCGAGCGGCACCTCAAGGACCGGGAAGCCGCGCTCCTCGGCCGCCCGGAAGAACGCGTCGTGCAGCGGCGGCATGTGCAGCTGCGCCGAGAGCGCCAGCGCGGAGACACCGGCGTCGTCCAGCCGCTCCAGATAGGCACGCTGACCCGCGGCGGTACGCGGCACCGCGAGCCCCGTCGTCATGATCACCTCGGCGCCGAGCAGCCACGGTGTCGGATCGGCGAGCTCGCTCGCGTGGGCCCAGGAGACGGACCGGCCGAGACCGCCGCTGCCGGCCCGCACGGTGAGCTGGAGCGCCGGGAACGAGAGCAGATCCTCGACCGTCAGTTTGTTGGTAGCCACAGAAAGCAGGGTATCCCTCTGTGACTTTCACAATTGCCCACCGTGGCCGGTACCCACACACTGAGGGGCCAGTCCCGCGCATGAACAGCACGAACAGCAGGTGGAGCGTCCGTGACTACCTCGATCACCGAAGTCGAGACCAATGGAGTGGAGCGGATCCCCGACACGGACCGCACCGCCCGCCCCGTCGACCTCTTCAGGCTCGCCTTCGGCGGCGCCAACACCTTCGCGACCTGTGTACTGGGCGCCTTCCCGATCCTTTTCGGCCTCTCCTTCTGGCAGGGCCTCGCCGCGACCGTCCTCGGTCTCCTCGCCGGTGCGCTGCTGCTCGCCCCCATGTCGCTGTTCGGCCCGCGCAACGGCACCAACAACGCCGTCTCCTCCTCCGCCCACCTCGGTGTGCACGGCAGGGTCGTCGGTTCGTTCCTCTCGCTGCTCACCGCGGTCGCGTTCTTCTCGATCTCGGTCTGGTCGTCGGGCGACGCGCTCGTCGGCGGCGCGCACCGGCTCGTGGACGTCCCCGAGACCGACATCACGTACGGCATCGCCTACGCGATCTTCGCCGGGCTCGTCCTGGTGGTGTGCGTCTACGGCTTCCGCTTCATGCTGCTGGTCAACAAGATCGCGGTGGTGGCGGCCTCGGCCCTGTTCGTCCTGGGCGCCTTCGCCTTCGCCGGGGACTTCGACGCCGGGTACGCGGGCTCCTTCGCCTCCACCGCCGACCCGCTGTTCTGGCCGTCCTTCGTCGGCGCCGCGCTGATCGTGCTGTCCAACCCCGTCTCGTTCGGCGCCTTCCTCGGCGACTGGTCGCGCTACATCCCGGCCGACACCCCGCGCCGCCGGATCATGGGCGCGGCGTTCCTCGCCCAGCTCGCCACGCTGCTGCCCTTCGTCTTCGGCCTCGCCACCGCGTCGATCATCGCCACGAAGGCCGCGAAGTACATCGACCCGGACGCTCCCAACTACGTCGGCGGACTGCTCGCCATCTCGCCCGGCTGGTACTTCCTGCCGCTCTGCCTGATCGCCCTGATCGGCGGCCTCTCCACCGGCACGACCGCGCTGTACGGCACCGGCCTCGACGTCTCCAGCGTGTTCACCCGCTTCAGCCGCGTGCAGTCGACGTTCTTCGTCGGAGCCCTGTCGATCGCCTTCATCTTCTTCGGCCGGTTCGCACTCAACCTCGCGCAGTCCATCTCCACGTTCGCGACCCTGATCATCACCTGCACCGCCCCGTGGATGATCGTGATGGCCCTGGGCTACGTCACCCGGCGCGGCTGGTACGACGCTGACGCGCTCCAGGTCTTCAACCGCAGGCAGACCGGCGGCCGCTACTGGTTCAACCACGGCTGGAACTGGCGCGGTCTCGCCACCTGGCTGGTCTCCGCCTCGGTGGCGCTCCTCTTCACCAACCTGCCCGGCCAGTTCGTCGGCCCGCTCGGCGACCTCGCCAACGGCACGGACATCTCGCTGCCGGTCGGCCTGATCCTCGCGGCGGTGCTCTACCTCGGCCTGCTGACCGTGTTCCCCGAGCCGCGTGCGGTGTACGGGCCGGACGGGCCCCGCTTCGTCCGGGCCTCGGACACCCCGGTCCCGCCGATCACCAGCACCGACGAGGAACCCGCCCCCGAACCGGCCGCGGCGCTCTGACCCCGGCCTCCTTCCCCGCCCCCCTGTATCCAGGAGACGTCCATGAGCACGCCCGTCCGGGACACCGAGCAGATCCGCGCCGCCGCCGACGCGCTCGTCGCCGCCTTCGCCGAGGGCCGCCTCGACGACTACTTCGGCGCCTTCGCCCCCGACGCGACCTTCGTCTTCCACTCCACCCCGCGGCGGCTCGGCTCCACCGCCGAGTACCGAGCGCTCTGGCAGGAGTGGGTGGACCAGGACGACTTCCGCGTCCTGGACTGCGTCTCGACCGGACAGCTGATCCAGCACTTCGGCTCCACCGCCGTCCTCAGCCACGACGTGGAGACCACGGTCTCCACCAAGGACGGCCGGGACACGGTCCACGAGCGCGAGACGATCGTCTTCGCCCGCGCCGACGACGGCAGCTGGCCCGCCGTCCACGAGCACCTGTCCGCCCGCACGGCCGGCTGACCCGCGCGGCCCCGCCGCCCGGCTCCCGGCCCGCAACGCCGCCCGACCACGAGAGAAACCGGTTTACCCCGTATGCCCCTCACGTTCCGCAACTTCATCGACGGTGTCCCCGCGGACGCCTCGGACGGCCGCACACTCGATGTCGTGGACCCGGCGACCGGCGAGGTCTACGCGACCTCCCCGCTCTCCGGAGCGGCCGACGTCGACGCGGCGATGGCCGCCGCCGCTGCCGCCTTCCCCGTCTGGCGCGACACCACCCCCGCCGTGCGCCAGCTGGCCCTCCTGAGGATCGCGGACGCCATGGAGGCGCGGGCCGGCGAGCTGGTGGCCGCCGAGAGCCGGGACACCGGCAAGCCGCTGCACCTCACCCGCAGCGAGGAGCTCGCTCCCGCCATCGACCAGGTCCGCTTCTTCGCGGGCGCCGCCCGGCTGCTGGAGGGCCGTTCGGCCGGCGAGTACATGGACGGCATGACCTCGATCATCCGCCGCGAGCCGGTCGGTGTCTGCGCCCAGGTCGCCCCGTGGAACTACCCCCTCCTGATGGCCGTCTGGAAGTTCGCCCCGGCGCTCGCCGCGGGCAACGCGGTGGTCCTCAAGCCGTCCGACACCACCCCCGCGTCGACCGCCCTGATCGCGGAGATCATCGGCGGGGTCCTGGAGTCGCTGGAGCTGCCGCGCGGGATCTTCAACGTGGTCTGCGGCGACCGCGAGACCGGCCGGCTGATGGTCGAGCACCCGACCCCGGCGATGGCCTCCATCACCGGTTCGGTACGGGCCGGCATCCAGGTCGCCCAGAGCGCGGCCATCGACGTCAAGCGGGTCCACCTGGAGCTGGGCGGCAAGGCGCCCGCCGTCGTCTTCGAGGACGCGGACCTGGCGAAGGCGGTCGAGGACCTGATCGTCGGCGGCTTCTTCAACGCCGGGCAGGACTGCACCGCCGCCACCCGGATCCTGGTCCACGAGTCCGTCCACGACGAGTTCGTCACCGCTCTGGCCGAGGCGGCGGCCGGCACGAGGACCGGGCAGCCGGACGACGAGGACGTGCTCTACGGCCCGCTCAACAACGCCGGACAGCTCGCCCAGGTCAGCGGCTTCATCGAGCGGCTTCCCGAGCACGCCAAGGTCGAGGCGGGCGGCCACCGGGTCGGTGAGAAGGGTTACTTCTACGCCCCCACCGTCGTCTCCGGCCTCAGGCAGGACGACGAGATCGTCCAGAACGAGGTCTTCGGGCCCGTGATGACCGTCCAGTCGTTCACGGACGAGGCCCAGGCCGTCGCGTACGCCAACGGCGTCGACTACGCCCTGGCCTCCTCGGTGTGGACCAGGGACCACGCCCGCGCGATGCGGATGTCCAGGAACCTCGACTTCGGCTGTGTGTGGATCAACACACACATGGCACTGGTCGCGGAGATGCCGCACGGCGGATTCAAGAAGTCCGGCTACGGCAAGGACCTCTCCGCCTACGGCTTCGAGGACTACACCCGGATCAAGCACGTCATGACCTCGCTCGACGGCTGACCTCCCACCGGCAGGTGCGCCCCCGCTCCCGGCGGCCGGCGCACCTGCTTCCGTGCGCCCCCTCCCGTCCTGACATGCGCCTTCTTGTACGGGAACCGGGGGCGTAGGGTCGGGCGACGCCTAGCACGGGGGGAACGGCCATGGGGGACGTACGGGTGGCGGCCATCGCCAGTCTCACGCCGCTGGAGGAACTCGACAGCGACCCGTTCCTCGTGGACACCCGCAGCCAGCAGGACATGTGCGCCCGCTGGGCCGCCGACAAGGGCTACGTCGTCACCCGGCAGCTGCGCCTCTACGGACTGCGCCCCGACCACCAGGCGCTCTGGGCCGATGTCGAGGGCGGGGAGGTCGAACTCTTCGTCGCGCCCAACGACCGGGTGCTCGCACGGGCCGTCGCATCGGTGCCGCGCTTCACCGAGGAGTGCGAGCGGCGCGGCGTACGCCTGGAGATCGCCGGCCTCGACGAGCCGCTCTACAGCTCCCGGACCAAGGCCGGCGTGCACCGCAGGCTCTCCATGCCGACCGCCGGTTACGACGGCTGCTGACCTGCCCGGCCGGAGCTCGCCGGCGGAGCCAGCCGCCCCGCTGTGAAAAGCTGAGGCAGGGCCCGGAACAGCGTGGCCCGGACGTGAGGTGGCAGCGGCGTGGGTGACGGGCGATGGCGAACAGCCGGCAGCGCCCTGATGCGAGTGATTGTGGTGTGGGCGGTCTCGACGCTCACGATGCTTGTGCTCGCCGGGATTCTGCCGGACTTCCAGCTCGAGTCGAACGACGGCGACAGCATCACCAAGACCGCGTTCACCGCGGCCTGGGGCGCCGGCGCGTTCGGTCTGCTCTCCGCACTGGTCTGGCCGGTGCTGGTACGGGCCCTGCTCATCGTGCCGGCCCTGGTCCTCGGCATGCTGGTCTTCTTCCTCAACGGCTCGCTGCTGCTGATAGCGCTGCGGCTCATACCGGACGGGCGCGGCGCGGCCGACCCGCAGATGGCGGTCGTCGTCGCGGCCGTGATGTCCGCCGTCGCCTCCGCGACCTCCACCGCGCTCGCCGTCCGTGACGACAACGCCTACCGCCGCCGGCTGTCGCGCCTCGCGGACCGGCGGCGCCGCCGCAGCGGCAGGGGCGACGACGCGGACGGGGGGTCGCCCGGCACGGTCTTCATCCAGCTCGACGGAGTCGGCCACGACGTCCTCGCGCAGGCCGCCGCCGACGGCCTGATGCCGACCGTCGCGCACTGGCTGGCCGACGGGGCCGGCCACCGGCTCACCCCGTGGCGCACCGACTGGTCCAGCCAGACCGGCGCCAGCCAGCTCGGCATCCTGCACGGCACCAACTTCGACGTCCCCGCCTTCCGCTGGTACGAGAAGGAGACCGGCGACGTCATGGTCTCCAGCAGACCGGCGAGCGCCCTCGAAATGCAGCGCCGGGCCGTCGTGCGTACCAACGACGGCGGACTGCTCACCCTCGACGGGGCCGGCCGCGGCAACCTCTTCAGCGGCGGCGCCCACCAGCTCGCGCTCGTCCTGTCGATGGCCGCCAGACGCGGCAAGGGACGCCGCTCCCGTGCCGGCTACTTCGCCTACTTCTCCGACCCGGCCAACGCCGTCCGTACCGCGCTGTCGTTCGTCGCCGAGGTCGGCAGGGAGATCGGCCAGTCGACCCGGGCCCGTATCCGCGAGGAGACGCCCCGGATCAAGCGCGGCGGCCTCTACCCCTTCATCCGGGCCTTCGCGACCGTCGTCGAACGCGATGTGGTGGTCGCCGCCGTCATGGGTGACATGTTCGCCGGACGGACCGCGGTCTACGCCGACCTGGTCGCGTACGACGAGGTGGCCCACCACTCCGGACCGCGGAGCCGGGACGCGGAGAAGGTACTCGCCCGGCTGGACCGCTCACTCGCCCTGATCGTCAAGGTCGCCGAGCACACCCCGCGCACGTACCGGATCGTGCTCCTGTCCGACCACGGCCAGAGCCCGGGGGAGACCTTCGCGGGGGTGTACGGGCTGACGCTGAAGGACCTGGTGCGGGCGGGCAGCGGGCTGCCGGTGCCCCGCCGGGCGCAGCGCACCCGCAGCGGTTCCGAGGCGCGGGACGCGGTACGGATCGCGCTCCACCGGCCGGTCGACGGGGACCGGCCGGAGAATCCGGCGAACCCCTCGGACCCGGTCGTTCTCGCCTCCGGCAACCTCGGCCTGATCTCCTTCCCCGACATCGCGGGACGCGCCTCCATGGAGCAGCTCGACCGCCGCCACCCCGCGCTGCTCAGCACGCTCGCCAACCACCCCGGCATCGGCTTCCTGCTGGTGCGCAGCGAGACCCACGGATCGGTGGTGCTGGGGCACGGCGGCACCCGGATCCCGGTGGCGGAACTGCGCGACGGGGACGGGCCGCTGGCCCCCTTCGGCACGGGCGCGGCGGCCGCGGTCCGGCGCACCGACACCTTCCCGCACGTCGCCGATGTGATGGTCAACTCGATGCACGACCCGGAAACGGGCACCGTGCACGCCTTCGAGGAGCAGATCGGTTCGCACGGGGGCCTGGGCGGCGAACAGTCCCGGCCCTTCCTGCTCTGGCCGAGCGGGCTGACGGACCCGCTCGACGCGGCAGCCGCCGAGGGGGAGGAGCCGCCGGCCGAGCTGGTCGGAGCGGAGGCCGTGCACCGGGTCCTGAGACGCTGGCTGAACGACGTCTCGGGGCCGCAGGTGCCCGTCGGACAGCGGGACAGGGCGGGCGGCGCCGACGCGGGCACCGGCGCGCGGGACTGACCGCCCGCGACAGCGGTGGCGGCGTCAGGCCGACCGCCGCCGCACCAGCGTCGGATGGAAGATCACCGACGGCACCGGCTCACCCGGCCTGCCGATCTGCTTCAGCAGCAGCCGGGCCATCTCCGCGGACATCTCCTCCACCGGCTGCCGGACCGTCGTCAGCGGCGGATCACAGGCGGTGGCCGCACTGCTGTCGTCGAACCCGACGAGGGCGACGTCCTCGGGAATCTCCTTGCCGGCCCGCAGCAACACCGGAAGCGCGCCCAGCGCCATCAGGTCCGAGGCGATGAACACCGCGTCCAGACCCGGCCGCTCACCGAGCAGCCGCTTCATCGCCGCCGCGCCGCCCGCATGCGTGAAGTCGCCCTCAGCGGTCGCCACGTCGCGGATGCCGTGCACCGCGAGCGCGTCCAGGAAACCCGCGAGCCGCGCCTGACTGGCCGGCATGTCCTGCGGGCCCGACACCGTGCCGATGCGGCGGCGGCCCAGCGAGGCCAGGTGGTCGGCGGCCAGCCGCGCCCCCGCCCGCTGGTCGGCCTCGACATAGGTGAGCGGGGTGGGCCGGCGGGGCTCGCCCGCGAGCACGGCGGGCAGCCGGGTGTCGTGCAGCAGCCCCGGCAGCGGGTCGTCCGCGTGCGAGGAGATGAGCACCACCCCGTCGACATGGCCGTGGCGCAGATACGACAGCAACTGGTCGCGGGACGGCCGGTCGTCGGCCAGCATCAGCACCAGCTGGATGCCGGCCGGGCGCAGCACTTCGAGCAGCCCGCTGACCACCCGCCCGAAGTACGGATCGGAGAACATCCGGCCGACGAAGGGCTCGGAGACCGGGCGCCGCTCCTGTTCCGAGACGACGAGCGCGACCGAGTCGGTGCGCCGGGTCACCAGCGAACGGGCCGCGCGGTTGGGCACGTACCCGGTGGCGTCCACGGCCTCCTCGACCACCCGGCGCAGCGCCGGGTCCACGGTCGTCGCACCGTTGATCACCCGGGAGACCGTGGCCCGGGACACACCCGCCACACCGGCCACGTCCTCCAGGGTGGCGGGGCGGGCGGGCAGCGGTGCGTCGGCAGTCATGCAGCCTTTATACCGGGGGGTACGACCGGTCCGGAAACGCGTACGGAGCACCGGGGCCGTGCGGGGCGGGGTGTCAGCCGGCGCTCCCGGACGGGTCCGGAAGCCGGTCGAGTTCGGCGAGTTGGGCCTTGCGCGCCGACACCAGGGCGGTGGCGAGCCGCTTGGCGTCGGGCCTGGTCCCGGACTCCGTCTCGGAGCGCGACACCTGGGCGGACTGGCGCAGATGGTCACGGATCCGGGCCGTGAGGAGGTGGTCGAACGCGCGGCCCTCGACGGCGCGGGCCTGTTCGAGGATGCGCTCCGTCACCATTCCCGGCATGTCGTGTCCCTCGTGCACATTGGTGTCCGGCAGCCCCATCCGGGCCAGCAGCGGTCGCAGCCGGGCGAGTTCGCCGTTCTGCGCGGTACGGAGTCCGGCCGCCCAGCTCCGCACCCGCGGATCGCCGGCGCGCTGCGCGGCGAGCGACAGCAGCGCCACGGCCTGCTCGTTCATCGGGGTCATCAGCTGGGCCCAGGCGGCATCGGTCGGATCGGCCGGGCCCGCGGCGGTGGGGGGTGCGACGGCGGAGACCGAGGGGACCGGCGTGGCCGGGCGCTCCGCGTCCGCCGGGGCCGCGCATCCGGCCAGGAGGAGGAGCAGGGACAGCGCTGCGGTGCTGCGGGCCGCCTTCATGACGAGATCCTCGGGGGAAGGCCCGCCCGGGGCGTGGGGCCCCGGACAGGCATCGGACGGACAACGGCCGCTCTCCGGTGGGCGGTGGCCGGTCAGGGGGTGCCGTCGGCCCCGCACTTCACGATGGCGTTGATGCAGTCGCGGACCCGCTGAGCCATCTCGGCCTCGGGCCACACGTTGAAGAAGTCACCGTGCATGGTGTAGCCGGGGCCTGACGCCAGACGGAACCGGGCCGGGTCGCCGTTGACCGGGTAGCGGAGCACCTGACGGAGCTTGGGCACCGGGACCGGGTGGGTCGACGGGCATTCGCCGTTGACCGGATACGCCATGTGGCTCTTGTGGTCGGCGGAGTCGAGATCCGTGCCGTTCCAGCACTGCGGGAAGTCCAGGTACGACTCCAGCATCGCGTCCGCCGGGCAGTTCACGAAGTCGTGCGACGGATTGACCTCCCCGTGGTGAAGACACGACCAGCGCGAGATCGTGTTGTCGTCGGGACCGGTCGCCTTCGCGTTCCCCGCGACGATGCGCAGCCCTCGGGGGAAGGGCTGGATCCGCTGGATGACGTCGTCCCGGACCCCTTCGCCCAGGTAGTAGAACGTGGTGCCGGTGGGTTCGACCTCCTTGTCGCCGTCGTACAGAGTGGGCACCCAGTACGACGACAGGTCCGTGTCCGGTGAGCAGCTGCTCCTGGCCTGCTCCAGCGAGGCCAGGTCGGAGTTGCCGTTCGTCGAGTCGTTGCCGAAGAAGCTGTGCATGTGCGAGGCGCCGGGCAGGCCAGGGAAGATGATCGGGTCGTCGGGTGCCCGGTGGGTGTACGGGCACTCGGCGAGGAACTCGGCCACCCGGACGACGTCCGCGGCGGCCCTGGGGGCCGTTGAGGCGTTCGTGCCCGCGTCCGGCGCGGCGGACGCGTTGCCGGTGGCGGACTGGAGGAAGGACAGAGCGAGCGCGGCGGCGACGAGCCCCGCGATGCGGTACCGCCGGGGCGGCAGGGTTCTGCGGTGGCTTTGTTCGCCGGTGCGTCGATGACGGAAGAAGAGCACGGCACTCCTGTTCGGAGGAAGTGGGGGTTCCTTGATCGTGCGAGAGAGCGCTCTCTCGTAGGAACGTAAAAGGGTGTTCCGGGCATGTCAATAGAGGGCGCATGGATCCAACTCGCTGCTGTTTGAAGCTAGTTGAGGCGCCTCTGGGTTGGGAGGGCGCTCTCTCGTGTGCGGTTTCCACGGAAGCCGTCACATACAGGGGCGGCCGGCGGTCCGAGGGGGTTCGCGGGCGCGGCCGCACCCCCGCTGCCGGGGCATTGTCAGTGGTGGGCGGCAGGATGGAGGGCATGACGAACTCAGCTGTTGTGCTCGCCGATACCGCGGCCTACGCCGTCGCGGTCGAAGAGGCGTCGCAGGCCGCCGCCGCGTACTACGCCACGGGCGAGAGCACGCTCGACGACGACGCGTACGACCGGCTGGCGCGCGGGATCGCCGCGTACGAGCGGGCCCACCCGCAGGAGGTGCTGGCCGACTCGCCGACGGGCAAGGTGGCGGGCGGCGCGGCGGTCGGGGATGTGCCGCACACGGTGCCGATGCTCTCCCTGGACAACGTCTTCTCGGCGGAGCAGTTCGTGACCTGGACCGCGTCGCTGGAGCGCCGGATAGGCAGGCCGGTCGCGGCCTGGAGCGTCGAGCCGAAGCTCGACGGGCTGGCGGTCGCCGCCCGTTACCGCGAGGGCCGGCTGGAGCAGCTGATCACCCGCGGCGACGGCACGGCAGGTGAGGACGTCTCGCACGCGATCGGCACCGTCGTCGGGCTTCCCGGTCAGCTCGCCGAGCCGGTCACGATCGAGGTGCGCGGCGAGATCCTGATGACGGCCGAGCAGTTCGAACAGGCCAACACGGTCCGCACCGAACACGGCGGCGCCCCCTTCGCCAACGCGCGCAACGGCGCGGCGGGCACCCTGCGCGCCAAGGACCGCCCGTACACCGTGGAGATGACGTTCTTCGCGTACGGCGCCCTGCCGCTGCCCGGCTCCGGCGAGCCGGCCGGCACCCTGGCCGAGCTGTCCCACAGCGAGGTCCTCGGCCGTGCGGCGGAGCTCGGCGTGCACACCGCCGCGGACACGGACGTGGCGCCGCGCACCGTCACCACCGTTGAGGACGTCCAGCTGCGGGTCGAGGAAATCGCGGCGCTGCGCGCCTCGTTGCCCTTCGGGATCGACGGCATCGTGATCAAGGCCGACCTCGCCGCCGACCGGCACGACGCCGGCTCGGGCACCCGGGCACCGCGCTGGGCCATCGCGTACAAGCTGCCGGCCGTCGAGAAGGTCACCCGCCTCCTCGGCGTCGAGTGGAACGTGGGCCGCACCGGCATCATCGCGCCGCGTGCGGTGCTGGAGCCGGTCGAGATCGACGGATCGACCGTCGGCTACGCCACCCTGCACAACCCGGCCGACATCACCCGCCGCGATCTGCGTCTGGGCGACCACGTGATGGTCTACAAGGCGGGCGACATCATCCCCCGCGTCGAGGCCCCCGTCGCCCATCTGCGGACCGGTGAGGAGCAGCCGGTCGTCTTCCCCGAGGCCTGCCCGCAGTGCGGCTCCGAGATCGACACGAGCGAGCAGCGCTGGCGCTGCGTCCGTGGCCGGAACTGCCGCCTCGTCGCCTCCGTCTCGTACGCGGCGGGGCGCGACCAGCTCGATATCGAGGGCCTCGGCGCGACCCGGGTCGTCCAGCTCGTCGATGCCGGTCTGGTCACCGACTTCGCCGATCTGTTCGCACTGGAGCGCGGGCAGCTGCTCGGACTGGAGCGGATGGGCGACACCAGTACCGACAATCTGCTGGCCGCGATCGACACGGCACGCGCCCAGCCGCTCTCGCGGGTGTTCTGCGCCCTGGGGGTGCGCGGCACCGGACGTTCCATGTCGCGGCGGATCGCCCGGTATTTCGCGGACATGGACCGCGTCAGGGCCGCCGACGCCGAGACGCTCCAGCTCGTCGACGGCATCGGCAAGGAGAAGGCCGCGGGTGTCGTCGCGGAGCTGGTGGAGCTGGCCCCGCTGATCGAGAAGCTGGTCGCCGCCGGGGTCAACATGACGGAGCCGGGTGCGACCCCGCCCCCGGAGCCGGGCGAGGGGGCCGACGCGGACGGCTCCGGAGGCGAGGGCGACGAGGGTGCGGACGGGCGGCCGCTGGCCGGGATGACCGTGGTGGTCACCGGGGCCATGACGGGCGCGCTGGAGAAGCTCTCGCGCAATGAGATGAACGAGCTGATCGAGCGGGCGGGCGGGAAGGCCTCCTCCAGCGTCTCCAAGCGCACCACGCTGCTGGTGGCCGGCGAGAAGGCCGGGTCCAAGCGCACCAAGGCGGAGGGCCTGAGTGTCCGGATCGCCGCCCCCGAGGAGTTCGCCGAGCTGATCGAGGAGTTCCTGCCGTCCTGAGGGCTGTCCCCGGCCGTGTCCGCCCAGGAGTGAGGACGGGCCCTTGGATTTTGCGTGGGAGTGGCTTTCTTTGCCTACCTATTGCATAGTGAGGGATCGGCCATGCCTCGCTATCAGCGGGTCAATGGGTGTGTGCACGGCTGCGCCAGCAGACCGGGGGTGAGGGGCGATGCGTTCTTTGCGCGACGGACAGCGACACGTTCGCTCCGTCCACCGGCAGCACCGGGGAGTGACCCGGGGGCTCGCGCTCGACCTCGGCAGCTCGCGCACCCGCGCCTGGGTCCCCGGGCAGGGCGTCGTCGTCGACACCGGAGACGGCCCCGGCGGTGAGTACGGCCAGGGCAGCCCGGTACGGCGCGGACGCATCGTCGACACCGAGTCCTGCGGGCGGATGCTCGGCCGTATCACCGATACGGCACTGGGCGCCGACCGCAGCGACACCGTGATCGTCCTCAGCCACCCCGTGCTCGCGGGCACCGAACACCGCGCCGCCGCACGGGAGATCCTGGCCACGCTCGGCCCTTCGAGCGTCATCGTCCTGGACAGCGCCAGGGCCACCGCCGCATGCGCCGGCCCGCAGGACGGCGGCCCGCTGCTGGTCGTCGACATCGGCGCCGAACTGACCGAGGCGACGCTCCTGGTGGACGGGCTGGTCCGCGACGCGCGGCTGGCCGAGACCGGGCTCAGCGATCTGGAACCCGGCGATCCGCCCACCGCTGTCGTCCGGGCCGTCCTGGACATGATCATGACGATGTGGCAGCAGGACCGCCACGGCGCGGTGCTCGGCGCCCTGCGCAAGGGCCCGCTGCTCGCCGGCGGCGGTGCGCTGCGCCCGGACGTCACCAACCGGATCGCGCTCCGCCTCGGCGTTCCGGTCCGTCTCCCGGACGACCCGGCGACCACGGTCGTACGCGGGGCCGGGCTGTTGCTCAGCTCCGTGCTCCGCCACTCCGCGGTCGCACCGGCCCTGCCCGGCCGAGCCGGGTGACCCCCCTCCCGGGGGCGTCCCGGGGCGACGCGCACCCGCGGGACCGGCCGGACACCCCGGCGCACCGCCGTCGCGCGGCTTCGGCGCGGCGGTTCCTCGCCGCACTGCTCCTCGCCGTCCTCACCGTCGCCGGCGGCGCGCCCGCGGCCGCTGGAGCCGGGCTCCCCGCCCGGTCCACGGCCGGTCCGGCGTCCCCCGGCGCCCACGACATCCACGACGTACCCCGCGGCCGTACCCGCGCCGCCGCCGGGAGCCTGCGGCCGGGGCCGGAGACCGTGCCCCAGCCGTGGGTCGCCGCCGAACACCCCCGTCCCCCTCAGCACCTCCCGCCGTCCGGTCCCGGTTCCCTGCTGCCGTGCCCGCCCGGCCTCCCGCTGCCGCATCCCGTCCCCGGATGCACCGTCGGTGGACCCCCGGCCGGCGCCGACCGCTTCCGCGCGGCGCTCCCCGGTGTGCGCGGGCCTCCGGGTACGGCCGTTCACCGGCCGTGGGACCTGTCACCGGTCCCGTCCCGCACCCCTGCCGCGGCGCCCTGACCGAGGGGCCCGGCGCCCCTCGGAGGAAACGCATGACTCGCGCCACCATGGTGCGGGCGGTTCTGGCTCTGGCCGTATCGCTCGTCGCCGTGCTCATCACGCTGACCATGTCCCCCAGGCTCGGCCTCGACCTCCAGGGCGGCACCAGAATGGTGCTCCAGGCCAAGGACTCCGGCACCGCGAAGGCGGACCGCGAGAGCACCGACCGCACCCTGGAGGTGCTGCGCAAACGCATCGACTCACTCGGTGTCGCGGAACCGACCCTGACCCGCTCCGGCGAGGACCGGATCATCGTCGAACTCCCGGACGTGCAGGACCCGCGCAAGGCCGCCGAGGTCATCGGCAGAACCGCCCAGCTGACCTTCCACGCCGTGCAGGGCCCCGGAGCACCCGCCGGCTCGGGGACCGAGGACGGGCTGACGCTCCCCGACGAGCAGGGCAGCCGCCTCGCCCTGGGCCCTGCCGCGCTCTCCGGCGCGGGCGTCAAGGACGCCTCCGCCTCGTTCGACGCCCAGCAGGGCGCCGGCTGGTCCGTCTCCCTGGACTTCCACAAGGACGCCGGACGGGACTGGACCCGGCTGACCGGGGAGGCCGCCTGCAACCCGGTCCAGGACGAGCGGCGCCGCGTCGCCATCGTCCTGGACAAGCAGGTGATCTCCTCGCCGCAGGTCTCCCCGACCGTCGGCTGCAACACCGGTCTGCCCTCCGGCTCCACCCAGATCACCGGCTCCTTCAGCGCCGACGAGGCCCGCGAGCTCGCCCTGCTGATCCAGGGCGGAGCGCTGCCGGTGCCCGTCGAGATCGTCGAGCAGCGGACCGTCGGCCCGACGCTCGGGGCCGACGCCATCGACGCCAGCGCCCGCGCCGCCCTCATCGGCGCCGCGGCCACGGCACTGTTCATCACCGTCGTCTACCGGCTCTTCGGCGCGCTCGCCGCCGTAGCCCTCGGCGCCTACGGAGTGATCTCGTACGCGGCGCTCGTCGCGCTCGGCGTCACACTCACCCTGCCCGGACTCGCCGGATTCGTCCTGGCCATCGGCATGGCGGTCGATGCCAACGTGCTGGTCTTCGAACGGGCCAGAGAGGAATACGCCCAGTATCCGGGCCGGTCCCTGCGCACCTCCCTGACCGCCGGGTTCCGGCACGCCTGGAGCGCCGTCGCCGACTCCAACATGACGACACTGATCGCGGCGGGACTGCTCTTCTTCCTCGGCTCGGGCCCGGTCAAGGGCTTCGGCATCACGCTCGGCATCGGCGTCCTCGCGTCGATGTTCTCCGCACTGGTCATCGCCCGCGCCCTCACCGAGATCGCCGCGGGCTCCAAGTTCGTCGGCGACTACCGGGGCATCAACGGCATCGCCAGCCCCGGCCGGGTACGGACCTGGCTGAACCGCCGCAATCCGCAGCTGATGCGGTCCCCGCGCCGCTGGCTCATGGTCTCCGCGGTGCTGATCGCCGTGGCGGTGACCGGCATCCTGGTGCGCGGGGTCAACCTCGGCGTCGAATTCACCGGGGGCCGCCTCGTCGAGTACTCGACCAGCCGCCCCGTCGACGTCGAGACCGCCCGTTCCGCGCTGGCCGGCGCGGGCTTCGGCGACGCCGAGGTCACCACGGCGGGTGCGGGCGACATCTCGGTACGGACCGGGGAACTCGACAACGCCGGCGAACAAACGCTGCGCGCGGCCCTGACCGAGGAGGGCGGCGAGACCACCAAGGTCCGGGACGAACTCATCGGCCCAAGCCTGGGCGACGAGCTACGGCGCAACGCCCTGATCGCGCTGGGCATCGCCGTCCTCGTCCAGCTGGTCTATCTGGCCGTCCGGTTCCGCTGGACGTTCGCGGTGGCCTCGGTCGGGGCGCTGGTCCACGACGTGATCATTCTGGTGGGTGCCTTCGCCTGGCTGGGACGTACCGTGGACGGCATCTTCCTGGCGGCGCTCCTCACCGTCATCGGGTACTCCGTCAACGACTCGGTGGTGGTCTTCGACCGGGTCCGGGAGCTGTGGGCCAAGGCCCGCAAGAAGCCGCTCGGGGCAGTGGCGAACCGGGCCGTGCTGCAGACGGTTCCCAGAACCGTCAACACCGGGATGGGCGCCCTGTTCATCCTTGTCGCGCTGGCCGTCCTGGGCGGTGACTCGCTCGCGGACTTCGCCCTCGCCCTGCTGATCGGCATCGTCGTCGGGACGTACTCCTCGGTCATGACCGCGGTGCCGGCCGCACTTCTTCTGGAGCGCGGCAGCAAGGCCCCGCCGCCGGTCCGCAAGAGCGCGCCGCGCGGCAAATCCGGCGCCAAGCGCCGGGACCCGCTCGACAACGGGGCGCGCGTGTAATCCGGTCGCTACGCCCGTCGCCCCCGTGCCGCAGAGCGGTGCGGGGGCGACGCGCGTCGGTCGTGGCATTCGCACCGGGCACAACGGCACAATCCTGATCAATAACCCCGTGATCGGAGCGTGCCTGTGCCCGTCGTGCTGCGTGAGGCATGGACCACCCTCGTACCGGACATGAACGACCGGCACGGGCCGCTGCCGCCGCTGATGCTCGCCCTGACGGTCGTCACCGGACTGGTCGACGCCGTCAGCTACCTGCAACTGGGCCGGGTCTTCGTCGCGAACATGACCGGAAATGTGGTCTTCACCGGCTTCGCGTTCGCCGGAGCCCCCGGCTTCTCCCTGGCCGCCTCGCTCATCGCGCTCGGCGCGTTCGCGGCCGGGGCGCTGGCGGGCGGCCTGATCGTCCACCACTCCCACGCCCACCGCGGCCGCATGCTGCTGCACGCGCTGTGCGTCGAGACCCTGTGCGTACTGGCCGCCCTCGTTGTCACGCTGATCTCAGGCAGCCCGTACGACGGCGGCGTGCGGTTCGCCCTCATCGTGCTGCTCGCCCTGGGCCTCGGTGTGCAGAACGCCGTCTCGCGGGCACTCGCCGTACCCGACCTCACCACCACCGTGCTGACCCTGACCATCACCGGCATCGCCTCCGACGGACGGCTCGCAGGGGGCGGCGGCAGCAAGGCCGGCCGCCGGATCCTCTCGGCCGCCGCCATGCTGGCCGGTGCCCTGGTCGGAGCCGTGGCCGTGCTGCACGGACATCCGACCCTGCCGCTGGTCCTGGCCGTGGCGATCCTCGCGGTGGTGTGCCTGGCCGCGCAGGTCCTGGCGCGGGCGGACGGCCCGTGGACCCTGCCCGTCGTCAAGAAGTAGCGGGCGGCCGCGGCCGTACGTCCTCAGGGCACGAGCGAGCGCAGATACGCCGCGGTCTCCGGGTCGGCGGGCAGGAACGTCTCGATGGCCAGTTCCGCGACCGTCACGTCCATCGGTGTGTTGAACGTGGCGATGGACGAGATGAAGGAGAGCAGCCGCCCGTCCTGCTCGATCAGCAGCGGCAGCGCGAACGGCACCGACGACGAGGGCTCGTCCCACTCCTGACCGCCGGCCCTCGGCCCCACCGGATAGCCCGCGACCTCCTCGTACAGCTCACGCAGCTCCGCCGAACGGACCAGCGCGATCTGACGCTCCATCTGCGCCAGCAGATCGGCCCGCCACTCCCGCAGATTGTGGATCCGGGGGGCCAGCCCCTGCGGGTGCAGGGTGAGCCGCATCGCGTTCAGCGGCGGGGCGAGCAGATGCTCCGCCACCCCGTCCGTCAGCCGGGCGATCCCCTGATTGGCCGCCACCACGTTGTACATGCCGTCCACGACGAGCGCCGGATACGGCTCGTACCCCTGAAGCAGCCGGTCCAACCCCTCGCGAAGCGCCCCCATCGCGGGATCGTCGAGAGCGGTCTCCGTGTAGCGGGGGGCGTATCCGGCGACCACCAGCAGGGCGTTGCGTTCCCGTACGGGTACGTCCAGGTGCTCCGCCAGCCGCAGGACCATCTCCTCGCTGGGGCGGGCGCGGCCCGTTTCGATGAAGGAGATGTGCCGGGCCGAGGAGTCGGCCCGCAGCGCGAGTTCCAGCTGGCTGATCCGGCTCCGCTCCCGCCAGCTGCGCAGCAGCGGCCCTACCCCCGTGTCAAGCGCGACAGTCGTCATACGGAGACCGTAACGTCACCGGCACCGCCGACCGGTACCGACCACGAGTGAGGGAGCCACCGTATGCCCGCCGCACCACTGCCGCAGAACGAGATCGAGAGCCAGCTGCGCGAACTGCCCGGCTGGACGCTGGAGGGTGACCGCATCACCCGCACCTACCGGCTCCCGTCGCACTTCGCCGCCGCCGGGCTCACCGTCCATGTCGCCCAGATCCAGGACGAGCTGAACCACCACTCCGATCTGACGCTCGGGTACGACACCGTCGCGCTCTCGGTGAACTCCCACGACGCGGGCGGGAAGGTCACCGAGAAGGATCTGACCCTCGCCGCCAGGGTGGCGGCCGTCGCGCCGGGCCACGGGGCGCGGTAGACGCGGCCGGCGGACCGTCAGGGCGTCATGCCGAAGCGGGGATGCGCGGCCAGCCAGCGCGTGCAGCTGTCGCTGCGCTCCACCGCCTCGGCGTACGCCGCCCGGGTGTGTCCGCCCACCGCTCCGGCCGCCGCCGACGCGGCCGCCGAGCGCGGATGCCAGCCCAGCAGATGGCGCCAGCTCAGCGGCGACCCGGTGATCGGACGGGTGACCACGCCGGGCGTCGGCGGGAACGTCGCCCGGCACAGCCCGACGGCGCGTCCCACCTGGACCAGATGGACGAAGGACGCGGTGTCCGTCTCGTACACCGACGCCGGGCTGAAGCCCGCCCGCGCGCAGGCGGCCACGAAACAGTCCGTGAAGCAGCCCTCGCCGGGCACGTCGGCCCAGTACTCGTCCGCCAGCGCGGCGAGCTCCAGCTCGGGTTCCCCGGCCAGCGGATGGCTCTCCGGCAGCATCACGAAGACCGGATCGATCCCGACGGCCTGCCACGTCAGCCGGTCCGCGAGCGGCGGCGAGCTCTCGCCACAGGCGCCGATGAGCGCGAAGTCCAGCCGCCCGTCGAAGAGTTGGGCAGCCAGCTCGGCCACCGACCAGGAGGTGTACGTGGACACCAGCGCGTCCGGGTGCGCCGCGGCCAGCCGGTCGACGAGGCCGCCGAGCAGCGGTCCGTGCGTGCCGCCCAGCCGGAACCGTTCCATGGCCCCCCGCGCGTTGGCGAACCGCACCGCCTCCTCCTGGAGCTCGCTGACCGCGGGCAGCACCACCCGGGCCCGCTCCAGCACCAGTTCGCCCAGGGGTGTGGGCCGCGCGCCCGTGTGGTCCCGGTCGAACAAGGGGCCCCCGAGCGCTTTCTCGATGCGCCGCAACTGCGCGCTCAGGGCAGGCTGTGCGAGCCCGAGCGCGGCGGCCGCCTTGGTGAGACTTCCGGTGTCGGCGATGGCACGTACGGTTCGCAGATGGCGCAACTCCAGCTCCATAAGCGCAAGTTATGGCCCAGGTGGCTCGCTGGCAATCGTGACCGGGTGGACCCGGCCCCGATCGCTTTTGGGGGCGGCTCCCGTCAGAGCGCGGAGGTGTGCGACAGGAACAGGACGGCTGTCGACAACGCGAGCATGCCCAGGCAGTTCAGCCAGAACTCCTGCTTGAGGAACCGGGCCCGGTAGTGGGCGTAGGCGGCGCACAGGAAGTAGGTGATCACCGCGACGTTGGTCGTCACGCCGACACCCTCGTACCGGAGTCCGGCGGCCAGCCCTGCCGCCGCCAGGAGCTTGACGACCACCAGCGCCCACCACCAGTCGCGGGGGAAGCGCACCCCGTCCAGGCACCGTTGAATGAACATCGGGGGGCGCACGGACATGATCGCGTCGGAGAACAGCACCACGGCGAGCAGTGCGGTCGGCCACCACGGGTCGGGAGTGCTGATCATCGCTGACTTCCTTCGTGGTGGACGACGAAACCGATGACTTCTCGGAACTGGGCGACCGCCGCCCGCTGGTCGAGGGCGCCGTTGCCGACGGTCATGAGGATGCCCAGGTAGGCGAAGTAGAGGGTGCGTGCGCCGGCGCCCGCCTCGGTGGTGGTGAGCGGCGTACGGGCCAGGAGGGCCTCAAGTTCGGTGAGCAGGGCCTGGGCGAGGCCTTGGAAGACCTCTGACTCATGGGTGCCGCGGACGATGACCGCGGCGTACTCCCGGGACAGTTCGAGGTCGAGGGCGAAGTAGGTGATGAAGGGTTCGACGAGATTCAGCACCTGCCGGGCCGCCGCCTCGGCGGGCAGCGGGGTCGCGTCGCCCTGCTCGTGCGGGCCCTCCCGGCCGTGGTGCACGGCGGCGATCCAGGTGTCGAAGATGGCGACGAGCAGCGCGTCCTTGTCACCGACCGACATGACAGTGCCCGTGCTCACCTCGGCGTCGGTGGCGATCTGGCGGATCGTGCTGGAGCCGAATCCCTGCTCGCGGAAGAGCCGTTCGGCCGATGACAGCACCTTGCTCCGCGTCGCCCTCCGTTGCGCAGCCCTTGACTGAACGTGTTCAGTGAACATGTTCGGGATAATAGGGAGTGAGCCCCGCACGCGCAAGGGGCACGCCGGCCGGCGACCTCGGCGATACGGGCACAGCCGTCGCACCGTGCCGCGTCGGTGCGGTGTCCTAGAGTTGTTCGAATGCTGGACTACGACGACGAGGCGACCGGCTACGACTCCACGCGCGGCGGCGTGCCCCGGGCGGAGGCCGCCGCAGCCTCGGTGCTCGGCCTCATCCCGCCCGGTGCCCGCTCCCTGCTGGACATCGGCTGCGGCACCGGGCTGGTCACCGAGCGGATCGCGGAAGGCCGGCCCGGTCTGCGGGTGTCCGGCTCCGACGCCGCCCCCGGCATGGCCCGGATCGCGCGACAGCGCATCGGTGCCGTGGTGCTGGCCGACGCGCGTCGGCTGCCCCTGCGGGACGGGGCGGTCGACGCGGTGGCGGCCGTCTGGCTGCTGCACCTGCTGCGTGAGACGGGCGACGTGCGAGCCGTGGTGGCGCAGGCGGCGCGGGTGCTGCGGCCCGGCGGCACGTTCGTCACCACCGTCGACAAGGACGCGTCGCACGATGTGGCCAGTGACATCGACGAGGTGTTCGCCCCGTACCTGGCTCCCTCCCCGTCCGACGCCACCGACCGGGTCATCGGGTACGGGGCCGAGTGCGGTCTCGACGTGGTGGGGAGCGCCGTCTTCCGCGGGCACGGGCAGGGCGGGACGCCGACCGCTGCCATACGCGGCCTGCGTCGCGGCTACTACGCCTCGCGCCTGGCACTGCCCGGGACGGCGGCCGAACGGCTCGTCGAAGCCCTGGCCGCGCTGCCCGGACCCGACCGTTGCCGTGCCGAACCGGAGTACCGGCTGCTGGCGTTCCGCCGCCGGCCGGGCCCGCCCCGAGCGTGACGCCCCCAGCTCTCACCCGTGCCGCGCCTCGCGAGACAGAGCGGGACTTCCGGAACACGCCCTACGCGTCCCAGGCCCCGCCTCGCGCGGCCTCGGCGGCGAAGGCGGTGAACGACGACGGATCGCGCCCCAGGGCCTGCTTGACGCCCTCCGTGACCGTGGCGTTGTGCCCGTCCAGCAGCATCGCGAACAGCTCTGCCAGGAAGCCCGCTTCGGCCTCCGGCACGCCGTACTCCGCCAGCATCGCCGCGTACTCGGGACCCGTCACCGGGACGTAGCGCACCTCGCGCCCGGCCGCCCGGCTGATCTCCGAGGCCGCCTCGGCGAAGGTCAGCAGCCGGGGGCCGGTCAGCTCGTGCACCCGGCCCGCGCCGCCCTCCCCGCACAGCGCCGCGACCACCACGTCGGCGACGTCACCGGTGTCCACGAACGGCTCGGCGACGGAGCCGGCCGGGAACACCAGCTCGCCGCCCAGCACGCCGTCGAGCAGGGCGCCCTCGCTGAAGTTCTGTGCGAAGAACGCCGAGCGCACAACGGTGAGTTCGGCGTCCCCGGCCGCCGCGCGCAGCGCCTCCTCCGCGACCACCGCCCGCGGCTCGCCGCGACCCGACAGCAGCACCAGCCGCCGCACCCCGCAACCCCGCGCGATCCGTCCGAAGGCCGCCATCGCCTCCGGGGCGCCGGGCGCCGCCAGATCGGGGTAGTACGCGATGTACGCCGCGTCCGCACCCCGCAGCGCGGCCTCCCAGCCCGACTCGTCCGCCCAGTCGAAGGGAACCCCGCCGCCGCGTGATCCGGCCCGCACGTGCACCCCGCGCGCGGTGAGCCGCTCCACCACCCGGCGGCCCGTCTTGCCCGTTCCGCTCGTCACCAGCACCGGGCCGGCCGTGCGGGTCTCCTGCTGCTGGTTCGCCATGTCCTTTGTCATGGCTCAAGGCTCGCCGCACGGCCCCGCCCGTTCCATCCCTCAGCCGCTCAGCTCCCTACGCGAACGTCTACGCTGCCGGCCATGGACGCACTTGCCGGACTTCTGGACGGGCCGCGGGCCAGGGGGGCCTTTCTGCTGCGGATGGTGATGGAACCGCCGTGGTCCGTACGGATCGAGGACCGGGCCCCGCTCTGCCTGATGTCCATGACCGCGGGCGAGGCCTGGGTCGTCCCCGCCGAAGGCGCCGAACCGGTGCTGCTGCGCCCCGGTGACCTGGCCATCGCGCGTGGCCCGGAGCCGTACACCGTCGCGGACCGGCCCGGTACCGCGCCGCAGACCCGGATCGGTCCGGGCGGCACCTGCACCACCCTGCGCGGCGAACCGCTCTCCCGGTCCATGCACTTGGGCGTACGTACCTGGGGCAACGCCCCGGACGGCGCGGCGACCATGCTCGTCGGCACCTATCTGCTGGACGGCGAGATCAGCAGACGGCTCCTCGACGCTCTGCCCGCGCTGCTCCTCCTCCCCGGCGACGGCCGGATAAGCGCCCTGCTGACGCTGCTGGACGGCGAGATCGCCAGGGACGAGCCGGGGCAGAGCGTGGTGCTGGACCGGCTGCTCGACCTGCTGTTGATCGACGCGCTGCGCACCTGGTTCTCCCGGCCCGGCGCCGAGGCCCCCGGCTGGTACCGGGCCATGGGCGACCCCGTCGTCGGCCGGGCGCTGCGGCTGCTTCAGAACGAGCCGGCCCGCCCCTGGACGGTCGCTGCCCTGGCCGACCGGACCGGGGTCTCCCGGGCCGGGCTCGCCCGGCGGTTCACCGAGCTGGTGGGGGAGCCCCCGATGGCGTATCTGACGGGCTGGCGCCTCGCCGTCGCGGCGGATCTGCTGCGGGAGACGGACGCGACGGTGGAGGCGGTGGCCCGGAAGGTCGGCTACAGCCAGGCGTTCGCCTTCAGCACCGCTTTCAAACGGGTCCGCGGGGTCGCCCCGCAGGACTACCGCAACGGCCGAGGCTTGCCGGAGTGGCAATAAAGTTTGCCTGTGGCTTGATGTGTGGTGAGGCTGTCCACATGAGCAACGACACCGGTCACGGTCATCACCACGACAACAGCCACGGTCACCGGCACGACAGCGGCCATGCCCACCATCACGACCCCGCCGATCTCGACTGGGACGTCATGGGCCCCCTGCTGGAGCGGAACGCCGAGCTCAGCACCGGGCAGTACACGGAGGCGGCCCGCTGGATCGCCACTCTGCCCGACGCGCCGAACGTCCGCCGGGTCCTGGACATCGGCAGCGGACCGGGCGTCATCGCCTGCCTGCTCGCCGAGGTGTTCCCGCAGGCCGAGGTCGTCGCCGTCGACGGCACCCCGGCCCTGCTGGAACGCACCCGAGACCGCGCGAAGCGGCTCGGGCTCGCCGACCGCGTCACCACCCTGCACGCCGACCTGCCCGGCGAGCTGGGGCGCGCGGGCGAGGCGGACCTGATCTGGGCGGGCAACGCCCTGCACCACATGGGCGACCAGCGCGCCGCGCTGGCCGGATTCGCCGGGCTGCTGCGTCCCGGCGGCACCGTCGCACTCGTCGAGGGCGGGCTCCAGCCGCGCCACCTCCCGCGCGACATCGGCTTCGGCCGGCCCGGTCTGGAGGAGCGGCTCGACGTGGTCCAGGCCGAGGTCTTCGAGCAGATGCGGGCCGACCTGCCCGACACCAAGCGGGAGACCGAGAACTGGGCCGCCCTGTTCACCTCGGTGGGCCTCGATCCGCAGGGCACCCGCAGCTTCCTGCTCGACCTGCCCGCACCCCTCAGCGACGTGGCACGGGACCATGTCATCGCCGATTTCGCCCGCCGCCGCGCGGGCCTCGGCGAGCGGCTCGACGCCGAGGACAACGCGGTGCTCGGCCGGCTGACCGACCCCGGGGACCCGGCCGGGCTGCACCGGCGCACCGACACGTTCCTGCTGATGGCCCGGACGTTCCACCTCGGCCGGAAGGCCTGAGCACGGCCTGAGCACGGCCTGAGCGCGGTCTGAGCGCGGTCCGAGTACGGCCTGAGCGCATCCCGGGTCCGCCGCGCGGCCCGGTTCCGCCACCGAAACGGCGAACCGCCGCCCGGCCAGGGGCCGGACGGCGGTTACGGGTGGATCAGCGGCGGAACGCCGAGGCTCAGGCGCCGATGTTCAGGCGCCGATGTTCATCTGACCCGGGTGCGAGCCCAGACGCTTGCCCTCGTCCAGCGCCGCGAACGCGGCCAGGTCGTCGTCGTCCAGCTCGAAGCCGAACACATCGATGTTCTCCGCGATCCGCGACGGGGTCACGGACTTGGGGATCACCACATGGCCGGTCTGGAGGTGCCAGCGGAGCACCGCCTGAGCCGGCGTGCGGCCGTGCTTCCGCGCGACCGCGACCACCGTCGGGACCTCCAGGAGGCCCTTGCCCGAACCCAGCGGCGACCAGGCCTCGGTCACGATGCCGTGCTTGGCGTGCAGTGCGCGGGACTCGGCCTGCTGGAGCTGCGGGTGCAGCTCGATCTGGTTGACCGCCGGTACGACGGAGGTCTCGCCGAGCAGCCGCTCCAGGTGCTCGGGGAGGAAGTTCGACACACCGATGGCCTTCGCGCGGCCGTCGGCGTAGATCTTCTCGAACGCCCGGTAGGAGTCCACGTACGCGTCCTTGGCCGGGGTCGGCCAGTGGATCAGGTACAGGTCGACGTAGTCGAGACCGAGCTTGTCCAGCGAGGCGTCGAAGGCGCGCAGCGTCGAGTCGTAACCCTGCTCGCTGTTCCACAGCTTCGTGGTCACGAAGAGCTCTTCGCGGGCGACACCGGAGGCGGTGATGGCCTTGCCGGTGCCACTCTCGTTGCCGTAGATCGCGGCGGTGTCGATGCTCCGGTACCCGGACTCGATGGCTATGGCGACCGCCTTCGCGGCCTCGTCGTCCGGCACCTGCCAGACTCCGAAACCGAGCTGGGGCATCTCGACGCCGTTGTTGAGGGTGAGGGAGGGGACCTGGCTCACGAGCGGTCGATCCTTACGTTGGGGGGTGGGACTCCACATGTCAACGATCAAGACGGCCCGCGCATTCCCGTCTCCGGGCCGATTCTCCCGGAACGGTACTCCCCGAGGGATCCGCGGGCGGGGCACTCCCCGCGAACCGTGCGCCCGGCCGCCGGCTCAGCGGTACAGCGCGTCCACCTCGGCCGCGTACGCGGTCTCTATCGCCTTGCGCTTCAGCTTCAGCGACGGTGTCAGCAGTCCGTGCTCCTCGGTGAACTGATGCGCCAGGATCCGGAACGTCCGGATCGACTCGGCCTGCGACACAGCCGTGTTCGCGGCCACCACCGCCCGCCGGACCTCCATCTCCAGATCCGGGTCCCGCACCAGTTCGCCGGGTGACATCCGCTGCCGTCCCCGCATGGCGAGCCAGTGCTCCACGGACTCCTGGTCCACGGTGACCAGGGCCGCGATGTACGGCCGGTCGTTGCCGACCACGATGCACTGCGCCACCAGCGGATGCGCCCGCACCCGCTCCTCCAGACCGCCCGGTGAGACGCTCTTGCCGCCGGACGTCACCAGGATCTCCTTCTTGCGCCCGGTGATCGTCAGATAGCCGTCGTCGTCCAGCGCACCCAGATCCCCGGTGGCCAGCCAGCCGTCGTTCAGCACCGCGTCGGTGGACTCCGGGTCGCCCAGATACCCGGAGAACACGTTGCTGCCGTGCACCCAGATCTCGCCGTCGATGGCGATGTGCACCGTGGTGCCGGGGATCGGCTGCCCGACCGTGCCGTACCGGGTGCGCTCCGGCGGATTGGCGGTGGCCGCCGCGGTCGACTCGGTCAGCCCGTACCCCTCGTACACCGTGACACCGGCCCCCGCGAAGAACAGCCCGAGCCGGCGCTCCATCCCCGAGCCGCCGGACATGGCGTGCCGGATCCGGCCGCCCATCGCCTCGCGCACCTTCCTGTACACGGCCTTCTCGAAGAACTGGTGCTGCATCCGCAGCCCGGCGGACGGGCCGGGACCGGTCCCGAACGCCCGCGCCTCCATCGCCTCGGCGTACTTCACCGCGATGTCCACGGCCTTGTCGAAGGGGCCGGCCCGGCCCTCCGTCTCGGCCTTGCGGCGGGCCCCGTTGAAGACCTTCTCGAAGATGTACGGCACCGCCAGGATGAACGTGGGGCGGAACGTCACCAGGTCCGGCATCAGCGCCTTCGCGGACAGCTCCGGCTGGTGGCCCAGCTTCACCCGGCCGCGGATCGCCGCGACCTCCACCATCCGCCCGAAGACGTGCGCCAGCGGCAGGAAGAGCAGGGTCGAGGCCTCGTCGCCCCGCCTGGAGTGGAAGACCGACTCCCAGCGCGAGGCCATCGTGTCCGTCTCGAACATGAAGTTGGCGTGCGTGATCACACAGCCCTTGGGCCGCCCCGTCGTGCCCGACGTGTAGATGACCGTCGCCACCGAGTCGGGCGTCACGGCCCGCCGGTGCCGGTGCACCACCTCGTCCTCGACGTGGACGCCCGCGGAGAACAGCTCGGACACCGCGTCGGTGTCCAGCTGCCACAGCCGCTTCAACTGGGGAAGCTGGTCGATGACCGAGGCGACCGTCATCGCGTGGTCCTCGTGCTCGACCATCACCGCCGAGACGTCGGCGTCGTGGAGCATCCACAGGACCTGCTCGGCCGAGGACGTCGGATAGACCGGCACGGACTGCGCGCCGACCGCCCACAGGGCGAAGTCGAAGAGCGTCCACTCGTAGCGGGTGCGCGACATCAGCGCGACCCGGTCGCCGAACCGCACGCCGTGCGCGATCAGCCCCTTGGCCAGTGCGAGCACCTCGTCGCGGAACGTCGCAGAGGTGACATCAAGCCAGCGTCCGGACGTGTCCTTGCGACCGAGCGCGACCCGGTGCGGATCCTCCTCGGCGTAGTCGAAAACCACATCAGCGAGCCCGCCCACGTGGGGCGCGGCCGCCATGGGTGGGACAGTGAACTCGCGCAATGACCTGCTCCTTGTGGCGCTCCGCACAGCGCCGTGACGCTACCCCACCGGGCGCGGCGGGGGGAGGGCCCGAAGCGGCCCGTAAAACATGGCGTCTGCACTGGTCAGGGGCTGAAATCCGGCCAGATGGGCAAGGCTCGGGCGCGCTTCCGACCAAGGAGTAAGTGGCTCGCGCGGGAATCTCCACCGAATCTGTACGCCGCGATCACTGCCGTTCCGTGCGGTTACGGGGGGTTGATCCGCAGCCGCCGGGCCTGACCGGGTTGGGCCGCCCCCTGCGGCGAGCGCCGCGTAGCGTTCATTCTCCCCCTCAGGGCTGTCCCGCAATCCCCGGCGGCCGGATCAGCCGGTCGCCGCCCGCCAGGATCGCCGCCGCGAGCGCGTCCGCGGCCTGCTGCGCACCGTCCCGGCGGCGGCCGTGCAGCAGGACGAAATCCACCTCGCCGAGCTCCGGCAGCCCCGCCCTGGCCGGCACCGGGACCAGTCCGGGCGGTACCAGGCCCCGGCTGTGCGCCATCACGCCGAGCCCCGCGTGGGCGGCCGCGATCAGTCCGCTGAGGCTGCCGCTGGTGCACGCCACCCGCCAGGAGCGGCCCTGGCCCTCCAGCACCTCCAGCGCGCGGGCCCGGGTGATGCCCGGCGGCGGGAAGAGGATCAGCGGCACCGGCCGGTCCGGGTCGATCCGCAGTCGCGGCGCCCCGATCCAGGTCAGCGCGTCCTGCCAGACCAGCTCCCCATGGGTGTCACCGGTCCGCCGTTTCGCCAGCACCAGATCGAGCCGGCCCGCCGCGAGCCGCTGGTGCAGCGTGCCCGACAGCTCCACGGTCAGCTCCAGCTCGACCTCCGGATGGTCGCGGCGGAACGACTGGAGGATCTCCGGCAGCCGCGTCAGCACGAAGTCCTCCGAGGCCCCGAACCGCAGCCGCCCGCGCAGCCGGGTGCCGGTGAAGAACGCCGACGCCCGCTCGTGGGCCGCCAGGATCGTCCGGGCGAAACCGAGCATCGCCTCGCCGTCCACGGTGAGATCGACCCGGTGCGTGTCACGGGTGAACAGCTGCCGCCCGGCCGCCTCCTCCAGCCGCCGCACATGCTGGCTCACGGTGGACTGCCGCACCCCGAGCCGGTGGGCGGCCCGGGTGAAGCTCAGTGTCTGGGCGACGGCGAGGAAGGTGCGCAGCTGCGCGGGGTCGTACATGCCCGACACGTTATCGCGAACCGTGATCACAGTAAGAGCGGTATACCGGATTCCCGATGTCGGTGATCGCGAGCAGGATGGGCAGGGCACGACCATGAACGAGAGAACACGTGGAGCACATGAGCCGCCGCACCCCGCAGTTGCCGTCCTGGCTGCCGATCGACCCGTACATCATGGCGTTGATCGGCACCGTCGTACTCGCGGCGCTGCTGCCGGCCTCCGGCGCGGCCGCAGAGGTGGCGGGCGACGCCTCCACCGGTGCGGTCGCGTTCCTCTTCTTCCTCTACGGCGCGCGGCTCTCCACCGCCGAGGCACTCGAAGGACTGCGGCACTGGCGGCTCCACCTCACCGTCCTGGCCTGCACCTTCGTCGCGTTCCCGCTGCTGGGGCTGGCGAGCTGGGGACTCGTGCCGTACGTACTGACACCGCAGCTCCAGAGCGGCTTCCTCTTCCTCTGCCTGGTCCCCTCGACCATCCAGTCGTCGATCGCCTTCACCTCGATCGCCCGCGGCAACGTCCCCGCGGCGATCTGCGCGGGCTCCTTCTCCTCGATCGCCGGAATCTTCATCACCCCGCTGCTCGCGGCCGCACTGCTCGGCAACAGCGGCGGCGGGTTCTCCGGGGACGCGCTGCTGAGGATCGGCGTCCAGCTGCTGCTGCCGTTCGTCGCGGGACAGCTGCTGCGCCGCTGGATCGGCGGCTTCATCGCCCGGCACAAGAAGATCCTCGGCTATGTCGACCGGGGCTCGATCCTGCTGGTCGTCTACACCGCGTTCAGCGAGGGCATGGTCGCCGGCATCTGGCACCAGGTCACCCCGGCCCGGCTCGGGGCGCTGCTCGCTGCCGAGGCGGTGCTCCTCGCGCTGATGCTCGCGCTGAGCTGGTACGGGGCGAAGCGGCTCGGCTTCGGCCGGGAGGACCGCATCGCCATCCAGTTCGCCGGTTCGAAGAAGAGCCTGGCCTCCGGCCTGCCGATGGCCAGCGTCCTGTTCGGCGCGCAGGCGAGCCTCGCCGTGCTGCCGCTGATGCTCTTCCACCAGATGCAGCTCATGGTGTGCGCGGTGATCGCGAAACGGCGCGCCCGGGACCCGCGGGAGGCGGGTACGGACGGCGCGGGAGCCCGTCACGGTGACCTGACGGGAACCGTGGTGGCGGGCTGAGGCCGGCGGCCGGTGCAGGGGCGCTCCCCGCCGGCCGGACCCCGGACCCGTGCGGCGGGCAGGACGCCCAGGGCTGGTGTCCCTAGCTCTGGACGGCCGTCGCCTCCAGGGCGATGCGGTGCTCACCCGCGTACACGTTCATGGAAGGGCCCCGCAGGAAGCCGACCAGCGTCAGACCGGTCTCGGCCGCCAGATCGACGGCGAGGGACGACGGCGCCGAGACGGCCGCCAGCATCGGGATGCCCGCCATCACCGCCTTCTGCGCCAGCTCGAAGGAGGCCCGCCCCGAGACCAGCAGGATCGACCGGGACAGCGGCAGCCGGTTGTCGGTGAGGGCCCGGCCGACCAGCTTGTCGACCGCGTTGTGCCGGCCCACGTCCTCCCGGATGTCCATCAGCTCGCCCGTCTCGGAGAACAGCGCCGCCGCGTGCAGACCCCCCGTCCGGTCGAACACCTGCTGCGAGGCGCGCAGCAGGCCGGGGAGCGTGGCCAGCAGCGACGGCTCGACCCGGACCGGGGGAGTGTCGGCGACGGGGTGCCGGGTCGTGGTGCGGACCGCGTCCAGACTGGCCTTGCCGCACAGCCCGCAGGAGGACGTCGTGTAGACGTTGCGCTCCAGCGTGATGTCGGGGACCACGACGCCGGGTGCGAGCCGTACGTCCACCACGTTGTACGAGTTGACCCCGTCGGCCGTCGCCCCGGCGCAGTACGCGATCGACTGCACCTCGTGGCCCTCGCCGAGCACGCCCTCGCTCACCAGGAAGCCCGCCGCCAGCGCGAAGTCGTCGCCCGGGGTGCGCATCGTGATGGCGAGCGGCTTGCCGTTCAGCCGGATCTCCAGGGGTTCCTCGGCGACGAGCGTGTCGGGGCGGGTGGTGACGACCCCGTCCCGGATGCGGATGGTGCGGCGGCGCTCGGTGACCCGTCCCATGACCGTTGGACCCGATTCTGTACGTGGTGGAAGCCGAAAGCGGCCCTGGATACGGAGGATGCCGTGGGTCACCGGGCTGTCGTGCGGCGAGGTGACCTTGTCGATCTCATTGTCCTGCATAGGGAGCGCGACATGGGGGAGGAGTGCGGGGAGGGAGCAGGAGACACTGCCCAGTCGACAGAATATTGTCGACAATATGCGGTCTGGACGGTCAAGGCTGTCGTCAAGCCTCCAATCGTCGGCCGCGAATCCTGTGGGATCACGTGTCTCTGTACCGGTCAGTAGCGACCAAGACTGAATGGTTCCTGCCATATGTAGCGAGGGGAACCTGAATATGACCGGCTCACGTGTCGTGGCGCTCGGCCACTATCAGCCCGCCAGGGTGCTCACCAACCATGACCTGGCGGCCATGGTCGACACCAGTGACGAGTGGATCACCAGCCGCGTCGGCATCAAGACCCGCCACCTCGGCGGCCCCGACGAGCCGGTGGACGAGCTTGCCGCGCACGCGGCGGCCAAGGCCCTCGCTGCCGCCGGGCTCCAGCCCGCGGACATCGACCTGGTCCTGGTCGCCACCTCCACGGCGATCGACCGGTCGCCGAGCATGTCGGCCAGGGTCGCCGCCCGCCTCGGCATGGCCTCGCCCGCGGTGATGGACATCAACGTGGTCTGTTCCGGTTTCACCCACGCTCTCGCCACCGCCGACCACGCCGTGCGGGCGGGCGCCGCCAGCCGTGCGCTGGTGATCGGCGCCGACAAGATGGGCGACATCGTCGACTGGACCGACCGCTCCAGCTGTGTGCTGATGGGTGACGGCGCCGGTGCGGCGGTCGTCGTCGCCGACTCCGGCGCGGCCGGCCGGCCCGGGATCGGGCCGGTGCTGTGGGGTTCCGTGCCCGGTATGGGGGACGCGGTGCGGATCGAGGGGACGCCGCCGCGCTTCGCCCAGGAGGGGCAGTCGGTCTACCGCTGGGCGACCACCCAGCTGCCGCCCATCGCGCGCAAGGTGTGTGAGAAGGCCGGTATCACCCCCGAGGATCTCGCCGCGGTGGTGCTGCATCAGGCCAATCTGAGGATCATCGAACCGGTCGCCAGGAAGATCGGCGCGGTCAACGCCGTCATCGCCCGGGACGTTGTGGATTCCGGCAACACATCGGCCGCCTCGATCCCGATGGCCCTGTCCAAGCTGGTGGAGCGGGGCGAGGTCGCCACCGGAGCCCCGGCGCTGCTTTTCGGCTTCGGCGGGAACCTCAGTTACGCGGGTCAGGTGATCCGCTGTCCCTGAGGGGCCTTGCGCTCCGTCAACGCCGCCTTCCACGCCAAGGTCATGGAGCTGGCCGGCAACGTCGTACTCGCCGAGCTCGCCGGCCAGGTGGACCGCCGGGTCCGCTGGTACTGCACCCCGGTCGCCCGCCAGCGCGGCACCCGGTCCTGGACCGAGCACCGCTCCCTGATCGCCGCGAGCTCCTCGCGCGACGAGCAGCAGGCCACGGCGATCATGCGGGCGCACACGGAGCACACCCGCCGGACCTGCCGCGAGCGGGAAGAGAGCTGATCCCGCCGCTTCCCCCGCCCTCGAACGCCGGCTGAGAAATCAGCCCGTCCGGCGATCGGGGGCATTGTCGTGCCCGGCGCCGGCGGTGCCCGGCGCCGTCCTCGGGCACCACCCCGCGCACCCCTTTGTCCTCAGGGTGGAGAAAGTTGTGGTGGATTCCTGCGCAACTTCTTCCCACTCCGGGCGAGCGCTGCTACGTTCCCCTCCAAAGCCCGACGGACAGGCCGATGTGGCGGGGAGGGGCGCGTGAGACGTATGACGGCACGACCCGCGAATGCGCATCAGGCGCGACTGCTCCGGCTGTTGCGCGACGGCGGGCCCAACTCACGGGCACAGCTGGGGGATCAGGTCGATCTCTCCCGCTCCAAGCTCGCCGTCGAGGTGGACAGACTGCTGGAGACCGGCCTTGTGGTGGCCGACGGACTCGCCGCATCCCGCGGCGGGCGTCGCTCGCACAACATCCGGCTCGCCCCGGCACTGCGCTTCCTCGGCGTCGACATCGGCGCCACCTCGGTCGATGTGGCGGTCATCAACGCGGAGCTGGAGGTCCTGGGCCACCTCAACCACCCCATGGACGTACGCGAAGGACCCGTCGCCATCTTCGAGCAGGTGCTGTCCATGGCGGCCAAGCTCCGGGCCTCCGGGCTCGCCGAGGGGTTCGACGGCGCGGGCATCGGCGTACCGGGACCGGTCCGCTTCCCCGAGGGGATTCCGGTCGCACCGCCGATCATGCCCGGCTGGGACGGCTTCCCGGTCCGCGAGGCACTCAGCCAGGAGCTGGGCTGCCCCGTGATGGTCGACAACGACGTGAACCTGATGGCGATGGGGGAGCAGCACGCGGGCGTCGCCCGCTCCGTGGGCGACTTCCTCTGCGTCAAGATCGGTACCGGTATCGGCTGCGGCATCGTCGTCGGCGGAGAGGTCCACCGCGGTACGACGGGCAGTGCGGGCGACATCGGCCACATCCAGGTCGAACCGGACGGGCGCCCCTGCGCCTGTGGCAACCGGGGCTGCCTGGAAGCACACTTCAGCGGCGCCGCACTGGCCCGAGACGCCGAGGACGCGGCCCGTTCCGGACAGTCCGCGGAGCTCGCGGCCCGGCTGGCGGTGTCCGGGAAACTCACCGCCGTCGATGTGGCCGCGGCCGCGGCCGCGGGCGATGCCACCTCGCTCGACCTGATCCGCGAAGGCGGCAACCGGGTCGGTCAGGTCATCGCGGGGCTTGTCAGCTTCTTCAACCCCGGTCTGGTGGTGATCGGCGGCGGGGTGACCGGACTGGGTCACACCCTGCTGGCCAGCGTCCGGACCCAGGTCTACCGGCAGTCGCTGCCGCTGGCCACCGGCAACCTTCCCATCGTGCTGGGCGAGCTGGGACCCGCCGCCGGAGTGATCGGCGCGGCCAGGCTCATCAGCGACCACCTCTTCTCACCGGCCTGACCCAGCACCACCGGCCCGCTCACCGGGTCGCAGCACCGTGCAAGAGCCGCGTACCACCCGCCTGATCGTTCTCCCGTCCGATCCGCCTCCCGCCGGACCGATCCTCGGCCGGCCAGCAACAAGGCACTGCCCCCGCGCCGGCGGCCGGGGTCCGGGGACACCCCGGGACTGCACTGCGCCCTGCCCGCTCACCGGCACCCGCCGAGGGGATTCGCCATGGCTCCAGAACCACCCCTGCTCACCATGTCCGGCATCACCAAGTCCTTCCCCGGTGTGCGCGCCCTCGACGGCGTCGACCTGGAGGTACAGGCCGGCGAGGTCCACTGCCTGCTCGGCCAGAACGGGGCCGGCAAATCCACTCTCATCAAGGTGCTCGCCGGGGCCCACCAGCCCGACGGCGGCGAGATCACCTGGCGCGGCTCACCGACCGTGCTCAAGACGCCCATCACCGCGATGCGTCTCGGGATCGCCACCATCTACCAGGAACTCGACCTGGTGGAAGGGCTGTCGGTCGCCGAGAACGTCTTCCTCGGCCATGAGCCGACCAGTGCCGGCTTCGTCGTCCGCACCCGCGAGGGCCGCACCGCGGCCGCCGCACTGCTCAAACGCCTCGGGCATCCGGAGATCGACCCGGCCCGCCCGGTCGGTGAACTCTCCGCGGCCCACCAGCAGATCGTCTCGATGGCCCGCGCGCTCTCCCACGACGTACGGCTCATCGTGATGGACGAGCCGTCCGCGGCCCTGGACCCCGACGAGGTCGCCAACCTCTTCCGGATCGTCGCCGCCCTGACCGCCGACGGGGTCGCCGTCGTCTACATCTCCCACCGGCTGGAGGAGATCCGCCGGATCGGCGACCGGGTGACCGTGCTCAAGGACGGCCGGGCCGTAGCGGGCGGCCTCCCCGCCGAGTCCACACCGACGCGCGACATCGTTGCCATGATGACCGGCCGCAATGTCGAGTACGTCTTCCCGCCGAGACCCGAGGCCGGCCGCGCGGGCACCGGCGCCGAGCCCGTGCTCAAGGTTCAAGGCCTCACCAGGAAGGGCGAGTTCGCCCCCGTCGACCTGGAACTCAGGCCCGGCGAGATCGTCGGCCTCGCCGGACTCGTCGGCTCCGGGCGCTCCGAGATCCTGGAGACCATCTACGGCGCCCGCCGCGCCACCGAGGGACAGGTCACCGTCGCCGGCCGGCCGCTGCGGCCCGGCAGTGTCCGCGCCGCCGTCGCCGCCGGCATCGGCCTCGCCCCCGAGGAACGCAAGGCGCAGGCCCTGCTGATGCTCGAATCCGTCACCCGCAACGTCTCCGTCTCCTCCATGTCCCGGTTTTCCAGGGGCGGTTGGCTCGACCGGGGCGCCGAGCGCAAGGCGGCCCGCGCCGCCACCCGCGAACTCTCGCTGCGCCCCGACAACCCGGACACCCCCGTCCGCACCCTCTCCGGCGGCAACCAGCAGAAGGCGGTCCTGGCCCGCTGGCTGCTGCGCGGCTGCCGGGTGCTGCTGCTCGACGAACCGACCCGCGGGGTGGACGTCGGCGCCCGCGCCGAGCTCTACGCCGTGATCCGCCGGCTGGCCGACGAAGGCCTCGCCGTACTGCTCGTCTCCAGCGAAGTGCCCGAAGTCCTGGGCCTCGCCGACCGGGTGCTGGTGCTCCGTGAGGGTCACGTCGTGCATACGGCGGACGCCAGGGAGCTCGACGAGCACCGCGTACTCGACCTCGTGATGGAAGGGAGCCCGACGTCATGACGCAGCCCGTCTCCTCGGCACAGCAGAGCGGGCCGGACAAGGGCGCCGCGCCCGCATCCGTCCCCGCGTCCCCGAAGAAGGACAGATCCCCGCGAGCCCTCGGGCTCCGCGTGGACCTGCGCAGCCTCTCGCTGCTCGGCGTCCTCGCCGTACTGATCGTCGTCGGCGGCATCACCGAGCCCGACGCCTTCCTGGACACCGGGAACCTTCAGCTGATCCTGACCCAGGCGTCCGTCATCGGTGTGGTGACCGTCGGGGTGACCTTCGTCATCACCAGCGGCGGCATCGATCTGTCCGTCGGCGCCATGGTCGCCCTCGCCTCGGTCTGGGCCACCACACTCGCCACCCAGGAGTACGGCTTCGCCGGCATCCTGTTCACCGCGATGATCGTCGGCCTCGGTGCCGGACTGGTCAACGGGGTGCTCATCGCGTACGGCCGGCTGGTGCCGTTCATCGCGACGCTGGCGATGCTCGCCTCCGCCCGCGGCATGGCCCTCCTGATCACCGACGGCAAGACCCAGATCGTCACGGTCAAGTCCGTCCTGGACCTGGGCCTGCCCGGCTCCTACGTCCTCGGCATCCCGCCGCTCGTCATGATGTTCGCCGCGGTCACCGTCGTCGGCTGGCTGGTGCTGAACCGTACGACCTTCGGCCGCCGCACGGTCGCCGTCGGCGGCAACGCGGAGGCGGCCCGGCTGGCAGGCATCGACGTACGGCGCCAGCGCCTCTACCTCTACCTGCTGTCCGGACTGTGCTGCGGCATCGCCGCCTTCATGCTGATCGTCCTGTCCGGCTCGGGCCAGAACACCAACGGCAATCTGTACGAACTCGACGCCATCGCCGCCGCGATCATCGGCGGCACCCTGCTCACCGGCGGCCGCGGCACCATCGTCGGCTCCGTGCTGGGCGTCCTCGTCTTCACCACGATCACCAACATCTTCGCGCTCAACAATCTGCAGAGCGACGTCCAGCAGATCGCCAAGGGCGCGATCATCGTCGCCGCCGTTCTGGTCCAGGGCCGCACGTCGGCCCACCGGGAAACCTGACCGCAGGTCACCTTCCGTTCAGCTCCTGCCTGTTCCGTATGCCCACGCACCGGATGAAGGGTTTGACAGCCATGCCAGAAACCAGCCGCAGAGGACTGCTCTTCGGTACCGCAGCAGTCTCCGCGGGCGCCTTCCTGACCGCCTGCACCAGCAACAGCCCGAAGGAGAAGGACACCGCGGCACAGAGCGACGTGCCCGCCGCCGACGACAAGCCGGGCAAGGCCCTCACCATCGGCTTCGCCGGTCCGCAGGCCGACCACGGCTGGCTCAACGCGATCAACGAGAACGCCAGGTCGCGGGCGAAGAAGTACTCCGAGGTGACCCTGGAGACCACCGAGGGCTCCAACGACACCGCCGCGCAGATCGGCCAGGTCAAGACCCTCATCAACAAGAAGGTCGACGTCCTCATCATCCTCCCGGCCGACGGCAAGGCGCTCACACAGGTCGGCCTGGAGGCCATGCGGGCGGGCATTCCCGTCGTCAACCTGGACCGTGTCTTCGCCTCCCCGCAGGCCTACCGCTGCTACGTCGGCGGAGACAGCTACGGCATGGGTCTCAACGCCGGTACGTACATCGGCGAGCAGCTCAAGGACAAGCCGAACGCCAAGGTCGTCGAGCTGGCCGGCATCGACAGCCTGGAGCTCACCAAGCAGCGCAGCCAGGGCTTCGCGGACGCCCTGAAGAACTACTCCAACATCAAACTGGTGGCCCGTCAGGCCGCGGACTTCACCGTCGAGTCCGGCCAGGCGAAGATGTCCCAGCTCCTCCAGGCGCAGAAGAAGTTCGACGCCCTGTGGAACCACGACGACGACCAGGGCGTGGGCGCGCTGCGCGCCATCCAGCAGGCCGGCCGGGACGAGTTCCTGATGGTCGGCGGCGCCGGGGCCAAGTCGGCGATGGACGCCATCAAGGCCGACAACAGCGTGCTGAAGGCCACCGTCCTCTACCCGCCGACCATGGCGGCGTCGGCCGTCGACCTGGCCCGCGCACTCGGCCAGGGCAAGGGTGTCGCAGGCCTCTCCGAGCTGGAGATCCCGACCAACCTCACGCTCTACTCGGCGGTGGTCACCAAGGACAACGTCGATCAGTACCTGCCGACGGGCTTCAACTGATCGGCCCCGCAGGAGGGTGCTGACCCTCCTGCCGCACCCACCGAACCACCGATGAGGAGGAAGCCCGGATGGCCCGTAGGGAAGAGACGGAGCAGGAGGCGGCGGCGCCGCCGACGTACCGGCCGATGCAGAGCGCACCCACGCTCGGGGTCGGCATGGTCGGATACGCGTTCATGGGCGCCGCCCACTCGCAGGGGTGGCGCACCGCCGGCCATGTCTTCGAGCTGCCGATGAGACCGGCTCTCGCCGCGATCTGCGGACGCGACCGCAGGGCGGTCGAGGCCGCCGCCGACCGGCACGGCTGGGCCGCCGCGGAGACCGACTGGCGGGCCCTGATCGCCCGGGACGACGTGCAGCTCGTCGACATCTGCACCCCCGGCGACAGCCATGCGGAGATCGCCATCGCGGCACTGGAGGCGGGCAAGCACGTGCTGTGCGAGAAGCCGCTCGCCAACACGGTCGCGGAGGCGGAGGCCATGACCGAGGCGGCGGAGCGCGCCGCCGCCCGCGGCCAGGTGGCGGTGGTCGGCTTCAACTACCGCAAGGTCCCCGCCATCACCTACGCCCGGAAGCTGATCGCCGAGGGTCGGCTCGGGACCCTGCGGCACGTCCGTGCCACCTACCTCCAGGACTGGCTGGTGGACCCCGGGTCCCCGCTCACCTGGCGGCTGGAGCGCGAACACGCGGGCTCGGGCGCCCTCGGCGACCTAGGGGCGCACATCGTGGACCTCGCCCAGTTCCTGGCGGGGGAGCTGCTGGTCGGGGTGTCGGCGGTGACCGAGACCTTCGTACGCGAACGGCCCCTGCAAGCCGGGCCGTCGGCGGGTCTGGCCGCAGTGGCGGACGCCGGTGCGCGCGGGGCGGTGACGGTGGACGACGCGGCGCTCTTCACCGGCCGGCTCGCCTCCGGCGCGCTGGCCTCCTTCGAGACGACCCGGATGGCGGCCGGGCGCAAGAACGCGCTGCGGCTGGAGATCAACGGGGAGCTGGGCTCGCTCGCCTTCGACCTGGAACGGCTCAACGAGCTGTCCTTCCACGATCACACCGAGCCCGCCACGACGGCCGGCTTCCGGCGCATCCTGGTCACCGAGCCCGAGCATCCCTACCTGGAGGCCTGGTGGCCGCCGGGGCACGCGCTCGGATACGAGCACACCTTCATCCACCAGGCCCGTGACGTGGTCCGCACGATCGCCGAACGGACCGCGCCCACACCGTCGTTCGCGGACGGGCTCCAGGTGCAGCGGGTGCTGGCGGCGGTGGAGGAGAGCGCCGCGAAGAACTCCGTGCACACCCCCGTCCACACCACCGCACAGCTCTAGGAGGTCCTGTACATGCCCCGTCCCTTCACCCTCTTCACCGGTCAGTGGGCCGACCTGCCACTGGAGGACGTCTGCCGGTACGCCCGCGACTTCGGTTACGACGGGCTGGAACTCGCCTGCTGGGGCGACCACTTCGAGGTCGACAAGGCGCTTGCCGATCCGGGGTACCTGGACGGGCGCCGCCAACTGCTCGACAAGTACGGGCTGAAGTGCTGGGCGATCTCCAACCACCTGGTCGGGCAGGCCGTCTGCGACAACCCGATCGACGAGCGTCACCAGGGCATCCTGCCCGCCCGGATCTGGGGCGACGGGGAGCCGGAGGGGGTGCGCCGCCGGGCCGCCGAGGAGATCAAGGACACCGCGCGGGCGGCAGCAGCCTTCGGTGTGAACACGGTCATCGGTTTCACCGGCTCGTCGATCTGGCACCTGGTGGCGATGTTCCCGCCGGTCCCGCCGCACATGATCGAGCGGGGGTACGAGGACTTCGCCGAGCGCTGGAACCCGATCCTCGACGTGTTCGACGCCGAGGGGGTGCGGTTCGCCCACGAGGTGCATCCGAGTGAGATCGCCTACGACTACTGGACCACGCACCGCGCGCTGGAGGCCGTCGGCCACCGGCCCGCGTTCGGGCTGAACTTCGACCCGAGCCACTTCGTCTGGCAGGACCTGGACCCGGTCGGCTTCCTGTACGACTTCCGGGACCGGATCTACCACGTGGACTGCAAGGAGGCCCGTAAGCGTCTGGACGGCCGCAACGGCCGGCTCGGCTCCCACCTGCCGTGGGGCGATCCGCGGCGCGGCTGGGACTTCGTCTCGGCCGGGCACGGCGACGTGCCGTGGGAGGACGTGTTCCGGATGCTGCGGTCCATCGACTACGACGGGCCGGTCTCCGTGGAGTGGGAGGACGCGGGCATGGACCGCCTGACGGGCGCGCCCGAGGCGCTGGCGTCGCTGAAGCGGTTCGATTTCGACCCGCCGAGCGCGTCGTTCGACGCGGCGTTCGGCGGCAAGGACTGACCGTTTCCGGGGCGGGGAGCGGGGGCGGGGCGCACCTCGGGTGCTCCGCCCCCGGCCCCCCGCGCCTCAAACGCCGGCGGGGCTCGAAGTGCCCCAGCCTCGCTGCAGGCAGCGTTGCGCGCCACGGTCGGCGCAGGCCGAGGCGTCATATCCAGCCTCGCCGGCGTTTGAGGCGCGGGGTCCGGGGCGGAGCCCCGGGTTCGGGAAGGGGCGGGTAGGGGAAGCCATCCGCCCCCGCCCGGCGGCAGAGCGCGAACGCCGCCGGGACGGCACCCCCTGCCCAGACCCCCCTTTGTCCTGACCAAGGAAAAAGTTCAACAACAACGCTGCACAAGGGCTTTCCGTCCCGGACGAACAGGGCTACCGTCCAGAACGTGTACACGACATAACCCCCGTCACCGGAGCCGCACAGGCCCCGGCTGACCTGCGCGGCAGTCCCCGCGCTGAACGGCACGGCAGCACCCGTACCCGCCCGTACAACCGGCACTCTCCGGAGGACACCCGTGCACAGAACCCGAAGCAGGACCAGAAGCAGGCTCCGCGTCCGTAAATCCCTCGCCCTCTTCACCGGCGCCCTGCTCGCCGCCGCCACCCTCACCCTGGGCGCCACGCCCGGCACGGCCGCCGCTCACGAGGAACCCGCCCCCGCCCCGGCCGCCGAGGACTTCCAGCAGGTCACCCTCGCCAAGGGCGCCGCCGAGACCGGCGAGCCCATGACACTCGCCGTGCTCCCCGACCTCAGCGTGCTGCACACCTCGCGCAGCGGCGAGCTGCGGCTCACCGACAGCGCGGGCAACACCAGCGTCGCCGGCACCATCCCCGTCTACTCGCACGACGAGGAAGGCCTCCAGGGCGTCGGCGTCGACCCGGACTTCACCGAGAACCGGGCGATCTACCTCTACTACGCACCCCCGCTGGACACCCCCGACGGCGACGCCCCCGAGACCGGCACCGCCGCCGACTTCGCCGAGTTCGACGGCGTCAACCGGCTCTCCCGCTTCGTCCTCGACGAGGACGGCACGCTCGACCTGGGCAGCGAGAAGAAGGTCCTCGACGTCAAGACGTCCCGCGGCATGTGCTGCCACGTCGGCGGCGACATCGACTTCGACGCGGACGGCAACCTGTACCTGTCGACCGGCGACGACTCCAACCCCTTCGCCTCCGACGGCTTCACCCCCATCGACGAACGCCCCGACCGCAACCCGGCGTTCGACGCCCGCCGCTCCGCCGGCAACAGCAACGACCTGCGCGGCAAGATCCTCCGCATCAAGGTCGCCGACGACGGCTCGTACACCGTCCCGGACGGCAACCTGTTCGCACCGGGCACGGACAGGACCCGCCCCGAGATCTACGCGATGGGCTTCCGAAACCCGTTCCGCTTCAGCGTCGACAAGGCCACCGGCATCCTCTACGTCGGCGACTACGGGCCGGACGCCGGCGCGGCCGACCCCAAGCGCGGACCTGCCGGGCAGGTCGAGTTCGCCCGGGTCACCAAGCCCGGAAACTTCGGCTGGCCGTTCTGCACGGGTGACAACGACCCGTTCATCGACTACGACTTCGCCACCCAGACCTCCGGCGCCGCCTTCGACTGCGCGGCCCCGAAGAACACCTCGCCACACAACACCGGCATCGTCGACCTGCCCCCGGCGCAGGCGGCCTGGATCCCGTACGACGGCGGTTCCCTCCCCGAGTTCGGCAGCGGATCCGAGTCCCCGATGGGCGGACCGGTCTACCACTATGACGCCGACCTCGACTCGCCCGTGAAGTTCCCCGAGGCGTACGACGGGGACTTCTTCGCCGGTGAGTTCGGCCGGCAGTGGATCAAGCGCATCGAGCAGGACGCCGACGGCGCCGTGCAGTCCATCAACGACATCCCGTGGTCCGGCACCCAGATCATGGACATGGCCTTCGGGCCCGACGGGGCGCTGTACGTCCTGGACTACGGCCTCTCCTGGTTCGGCGGCGACGAGAACTCCGCGCTCTACCGCATCGAGAACGCCACAGGGGGGCGCTCCCCGATCGCGGAGGCCGCGGCCAACAAGACCTCGGGCACCGCACCCCTGAAGGTGAAGTTCTCCTCGGCCGGCAGCGCGGACGGTGACGGCGACGCCCTCACCTACGCCTGGGACTTCGGCGACGGCGGTACCTCCACGGACGCCAACCCCACGTACACGTACAAGAAGAACGGCACCTACACCGCGACCGTCACCGCGCAGGACCCCACCGGACGCACCGGCAAGGCGAGCGTCCATGTGACCGTCGGCAACACGGCCCCGACCGTGAGCCTCGAACTCCCCGGTGACGGACAGCTGTTCACCTTCGGGGACGAGATCCCGTTCAAGGTGAACGTCACCGATCCCGAGGACGGCACGATCGACTGCTCCAAGGTCGAGGTCCGCTTCGTCCTCGGCCACGACAGCCACGGCCACCCGATCACCTCGGCGCACGGCTGCACCGGCACCATCAAGACCGACATGGACGGCGGGCACGACCCCAACGCCAACATCTTCGGAGTCATCGACGCCTCGTACACCGACGGCGGGGGCGGCGGCCAGGCCGCGCTGACCGGCCACGACCAGTCACAGCTCCAGCCGCGCCACCGTCAGGCCGAGCACTTCAGCGACTCGTCCGGCATCAAGGTCTACGACAAGGCGAACGCCGAGGGCGGCAAGACCGTCGGCGACATCGACAACGACGACTGGATCTCCTTCAAGCCGTACATCCTCGGCGACTCCACCAAGCTCACCGCCCGGATAGCCTCCGGCGGCGCCGGCGGCTTCCTCGAAGTACGGTCCGGCTCGGCGACCGGCAAGATCCTCGGCTCCGCACCGGTCCCGGTGACCGGCGGCTGGGAGGTCTTCCAGGACATCGACGTCCCCCTGCGCGGCGTCCCGAAGAAGGCCACCGAGCTGTTCCTGGTCTTCAAGGGCGGCGATGGCGCGCTCTACGACATCGACGACTTCGAACTCTCCAACACCCCGCCCGACAAGACCGCCAAGCGCGTCCTGGTCTTCTCCAAGACGGCCGGCTTCCGCCACGACGCGATTCCCGAGGGCGTCGCCGCACTGAAGGAACTCGGCAAGGACACCAACATCACGGTCGACGCCACCGAGGAGGCCGGCCAGTTCACCACCTCCAACCTGGCCCGCTACGACGCCGTCGTCTTCATGTCGACCACGGGTGACGTGCTCAACGCCGACCAGCAGAAGGCGTTCGAGAACTTCGTGTCCACCGGCGGCGGCTACGTCGGCGTACACGCCGCGGCCGACACCGAGTACGACTGGCCGTTCTACGGCGGACTCGTCGGCGCGTACTTCGACAGCCACCCCGCCATCCAGCCCGTCACCGTCCGCGTCGAGGACCACAAGAACCCGGCCACCGCCCACCTGGGCGACGCCTGGGACCGCACCGACGAGCTGTACAACTACCGCACCAACCCGCGCGACAAGGTCAAGGTCCTCGCCACCCTCGACGAGACGACCTACACCGGCGGCAACATGAAGGGCGACCACCCGATCACCTGGTGCCAGACCTACCAGGGCGGCCGCTCCTTCTACACCGGCCTCGGCCACACCAAGGAGTCCTACGCCGACCCGGACTTCCGCAAGGTCCTCTCGGGCGGGCTGCGGTACGCGGCCGGCCAGGTGAAGGCCGACTGCAAGCCGGACACCGGCTACCGGTCGATCTTCAACGGCAAGACACTCGAAGGCTGGAAGCAGGCCGGCCCCGGCAAGTTCAACGTCGTCGACGGCGAGCTGCGCTCCGAAGGCGGCATGGGCCTGCTCACCTACCAGGCCAAGGAGCTGAAGTCGTACTCCCTGAAGCTCGACTGGAAGCTGGCGGGCGACGACAACTCCGGCGTCTTCGTCGGCTTCCCGGAGTCCGACGACCCGTGGTCCGCGGTGGACAACGGCTATGAGGTCCAGATCGACGCCACCGACGCCCCCGACCGCACCACCGGCTCCGTCTACACCTTCAAGTCGGCCAACATCAAGGCCCGCGACCAGGTCCTCAGGCCGCCCGGCCAGTGGAACAGCTACGAGATCAAGGTCAAGGGTGAACGGCTCCAGATCTTCCTCAACGGAGTGAAGATCAACGACTTCACCAACACCGATCCGGCCCGCAGCCTCAAGGACGGCTACATCGGCCTCCAGAACCACGGGGCCGACGACCAGGTGTCCTTCCGCGACATCCAGCTGAAGGAACTGCCCTCCGCATAGGGCCACCGACCGGACGGCGGGCGGGGCCGCACGCCCCGCCCGCCGTCCGCAGCCCGTCCCTCCTCACGCACAGCGCCACCAGCTCTGCCCAGCCAGGACCCCCAGCCAGGGAGGCAGCCCGTGTCAGCACACGCCGTTCGTACCGGAGTCTGGTTCATCGGAGCACGCGGCTCCGTCGCCACCACCGCCACGGCGGGGTGCGCGGCGATCGCGGCGGGCCTCCACCCGGCCGCCGGCATGGTCACCGAGACCGCGCCGTTCGCCGAGAGCGGCCTGCCACCCGTGGCCTCGCTCGTCTTCGGCGGACACGACACCCTGGACTGCCCACTCCCCAAACGGGCCGAGGTACTCGCCGCCGGGGGAGTACTGCCACACGGCCTCCCCTCCGCGGTCCGGTCCGAACTCGCCGCGGCCGACGCGGAGATCCGCCCCGGCGGACCGCTCCCCGGCGACACCCGCACGGACGAGGAACTCGTCACCGCGTTCGCCGCCGACCTCACCGACTTCACCCGCCGCAACGGCCTGGCCAGGACCGTCGTCGTGAACGTCGCCTCCACCGAACCGGCGCCCGCCCCCGGTGCGGAGCGGCTGCCCGCCAGCTCCCTCTACGCGGCGGCCGCGCTCCGGGCCGGCTGTCCGTACGTCAACTTCACCCCCTCCACCGGGCTGCGCGCCCCAGCCCTCCAGGCCGCCGTCGCGGCCGGCGCCCTTCCTCACGCGGGCCGCGACGGCAAGACCGGCCAGACGCTGCTGCGCTCCGTGCTCGCCCCGATGTTCGTGCAGCGGGCCCTGCCGGTACGGGCCTGGTCCGGCACCAACCTGCTGGGCGGCGGGGACGGGGCGGCACTGGCCGACCCGGCCGCGGCCGCCGCCAAGAACGCCGGCAAGGAACGCGTCCTCGCCGACACGCTCGGCTCCGCCCCCGAGGGCGAGGTCCACATCGACGACGTGCCGGCACTCGGGGACTGGAAGACGGCCTGGGACCACATCGCGTTCGACGGCTTCCTCGGCGCGCGCATGGTGCTCCAGACGACCTGGCAGGGCTGCGACTCGGCACTCGCCGCGCCCCTGGTGCTGGACCTGGCACGGCTGCTGGCCCGCGCCCACGAAGCGGGCCTGACCGGCCCGCGCCCCGAACTCGGCTTCTACTTCAAGGACCCGGACGGCGGACCTCCCGCGCTGTCCGCGCAGTACCTGGCGCTACTCGACTTCGCGGAGCGGCTGCGGGGGGAGAAGTGACGGTGCGCGCCTGGGCGGAGCTGCTCAGGGTCTCCGCACTCTTCACCGTGCCGGGCGACGCCCTCGCCGGCGCGGCGGCGGTCGGCCGCCGCCCCAACGGCTCGACCGCCCTCGCCGTGGGCGCCTCGCTCTGCCTGTACGAGGCGGGCATGGCGCTCAACGACTGGGCCGACCGCGACGAGGACGCCGTGGACCGCCCGCACCGCCCGATCCCCTCGGGCCGGATCACGCCCCGCGCGGCGCTCACCGCGGCCGGTGCGCTGACCGTGGCGGGCCTGGCCCTCGCCGCCCGCGCGGGCCGCCCGGCACTGACGGTGGCCACCGGCCTCGCGGCGACGGTCTGGGCGTACGACCTCCGCCTGAAGCACACGCCGGCGGGCCCGGCGTCGATGGCGGCGGCCCGCGGCCTGGACCTGCTCCTGGGCGCCACGGCGACGGCGACGGCGACGGCCAGGGCCACGGCCGCGCACTCCACCCCCGCCACCGGCACGGCCACCGCGGCTTCGGCCCGGGCCGCGCTGCCCGCCGCCGCCCTCCTGACGGCGCACACCTACGCGGTCACCGCCGTCTCGCGCCACGAGGCGCAGGGCGGCTCCACCACCGCCCCCCTCGCCGCCCTCGGAGCCGTCGCCGCGCTCGGCGGCATCGCCGTGCGGGAGCGGCAGAGGGAGCGGCAGGGCGAGCGGAAGAGGGTGGGGCGGGGAGCGGCCGGCGGCTCGCCGGACGGCGAAGGAAGCGGCAGCGCCACGCCCGGCACCCGCGCCGGGAGCGGCGGCACCGAGAGCGCGCGGGTCCGCACCGCGACGACCGCACCCGCCCGGCTCCTCCTCACCGCGCTCACCGGCGCCTACCTCCGCACCGCCGGCCGCCCGCTCGTCCACGCCGCGTTCAACCCGTCGCCGCTGCTCACCCAGCGCGCCGTCGGCAGCGGAATCCGGGCGATGATCCCGCTCCAGGCCGCCCTCGCCGCCCGTGCCGGCGCCTCCGGCACGGCGCTCGCCGTCATGGGCCTCGTCCCGCTCGCCCGCAGTCTCGCCCGGAAGGTGAGCCCCACATGACGATCCGCCTCGGCTACGGCACCAACGGGCTCACCGACCTCCGCCTCGGCGACGCCCTCGGCCTCCTCGCGGACCTCGGCTACGACGGGGTCGGGCTGACCCTCGACCACATGCACCTCGATCCGATGGGCCCGGACCTCATCGCCCGCACCCGCAAGGTCGCCGCCAGGCTCCAGGAGCTGGGGCTCGGCGTCACCGTGGAGACCGGGGCCCGCTACGTCCTGGACCCGCGCAGCAAGCACGGCCCCTCGCTGCTCGACCCGGACCCCGAGGCCAGGGCCGCCAGGACCGGGCTGCTCGTCCGGGCCGTCGACGTCGCCGCCGAACTCGGCGCCCACGCCGTGCACTGCTTCAGCGGGGTCATGGCGCTGGGCACCGATCCCGACACCGCCTGGGAGCGGCTGACCGGTGCCCTCGCCCCGGTCCTGGACGCCGCGGACCGAGCGGGTGTGCCACTGGCCGTCGAGCCCGAGCCCGGACACCTCCTCTCGTACCTCTCCGACTTCCACCACCTCCGCGCGCTGTGCGGTGACCCGGCACCGCTCGGACTCACCCTCGACATCGGCCACTGCCAGTGCATGGAGATCGCCTCGCCCGTCGACTGCGTACGTGAGGCGGCCCCCTGGCTGCGACACGTCCAGATCGAGGACATGCGCCGCGGCATCCACGAACACCTTCCCTTCGGCGAGGGCGAGATCGACTTCCCGCCCGTGCTCGACGCCCTCGACGCCCTCGGAGACACCGGATACGAGGGGCTCACCGTCGTCGAGCTGCCCCGCCACTCCCACGCCGGGCCCGAACTCGCCAGGGAATCCATCGAGTTCCTCCGCGAGCACGCACCGTCGAGCCATTAGACCGCCGCGCCACCCGACCGCCGAAGGGAGCAACGCCATGGCGATGACCTCGCCGGATGCCCCGCTGCTGACCCGCAAGGAGCTCGACGCACAGCTCGGCGGCGCCGCACGCGCCTGGCTCGACGAAGCACTCGCCGAGGCCGCCCACGCCGCCGCCCACCCGGACACCGAACCCTCCGCCAACGCCTACGCCGTACCCCCGTGGGAGCTGCGGTACGCCGCGGCCGGCCGCCACTGCGGACTCGAACACGCCGACTCCGTACGCGCCCTGCTGCTCACCGAGGCCCGCGCCGGGCTGGCCGCCGCGACCCGGATCTACGAACAGGGCACCGCCGCCGAACGGCGCGCGGTCCTGCTCGCACTGCCCGCACTGGACCTCGGCGCCACCGCCGTGCCCCTCGTCGAGGACGCCCTGCGCGCCAACGACACCACACTGATCGCCGCCGCCGTCGGCCCGTACGCCGGCGAACGTCTCGATCAGCACAACTGGCGCCACGCCGTCCTCAAATGCCTCTTCACCGGTGTCCCCGTCGACGCCGTCGACCAGCTGGCCCGGCGGTCCCGCGGCGACGCGGAACTCGCCCGGATGCTGGGCGACTACGCGGCCGAGCGCATCGCGGCGGGCCGCCCCGTCCCCGCCGACCTGCACCGCGTACTCGCCCTCACGGCCCCCGGTCCCGCTGCCCCCGGTCCTGCCGCCCCCACGGCCTCAACGGCCCCATCGGAGGAGTCCTGATGCGCATCTTCGACCCCCACATCCACATGACGTCCCGCACCACGGACGACTACCGGGCGATGTACGACGCCGGGGTCCGGGCGCTGGTCGAACCCTCCTTCTGGCTCGGCCAGCCCCGCACCTCGCCCGCCAGCTTCTTCGACTACTTCGACGCGCTGCTCGGCTGGGAGCCGTTCCGCGCCGCCCAGTACGGCATCGCGCACCACTGCACCCTCGCCCTCAACCCCAAAGAGGCGAACGACCCGCGCTGCACCCCCGTCCTGGACGCCCTGCCGCGCTATCTCGTCAAGGACTCCGTCGTCGCCGTCGGCGAGATCGGCTACGACTCCATGACCCCGGCCGAGGACACCGCGCTGGCCGCCCAGCTCCAGCTCGCCGCCGACCACGGGCTGCCCGCCCTCGTCCACACCCCGCACCGCGACAAGCTCGCCGGCCTGCGCCGCACCATCGACGTCGTCCGCGAATCCCACCTCGCCCCGGAACTGGTCGTGCTCGACCACCTCAACGAGACGACCGTGAAGGAGGCCCTCGACAGCGGCTGCTGGGCCGGCTTCTCCATCTACCCCGACACCAAGATGGACGAGGACCGCATGGTCGCCGTCCTCAAGCTCCACGGCACCGAGAAGATCCTCGTCAACTCCGCCGCCGACTGGGGCAAGAGCGACCCGCTGAAGACCCGCGGCGTCGCCGACACGATGCTGGCCGCCGGCTTCACCGAGGATGACGTCGACCAGGTGCTCTGGCGCAACCCCGTCGCCTTCTACGGCCAGAGCGGCCGCCTCCACCTGGACACCGCCGACCCGGAACCGCTCCACGAGGGCAACTCCATCCTCCGCGGCGGGGAGTGAGGCCATGCGCTTCCGCCACCCCGACGGCACCGTCGTCCACCTCGCGTACTGCACCAACGTCCACCCGGCCGAAACCCTCGAAGGCGTCCGCGCCCAACTGCGCGACCACTGCGAACCGGTACGCAAACGCCTCGGACGCGATCGCCTCGGTATCGGACTCTGGCTCGCCAGGGACGCTGCCCGCACCCTGGTCAACGACCCCGCGCAACTGCGCTCCCTGCGCGCCGAACTCGACCACCGGGGACTGGAAGTCGTCACGCTCAACGGCTTCCCGTACGAGGGATTCGGCGCCGAAGAGGTCAAGTACCGGGTGTACAAGCCGGACTGGACGGACCCCGAACGGCTCGCCCACACCACCGACCTCGCCCGGCTCCTCGCCACCCTCCTCCCCGACGACGTCACCGAAGGCACCATCTCCACCCTGCCCATCGCCTGGCGCACCCCGTACACCGGCGACCCCGAGGCGGCCCGCACCGCACTCGCCGCGCTCACCACCCTCGGCGAACGCCTGGACGCGCTGGCCGAACTCACCGGGAAATCCATCCGGATCGGCCTCGAACCCGAACCCGGATGCACTGTCGAGACCACCGCCGACGCCATCGGACCCCTCACCGCCATCGGCCACGAACGCATCGGCGTCTGCATCGACACCTGCCATCTCGCCACCTCCTTCGAGGACCCGGACGGCGCACTCGACGCGCTCGCCGCCGCAGGCATCCCGGCCGTCAAGGCGCAGCTCTCCGCCGCCCTGCACGCCGAACAACCCCACCTCCCAGAGGTGCGCACCGCGCTCGCCGCCTTCGCCGAACCCCGCTTCCTCCACCAGACCCGCATCTCCACCGCCGCCGGGCTGCGCGGCACCGACGACCTCGACGAGGCGGTCACCGGCGACACCCTGCCCGACAGCGCCCCCTGGCGCGCCCACTTCCACGTCCCCCTGCACGCCCCACCCGCACCACCGCTCACCTCCACCCTTCCCGTACTCCGGTCCACGCTGACCCGCCTGGTCGGCGGGGCACGGCCGCTCACCCGGCACCTGGAGGTCGAGACGTACACCTGGCAGGCACTCCCGGCCGAGCTGCGCCCCCGCACCCGCGCCCAGCTCGCCGACGGCATCGCCGCCGAACTCACCCTCGCCCGCGACCTCCTGGTCGACCTCGGCCTCAAGGAGCTGCCATGACCACCGCCGGGACGACCAGCTCACCCACCCCGCTCCTGGTCCTCGACGTCGTGGGGCTCACCCCCCGCCTCCTCGACCACATGCCGCACCTCAAGGCCCTCGGACGGTCCGGCGCCCGCGCCACGCTCGGCACCGTGCTCCCCGCCGTGACATGCGCCGCCCAGTCCACCTTCCTCACCGGCACCACCCCCGCCGAACACGGCATCGTCGCCAACGGCTGGTACTTCCGCGAACTCGGCGACGTCCTCCTGTGGCGCCAGCACAACGGGCTCGTCGAGGGCGACAAGCTCTGGGACGCGGCCCGGCGCGCCCACCCCGGCTACACCGTCGCCAACATCTGCTGGTGGTACGCGATGGGCGCCGACACCGACTTCACCGTCACCCCGCGGCCCGTCTACTACGCCGACGGCCGCAAGGAACCCGACTGCTACACCCGCCCACCGGCCCTCCACGACGAACTCACCGCGAAACTCGGCACCTTCCCCCTCTTCCACTTCTGGGGCCCCGGCGCCGACCTCGTCTCCTCGCAGTGGATCATCGACGCGACCCGGCACATCCTCGACACCCGCCACCCCGACCTCGCTCTCTGCTACCTCCCGCACCTCGACTACGACCTCCAGCGCTACGGCCCCGACGACCCTCGCGCCTTCAAGGCCGCGGCCGACCTCGACCGGGCCGTCGCCCCGCTCCTGGACGACGCCCGCCGCGAGGGCCGCACCGTCGTCGCCCTCTCCGAGTACGGCATCACCCGGGTGGAGCGGCCCGTCGACATCAACCGCGCCCTGCGCCGGGCCGGACTCCTGGAGGTCCACACCCAGGACGGCATGGAGTACCTGGACCCGATGACCTCCAGGGCCTTCGCCGTCGCCGACCACCAGATCGCGCACATCTACGTACGCCGCCCCGAGGACCTCGAAGCGGCCCGCGAAGCCCTGGCCGGGCTCCCCGGCATCGAGCAGCTCCTGGACGACGAGGGCAAGAAGGCACACGGACTCGACCATCCACGCTCCGGCGAACTGGTCGCCGTCGCGGACCCGGACGCCTGGTTCACGTACTACTACTGGCTCGACGACGACCGCGCACCCGACTTCGCCCAGCTCGTCGAGATCCACCGCAAACCCGGCTACGACCCCGTCGAACTCTTCCTGGACCCCCAGGACCCCTACGTCCGGGTCAAGGCGGCCACGGCGGTCGCCCGCAAGAAGCTCGGCATGCGCTACCGCATGGCGGTCGTCCCCCTGGACCCGTCACCCATCCGGGGCAGCCACGGCCGCCTCCCCCTGAGCGACGAAGAAGGTCCGCTCATCCTCTGCTCCACCCCCCGAGCGTTCAACGGCCCGGTCCGGGCCACCGAAGTGAAGTCCCTGCTGCTCACGCTCGCCGGCCTCGCATGAGACCGGTCCGTGCACCGCGTTGCGAACATCTTCGAGAAGGAGAGAGACCGTGACCGAGTACAACGACGAATCCGGAACGGACGGCGCCCTGCGCCGCAGCCTCGGCGTCAACCGCCGCCGCTTCCTCAGCACCTGCACCGCCGCCGCGGCGACGGCGATCGCCGCGCCCGTCCTCGCCTCATCGCCGGCCTTCGCCCAGCCCGCTTCCCACCGGGGGCACGGCCAGGGGCACGGACATGACCACGGGCACGGCAACGACCACGGGCACGGCTCCGGCCAGGCTCTGGTCCCGGCGGCGAAGCGCGGCATCATCCTGTACACCGTGCGCGACGCCACGGGCCGGGATCCGCTCAGCACCAGCCTTCCCTCGGGCTTCCGCGCCGTCTTCAAGGAGCTGGCCCGCTACGGCTACAAGCAGGTCGAGTTCGCCGGGTACGGCCAGCACGCCAACGCACCCGGCGGAAGCAACCTCGAAACGGTGCAGGGGGCGAAGCTGCTGCGCTCGTGGCTGGACGACTACGGTCTGCGCGCCCAGGGCAACCACGGCTTCATCCCGTCGTCCTGGCCGCTGAGCCAGAGCGACCTGGACGAGTTCAAGCGGCACCTCGAAATAGCGAACATCCTCGGCATGGACCACATGGGCACCGGTGGCGACCCCACCGGCGGCGCCTACCGCGCCGACTGGGACGTGGCCGCCGACAAGTGGAACGCGCTGGGAAAGACCGCTCACCGTGCGGGCATCAAGCTGTACACCCACAACCACGACGCGGCCTACGGCTTCCTGCTCGACAGCGGTCCGCTGGACGAACAGGGGCGCCCCACCCGCAGCTCGGGCATCCGCAAGCTGGAGTACTTCCTCAAGGTCACCGACCCGAAGACCGTATGGCTGGAGATGGACATCTACTGGGCGCACGTCGCTCAGTACAAGTTCCACACATACACCGCGCGTGACGGATCGCAGCGGGAGAACACCTTCGACCCCGCGGCACTGGTCAGCCGCCACAACAAGCGCTACCCGCTGTTCCACGCCAAGGACGGCGTCGTCAACACCACCAACGGCGAAGGCTACGACATGGTGCCCTTCGGCACCGGGGTCATCGACTACCGGACGTTCTTCCGCCGCGTCGGGCAGACGGACTACCGCAACCCGATGATCGAGCAGGACACCGCACCGAGCTCGACGGACCTCGCGCAGTCCCTGAAGCAGGCACGGATCAGCTACGAAGGACTGGCGGCGCTGCGCAAGTAGGACATCGGCGGGCCCGGCCCCCGTCCTGCCTCGACGTCCGAGGCAGGACGGGCCGGCCGGACCTGCACCACTTCCCGGCTGACCGGCCGCGGATTCGGGGTGGTGTCCCGCATCCGCGGCGGAGGTGAACTCCTGGTCCGCGCCGTGACGGACGGCCCGCCGGACGAGCGCCTGCCGGGCAACTTCCCGGACCGCCACGTGGTGCCATAGCGGCGGCGTCCGGGCTCAGCCGATCCCCTGCCGGTCGGGAAACAGCGCGAACTCCCGCTCGGCCGCGTCCGGCGTCGTGCGCTCCACCGCCTGGATCAGCAGGGCACGATGGCGGACCAGCGGCTTTTGCCGCTCGGGCGCCGCCAGCAGCAGGAGATCGTCGATCCCGGCCAGCAGCCGCCGGGTGACCTGCGGAGTGTCCGCGGCACACCGCCGGATCTCCTCGAACCCGAGATCCACCAGATCCGCCCACCCCGGCACGTCCTGCACCAGCCGTACGACCCCCTTGCGGTCCCGGTGGTGAACGGCGCCGAGGGGCAGATCCACGACGGCCGCGAGGAACTGCACGATCCGGTCCAGGCACTGCACGGCGGTGGTCGGGTCGTTCACGGCCGTCGAGAGGGCCCGCAGCGCGATGTCCGACAGCTGGCGCAGCCCGAACGCCAGATCCTGGTGCAGGGTGCGCTCGACCCCGACGGACACCGTGTACCGCAGCGCGCGCCGGGTCGGCGCGGCCCCGCCGTGCACCGCCAGCACCGGTGTCCCCGGCACGACGAAGTCCCCGAGCCGCGGGATCAGCCGCAGAACGACGCCCTGGTGCCGCGCGGCCCGCACCAGCCGGGCCACGTTCACGTCCCGCAGCACCCCGGCCCGCCCCTCGTGCACGAGCTGCCCGGTCTCGCCTGCGAGCGGCCCCTCCTGAGGCCGGCCGGCCGGCATCCGCCCCAGCACCCGGAAGGAATCCCGGGTGATCCGGTCGACGACGGGGCCGACCTGCATCAGACGCAGCGTGGAGCTCACATAGGCGATGAACAGCAACAGACTGAGCCCGACCAGCGCGGCGGTCAGCACACTCTGCAGAAACGGCACGGACACGACAAGGCGTGGATCGGTCTCGCTCTCGTACGAGCTCAGGACCAGCAGCGAGAACACGAACGTCGCCAGGAACACCGACAGCGTGAGCTTGCTGATCCGGCTCCGTACGAAGATCCGCACCACCCGGGGAGTGAGCTGCCCGCTCGCCATCTGCACGGCCACCAGCGAGATACTGAAGACCACACCGATGAAGGTCATCATGGCCGAGCTGATCGTGACGACGATCGTCTTGGTGTCCTCGGCGACCGAGACCAGGTCATTGATCTCGTCGTACGCCTGCTCGTCCCGGAGGTAGGCGACGAGCTGCTCGTCGAGCGCCGAGGCGGCGAACCAGAGCACGACGGCGCAGACCAGCGTCAGGGTCGGGGCGAACCAGAAGGTCTCGCGCAGATGCTCACGCAACGGTGACAGCGCGCGGGGTGGCCGATAGCCGCGATCACTCATGCCGGCGAACGTAACCCGCCCCGCCCATACCCGCGTGGACCCCGCCGCCGACCCTCCGGACACACTGTGCGTACGCGACCGGCAACGTACCGTACACAAAGGCGGGGGTGTGCCGGCGAGAACGCCTCCGCGGTGAGCCCGCACCCCGGTGACCAGTGCGCTGACCACCGAATACGCAGGTGAGACGGACCCCAAACCCCTGGTATTGTTTTCTTTGTCGCCGCGGGAGACCGCGGCTGATCACCCGGTCCGGGTGGCGGAATGGCAGACGCGCTAGCTTGAGGTGCTAGTGCCCTTTATCGGGCGTGGGGGTTCAAGTCCCCCCTCGGACACCAGCTGAAACCCCTGTTCATCAGGGGTTTTCTGCTTTTCTGGGCTGTGGCGTGACCAACCGCGTGACCAACGGCCCGGCGACTTCCCAGGTCGGACCACGGACGACAGGCCGAGCCCGGCTCCACCGACGCAGGAGCAGGCCGGAAGCAGTCTCCATGTGATCGCGCACAGTCGGAGTCTCGCCCAGCACGGGAGTCCTGTCACTCCAGTTCTCTTCCAGGCTTGCCGATGGCCTTGAAGCGGCGGTTCGAGCGATCGCCCCATCACCGCCATGGAGGCCTCGCGCGTCATGTACGGCTGCCTGCCGGACGCGCGTTCACGCACTACCAGCAGCATGTGGCGGCCAACGCTGAGGCGTTGGCCACCGTGCTCCTCACCGCAGGGTGGTACGGACACCCACATGGTGGTCGTCGACCTCACCGCCACGGTCCTGACCGGGTATCAGGCGAGCAGCGCCTGCAAGACCTGGGAATCCTGGCAAACCGCGCTTCCATCGGTGACGCGGTATGCGCCCTCAATCCCATCTGCGGGACCGGGATGACCGCGGCAGCCCTGGAAGCCGAGGCGCTCCGCGCATGCCTGGAGCGCGGAATGAACCGCCTCCCTCGGCGTTACTACCGCTCCGCGGCGCGGAGAGTGCGCCTTCCCTGGCTGTTCGCCATGCTGGCGGACAAGGCTCTTCCTCAGGTACCGGGGAGCGGATCGATGACCACACGCGTGCTGGCCGAACTGTTCCGGGCCACCATGCGGGCGGCCGCCACAGACTCCGCGGTGGCGGAGCGGGTCTGGAACGCGGTCAGTCTCACAGGTTCACCGATTCAGCTCGGACATCCTCGCGTCATCGCGGCGCTCTACCGAAACCGGTCACAAGGCAGCCGCCGCATCGCCGGTGCGGTGGCAGCGAATCCGGCTCAGCCCCAATGACCGGTCCGCAGCCGCACGCCCCTCGGCGAAGGTGACCGGTTCCGCCGGGACGACTCAGCCGCAGAGCCCTTCGCGTGCTTGACGAATCCCGCCACCACGGGGACATGCCCGGAGCGCACCCACCCGCGAACCCGGCCGGACTCCAGGGCCCTGACCGGGCCGCCCGGCCACCCGCCCCGCCCGGCCGTCCGCCCCGCCAACCCGCCCCACCCCGCGTCACGATCCGGTCTCGGACGTCGGGTGGGGGCTTGTTTTCGGCCATGTAATCGATTCCAATCATCCGTGTAATCGATTCCACGGCCCTGGCTGCTGGTTTCGAGGCGTACGGAAACCACAAGGAGGTGGTCCCGGAAATGGCGAGCATCAAGGATGTCGCGGCCCAGGCAGGAGTCTCTGTCGCCACGGTCTCCCGCGTCCTCAACAGCCATCCCTCCGTCAGCCCGGACGCGCGCAGACGCGTCCTAGCCGCCGTCGAAGCCCTCGGCTACCGGCCCAACACCCTCGCCCGCTCGCTGCGCACCGATCAGACCCGCACGCTCGGTCTGGTCATCAGCGACGTGCTCAACCCGTACTTCACCGCCCTGGCCCGCTCCGTCGAGGAGGAGGCCCGTGCCCTCGGTTACAGCGTGATCATCGGCAACGCCGACGAGCAGCCCGAACAGCAGGACCACCACGTCCGTACGCTCCTGGACCGCAGGATCGACGGGCTCCTCGTCTCGCCGGCCGACGGCGACTCCCCGCTGCTCCACGACGTCGCACGCGCCGGCACCCCGATGGTCTTCGTGGACCGCTGGATGCCGGGAGTGGACGTCCCCGTCGTACGCGCCGACGGGCACCGGGCCATCCAGGACCTGGTCGCCCACCTGCACGCCCTCGGTCACCGCAGGCTCGCCATCATTGCCGGGCCCGCGGCCACCACCACCGGCAACGAGCGCGTCGAGGCCTTCCGGGCCGCGATGAGCGCGCACGGGCTCGCGCTGCCGGACGCCTACATCGGCCAGGGCGACTTCCAGGCGGCCAGCGGCAGACGCGTCACCGAGGAGTTCCTCGCCCTGCCGCGACCGCCCGAGGTCGTGTTCGCGGCCGACAACCTCATGGCCCTCGGCGCCCTGGACGCCATCCGCGCCCACGGCCTGCGGGTTCCCGAGGACATCGGGCTCGCGGCCTTCGACGACATCCCCTGGTTCGTCCACACCGGACCGCCGATCACCGCGATCGCCCAGCCCACCGGCGAACTCGGCCGCGCGGCCGTACGCGCGCTGGTCGACATCGTCGAGGGCAGGCCCCCGGAGTCCGTCACCCTGCCCGCCCGTCTCGTCGTACGCGGCTCCTGCGGCGAGCGCACCGCCGGGCGCACCGCCGGGCCCGCCGGTGAACCGCCCCTGCCCGCATCCGAACCGAGGAGCAACGCGTGAGCGAGCCAGTCGAGTTGCTGCGCATCGAAGGCGTGCGCAAGACCTTCCCCGGCGTGGTCGCCCTCGACAGCGTCGACTTCGATCTGCGCAGCGGTGAGGTCCACGTCCTGCTCGGCGAGAACGGCGCGGGCAAGAGCACCCTCATCAAGATGCTCTCCGGCGCCTACCGCCCCGACAGCGGCCGGATCTTCGCCGGCGGACAGGAAGTCCGCATCCACGGCGCGCAGGACGCCGAGAAGCTCGGGATCGCCACGATCTACCAGGAGTTCAACCTGGTCCCCGATCTCACGGTCGCCGAGAACATCTTCCTCGGCCGCCAGCCGCGCCGCTACGGACTGATCGACCGGCGCCGCATGGAGGCCGACGCCGAGGTGCTGCTGCACCGCGTCGGCCTGCACGTCTCACCCCGGACGAAGATCCGCGAACTGGGCATCGCCCGGCTGCAGATGGTCGAGATCGCCAAGGCCCTCAGCCTGGAGGCACGCGTCCTGATCATGGACGAGCCGACCGCGGTCCTCACCTCGGAGGAGGTCGACAGACTCTTCCGCATCGTGCGCCGGCTGCGCGAGGACGGCGTCGGGATCGTCTTCATCACCCACCACCTGGACGAGATCGCCGCCCTCGGCGACCGCGTCACCGTCCTGCGCGACGGCCGCAGCGTCGACCAGGTGCCCGCCTCGACCCCGGAGGCGGAACTCGTCCAGCTGATGGTCGGACGCAGCATCGACCAGCAGTACCCCCGTGAACGCGCCGATGCCGGGGAGGCGTTGCTGTCCGTGCGCGGGCTCACCCGCGACGGCGTGTTCCACGACATCAGCTTCGAGGTGCGCGCCGGTGAGGTCGTCGGCCTCGCCGGGCTCGTCGGCGCCGGCCGCACCGAGGTCGCCCGTGCCGTCTTCGGCGCAGACCCCTACGACGCGGGCACCGTCGACGTACGCGGCGAGCGGCTCGGCAAGCACGACGTCACGGCCGCCATGAGCGCCGGGATCGGCCTCGTCCCCGAGGACCGAAAGGGACAGGGCCTGGTGCTCGACGCCTCCGTGCAGGAGAACCTCGGCCTGGTCACACTGCGGTCGGCGAGCCGCTCCGGACTCGTGGACCTCAAGGGCCAGCGCACGGCCGCCGCCCGGATCGCCGAACAGCTCGGCGTACGGATGGCGGGCCTCGGCCAGCACGTCCGCACCCTCTCCGGCGGCAACCAGCAGAAGGTCGTCATCGGCAAGTGGCTGCTCGCGGACACCCGGGTGCTGATCCTCGACGAGCCGACCCGTGGCATCGACGTCGGCGCCAAGGTCGAGATCTACCAGCTCATCAACGAGCTGACCGCCTCCGGCCACGCCGTACTCATGATCTCCAGCGATCTGCCCGAGGTCCTCGGCATGAGCGACCGGGTGCTGGTCATGGCCCAGGGCCGGATCGCCGGTGAACTCCCCGCCGAGCGGGCCACCCAGGACGCCGTGATGGCCCTCGCCGTCAGCTCCGCCGCCGCAGCCGAACCCACCGAGAACGACGAGGAGAGCCCCCGTGGCCACTGACACCCATCCGAGCAAGACGCGCGCGGGAGCCGCCGGACCGGGCCTGCGCCGCCTGCTGCTCGACAACGGAGCCCTCACCGCACTGGTCGTCCTGCTGGTGGCGATGTCACTGCTCTCGGGCGACTTCCTCACCACCCAGAACCTGCTGAACGTCGGTGTACAGGCCGCCGTCACCGCGATCCTCGCGTTCGGCGTCACCTTCGTCATCGTCTCCGCCGGCATCGACCTCTCCGTCGGCTCGGTCGCCGCGCTCTCCGCGACGGTCCTCGCCTGGTCGGCGACATCGGCGGGCATCCCCGTCGTCCTCGCGGTCCTCCTCGCCGTCGCGACCGGCATCGCCTGCGGCTTCGTCAACGGCGCCCTCGTCGCGTACGGGAAGCTGCCGTCGTTCATCGCGACGCTGGCCATGCTGTCGATCGCACGCGGTCTGTCCCTGGTGATCTCCCAGGGCAGCCCGATCGCGTTCCCCGACTCTGTCTCCGTACTCGGCGACACGCTCGGCGGCTGGCTGCCCGTACCGGTCCTCGTCATGATCGCCATGGGGCTGATCACGGCCCTCGTCCTCGCCCGTACCTACCTCGGCCGCTCCATGTACGCGATCGGCGGCAACGAGGAAGCCGCCCGGCTCTCCGGACTGCGCGTCAAGAAGCAGAAGCTGGCCATCTACGCCCTGTCCGGTCTCTTCGCCGCCGTCGCGGGCATCGTCCTCGCCTCCCGTCTGACCTCCGCCCAGCCGCAGGCCGCACAGGGGTACGAACTCGACGCGATCGCCGCGGTGGTCATCGGCGGCGCCAGCCTCGCGGGCGGCGTGGGCAAGGCCTCCGGCACCCTGATCGGCGCGCTGATCCTCGCCGTCCTGCGCAACGGCCTGAACCTCATGTCCGTTTCCGCCTTCTGGCAGCAGGTCGTCATCGGCGTCGTCATCGCCCTCGCGGTGCTGCTCGACACGCTGCGCCGCAGGGCCGGTTCGGGGGCGGCGGCCGGCGCCGGCTCCTCCTCCGGGCCCGGATCACCGGGAGGGGGCCGCAGGGGAGCGATGAAGGCCGGCCTCGCACTGGTCTGCGTGGCGGCTGTCATAGCCGCCGTGACGTTCTTCAACTCCGGTTCCTCCGGCGGCAACACCAGGATCGGCATGTCCCTCTCCACGCTCAACAACCCCTTCTTCGTCCAGATGAAGGCGGGCGCGCAGGCGGAGGCCAGGGCCGCCGGGATCGACCTCACCGTCACCGACGCCCAGAACGACGCCTCGCAACAGGCCAACCAGCTCCAGAACTTCACCAGTTCCGGAGTGGACTCGATCATCGTCAACCCGGTGGACTCCGACGCGGTCGGACCGGGCGTACGCAGCGCCAACGAGGCCGGCATCCCCGTGATCGCCGCCGACCGGGGCGTCAACAAGGCGGACACGGCGACGCTCGTCGCCTCCGACAACGTGGCCGGCGGCAAGCTCGCCGCCAAGGCCCTCGCCGACAAGCTCGGCGGCAAGGGCAGCATCGTCGTCCTCCAGGGAACCGCGGGCACCTCCGCCAGCCGCGAGCGCGGAGCGGGCTTCGCCGCAGGCATCAAGGCGTACCCGGGCGTCAAGGTCGTGGCCACCCAGCCGGCCGACTTCGACCGCACCAAGGGCCTGGACGTCATGACCAACCTCCTCCAGGGCCACCCCGGCATCACCGGCGTCTTCGCCGAGAACGACGAGATGGCGCTCGGCGCGGTCAAGGCGCTCGGCAGCAAGGCCGGCAAGTCGGTCTCCGTGGTCGGCTTCGACGGCACACCGGACGGCCTGAAGGCGGTCGGCGCGGGCACGCTGTACGCGTCCGTCGCCCAGCAGCCGAAGGAGCTCGGCAAGATCGCCGTGCAGAACGCGGTCCGGGCGGCCGAGGACAAGAAGGTCGCCGGCACGGTGAAGGTGCCCGTCAAGGTCGTCACCCGGCAGAACGTCGCCGACTTCTCCTGACCGCGGCACGGGCCCTGATCACGCAGTCCAAGGAAGGCGGTAGCAACAGATGTACGAGAACGAGGACTCCGGTCCCGCCCGGTACGACCTCCTGGTCGTCGGCTCGGCCAACGCCGACCTGGTCGTCGGCGTCGACCGGCGCCCGGCACCGGGGGAGACGGTGCTCGGCTCCGACCTGGCCGTCCACCCGGGCGGCAAGGGCGCCAACCAGGCGGTGGCCGCCGCCCGCCTCGGAGCCAGCACGGCGCTGCTGGCCCGCGTCGGGGACGACGCCCACGGCCGGCTGCTGCTGGAATCGCAGCGGTCGGCGGGCGTCGACACCACCGGAGTCCTCGTCGGCGGAGCGCCCACGGGCGTCGCCCTGATCACGGTCGACCCGTCGGGCGACAACAGCATCGTCGTCTCGCCGGGCGCCAACGCCCGGCTCACCCCCGAGGACATCCGGGCGGCGGCCCCACTGCTCCGCGCCGCCCGGGTCGTCTCCGTCCAACTGGAGATCCCCCTGGACACGGTCGCCGAGACGGCCCGCGTCCTTCCCTCCGGAACCCGCCTCGTCCTCAACCCGTCCCCGCCCGCCCCGCTTCCCGCCGAAGTGCTGGCGGCCTGCGACCCCTTGGTGGTCAACGAGCACGAGGCCCGCTTCATCCTGGGCCCGGAAGCGGGCACCACCCCCGAGTCCTGGGCACGGGCACTGACCGCGCTCGGCCCCCGCTCGGTGGTGATCACCCTGGGCGCCGGGGGAGCGCTGACCGCCGACACCCGTACCGGCGACCGCGTACGGGTACCGAGCCCCGCGGTCGACGCGGTGGACACGACGGGCGCGGGCGACGCGTTCACGGCGGCCCTGGCCTGGCGGCTCGGCCTGGGCGAGGAGCTCCCCGAGGCGGCGGCCTTCGCCGTCAGGGTCGGCGCGGCCGCCGTCACCAAGGAGGGCGCGCAGGCGTCGTTCCCCACCGCGGAAGAGGTCTCCGCACTGTGAAGAGGTCAGGCATCCTCAACCGCCACCTCGCCGGGGCCCTGGCCGAACTGGGCCACGGCGACGGCGTCCTGATCTGCGACGTCGGCATGCCCATCCCCCCGGGTCCCCGCCTCGTCGACCTGGCCTTCCGGGCGGGCGTCCCGTCGTTCGCGCAGGTGCTGGACGGCCTGCTGGACGAACTGGTGGTGGAGGGCGCGACGGCGGCCGAGGAGATCCGGGAGGCCAACCCGGAGACGGCCCGCCTCCTGACCGGACGCCTTCCGCGACTCAGCCACGTCCCCCACGACGCGCTCAAGGCGCTCACGGCGGACGCGCGCCTGGTGGTCCGCACGGGCGAGGCACGGCCGTACGCGAATGTGCTGCTGAGGTGCGGGGTGTTCTTCTGAGACCGTCGGCGCGCGGGTCGCACCGGCCCGTGGACACGACCTAACGGTCAGCGCGCCGGCACGACGCCGTGGCCCGTGACATCCACGAGTACCCGGCAGTACTCCGCGGAGCGGGCATCGAAGTCCACCCGTGCGGCCAGCCCGGCCGCATCGCTGTTCTGACCGCGCAGCAGATCCACCGACGCCTGCGCGAACCGGTCCGCGAGGCCGGACCGTGCGGCCAGGTCCAACTCCTGACGCAGCCGCGTCACGGACGTGCGGGCCTGCCCGCGCCGGCCGGGTCCGGCACGCAGCATCGCCTGGTAGGTGCCGCACGGCTCGGCGTCGGCCAGCAGCGGCTCCAGCCGCTCGGCCAGGGCCCTTCCCTCCTCCGCCGCACTCCGGGCCGCCGCCCCGCCTTCGACCAGCACCTGTAGGGCGACCAGCAGGGCCGTGGTTCCGGGCTCGGGCCGGCCGGTGTCGATCCGTACGGCGGCGGTGGCGTCGGCCCGGTCGGACATCCGCTGCGCGGCGGCAATCGCGCGCTCGGCCGCGCGGGGACCGACTCCGGGCAGCCGGCCCAACTCCCAGACTCCGGCGTCGAGTACGTCCCGCACACTCCGGATGCCGCTCTTCTCCCACTCGCCGGCCCCCGGCCGCCCTCTGACCGCCCAGCGCAGCCGCGCCACCGGAAGCCTGCCCAGCCGCTCGTCCACCAGCTCCCTGTGCAACGGCGCCCAGGCCGCCCGTACGGCTTCCACGGCCCGCTCGTGGTCGTCAGCCACCGCCACCGCGGCGTCGCTGAGCCGTTGCGCCCGCCGGACCAGGCGCGGGCTCACCCCGCTCAACCGTGCCGCGCCGCGGATGTTGCCGCCGACGAGACCGACGATCGTCAGGAGGAGCCCGGCCACCACCAGCGCGTCGGACGTCCGCATCTGCGCGTTCCTCGGCCCGTAGTCCTGATCCAGCGCGTACAGATCACCTCGGTCCGCGCCTTCGGCCACCACGAATCCGCTGTCCCAGCCGAGTCCGGAGCCCGCGTCGAAGGCCGGGGCCTTCAGGATTGGGTCGCGGCCGGCCTCGCACCGGTACGGCCCTTCGCGTTCGCGCTGGTCGAAAGGGTCGGTCCAGCGCACCGTGCACGCCCCGTCCGCCGCCTCGTCGAGGACGGTGAGGTCGACCTGCCGGAGCTCGGGGAAGCCCGGCGCGGCGAGGTACACGCCCAGCGAACACCCGATCAGCACCAGGCCGAGTGCCAGCACCCACCGGAACACAGGCATGTGCCTCATCCGGGCCCCCTCGCATCGCGACAGCCGTACTCCTGCGCGGCCAGCTTGCGCCGCGGTGCGGTCCGTCATCAAGAAGCGGGACCGGCAGCCCCAGGGCCCCTTGGCTGCCTGATCCCGGCAAGCCGGGCGGCCCCGGGACGGCCGGGGCCGCGCGCCGGCTACCGCCCCGACGCCACCAGCGGGTAGTGATCGGAGAGGTTCGTGTACGTGTAGTCGGTCCCCCAGCTCGACACCGTCCACGGCGCGCTATCCTCCTTCACCACCTCGTTCGTCCACCCCGCCGGCCTCGCGTGCCCCGTGCGGTGCAGGACGTGGTCGAGATTTTCGCGGGGGTCGTCGGGGTAGCGCTCGGCGGCGATCGAGTTGTCCCGTGTGTCGAACGAGTAGGGGTGCCCGGTGCGGGAGTCCGCCCCGGTCAGCCCGGCGTTCGCGAGCATGGAGGCGTACTCGGGGGAGTGGGAGTCCACGTTGAGGTCGCCTGCCACGATGACCTGTTCCGATGCGGGGATGTTCTTCGCGTCGAGGAACGCGTCGATCTGGCGGAACTGCAGAGCCCGGTCCCCGGCCGCCTCGCCCGACGCACAGCCCGGGTCGGTCGACTGGGTGTGGGTGCCCACCACGTGCACCTTCGCCCCATTGACGTCCAACTCGGCATAGGCGAAGCCCTTGTTGGACCACCAGTCGCTGCCGCAGGCGTCCTTGTAGATGTGCTGCTCCTGACGGAGGACCGGCCACTTGCTCAGGATCGTGACGCCGCCGTCCTCCGGTGTGGCGGACGAGTAGGCCCCGCTGGTGGCGTCCCAGCCGCTCTTGCTCCGGCCCACCACCGGTGTGTGGTACGGGTATTGGGCGGAGGCGTTGCGTGTCAGGGCGTCCGACGCGGAGTTGTCGAACGCCTCCTCCAGTACGACGACGTCATTGCCCCGGAAGAAGTCGGCCTTCGGTATCTCGGCCGCCCGGTGCGCCTGCCCCCAGTTCGGGTAGAGGTTCGTGCTCATCAAGAACGTGTTGTACGTGAGTACCCGCAGCGGCGGGGCGTCGGCGGCCGACGCCTGTGGTGCGGCGGCCACCAGCGCGGCGGCGGTGAGCGTGGCGGACAGGGTCGCGCCGGAGATACGGCGGAGCGCGGAGTGCGGCACGGGGTGCTCCTGATTCTGCTGCTGCATGGGGGGCGGGAGAATGCTGGAACCCATGAAACCAGGGGGAGTTACCCGTGGGTAGACGGCAGGTGCCGGGAGCACTGCCCGCGACCGTCCATCAGGTGCCCGTCACTTCGGGAGGCCCGTCACCGGTTGACCGCCACCTCCGGACGCCTGTCACCGGTCGTTCTTCACTCCCTCTCGGCGTACACGATGAGGTTGTCCACGGGGTGCCCCGCGGCGTCGAACGAACCGTCGCAGGTGATCAGCCGCAGCGCACGGGCCTCGGTGTGTCCGTAGACCCGTGCGGTCGGGAACGCCTTCTTGCTCGCCGTCTCCCGGCCGGTGACCTTGAAGTGGATCTCGGTGCCCCGGTCGTCGCGGACGGCGATGTCCGCGCCCTTGGCGATCTTCTTGAGGTCGTGGAACACGGCCCGGCCGTAGCGGGTGTCGTTGTGGCCGATCAGTACGGCGGGGCCCGGCTGGCCGGGTACGGAGCCGCCGGTGTACCAGCCGACCGTCATGCCCTTGTCGGCGGGCGGCACCTCGACCGAGCGGTCCGGGTTGAGCCCGAGGCGCATGACCGCGCTGTTGATCCCGAGGGAGGGGACGGAGACATGGACGGGCGGCGAGGCGGACTTCGCGGATGTGGATGACGACGAGGACCCGGACGCGGATTCGGAGGCGGTTCCCGGGCCGGGGGCGGGAGTTCCGGCCGTGGCGGCCGACTCCGTGCTCCCGGCCGCGGCCGAGGGCTTCGACGGGGAGGCGTCGGAACAGCCGGTCAGCGCGATCAGCGCGGTCAGCGCGAGGCAGGCGTGCACCGGCAGCGCGGTGCGCCGGAGGAACTGGGGCGTGCGGGGCATGAAAAGAGACTCCAGAAGAGATCGGCCGACGGCAGTGGCGCCGCCCTGATGCAGGACGGCGCCACTGCCGGCTTGTCGGCTGAGGGGTGGTCAGCCGTTGCGGCGGCCGGTGGAGCGGCGGCGCAGGACGACCGTTCCGGCACCCGCGACCAGGAGGGCCGCCACGGCGGAACCCGTCACCGCGGCGGTGTTGTCACCGGACGTGCCGGCCGGGCGCTCGCCCGCGGCGACTCCGCCGCGCGGCACGGTCGTCGGCCGGACAGCGGGTGTGGGGCTGTCGCCCGCGGCCACGCCGCCACGCGGCGCCTCGGACGGTACGACGGAGGGGGCCTCGGAGGGGGCGGAGCGCATGGGGCTCTGTGACGGCGTGGCCGCGGGCGCGGGGGTGGGGGAGGAGTCGGCGAAGGCCGAGGTGGCGGGTACACATACCGCGCCGGCCGCGACAGCGGCGAGGACGGCGGTACGCAAGGACGAGCGCAGGGACATGAATATGGCTCCGTTCCAGGTCGGCCCCGACGGCGCCGCGATGCGGAATCGCACCGCGGTGCGAGGCGTGCCGACAGGCTGTCCCGAAGTTATGAAGAAACTGTCAGAACGCTGTGGTCATCGCATCAGGGCTGTTCGGAGCCGCGCCCGCCGCCATCCCGGTCGTCGGTCGAGAGGTCGTCGGTCGAGAGGCCGTCGGCTGAGAGACCGTCGGCTGAGAGGCCGTCGGTCGAGCCGGCCTCCGTCGAACCGTTCCCGGACGAGCCACCGCGGTCGGCCGGGAGGCGGAGTGTGAACACCGACCCCTGTCCCGGCACGCTCACCGCCGTGACCGTACCGCCGTGCGCCTCCGTGAGCTTCCGTACGATCGCCAGGCCCAGCCCGCTGCCTCCCGTACGGCGGCTGCGGGACTTCTCGCCGCGCCAGAAACGGTCGAAGACATGGCCGAGGTCCTCGGGCGGAATGCCGCTGCCCGTGTCGGTGACGTCCACCAGCACCGCTTCCCCGGACTCGGAGCCGTACGGACGCAGGGTGACCTTCCCGCCGGACGGGGTGTGGCGGACGGCGTTCGAGACCAGATTGCCGATGGCCTGACGCAGCCGGACCGGATCGGCCGTCAGCCTCGGGACCGGGCGGCCCGGTGGCGCGGGGAGCACCGTCAGGGCGACCCCGGCCGTCTCAGCGCGGGCCTGGTGCGCGGCGGCGACCTGGTTCAGCAGGTCCTCGATCCGTACCGGTTCGGGGTGCAGACGCAGCGCGCCCGCGTCGGCCTGGGCCAGGTCCTGGAGGTCGTCGATGATGTGCTGCAACTGCACCGCCTCCTCGTGCAGCGAGGCGATGAACGCCGGGTCCGGGTCGGCCACGCCGTCCTGTGCCGCCTCCAGCCAGCCGCGGATGTTACTGAGCGGGGTGCGCAGTTCATGGGCGACATCGCTGACCATGGCCTTGCGCTGGGCCTCCAGCCGGGCGCGGTGGGCGGACATGTCGTTGAAGGTGGCGGCGAGCCGCCCGATCTCGTTGTCCGCGGCGACCAGCACGGGCACGCTGTCCTCGCCGTCCCGCATCCGCTGGGCGGCGCCCGTCAGCGCGCGCAGCGGGCGTACGAGCCGTGCGCCCACGAGTACCGAGGCGCCGACGGTGAGAGCGAGGACGAGAGCCGCGGTGCCCGCGATCCTGGCGGTGTTGGCCGGTGAGAGATCGAAACCGGGCACCGTGGTGCCGCCGGTGTCGCTGATGAACAGCAGGGCGGGCGAGGCGACGTACGAACCGAGCTGTTCACGACGGGCCGTGCCGACGCAGGAGGCGATGGCCCGGCCGTCCTCGCCGTTGCCTACGGCAGAGGAGGGGCGGGACTCCGGAGAGACGCTGGGCGTGGCCGTGGGCGGGGAGGTCGGCATGGGACTGGGCGCCACGCTCGGCGCCATACTGGCGCGCGCTTCCGCGGGCCGGGGCTCCGGCGCCTGCCCCCAGGACAGATCGAGCTTCAGCTGCACGCCGGCGCGGCCCTGGCGCTTCAGACAGGCGTCGGCCAGTTGGTTGAGGGACTTCAGCGCCTTCTTCTCGGTCGCCGTCGGACTGTCCAGGGCATCGGTCATGCAGCGAGCGCCCTGGAGGCGGTCGGGGTCGTTGCCCACAACCTGGATGCGAGGGCGACCGCTCGCGCTGCGGACCACGTCCGAGGCGATCCCGGACTCGCTGAGGCAGGCCACGTTCCGGTCGGCGATCTGTTGCAGCGCCGTACGTTCCGATGCGGGCAGCCGGAACGGCCCGACCGCTCGCGGATCGACCCGGTCGGCCGGAGCGCCGGAGGCGCCCGCGGTCTCGGCCGCCAGCGCGGTGTCCACCGACAGCGGGTCGACGATCGCCGAGGCCTGCGCCGGCAGCGCGGCCGACGACTCCGGGTCGGCCGAGTCGGCGAGCGGATCGCGCCGCTCCGTCGTCAGCGCGATCCGCCGGCCGGACTTCTTGGCCAGCTCACGCACCGTGCCCCCGACGCCCTCCCAGGTGGGATGAGCCGCCGCGTAACCGAGCAGGCTCTGGTAGATCCGGGCATCGGCCGTGAGGTTCTGCCCCTGTTCCTGCCTGATCGCGCCGGACGTCGTCTGTACGGCGAGCCAGGCGGTGGCAGCCACCGAACACGCCGCCACGAGTGCCGACACGGCCAGCAGCCGGGCGAAGAGGCTCTTGCGCAACGGCAGCCGCGCCCGCCGCTCGGAGCCGGGGGAGGCGCTGTGCGCCCCGTCGTGGTGGCGCCCTCCGCTACGACGACGCACGTGCCGCAGCCTTCGCCGGGTCCGTCAGCTTGTATCCGACACCGAAGACGGTGAGCAGCCGGGCCGGCCGGCGCGGGGCGGGTTCTATCTTCTTGCGCAGGTTCATGATGTGCACATCGACCGTCCGATCGCTGATGTACCGGTCGAAGCCGTGGAGTTCCGCGAGCAGTTGCTGCCGGGAGAACACCCGGTCGGGCTCGGCCGCGAGCGCGGCGAGGATCCTGAACTCACCGGGGGTGCATTCCACGGCCGCGCCGCCGACCGACACCAGGTGCCGGGTCGGATCGACGACGAGCGCTCCGACCGTCAGCAGTGCGGCATCGGCCGGTTCGGCGCCCGTGGCGCGTCTGCTGCGGCGCAGCAGCGTACGGACCCGGGCCATCAGCTCACGCGGGCTGTACGGCTTGGTCACGTAGTCGTCCGCGCCCAGATCGAGTCCGAGCAGCAGATCGTCCTCGGTCGTGCGGGCCGTCAGCATGAGTACGGGCAACTCCCGGCACTCGGCGCGCAGGACACGCACCACATCCAGACCGTCGGCACGAGGCATCATCACATCGAGGACCAGCAGGTCCGGCTCCCGGTGTCTGACCAGGTCGAGGGCCGCGAGGCCGTCGCCGACGAGGGTGACGGAGTGACCTTCCCGTTCGAGGTATCGGCGGAGGAGTTCGGCCTGCTTCTCGTCGTCTTCAGCGACGATCACGTTTGCGCACACGCCGTCGATCGTAGAGGGGTTCGAACTGCGGCCGCCGACCTCTTGCCCGCGGGGACCGTGACCTGTTCTTGTGTACCCGCAGGTAACAGGTGTGCGGGGCAGGCCCGTGCACGTGGGCACGGAGCAGGATCCGTACGCACGGGGCACGGCGTTCACGAGGGCGGTAGCAGGGTGGAGCCGGTGGCGGGGCACGACATACGGGGCAGGCTGCCCGAGGGGCTGGCCGACGCGATACGCGCGACGGCCACGGAGATCGCGGCGCTGCTGCGCGACGCCCCCGACACCGGGCTGCCGGTCCCCAGGTCGGAGTGGACCGTGGGGGAGGCGGCGGCGCATCTCGCACAGGCCAACCAGCTGATGGCAGACGTGGCCGCCGGACGTCCGCGCGACTACGGGGACGGCACCCCGCAGGGCCTGGCCGCGGCCAACGAGCGGGCCCTCGCGGCGTTCGGCGAGCGCGAGGGCGAGCCGCTGGCCGCGATGATCGTGGCGCAGAGCGCCGCGTTCCTCGACGCGGTGGCCGAACACCCCGCGGACGAGGAGCTGATGACGCCGATGGGTCCGATGAACCGCGCGGTCCTCGGCTCTTACCTCCTGACGCACATGCTGGGCCACGGCTACGACCTGGCGAGGGCACTGAGGCGCCCGCACATGGTCGACCGGCCCAGGGCCCGGCTGACCCTGCCCTTCCTCGTCCGGGCCATGCCGCGGGTGACCGACGCCGGGGCCACGGCGCGTCTCACCGCCCGTTACACGGTCCGGCTGTGGGGCGGCGACCGCTTCGGGGTGACCTTCACCGACGGCGCGGTGACGGCGGGCCACCGGCCGCCGGACCGCCCGGACTGCACGATCTCCATCGAGCCCGTCACGTTCCTGCTGATGGCGCTCGGCCGTATCGCCCCGGTGGGCGCCATGGCCAGGGGACGGGTCCTCGCCTGGGGACGCAAGCCGTGGCTCGGGCCGCGCTTCCCGGAGTACTTCACGGCGCCGTGACGAGGTGGGCGCACGGCTTTGCGACGAGGCGGGCGCACGGCGCCGTGAGAAGTGGGCGGTGGGCGGTGGCAGGCCTGCACCGGCTATACGCCGCTACCACCCGCTCCCTCCTCGGTCTCACCCGCTGGACCGTGTGACTCCATGAGCTCATCGTGTGCGGCGACCACGTCCCAGGCGAGTACGGTGACCATCTCCTCCCTGGTCGGGGTGGTGTCGGCGTGCGCGGCGTACAGCCGCAGGTCTCGTTGCGCGGAGGCCTTCTGGCAGAGCTCGCGTGCGAACCGGGCGTTGCCCACGGTGTCGGCCATCCCGCCGTCCACGATCGCCGCGCACAGCGAACCGAGGACATCGACGGCCCCGGCATCGGGCTCGTCGCCCTGGGAGGCCAGCACGGACCGGGCGATGAGGACGAGTTCCTCCGCGGAGTACGAGGGGAAGTCGACACGCGTATTGAAGCGGGAGACCAGACCGGGGTTGCTCGCGAGCAGCCCGGCCATCTCGGCGCGGTACCCGGCGAGTACGACGACGAGCCGGTCCCGGTCGTCCTCGGCCCGCTTCAGGAGCACCTGCATCGCCTCGTCCCCGAACGCGTCGCCGCCGCTGTATCCGCTGTTCGACAGGGCGTACGCCTCGTCGATGAACAGCACCCCGTCCAGCGCGGAGTCGATGACCTGGGTGGTCTTGATGGCCGTGGACCCGAGGTGCTGCCCCACCAGATCGACGCGCTGGGCCTCGATCACATGACCGGACCTCAACAGGCCGAGCCCGGCGAAGACCTTGCCGATGATGCGGGCCACCGTCGTCTTGCCCGTACCCGGCGGCCCCGCGAAGACGAAGTGCCGGGGCTTGGCACCCCCGGGAAGACCCTGCTCCTCCCGCAGCGCGGCCATGCGCAACTGGGCGATGAGGGTGAGCACTTGGCGCTTCACGGGTTCGAGGCCGATCATGCCGTCAAGGGACTCTCTGGCCTCGGCCAGCAGGGCGGCCCGCTCCTCTTCCGACGGCCCCTCCACGCTGCCGCTCTCCGCACCGCCACCGACCCCGGTCTGCGGTGAGGGAGAGCCGGCCGAGGCCGGAACGGACGGCGCCGGCTCACCGGAGCGCCGCGCGGGAGCGACGTCCGGAGCGTCCTCGGGGGCGAGCGGGGCGGCCGGGGGCGGCACCGGGCGGGCCTGGGCGCGGACATCCACGTCGAAGAGGTCCGGCGAACACCGGAAGGCGTACTGGTACCGCTTCAGGGCATCCTCCTTCCGCCCCAGCTCCTCCAGCGACCGCCCCATGAAGTACTTGGTCTCGGCATCGAACCTGCTCCCCTTCTCCAGCTTCCCGGGGAGCGGAGCGAGCACATTCAGCGCCTCGTGGTGGACGCCCTGGGCGAAGAGCGACGCACCGACGTACAACTGCGACTCGTCGCGCAGGAACGCGTCACCGATTCCGGTGGCGAACCTCAGTACCAGGGCCCAGTCCTCCTTGAGGAACGCGTACCGCGCGTAGACGAACCGCGTCTCGTCACAGTCCAGTTGTGCGGTGGACAGCCCGGCCCAGGCCTCGTCGAGCCGGCCGTTGTCCAGCAGCGAGGACATCGCGGCCAGCCACAGATCGCGTGCGTTCTCCAGGCGGAAGGTGACGTAATGGCCGATCTGGAACGTGGACCGGAGGGGCATCCCGGACTTCGTGCGCAGCGCGCCGAAGGCCCCGGAGGTCCGCAGCATGGCGTCCAGCGCCCGCTGCTGATCCTGCCCGGTCGCATGGAGGCCGAGCCACGCGTCGGCGGCGGCCGGATCGTGGGACGTGGCCAGTGCGAACTGCGCGGACGCCCCCGCGGTGTTCCCCTGCCGCATCAGCAGCATCGCCTGATTCCACGCCTGCTCGGCCTTCCTGACCGAGCCCCGGCTCGCCGCTGCACCCCGCACGTGTCTCTCCCCCTCCGGCGAGTGCGCGGCCCGTGCCGCGGGCCGCACGGCCACCGTGATCACTTGGAACGGTCGTCAGGATAGCCAACCCGGCTGTGTCGCGCGGTGCCGCACGGGGCGCCGCCCGACTCGGTAGATTGCATCTGCACGGTGGCAGCGGCGGTGCCGGGGAGGGCGCATCGCGCGGAACACCGGGAACGGGGAGTGCGCGACATGCTGGATCCCATTTCGCTGACGGCCGTCACGGCGGTGCTCGGTGCGGTCGGTTCGGGAATGGCCAACGAGGCCGGAAGATGGGCGTGGGAGTCGACGGGCGGATTCGTCCGCCGCATCGCCGGCCGGGAGATCCCGGCGCCCACCGCACCGGACGAACTGGACGCGGTGGCCCGCATGGTGTCCGACCGGCTCCGTGAGGACCCCCGACTCGCCGCCTCGTGGAGGGCGTTCGCGAGCCGGGTGAGCGGTGGCGGCCGAGGTCCGGGAGCGGACTTCGCACCCGGCACCGGGCAGCCGGGCCTCCCCGCCTCGATAAGGTTCTTCACCGACCGCAAGGAGGCGTTGAAGAGCCTCGACCGCGAGGCGTCGCGCCGTGCGGACGGAACGCCGAGACTGGCCCTGGTGCACGGCGCCGAGGGCATGGGCACCAGCACGCTGGCGGTGCACTGGGGAGTACGCCAGGCGGCCATGTTCCCGGACGGGCAGCTCTACGCGGATCTGGCCGGCGGCACCGCCGCCGCACGCGACGCGGGGACCGTACTGCGCAGCCTGCTGCGCCAACTCGGTGTCCGGGACGAGGAGATGCCGACCTCGGCCGGAGAGCTGAGCGAGTTCTTCCGCCGTTGCGTGGCGGACCGGAAGCTGCTGATCGTCCTGGACCATGTGCACTCGGCCGCCCAGATCCGGCCGCTCCTCACCTCAGCGCCCGCTGTGTTCATGATCGTGGTGGCCCGTCGTCCGTTCCCCGGCCTCGACGCGGTACGCGTTCCCGTCGGCCCGCTGACGGACAAGGACGCGGTACGGCTGCTGACCCAGCTCCTGGACAAGCCGGCGATCGCCGCGGCCCGCGCCACCCTGCCCTCCGTCCTCGCCCGGTGCGGCGGATCGCCGTACGCCCTGCGCGCGGCGGCACCCCGCCTCACCGAACCCGCGTCCGGCCCGGCTGTCGGCGCCGACCCCGTACGGGCGGCGGCGCAGGACACCTACCGCTTGCTGGAACCGGGGACGGCGAAGGTGTACCGCCTGATGGCGGTACGCGACTGGCCCGCCCTCGACGCCGTGGTGGCCGCGCATGCGACCGGAACGACGCCCGAGGACGCAGCGCGACGACTGGACGAACTGGCGGAAGGCCTCCTGCTGGAGCGCAACACCACCGCTGACGGCCAGGCCCGCTACCACTACCGCCCCGCGGTCCGCGGACACGCCGAGGCCGTCGCCGTCCAGGAGGACGGCATCGCCGCGTGCTCGGCCGCGATGGCCCGAGCCCTGTGCTGGTATGTCGATCTGTCGACGTCCGTGGCCCACCAGGCGCTGCCGGAGAGCTGGCGGGTCCCCGCACCCTCGGCAAACCGCCGCGGCCTGACTCCCGGAACCCTGACTCCCGGAACCCCGGCGTTCGAAACCCCGGTGTTCGAAACCCCGGCCTTCGAAAGCCGGGGCGAGGCGCTCGACGCCCTGATCGCCGAGTGCGGCAACCTGGTCCAGGCCGTCCACTGCGCCGAGGAATCGGGCGACCCGGCCTCGGCCGTACGGCTGAGCCGCTCCCTGTGGCCGCTGCAACTCAAGGCCGGCCGCCACGAGATGCTGCTGCCCGCACTGCGCATCGGAGCACGGCTCGCCGACACCCACCTGCCGGGAACGGCGGACGCGGGAGCACTGCACGCCCAACTCGCGCACACGCTGACCGAACTGCGCCAATGGGACGAGGCGGAGACGGAGGCACTCGCGGCAGCGCGGGCCGAGGAGGCGGCGGGCCACAAGCTGGGCCACGCGTCGGCAACGGAGTTCCTCGGACTGCTGCGGCTGCGTCAGTGGCGGTTCCAGGAGGCCTACGAGTGCTTCGAGGCGGCGGACGCCGTCCTGATCACGATGGGAGCCCAGGACGAAGGGACCGCCGACGTCCCCCGCGCACGTGCCCTGCTGGAACGCCACCGGGGCCGGGCCCTGCGCGGCCTCGGGAGGTTCGAGGAGTCCCGGGACCGGCTGGGGACGGCGCTGAGCCGCTTCCGGGAGCAGAGGGATACGTACAACACGGCCCGGACCCTGACCGACCTGGCCGAGACCTGGCTGGACGAGTCGGACACCGCGGCCGCACGCCCGCTGATCGAGGCGGCGTTCACGACGCTGAGCGGCCAGAGCGCCGAGTACCACGTGGCCCATCTGCGGTCCATGCGCGAGCGCTGCCAGGCCGAGGAGCGCGGCACCGGCTGAACCGCGTCACCCGGGGTGGAGGCCGGCGACCCGCACCCTAACCCGCCGGGTCCCGACGCGGACCGCGAACCCGCCGTCAGCCAACAGGTTCGCGAGCCGCGTCGCCGTGACGTCGCCGCCGGCTTCCCCGGCCCCCAGCAGCGCATGGAGAGCCGAGGCGCCGGCAGCGGGGTCCACCGCGTCCTCCGGCGAGGACAGCAGACGCAGCGGCTCCCCGCCCCGCAGCCGGACGACACACTCGGCAGGGCCGACCGTGAAGGCGGCCAGCGCACAGCCGGGATGGCGCCGCAACACCTCCTCCGTCCAGACAGCCGGAGACCCGAAGCGGGGATCGTCGGGCAGACCGTCCCGGAAGATGACGTCGGCGAGCTCCAACTGGTCCACGTCACGGGTGTCCTCGTGCACGGCGATGTGAACCTCCCCGCCGCCGCACTCGGCGGTCGGCGGGGAACCCGCCCAACGGGTCACGACGACCTCGCCCGGACGCGGCATCCGGGTCAGTACATGAAGGGGAGCCGTGACGGACAGGGGCTCGTGGCCCGGCAGCGGCAACGGGTCCAGCGAGGCGGGCCACTCCGGCTCCGCCGCACCCAACATCGAGTAGAACAGGGTCCGCAGCCGGACCGCGGCCTCACCAGGCACAGAGGTCGTGTACTCGGCGGGCCCCGGCAGCGGCCGATGGTGCTCGATGAGCCGGTCGATCTGCTCGCGCAGCGGCGCACCGGGATCGAGCCGGGGCGCCTCCCGCATGAAGTCGGAGACCGGTGCCCCGGGATCGAGTTCGTGCAGCGGAGCCGCCGCAAGCAGCACCGGAGTGCCGAGTGCCGCCGCGTAGAAGGTGACGGACCCGTGGTCCCCGACCACCGCGTCGGCCGCCACCAGGGCCTGCCGCCACCCCTCCAGCGGATCGATCAGCACCAGCCCGCAGCGCCGCGCCCGGTCGAGCCAGGCCCGTACCTGGCCAGGCCCGTGGCCGTGCCAGATGTTGGGGTGCAGGACGGCGGCGAACCGGTACTCGTCCACGGGGAACTCGCGTGCGAGCCGAGGCAGCAGTGCGGGCAGCAAGTCGTCGCCGCCCGCGCCGCCGTCCCCGAAGAAGGACTCCGGATTCCACGTGGAGTTGAGGACGATCAGCCGCTGTCCCGCCCGTATCCCGAGCGCCCGGCGGAACCGCTCGCGGTAGGGGCGGGCGGCGAGCACACGGTCGAAGCAGGGATCACCGGCGAGCACGGCGGTCGGCGCGGCCTCGGGGCACGCGGCGCGCAGCCGGTCGCACTGCTCGGGATGAGAGAGAACGAGGGCGTCCGCGATGGGCACGCCGTTGGCCAGCACCCACTGCGGAGCCTGACCGAACACGGGTGCGACATCGCCCCCCGACCCCGACCTGGTGTCCGGTGTAGCCAGCCTCTTAGTATATCCGACACCATGCGAAAGGATGGTCAACTTCCCACGCAAAAGCTCCAGTTGGCCGCCGAAGCTGGCGGAGACGGCCAGGTCCACCGGCGTTTCGACGGCCTGTTCCCACGGCAGCACCGGCACTCCGGTCCCGGCAAGGAGATCGGCCGTGCCGGCCGAGAACGCGGAGGACTCCGGGCAGGTGGCGAGGAGCTGAATCCGCAGATCGCCGTCGAAGAGCGGCAGCACGTCGAGGAGCCGCGTGGCGGAGGTCACGTTGTGCACGACGACCAGCACCCGCAGACACTTCCCACGTGTGGCCCACCGCACGGCACCGTCCCCGACCGGCACCCGCACCCATCCGGCCCGCTCCTGTGCCACCTGCGCCCCGCCCACTCGACTCACGGGCCGCGTGACTGCCCGGCCGACCATCCACGATATCCAATCGATGCCGACGGCAGGCGCGAGCCAGGAGGACGGTCCGCCCTTCCGTGTCAGCGGCCACGGCCACGGAAGTCCTGCCGAGTGCCCCTGCACGGGTCCGGCCGGCCTTTCGCTCCCCGAAGACCACCACCCGCAGCAGCGCGAACCGGCCGACCCCGGCGAGCGCCGACGCCGACAGGTACACGCTCTGCTCGACCAGCGCCGACGGCTCGGACCGGAACGCGTACAGGCAGAGCAGCGCCCCGGTCGTGAAGGCGTAACTCACGGCGACGGTCAGCCCGGACTGAAGGTGGATGCCCCATCCCCGGCGCCCGCTCCGGAACGAGATCCGGCTGTGCAGCTCGGTCGCTATCACCGTGGACACGACCGTCACCAGGGCGTTCGCCACAGCCAGCGGCATCCGGTCATGGAGCAGAACCAGCACCCCGCTGGAGGCGACCCCGACCCCACCGCCGCAGACCACGAAGCGCACGAAGGCCGCGACAAGCGCGTGAGGCGTGCGCGTCGGCTGAGGGGTTGGGGCGGTCACGAGATGCCTCCGGAGGCTGTGTGGGGCGGTAATAGGATTTCACCCCAGAACCTACGGACCCGGCGTCCTCCCCACGACTCGGTTTCTCCCCGACTTTCCTGGGGGTTGTCCCTCAGGGGGGCCTGGGGGACAACCCATCTCCTGGAGCAGTGCGATCGCAGGGCAGTCGGGGGTCGGCACCGGCTCGGACGACGGTGTTTCGTCCTCATGCCGCACCGGCCTCGACCAGGAACGGGCTCGGCACCCCCGTCCAGGACACGTACAGGCCATCCCGGGCCCGGGTGCAGGCGACGAAGAGCAGGCAGCGCTCAGCCATCAAATCAGCCTCGCGCTGGAGCCGGTCCACATCGGCCGGTGTCACGGCCCCCGGGTAAGGCAGCGCCTTGTCGTGCACGCCGATGACGGCCACGCAACGGAACTCGAGGCCCTTGAAGGAGTGCATGGTTCCGATACGCACGGCGGGGGCGTCATCGGAGGCTCCGGATCGCAACCGTGCGGCGGGGATCCCTTCGGCTGTCAGCCGGTCGACCGCCTTGTCGCAGGTCTTGTTGAAGCGGGCGCTGACGCCGATCTCGGCAGGGCTGACGCCGGCGTCGGTCCAGGCGCGGATCTGTGTGACGAGCGCGTCCAGCTCCGCTTCTTCCGAAGCGGCCCCGTGCAGAGCCGGTCCGCTCCCGTGCAGTGCGGAGCGGTATCCGAGCAGCGTCTCGTTGCGGTCGTCGTCCTCCAACTGCGCGAAGGGCCGGCCGACGAGCAGGGCGGTGGACCAGCTGAGGATCTCGTGAGTGCTGCGGTAGTTCTTCCGCATCTTCGTCGAGCGGCCCGTGACCTTGATGCCGAGCGCCTTCAGCGAGACCTTCGAGTCGTAGATCCGCTGGTGCGGGTCGCCTGCGATGAACAGATCGTCGGGGCGCACCGGAGCGGCGGCACGGAGCAGCCGCCACTGTGCCGGGTGGAGATCCTGGGCCTCGTCCACGACGATGTGCCGGTACAGCGGCTGTTGCGCTTCGAGGAGGTCGGCCGCTTCCGCGCACGTGCCCAGGTAGGTGCGGAGTCCGTCGGCGGCGAGCCGATCGGTGAAGAGCTGGACCGTACGCCACACCGCAGGCCGTTGGGCAACGGGGAGCCGGCTGCCCCTCCCGGCCCGGTCGGCGGCTTCGTACTCCTCCTGGCTCCGCAGGTTCTGGGCGAGGACGACGTGCCTGTACTCCTGGGCGAGGAACTGCGGCGTTCCGGTGAAGCCGGTGGAACGCGCTGCCTGTTCCCAGCGGGCGTCCTCCTCGCCGGCCCGCAGCGGGCGGCGTGACGTGGCGACGACCCGGCTGGCCAGCGCGTCGACGGTGGTGATGTCCACCCGGTCGCGCAGGTGCGCGTCCTCGACGAGGGTCGCGAGGCCGACGCGCAGTGCGTCGACGAGAGCGTTCGTGTACGTGGTGAGCAGAATGCGCTCGCCGTCGCGCAGGAACCCCAGGAGGTGTCGTACCCGGTGGAGTGCGACAACGGTCTTGCCGGTGCCTGGCCCGCCGGTCACCTGCGCCGGTCCGGAATAGCTGGCCCGGTAGGCGACCTTGTGCTGGGAAGGGTGGAGGAATACCCGCCAGGCGGCGAAGGGCTTGTCGAGGATGTCGCGGAGCTCTTCGGACGCGGTGATGAGGGCGATGCGGGTTCCGGTGCGGTGGATGGCGGTGGCGAAGTCGTCGGTGTCCACCGGCGTGGTGTCGGCGGGCGCGGTGGAGAGGCTGACGGACACCACGTCCCGCCACACCTCCTCCACGGTGAAGCCCGCGGCGAGATATTCGAGGACCTCACGCTGGTCCTGCGGGAAGTACGGCGCGAAGACCTCCAGCTGCTCGAGGTTGGTGAGGGCGCGGGCCTGCCGCAGGGTGGTCTCGTCGATCCCGAGCGCTGTCAGATCCCCGTCGGACACCTTCGCGAAGAGCCGCTGATCGGGCGCGGGCGCGATGCGTTCGTAGGCGGGGGTGAGCTCGTCGAGCATCGCGATGTCGCGGATCTCGACGGCCCGGGTCACGGTGTTGACGCTGGCCTTCTGCTTGGTGGCCCAGTCGATCGCCTTGTCGTGCGGCATCACACGCAGCAGCACGTAGGTGTCGCCGCTGTCGGGTGCGAGGACCACACCCCGTGTCCCCTGGTCGATCCGGATGGTCCGGATGTGCGGATCACGGGCGCGTTTCAGGCTCTCCAGCTTCAGCCCGGGATCCTTGAACAACTGGTCCAGGGTGAGGCGTTCGAACTTCTCCCACGCGTCGAACACCCCCTGCTTGACGCTGCCCCGGAGCTTGCCGAGCTGGGCGCAGAAACCGACGTCGAACGCGAGGTGGGGCATGAAGCGGACTCTCCGGGAGGCGGACGGAACAGAAGGGGGTGTGACGGGGTCAGGTGGCCGGACCGTCGAGGTCGAGGCCGATCAGCGCCAGTGCTTCGCCGACCTCCTGGGTCATCTCGTCTCCGGGCCCGAAGACCAGACACAGGTCGTCGTGCAACGGCCGGAGTATCCGGTGGGCCTCGACCGCCCGCCCCTGGGCGAGCAGCAGCATGCCGATGTCGCGGCGCAGCTCGACGGCCTCCTCGCTGAGATCGCTGTCGACGTTCCGTACGACGTCGAGGAGGGCACGCAGTGCCGAGAGCGCGTCGGTGACCTGGCCGAGTTCAGCGCGGCATCGCGCGGCCTGGGCGCGGCAGGCGCGGGCCGGCTCGCCGGTCGGGCCGTCGGTGCGCGCGTACGCGTCGGCCAGAGCGTCGAACTCGGGGAGCGCCGCCCGGTAGTCCCCGCCGAGCAGCTGGATCGCGGCCCGACGGGTCCGCAGCTCCAGGACCTTCCGGCTCTCCGAGCCGAGCGCACGGGCGGCGGGTTCGATGATCTCCCCGAGCACCTCCGCGGCCTGGGCGAACCGCTCCTCGTCCAGGAGCGCGTCCGAGTGCGCGTACGCCTCGTCGATCTCCGCACGCAACTGCGCGGGAACGGGAACGGGTGCGGCCTGTACGGCAGCCGGATCGGCGGACGCGGCAGCGGCCCTGCCCGCACCCGCGCGGGCGCGGGGCGCGTACGGATTACGGAAGACCCCGGTCGGGTCCGGCGCCCCCGCCGGTCCGGCCTCGCCCGGTCCGGGCGTCCGGCCGGGCGACGGCAGGAAGGGCCGCAGCCGCTCGTACACATCCTGCACATCGACAGGCCGCGCCTCGGGCGCCTTGAGCAGCAGATGCAGGACGAGGTCCGCCAGCTCCTGCGGAACCTCGGGACGCAGTAGGCGCAGCGGGGTGGGAGCGGCGTTCACGTGCTGGTGCATCACCATGTACTCGCTGTCAGCCGTGAACAGCAGCCGCCCGCTGAGCAGTTCGTGCAGCACACAGCCGAGCGCGTACAGGTCGGTCTGCGGAGTGGTCCGCCCGCCGCGTACCTGCTCGGGCGCCATGTACTGGTACGTGCCGATGGGCGTGCCGGTCGCGGTCAGCTTCGTGGCATCGGTCCGCAGGATCGCCGCGATCCCGAAGTCGAGGACCTTCACCGTCCCGTCGCGGGCGACCAGGATGTTGCTGGGCTTGAGGTCGCGGTGGATGACCGGCACCTCGTGCGCGTACGACAGCACGGTGGCGACCTGCGCCGCCACCGCCACCGCCCAACTGACGGGAAGCAGCCGGTCCGGGTGGACGTACGCGGACAGGGACACCCCGTCCACCAGCTCCATGACCAGGAACAGCCGCTCGTACGTGTCGTCGAGCACCGCGTCGTACACCTGGGGCACACCGGGGTGCTGGATGCGCGCGGTGATGCGGGCCTCGCGGCGGAAACGCTTGGCGAACTCCTCCGCCATCTGCTGCGAGCCGCCGACGGCCTGCTGCCGGATCAGCTTCACGGCGACGGGCCGGTCGAGCACGGCGTCGTAGCCGCGCCACACATCCCCCATGCCACCGTTGGCGAGCGGCTCCAGAAGCTCGTACCGACCTGCGATCGGCTGCTGCTGCGGCACGTTGCCCCCGTGTGTGCGTGTACTGGCCGATGCGTGCGGCTGCACCGGCTTTCGGCAGAGTGGAGGGCAAGTGTCCCTGGTGGGGCGATCCTCAGTCCAGCGGTGGCGGGGCAGGGGCGTCCGGTACGCCGCTTTCCGGTCAGCCGGGGCGGCCGCCGGATCGTCGGTTCACCGGGAGGCGACTCCGGTACTTGAACCTGCAAGGTTCATGCCGTTCCTGTCGGACGTCACCCGTAGTCTGTCGCTGGAAAATGAGGGGGAGACGATGATCGACTACCGCAAGGCAAACGTGCCGGTGTGGACGCTGGCGACCGGTGACGTCCGGGTGCCCGCAGTGGCCGGGGACGAGCCGATGACAGCTGAGCGCCTGGCTGAACTGCGCAGCGTGCTGGCCGGCCTGGCGGACAAGCCGATTGCCACACTTGAGGCACATCCGCTGCCCGGCCGGCTCGACCGCAGCCGAGGCATCCCGCTCGATTCCGTGAGCCCGTTGGCACAGCACCTGTCGCAGCTCATCACGCAGTCAGCGCGGAGTTCCTCTGCTGCGGCCAGGGCGGCCGCTACCGGCGAGGGCCTGTTCCGCATGGTGGTTCCGGCGAAGGTTGCCGCCCAGTTCGGCCAGGGTGTCATCCGGCCGATGGTGGCCAAGGGGGCGACCTGCGCCTTCCGCGGCCCCTTGGTGAATGCGGAAACGGGCCGCGTCGCCGCCGGCGCGGCCTTCGTGCCGGTCGGCACAGCGACAGCAGCGGGCGCAGTCGGTGGAGCCGGTGCCACAGCCGGCGTCGCGGCCACCGGCAGCGTGGCGTTCACCGTGGCCGCGCCGCTCGTGCTCATGGCCGTAGCGGTGGGGATGAGCGCGTATGCCGACCAGAAGCGCCAGCAGGCTATCGAGCACATCACGGAACTGCTGGAGCAGCTGCACGAGCAGAAGCTCGACGACGAGCACAGCGAACTCGACGGCTGCCGCGATGCCATCGACAAGGCCACAGCCATTCTGCTCGACCAGGGCAAGCTTGGCGCCTCGCTGGGACTGGACTCGGCAGTCCACGCCATCAACACGGCACTGGGCGCCGCTGACCGCCGCCTGGCCAGGTGGCAGAGCGCACTCGGCAAGCTGCCCGAGGGACAGGCCGTCGAGATCAGCACGCTGACCAAGTCATTTCCCGGCGTCGACGACCATGGAGGCAGGTTCCGTACCCACCTCGAAATGGCTGCCCTGGCCATTGCGTTGAAGCAGCGGGTCATCGTCCTCCAGGCCGTCGAGCATGCCCAGAGCGACCCTGACAACTTGTTCGTGAACTTCGCGCGGGCACTCAAGGCCGACCATCAGCGTCTCAGCACACTGGAAACGAGCATCGCCGGTGTCCTGGAACGCCTGTCGCAGCTGGAGCTGGCACGCCCCAGCGGCTTGCGGCCCGTTTTCACGACCGGTGAAGTCGAGCGCCTGATGCGCTCGGCAAACCTGATTCACAAGCTCGGCGACGGCGGCATGGTCAACGGCCGCACGACGGACGTGGCGATTGAGATCGCCCGCGACAAGGACGGCTCGGTGGTCGTGTTCCCTGCGGTGCCCGTGTCGGTGTAGGGGACGCGGGTTCTGACGCCTACCTCAGGTCCAGAACGGCCCACACCGTCTTGCCCGGCCCGTCCGAGCACGGGTACCAGCCCCAGCGGTTCGCGAGCGCGGCCACGAGGAGCAGGCCGCGACCGCCCTCGCCGTCTCCGTCCGGGACGTCCGACGGCTGGGTGAGTGCCGGGATGCGTTCCCCGCGGGTGTCGGTGACCTCGATGCGCAGGGCGGCGCCCTCGGCGGACAGGCGCAGGCGGAAGTCGCGGCCGGGGACGAGCCCGTGGCGTACGGCGTTGGCGCACAGCTCGGCGACGATCAGCGTCAGCGCGTCGTGCGCGTCGCTGCCGTACGGGATGCCCCAGGCGTCGAACCTCTCGCCGGCCAGGCGCCGGGCGAGACGGGCGCCGCGGGGCGTGGAGCTGAAGCGCATCGAGAAGTGGTGCCAGGGGAAGCGGGGTTGGGGGGTGGGAAGCGGGCGCAGGGGGAGTGGGGAATCGCTGTTCATGACTCCACGGTGTCGCTACGTGGCGTAGCGTGACCAGAGGTGACGCGCCGTCGCGGACTGCTTGTACGCGGAGGCGGTCTGCGTGTACGTACGTCGGTGCGTGGGACAGGCGGTGTGGCGATGACGGTGGTACGGGGCGACGCGGACATGGACGCGGAGTCGGGTTCGGGCGCGGAGACCGGGGAACGGCCGGAGGGCGAGCCGGGATCCGGGGTGATGATGGCGTTCGGGCGTCAGCTGAAGCTGTTACGCCTCCGAGCGGGGCTGGACCGGGCGGAGTTCGGCAAGCTGGTGGGCTACGCGGCCCCGTCCATCGCGTCGTTCGAGCAGGGGCGGCGGATCCCGCAGCCCGCGTTCATCGACAAGGCGGACGCGGTGCTGGACGCCGGGGGCTTGCTGATGGCGTTGAAGGAGGAGCTTGCGCGGGCGCAGTATCCGCCGTTCTTCCGGGATATGGCGCGGTTGGAGGCGAAGGCCGTCGGACTTTGCGTGTACGGCTTGTACGCGATTCCGGGCCTGTTGCAGACAGCGGACTACGCCCGAGCCGGCTTTGAGTTGGAGCGGCCGTTGCTCGACGAAGCGGACATTGAGCAAGGCGTTTCGGCCCGTCTGGCCAGGCAGGAGATCTACGATCGGCGCCCCGCTCCGTTGTTGAGCTTCATCATCGATGAGTCTGTGCTCCGCCGGCCGATCGGTGGCTGGCCGACGCTTTACGGCCAGCTGGAGCAGATGCTTCACATCGGCAGGAAGCGGAATGTTGAGATTCAGGTGATGCCCCTGAACCGGGAGGATCATGCCGCGCTCGGAGGGCCGTTCACGCTTATCGACAATGCGCAGGGACAGCGCCTCGCTTACGCTGAGGTGCAGGGGGACAGCCGTCTGTACACCGGCCGGGCCATGGTCCGCGAGCTCGAAGCCCGCTATGGCATCATCCGGTCCCAGGCGCTCACTCCACGTGAGTCCTTGGAGTTCATTGAAAAGCTTCTGGGAGAGAAATGACCGTTCAACTCACCGGGCCGATCACAACCGAGTTGGCGTGGTTCAAGAGCAGTTACAGTACAGGGAACGGCGGCGAGTGCGTCGAGGTCGCCTGGCGCAAGAGCAGCTATAGCGGTGCGGAGGGCGGCGATTGTGTGGAAGTTGCCGCCGCAGCCACCCACGTACACATCCGCGACTCGAAGCACCTCAGCGGCCCGATGCTGACGGTCGCTCCAGACGCATGGGCCGGATTCATCGGCCTCGTCGCCGGCTGACGCATACAACGCCGGGAGGGCCCCGCCGAGCGCCGCTCAGGCGCAACGGCGGGGTCCTCCCGTGTGCGGCGGGACTACTCGTCCACGTTCTCCTCGCGGCGGATCATCCGCCACGCCGCCCGGCGCGCGCTGCGGTCGAGGCTGGACTTGAACGCCTTGTCGGGCCCGAAGTACTGCCGTCCCATGCCGGCGATCGTGTCGATGTGGTCGGCCATCTTGTCGGCGAAGACGCGGTCGAAGACCTTGCCGAAGTTCTCCACGTCGTCGTTGGCGACGGCAGCCAGCCGTACCTTCTGGTCGGCCTTGGCCTCGTTGAAGGGCTGGATAACGTCCTGCTCGGTGAAGTCGGTGCCGAACTTGGCGTTGAACTTCTCGATCAGTTCCGACAGCAGTGACTTCTCGGCCTCCGCGGCGCCGCCCGCGCCCTCTCCGAAGCCCTTGAGCTCTGCCGGGCCTTCGGAGGTGAGGGACTTGTCGTGCTCGCCGGTCTTCTCCACCCGCAAGTGGCTGAGGTCGATCTCGCCTATGTCGACGCCACCGTCGGCGCGGCGGGGGAGTCGGTTGAGGAGGTAACGGCCGTAGAGGTGCAGCCGCTCAAGCTCGGCATCGCGATAGGGCACGATCTGCGCGAGGAACCCGTACTTGCGCACGTAGTCGTTGAGATCGGCGCGGAAGTCCTCGGCGGTCTCCACATCGTCGTCCTCCTCGCTCTCAAGGAGCGGAGTGAACCGTGCGACGGCGGGGGACAGCAATCGGTACAACTCGGCGTGCAGCTTCTCCCACTTGGCCTGTGAACCGGCAGCCTTCTCCTTCGCCGCGAAGTACGCGGCAGCGAACTCGTCCATCTCCGGCTCGGAGAGGATCGGCGCCGACATGACACGGCTCTGCGCGGTGTAGAGCAGGTTCGGGTCCGAGGGGAGGGTCGTCGCCTCCTCGAAGTACGGGCGGAAGGCGTCCTGGATGTCCTGGGCGTCGTTGGCGAAGTCCAGGACCGCGAGGTCGGCCTGCGACTTGCGGTCAGCGGTGCGGTTGAGGCGGGAGAGCGTCTGCACGGCGGAGATACCGGTCAGCTTCTTGTTGACGTACATGGTCGTCAGGAGCGGCTGATCGAAGCCGGTCTGGTACTTCTCCGCGACCACCAGGATCTTGTACTCCTGCTGCCCGCGCCCACCGGCCGCCACGGCCTTGTCGTCGGCACGGGTGTACGCGAACGCCTTCGGGAGCGCGCTCTCGGCGATCCCGCCGTTCTCCTTCGACTCGGTCGTCTCCTCGTCGTCGATGCTCAGCGAGCCGGAGAACGCGACCAGGACCCCCAGGTCCGGGTACTTGGTGTCGTACTGCCGCTCCTCGATGTAGCGCTTGATCGCCCGTGCCATTTTCGCGGCGGACTCTCGTGAAGCCGTCACCACCATGGACTTGCCGCGCCCGCCGAGCCGGCCGCGGGAGTGCGCGAGGAAGTGTTCGACGATCACCGTGGCGTGCTGCGAGACGGTGTGCTCATGGGTCAGCGCGTACCGGGCGAGAAGGCTGTTGGCCTTGGACGGGTCGACCTCGGTCTCGTCCGCGTTGTGGTTCACCAGCTTCCAGTACGTGTTGTACGTGACGTAGTTGCGCAGCGGGTCGAGGATGAAGCCTTCCTCGATCGCCTGGCGCATGGAGTACGTGTGGAAGGGGCGGTAGACGGCCTTGCCGTCCACGGTGTGGTCCGTGCCGAAGAGTTCGAGGGTCTTGGCTTTCGGGGTGGCGGTGAAGGCGAAGTAGGAGAGGTTCGCGGCCTGCGAGCGTTCAGTGGCCTTCTTCCTCAGCTTCTCGTCGACGGTGACGGCGGTCGCACCCTGATCCGCCGAGTCGGAGTCCAGACCGAGGTCACGCAACACGGCCCGTACGTCCGTGGCAGCGCCACCGGACTGCGAGGAGTGCGCCTCGTCCACGATGATCGCGAACTTGGTGCCCTTGATCTCGGTCGGGTTGCGCACGATGTAGTCGATGAGCGCCGGGAACGAGTGCAGGGTGACCGTGACGATCTTGCCGGTGTCGCGTGACAGTGCGCGGGCCAGCTGCTCGCTCTTCGCCCCGTGCTTCTCGTCGATCTTCACGACCAGGCCCTCGGTCTGCGAGAAGCTGCCGACGGTTTCCCGGAGCTGGGCGTCCAGGTTGCGACGGTCGGTGATGACGATGACCTTGTCGAAGACGGGCGCGCCCGGCTTGAGCCGGCCATTCTCGATCGCCTGCGGGGCGAGTACGCGGGGGTCGGTGTCCGCGTGCAGATCGCTCAGCCGGTGCGCGAGCCAGCCGATGGTGTTGGACTTGCCGGAGCCGGCGGAGGCCATGACGAGGTAGTTCTGCCCGACGCCGTGGGTCGCCGCGTGCGCGGTCAGCCGCTTCACGACGTCCCATTGGTGGAAGCGCGGGAAGATCGTCGACTTGGTGGTGCCGCCGCCCGGCGTCTTGGTCTTCTGCTGATGTACGTAGCGCTGGAGCAGATCGAGCCAGTTGTCCCGTGCCCAGACCTGCTCCCACAGGTAGGAGGTGGCGTACGCGCCGTACGCGGTCGGGGCCGGGTTTCCGGCACCGCCCGGCAGGCCGGCGCCGTTGGAGCCGGTGTTGAAGGGGAGGAAGCGGGTGCTCTGGCCTCGAAGCCGCGTCGCTACGAAGACGAGATCGGGGTCCACAGCGAAGTTTCCGATGACGCGGCGAGTGAAGATCAGCTCGGTCGGGTCGCGGTCGTTGCGGTACTGCTCCTTGGCCTCTTCGACGCCCTGTCGGGTGAGCGGGTTCTTCAACTCGGCGGTGGCGACGGGGATTCCGTTGAGGAACAGGGCCAGGTCGAGCCGGTTGCCCCAGTCGGCCTGCTTGGTGGCGTAGGCGAGTTCGCGTACGACGGTGAGGCGGTTGGCGCGGTAGCCATTGAGGACGGAGTCGTCGGCGACGAGGTTTGGCCTGAAGTAGGCGACGCGGAGACGGACGCCTCGGTCCTTGACACCGTTGCGGAGGACGTTGAGGAGACCGTCCTCGGTGATGGCCTTGTCCAGGCGCCGGGCGAAGCCGTGCTGGGCGTCGTTGACGTTGTTGCCGTAGACGGCGAGCAATTCGTTCCACTCGCTGATCTGCGTCTCGCCGAGGAAGGTGAACAGTTCGTTGGTGTCCAGCCCGAGGTCGGACTGGTAGTCCTCGGGCCGCGCCTCGCGCCAGCCACGCTCGGTCATCGAGGCGACGATGGCGTCCCCGAAGGCGGACTCACTGTGGGCGGGGCTCACGTGTGGACTCCATCCGATACGTTGCGACCGCTGGCGGTTGAGACGTCGAACTGGCCGGTTACGGCAGCGGTGATGAGGGCTTGGCGGCGTTCGTTCGCAACGCGCTGGAACCTGGAGATGGCAGCTTCCGCTTTCTGTACCTGCGAAAGACCAGAATCAAGGATTCGCACCGCTGAATCCTGCTTGGTACGAGGCGGCAGATAGATCGGGAAAGATTTCAGCGTATCATTATTGATGATGCGAATCCGTGAGTACTGAGCCCATTCTCTCAGCTCTTTCTCGGCAGCCCGAAGCTGCCATGCGATGAATCTTCCGTTCACGCCCGACGAAGGGGACAGGGAAGTGAGCTGCTGATTTCCGGTTGCCGCGTGAGGTAGATAGCCGACTTTGCCGAGGGACTCACCGATGCCCGTCACGATCACGCTTCCGGAAGGGAATATCGGAATTCCACTGCCGCCTCGTGTGACTTTCTCTGCCTTGGCGATCGACATCCATTCGTCGATGGCGGCAGGTGTGTACCAAGGGAGATCATCGTGTGCCACGTCATCCACCGAGGCGCGCAGATCGGCAGGTGTGATCCCGGTCTGCACGGCCGAGGTCGCGCGTCGCAATTGGACCACGTGTTCCTTGAGGCCGTGCGCACTGTTCACCATGGTGCGTCCGGACAGGTGTGCAGATTCAGTGATGAGACTCTCGCGAATCAATGTCAGCTGCTCGCTCCGCAGAACCGAGAGCCTGTCGATGCGGGCGGTCTCGGCGTCGAGGAAGTCGGCGATGCGCTGCTGCTCGCTGTGAGTCGGCGCGCGCATGGGGATGTTGGCGTAACGTTCGGCGTTGAAATTCTGAATCGTTGATGACACCGCTTCAGAATGCACGATGCCCTGAAATGTTTTGGATTGTGTTGCGTAGTGCAGGAAGCGCGGATCCACGCGGTCGGTCGGCCGAAATCGAATAAGGAACCCAGCGAATGTTTGGCCGTCTGATTTTTCTGAGACCAGGAATGAGCGTCCCAGTGTTCCGCTGCGTGACAAGAGGATGTCGCCCTGGCGCAATTGGTGACGAGGCTCAAGTGATCCGTCGATGTAGACTCCGGCACCTGCCGCTTTGAGTGAACCGTCCGCAGCGATATCAGAAGTTCGAATGAGCCTCGTCCCCGAAGTGGTGTACATGTCGGCGGAGACGTTCAAGCCATACTGGCCAGAATCCCTGCACAGGTGTTTCATGCGAGTTTCTCGCCAACTCATTCGGTAACCTCCGCCAGTAGCGCCTGAATCTGTACCTCAAGCGCCTTCAACTCCGCATCGATCTCCGCCAACGGCCGCGGCGGCTGGTACACATAGAAGTGCCGCGTGAACGGAATCTCGTACCCCACCTTCGTTTTCGCGTGGTCGATCCATGCGTCCGGCACGTGCGTGTGCACCTCGCGCGTCAGGTACTCCTCCACGTCCTCGCCCAGCGGCACGTTCTCGAAGTCGCGCAGTTCGCTGTCCGGCTCCGACTTGCCCTTGACGGTCTGGACCTCCCCCTCCGGGTCTCGCACCCCCACCGCATCCCGCAACGCCTTCGTGAAGGGCGCCGCCGTCGGCCCCGGCACACCGGCCTTCGCCATCGCGTCGCGCACGGCCACCTGAGCCTCGGACCTGGTCGCCCACTCCGATCCCAGCAGCGGACTCAACGCATCCCCGAGAACCTGAGCCTCGGCCTCTGCCAGCTTCCGGAACTGCGTCTCCTCGTCCTCCGTCAGCCTGCGCCGGGCCTTCGCCTTCGTCGCCAGCTCCGGCTCACGCGACAGGAAGCGCTCCTCCGCCCACTTCTGTACCGGCTTGGACGCGAGCAGCGCCGCCAGCGTCTCGTCCGTCAGCTCGAACCGCAGCTTCAACGGCCGCTCCACCGTGATGCGCTGGTAGCCGAACGCCGTGTTGTCGAGGACCTTCACCTTGCCGTGCAGCGGGTGTTCCGCATCCGCCGCAGCCTCCACCGCGTCCCCGTACAAGCGGGTGATGTCGGCGATGTGGGTTGGCTTGCTTCCCGACCCGTCGCCCAGCTCCTTGCGCTTGTCTCCCAGCGACTTGCGCATCTTCACCCACTGGTCGCGCGCGTCCAGCAGCACAACGTTGCCCTTGTGCCGGGCGTCCTTGCGGTTCGTCAGGACCCAGAAGTACGTGGAGATCCCGGTGTTGTAGAAGAGCTGGTCCGGCAGCGCGACGATTGCCTCCAGCCAGTCGTTCTCCAGGATCCAGCGACGGATCTCCGACTCACCCGAGCCGGCCCCGCCGGAGAAGAGCGGGGAGCCGTTGAAGACGATGGCGATGCGCGAGCCGCCGCCGCCCTTCGCGTCCACCGGCTTCATCTTCGAGATCATGTGCTGGAGGAAGAGCAGCGAGCCGTCGTTGATGCGGGGGAGGCCCGCGCCGAAGCGGCCGGAGTCGCCGAGGTTCTTGTACTCGTACTCGACGTCCTCCTTGATCTTCTTCCACTCCACGCCGAACGGCGGGTTGGCCAGCAGGTAGTCGAACTTCTCCCGTGCGTGGCCGTCGTCCGAGAAGGAGTTGCCGAAGGCGATGTTCTCCGGGTCCTGCTCCTTGATCATCAGGTCGGACCGGCAGATCGCCCAGGATTCCGGGTTGAGCTCCTGCCCGTACACCTCCACCGTGGCATCCGGGTTCAGCGCCTTGATGTGCTCCTCGGCCGCGCTGAGCATGCCGCCCGTCCCGCAGGCCGGGTCCATGACCGTGCGTACGACACCCGGCAGGCTGAGCGCGTCGCTGTCCGGGGCGATCAGCAGGTTCACCATCAGTTTGATGACCTCGCGCGGGGTGAAGTGCTCGCCCGCGGTCTCGTTCGACTGCTCGGCGAAGCGGCGGATCAGCTCCTCGAAGATGTAGCCCATGTTGTGGTTGGGCACGGCCTCGGGGCGCAGGTCCAGGTCCGTGAACTTGCCGATGACCTGGTACAGCAGGTTCGCACTGTCGAGCCGCTTGATCTGCTGCGCGAACTCGTACTTGTCCAGGACCTCGCGGGCGTTCTCCGAGAAGGAACCTACGTACGCCTGAAGGTTCGCGGCCGCGTTCTGCGGGTCGGCGGCGATCATCTTCAGGGTCAGCGGGCTCTTGTTGTAGAACGAGTGCCCCGAAGCACGGCGCAGGAAGTGGTCCGTGTCGATGTCCTGGCCCTCGAAGCGGGTAGCCGTCTCGGCGACCTTGTCGCGCGTCGGCTCCAGGACGCATTCCAGGCGGCGCAGCACGGTGAACGGCAGGATGACCTTGCCGTAGTCCGACTGCTTGTAATCGCCGCGCAGGAGTTCGGCGACGGACCAGGCATTGTTCGCCAGTTCCGTGTGCTTACTGCTGTTCAACGCGTTCCCTTCGATGGACCCGGCCCGGTCGGGACGGTTGCGTTTCAGTGTGGTGGATGTGTGAAGACGGCGTTGCCGTTCAGGCCAACGGGCTCTCCGGCGGCGGCAGCAGCGCTCCGGCCGTCAGGCCGGTGAGGAGCACCTGGGCCGTCTCCTCGGCGAGCTCGGCCGTCCGGCGGGCGGCGGTGCGTAGTTCGTGTGTGCGGCGGAACGCTGCCCCGTACCGTCGTTGCTCCTCCAGCGGGAGCAGCGGTACGCGCAGTCTGCCCGGCGAGACGTGCAGGATGGTGCTGCCCGTGGAGGCGCCCGCGATGTTGCCTTCGGCGCCGAGGAACCCCGCGAGGAACCAGGGGTCGAGCCGGGCCGGGTCCGGTCGCAGCAGGTGGATGTGGTGGCCGAGGAGAGCCTCGGCGTCCGCCTCGGTCGCGACGCGGGCCATGATGCCGTTGCCGCCGGCCACGCCGCGTACCAGCACATCGCCCACCGCGACCGTGTGCGCCGCATCGCTGCGTAGGTCCTCCGACGTACCAGACGGGCCCCCGCCGCTGCTGATGTCGGACGCGGTGAGAACCGGGCGCTCCCCGCCATTCCCGGCAGCGGCCTCAGTGCGGCTGCCGGGGACCGCCGCCCGCAGCAACGAGAGCGCACCTCCTCGGGCGAGGTCGGAGACCGTCGCCGTACGCCAGGCGCGCGACGACTCAGCCACCGCGCCCCACGGGCCGAAGCCCGCCGCGCTCTCCAGCGGGGCGAGGGACGCGACGAGCAGCGCCCGCCGTTCCTCCGCGTGCCCCGCGACCTCCGCCGGATCGATGTCCCCGGGTGCGGCACGCACCTGCCTGGCCGGTGTGAGGTCGACGAGGTCGTCGACCAGGTCGATCGTCGGGACCGCGCGTGCCGCGCCGGGGGTGTCGGTGAACGACTCCGGATTCTCCCTGTACGCGGCCCAATGGGTCAGGACCTCGGCCGACAGCACGTCCCAGTCCACGCCACCGCGACGGGTCCGGGGTCGGGAGCGCGTGTCCTGCGCCGAGCCCGATCCCGAGCCCGCAGAGCCGTCGCGCTGGTCTCCGCTCACATCCACGAACAGCACCGACGCACCGCCCGTCGCCCCCGGCTCCGGACGCTGGAGGACCCACAGGTGCAGGCCGATGTGCAGCGGGGCAGAAGCGCCGACGGGCAGGCCGACGACGGCGCGCAGCGCGCCGCTGCGTACGAGTTCGGCGCGGACGCGGCGGCCCGAAGCGCGGGTGGCGGTGGCCGGCGGGAGGAGCAGTACGGCGTGGCCGCCGGGTTCCAGGTGGGCGAGGGCGTGCTGCGTCCAGGCCAGCTCCGACTCGATCCGCGGCGGTACGCCGTACGCCCACCGCTGGTCGTACGCGAGCTCGTCGTGGCCCCAGTCGCGGTCGCCGTACGGCGGGTTGCAGAGCACGCCGCCCACCCTCAGCTCGGGGAAGGCGTCGGCGCGCAGGGTGTCGCCCGCGCGCACGGTGACCTGGGCGTCGGGGGCTGACAGGAGCAGACGTACCGCGCTGCGCTGAGCCTGTACGGGCAGGGAGTCCTGGCCGTACAACTCCGTCGCGCCCCGGCGGGCCGCCGCCGCGAGCAGGCTGCCGCTGCCGCACGCCGGATCGAGGATGCGGGTCGTGCCATCCGGCAGGAGGTGTGCCATGAGGTCCGCGAGGCCCTGGGGCGTCTGGTACGTACCGCTGGAGGCCGTGTCGTCCAGTTCGCGTTCGGCGAGGACATTGAGCGCGCTCTGCGCGCCCTCACTGCGTACGCACCGCATCAGCGCTCGGAGCGCCGCCACATCGTCCTGACGGAAGCGGACCGCCTCGGTCTCCGGGACCGAGCCGGCCAGCTCGGCCGCAGCCTTGTCGGCCTGGGCGAGGACGTCGGAGTCGGGCAGGGCGTCGAGGGCGGTGAGCTCGTCCGCGCTGCGGCGTGAAGCCGCCAGGACGAGAGGGAACAGGCGGCCCGCGACGCCGGAACCCGAGCCGTGGAGCCGCAGCACGGTGCGCAGCTCCTCCGACGGGGTGGCGGCGGACGACTGGCCGCGCGCCTCCAGCCATCCCCGTACCGCTTCCAGGTCGTAGAGCGGGCTGCTGTCCGTGCCGCCCGACGGGTCAGGGAAGTCGTCGTGCCGGCGGCGCCAGTTGCTGACGGTGGCACGCGTGACACCCGCGATCCGGGAGATCTCGGCAGCGGTCACCTGAGCTGATGGCTGGGGCATGGGGTTCCTGGCCTCTCGGAAGTGAACAGTAAACACAATACAGCGCTCGTCAAATCACTCAAGGGGTTTGACAGTGCTTTCACGGTGATGCTTATCTGGTGGAGCTTCCGGTTGGGAGCGCACTCCTCACGGCGTGAGTCGTCGGTGTGCCTGTTGCCCCTGCCTGCGACGCGGTGCCGAACCGTGCGCCGCTCCTCTGATCCCCGAGGGAGACACCCCCATGCAGATCACCCTGCCGACCACGGTCGTCGAAGGAATCCAGCTCACCGTCATGCCGTTCCGGGCCGACGCCGTGATCGGGACCATGTCCGTGGCGACCCTCGTGCAACTCGTGCCCTCGCCACGCCGCGAGGAGGACGCGAAGACGCTCAAGGCCGCGTCCGGAGCGGTGCGGCGCCACGCCGAGCTGCGGGCCCTGGGGCCTGTATTGGGTTGTCCCGCGGCGTCACGGGGCTGGCACGCCCCGTGACCGAAACGGGACGCCGGATCCGCGGCCGGTAACCGGGAACCGGGCGCCCGGTGACGGCGCCGGCCGTCACCACTCTCCGTACCAACTCAGCACGCACGACGCCTACTTGGAGCACACCATGAACTCTCCTCAGTACCAGGGCCCCGGACCGTACGACACGCCCCAGCACGCCGTTCCGGTCCCGCCCGTACCGTCGCCGCGCAAGCCCTCGCGCGCCAAGGCGTGGGTCACGCACGGCGCGGTCGCATGCGTTGCCCTCCTCATCGGCGCGGGCATCGGCTCCAGCGGAGAGGCCGACGCCGACAGCAAGACCGGCACCTCTGCGAAGCCTGGCCCGACGGTGACCACGACAGCGACAGCGACCGAGACCGCCAAGGCTGCTCCCGCGCCGACCGTGACCAAGACAGTGAAGGCCGAGCCCAAGAAGACGAAGGAGGCCGGTCCGGCCGGCACGTTCAGCGGGGACGGGGAGTACCTGGTCGGGGAGGACGTCGCGGCAGGGACGTACAAGACCGCGGGCGGTGACGGGTCGTTCGGTTGCTACTGGGCCCGGCTGAAGGACGCCAGCGGCGAGTTCGACGCGATCATCGCCAACAACAACCTCGACGGTCCGGGCCGGGTGACGCTCAACAAGGGGGAGTACTTCCAGACCAAGCGCTGCCAGGAGTGGAAGAAGGTGGGCTGACCGGGGCGGCGCACCAGCTCCGTTGCCCCCCACACACACGACAGCCGCCGCTGCGGCGACCAGCGGAACAACAACGAATCGACCAGGGGTGAGCTCGCATGGGTGCGGGGGATGAGCCTGAACTGGTGGTGTACCACCGCCATCTGACACAACTGCTCGCCTGTGGCGACGAGGAGGCTTTCGAGGCCCTCATGGTTCAGGCCCGCCACGTCATCACGCGGTCGTACGAGACCAGTCTCTACGACCACCAGCAGACCTTCCGGCTCCTCTGGCATCACCTGGACCAGGTCGGCCACCTGCACCGTGTCAATGAAGCGGCACCGGGCCGCCTCGCTTCGGGACGTGTGAGCTCCGAGGAGACAACAGAACTCGAACTCTTCCTCACGCTCTACGCCCGGATCGGGGCGGCCGACACGGCCGGCTGACCAAGCATCCACTGCCCCGAAAGGGCACGGGGCCGCTTGTCATCGGCCAACCGGATCCGGGCCGTGCATGCCATGTGCTAGGCATGACAGCATGCAATTCTCCGTCCCCCTACCCCATGTGGACCTCACCGACGTGCAGTGGCGTCTCCTCGCACAGCTGGCCACTGCTCCCCTGCGCGACCCGGGTATCAGCACGGGCGATGCGGAGGCCGCCGCCGCACGAGGGGCCGATTCGGAGCAGATCCTCGATGACGTGCCGCTTCTGAGCTGGCTGAAGCTGATTGAGCGGCGGGACGACCAGCTGGTGGTCACCGCCCTGGGAGCAGCTGTGCACTACCGGCGCTTGTACGAGTCGTCGGAGCTGCGACTGAGTGAGGTCGCCCGGCTCGCTGAAGCGCACGAGACGATGGCGCCGCAACTCACGCTGGCAGTCCGGCGGCTCGCTCAGGGGGCCGTCACTTTCGAAGAGGCACTGAGCGGCGCTGCGCGGCGATCGGCCTGAGTCGCCGACGTCATGCGACATCGTCCGCCGGAAACAGTCCGTCCGTCGGACGGTGCCGCGGCTTGCGGCCGGTTTCCGAAGCGAGCAGGACTCCGGCCTCAGCGAGCTCGGCGTGCGTGGCCACGGGGCCGGCGAGGATGTCTGTCAGAAGGTCGGCCTGTGCCGGACAGAGGTCGGTGATGCGGCGGAGCACGGAGAGGAGTTCGATCAGCTCTTTGGTCCACTCCGGTGGCCAGCTGTCCACATGGATGTCGTCCAGAGGGCTCGTCCGCTTGCTGGTGGGCTTCGCCTTCCGGTAGCCGAACCACTTGTTCACGACTCTCATGCCGCCCACGTGATAAGCCCAGACCGCTTCCGGGACCGGGGCGAAGGTGCCCTCGCCCATGCGAAGGGTCTGCGTATCGGCCTCGTAGCTCATGCGTTCCGGAACGCTGGTGCCGATATGGGTCAGGTAGCGAACCTGACGGTCGTCGCCGGAAGGGAACTCGACCGCGCCGGCGGGGCGGCCGGCGTCGGGGGCGGCGAAGCGCTCGCCGTACGTCGAGGCCCAGAGGAGCTCGCTGCCGAGGGTCGTGGCTCTGCGCCACAGTTCCGGATCGCGGGTCAGCGGTAGACGTACTCCGGGAGTGAGCAGTTCCTCGGCGAAGCGCTCGGTGAACGCGCTGTGACCTGTGACGGCCACGGTGTATGCGGCCAGATCCGCCGCGGCCACCGGTTCCGCGCCGACCGTGCGGGTCAGGTGGGTCAAGAGGCCTTCCGCGACGTTGGGGGAGCCGTCGGGGTGCAGGACCGGTATGGTGCGGCCGCCTCGGCCGTTGAAGTGATCAGTATCCGGAATGAGATGGGTAGCTACCACGGCCGGCCCCGACTCGATCCGGTGCGTCGACTGCTGGTTGAGGAAGAGCTGTTCGGGCTGGAGGGCGGCCCAGAGGTCAGGGCGCGGGTAATCAAGGACGCGGTTGTCCGCGATGAGCCACTGTCTGTCGAAGCTGCGTAGCGCGGTGCGGACCAGCTGTGGTTGCCGGTTGGTCTCGTGTCCGATCGCGCGCGAGGGGTTGGAACGGCCCGGGAGCGGTTCCCTCTTGTCGTTCAACGTACGGTCCCGGGTGGTTTTGAAGAGCTCCGCCTTGCTCGGTGGGTCGGTTTCGCGTACGAGACGTGTCCATCGACGCCGCAGGATTTCAGGCGACGGGCTACTGACCCAGGAACGGTTCGGCTTGACGCCGGGACTGCCCCACAGGAACACGCTGTCCAGCGCCGGGAATTCCTCCCATCCCGACCGGGTGGCAGGGGTAAAGGGCCGCACCCCGTCGGAATGGGTGTCCCTCCACCCCTCGTCATCCAGCTCAACTTCACGTAACTGCCTGAACTTCTCCTCGCGTCTGCCCGACACGGACCGGTAGTGCACCCGCGCCGCGCGCGGCCTGCCGGCTTCCCCCGTCGCCTTGCGGACGAAGACGCAGATGGCCAGCGGCTGAGCAACCCCCGCAAATACGCGCGTGGCCACATCCGCGCGCTGCCCCTCCGGCGAGACGTTGATGATCCAGCCCTCGTCGCACGTCCGACGCAGATACTCCCGCATTCCTCGCCCGCCGGGGCCGGTCGTCCAACCGGACGGGCAGATGAAGCAGACCACTCCGTGCCTGTCGGTGTCGTGGGCGTCGAACACCTTCCAGGCAGCCCAGCGCCAGAAGTAGACGTACATGTTCTTGAGCACGTGCTCGTAACGGCCGTTGCCCGGGAATCGGAAGCCGTCCAGCAGCGGCGCTTCCTGGCCGCCGCTCCGCTTCTCGATCCAGCCGCCACGGTTCTCCGCCTTGTCGTCGTACGGCGGGTTCCCGATGACAACGGTCACGGGCGTGTTCGCCTTGATGTGGTTGGCCCGGCGCCGAGAGGCGGACAGTGCGTCGTGCGTGTACAGGTACTCCTCCTCGACGAAGGGATTGTCGAGGGTGTCCGTGACGAAGAGGTTCAGCCCGCCCTCGGGCACCGGCGTCCGGTGGCGCTTGAGCAGGTCCGAGGTGCGGAGCTCGGCCACGGCGAAGGGGCCCATCTGCACCTCGAAGCCGTACAGGCGTGAGGCGAGCCGGGCTATGGCGTCGGGAGCCATCGCCGGGCCGTAGCGGTCGGCGGCCTGCTCCGCCACCCGCTCGATGATCGTGTGCAGGTACGTGCCCGTCCCCATGGCCGGGTCCACGATGCGTACGTCGTCCTCACCGAAGCCGGCCTGCCGCCCCAGGCGGGTGCGGAGCACGTCCTCGGTGAGCCGGACCATCTCCTCCACGACCTCGTGCGGCGTGTAGTAGGAGCCGCTCTTCTGGCGCAGCGCCGGGTCGTACACGGTCAGGAAGTTTTCGTACAGGTGCAGGTACGCATCCCGGTTGCCGGCCCGGATGGCGGGCCAGTTCACACCCGTGATCGTGCGCTGCAACAGTTCGAGCGTCACCCCGAAGCGGTCGTTGACGTTGTCCGTGAGCAGTTGCAGCGCCCGGCCCATGAGGGCGTGCTCGGCGTCCAGGCTGCGGCCGATGTCATGGAGAGCGGAGTCCTGTTCGAGGAGCCCCTCGGAGCGCGCGAGCAGGAGCGCGAAGGTCACGGCCTGGGCGTAGCCGTCCGCGAAGGTCGCGTCGTCGGCGGAGGGGAACAGCAGCCTGCGCCACTCGTTCTTGAGCCCTGTGAACGGCCTGGCCCGCACGTCGTCGTCCGCAGCGGAGGACTTGCGCTCGCCGGCCAGCTGCTCGATGACAGTCAACCGCAGAAGTCTGCACAACGGGGCGATGTGCTGCACCAGCCGCGACACGTTGGAGATCCCGGGAGGCTTCCAGTTGAGGAACATCTTGAGTAACGCGTCGAAGGCGGCCGGGTCGACCGGGGACAGTGCCGCGCCCGCGCTCTTCAGTGAACCGTTGAACCAGACCGTCTCCCCGAACTGTTTGCCCGTCGCGGTACAGCCGCCACTCGGTTCCGTTGGAGTAGAGCACGTTGGGGAGATTCAACAGCTTCTCCCACTGCTCTCTATTGGTCTTGTTGAACGTGGTCGGGTCCAACGAAAGGCCGTGCCGCTTGAGCTCGATGTAGCCCGTCAGCTCGCCGTCGGCCCGCACGGCGTAGTCGGGCCGGACGCCCAGCTCGGGAAGCGAGTACTCGTCGTGCCAGCTGACTTCGTGCAGCTGATACCGCTCACCCACGGCCTTGAGCAGGGCTTCGAGTGGACCACGGATCGAAGCCTCGGGGCCGCCACCGCCGGACAGTTTGACCTTCGATGCCCGGCCGAAGTCCGACACAGCAGAAACAAGCCAGCCGTACAGCCCCTCTGACATATGCCCCCCACGGGTCGAGTCAGACGCGGTGATCCCCGCTACGCATGGTTCGCTGTCTGCGACGGAGTGTCAACGGGGCGTTCCCGGATCAGTGGGCGCAGATTCTGACGGCCCTCGACGCCACACTGGCGGGGGGTGCACCGGGAGTCGTCTCGCTGGTCTCGTCAGCCCTGTCCATCGTGGCGACGGCGGCCGGCTGACCCTCACTGAGCCGTTACAGCCGCCACTCCTCGGCGAGCAGGCCGAGGAGTTCCGCCTGGCGCTTCTCCAGGTGCTCCGGCGTCCAGGTGTCCTGACCCAGTACCTGTGTGGTCAGGGGGAACGTAATGACGCCCCGCTTGAGGTACCGCTCCTTCTTGGCGGTGAAGTCGAGGTTCTGGACCTGGGAGTTCTTCGCACGGCTGAGCAGCACCAGGTTGGCCAGCCGGTGCGTCCACAGAGCGCGTTCGTTCGCGGTGAAGTCCGCATGCCATTGCGACTGGGGGTCGGGGTTCTGGGGGAGCACATGCTCGACCGTGATGCGCGGAGCGTCGTAGGTCGCCACGATGTCGTCCTCGGACACCAACTCGTCGAGCCGCAGCAGGATGTACCGCCGCGACCTCAACTCGTGATAGACCTCGCCGTCGAGCCGGCGCAGTGTCTCGGCCCGCTCGGTCTCGGTCAGCAGGAAGGCCGGGGCTTCGAGGCCCTGGCCGGCGGTCAGCTCACTCAGCAGCTCGGCGAAGCGGAGCACACGGGGAGTGGTGTAAATACGTCGGACGAACATGCTTGCCGCGAGACGCTCCAGCGACCGGAAGAACGAACCCAGCCACGCCGGATCGTCCCCGTGGTACCGCAGGGCCCAGAGCGCGGCCGGCCACCAGTCGTTGTTGTCCAGCAGAAGGAGTCTGCGGAACCACTGGTTGATCTGCGGTGATCCGTCTCCGGCCGCGTACGCCTTGTCGCGGATCACCGCGGACGCCTCGGCGTACGGAACGAGTACCTGGTCCACGAACTCCTTGGCCCGCCCGCCCTTGTAGTGAACCAGGACCTGGCTCTGGAACTCCTTGAGCAGTTCCTGTCGTGCCCGCTCGCCGGAGAAAATCATGCGGATGTGGGAGAAGAGGTCGGAGAAGTCCTCGCGGCCAAGGCTCTCCTCGGAGTCCTCCCACCGCCTGGCGTACGTCTCCGAGACCTCCTCGTCGATCTCTCCGATGATCTGGGCCTTGAAGATGTCGGCGGGCGACAGGTCAAGGCCCCGGGAGTTCATGACACTGAAAATCCGGTGGGCGCTGTCCAGGTCAGGGGTGCTGACCGCGACAAGGAAGGTCTGGACCCCCATCAGCTTGCACAGCGAGAGACGCTGCTCGTCGCTCCAGGAGGCCAGGGCGGTGTGCAGGGCCAGTGCGTTCGCCTGGACGGCTCTCTGCGCGTCCGTCCTGAGGTTGTGGGGGTTCAGCTTCAGGAGCGTGCCGATGGAACCGGCGGTCTGGACGTGCTGGTGGAAGAAGTCGGCGTCTCGGGGGCGAAGGCTGAGCCGGGGTTTGGCCTTCAGCCCCAGGACCGTGTTCCCGGGCTCGGAGATCATCGCCACGAGATTGGTCACCACGTCGGGCTGCTGCGCCAGATCCCGCAACACGGCCAGCAGGATGGTCAAGGTCGTCAGACGTTGCTGGCCGTCGATGACGTCGGCCCCGGCGGATCGGCTGTCCTTGACGAGCACCAGAGAGCCCAGGAAGTAGGGCTCCCCGTCACCTCTCAGAAGAGCTTCCTCAAGGTCGGCGAGGAGTTGCTGGGCCTGTTCGGGCTGCCATGCGTAGGGGCGCTGATAGTCGGGGATCCGGAAGTCGTAGTCACTGCAGAAGACTTTGTGCAGCGGCACTTCGCGCGCTTCGAGCTGAGCCATGATCCGCATGATTCCTCACCGGATGGCGGCTTCGCAGCGAAGTTGAGGAACAGCGGGGAGTGACGGTAGTGCGGGTTGGGCGGGCTGGGCGGGTGTTCCGGCCGGGAAGGGGGGGGACAGGCTTCCTTGGCGCTTGCGGAGCTCCAGCCCCGCAAGCCCCGCAAGCCCCTCCCGTCCGAGGTCGGGAGGGGCTTGCGGCGGGCCTCCGGCCGGGCAGACGCGCGCTGGGCGCTGTCAGCCGCAGTGTTCCGACTTCTCCTGATCGGTCATCGCCCGGGTGTGCTGCGTCTTGGTGCTCGGCGCGTCCGGCATCGGGCCCGTCGCGTCGAAGGGTGCGTACCAGTAGTAGTGGCCGTAGAAGCGGTCAGGGAAGTGCAGCTCGTACGTTCCGCTGACGTGCTGCATCTGGGCCTCGCGGGTCACCCAGCCGACCTCGCCCGGCCGGACGTTCACGGCCGTCAGCTCCGACTCGGTGTGTGAGCTCTCCCACGTGTGCCCGTAGGTGGCCGTAATGCTCATCTTGAACACGAGTGAGAAGCCGTACTCCGCGGTCAGGGAGACGCCGACGCTGTTGGACTCGCCTGTCGTGTCCGACCAGCCGACGGTGGTGGTCTGGCTGTCCGGGGTGCAGTTGAAGGCGGAGTCGCCTACCTGGTGGGACTCGCCCATCGATATCTCGGCTGCCCCGTCGGGGTGGAAGACACAGCTGTCGGTCCCGTTGTCGCACTTGTCGAGCAGTTCACGGATGGTGGGCTGGTCCTCGGCGAGCGCGGTGCCCGGAGCGCTCAGGACGGCGCTGCCGGCGGTCACGAGCGCCGCCAGAAGCAGGGGAAGCCGGATTTTCACTGTCATGGGTGATCTCCGTGGGGGGTGATCGTGTCTGTGTGGGGGGAGGGAGGGCGTGAGCGCCCGGTGGGGCCGGGGGTCAGCTGAAGCCGATGGACTGGGCGCGGTCGTTCATGAACGACCCGATGGCGGCGCTGTTCTCCTCGAACGGGCCGTCCCGGTCACCGTTCAGTCCCGGCTCGGGGTAGAGCCAGAGTGCGCAGCCGCCCCACGGCTGCAAGGAGGAGATGCGGTTCTTCCAGTCGTCCCCGAGGTCGAACTGGAAGTTGATCCAGCCGTCCTTCACGCACGGCTCGGCGCCCCAGATGGTCAGGGACGCGCCTCCGTACTGCTCGTCCTCGAAGAAGGTCCCCTGGATGACTCCGTCCTGTGCCTGGTCGGCCATTCGGGCGTTGAACGCGTCACTGCGCACCGCTTCGGTCGCGGACAGTGGTGCCCCGGTGATCCGGCCTCCGCTGGCGGCCTCGATGGCCTCCGTGAACGTCCGGTAACAACGCTCGCTGCCGGACGTCGCGTTCACTGTGCAGTGCGGGGCGCCACCGTCACCGGTCGGTGGTCCGGCCGTGTCCCGGACGGCCGCGCCGGCCGACGGGGCGACCGCGGCGGCCGAGAGCAGCAGGGCCGCGGTCAGGATGCCGGAGGTACGTACGGATCTTGCACGCATAGGCAACATCGCTTTCCTGAGGGGCAGTTGGCCTTCCGCGTCTTTCCGGAATCGCTCACGGCAAACCGGCCCGGTCGCGCTCTCTTTCGCCGGCGTGCCGACAGGCCGGCACGCCGACCTCGCAGTCCAGCTCCGGTTCGCATCATTCAGGCGTGCCCGGACGCGGCGGCGGAGGCCACGGTCCGGGCCGCGAACGGGAGTCCGGACCGTCCCGTCTCCGATTGTTCGGCCGAATGCCACTGTGTGCACACTGCAAGGGTCTTCCATGGGGCATAGCGATTCTGGAACACTCCAGTCGCTTTCGCCCTTACGTCTCCTCACCCCACAGAGGCCCTCACTCATGGCAGAACTGAACCGTCGCCGTCTCCTCCAGCTCGCCGGAGGCGCGATCGCCTTCTCCTCTTTGTCGAGCAGCATCGCCCGTGCCGCGTCACTGCCCGCGAAGGGCCGTACGGGCACGCTCAAGGACGTCGAGCACATCGTCGTACTGATGCAGGAGAATCGTTCCTTCGATCACTACTTCGGCACGATGAAGGGTGTGCGTGGCTTCGGTGACCCGCGTCCGGTCACGTTGCCCAGTGGGAAGCCGGTCTGGCACCAGAAGGACGTCCTCGGCAAGGAAGTGCTGCCGTTCCGGCCGCCGGCCGACGATCTCGGGCTGCAGTTCCTCCAGGACCTGAACCACGACTGGGCCGGCGGTCACCGGGCGTTGAACAAGGGCGCGTACGACCAGTGGGTTCCGGCCAAGACCGCTACGACGATGGCGCACCTCAACCGTGAGGACATCCCGTTCCACTACGCGCTCGCCGACGCCTTCACCGTCTGCGACGCCTACCACTGCTCGTTCCTCGGCTCGACCGACCCGAACCGCTACTACCTGTGGAGCGGGTACACGGGCAACGACGGCACCGGCGGCGGGCCCGTGCTGGGCAACGACGAGGCGGGGTACGGCTGGAAGACCTACCCCGAGCGGCTGGAGGAGGCCGGGGTGTCGTGGAAGGTCTACCAGGACATCGGTGACGGGCTCGACGCCGCCGGCTCCTGGGGGTGGATCGACGATGCCTATCGGGGGAACTACGGCGACAACTCGCTTCTTTACTTCAACAGTTATCGTGATGCCGAGCCCGGCGACCCCCTCTTCGACAAGGCGCGCACCGGTACCGACGTCAAGAACGGTGACGGGCTCCTCGATGACCTGAAGGCCGATGTCCGGGCCGGGACGCTCCCCGAGGTCTCGTGGATCGTCTCGCCGGAGGCCTACAGCGAGCACCCCAACTGGCCCGCCAATTACGGTGCCTGGTACATCTCGCGGGTGCTGGACGCACTGACCTCCGACCCGGAGGTGTGGGGCCGGACCGCCCTCTTCGTCACCTACGACGAGAACGACGGATTCTTCGACCACGTCGTGCCGCCGTTCGTACCGTCCGGGGCCGCGCAGGGGCTCTCCACCGTGGACACCTCCGCCGACCACTTCCCCGGCGACATCCGTTACGCGGCCGGGCCCTACGGCCTCGGCCAGCGCGTGCCCATGACGGTCGTGTCCCCGTGGAGCACCGGCGGGTTCTCGTGCTCGGAGGTCTTCGACCACACCTCCGTCATCCGGTTCATGGAGGAGCGCTTCGGTGTGCACGAGCCCAACATCTCCCCCTGGCGGCGCACGGTCTGCGGCGATCTCACCTCGGCCTTCGACTTCAGCCGTACCGACACCGCACCCGTCTCGCTGCCCTCCACGGACGGATACGCGCCGCCGGACGGCGACCGCCACCCCGACTACGTACCGGTGCCGCCGGTCTCCGGCAGTGCGCCGAAGCAGGAGCCCGGCTCGCGGCCCACCCGGCCACTGCGGTACGCGCCCCTCGTGGACGGGGCGGCCGACCCGGCCTCCGGGAAGTACCAGCTGACCTTCAGCGGCGGCGACGCGGCCGGGGCGCAGTTCCTGGTGACGTCGGCGAACCGCACAGACGGGCCCTGGACCTACACCACCGAGGCGGGCAAGTCGCTCTCCGACAGTTGGAACACGGCCTACTCCAAGGACGTGACCGACCTCACCGTGCACGGTCCGAACGGGTTCCTGCGCGCCTTCCGGGGGCCCGGAAAGGCGGCAGGGCCGGAGGTGACCGCACGTCATGACCCGTCGAGCGCAGGGCTCGACCTGACTCTCACCCATGCCGGAACGGGGACTGTCCAGCTGACCGTGCGCATCGCGGACACCTACGGCGGCGGGGTGCAGACCTTCGCGGTGCGTCCGGGTGCGACCGTGAAGCACACCGTTGACCTGCGGGGCAGCAAGCGCTGGTACGACATCACGGTGGTCTCGGACGCGGACGCCACGTTCCTTCGGCGGTTCGCCGGGCACATCGAGACGGGCGAGGCCGGAACGAGCGACCCAGGCTTCGTCACCGGCTGATCGGGCCGCCGTCAGGGTGGCAGGGGCGGCAGGGGAGGGCCGGGGGATCGGGTCGGGTCCGGGCCGGGTTCGGGCCGTTCCGGTGCCGTCCCTGACCACCCGTCGACTGTGTGGCGCCGCCCGTCGGGGTCCGCCCCACGGGTGCGTTAGGGTTTTCATCGGGTCATGAGTTCCAGCGCGCAGCCCCGGCTGGCTGGACGGCACCCCGCTCCGCTGCGGGTGCTCCGGGTGACGACCTGCCCCGTGCGCGAGGTACGGGGAACAGCGGACCGCGGTGCAGAGCGCTCGGGGTCCATCATCCCCGGAAGGCGGGACTCACCATGCTGCGTCATCTCACCCAGAACGGCTCCGTGCGGAGCGACGGCTGCGACCGGTACGCCGCAGGCCATCAGGTGCACTGGATCCATGCCAAGAAGTGCCGGCAGGAACCCGGTCAGGCCGTCGAGATACTGCTGAGCGCCGGTGACGTCCGGGACGACGGATGGGTCGAACTGCGTGCCGCGTTCGACTACGCGGGCGGCCTTCCAGCGGTCTGGACGCACTCTCCGGACGTGCTGCGGGAGTCGCTCGCCCGTCACCGCGGACGCGTGTACTGGCTGTCCCGGTGGCACGCGCTGAAGCTGGTGGACGGCGACGGCCCGGTCGCCGGAATCGTCAACGTCGCGTTCGAGGGCGGGAAGTTGTGCGGCGTCCAGGGTTCCGGGCAGTCGTAGTCCGGGTTTGTCCGGGCGCGCGCTCAGGTTCTGTCTGTTCTGTTCGTTCCATCTGTTCTGTTCGTTCTGGCTGTTCTTTCGGGCGCGCTCGGCCACCCTCCGGCTCGGGGCGGCCGGGGGCGGTACCTGAAGATGTTGGCCAATTGTGTTGAGATGTCGGCCGGTTGCTTCGCTCCTGCTGCACATTTGATCGCCGTTGACCGCCGTGGCATCACATAAAATCCTTATAGTGGGCGTGCGTTGATCGCACGATCGTGACGCGTGAAGCTTCCGCCCACAGGAGTCAGGACGATGACGCGCCCATCCTCCGCACGGCCCGAGCCCGCCTCGCCCCCTCCGGCGTGCCCCGCACGCGCGAGGCCGGGGGCCGTGCCGCTCAGCGGGCCCTCGTTCCAGACCGAGCCGCAGGCCGTCTACCGCGTCATGCGCCGTGATCACGGGCCGGTCGTCCCCGTGGAACTGCCGGGCGGGTTCCCCGCCTGGCTGGTCATCGGATACCGCGAGCTCCATCAAGTAACCAGCGACGGCGAGCTGTTCCCGCGCGATGTCGGCCTGTGGAACCAGTGGGAGCACATCCCCGATGACTGGCCGCTGCTGCCCATGGTCGGGCGGCCGCTGCCGTCCATCTACTTCAGTGCGGGGGACGAGCACCGAAGGCACGCCCGGATGGTCGGACCCGCCCTCGAAGGGGCCGACCCGTTCGAGATCCGCAACCACTGCGAGGAGTTGGCCGACCGGCTGATCGACGCCGTGTGCAGCCGGGGTACCGCCGACCTCGTCGCCGACTTCTGCGAGCCCTTACCCGTGCTCGTCCTCGCGCGGCTGGTCGGGTTCCCCGATGGCGAAGGCGCCGATATCGCCCAGGTGTTGAAGGACCTGGCCGACGGCGGTCCGGGGGCGCAGGCGGCCCATCTGCGTTTCGGGGAGCACATGCAGCGGCTGGTCGCCGCCAAGCGTGCCGAGCCCGGGGACGACGTCACCTCCCGGATGCTCGCCTTCCCCGAGGCCTTCACCGACGAGGAGTACATGCTCGACCTGATGGCCATCACGGCCGCCGGGCACCTCACCACCGCCGACTGGATCAGTAACTCGCTGCGGCTGATGCTTACCGAGGAAGAGTTCGCCGAATCGATGGCGGGCGGGCGGCGCAGCGTGGCCGAGGCCATGAACGAGGTGCTCTGGGAGGACGCGCCGACGCAGATCCTCGCCGGACGCTGGGCCGCCCGGGACACCCAGCTCGGCGGGCAGCGGATCAGGGCGGGGGACATGCTGCTGCTCGGTCTCGGCGCCGCCAACACCGATCCGCTGATCCGGCAGAGCCTGTCCGGTCCCGGCGGCTCCGCCCAAGGGGGCAACGGCGCGCATCTCGCCTTCAGTCACGGCGAGTACCGGTGCCCCTTCCCCGCTCAGGAGATCGCCGAGACCATCGCGCGTACCGGTATCGAGGTGCTGCTCGACCGGCTGCCCGACCTTGACCTCAGTGTCGCCGTCGCGGACCTCGTACGGCGGCCCTCCGCGTTTCTGCGCGGGACGACCTCGCTCCCCGTCCGGTTCACCCCCGTTCGTACGACAGGAGACCTCTCGTGACCTGCCCTCACGCCGCCGCGCACACAGCTGACCCGGACCGCGGGACCGTCGTCATCGACCCCATGGTCCAGGATCTGGACGGTGAGACGGCGAGGCTGCGCGACGCCGGGCGGCTCGCCCGGATCGAGCTGCTCGGCGTGCCCGCCTGGACCATCACCCGGTATGCCGACGCACGTGAACTCCTCGTCGACCCGCGGCTGGTGAAGGATCTCGATGCCTGGGGGCTGTGGCAGAGCGGCGAGGTGACGCGCGCGTGGCCGCTCATCGGGATGGTTGACGCCGGACGGTCCATGTTCACCGTGGACGGCGCCGAGCACCGGCGGCTGCGGACCAAGACCTCCCAGGCGCTCACGCCCCGCCGGCTGGAGGCCATCAGGCCCGACATCGAGAAGTTCACCGAGGAGCTGTTGGACGCACTCGCCGACGGCGGCAGGGACGGGGCCGTCGTCGACCTGAAGTCGGTGTTCGCGCAGCCGCTGCCGATGCGGGTCGTCGGCATGCTGATGGGCGTGGACCCCGCCGAGAACGCCATGCTGACCAGGCAGTACAAGGCCTTCTTCTCGATGCTCACACCGCAGGACGAACGGCTGTCCCTGCTGGCCGAGTTGGACGTCTTCTACACCGATCTCGTGCGCGGCAAGGCGGCAAACCCCACCGATGACCTGACCTCCGCGCTGATCCTCGCGGAGGAGGGCGGCGAGCCCCTCACCGAGGAAGAGGTGGTGGGCAACCTCAAGGCGATGGTCGCGGCCGGCCACGAGACCACCATCGGGCTCATCCTCAACGCCGTACGAGCCCTCCTGGCACACCCGGAACAGTTGCGGATGGTCCGCGACGGGGAGGTCTCCTGGGAGACCGTGATCGAGGAGACGCTGCGGTGGGACACCCCGACCACCCATCTGCTGATGCGGTTCGCCACCGAGGACATCCAGGTGGGTGACGACGTCATCGCCAAGGGCGAGGGCGTGGTCATCTCCTACCGGGTGATCGGCCGGGACTTCGAGCAGCACGGTGCCGACGCGGACGCCTTCGACATCACCCGCCCCACCCCCATCCGGCACATGACCTTCGGTCACGGCCCGCACATCTGCCCCGGCGCGGCGCTCTCCCGGGTCGAGGCGGGGATAGCCCTGCCGGCCCTCTTCGCACGCTTCCCCGGGCTGCGGCTGGCGGTGCCTGACGCGGACATCCGCAAGCTTCCGGTGATGACCCAGAACGACATGGAGGCCTTCCCCGTACTGCTCGACGCCTGAGTACGGGCGACGCCGCGGCCGATGCCCGAACCGGGCCGGCCGGTGGAGACGTCGCCGGCTTCGACGGGGAGTCCCTCGCGGTCCGCTCCGCGCGGATCGCGCCGCTGCCCGCCAGGCCCCTGGACATCTGGCTCGGGGGAAGCGCACCCGCCGGGCTCCGCAGGGTCGGGCTGGAAGTTCGTGATCTATGCCGGCGGGACCCGGCCCTTCGATTCCTTCCTGGACCGGTTCGAGACGGAACCGCTGCCCCGGCAGAACTGAGCGCCTCGGGCATCGGCGTCGCGGCGCCGTCGCCACCTCCTGTGCCCGTCCGGGCGGGGGCGGCGCGCGGTGACCTGTGCCAGGCGTGTGCGTCAGCCGGTGAGGGCGGCCGACCGGAGTGGACCGACCGGGATATGCGCCGTGGTGAGCAGACGGCCGGGCAGGAGATCGCCGACCGGCCGGGCGACTGGACCCCCGCGGCCTCCCGAACCGCGGACGCGCCGGTCCCGCCGATGTCCAGGGCAGGCTGTCCGGCATATCGTGGCGGTAGCCGAACGGCGGCCGCCACGGCCGGCAGCGGCGCGGACCAGGGCGTGAACCAGCAGAGTCGAAGCGCTTCGACTCCGCTATGGACACGTTGTGCGTGCGGGTCTAGGCTCGCACCATCTGTGCATGTCGCAGCCACATGATGGGGAGTCGAAGCGCTTCGCCACATCTGGTCGAAACTGCCGGTGCAGGCCGGTATGCGTGCGGTGCTGTGCCGGTGTCGGACGTCGTTCTGTGATGGAGAGCTGAATGGTCACCCTTGCCGAGGTCGCACAGCACGCCGGAGTCTCCGCGAGTACGGTGAGCTACGTCCTCAGTGGGAAGCGGTCCATCTCCGTACCCACTCGGGAGCGGGTGGAACAGAGCATCAAGGAGCTCGGCTACCACCCCAACGCGGGTGCGCGGGCGCTCGCCAGCAGCCGGTCGAACATCATCGCGCTCATGGTGCCGTTGCGTACCGACATGTACGTCCCCGTGATGATGGAGATCGCCATCGCGGTCGCCACCACGGCCCGCACCCATGGTTACGACGTCCTGCTGCTGACCGGTGAGGAGGGCCCCGCCGCGGTACGCCGGATCGCCGGCAGCTCGCTCGCCGACGCCATGATCCTGATGGATGTCGAACTGCACGACGAACGGCTGCCCCTGCTGCGCGAGACCGACCGGGCGGCCGTGCTCATCGGACTGCCCGCCGACACCGACGGACTCACCTGTGTGGACCTCGACTTCGAGGCGACCGGGGCGCTCTGCGTGGAGCACCTCGCCGGTCTCGGGCACCGTGAGGTCGCGGTGATCGGTGAGGCGGCCGCGGTCTACGAGCGGCACACCGGGTTCGCCGAGCGGACCGTCGACGGGGTACGGGCCAAGGCGCGGGAGACCGGGGTGCGGGTCCTGCACCGGCCCTGCGAGGGCGGCTATCCGGCGATGGCCCAGACCCTCTCGCGGATATTCGACGAGCGCCCCGGCACCACCGGGTTCATCGTGCAGAACGAGTCGGCGGTGGAGCCGCTCCTCAATCTCCTGCGGCAGCAGGGACGGGCCGTGCCCGAGGACGTGTCCGTGGTCGCGATCTGCCCCGAGCAGGTGGCCGCCCAGGCGTCGGTGCGGCTGACCTCGGTGGCCATCCCCGCACAGGAGATGGGGCGCCGCTCGGTCGAACAGGTCGTCGCCAAGCTCTCCGGCCGCGGCACGGACGAAGTGGAGCTGCTGGCACCGGAATTGACGGTACGGGAGAGTACCGGCCCCGCCCCGATGTGACACCGGACGGCAGTACGCGCACGAGCCGGCCCCCTCGCGGGGGCCGGCTCCTGGTGCGTACGGTTCAGCTCGCGGAGACGCCGAATCCGTTCGTCGTGAAGTCCAGGCCGCCCTGGGACGAGGTGATCTCGTAGCCGAACTGGACGTCCCCGATGGTCTCGTCGCCCCACCAGCCCTTGGTGTCCTTGATCCACTTCAGGATGGGCAGGATGTCCACCGAGCCCGAGGTGGAGTCCGAGGTGCGCAGGAACGAGAAGACCTGGTTGGCCCCGTTGTCGCCCTTGTACACGGTCCAGGAGTGGCCGCCGAGCGTCACCGTCCCCTGCGACGTGCCGAGCGGGCCCACGGCTCCGTTGTGGTTGACCCAGAGCATCAGCTCGTAGTCGTAGTCGGTGTCCCAGATGTCGTACGAGGTGTTGTAGGCACCGGACGACGGGACGGTGACGTTGTAGTCGCTGGTGAGCGACGACAGCGAGGTGATGGACTTGCCGACGACCTTCTTGGCGTTCGGGTAGGACTTGATGCCGCCGGTGTTCGGGTGATTGGCCGAAACGCCCCAGTTGGATGACGAGTTGGCCCAGATGGACTGCGAACCCGCGCCGGAACCCCAGATGTTGTTGTACAGGGTGTATCCGTCGGAGGTGGTGTAGTTGCCCCACTGGTCCGAGGAGGACCAGATCGCGGCCTGGGCGGGGGCGGCGGCGAAGCCGATCAGAGCCGCCACTGCCGTTGCCGGGGCCAGTACGAACCTGCTGAGTGTGCGGGTGCGTGTTGCCATGGTTGTCCCTTCCATGGTGGGGGGATGGGGTGGGGGGAGTGCTACCGCGGCCCCAGTTCCAGGACGCGGTCCACGCCGGCCGTCAGCTCCAGCGGAGCCGCGGTGGATCCGGCGGCGGAATCGGTGAGTGTGCTGCCGTCTCCCGTGCGGACATCGACACGGGCGTCACGGGTGGGGTGCAGCACCGCGGTCGCGGTGCCGTCGGCGGACCAGCGCAGATCCAGGCCCGCGCCGAACCTGGTACGTATGCCGCGCAGTTCACCACTGGGGCAGCCGGTGAGCGGTGCGGGCAGCAGGACCAGCCGTCGCGGTGTCGACTGGACGAGCGACTCGATCACCGCCGCGGGCAGCGCGTGGGCGGCGTCGGCGTTGTAGACGTCGCGCCCCGGATAGTGCGCGCTCATCAGGGAGTCGTGGAAGAAGTCGCCCGCGAGTACGGCGTCCAGCGCGGCGGAGGCCCGGACGGCGTCCCGCAGCCGCGCCGCGATCAGCGCGTGGTGCAGATGGCCGTGGGCGGAGTCGTTCTCCGATCCGCGCAGCTCCAGCGCGCGATGCGCGGCGGCCGACAGGTCCGGGGTGTCGTACGGATTGATCGCGTCCAGTGGCCACACCGGGTAGAGATGGCTGAGGTGGCGGTGGTCGTCATTCTCCTCCAGGCCCGGCCACGCCCATTCGGCCAGCGCGCCGTCCCTGTTGACGGAGAACCTCGGGAGCCGGGCCGCCAGCGCGCGCCGGCGGGCGGACGCCGGGTGGGCGGGGGAGCGGTCGGCGGACACGGTCAGCGCGTGACGGGCGGCCGCGAGGTCCATCGTCGCGTTGACCGTCACCCAGCTCGCGTTGGCGGGCCGGTTCTCCGGCGAGTACGAGGGCACCACGGCGACGGTTCCGTCCGGGGCGGTGCGGGTCAGGAAGTCCTCGTAGAACAGGGCGGCCTCATCCAGGGCGTCGACCAGTCGCGGGTCCGTCACCCCCGTGGCCTCGGCGTGTTCGAGCAGCGGCTCCAGGAGCCAGTCCGCACCCGCCGTCCACAGATGCAGCGGATACGCGCGCTGGAAGTGGCGGGTGTGACCGGACTCGCCGTCGGTGTGGGACGGGGCGACGATCCCCCGCGCCCCGAAGATCGCCCGCGCGTTGTCCCGCCAGTCGCCGAGCTGGCCGTACACCAGGGCGGCATGGGCCAAGGACACCTCCGGCAGCGCGCCGGCCGCCGCCGACGCGATCTGGAGGTTGAGATTGGCGTTGGTGGTGAACGCCCCCGACCAGGCGGTGTCCCAGTCGCCCGTCCACAGACCCGTCAGCCGGGGAGGCAGCACACCGGAGGACGAGAAAAGGTGGTAGCGCCCCGCCGCGAACAGCCGCTCCAACAGTGCGGGACTGCCCGGCAGGCGCACCAACTTGCTTCCGGGCAAAGTGCGTTCGGCCGGATCGGCGTCCAGGGTCAGGGAGGCCCGTTCGAAGGCCGGCCGGTGCAGCGGGAGGTGCCGGGCGAGCAGCGCCGGGTAGTCGTCCCCCGGCAGCGCGGCGCACTCCGCCGCGAGATCGAGGCCGCCCGCATGGCGCCGCACCCGCGTGAGCAGCAGCAGACCGCGCGCACCCTCGACGCGGATGCCCTCACCCGACACCGACACCTTGCCGCCGTCCGCCCGTACGACGCTCACCCCGGTGTACGCGAGTTCGCTGTCCGGGTAGCCCACCCGCAGCGCCAGCCGGCCGCCGTCCGGGGTCAGTACGGTGCTGCGGCCGATCGCCAGGCCGGGCGGGGCGCCCGGCAGGGCGTGGTCCAGGGTCAGATCCACCGCGAGCCCCGGTCCGGACACGGACTGCACGATCACGTCGTCCGCGCGGGAGACGAAGACCCGGCTGCGCCTGCCCTGGCAGACGGCCGTGATCTCACCCGTGGCGAAGTCGACCGTGCGCCGGTAGCCGGCGAGCGCCGTGTCGTCACCGGGGGCGGGCGCCGAGGCGGGGGTGGGGCGGATCCGGGTCTGGAACGCCGGGTGGAAGGGCTGCACCCAGGCCAGCGGCCGGCCGGCCCCGAACCGCTCACCGGCCGTGGTGTCCCCGGCCAGCAGGGAGTCCCGCAGCCGGTCCAGCCGGTCCGCGAGCTCGGGCGGACGGGTGTGCTCGCTGCCGTTGGGCCGGACCAGTGCGTGGTGGTTGACGATGACCCGGTCGTCGACCGGATCCCCGTACACCATGGCGCCGTGCCGGCCGTTGCCGCCGAGGAAGGCGTCCTCCCAGCGGACGGCGGGGCGCGGTTCCCAGGTGCCGTCGGCCCGGGTGCGGCCGCTCACGGCGCCGCGCTTCTCAGTACGGCCACGCCGTGGCGGCCCAGCTCCACGGGGCCGTGAACCGCCCTGCCGGTCAGCAGGTCCTCCTGGGTGCCGGGCACGGACACGGTGACCGCGGCCCGCCCGTGGTTGAGCAGGAAGAGCAGTTCGCCGCGGCGGACCGCCTCCACACCGTCGGACAGCCCCGCCAGCACCGGTTCCGCGCCGGCCTCCCGTGCCACCCCGCCCAGCAGCGCGCGCAGCGCATCCGGTTCGGGCAGCGTCGACACGTACCAGGCCCGGCCCCTGCGCAGCACCGCGGGCAGCCCGGCCAGCTCACCGTCGCGGTAGGCGGCCACCACCTCGGTGCCCGCCTCCGCCTCCAGCTCCTCCGACCAGAGCCCGCCCCGGAAGCCGTCGCACTCCACGGCCGAGCCCGCGTCGAGCGGCCACCACTCGTGCAGCGTCCTGATGCCGAACAGCTCACGCAGCCGTGCGTCCATTCCGCCCGGCCTGATCCGGTCGTCCACGTCCGCGACCCCGCTGAAGAAGCCGCAGACCAGCCTCCCGCCGCCGCGCACATACGCCACGAGGTTGTCGATCGCGGTGTCGGTGAGCAGATACAGGTGCGGTACGGCCACCGCCTTGAACCGGCTCAGATCGGCCTCGGGGCGGGCGAACTCCGTGGCGAACCCGTTCTCCCACAGCGCCCGGTGCCAGCGCTGTACGACTTCCGGGTAGTCCAGCAGCGAGGACGGCCTGCCCTCCTGGGCGCCCGCCCACCAGGAGTCCCAGTCGTGCAGGATCGCCACATCGGCGCGGACTTCGCTGCCGCCGACGGCGGGGCCGAGCAACGCCAGTTCCGCCCCGATACGCTTGATCTCCCGGAAGGTGCGGCCCTGTTCACCGGCGTGACTGAGCATTCCGGAGTGGAACTTCTCCGAGCCCTGCCGCGACTGGCGCCACTGGAAGTAGCAGACGGCGTCCGCGCCGCGTGCCACCGCCTGGAGCGACCAGAGCCGGTTCAGACCCTCGGGCTTGGGGTGGTTGACCCCCCGCCAGTTGACCGGACCCGCGGCCTGCTCCATCAGCATCCACGGCCCGCCGGCCTGCGAGCGCGTCATGTCGGCGATCATCGCGTTGTACTGGCCGCCCCGCGGGTCCCTGGGGTCCGGATAGATGTCGACGGAGACGATGTCCTCCTGGGCCGACCAGGCCCAGGCGTCCTGCCCCGACCACAGCGGCATGAAGTTGGTCGTCACCGGGATGTGCGGGGTGTGCCGGGCGACGATGTCGCGCTCGGCCACGTAACACTCCATCAGCGCGTCGGAGGTGAACCGCTTGAAGTCCAGCACCTGCGCCGGGTTCTTCATGTACTGCGCCTTGCGCGGCGGCAGGATCTCCGTCCAGGAGTCGTAGCGCTGGCTCCAGAACGCCGTGCCCCAGGCCTCGTTGAGCGCGTCGACCGTGCCGTACCTACTCCGCAGCCAGCGACGGAAGTGGGCGGCCGTCTCGTCGCACCAGCAGTGGGTGCAGTACTCGTTGTTGATGTGCCACACGGTGAGCGCCGGGTGGTCCGCGTACCGCGCCGCGAGGTCCTCGGTGAGGGCGGCGGCGTAGCGCCGGTAGACGGGGGAGCTCGCGCAGAACTGCTGGCGCGATCCGTACCAGACGATCGAACCGTCCTCCGTGCGCGGCAGGGTCTCGGGATGCCGCGCACCCATCCAGGGCGGCGGGGAGGCGGTCGGGGTGGCGAGCACGACGCCGATGCCGTGTCCGTGCATCAGGTCCATCAGCCGGTCCAGCCAGCCGAACTCCCGCGCACCGGGGCGTGGTTCGATCTTCGCCCAGGAGAAGACGCCGAGAGTGACGGAGTTGACCCCGGCCTCCTTCATCAGCCGGGCGTCGTCCTCCCACACCTCCTCGGGCCACTGCTCGGGGTTGTAGTCGCCTCCGAAGAGGATGCGGCCACGGGCCGCGTCGCGCAGGGACGGCATGGCGTCTCTCGTTCCTTACTCGGGTTCCGGGTACTGGATGCCGCGGCCGTTGGTGCCCGGGTGGACACGGCCGTGGACGCGGGGGGATCGGTGACTACTTCGCCGGTCCAGCCCCCACTGATGGGCGTCGTCGTTGATCCGGACCCAGCCGGCGCCCGCGTCGTCCGAGCGCGGCACCGCCACGCGTACGTCGAGCGGAACAGGCCGGGGGTCAGCCCTTCACGGCGCCCGTGAGCATGCCCTTCTGGAAGTGCTTCTGGACGAACGGCGACAGCACCGCGACCGGGATCAGCGCGAGGATCATGACCGCCATCTGTACGGCGAGGCTGTTGATCGCCCCGCTGCTGACCGCCGCGCCCATGGCGCCCGGGGGCACCTGGTGCTGGAGGACGAGCTGACGCAGGATCATCTGCAGCGGGTACTTGTCGCTGTCCTGGATGTAGAGCATCGCGTTGAACCACTGGCTCCAGTAGCCGACCGCGTAGAACAGCGAGATCACGGCGATCACCGCCCGCGACAGCGGCATGATGATCTGAAGCAGGATGCGCCACTCGCCGGCGCCGTCGATCCGGGCCGCGTCGATGAGTTCGGGCGCGGTGTCCATGAAGAAGCCGCGCAGGACCAGCACGTTGAAGACGCTGATCGCGCTGGGCAGGATCATCGACCAGTAGCTGTCGCTCAGCCCGATGCCCGTGACCAGCAGATACGTCGGGATGAGACCGGCGCCGAAGAACATCGTCGCCATCAGGGTCATCAGCAGCGGGCGGTGGGCGTACGAGTCGCGGCGGCTCAGCCCGTACGCGCACAGGACCGAGACCACCATGCTGACCACCGTCCCGACGACGGTGAGGCCCACACTCACGGCGGCCGCGCGGGTCACCGCGCCCCCGCTGAGCAGCTCCTTGTAGGCGATGAAGGTGATGTGCTTCGGCCAGACGACCAGACCGCCCGCCTCGTTGATCGTCCTGGTGTCGGAGAGGCTGGTGACGAGCACCACCCAGATCGGGATGATCACGACCGCGCAGATCGCGACGAGACCGACGCCCTTGAAGGCGAGACCCGCCTTCGTGGGCTCCTCCTCCCACACGGGGCGGGGTTCCATGCGCAGGGCGCGCTGGAGCGGGGTCTCCGCGCGGGGTGCGGGCTGCGCCGGGTCCTTCTCATGTTCCAGGAGAGTTGTCATTTCTTGGAGTACACCCCCTGCTCACCCAGCATGTGGGCGACCTTGTTGGCACCCAGCACCATGGCGACGCTGAACAGCCCCTTGAAGATTCCGGCGGCGGCCGCGTAGCCGAAGTCGCCGGTCTTGATGCCCGTCCACCAGATGTAGGTGTCGAGGATTTCCGATGCGCCCGCACCGACCTGGTCGCGCTGGAGCAGGATCTGCTCGAAGTCGAGGTTGAGCGCACTGCCCACCCGCAGGACGAGCAGCAGCGCGATGACCGGGCGCAGCGCGGGCAGCGTCACATGCCACATGCGGCGCCAGCGGCCCGCCCCGTCCACGGCCGCGGCCTCGTACAGATCGGTGTTGACGGCGGCGAGCGCGGCGAGGAAGACGATCACGCCCCAGCCCGCGTCCTTCCACACCGCCTGGGCGGAGACCAGGAACTTGAAGAAGCCCGGGTTGGTCATCAGGTCGAAGCCCTCGTGGCCGTGGTCGCGCAGCCACTGGGCGACCAGTCCGGCGCCGCCGAACATCTGCTGGAACACGGTGACGACGAGCACCCAGGAGAAGAAGTGCGGGAGGTAGACGACCGCCTGGACCCAGGCCCGCACCCGTGCGCTCATGATCGTGTTGAGCAGCAGTGCGATCGCGATCGGGATGGGGAAGAAGAGGACGAGCTGGGTGACGAAGATGACCAGGGTGTTGATGAGGACTTCCCAGAAGCGGTAGTCCTCGAAGATCCGGGTGAAGTTGTCGAAGCCGACGAAGGGGCTGCCGGTGATTCCCAGGTCGTAGACGTCGTAGTCCTGGAAGGCCACGATGTTCCCGAGTAGCGGGACGTAGTTGAAGATCAGCAGCAGGGCGATGGCCGGCAGGGTCATCAGCACCAGGGTGCGGTCGCGCCGCAGCCGCTGGCGCCAGGTGATGCCGCCCGCCTGCGGTCCAGAGCCCGCGGGCCTGTCCTTCGCCGGTCCGCCTTTCGCCGGTCCACTCCTGGCCGGTCCGCTCCTCGCCGTACGGGAACGGCGGGCGCCGATCGCGCGGGACCTGCCCGTCCGTCCGCCGCTTCTGTGCGTGCCGTCACCGTCACCGTCACCGCTCCCGCTGCCACCGGGCGGGGCGCCGGCCCCGTCGGCGGTGCGGTCCGGGTCGGTCGGGACCGTGGCCCGTGGCTTCACCGTGTGCTCCCCATGTCGTGCTCTCCGCCCCGGCCGCCGGGCTTCCCGCGCCCGGCGGCCCTCTCGCTGTCCTGCGTACGGTCGGTGCGCGTCGTACGCGTCAGTTGCCGGAGCCGTTCTTGTCGAGAATGTCCTGGTACCAGGCGCGCAGCTTCTCGCCGCCGCTCTTCTTCCAGGTGCTCACCGCGTCGTCGACGTCGCTGACCTTCTTGCGGCCGCGGCGGATGTCCTTCTGCAAGTCGTCGAAGGGCGTGTACAGGGAGGCGTACCGCTGGGGTTCGACGATCTGCATGCCGAAGAACAGCGGCTTCTTGACGTTCGGGGCCTGGCGCGCCATCCAGGCCGCGTAGTCCTTCGCCAGCTGCGGCTGGTCCGGGTAGGCGATGGAGGTCGGGGGCGAGGCGAGGAACAGGAAGGTGGAGGGCTGGGCTTCCTCGACACCCTGCGGGGTGTACGTCGGCGCCCCGTCCTTGAGCGTGTAGTGGGTGCCCTCCACGCCGTAGTTGGTGAGCATGAACTCCTTGGTGCCGAACGGCGCGGCCGCGTAGTCGGCTATCGCGAGGAACTCCTCGATCTGCGCCTTGGAGAGCTTCTTGCTGAGGAAGGTGAAGATGCCCGCCGGGTCGTCCTGCCACAGCACGGGCTTTCCGCCGTCGTGGCTGAAGAAGTCGAGCGCCTGCATGTCGAACTTGGCGTTGGCGGTGGCCTGTTCGGTGACCATGCCCTTCCAGCCGCCGGTGCCGTCGTTGTACATCACCACGTGTCCGCTGGTGAAGCGGATCTTGGAGTCGGCGTCCTTGTTGGCCTCGGCGTCCGGGTGGACGTATCCGCCGTCATGGAGCTTGCGGGCGAAGGCGAGCGCCTCGCGGTACTCCTTCGTCTCGATCTTGTGGACCAGCTTGCCGTTCTCCAGCTGCCAGTAGTGCGGCGCGTCGGGCAGCAGGCCGTAGATCTTCTGGATGCAGGTCCACAGGTCGTCGAACGCCCAGACCTTCTTTCTCGGGGCGGTGTACTCCTTGCCGAACGCCAGCAGGTCGTCCGCGCTCGCCGGGACCGCGCCGGAGCCGATCAGGTCCTTGCGGTAGAAGATCGCGTTGCCGATGACCGGCGTCGGCATGGGCAGCCCGCGCAGCTTGCCGCCGAAGACGGAGTACTGCCAGGCGCCCGTCGGGATGTTCGCCAGGTTCGGGTACTTCGTGACCGCGTCGCCCGCCAGAAACGGGCTCAGGTCGGCGAACTTGGCGGTGATCGCGTTGCGGATCTGCCCCTGCATGTTCCAGCCGGGGATCGTCATGACATCGGGGATGTCCGAGCCGGCGAGCACCGCGCCGATCTTGTCCTGGTAGGTGTTGCCGTCCTGCGGGTCGAAGTTCAGTGTGGCGCCGACCGCCTCGTTCACCGCCGTGTAGTACGGGTTGCTCTTCTTCGGGACGGTGCCCCACAGCGGGGTCATGACGCGGAACTTCGAGCCCTTGCCCGGAACCGACTTCACCGAGGTGACCAGCGGGTCCGGCAGCTTGGTGAAGCCGGGGCTCGAACCGTTGACGCTCGCGACATCCGGCTCGACCAGGTTCAGCGGGGCGTACTTCGGTACAACCTTCTTGAGCGCCTTGCCCGTTGTCGTGCCCTCCTTGGCCCCGGAACCGGAACCGGAACCGCCGCACGCGGCGAGCAGCGGTACCCCGCCGGCCACGGCGACAGCGGCCACCGCGCCGGTGGCGAGGAAGCTTCTCCGGCTCGGAGCCGTGGAGGAGGGGGAGGAATTCGGCGTCATTGCGTCAACCCTTCGAGGCGCACCAGGACGACACGTGGCGGGTGACCGCCGTTCGGTTCCTGTGTCTGAGGTGGAGCGTTGCTGACTGGGCCGGCGTGACCGGCCGCAGGTGAAGCGGTTCAACAGGGAGGCGGCAGAACTTGCCGCCGTCCCGGGAAGTCCGGGGCGCCGGGCGCCCCTTCGAAGCTCTGTCGAAGCGCTTCGATGTTGCAGCGAGGTTAAGTGAAGGGTTCCGGTCGCACAAGAGTCCGTTTCCAGATTCCTCCGACCTGTTTCCTAACCGTTTCCTGGCTCAACGGGAGCCGTCATGTACGGAGGTCGAGGAGGGAGGTCTTGACACTGGCGGGGTCGGCCACGGAGCATCGAAGCGCTTCGAACGATCTTCTGGGACTCCTCGGAGGCTCACACGAGGTCCTGGCACCGGAAACCTCCCACCTCTCCAAGGGGACCCGCACGTGACGGAACAACCGCAGCCCTTCCGCGACCCGCGGCTGCCCTTCGCCCAGCGCATCGACGATCTGCTTCAGCGCCTCACGCTCGACGAGCGGATCGCGATGCTGCACCAGTTCGCCCCGGCGGTCGACCGGCTCGGGCTCGGTGCCTTCAGGACCGGCCAGGAGGCCCTGCACGGCGTCGCCTGGATGGGACCGGCGACGGTCTTCCCGCAGGCGGTCGGGCTCGGGGCCACCTGGAACGACGAACTGGTGCGCCGGGTCGGCGAGGCGGTCGGCAACGAGGTCAGGGCCAAGCGGGCCGAGGACGACCGGGTCGGGCTCAACGTCTGGGCCCCGACAGTGAATCTGCTGCGCAACCCGCTGTGGGGGCGCGGCGAGGAGGGGTACTCCGAGGACGCCGCCCTCACCTCCGCCATCGCCGTCGCGTACACCCGGGGGCTGCGCGGCGACCATCCGCACTACTGGCGGACCGCCCCGGTCCTCAAGCACTGGCTCGCCCACAACAACGAGACCGACCGCGACACCGCCTCCTCCTCGGTCCGCCCGCGGGTCCTGCACGAGTACGACCTCAAGGCCTTCCGCGGCGCCGTCCGGGCAGGCGCGGTGGCCGGGGTCATGCCCGCGTACAACCTGGTCAACGGCCGCCCCAACCACGTCTCGCCGCTCCTGTCCCAGCAGTTGCGCGGCTGGACCGACCACTCGCTGGTGGTCTGCTCCGACGCGGGCGCCCCGTCCAACCTCGTCGACTCCGAGCACTACTTCGACACCCACGAGGAGGCGACGGCCGCCTCCCTGCGGGCCGGCGTCGACAGCTTCACCGACCACGGCCAGGACTCCGCCGTCATGACCGGCCGCATCCGAGGAGCCCTGGAACGCGGACTGCTCGACGAGCACGACATCGACACCGCCGTCCGCAGGCTGCTCGAACTTCGCTTCTCGCTCGGCGAGTTCGACCCCGGCCTCGACCCGTACGCGGATGCCGCCGACTTCGACACGGCCGGCCACCGGGCGCTCGCCCAGGAGGCCGCCGAGCAGGCCGTCGTCCTGCTCAAGAACGACGGGCTGCTGCCGCTGGACCCCGACGCCGGGAAGACCCTCGCGGTCGTCGGGCTGCTCGCGGACGCCTGCAAGCTCGACTGGTACAGCGGCACGCTGATCCACCGCTCCACCCCGCTCGACGGGCTCCGGGAACGCTTCGGCGCCGAGCACATCGTGTTCACGGAGGGCGCCGACCTGGTCCGGCTGAAGTGCGCGGACGGCTGGCTCCAGGTGCCGGCCGCCGATACCGGCCAGGAACCGGTACGCGGCGCGGAGGGCGCCCTCGACCCGGCGCTCCTCGCGGGCCGCACCGACCTGCCCCCGCTGACCTGCGGCGACACCCCGACCGAGCTGGCGCTCGTGGACTGGGGCAACGGTGTGATCACCCTGCGGGAGCCGGACGGCCGCTACCTGTCGGTGGCCGAGGACGGCTACGTACGCGCCTCCGCGGACGAGCCCGGCGGCTGGATCGTCCAGGAGACGTTCCGCCTGGAGGCGGTGGCGGGTCATGCGGGCGGTCACCGCCTTCTGCACGTCGCAACGGGTAGGTATGTCTCTGTCGCCGCCGACGGCGTAAAGGTTGCCGCCCCCGGCGAAGAAATTTCCGGACCCGCGGACCCCGTCGCGACGGTCTTCGGGATCGAGGTGACCGAACGCGGAGAGGACGCCGTGGCCCGCGCCGCCGCGGCGGCCGACACCGTGATCGTCGTGGTCGGCAACGACGCCCACATCAACGGGCGCGAGACCGAGGACCGCACCACCCTCGACCTGCCCGCCCAGCAGGAACGCCTCTGGCGCGCCGCCCACGCCGCCAACCCGCGCACCGCTCTCGCGGTCACCTCCGCCTACCCGTACGCCCTCACCGACGCGGCGGCCACGCTCCCCGCGCTCCTGTGGACCGCGCACGGCGGGCAGGCCGCCGGAACGGCGCTCGCCCGGGTCCTGGCCGGCGACGTCTCCCCGGCCGGCCGACTGCCGCAGACCTGGTACGCCTCCGACGCGGAACTGCCCGGCCTGCTGGACTACGACATCATCGGCTCCCGCCAGACCTACCTCTACTACGAGGGCACGCCGCTCTACCCGTTCGGCCACGGCCTCTCGTACAGCGACTTCACCTACAGCTCCCTGACCGCCGAGCGCGAGGGCGAACTCCTGCGGGTGTCGCTGACCGTCACCAACACCGGCGCCGTCGCCGCCGACGAGGTCGCCCAGCTGTACGTACGGGCCATCGCGCCGTCCGTCGTGCGGCCGCTGCGCCAACTGGCCGCCCACCGCAGGCTGCACCTGGCACCCGGCGCCGGGCAGCGCGTCGACCTCACGGTCCCGGTCGCCGAGCTGGGCCACTGGGACGTGGCGCACGGCCGCTGGACCGTCGAGCCGGGCGCGTACGAGATCCAGGCCGGCGCCTCCAGTACCGACATCCGGATGGTCGCCGTCGTCACCGTGGCGGGCGAACCGGCCGGACCCCGGCCGGTCCTGGCGCGCGGTCTGGAGGCGGCCGACTACGACGAGCAGCTGGCCACCGAGATCACCGACCGGACGAAGACGGACGGCGACGCCGTCACCGCCGTCGCCGAGCGCAACGAACTCCTCTACCGCCGCTGCGACTTCGGATCCGGAGTGCGAGGGGCCCTGGTGTCGGCGTCGGGGGAGGGGGCCGTCCGCATCACCGTCGCCGGCACCACGGTCACCGTCCCGGTGGCCCCCACCGGCGGACCGTACGACTACCGCACCCAGCAGGCCGCCCTCGCCGCCTCCGGCGTCCACGACCTGCGCGTCACCCTGGACGGCACCGTCCGTCTCGCCCGGATCACCTTCACCGGGGACACCGAATGAACCGGTCCGCCCCGCGAACCCCCGTACCGGCCAGCCCAGTTGCCCCCGGCAAGGAGTCCTCATGAAGTTCACCGACGGCTTCTGGCTCATGCGTGAGGGCGTACGCGCCTGCTACGCGACCGAGATCCGCGATCTGCGCGTCAGCGCCGACCGGTTCACCGCCTACGCGGCGGTCAAACCCGTCGCCGAACGCGGCGACACCCTCAACACCCCCCTGATCACCGTCGAATGCTTCTCCCCGGCCGAGGGCATCATCGGCGTGCGCGCCACCCACCACGCCGGGGCGGTCAACCGCGGACCCGACTTCGCCCTCCCCGGCCAGGATCAGGCAGCCGCCGGGGCCCGGACCCGGCGGGAGGGCGCCGTCACCGAGCTGACCAGCGGACCGCTCACCCTGCGCATGGACGGCGACGGGCCGTGGGGCCTAAGCTTCCGCGACGCCGACGGCCGCCGTCTCACCGGCGTCGGCACCAAAGGCACCGCGTTCGCCACCGCCCCGGACGGCACCCACCACATGGTCGCCCAACTCGCCCTGGACATCGGCGAGAACGTCTACGGTCTCGGCGAGCGCTTCACCCCGTACGTGAAGAACGGCCAGAGCGTCGACATCTGGCAGGCCGACGGCGGTACGAGCAGCGAACTGGCCTACAAGAACATCCCGTTCTACCTCTCGTCCCGCGGCTACGGCGTCTTCGTCAACCACCCCGGCAGGGTCTCCTTCGAGATCGGCTCGGAGTCGGTCGGCCAGGTGCAGTTCAGCGTCGAGGACCAGTCGCTGGAGTACTACATCGTCGCCGGGCCGACCCCCAAGGAGGTGCTGGCCCGCTACACCGCCCTCACCGGCCGCCCCGCGCTGCCCCCGGCCTGGTCCTTCGGCCTCTGGCTGACCACATCGTTCTGCACCTCCTACGACGAGGAGACCGTCACCTCGTTCGTCGACGGCATGGCGAAACGTGAAATCCCGCTCTCCGTCTTCCACTTCGACTGCTTCTGGATGCGCGAGTACCAGTGGTCGGACTTCCTCTGGGACCCGGACGTCTTCCCCGATCCCGAAGGGATGCTGGCCCGGCTCAAGGCGCGCGGACTGCGGATCAGCATGTGGATCAACCCGTACATCGCCCAGAAGTCCGCACTGTTCGCGGAGGCGGCGGAGCGCGGCTACCTGGTGCGCAGGCCCAACGGTGACGTCTGGCAGTGGGACCTGTGGCAGCCCGGCATGGCCCTGGTCGACTTCACCGACCCGGCCGCGCGCGAGTGGTACAGCAGCAAGCTCCGGGTCCTGCTCGACCAGGGCGTCGACTGCTTCAAGACGGACTTCGGCGAGCGCGTGCCCACCGACGTGGTGTGGCACGACGGCTCCGACCCGGAGCGGATGCACAACTACTACGCGCAGATATACAACCGCACGGTCTTCGAGCTCCTGGAGAAGGAGCGCGGACGCGGCGAGGCGGTGCTCTTCGCCCGCTCGGCTACCGCCGGCGGCCAGCAGTTCCCGGTGCACTGGGGCGGTGACTGCTTCGCCTCCTTCACCGCGATGGCCGAGTCGCTGCGCGGCGGCCTCTCGCTGAGCCTGTCCGGTTTCGGATTCTGGAGCCACGACATCGGCGGCTTCGAGGGCACCCCCGACCCCGCGGTCTTCAAACGCTGGCTCGCCTTCGGCCTGATGTCCACCCACAGCAGGCTGCACGGCAACGTGTCGTACCGGGTGCCGTGGGCGTTCGGCGAGGAGGCGGTGGACGTCACCCGGAAGTTCACCCTGCTCAAGCACCGGCTGATGCCGTACCTGTACGGGGCCGCTGCCACCGCCCACCGGACGGGCGTCCCGATGATGCGCCCCATGCTGCTGGAGTTCCCGGGCGATCCGACGACCCGGATGCTGGACCGCCAGTACATGCTCGGACCGGATCTGCTGGTCGCACCGGTCTTCACGGAGGACGGGCAGGTCGAGTACTACGTTCCCGAGGGCACCTGGACGTCACTCCTGACCGGCGAGACCGTCACCGGGCCGGTCTGGCGCCACGAGACCCATGGCTTCGACAGCCTGCCGATCCTGGTGCGGCCCGGAGCGGTGCTCCCCTGGGGCGCCGACGACCAGCGCCCGGACGCCGACTGGCTGGACGGGCTCACCCTGCGGGCCTTCGGTCCGGCGGCCACCGCCGGCGACACCCTGGTCACGGTGCCGGACCTGACGGGCGCGACCGCCGCCACGTTCCGGGTCGTACGGGACGGGGAAGCCCTGAGTATCACTGCCGAGGGCACCGACCGGCCCTTCCGCGTGGTCGCCGAGGCGACGGGAGCCACGGGGGAGGGGACGGGCACGGTGACGGTGCGGGACGCCTGAGAGGGGCGGGGCGGGGGTGGTCGTCGTCGCACCCCCGCACCGCACCGCCCGCACCGCCCGCACCGCGCTGCGCTCAGCGTGTCGCGTCGGCCAGGGCCCGGTCGGCCGCGGCGCGGGAGGTGTGCCACAGGGTGGTGACCGGCTCCCACACCCGGATTCCGCGGTCCATGCCCACCGCCGCGGCCCCGAACGTGACGCCGTGGTGCGAGGGGTCCGCCGCCACGGACAGGGTGCGGACGACATGCCCCTCGGTGGTACCCGGCGCCGCCGTGCGCACGGCGGCGTACCCGCGCTCGCCCGGCGACAGCACGTACGAACCACTCGTGGCCGGCGGCACTGGCTCGGCCGAGCCGTCCAGCCCCCGGAAGGTGACGGTCGGGATCCGGTCCACCACACAGGCGCTGCCGCCCCGGTTGGTGACGGTGATCCGCGCCGCGTTCCGCTGCCCGCCGGGCGAGGCGGTGACGCCGAGGGCCTTCTCCTGGCAGACGCCCGGACGGGCCGCGGTACCGGCTGAGGCGGCCCCCGGGGCGGCGGACGCGCCGGTGGCCGTCAGGGCCACGGCGGCTGTCGCGGTGAGGGCGGCGGTGAGAGCGGAGGACATACGCATGATGTTTCTCCCCTTGGATCGACAGCCTGCGGTCGTGGCCGGAGGGCCCCGGCGGCCGGTACGGCCGACAGGGACATTCTGAACGGGATGGCACGTTCCTGGCGATAGATCGGGCATATCGGTTCAATATCTGTCGACCCGCCCCCCGACGTCCCCGAACGAATGCGACTCGCCTATTTGCCTAAAGGTATTAGGAATCTGCATAATGGTTGATGCCTAGTGAAGGGAAGACCATGGTGCGCGCGGGGCTGACCGCTGAACGTCTGGCGCAGGCCGGAGCGGAGCTGGCCGACCAGGTCGGCTTCGACCAGGTGACCGTTTCGGCGCTCGCCCGGAGGTTCGACGTCAAGGTCGCGAGCCTGTACTCGCATCTGAAGAACTCCCACGACCTCAAGACCAGAATCGCCCTGCTCGCCCTGGAGGAGCTCGCCGACAGGGGCGCCGCCGCACTGGCCGGGCGGGCGGGCAAGGACGCCCTCAGGGCTTTCGCGGACGTCTACCGCGACTACGCCCGCGAGCACCCCGGCCGTTACGCCGCGGCCCAGCTGAGGCTCGACCCGGAGGCGGCAGCCGTCAGTGCCGGCGGCAGGCACGCGCAGATGACCCGGGCCATCCTGCGGGGCTACGACCTGACCGAGCCCGACCAGACGCACGCCGTCCGGCTGCTGGGCGGCTTCTTCCACGGCTACGTCAGCCTGGAGATGCAGGGCGGATTCAGCCACAGCGCCCCCGACTCGCAGGAGAGCTGGTCACGGTCCCTGGACGCCCTCGACGCGCTGCTGCGGAACTGGCCCGCGCCCTGACCGCAGTCCCGTACCGGCCGGCGGTGGCCGCCCCCCGGCGAGACCGAACACCTCGACGTTCTGAGCAACAGGTAGAGACATCAGGTAGAGACATGCAGACTGAAACCGACTGGATCACCACGCCGATCACCGCCGAACTCCTGCGCGGGGCGCTGGACCTGGAGCAGACCGAGCACGGGGTGCGCCCGCACCGGCTGCCCGCCCGTGCCCGCGCGCAGTGCGCCGACGGGCAGCTGGCCATGGCGGAGGCCCAGCCCTCCGGCGTACGGCTGGTGTTCCGTACCGGGGCCACCGCGATCGAGCTGGACGCGCTCCGTACCAAGACCGCCTACCAGGGCGCGCCGCCCCGCCCGGACGGCGTGTACGACCTGCTCGTCGACGGCCGCCTCGCGGGGCAGGAGAGCGTGACCGGCGGCAACGTCCTCCTGGTCGACATGACGGCCGGGACCGCGGAGACCCGGCCCGGCCCGGTCGGCACCGTACGGTTCGCCGGGCTGCCCGAAGGCGTCAAGGACGTCGAGATCTGGCTGCCGTACAACGAGACCACCGAACTCGTCGCCCTGCGTACCGACGCCCCGGTCGAGCCGGCACCCGACCGGGGCCGCAAGGTGTGGCTGCACCACGGCAGTTCGATCAGCCACGGTTCCGACGCGGCGAGCCCGACCACCACCTGGCCCGCCCTCGCCGCCTCGCTCGGCGGGGTGGAGCTGATCAACCTGGGCCTGGGCGGCAGCGCCCTGCTCGACCCGTTCATCGCCCGTGCGATGCGCGACACCCCCGCGGACCTGATCAGCGTCAAGATCGGCATCAACCTCGTCAACACCGACCTGATGCGACTGCGGGCCTTCACCCCGGCGGTGCACGGCTTCCTCGACACCGTCCGCGAGGGGCACCCCACCGCGCCGCTGCTGGTCGTCTCGCCCGTCCTGTGCCCCATCCATGAGGACACCCCGGGTCCGAGCGCCCCGGACTTCAGCAACCTCGGTGAAGGAAGGCTCCAGTTCAAGGCCGCGGGCGACCCCGCGGAACGGGCCGCCGGAAAGCTGACACTCAACATCATCCGGGAGGCCCTGAGCAGCCTCGTCGAGCAGCGGTCGGCCGACGACCCGAACCTGTACTACCTCGACGGACGCGGCCTGTACGGCCGGCAGGACTTCGCCGAACTGCCGCTGCCGGACCAGCTCCACCCGGACGCGGCCACCCATCGCCGCATGGGCGACCGCTTCGCCGCGCTCGCCTTCGCGCCCGGCGGCCCGTTCACCGCCGACCGCGCCTCCTGACCGGACGGCCGCTTTCCCGGCCGGACGGGCAACCGGCATCATGGGCAACCCGTCCCAGCGCACCCGGAGCAACCGATGCCGTCGCACAGCTCTCCCCGGATCCTCGTCTTCACCCGCACCACGGACTACCGCCACGAATCCATCCCCGACGGCATCGCCGCGTTCCGCGGACTCGGTGCGGAGCACGGCTTCGCGGCCGACGCGACGGAGGACCCGGCGGTGTTCGAGGACGGGCTGCACGGCTACGCGGCGTTGGTCTTCCTCTCCACCAGCGGGGATGTCCTCACACCCGCCGGGCGCACCGGGCTCCGGGCGTACTGCGCGGCGGGCGGCGGCTTCATGGGGGTCCACGCGGCGGCCTGTACCGAGTACGGCTGGCCGTTCTACGGAGAGCTGCTGGGCGCCCGGTTCGACCGGCACCCCGCGTTCCAGCCGGGCACCCTCGTGATCGAGGACCACGAGCACCCGGCCACCGCCCATCTGGGCGGCACCTGGGAGTTCAGCGACGAGTGGTACGAGTTCCGGGAGAACCCGCGCGGCCGGGTGCGGGTGCTCGCCTCGGCCGACGCATCCTCCTACGAGGGAGGCACGGGAGAGGACCACCCCCTCGTCTGGACCCGTGAACACGGTGGGGCGCGGGTCTTCTTCACCGCGCTCGGCCACGCCCCGCACGCCTACACGGACCCGGACTTCCGGGCCCATCTCCTCGGCGGAATCCGCCATGTGACAGGCCGGGGCCCGGACTCCCCGACTCCGTGAACCGGCCGTTCCGGCCTGCCGGAACCTTCGCGCCGTCGGCCGGGCCGGGGTGTCCGGTCCGGCCGACGGCCCTTCGTCAGACGCCCGGCGGGACCCGGGAGGGGCGGCCGTTGCCGCGGGTCAGCGAGTAGCCGAAGACGGCCGCGAGCGCGCCCAGCACCCCGCCGCCGACGGTCCACAGCCAGCGGTCGGTCCACCAGCCGGAGGCCCAGCCGTCCTCGGGCTCACCGGCGAGCGGCACGGCCGAGGCGCCGTCGGCGGCCTGCTCGACCGAGGAGACACCGGGCACCAGTGGCTTGGAGAGCGTGCCGTCCACGTCCCCGGCACCGCCCTTCCCGGCCGACGTGACCTCGACCTCGGTCCGCACCGGCAGACCGAGATCCGCCGAGGGCAGATCGACGACCGTCAGGCGGACGTAGTAGCTGCCGGGCAGCGGGTCGTTGGCCCACGGCTCGGACCAGGCCCTGACGGTACGCAGGACACAGGTCAGCTCGACCGTGGCGGCGTCGGCCGCGGCCTTGCCGGTCTGCTTGCCGTACATGCAGGCCTGGCGGCGGCGCAGCCCGTCGTACACGTCGACCTGCCAGGTCGACGCGCCGTGCCGGGTGGCGGTCTCGGGCAGCGTGACCTTCGCCTTGACGGTGGCGCGCTGGCCGGCGTCGGCCGGGAACACCCAGTACAGGTAGTCGCCCGTGGAGCCGCCCGCGGTGGCGGTCTGGTTCTGCTGGATCGCGGTGGCGGTACGGAAGGCGGTGCCCGCCTCCGTGGGGCCGGAGCCGTCGCCGGAGGCGCTGGGGCTCGGGCTCGCCGACGGGTCGTCAGCGACGGCGGCTCCCGCCCCGGTCAGCAGGGCGAGGCCGGTCAGCAGCGCACCCGCGAGTACACGTGTCGTACGGATCATCGGTTGGTCCTCCAGACAGCGACGCGCCAGCGCGAGATCCAGCCGGTCAGCAGGCCCGCGATCAGCCCGGTGAGGGCGAGCACGCCGAGCAGCCACCAGCCGCGGCCCAGGCCGAACGCGGCGACGTCGGCCGCGTTGTCGGGGCCGTCCACCACGTCGACGGTCAGCTCGACCGGCATACCGGGAGAGGTCTTCACCGAGGCGGGCGCCGAGAAGGAGTTGCTGATCTGGAGGCAGACGGTCTCCGCGACCGGCTCGTCGTCGTTGTCCTGTTCGGGCTTCGGGTAGCGCAGCCCGGCCGAGATGGCGTCGGTGCGCCCGGTGCCGGACTCGGAACCTCTGACGATCTCCCGGCCGTGCACGGTCACCGCTCGCAGCAGCGTCCCGTAGTCGTTGTTCACGGCGCGGTCCGCGAGGACGCTGACCGAGGCGCGCAGCTCCTGGCCGGGCAGCACGTCCACCCGGTACCAGCGGTGCTCGCCGAACTTCTCGCGGTCGGTGTAGAGGCCCGCCTTGAGCTTCGGGGCGTCGGTGCAGCTGTCCGCGCCCTCGGCCGCCACCGGGGTGACGACGGGCTCGGCGGCCCGGTCGACCAACTGCTTGACGCGGCCGGAGAGTTCATCGGTGTGCTTGACGGCGGTGTAGGTGCCGCCGGTGGCCTCGGCGATGCAGGTCAGCTGCTTGCGGATCTTCTCGTTCGGCACCAGGCCGAGGGTGTCGATGACCAGGTGGATGCCGCGAGCGGCGATGTCGCGGGCCACTTCGCAGGGGTCGAGCGGGCCACAGGTGTCCTCGCCGTCGCTGATCAGCACGATCCGGCGGGTGGAGTCGCCGCCCTCCAGATCGTCGGCGGCGCCCAGCAGGGCGGGTCCGATCGGGGTCCAGCCGGTGGGGGCCAGGGTGGCGACCGCGGTCTTGGCCTCGGTGCGGTCGAGCGGGCCTACCGGATAGAGCTGCTTGGTGTCCTTGCAGCCGACCTTCCGGTCGTCGCCCGGGTAGTCGGCGCCGAGGGTGCGGATACCGAGCTGCACCTGCTCGGGCACCGCGTCCAGGACCTCGTTGAACGCCTGCTTCGCCGCGGTCATCCGGGACTGGCCGTCGATGTCGCGGGTCCGCATGGAGCCGCTGACATCGAGCACCAGCTCGACCTTGGGGGACGCTTCGGTGGGGGTTTCATCGGCCGCGGCGGGGAGGGCCGAGCCGAGCCCGGCGGTCAGGGTGGCGAGCAGAATACCCACCCCGACCGTCAGCCTTCTTCTTATGATCATCGCCGGATAGTAGTGAACATCAGTTCGCTACCTCAAACCGGTGCGCCGACCGCCGCGCCCGCTTGTGCCGGACGTGCGACGGAATGTGACAGCGGGTCAGTCCCGCGGCCCGGTCGGTCACGATCCCCGGCGGGCCCGGCCCGGCGTGCCCGTGGGTTCAGCCCTGTGGCCGGTCCGCGCCCAGCAGGGGCCCCGCCGCCCGGTCGAGTACCGAGCCGATCCGCTCCCAGGTGGTCAGATCCCGTTCGACCGCTTCCAGCAGCAGGTCCTCGCCGGTCTGCCAGCCGGTGGCGATCGCGACCGGATCCGTACCCGTGGCGGCCGACGCCGCGAGGGCCGCCGCGCCCACGGCGACGAGTTCCCCGTTGGCCGGCACGGTCACCGGCCGTCCGGACAGGCGTCGTACGGTCTCCACCCACTGGTGCCCCTGGGCGCCGCCGCCGATCAGCAGCAGCGGCCTGGCCGCCACCTCGGGGTCGGCCGGGTCGAGCCCGCACGCCCGGAGCAGTTCGTCGAGCGCGCGCAGCACGGTGTAGACGGCGCCCTCGTAGGCGGCGCCCAGGAGCTGCTGGGGGGTGGTGTCGTGCCGCAGTCCGGTGAGGAGGCCGGCGGCGGTGGGCAGGTCGGGGGAGCGTTCGCCGTCCAGGTAGGGCAGGACCACGGCCTCACCGCCGGGTGCGGCGTCGGCGCGGTCCAGGCCGAGGAGCGCGGCGACCTTGTCCACGGCGAGCGTGCAGTTGAGGGTGCAGGCCAGCGGGAGGTAGGTGCCGTCGGCCGCCGCGAAGCCGGAGAGCGCGGGCGAGGCGGGCCTGGTCCGGGAGGCGGCGAAGACGGTGCCGGAGGTGCCGAGGCTGAGCACGGGGTGGTCCAGGAGTCCTTCGGCGCCCAGGCCCAGGCCGACCGCGGCGGCCATGTTGTCGCCGGTGCCCGCGGCGACGGGGATACCGGCGGGCAGGCCGAGTGCCTCGGCCGCCGTGGTGGTCAGCGAGCCGATGTGGGCCGCCCCGCTCGAAGCCACCTCGGGCAGCAACGTGGGCTCGATGGAGAGGAGTTCGAGCACCTCGGGATCGTAGGCGCCGGTGGCGGTGGAGTACCAGCAGGTGCCGGACGCGTCGCCGGGGTCGGTGACGGCGCGGCCGGACAGCCGCTCGGTCAGGAAGTCGTGGGGCAGGCGGATCGCCGCGGCCGCCGCGGCGGTGGCCGGTTCGTTCTCCCGCAGCCACTGCCACTTCGACGCCGTCATCGCGGCCACCGGTACCGATCCGGTGCGCGCGGTCCAGGCCTCGGCCCCGCCCAGGGCGGCGGTGAGGGCGGCGGCCTGCGGGGCGGAGCGGGTGTCGTTCCACAGGAGCGCCGGGCGCAGCGGGCTGCCGTCCGCGTGCAGCACGACCAGGCCGTGCTGCTGGCCAGCCACGGCGATCCCGGCGACGGCCTCGGCGGGGACGCCGGACTCCTTCAGCCCGGCGGCGACCGCGTCGCGCAGCGCCTGCCACCACACCTCGGGGTCCGTCTCGCGGGCCCCGGCCTCACCGGTGACGACATGGGGGGCGCGGCCGACGGCGAGCAGCCGGCCGGTCGTGATGTCGACGAACGCCGCTTTGGTGGACTGGGTGGAGCTGTCCACACCGATGACGACGGTATGCGGCGGCATGGCTGACCTCATTCTCTGGCCTCAGGGATCCCGCGCTGCGGTTCTCGCTCTGCGGGTATTTGATCGTACGAGGAACAAATTAGGTGATCGAACCTGCGGAGAACAGGGGGAAGAGTGGATTTCCGACGGGCGGGTGGCGCGGACACGGCGTAGGGGGTTACGTCGCCGGGGTGGTCCGTGCATGATTAGTCATGACAGTGAACAAATTGAGGTTCGGCCGCTCGACCGGCTGCGGACCCATGGCACCGAAGGCGGATGGACCATGACCGAAGGCTTCACCCCCACCCCGCAGGACAAGTTCACCTTCGGCCTGTGGACCGTGGGCTGGCAGGGGCGCGACCCGTTCGGCGACGCGACCCGTGCGGCGATCGACCCGGTCGACTCCGTACAGAAGCTCGCCGAGCTCGGTGCCTACGGTGTGACGTTCCACGACGACGACCTGATCCCGTTCGGCTCGACGGACTCCGAGCGCGAAGGCATCGTGAAGCGGTTCCGGCAGTCGCTGGACGCGGCCGGTCTCAAGGTTCCGATGGCGACGACGAACCTGTTCACGCACCCGGTGTTCAAGGACGGCGGGTTCACGTCCAACGACCGTGACGTGCGCCGGTTCGCGCTGCGCAAGGTCATCCGCAACATCGACCTCGCTGTCGAGCTGGGCGCCGAGACGTACGTGGCGTGGGGTGGCCGTGAGGGGGCGGAGTCCGGCGGGGCCAAGGACGTGCGGGTCGCGCTGGACCGGATGAAGGAGGCGTTCGACCTGCTCGGCGAGTACGTCGTCGGTCAGGGCTACGACCTCCGGTTCGCCATCGAGCCCAAGCCGAACGAGCCGCGCGGCGACATCCTGCTGCCGACCGTCGGCCACGCCCTGGCCTTCATCGAGCGCCTGGAGCGCCCGGAGATGTACGGAGTGAACCCCGAGGTCGGCCACGAGCAGATGGCCGGGCTGAACTTCGCCCACGGCATCGCGCAGGCGATCTGGTCGGGCAAGCTCTTCCACCTCGACCTCAACGGCCAGTCCGGCATCAAGTACGACCAGGACCTCCGCTTCGGCGCCGGCGACCTGCGCCAGGCCTTCTGGCTCGTCGACCTGCTGGAGACGGCCGGCTACGAGGGCCCGCGCCACTTCGACTTCAAGCCGCCGCGGACCGAGGACTACGACGGGGTCTGGGCCTCCGCCGCGGGCTGCATGCGCAACTACCTGATCCTCAAGGACCGGGCCGCCGCCTTCCGCGCCGACCCGGCCGTGCAGGACGCGCTGCGCGCCTCCCGGCTGGACGAGCTGGCGCAGCCCACCGCCGCCGACGGCGTGGCTGGGCTGCTGGCCGACCGCTCCGCCTACGAGGACTTCGACGTGACGGCCGCGGCGGAGCGCGGCATGGCGTTCGAGGCCCTGGACCAGCTGGCGATGGACCACCTGCTCGGGGTCCGCTGACCCTGCCGCACGGGGTGAGGCCGTGACGGAGGGGACGGACGCGCCGCACGCGTCCGTCCCCTCCGCCCGCCCGCGTTCAACGGTCCGTGGTCCGGCCCGCGTACGCCACCGGGTCGGCGAGCACGTCCGTCATGACCAGGGCCGCCGCACCCCGTGCCGCGTCCCCCGCGACGGACGAGGCACGCAGCCTGCCGCTGCCCGGGGACCACAGCCCGGACACCACCCGGTCCGTCAGCTCCTGGTCGACGGGCGGCGACAGCCACGGCATCAGGTTCCGGTAGATCCCGCCGAGGACCACCGCGTCCGGGTCCAGCAGATTCACCGCCCCGGACAGCACCCGGCCCAGCATCCGGCCCGCCCCGGCGACCGCGGCCACCGCCCGCTCGTCGCCCGCACGGGTACGCCGCTCCAGCTCGGCGACCCCGACGCCGCTGCCGGTCTCCTCGATACCGGCGGCCCGCAGGAGCGCCGCCTGCCCCGCGTACTGCTCCAGACAGCCGCGCGAACCGCACCGGCACTGCGGCCCCTCCGAGTCCACCACCACATGCCCGATCTCCCCGGCGAACCCGTGCGCCCCGCGCAGCAGCTCGCCGTTGATGACCAGGGCGCCGCCGACGCCGATCTCGCCGGTCAGATAGAGGAAGCTCCGGATCCGTTCCAGCCCGCCGAACCACAGCTCGGCCAGCGCCGCCAGATTGGCCTCGTTCTCCGAGCTCACGGTCAGCGGCTCGTGGCCGGGGCGCTCGGCGGCCAGTGAGGCCGCGAACAGCTCCTGGGCCGGGACCTGGTTCCAGCCCAGGTTCGGGGCCTGGCGCACCGAGCCGCCCGAGACCAGACCGGGCAGCGCCAACGTGACACCGACGGGGAACAGCTCCTGCCCGCCCGCCGACTCCAGGGTCCGCGCGGCGATCCCGGCCGCCCGCGCCAGCACCTCGGCGGGCGGCGCGCCCCGGTTGTCGAGGTGCTCGGTGAGCCGGACCCGGCCGGTTCCGGCCAGGTCGACGACGCACACCGACACATAGTCGATGTTGACCTCGACGCCGAGCCCGGCCGGACCGGTACGGGCCATCTTGAGCGCGGTGCCGGGCCGGCCCGCCTGCCCGCTGAACGTCTTGCCGGACTCGGTGAGGAACCCGCTGTCGAGCAGCTGCTCGACGAGCGAGGACACGGCGGCCCGCGTCAGCCCGACCCGCGCGGCGACCCCGGCCCGGGTCGCCTCGACCTCGCCCTCGTCGCGGACGGCCCGCAGCACGAGGCTGAGGTTGCTGCGCCGGACGGTGTCCTTGTCGGCCTTGGGCCCCAGAGGCGTGAGGTTGTTCTTCATATCGGTGCCGAGCCTATGCGATCCCGTACCTCCGTACGGTCGGGATGCGGTGCGCACCGGCCCCGGCCACGCCCTGCTCAAGGGGCGTGGCCGGGGCCGGTGCGCTCAGGCGGCGGCCCCGCGCTCCTTGAGCATGTCCGCCATGAGCGCGATCTCCGACCGCTGGCCCAGCACCATGCCGGATGCCAGGTTCCTGATCTCGTCGGTGCCCGCAGCGGCCGCGGCGGCCTGCGCCATGTCCGCACCGGCCCGGTGGTGCGCGGTCATCAGCCGCAGGAACAGCACCTCGGCCTTCCTGCCCTTCGCCGCCCGCAGCGCGTCGAGTTCGGTGTCGGTCGCCATGCCGGGCATCAGCGCCCCGTCGCCGCGCGGGGTGAACGTGTGGCCCATCCACTCCATGGGCGGGCCGGGCGAACTCTTCGCACGGCCCCACATCTCCAGCCAGCCCAGCATCATGCCGCGCTGGTTGGCCTGGGTGTTGATGATGTCGAACGCGAGCCGGCGCACCGCCTCATCGGTGGTCCGGTCCCGGACGATGAACGACATCTCGACCGCCTGCTGGTGGTGGACCGCCATGTCACGTGCGAACCCCACGTCCGCGGAGGCCTCGGCGGGAGCGGACGCCGCTGCCTTCGCGGCCGGGGCCGAGGCTGAGGGGCGCGCCTGCATGAGCGCGATCAGGGCCAGCGCCAGCAACAGCAGAGCGCCGCCGGCCAGCACCAGGGGGCGGGACGTACGTGCCGAGGAGGTCACTTGGCGATCCCGCCGCTGCACGCGGCGCCCGGCTCGGGGGTCTGCGGGCCCTGGACGTACTTGGTGAAGAACTGCGCCACCCGGGCGTCGGCGGCGCTCTTCACGGTCAGCTGCTTCCCCCAGGCGCTGAGCATCAACGGGGCGGCCTGGTCCTCGACGGGGCTCATCAGGGAGTACGCAGTGGCCGAGACCCGTTCACCGAGCTTCTTGATGTCGGCGGGCTTCGCCTTGCCGGTGTACGTGACCCAGACGGCGCCGTGCTCCAGCGAGTGGACCGCGTTCTCCTTCGGTATCGCCTCCGTGTAGACGTCGGCGTCGCAGTTCATCCACACCGGGTTGTGGTCGCCGCCGACCGGCGGGTTCATCGGGTAGTCGACCTTCTTGTCGACGTGCTCCCGCGAGAGCTTGTCCCAGCTCTTCTCGCCCTCGACGGGTGAGGACATCGCGGCCGTCTCGGCCTTGTCCTGCTTGTCGGAGGCGTTCATCAGATAGCCGCCGCCCGCGACGAGACCGGCCACGACGACGACGGCGGCGGTGATCGTCACGACGCGGCCGCGGCGCTCTCGGGCCCGCTCCTTGCGGCGGGCCTCGTCCAGCTTGGCGCGGCGGGCGGTGGCAGGCGTGGGCTGTTTCTTGGCGGAGGCCATGGAGGTTCCTCGGGTTCGGTGAGCCGGACGGTTTGCAGGCAGGTGAATGTGCCCCCGGAGACAGGGGGACGGGCTGCTGCACGACCTAGATCCGTTGAACCTGAAGGCGCACGTGGTCGACGTCGCCGGCGGAGTCGTCGGAGGGGCCCCGGATACGTTCGGCGCCGGTGAGGGAGCCGGCCGGGAGGACGACCGGGGCGCAGGGGAGCGCGGCCGGTGCGGGCGGGGTGGGCAGTACGACCGGCGTCGAGTGCTCGGGTGTGATGTGGCAGGAACTCCCGGCACCCCGGTCTCCCGGGGCGTCGGCCACCACGATCCGCGCCGCGGCCTCGGGCACCGGAGTGATGGCCCGGGGAGCGGAGAGGGCGGCGGCACCGTGCCGTGCCTCGGCGGACTGCGCCGAGGTGAGCGAACAGCACGACACCATGGCGAGCAGGACGAACACCCAGCCGAGCAGCACCGAGGCGCGGGCGTCGCGCACCCGGTCGGTTCGTTCACTCGGCCTGTTCATCCCGGACATCCTACCGGTGCGTGAACTTTCAAGGAGTGAAATCGCGGTTCGGGAAGCTGTGGATGTGCGGGGAGGGGGTTCCGCCGGCGACGTGGCGAGATAGTGTGCCCCGGTGACAACGCACTCGAACGTATCTGCGGGCTGGTATCCGGATCCGCACGGCGCGCCCCAGCTGCTGCGCTACTGGGACGGCTCCCAGTGGACCGAGCACACCAACCCGGCGGGCGGACAGCCGCAGGCTCCGGCCCAGGGCCAGGCCCCCGCTCAGGCGCAGGCACCGCAGCAGCAGGCGGCCCCGCAGCACCAGCAGCAGGCGGCGGCCCAGCAGCCGGCCGGGGTGCCCCAGCAGGGGGCCCACCCCCAGCAGGGTGGCGCCCCGGGTGCGGGCTCGCTCTTCAACCAGCAGGTCCTGGTGGTGAACCAGAAGGCCAAGCTGATCGAGGTGACGAACGAGTACAGCGTTTTCGACCAGCACGGCAACACCGTCGGCTCGGTCGTCGAGGTGGGCCAGGGCGCGTTCCGCAAGGTGGTGCGCTTCCTCACCAGCATCGACCAGTACCTGACCCACCGTCTCGAAATCCGTGACGCCTACGGTCAGCCGCAGCTCCTGCTCACCCGCCCGGCGAAGTTCATCAAGTCCCGGGTCATCGTGCAGCGGCCGGACGGCGCACAGGTCGGCGAGATCGTCCAGCAGAACGCCATCGGCAAGATCAACTTTGCGATCATGGTCGACGGGCAGCAGGTCGGTGCGATCAAGGCGGAGAACTGGCGCGCCTGGAACTTCGCGATCGTGGACCACAACGACGCCGAGATCGCCCGGATCACCAAGACCTGGGAAGGCCTCGCCAAGACGCTGTTCACCACGGCGGACAACTACGTGCTGCAGATCCACTACCAGCTGCCCGAGCCGCTGCTGAGCCTGGTGATCGCGACGGCGCTGACCGTGGACACCGCCCTCAAGCAGGACTCCCGCGGCCTCGGCTGAGTCCGGCCCCGCGTACGCGACCGCCGGGCCGTCCTTCTCGCTCCCGTGCACGCTCTGCGGCGGCCCCAGCCTGGCGAACACCGCCGCGAGGATCACCGCGGCCAGTGCCCCGGCGGCCACGCCGCTGCCGAAGACCGTCCGGGCCCACACCGGCATCCCCGCGTACATCTCGGGGGCGAAGACCGGCAGCAGCCCGACGCAGAGCGCGAGCGCGACCACGATGCCGTTGGTGCCGTGCGTGAGGTCCTCCCGGCTGAGCATGCCGAACCCCATCGTCGCGATCACCGCGTAGATGATCAGCCCCGCGGCGCCCACCACCGGCTCCGGGATGGCGGCGAGCAGCCGGGTGAGCGGTGTGATGAGACCGCACAGGATCAGCAGCACCCCCGCGCCCGCCGTGACGAACCGGCTGCGCACCCGGGTCAGCTGGACGATGCCGATGTTCTCGGCACTGGTCACCATCAGCGACGTACCGAAGACCCCGGCGCCCAGCGAGGTCACGGCGTCCGCGCGGGAGATCCGCGGCACGTCCCGGGCCGCGTCCGGAGTGCGCCCCACCGCCTCACTGTTCAGGACGGTCTGCCCGGTCGCCTCCGCCAGCGAGGCGAGCGCGAACACCAGCAGCGGCACGGCGGCCAGCAGGTCGAAACGCGGCGTGCCGTACGGGAACGGGTCGGGCAGCGCGAACGTGCTGCCGTGCGCCATGTGGAACGCCGTACCGCTGACCGCGGCGACGAGCGTGCCTCCCACGAGACCGAAGAGCACCGACATCTGCCGCCAGACACCGCGCATGAACAGGAAGAACAGGGCGATGATGCCGAGCGTGGTGAAGCCGAGCCCCGGCCCCGACGCGATCATCGGCGCGGTGATCTTGATCATGTTGATCCCGATCAGGACCACCGTGGTGCCCATCACCAGCGGCGGGAAGAACCGCACCAGCCGGCCGTAGAGCGGCAGCACGGCGATCAGGAAGACCGCCGCGATCAGCACCGAGCCGGAGGCGGTGGCCGGCCCGTGCTCCTTGGCGACCTGGAGGAAGATCGCCACCGCCGCGCCGCCCGGCAGCATCAGGAACGGCAGCCGGGCGCCGATGCGCAGCGCCTTCACGCCCAGCGACTGGAGCAGTGCCCCGACACCGCACAGCGCGAGCGTGGCGCTGAGCAGCGACGCCGTCTGGGACGCGGTCAGCGACAGCGTCGTGCCGATCAGGATGACCGAGGAGACGGGGGCGGCGACCCCGGCGAGCAGATGCTGGAAGGCCAGCGGGACCAGCCGGGGGAGTGGGAGCCGCTCGTCGACCGGCGCGACGGACGGGACCGGGCCGGCGGGGACGGCCGTGTCGGGGACGGGGGAGGCCATGGTCCGGCTCAGCCCTTCGGGACGTCGAGCCAGGGGAGTTCCCCGGCCGAGTAGCGGTAGGAGCGGAACACGGCGTTGGGTTCGGAGGGGAACAGCTTGCGCACTTCTTCTTCCCGGTAGCCGCCGAAGAACGGCACGATGTACTCCCAGCACAGATAGCCGTCCCGGGTGACCTCGAAGAGGCGTCCGGCCGGGGAGTCCGTCACCAGGGTGTTCCCGTTCGGCAGGCGCTGGGCGCTGCCCATGAACGGAGCGAAGAACGACTCGCGAGCCGGGTCGTGGTACTCCCAGACAATGGTGCCACTCGACCGTTCGATCTCGATGACCCGGCTGAACGGCACGTCCCAGTGCGGGCGGAAGACGCCGTTGTCGAAGACCAGGAAGTTGCCGTTCTCCAGCTCGGTCGGGCAGTGCTGCTGCGATACGACGCCGGGCTCGCTGCGCCAGATGATCTCGCCGGTCTCCCGGCTGATGACGATGACGGCGGAGGCGGAGCGCAGGCTCGCCAGGATGTTGCCGTCGCTGGTCGGCAGCACGCTGTTGATCAGCGGGTAGTGCTCGCGCGAGTAGTCGGGGTGCAGCGGGAAGGCCTCGTGGTCGAGGTGCTCGGAGACCTTCCACTCCCAGACCGTGGTGCCCTCGGCGTCCACCTCGACGATGGTGTCCGCCCAGACCGTGCCGCCGGGCTCCGAGCCGGGGACCCCGCCCCGGACCGCGGCGGCGGCCTCGCCGGTCAGCGACTCCAGCGCCGCGTACAGAAGCCGGCCGTCGCCGTAGTGGTACGCGTCGTGGTGCTGGTAGCGGTCGCGGTGCTCGCGCACGACGGTGCCGTCGGGGGTGATCTCCTGCATGATCCCGCCGCGGTACTTGTGCCACATCGGGAAGAGCGCCGGCTCGTCCGGGAGGACGCCGCTGTACGCGAGATTGCCGTTGGGCAGGATCCTGGCGTGCCGTCCCGGCCGGTGCGGGAGGTTCCACTGGTGGACGACCGCACCGCGCATGTCGATGAGGTACACCTCGCCGCCGCCGGTCAGCGGGGCGAAGAGGGTGTACCCGCCGTAGGAGGCTTCCTCGTCCAGGGCTATGAGCCCGGTGCCACGGCGCCGTCGCTGGTTCTGGTCCACGAGGGGCATGGATCGGTCCTCCCGGTTAACTTTATTAGGTGGGACTTAAAAGATTAACCGGCCCGGTAGGCTGCTCACTGCCCCGCCGGCTGTGGTGTGCGGCACGCGGGACACGGAGTGAGTGAGATGAGCGAGGCGGACACCCCACTGGTGGGCCCGGGAATTCGCCGACGGCGCCGCGCCCTTGAACTGACCCTCGCGGAGGTCGCGCGACGGGCCGGTCTCTCCACCCCCTTTCTCAGCCAGATCGAGAACGGCCACTCCCGGCCGAGCATGGGATCGCTCCAGCGCATCGCGGACGCGCTCGACACGACCGCGGTCCAGCTGCTGGCCACGGCGGAGGCGCCCCGCCCCGTCGATGTGGTGCGCGGCGCCTCCGCGTCCGTACGGGAGACCGGCGCGGAGGGCGGCGACGGCCTGATGCGTCCGCTGGTGCGCGGCCATCAGCGCCTGCACGCCCTGGAGTTCACCGGGGACCACGACTGGGGCCGGGAGTTCAGGCACCGGAACGACGAGATCCTCTACGTCGCCGACGGCGGGGCGGAGGTCGAGGCGGACGGCCACTTCTACCGCCTGGAGCGCGGTGACACCCTCTACTGCGCGGGCGGCCTCGTCCACCGCTGGCGCCCGATCGAACCGGGCACCCGCGTCCTGGTGGTCGGCATCGCGGACCACGTCCAGGCGACGGACGAACAGAGCGGCTGACCGGGGCGCTCAGCCGGCGGGGTGCGGGAAACCGCCCTACCCGCCCGTCCGGTGAATGCCGAACACGGCACCCTGCGGGTCCCGGATCACGGCGATCCGCGGGCCCTGCGGAATGCTCGCGGGCGGCATCAGCAGATCGCCGCCGGCCCGCTGCGCCGAGGCGGCCGCCGCGTCGACGTCCGTGACCACGAAGTACGGCAGCCAGTGCGGCCGCACCTGCGGCGGGAACTTCTCGTCCATCGTCAGCACGCCGCCGAAGTCCGCGCCGTCGATGCCCCACTGCGGGTACGACTCCGAGGCGCTGACCGTCCAGCCGAGGACGGCGGGATAGAAGGCGAGCGTCGGGTCGGTCTCCCGGGTGACGAGCTCGGCCCAGCCCAGCGTGCCCGGGTCGTTGAACAGGTCGGCGCCCGCGAACGCGCGGCCCTGCCACAGCGAGAACACCGCACCGGACGGGTCCGCGGCCACGGCGAACCTGCCCTGGTCGAAGACGTCCATCGGGCCGACCAGCAGCGAACCGCCCGCCGCCGTGACCTTCTCGGCCGAGGCGTCCGCGTCCCCGGTGGCGAACGAGACCGTCCAGGCCGGCGGCTGCTCCGGCTGGTAGACCGGGCTGAGCGCGGCGACGCGGGCATCGCCGAGATGCGCCACGGTGTAACCGCCCGCCTCCTCGCGCGGATCGGTCTCGCACCGCCAGCCGAAGAGCGCCGCGTAGAACGTCTTGGCCGCCGGGACGTCGGAGGTGCTCAGCTCGATCCAGCAGGGACCACCGGGCACCGGTGCGGTGAGCTTCATTCGCTTCCTCCGTGTATGTATCGGTCTGTGTGACTCTCCTGCCTGTGTGAACGCTATGGCCGTACGCGGCGGCGGGCCATCGGTGCGGAGATCCTGATCGAAGTGTTTTATATGTGTAATACCTGCTAACGTATTTGAGTGAGCGATACAACTACGCCGCCCCGTCGGCAGCCCTCCGTCCGCAGACTCCCCCTGGCGGCCCCGCTGCGCCTGGCCCGGCCCTCGGACATGTGGCTCAAACCGGCGTCCAGCGTGGTCGTGGCCACGGCGATACCCAACCTCGTGCTGTTCTCCGTCGACCGCCTCGACCTCGTGATGTACACGATGGCCGGCTCGCTCTGTGCGCTCTACGGCCACAGCCTGCCGTACGCGCGACGCGCCCGGACCGTCGTCGGGGTCGTCCTCGGGATGCTCGCCGGCCTGGCGGTGTCCCTGGTCACGGCATCGCTGACCGATTCCACCGCCGTCCTGATCGCCGTCGGCGCACTCCTGGCCGCCGGGCAGAAGCTGCTCTGCGACGCGACCCGGATCGGGCCCCCCGGGCCACTGATCTTCACCTTCGTCAGCTCCGCCGCCCTGTTCGCCCCGCAGCAGTTGGCCCAGGTGCCCGGCCATCTAGCCCTGACCCTCGGCGCGGGCGCGGTCTCCTGGCTGGTCACCGTCGCCGGTCCGGCGCTGATCCGCCGCGAGGGGCCCGAGCGACACGCGACGGCCCGCGCCTTGAACGCCGCCGCGGCCTACGCCGCCGAGCCCGGTCACCGCACCCGGCGCGCCGCGGTCGCCGCCGTGCACGCGGCGTGGCAGACCCTCATCGCCGCCGGACGCCCCACCCCCGTACGCCGCGCCCTGGAACGCCTCGTCGTCCACGCGGAGGCCGCACTCTCCGCGGGCGCGCCGGCCGCGGGCGGCGGAACCCCTGTCACCGACCCGGCCCTGCTGCGCGATTGGGCCGCGCGGACCCGGGCCCGCGGACCGGTGCCCACCCCGCCGGCCGCCCCCGGAACGGCCGCCGAACTCCTCGGCATCGAAGCCGAACGCGCGGTCCTGCGCCCCACCGCCCCCGGAGCGGCACGCCGCGCACTGCTGCGCCGCCTCGGCCCCGGGTCCCCGCTGCTGCCGATCGCGGCCCGCGCCCTCATCGGCTGCGCCCTGGCCGGCTATGTCTCGTCGGCCGCCGGCGTCGGCCGCCCCTACTGGGCGATCGTCACCGCGGCCTCCCTCTGCCAGGCCAACGTGACGCTCTCCTGGAACCGGACGCTCCAGCGCACCCTCGGCAACCTCCTCGGCGTCCTCGTCTTCGCCGCCGTCCTCCCGGTGACCCGGACCGACCCGCTGGCCCTGATCGGCTGCTGCCTCTTCTTCAGCTTCGCCGCCGAGGCACTGATCACCCGCAACTACTGGCTCGGCTCCGTCGCCGTGACCCCGATGGCCCTGCTGGTCCTGGAGTACGCCGGCTCCCACCCGGCCGGTGAACTCATCGGCGACCGGGTCCTGGACACCGTCATCGGCGCCGCCGTCGGTTTCCTCGCCGCGCTGCTCGTCACCAACCGTCGCGCCGCCGGCCGGGTGGAAACGGCACTGGCGGCCACGGAACTGGCCCGCGCCCACGCCGTGCGGACCCTCGCGGCTCCCGGCCCCGGCGCCCTCGAAGCCGCCCGCCGCGGGCTCACCGGATCACTGGTCGAACTGCGCGAGGCGGACGACACGGCGGCCGGCGAATGGTGGCAGCGCGACCTGCCCCAGGAGGAGGTACTCGCCGCCGAGCAGGCCGGACACCGTACGCTCGCGGCGACAGCAATACGGCAGGGGCCGATCGCCCCGGCCCCGGAGAACGGAGCGGTGTGACCGACGACATCGTCGCCTCGGTGGTACGGCAGTGGCGGGCAGTGAACCCGGACCTCGACACCGGACCCATGGAACTCATCGGCCGGATCAACCGCTGCGCCGCCCTGCTCCAGCAGGCCGAGGACGCCCCGCTGCGGGCGGCCGGACTGACCCGCGCCGAGTTCGACCTGCTCGGCGCGGTGCGCCGCACCGACCGTGAACTCACCCCCGGCGAACTGGCCAGGGAGACGTTCTCCTCCGGCGCGGCCGTGACCAAGCGCCTCCGGGTCCTCCAGGAGCGCGGCCTCACCGACCGCCGCAGCGACGACCGGGACCGCCGGGTCGCACACGTCCGGCTCACCGACGAGGGGCGGGAGCTCGTCGACGGGCTGCTGCCGCAGCAGCTGGCGTACGAACGCGCGGTGCTCTCCGGTCTCGACGCGGAGTCCCGCGACCGGCTCAGCGCGCAGCTCAGCGAGTTGCTGGTGCAGTTGGAGGGGCGCATCGGAGGCGCCCGCCGCTGACCGCCCCAGGCGCGGCGCCCCCGTCAGGCTCCTTGCGCGGGCGCCCGGCCGGCCGGGCCGAGGAGTGCGGCCGACCGCCGCAGCTCCTCGGCGCGACGTACCAGTGAGGCGTCGTCGCCGCGGTGAGCGGGTGCGCAGGCCACCAGCGCGAGCCGGCCTCGGGGGCTGGAACCGGCCAGCGGTACGGCGACGGTGTTCATGCCCGGCACCGACTCGCCACGGCCGGGCGCGTACCCGCACGAGTTCGGGACCGGCCGCGTAGCCGCGGCCCGAGGAGTCCCGGATCGCGAAACCGAGCCCCTCCAGTGTGCTCCATCCGCGTGTCGGTCATGAATCTGTTCCTTTCGATCCACTTCGATCACATGTGCCCTTGTCCCGTGGTCCGGTACGGAATGGGCCGCTCAGGAGCTGACGCGCTCGCCGGATCCTCCATTCACCGTACTGCTTAAGGGCGTTGAGGCCGTTCCGCGAGGCGAGAGGCGGAGGGCCCGTCCCATGCTGCGGGACATGGGGGAGTGATTCTTCCGAAATCTTCCGCCCCGTCACTCCCCGCGCACGTTCAGAAACGGTGCGTGCAAAACCCGTGAGTGTATTACCGCTGGAGAGCTCGCGCAGGGGGTTGGGTGAATGCGTCGAAGCACTGTTTCGATCTGACTAAGCTCACGCGCAGTGAAGTCGAGTTGATGTGAATTCGAGCGCTTGTTCCCAACTGCCCTGTAAGCGCGTATATCTCCCGAGTCAACCGCCAGAGGTTTTAGATGGTTCGTGTTGAATCACCGCCGATCGACCGAGAAACACCTGTCGTCCGCGCCGTGTTGCTGTCCGTTGTCGCGATGACGGGCGTGACTGCCGTCGCCCTGACACTGGTTGCCGAGGCCGCACGGATGCCAGTCGTCGGGTGCGGCGCCTTCGCCACCGCCGTGGTCGCCGTGCTCACCGCCGAACTCGCCCGCCGCGGACGCACGATCCGCCGGCAGCGCACCGCGTACGAGCACCGCTGCACCGGCCTGGAACGGCGTCTCGCCAACCACGACGAAGAGACCGTACGGATCAGCAAGGAGCTCCTGCCCGCCGCGATCCACCGGCTGCGGGTGGGCAACTCCCCCGACGAGGTGCTGCGCGACGTCGTGGACGCCGACCCCGTCTACCGGCATCTCCCCGACGCCCAGCGCTCCCTCGTCTACACGGTGCTGGACATCATCGACAACGAGGAGGCGACGCGTGACTCCGCGCAGCGCGCCTTCGTCAACGTCGCCCGCCGCGTCCAGGCGATCGTCCACCGGCAGGCCAGCGAACTGCGGGAGATGGAGGAGCACCACGGGCGCAACCCCGACGTCTTCGACGACCTGCTCCGCATCGACCACGGCACCGCGCTGATCGGCCGGCTCGCCGACTCCATCGCCGTCCTCGGCGGTGCCCGCCCCAGCCGTCAGTGGCCCAAGCCCGTACCGCTGTTCAGCGTGCTGCGCGGTGCCATGTCACGGATCCTGGAGTACCCGCGCGTCGATCTGCACTCGATCGCCAAGGTCGCCATCATCGGCACCGCGGTCGAACCGCTCATCCACGCCTGCGCCGAACTCCTCGACAACGCCACCCGGTACTCACCGCCGCAGACCCGCGTGCACGTCACCGCCGTGGAGGTGCAGACCGGCATCGCCATCGAGATCGAGGACGGCGGCGTCAGCCTCAGCGAGGAGGCCCGCGCACGGGCCGAGAACATGCTCGCCAGGGCCCAGGCCGGCTCCAGCATGAACGACCTCGGCGAGTCCCCGCGGCTCGGCATGGCCGTCGTCGGCCGGCTGGCGCGGATGTACGACCTCCAGGTCTCGCTGCGGCAGTCCGCGTACGGCGGTGTCCGCGCGGTGCTCATCGTGCCCCGCTCCATGATCACCACCGGTCCCGCACCCGGTATCGCCCACGGCATCGGCGCCACGTCGCGGCCCACCAGCGACATCGACCTCGCGGACATGAAGCACGTCGTCCCGGCACGCAGCACCCACCGCAAGCCCAGCCCCCTGGGCGCCCGTCCGGCCACCGGACCGGTGGCACCCGCCACCCGCCCGGCAGCCGCCGCCCCGGCCGTCGCCATGGAGGACGAACCCCCCGTGGTGACGGAGTGGACCGCGGGCGGACTCCCGCAGCGCCGCAGCCGCGGCCGCGCACCGCTGGGTTCCCACCACCTCCCCGCGCAGCCCGCGGATCCCACCGCGGGCCGGACGAACGGCCACGGAAACGGCCAGCACAACGGCAAGGAACCGCCTCCCGGGATCTGGCTGGAGGCGTTCACCAAGGCCGCCAACGGCGTTCCCCAGGAGCCCAGGCCCGACGAAGACTCCGATGACGCGTGGGACAAGGGAGACCTGAAGTGATCCAGCAACGGGGCAACATGGACTGGATGCTCAAAGAGCTGGCCGACGACGTTCCGGACATCCACCAGATCGTGGTCCTCTCCGCGGACGGTCTGCGCATCGCCCGGCACGGCGGCGACCCCGATGTCGCGGACCGGCTCGCGGCGGCCTGTGCCGGACTGCAGAGCCTGGCCGCGGCCGTCGCCTCGGAGATCCCGTACAGCGACGGCCGGATGCGGCTCGTCGTCATCGAGGTCACCGGCGGATTCTTCTACCTGATGGCCGCCGGAACCGGCGCGTATCTCGCCGTGCTCGCCGGTGAGACGGTGGACGCCGGACTCGTCGGATCGCGGATGCGCGACATGGTCGTACGGATCGGCGCCCATCTGACGAGTCCGCCCCGGCACGACGGGCAGGCCGGATGAGTTCTGTCCGACGAGAACGCCGCACGGTCGATCCGGAGCTGAGCGACCCGGAACGGCTCTACGTGATCACCGGCGATCCCGACGGCAGCGAGCGGGCAGCACTCGACCTGGTCACGATGGTGGTCTCGAAGTCACAGCCGACACCGACGGTCCAGCCCGAGCAGGCCGTGATCCTGCGGCTCTGCCAGGCCCCCTTGTCCGTCGCCGAGATCTCCGCCTACCTCAGCCTGCCGTTCAGCGTGGTGACCTCGCTCCTCACCGATCTCCTCGCGACCGAGCTGATCGAATCGCGAGCGCCGATCATCCGCGCGACCCTGCCGGACAGGTCCCTCCTCGAAGCGGTGATGCATGGACTTCAGAAACTCTGACACGATCACGGGCCCCCGGAGCGAGGACGTCCTTCCCACCACGGCCACCGCCGCGGTGAAGGTCGTGATCGTCGGCGGGTTCGGGGTCGGCAAGACGACCATGGTCGGATCGGTCAGCGAGATCCGGCCGCTGACCACCGAAGAGACCATGACCCAGGCCGGCGTCGGCGTGGACGACAACTCCGGCGTGGAGAGCAAGACCGCCACCACGGTCGCCATGGACTTCGGCCGGATCAGCATCAGCGAGGAGCTGATCCTCTATCTGTTCGGCACCCCCGGACAGGAACGCTTCTGGTTCCTGTGGAACGGCCTGTTCGAGGGAGCACTGGGCGCCGTCGTCCTCATCGACACCCGCCGGCTGGAGGTCAGCTTCGACGTCATCGGACGGCTGGAGGAACGCGGCGTGCCGTTCGTCGTCGCCGTCAACACCTTCCCCGACGCGCCGAAGCACCCCGTCGAGGCCCTGCGCAGCGCCCTGGACCTGCCGGACGAGGTCCCGATGATCGACTGCGACGCCCGGCTGCGGGCCTCCAGCCGCGATGTGCTGATGACCCTGATGCGATATCTGCACAGTGCGGCCGTGCCGCTCGGCTGACGTTCCCGAACGCGTTCAGCGCACCCGTTCCGCGCGCCCCCACCGCGTATCCCATTCGTCCGGCCCTGGCAGCCTGATCCCTGGAGCGATCGTGACAACCCCATTCCCCTACGAGCCCGGAGCGGCCACGGGTCCGGTACCGCCCCCCGAGTGCCCGGCCCACGGCCTCGGTATCGGCCCCGGCGGCCTGCGACGGTTCTACGGCCCCGAGGCAGAACAGGACCCGCACGGTCTGTACGACAAGCTGCGTGCCGAGCACGGCTCGGTGGCGCCCGTGCTGCTGCACGGCGACGTGCCGGCCTGGCTGGTCCTCGGGCACAGCGAGAACCTGCACATGACCCGCACCCCCTCGCAGTTCTCCCGCGACTCCCGCCGCTGGCGGGCCCTGCGGGACGGCAGCGTGGCGCCCGACCACCCACTGGCCCCGATCTTCACCTGGCAGCCGATCTGCGTCTTCGCCGACGGCGCCACCCACGAACGCCAGCGCGGCGCCGTCACCGACTCCATGGGCCGGATCGACACCCGCGGCGTCCGACGCCACATCAACCGCTACAGCAACCGGCTCGTCAACGACTTCTGCCGGGAGGGCCGCACCGACCTGGTCACCGACTTCGCCGAGCGGCTGCCGATGATGGTGATGTGCGCGATCCTCGGCATGCCCGAGGAGTACAACGACCGGATGGTGCAGGCCGCCCGGGACATGACCCGGGGCACCGCCACCGCCGTCGAGAGCAACGCCTATGTGCTCGCCGCGCTGAGCCGTCTCGTCGAACGGCGCCGCCGCGAACCCGCGGACGACTTCGCCACCTGGCTCGTCGAGCACCCCGCGGACATGAACGACCAGGAGGTCGCGGAGCATCTGCGGCTCATCCTGATCGCCTCCTACGAGGCGACCACCAACCTGATCTCCAGCGTGCTCCGCATGGTGCTCACCGACCCGCGGTTCCGGGCCAGGCTCAGCGGCGGCCACATGACCGTCCCGGAGGCGGTGGAGCAGAGCCTCTGGGACGAGCCGCCGTTCACCGCGGTCTTCGGCCGCTGGGCGGTCGGCGACACCGAACTGGGCGGGCAGCGCATCAAGGCGGGCGACGCGATGATCGTCGGCATCGCCCCCGCCAACACCGACCCGGTGGTACGGCCCGACCTCGGCGCCAACATGGAGGGCAACCGCGCCCACCTCGCGTTCAGCAGCGGCCCGCACGAATGCCCTGGGCAGGACATCGGGCGGGCCATCGCCGACGTCGGAGTCGAGGCGCTGCTGATGCGGCTGCCCGACCTCGAACTCGCCGTCGACGACAGCGAACTCCGGTGGGTCGGCAACATCATGGGCCGTCACCTGCTGACCCTGCCCGCTGAGTTCGCGTCGCGCCTCCCGCAGGACGACAGGGAACCGCCGTCCATGGGCAAGCCGAGTCCGGCCCGCCAGGACTGGGAGGTGCAGTCGACGGTCCGCCACACGGCGCCGATCCCGGTCCGCGTCCCCGTCCCGTCGGAATCGGCCGACGCCGGCCCGACCGGGGCGACCGCCGCGGCCGACGGCTCGGCGCCGGCACCGGGCCTGATCCCGCAGCAGGGCCGGCCCGCCGCCCCGGCCCGGCTGTGGCGCGTCGTGACCGGCTGGTGGAACGGCTGCTGACCGGCAGCGGATGACGACGGCGGCCCGGCGGCAGGGGAGCGGAACCTCCCTCCGCGCCGGGCCGTCGTCCGCCCGGCCGCGGCACCGGCCCGTCGCGCGGGGCCTCCTCGCGGTACCCCACGTACCATGCGGAAGCGTGAAGCTGACAATTCTGGGTGGCGGCGGGTTCCGGGTTCCTCTGGTGTACGGGGCGCTGCTCGCCGACCACGCCGAGGGGCGGGTCTCCGCGGTCACCCTCTACGACACGGACGCCGACCGGCTGACCGCCGTCGCCCGGGTGCTCACCGAACAGGCCGAGGGCATCCCGGACGCGCCGGCCGTCGTCGCCACCACCGAACTCGACGACGCGTTGCGGGGCGCCGACTTCGTCTTCTCCGCGATCCGGGTCGGCGGGCTCGCGGGCCGGGCCGCCGACGAACGGGTGGCCCTCGACGAAGGCGTGCTCGGCCAGGAGACCGTCGGCGCGGGCGGAATCGCCTACGGTCTGCGCACCGTGCCCGTCGCGGTCGACCTCGCCCGGCGCATCGCCCGGCTCGCACCGCACGCCTGGGTCATCAACTTCACCAACCCCGCCGGCCTGGTCACCGAGGCCATGTCCCGGCACCTCGGTGACCGCGTCATCGGCATCTGCGACTCGCCGGTCGGCCTCGGCCGCCGGATCGCCCGGGTGCTCGGCGCGGACCCCGACCGGGTCCGGGTCGACTACGTCGGCCTCAACCACCTCGGCTGGGTGCGCGGGCTGTACGTCGAGGGCCGGGACGAACTGCCGCGCCTGTTCGCCGACCCGGAGCTGCTCGGCTCGTTCGAGGAGGGCAGGCTCTTCGGCGGCGACTGGCTGCGGTCCCTGGGCGCGATCCCCAACGAGTACCTGCACTACTACTACTTCAACCGCGAGGCGGTCCGCGCCTATCAGGAGGCGGAGCAGACCCGGGGGGCCTTCCTCCGTGAACAGCAGGAGGGCTTCTACGGCCGGATGAAGCACCCGGACACTCCCGCGCTGGCCACCTGGGACCGCACCCGCGCGGAGCGCGAGGCGACCTATATGTCGGAGAACCGGGATGTCGCCGGGGCCGGGGAGCGCGACGAGAGCGATCTCGACTCCGGCGGCTACGAGCAGGTCGCGCTGGCCCTCATGCGGGCCGTCGCCCGCAACGAGCGGACCTCCCTGATCCTCAACGTCCGCAACCGCACCACCCTTTCGGTGCTCGACGCGGACGCCGTCATCGAGGTGCCGTGCCTCGTGGACGCGAACGGCGCGCATCCCGTCGCCGTCGACCCGCTCCCGTACCACGCCGTCGGCCTGGTCACCTCGGTCAAGGCCGTCGAACGCGCGGTGCTGGACGCGGCGGCGAGCGGTTCGCGCGCCGACGCGGTCCGGGCGTTCGCCCTGCACCCGCTGGTCGACTCGGTCTCGGTCGCCCGTCGCCTGGTCGACGGCTACACCAGGGTCCACCCCGGTCTCGCCTATCTGACGTAGCACCGCTCGCGGGACAGGCGTCATACCCGGGGCACTTCTTCAACGGCCACAGCGGCGTCAGCCTCGGCGACCGCGACCACAACTCGTCGTACGGCCAGGGCATCACGGGCGCCTCGGTCCGGCCGAGCGGCGCCACCGACGCCACCGGCACCTACGTCAGCAACATCGTCGGGATGACCAAGACCGAGATCTCCGGACCCGGGAACCCGCCACCCGTCGAGCGCGGCAACCTCCTGCCGCCCACCGACCCCGGCTACACCGACCCCGGCTACACCGACCCCGGCTACACCGACATCCGCAACGGCGAACTGTGGCTGCGTGCCGGCTCGCCCGCCATCGACGCGGGCGAGACCGTCGACGGGGTGACCACCGGGGTGCGCGGTGCCGGCCCCGACCAGGGCGCCTACGAGTACGGTGACGCCATCTGGTCGGCGGGCTGCAACCTGCCCGGCTGCCGGTCCCGGGTCCGCAACGAAGGCTGGAGGGCCACCGCGTCCGACGCCTCCGCGGCCGTGGACGGTGTCCAGACCACCCAGTGGAGGTCCGGCGCGCTCCAGGCCCCTGGCCAGTCGCTCACCGTCGACCTGGGCACACCGAAGACCGTCGGCCGGCTGGCCCTCGACGCCACCGGGCACCCGTCCGAGTTCACCGTCGCGACCAGCCGTGACGGCAAGCGGTGGGGCAAGCCGGTCGCCGAGGTGAGCGGCCGTTCCTTCACCCAGGAGGCCGTCTTCCCGACCGCCACCGTCCGCTATCCGCGGATCACCCTCACCGCACCGGGCGACACCGAATGGGGTGTGAACGAGATCCGTCCGTACGCCGACGGGCCGGACGCCGCCGGGACGCTCCAGGCCGAACTGGCCACCGATGTCGTGGGCACCACCCGGGGTGACGCCGCCACCGGGCTGCTGGGCTCGGGCGACCGCTTCGGCTTCCGCAAGGTCGAGTTCGGTGCGGGCGCTGACCGGATGACCCTCCGCGTCGCGGCGCCGGGCCGGGGCGTGACCGGTCTGCTCCAGGTGCGGCTGGACAGCCCGAAGGGCCGGATCGTGGGTGTGCTGCCGGTGAGGGCGACCGGCGGCGCCGACACCTGGCAGGAGCAGTCGGCGAAGCTGCCGCACACCGTCACCGGTTCGCACGACGTGTATGTCGTCGCCGCGGGCGGACCGCGGACCGCGGCCGTCGACTGGCTGACGTTCGGCAGGTGAGTACGCGGGTGGGGGCCGGGGCATCGGATGACGCCCCGGCCCCCACCCGTACGTCCGCTCGCAGGTCAGGGGGCGGAGGGGACACGCGGCCCGCCCGCGGACGTCCACGAGGGCGTCACACCGGTCACCTGGCAGACCATCAGGTAGAGCGGGATGGGCGGCGTGTACGGCGTACGGCTGTCGGGCTGGTGGATCAGCCGGGGCCGTACCGCGGAGACGTAGGCCCCACGTGCGTAGGCGGCCTGCGCGGGCCAGTCCAGATCGAGGTCCGAGCCCGACGGGACGATCCACCACCAGCGCTCCCCGTCGTCGAAGACACACCCGGTGCGCGGCAGATGAGACATCAGCCGGAAGCCGTACCGCGCCGGCACTCCCACCGCGTCGCAGCCCAGGGTCGCCGAAAGGGCGGAGGGAAGCGGAAGTTGCACGCGGCCGCCACCAGCGGGGCGGCCGGGCTCACGGAGCCGGCGGGTTCCGAGGAGATGGGACATGGCGTTCTTCAGCATGAGTGCTCCGTGCCGTGCGGCAGTTCTGCCCAGACGATGCGGCCCGAGCCGCCCCCGGCGTCGCGGGACCCCCAGGCACTGCACATCGCGTCGACGAGCAGCAGGCCGCGTCCGTGCTCGTCATCGGCGCTGCGGCACAACCGCGGCCCGCCTGGCTGGTGTCCTTGGTCCTGTACGGCTATGCGCAGCCGGTGATCGAGACAGCGCAGCTCGCACACGACGCGAGAGCTGGCGGTGTGCACCACCGCGTTGGTGACCAGTTCGGACACGATGAGGATCGCCGCCTCGTGCGCGTCGCCGTCCAGCCGCCACTCGTCCAGCCGGGCCCGCGTCAGCCGCCGGGCACCGGCTACCGACTCCGGGTGCGCGGGCAGCGCGAAGCAGTACCGGAGCGCTTCCGTCCCGGGGCTGAGATCCATGAGCCGGGGGATGAGCGCACTGCCAGGTGCCACGACCGAATCCTCACAGTGGGGGCTGCGTCACGCTTCGCGATCCTCGCGAAAAGAGGGGGGCGCGACTAGTGAACTGGTTCACTCACCAACTCTCCCCCTGTCGTGAACACTTGGCAAGGGGCACTCTGAAATTTCCAGAGTGGCTGTGTCTTTGATGCCACGCGCATGGCACACTGCTGGCAAACAGCGCATGGGGAGGTCTGAAGTGAGTGAACCGCGGTCCGCCCCGACCGTGGGTCAGGTCGTTCTCGGCAAGCGCCTGCAGGATCTGCGGGAACGTGTCGGCCTGAGCCGGGACCAGGCTGCCAAGGTGCTGCGTGTCGCGCCCGCGACGATACGCAGGCTGGAGACGGCCGAGGTCGCTCTCAAGATCCCCTATGTACAGCTGCTCCTGAAGGCCTACGGGATCTCCGAGGAGGAGGCCGACGCCTTCGTCGTCCTCGCCGAGGAGGCCAACAAGCCCGGCTGGTGGCAGCGTTTCCACGACGTGCTGCCCGACTGGTTCAGCATGTACGTCAGCCTGGAGGGCGCCGCGAGCCTGCTGCGCATGTACGAGCCGCACTTCGTCCCCGGGCTGCTGCAGACCGAGGACTACGCGCGCTCGGTGATGCGTACCGGAGCGGTCGGCCAGACCAGGCCGGAGGACATCGAGCGCCATGTGGCGCTGCGGATGCAGCGCCAGTCCCTGCTCACCCGGCCGGACGCCCCGCGGCTGTGGGTCGTGATGGACGAGACGGTGCTGCGCCGCCCGGTGGGCAGCCCGGAGGCCATGCGCGCCCAGATCGACCAGTTGCTCGAAGCGACCGCGATGCCCAATGTGACCCTCCAGATCGCCGAGTTCTCGACCGGCCATCACCCGGGCACCTACGGGCCCTTCGTGCTCTTCCGGTTCGCCGTCCCGGAGCTCCCCGACATGGTCTACAGCGAGTACCTGACCGGGGCCGTCTACTTCGACGCCCGCCCGGAGGTGGCCTCCTACCTCGAGGTCATGGACCGCATGGCGGCCCAGGCCGCGACTGCACAACGCACGAAGGAAATCCTCCGGGGCTTCCGCAAGGAGCTGTGATGACACCCATATACAACGGCATGCCGGCCGCCGAACTCGGCTCCGAGGGCTGGTACAAGCCGTGGAGCGGTGGCAACGGCGGCAACTGTGTCGAGGCCATGAAGCTGTCCGACGGAAGAATCGCCATGCGCCAGTCCGCGGACCCGGACGGCCCGGCCCTGATCTACACCCACCGCGAGATCGCCGCGTTCATCCAGGGTGCGAAGGCCGGCCAGGCGGATTTCCTGCTGACCTGACCTGGGACTGACCTGACCTGGGACTGAGCCCCGCCCGTGACCGGGCGGGGCTCACTTGGTCTCCGACCGCCGAACACGTGGATTCGGTGCCGGCCACGGGTCTGGCTCTCCCGCTCACCGTAGCCCGCCCCGCGCGGAACACCGCTCACCCGGCAACGGTGGAGACGAAGGTGCTCCGGCCGCGCGACATCCTGCCGTCTCGCGTAGTCAAGAGGGGTATGCACGGGGATCACGGAACAAGAGAACAGACGGTGGCCGAGTGAAATCAGCACAGGAGGATCAGTACCTGGAGTTCGTGGACACGAGGGCGAAGGCGCTGTACCGCTCGGCATACGTCCTCGCGGCCGGCGACACCCATCTTGCCGAGGACCTGGTCCAGGAGACCCTCAGCCGGGTGTACGTGCACTGGAAGCGGGTGGCCCGAGCGGACAGCCCGGCGGCCTACGCCCAGACGGTCCTGGTCCGCACCTTCCTCACCCTGCGGCGCCGGCGAAGCACCGGTGAGCGCCCCATCGGGAACATGCCCGACAGCGCGGCGGCCGGCCCGGACGCCGCACTGCGGCTCACCCTGCTGGACGCGCTCGGACAACTGCCGCCCCGGGACCGGGCGGTGCTGCTGCTGCGCTACTGGGAGGACCGCAGCATCGAGGAGACCGCCCAGATGCTCAAGCTGAGCAGCGGCGCGGTCCGCTCCCAGGGCACCCGGGCACTCAACAGGGTGCGCGCGTTGCTCGGCGACAGCCTGTCCGACCTGGTTCCGCACTGAACATCCGGTGCGCACAGGTCGAAACCACCCCGAAATCCACATCAGTGACAGAACAGGTGATGCCACCATGCCGTTCGAAGCAGACCTCGCACACGCCCTGAACCGCACGGCGGACTCCCTCGAACCCGATCTCACCACGCTCACGAGCGGAGCCGTCGAGCGCGGGCGGGGCCGCAGCCGGCGTCGGCGCAACGCCGGCGTCATCGCCGGGGTCGGCGCCTGCGCCGCGATCGCGGCAGCCGGCCTGGTGCTCCCCGGGGCGCTCGCCGGGGCCGGCTCCGAAGGGTCCGACATGGAAACGGTGGCGCTGGCGAGGCCCCGTTCCGCGATCACCGGCACCCAGATGATCAACGCTGTGAAGAAGACGTTCCCCGGGAGCCGGTTCGACCAGGAGCACGGGCAGAGCAACGACCCCTCGAACCCGTCCGGCGGGTGGGTCGCCAACGGCGGAGTGGACGTCAACGACGGGCACGGCGCCGCCAACGTCGGTGTCTCGGCCCTGCGGCTCAAGCTGCCGCTCAGGGACGGCGAAGGGCTGAGCTGCGACCGAACGGCCGGGCGTGCCAAGGCCGGCGACACCTGCGAGCTGAGCGAGCTGCCGAGCAGTGCCGCGCTTCCCGGCGGAGCCCTGGTGATGTCGGAGAAGATCGCGGAGAGGCAGCCGATGGGCGGCGACCCCGTGCCCGAATCCGGCATCGCTCACCGCTGGACGACGACGGTCACCCTGAAGTCGACGGGCGCCCAGCTCCAGATGGTGCAGTGGAACACCGCCGGCGACTTCGGTGGCGGAAGCACGCCGAAGCCGACCCGTGACGCCCCCCCGCTCTCCCAGAAGCAGGCGGTGGCCGCACTCACCGGTCCCGCCTGGGCACCGATCCTCGGTGCCGTCGGCTGACCCGTCGCACGGCCGGAAACGGTGGCGGAACCTCCATGACCTGCCGCGTCGGCGGGTCATGGAGGTTGAGGGGGCGGCCGGCGACCACCGGCGCGCGGGCACGGCCCTGTCACAGGCCACAATGGACCCCATGTCCCGACGCACCTCACGCCCCCGGCGCCCGTCCGCCGCGAGCACCCGCACCGTTCCCGTACCGGAGATCACCGCGGCATCGCCCTGTCCGTGCGGGCTGCCCGCCGAGTACGGCGCGTGCTGCGGGCGGCTGCACGCCGGGGCCGCCGCGCCGACCTGTGAGGCGCTGATGCGTTCGCGGTACGCGGCCTTCGCCGTCCGGGACGCCGCGTATCTGCTGCGCACCTGGCACCCCGCCACCCGGCCGGACGTCCTGGACCTCGATCCCGGGGTGCGCTGGGAGCGGCTGGAGATCCTGGGGACGACGGAGGGCAGCGCCTTCCACACCACGGGCACGGTCACCTTCCGGGCGCACTTCAACGACAACGGCCGCGCCGACTCGCTGCACGAGAAGAGCCGCTTCGTCCGTTGCGAGGGCGCCTGGGTCTACGAGTCGGCGATCTTCGCCGACTGATCCGCTCGGCGGGTCCGGCGGCCGTACGCGTCGGACCGCCGCCCCTTCAGACCGGCGCCCCGTCAGACCGGCGCGCCGGCCGGGGCCGCCGGGGACAGCTCCTGCGTGAGGTCCTCCGCCAGCAGCCGCTTGGCGATGACGTCGACCGCGGCGCGCACACGCGCGTCGTCGGGGCGCTCGCCGTCGTGGCCCAGCTGTTCGTTGAGCCATGTCGCCCAGGCGGCCGTGATGGTCCCGGCCTCCCTGCTGCCCGCCTCGGTGTGCGCGAACAGATGGCCGTCCCCGGTGAGATAGCCCTCCTCGATCATCCGGTCGAAGACGGGCACCAGTACCTCCGGCGGAATCCGGTGCCGGGCCGCGATCAGCCGGAGCCCCGCGTGGCCGACCAGCCGGGTGAACAGCTCGACCTGCATCACCGCCCAGGCCCCCGCCATGTCGAGCCGGGTGTCCGATTCGGAGATGATCCGCCGGGCCGTGCCGGGGTCGACCCGCCGCAGGACCTTGGCCACCGAGAACTCCAGCAGCAGGGCCGAGTCACCGGCGCTCGGTGAGGCGAAGCCCTCGCCCATGTCGGTCGAGCCGACCCGTACCGTGTCGCGCAGCTTCACCTCCTTCAGGAACAGCGCCACGACGAACCCGAGCACCGCGACCGGCACCGTCCACAGGAACACCGTGTGCAGGGTGTCGGCGTATGCTTGGGCCAGCGGCGCCACCTGGGCGCCGGGCAGCGAGTGCAGGCCCTCCGGACTCTGCGACGCCTTCGCCAGCACCGCCGGATTCCCGCCGGCCCGCGCCGCCGACGCGATCCCGTCCTTGAGATTGGGGCCGAGCGCGTTGGCGTAGATGGTCCCGAACACCGCGGTGCCGAAGGCGCTGCCGAGCGTACGGAAGAACGTGACGCCCGAGGTCGCCGTGCCCAGGTCCGAGTAGTCGACGGTGTTCTGCACCGCGATCGTCAGCACCTGCATGGACAGGCCGATGCCGAGCCCGAGCACCAGCATGTACAGCGACTCCAGCCACACCCCGCTGTCCGGACCCATCCGGGAGAGCAGGAACAGGCCGACCGCCATGACCAGCGACCCCACGATGGGGAAGATCCGGTAGCGGCCGGTCTTGCTGACCACGTTGCCGCTGAAGATCGACGCGACCAGCAGACCGACGACCATCGGCAGCGTCCGGACGCCCGAGAGGGTCGCCGAGTCCCCGTCCACGTACTGCAGATACGTCGGCAGGAAGATCATCGCGCCGAGCATCGCGAACCCCACGATGAAACTGAGGATCGAGCAGACCGTGAAGACCGGGTTCCCGAACAGCCGCATCGGCAGCATCGGCTCCTTCGCCCGGAACTCGACCACGCAGAACGCCGCGAGCGCGGCCAGCCCGAGCACGAACAGGCCGATGATGACGGGCGAGCCCCAGGCGTACTGGTTGCCGCCCCAGCTGGTCGCGAGGATCAGCGAGCTCGCCCCGACCGTGACCATGGCGATGCCCAGGTAGTCGATGACCGGGCGTCCCGCGGCCTTCACGGACGGAATGGTGCGGGCCGCGGCGATGACCACCACGATCGCGATCGGCACATTGACGTAGAACGCCCAGCGCCAGGTCAGATGGTCCGTGAAGAGCCCGCCCAGCAGCGGTCCGACGACGGTGGAGACACCGAACACCGCACCGATCGCACCCTGGTACTTGCCGCGGTCGCGCAGTGGGATCACGTCGGCGATCAGCGCCATCGACGTGACCATCAGACCGCCCGCGCCGATGCCCTGGAGACCGCGCCACACGATGAGCAGCGTCATGTTCGTCGCGAGGCCGCAGAGGAACGAACCGGTGATGAAGATGATCGCCGAGAGCTGGAAGACGATCTTCCGGCCGAACAGGTCGCCGAACTTCCCGACCAGGACCGTCGCCACCGTCTCCGCGAGCAGATACGCGGTGACCACCCACGACATATGGGCGGCGCCCCCCAGGTCCGAGACGATCGTGGGCAGCGCGGTACCCACGATCGTCTGGTCCAGCGCGGCCAGCAGAATGCCCAGCACGATCGTGGCGAAGACGATGTTCCGGCGGCGCGGATCGAGCAGGGGTGGCGCGGCGGCACCCTGCGCGGCGGGGGCGGTCTCGCTGGCAGTGGTCACGTTTGCACCCTCACACCGCGCCCTGTCACCCGCATGCGGGGAACGGCCGGACGTGTCAGGCCAGCAGGTCCCGTAGCGACGCCTTCATCCGGGTCACGAACGCCTCCCGCACCGGCTCCGCCACCCTGTCCAGCGAGAGGTACGGATTGAGGTCCTCCAGCTCGACGAGGAGCAGCTCGCCGTCCGCCGTCCGGCACGCGTCGACCCGCTGGATGCCGTGGCCGAGGGTGTTCCACTCGACGAAGGACCGGGCGAACCCCAGATCCGCCGCACTCGCTTCGTACGGCTCCAGCACCCACCGCTGCTCCGGGTGCGGCGCGTACAGCGCGTACTGGAAGTCGTGGTCGACGAAGTAGAAGGACACCTCGTAGCGGAAGTCGATCCGCGGCTGGATCAGCTGGGTCCCGTCCGCCTCGGAGGACAACTCGGAGGTCAGGTCGCAGGTCAGGTCGGGGGACAGTCCGGGGCTCCGTACGAAGCGCAGTCCGGCCGAGTCCGCGCCCAGCTTCGGTTTGATCACGTACTCCTCGGCCCCCGGCAGCAGCCCCAGGTCCGCCGCCCGGTCCACGGTGGGGATCACCGGGTACCCGGCGCGGCTCAGGTCGACGAGGTACTGCTTGCCCGCCATGTCGCCCCGCCCGGTCAGCGGGTTGTAGACGCGTGCGTCCAGTTCCCGGGCCCGTGCGCAGAAGGCGTCGTACGCCTCCTGGTAGTGCAGTACCGGGCCGCTGTTGCGTATGACGGCCGTGTCGAAACCGTCCAGCAGCGCGGCGGCGTCGCGCGGATGGCAGAGCGCTGTGTCGAAGTCCTCGCGCAGCCGTGAGGTCAGAAAGACGTCCTCGTCGCAGTAGCGGCGCCCGCGGGCCTCGTAGGCGAGGTCGGTGACGAAGAGGACGGACGGGCGCGGGCCGGCGGCCATGATGTTTCCCCAAGGGGTGCGTGAGCGGACGGGTGGTCAATAACCTGGACGGCGCGCTGCCCGTCAACGACCCTGGAGCGTCATGACGTCTGCCCCGCGAGAGTCGCTTGCCCCGCAAGAGCCGCCCGTGCCCGACATCCTCTCGCCCGGCTTCGCCGCCGATCCCTACGGGGCCTACCGGATCATGCGCGAGAGCGCCCCGCTGATCCGGCACGAGGCGATGAACAGCTACATCGTCTCCCGCTACGAGGACGTCGAACGGGTCTTCAAGGACGAGGCCGGGGAATTCACCACCGACAACTACGGGCGTCTTCACCCCGGGGGCCGCGGTCGCTGCCGGTGCGGTTCACCCCGGTCGCGGGCTGAGTGAGGGGCGGCGGCACGGATCGCCGGGCCGCCGCCCCGGTGGGGCGTCAGCCGATGTGGGCACAGATGTCGTCCGTGGACCCGTGGATCATGTGGAGCGTCTTGTACCCGGTGGCGCTGATGTCCAGCGTGTAGATGCCGTCGATCAGCTGTTCCCCGCGCGGCAGGTTGCTGTCGTGCTCGCCGATCCCGGCGAGCACGGGCCCGATCGCGTGCCAGCGCTGCGAACCGTCCGCGTGGTAGTCGACCAGCGCACTGCCACTGGCATCGGCGTCGTGGAACGCGCCGGTGCCGGTGTTGGTGATCCGGATGACCAGGGCGCCCTTGTACGCGATCTCCGAGGGCGATCCGTCGGGATGCGTGGCGAGCACCTTCTGTACGACCTCGTCCACGACCGGTTCGCCGTGGATCGGGAAGTCGCAGCGGGCGCCCGCCGCCGCGTCGAACGGGGCGGTGGGCGCGGGCTCCCAGCCGCTGCCCGTTCCGGCGTCGGAGGCGGCTGGTGTGCCGGCCGAGGCGGGCGACGCGGCGGTCAGCAGCGCGGTGGTGAGTGCGAGTGCGAGTGCGGAAACGACGGTGGTCCGGTGCATACGGTCTCCCGGTGGCGGGGGCACCCTGGGTGACACCGCGGCCGGTGTGCCCCCGTACACCGGCCGCTTCTCACCCGGACGAGCATGCACCCGGTGCGGCGGGTCTGTCCCGGGGGCGCGCACGGACGGCGTCCGGACGGGTGCCCCGCACCGGCTCAGCGGATGTGGCGCCCCGAGATCGCCCGCGCGATGACCAGGCGCTGGATCTCGCTGGTCCCCTCGAAGATCGTGTAGATCTTGGCATCGCGGTACATCCGCTCGACCGGATGCTCCCGGCTGTATCCGGCGCCGCCGAGGATCTGCACGGCCTTCTCCGTGGCGGACACGGCGAGTTCACCGGCGCGCAGCTTGGACATGGAACCCTGCCCCGCGTCGAAGGTCCGGTCGTTGCGGGCCATCCAGGCGGCCTGCCAGATCAGCAGCCGCACGGCCTCGATCTCGGTACGGATGTCGGCGAGCGCGAAGGCGATCGACTGGTTCTCGATGATGGGGCGGCCGAACGCCTCACGCTGTCCCGCGTACTCCAGCGCGTACTCGTACGCGGCGCGCGCGATGCCGAGCGCCTGGGCGCCGACCGTGGGGCGGCTGACCTCGAAGGTCGCCATCGCCGCCTGCCCCTTGGCGTTGGTGCCCTCGCGGGCGCGGGCGAGCCGTGCGTCCAGCTTCTCCTTTCCGCCGAGCAGGCAGTGCCCGGGGACCCGGACGTCGTCGAGGAAGACGTCCGCGGTGTGCGAGGCGCGCAGGCCGAGCTTCTTGATGGTGCGGCTCGCCGCCAGGCCCTTCGTGGCGGGCGGCACGATGAACGCGGCCTGCCCGCGGGCGCCGAGCGCCGGGTCGACCGAGGCGACGACCACATGGATCTCGGCGATGCCCCCGTTGGTGATCCAGGCCTTCTGGCCGGAGAGGACCCACTCGTCCCTGGCCTCGTCGTAGCTGGCCTTCGTGGTCATCGCGGAGACGTCGGAGCCGGCCTGCGGTTCGGACACGCAGAACGCCGCGACCTTCGGCTCGTCCTCGTCGCCGTAGCACTGCGGAACCCACTCGGCGAGCTGGTCCGGCGTGCCGGAGGCGAAGATCCCGGCGACGGCGAGGGAGGTGCCGAAGAGGGCCATGCCGATTCCGGCATCGCCCCAGAACAGCTCCTCGTTGGCTATCTGGAGGGAGAGTCCTGTCGGGTCGCCGTACATGTCGGCGAGCGACTCGAAACCGTACAGGCCGATCCTGGCGGCCTCCTGGATGACCGGCCAGGGGGTCTCCTCGCGGGCGTCCCATTCGGCGGCCGCCGGGCGCACCACCTGGGCGGCGAAGCCGTGCACCCAGTTACGGAGGTCCTGCTGCTCCTCGGTGAGGGCGAGGGAGAAGTAGCTCATCGGCTCAGGCCTTCGGGATGTCGAAGTAGCGGGTGAGGCCCGAGGCGAGACCGACGTCGCCGGCCACCTTCAGCTTGCGCATCATGAACATCGTCACCGGATTCCCGTTGCCGGAGACCAGCTTGAGGAACTCGGCGTCCCCCATCACCAGGGTCGTGCGCGGTTCGGCGCCGGAGCGGCCCTCGCTGATGGTGCAGGTGCCGTCCGCGATCGACGTCTCGAAGACCGCCTCGCTGTCCCCGGTGATCTTCCAGCGGATCAGCGCCCTGAGCTGACCCGCGGCGTCCGGGCGGAACTGCTGCCTCATCCGGCCGAAGACCTCCCCGAGCACCCGGGTGCGCAGTTCGCCGTGCATGACCTCGCCGAGTTGCCTGGCGGACAGTCCCTTCACGATCCGCGCGAACTCCGGCGGGGAGACGGCCGCGAAGTCGAGTGCGGCCAGTTCACCGGTGAGGTTGCCGCTGCTGTTGTCGGCCACGCCAGTTCCTTACTCTGAAGTAAACTTACTTTTGAGTAAGGTAAGCGTCGGGCCTCCCCTCCGCAAGGCGGTGCGAGCACGGGCGCACCGCGGGGGAGTCACCAGGCGCTGCCGGGGTGGACCCGCAGCAGGGGGTGGTGGGCGGCCAGGAGCTTATTGGCGCGGGCCAGCTCAGACAGGGCCTGCTCACGGTCGGCCTGGTCCTCGATGCCGAGCCGCGGACCGCGGAACCTGCGGACCTCGCGCGCGGCGCGCTCGGCGTCGAACTCCGCCTCCAGGATGTGCGGCGGGATGCAGGACCCGATCAGTGCGGCGACCCGGTCCGGAATCGGCACGGGGACGAGCAGGTGCGAGGCGGTCATGGAGTGTTCCCTCTCGAATGGTGGCCAGGAGGTCGTGCGGTGCGGCCGCCGGGTGGGCGGCCGACTCCTCCATGTGTACGGGACGCGGTTCCGGGTTTCTCGTTGAGAACGTCTCCGTGTGGCAACCGTTTGGGAGTGACCGGGTATTTCGCCTTACCCATAAGTAAGTTGACTCGACGCGAGGGCCGTGATCCGGCCGGAAACCGTTCTGCGGTGCTCCTACAGGACGGATTCCTGGCTCCGGGACTGCAATTGCAGCGCCCGCAGCACCGCCTCGGTGGAGAACCTGCTCTCGGGGTCGATCAGTTGCTCGCCGAAGATGGACTCCAGGTTGCGCATGCGGTAGCGGACGGTCTGCGGGTGCACATCGAGGAGTTGGCCCATGTGGGCCGCGGTGCCGCGGGTGTCGAGCCAGATGCGCAGCGTCTCGACCAGCCGCTCCCGGCGGGTGGCGCTGATTTTGGCGATGGGCGCGAGTTCCCGCTGGGCGAGCTGGTCCAGGAGGACCGGGTCGGACAGCAGCCACAGGGTGATGAGGTGGTCCTCGCAGAGGATGAACGGCGCGTCGTCGATGACGCCCGCGTCGACGAGTTCGAGGATCCTCCTGGCCCAGCGGATCGAGTCCGAGGCCAGCGCGGTGGGGACGGTCAGCCCGATCGCGGCGCGCGTGCCGAGCAGTGACTGATCGAGCATGGATCTTCGGGCGTCGTCCAGGGGCCCCGGGATCAGTAAGTGCGGCTGGGGATCGCTGAGATCGGCCAGCACGTCGCGGTCGGCACTGACCCGGTCGAGTCCGGCGGGCGCGCGGACCGCGACGAGGGTGACCTCGTCGGGCAGTGTCCACCCGGTCTGCTCGCACAGCTCGGCGATGGCGGTACGGGGGACGGGGCGCCCGGCCAGGATCAGGTGCAGCAGGCGCCGGCGCATCGCCTCGCTCTGCTCGCCCGTCTGCGACTGCACCTCCAGGAAGCCCTCGCGGGAGAGGGATTCGAGCTCGTCGATATAGGTGAAGAGCGCGTCGGCGAAACTGAGCATCAGGGTCGGCGAGAAGTTGTAGCTCCGGCCCACCTTCTTCGCCCGGCGCAACGCGACGCGGGCGCCGAGCCGGTAGGCGCCCTGGAGCGTCTCCATGGTGCGGCCTTCATAGGCCTCGAACCGTCCGAACCGGCGGCACATGTCGTCGCGCAGCGATGTCGAGGTGGACGGCTCAGCGACCAGGTCCACGAATGACGAGAGACTCTGCTCGACGCCGACGCGAATGGCCTGGCCATTGGGCCCGCTGAGCAGGCGCGCGTATTCCGGATAGGCGCGCGTGACCTCGACGCCGATCTCCTTGATGAGGCTCGGCAGTTCGGGCCGCATGATCGCGGCGAATTCCTGGGGAAGCGGTCCCAGCGGATCCCCCGTGTCCAATGGCGAAATGACTTTCGGCATGAAGTGTCCCCTTGCTCTCCAGTGCCCGGTGGGGGGTGAGGCAGTGGGGGAAAGCGCTCCCACGAACCGACAGGTGCGTACCAAGTCCGCGATGAAGATAGACCAAGTCAGCAGCTGTGCCCACCACTTGCGCAAGATCGAAGTGCAGGGGGCACACATCTCGGCCCCGTTGTGGTGCTCCGGTGCAGGTGGGGAGTGACTGCTCACTTCCGGACAATATTTTTCGGACATTTAGTTCCGAGGAGACAAGAAAGTAACCATGGGTAATGCCGACATGTGTGTCCGCGGGCGCTGATTGCTCCGTCCCTCCGACGCCTGTCATCGAAGGCGTTGCCGGGCCGTGGTGTCGCCGGTCGGGGGGCGGGGCATCCGGGGGAGCCCGTGGAACGGTGAGCTCCGGTTCAGCCCGCGGGCGGACTCCGCGTGGCTGAATGACCCATGGTGCGGCCATGCCATTGCCGTACAGCTTGTGGAGCGGGCGGCCCGGCCCTTCTTCACCGAGGTGCGCCGCGCACCGCTCCTTCCGGAGGTCCGGCCGGTCCGGCGGCGGAGGGCCCCATGCGGTTGCCCACGGCCGTCGGGGCCTCGGCCGGGCCGGTGCGGTGGGCGGCGGAGTCCATGGCGGACCGCGAAGGGTAATTCAATTTCCCGAAACAAATCCTTCTGCGGTCCCCGGGAGCTTTAAGGGCCTTTGCGCGAACGGATATCGAGCCCTCCGTACCTGGATTTTGGGCATTGTGCCCGGGTGTGCCTGGCACACCGTCACGGTGTGCGGGCGACGGGCTCGGCGGGTGGCGCCGGGAGGGGCCGGCCCGGCAGTACGCGCCGTGCGCGCCCGCGCGAAGGCCATGGGCGGCTCCGCCCAGTTCAGCGGTGCCGCACCGGGAGGCCGTCAGGCTGCGCACGGTGGCGAGATCGACGATCTTACCGGTGGGTAGGTGACCGTACGAGGGGTGCTCAGCGCTCCGGTGGCTACGCCTCAGGTGAGTGTGTGGAGGCGGTGCCGGCCCGCGAACCTCCGCGCAACTACTCACTTTCGGATAGAAAATCGCGGCGATCTGCTGAGTTATCGCTAAGACGGAATGTCTTTATCGAGAGGCTCGGGGAATTTCTGTGCCGGGTATTGCAGCGTTGGGCTACTGGCTCGTAACGTTCGATCCGCACGGAGTTCGATCACGCAGTCGAGTCCATCGACTTCTGCGTTCCATGATGTTGAGCCGCCCTTGCGCCGGGCCCCTTGCCGGGTGCGGTGCGAGGTAATCGGGTACGTCCAACTCCACATTCCGGAGGTAAGTTCCGTGAGAAGCACCCTCAAGCGAGCGCTGTTCGCCACCACTGTCGCCGCGGCGGCGTTCGGCTTTGCCACGACGTCGGCCTCGGCCACCGCACTCGCGACGTGGACCGTGACCAACCCCACTGGCACCTTCTCGGCCTCGCTCCAGTCCGGCACCGTGGCCACTCTGATCGACACTGCCACCAGCCAGCAGGTGGACTGCTCGACGGCGTCCGCCAGCGGAACCGCGACGAGCGGGACGTACGCCACCGGTACGGGCCTCGCGAAGATCACCGCCGCGACCTTCGGTTCGTCCGCCAGCCCGTGCCCCGGACCGCTCGGCTCCTCCTTCACAGCCGTGCTCGCCCCGGGCTCCACCATCAGCGTCAACGGGAGCACCTACAGCTCCGGCGTGACCAAGGGAACCCTGTCGGGCGTCCGCGTCAACCTGACAGGTGACACCATCCTCGGCACCTGCAAGGCGGTGATCACCGGTTCCGCGAGCAACGTCACCTACACCAACTCCACCGGCGTACTCGACATCAACAACGGTGCCGGCCTGAAGGTGGAGAGCGCCACCAACTGCAGTGGGCTGCTCAACGCCGGTGACGCGGCCACCTTCGACGCGACGTACAAGCTCGTCACGCCGATCACGATCACCTCGCCGTAATCGCTTCGGGCCGCCTGTGCCGGGGGAGGGTTGCGGAGCAGAGCTCGATTCTGCTCCGCAACCGCCTTCCGGCGGCGGCCCGTTCGCCATCCGCATCCCATGGACGAGTGCTGAGCACCGAGACGACGGCAGGTTGAGTCGAGATGAGATTCAGGACGAGCGATCCGCGGCGCGCCGCACGGGTCGCGACGGTCGGCGCGCTGGCCCTGATGACCGGCCTCATGACGGGTACCGGGGAAGCCGCCGACACCCGGGTGGCCGAGGCGGACTTCGACTACACCTGTGAATCGCCCTCGGGCCCGGTACCGGTCGAGGTGACGGTCAAGGCGGAGCTGCCGCTCACCGCGAACATCGGATCTCCGATCCAGGTCCATGACGTGGGGCTCTCCTTCGCGCTGCCACGTTCAGCGGTCTCCGGTCTGCCGGGGATCGACTCGGCCCTCGTCTCGGGGGCCGTGAGTGTGGTGGCGGACGTCTCGCAGCGGGGGGAGACGACGTCGGTGCCCTGGCAGGGACTGGAGATCCCGGAAGGGCCGGTTCCCGCCGAGGGCGACCTCGAATTCACAGCCGCCGGAGACGTGCCGACGATCACTCCGAGATCCAGCGGGACCATAGGCTTCGCACTGGGACACCTCGACGTGGGCCTCGCCTTCCGGGCCGCGGAGGGTGAGCCGGCCGCCCCGCCTCCCGTCGCCCTCTCGTGCACGATCGACCCCGACCAGAGCGCGGAGCTGGCCGACGTGGACGTCCCCCCGCTCGCCGGGACCTCGTCGCCGGGACCCGGCGCCCCTCCCGACACACCCGGAACGTCCAGGAACAGCGTCGGGTCCAGCGGCGAACCGAAGGCCCAGGACGATCCGAAGACCGTGCTGGGGAAGGTGAACATACCTCCCGACTGCACGGTGGCGTCGGGGCCGATGGTGCAGCCTCCGAAGGACGCGCTCGGCTACATGGCGGGATACTCCAACGTCAACAAACTCGACGGGGCCGCGAAGTTCAGCGATCCCGGGCGGCTCCGCCTCAACCTGAACACATCCGTCTCCTTCCTCCAGTGCCCGACAGGGGTGAAGAGCTGGCTCACCACCGACGGCACACTCGACTACAACGGCAAACCGCAGATGCCGCCGGCCACGGCCACCTTCCTCACCTTCGGCTTCATGCCGACGACGGCGAAGCTTGAGCTCAGTCTTGAGGGCAGGATCGACATCGGCACACTCGGCGACTCCGCCCCCGACCCCGACACCAAGCAGTACAAGGAGACGACGACCGCTGTCGCAATGCTGCGGATACGCCTCTACGACGTCGAGGTCAACGGGGAACCGCTGGACGTCGGAGCCAACTGCCGCACTGTGAGGCCGATGGAGCTCACGCTCGTCGGCAAGGGGAGTACCGGCACGAACGGCCCCGTCGGCTACACCGTGAAGACCGGAGGGCCGTTGACCGGCACCTCGGACGTGCCACCGTTCGCCGGATGCGGGGTCACCGAGGACCTCGACAGCCTCTTCACGGCATCGGTGTCCGGCAAAGACAACTTCACCAAGATGATGCAGTCCCCTCTGTGCGTCGAAGGTGTTCCGGCGAACTGCCCGGAGCCCGAGAAGCCCACCCCCGAACGCTGAGGGCTCTGCCACCCCGCTTCCAAGAAAGGCTGGACCATCAATGAGTGCTGCCCACAAACGTGTCAGACCCGCTCTGCTCGCCGCGCTGGTGGCGGTGGCCGTCGGGATTCCGCTGAGCACCTCACCGGCGAGCGCCGCCTCGGCCCAGGCGATGAACGGCAACTGGGGCCCCTTCGCCCGGTGTCCGGTCGACGACCCGGCCATGCTCGCCGCGGACGGTACGACGGACATCGCGATATGCGTGTCCTCGCACTCCGAGAGCGGTTCCATCAAGCTCGGCAACACCGAGGCGACGACCGGTGCGAACGATCTCCAGTTCGGCGTGGTCCGCAACGCGTCCACCGGTGCGTCCAGGATCGTGGCGCCGGCCGGCGGAGCGATCGTCGGGGCGCCCACGGACATCCCCGGCGGTCTGCTCGGGCTGATGTGCCCCAGCGGCATTCCGGTGGTCTCGGGCATCTGCGGCCAGCTGGCCGACAGCAGTCTCAACCGGGTCGTGGCCACGGTGGAGTCGGCGGGTACGCCCAGCAACTTCGACCTGACCGCGGGGATGCAGAGCGGAAAGACGATCGTCGACATTCCGGTCCGCATTCACCTGCAGAACACGTTCCTCGGGTCCAAGTGCTACATCGGGACCACGTCAAGCCCGGTCGTGCTGAGTCCGCAGAACGTCTCGGTCCCGGCACTGGGCAGCCAGCGTTTCGACGCCGACGGCGCGGCCAACACCGCCGGTCTGCTGAACCGCCTCTCGCTGACCGGCAACGACCAGGGGGACAGCGGTTTCGCCGTTCCCGGGGTGAGCGGCTGCGGCCCCCTGACCCTCGGCGAGCTGAACTGGGCGGTGAACCTGAAGACCGCGCTGCCCTCGGCGGCCGGCAACAACCACCTGGTGCTGAACGACACCGCCACCTACACGGCGGGGCTGGCCCTCCCCGGCAGCTCCGCACCCCACGCCGGCCAGGTGCTTTCGGACAACTGGCACGCAGGCGTGGCCCAGTAGTCCGCACTTCTCCAATTTCCGCGCCCCGCCCGGAATGCCGCTCCGGGCGGGGCGCGGGCATGCGTGACGATCACGGCGCGGCGACTCGGAACGACTCACTTGTCGATAACCGTACGAGGGCCTTTACTCACCTCCGTACAAAAACAACACGGCCGTCAATGGACGTGCAAAAAGTTCCGGGACCGCTATTGCGAAGGCAGGTTACTGAGCCGTAGCGTCCCGGGTGAGAGTTACGGAAACGCGTCCGTAACTGTTCGTCCGACGCACATGGAGTCCTGGTCGCGCCCCCCTTGACCCGGATTTCGCACCGGGAATGCTCAGCCCCGAACCCTCCGTCCGGGGGCGGCGCTCCCGCTGTCGGGGTCTCACGGCTCCGGCCTCCGTGAACCGGGGGCCCCGACTCGCACGCCGGAGATCTTGCGCAGATTCCGACAAAGCCGGTGCGCGGCTTTGTCACTCGGTGACAAGTGATCCACACCGAGCACCTTGTTCGTCGATTTCCGCTGTTCAACGGCTTGTCCTGGCGGTTTCGGCGGACATAACGTGCGCCTCCTGGTGCATGTGTGACGAGCCGCCATTGGATTTCTCAGAGCCGGAGCGCTGACAGATGACTTCGTTCACCGACATATCGAGGGAGGGCCGATGGGAATCGAAGTAGTCGTTGAAGGCCTTACGAAATCCTTCGGTAAACAGAACATCTGGCAGGACGTCAGCCTTACCCTGCCCGCCGGCGAGGTGAGCGTGATGCTCGGTCCTTCCGGTACCGGAAAGACCGTCTTCCTGAAGTCCCTCATCGGTCTGCTCAAGCCCGAGCAGGGGCGTGTGCTCATCAATGGCGTCGACATGGTGAACAGTCCCGAACGGAAGATCATGGAGACCAGGAAGCTCTTCGGTCTCATGTTCCAGGACGGTGCGCTCTTCGGGTCGATGTCCCTCTTCGACAACATCGCTTTTCCCTTGCGTGAGCACACCCGCAAGAAGGAATCGGAAATCCGCCGGATCGTCATGGAGCGGATCGATATCGTCGGACTGCTCGGCGACGAGGACAAACTGCCCGGCGAGATATCCGGCGGTATGCGCAAGCGGGCCGGCCTGGCCCGCGCCCTCGTCCTGGATCCGCAGATCATTCTCTGCGACGAGCCGGACTCCGGGCTCGACCCGGTCCGCACCGCCTACATCTCCCAGCTGCTCATCGACCTCAACGCGCAGATCGACGCGACGATGCTGATCGTCACCCACAACCTCGACATCGCGGCCACCGTCCCGGACAACATGGGCATGCTGTTCTGCCGCAACCTCGTCACCTTCGGGCCGCGCGAGGTGCTGCTGACCAGCGATCTGCCCGTCGTCTCCCAGTTCCTCTCCGGCCGCCGCGAAGGGCCCATCGGCATGTCGGAGGAGAAGGACGCCGCCACGCTCGCCGCCGAGGAGGTCAACGGCTACGGGCAGGGCATCAGTTCGGCCAACGCCACGCGCACCGTGGTCCCGCAGCTGGAGCCCTCACCCGGCCTGCCCGTACGGCAGGGCGCGCTGCGCCGCCGGGAGCGGGTCATGTCGATGATGGGGCAGCTGCCGGAGGCCGCCCGTACGGCCATCCTGAACAGCTACAGCCCGGCCGCCGGCGGTGGACGCCCGTGACCGCCCCCATGCCGGTGCGGCCCCCCGAGCCGCCCGCGGACCGGGTGCCGGAGAAGGCGCCCGAGGAGAGACGCCCGACCCGGCTGTTCGCCCCGCTGCGGGAGACGGGCAGGCTCTTCACCCTCGCCGGGACCGTGTGCCGCGAGACCTTCCGCCGGCCCTTCCAGGTGCGGGAGTTCATCGAGCAGTTCTGGTTCGTCGCCAGCGTCACCATCCTGCCCGCCGCCCTCGTGTCCATCCCGTTCGGCGCGGTCATCGCGCTCCAGGTCGGCTCCCTCACCCAGCAGCTCGGCGCCCAGTCGTTCACCGGCGGCGCCAGCGTCCTCGCCGTCATCCAGCAGGCCAGCCCGATCATCGTGGCGCTGCTGGTCTCCGGGGCCGCCGGGTCGGCCATCTGTGCCGACCTCGGATCACGCAAGATCCGCGAGGAGCTCGACGCGATGGAGGTCATGGGCGTCTCGCCCGTCCAGCGCCTCGTCGTCCCGCGGGTACTGGCGACGATGCTGGTGGCCGTCCTGCTGAACGGACTGGTCTCCGTCGTCGGCACGCTCGGCGGCTACTTCTTCAACGTGATCCTGCAGCACGGCACCCCCGGCGCCTATCTGTCCAGCTTCTCCGCCCTGGCCCAGCTGCCCGACCTGTACATCAGCGAGATCAAGGCCCTGATCTTCGGCTTCATCGCGGGCATCGTCGCCGCCTACCGCGGCCTCAACCCGCGCGGCGGGCCGAAGGGGGTCGGGGACGCGGTCAACCAGTCCGTCGTCATCACCTTCATGCTGCTGTTCTTCGTGAACATGATCCTCACGGCGATCTACCTCCAGATCGTCCCCGCGAAGGGGAGCTGACCGATGTCGATGCTCAGCTGGCTCGACCGATCCGGTGACCAACTCACCTTCTATGTACGGGCACTGCTCTGGATCCCCAGGACCCTGCGGCGCTATCTCAAGGAGGTGCAGCGGCTCCTGGCCGAAGTCGCCTTCGGCAGCGGCGGCCTCGGTGTCGTCGGCGGCACCATCGGCGTGATGATCGCGATGACGCTGGCCACCGGTACGGTCGTCGGCCTCCAGGGGTACGCGGCGCTCGACCAGATCGGCACCGCGGCCTTCACCGGCTTCATCTCCGCCTACTTCAACACCCGTGAGATCGCCCCGCTCGTCGCCGGACTCGCGCTCTCCGCGACCGTCGGTGCGGGCTTCACCGCACAGCTCGGCGCCATGCGGATCAACGAGGAGATCGACGGCCTGGAGGCGATGGGCGTGCGGTCCATGCCCTACCTCGTCACCACCCGCATCATCGCCGGGGTCGTCGCCATCGTCCCGCTGTACGCGATCGGACTGCTCTCCTCCTACGTCTCCTCCCGCTACGTCACCGTCCTGTTCAACGGGCAGTCGGCCGGCACCTACGACCACTACTTCAACCTCTTCCTGTCCCCGCAGGACGTACTGCTGTCGGTGCTCAAGGTGCTGATCTTCAGCGTGATGGTGATCCTCGCGCACTGCTACTACGGCTTCCACGCCACCGGCGGCCCCGCCGGAGTGGGAGTGGCGGTCGGCCGGTCGGTGCGCAACGCGATCGTGCTGATCAGCGTCACCGACTTCTTCCTCTCGCTCGCCATCTGGGGCGCCACGACGACGGTGAAGGTGGCCGGCTGATGAACTCCCGGACCACGCGTACCGCCCGCCGCAGACTCGCCGGAGTCGCCCTCCTGCTCGTGCCCGCCGTACTCATCTGGGTGTCGATAGCCGTGTACAACAAGGACTTCACCGACGACGCGACGGTGACGGTACGGACCGCAAGCGTCGGCAACGAGATGCACGACAACGCCGATGTGAAGCTGCGCGGAGTCGTCATCGGCCAGGTCCGCGACATCTCGGCCGACGGCGAGGGCGCCCGCCTCACCCTCGCGATCAAGCCCGGCGAACTCGACCGGATCCCGGCCGACGTCACCGCCCAGATGCTGCCCACCACCCTGTTCGGCGAACGGTTCGTGGCACTCGTGCCGCCCGCCGTACCGTCCGCGCGGACGCTGCGCGCCGGGGCCGTCATCCCGCAGGACCGCTCCAGCAACGCCATCGAGCTGGAAGAGGTCCTCGACAACGTCCTGCCGCTGCTGACCGCGGTACAGCCGGCGAAGCTCTCCGCCACCCTCAACGCGGTCTCCCAGGCACTGCGGGGACGCGGCGAGAAGCTCGGCGACACCCTGGTCACCCTCGACGCGCACCTCCAGAAGTTCAACCCCCAGCTCCCCACGCTCAACGCCGACATCAAGGAACTCGTCAAGGTGAGCAGGGTGTACGGGGACGCCGCACCGGATGTCCTGGACGCACTCACCGACTTCACCACCACCAGCGGCACCCTCGCCGACCAGCAGGCGGAGCTCGCCGACCTCTACGGATCCACGACCGCCTCCGCGCAGGACCTCACCTCGTTCCTCCAGGAGAACAAGGACAACCTCATCCGGCTCTCCGCCACGGGCAGGCCGACGCTGGAACTCCTCGCGAAGTACTCCGACGAATTCCCCTGCACCCTGCGGACCGTGGCCGGATTCGTCCCGGCGATGGACAAGGCACTCGGCAAGGGAACCGGACAGCCCGGCCTCCACGTCACCGTCAAGTCCGTGAAGTCCAAGGGGAAGTACGTGTCCGGCAAGGACACCCCGGTCTACGACGCGACCGGCGGACCGCACTGCTACTCGGTGCCGTACGTCGGTACGACCGAGCCGACGGCCGCCGGACGCGCCGCCGCCTCGCCGGCCCCCGGCGACAAGCCGGCCGCGGACGAGCAGACCGGCACCGGCCCCGCCGCCACGGACACCTCCCTCGGCATGCCCAACTCCCCGCAGGAGAGCCGGCTCGTCAACGAGCTGGTCGCTCCCTCACTGAAAGTCCAGCCGCAGACCCTGCCCGACTGGAGCAGCGTGCTCATCGGTCCGGCCTTCCGCGGCGCGGAGGTGAAGCTCAAGTGAAGCGCCGCTCCCTCGCGGGACCGCTCGCGAAATCGATCGTCTTCATCCTGGTGACCGTCCTGGCCACCACCGTCCTGGGACTGTCCATCGCCAACACCGGGGTCGGTGACACCACCACGTACAAGGCGAGGTTCACCGACGCCACCGGGCTGATCGTCGGCGACAGCGTACGGATCGCCGGGGTCAAGGTCGGGCAGGTCGAGTCGATCAAGGTCGCGGACAGGCGGCGCGCCGAGGTCGGCTTCGCCGTCCGCAAGGGACGCAGCCTCCCCGCCTCGGTGACCGCGTCGATCAAGTACCTCAACATGGTCGGGCAGCGCTACATCGACCTCGACCAGGGCGCCGGACCGGTCGGCCGGAGCTTCGCCGCCGGAGCGACCATTCCGCTCTCACGCACCACCCCGGCCCTCGATCTGACCCAGCTCTTCAACGGCTTCCAGCCGCTCTTCGAAGGGCTGTCCCCGCCCGACGTCAACCAGCTCGCCGGCTCCATCGTCCAGGTGCTCCAGGGCGAGGGCGGCACCGTCGACAGCATCCTCCAGCACGTCGGCTCACTGACCTCCACGGTCGCGGCCAAGGACAAGGTGATCGGTGAGGTGATCAAGAACCTCAACACGGTCCTGAAGACCGTGAACGACCGGGAGGCCGGCTTCAACGACCTCGTCGACACGCTCCAGCAGCTCGTCACGGGCTTCTCCGGCGACCGCAAACCGCTCGGGCAGGCAGTCACCGCGATGGGCGCGCTCACCACCGTCACCGCCGACCTGCTCCAGGACGGACGTAAGCCCCTCAAGGACGACATCAAGGAACTCGGCCGCCTCTCCGACCAGTTGGGCAAGGGCACTCCGCAGATCGAGAACTTCCTGAAGAAGACCCCCGCCAAGATGGAGGCGATCGGCCGGCTCGCCTCGTACGGGTCCTGGCTCAACCTCTATCTCTGCGAGGCCAAGGTCAGCGGTGTGAGCACCGAGGACGGCAGCGAGCCGCCCACCGGCATCGCGATCACCCAGCCGAGGTGCCTGGCATGAGAATCAAACCCCTGCGGGAACGCAACCCCGTCGCCATCGGCATCGCCGGACTCCTCGTCCTGGCCCTCATCGGCTTCGGCGCCTACCGCGCCGATTCGCTGCCCTTCATCGGCGGCGGCACCACCTACACCGCCGACTTCACCGAGTCCGCCGGGCTCGACGCCGGCGACGAGGTACGGATCGCAGGCGTCAAGGTCGGCGAGGTCACCGGAGTCTCGCTCGACGGCGCCAAGGTCAAGGTCAGCTTCCGGGTCAAGGACGCCTGGATCGGCAACTCCTCCACCGTGGGCATCGCCATCAAGACCCTGCTGGGCGACAAGTACCTCGCCGTCGACCCGCTCGGCACCGGGCCCCAGGACCCGGACCGGCGCATCACCGCGAGCCGCACCACCTCCCCGTACGACGTCACCCAGGCGTTCAACGGACTCGGCGAGACCATCGGGGAGATCGACACCAAGCAGCTCGCCAAGAGCTTCGAGACGATCTCCGCCACCTTCAAGGACTCGCCGCCCGATGTGAAGAGCGCCGCCGACGGGCTCTCCGCACTCTCCAGGACCGTGTCCCAGCGGGACGCCCAGCTGGCCACGCTCCTCAAGGGCAGCAAGCAGCTGACCAAGACCCTCGCCCACAAGAAGAGCAGCTTCGAGACCCTGCTGGAGGACGGCAACCTGCTCCTCGGCGAGATCCAGGCCCGCCGCGACTCCATCCATCTGCTGCTCACCGGCACCCGGGACCTCGGCACCCAGCTCACCGGCCTGGTCGCGGACAACAACAAGCAGCTGAAGCCCACCCTGGACTCGCTCGGCCGGGTCACCGCCGTCCTGGTCAAGAACCGCAAGAGCCTCGACAAGGTGCTGTCGCTGGCGGGTTCCTACAACCGGCTCGTCGGCAACACGCTCGGCAACGGCCGCTGGCTCGACAACTACGTCTGCGGGGTCGTCCCGAGGAACTACCTCCCCGCCGGCACGCCCCCGGCCACCGGATGCATGCCACCCAAGCAGCAAGGCGGCCGCTGACATGAGACTCACGCGCATCGTCGGCATCGGCGCCGGACTCGCCGTCGTGGCTGTCGCGGCCGCCTCCGGCGTGATGGCCATGGACGACGAGGGGAAGACGACGGTCACCGCCTACTTCGACCAGGCCACCGGTGTGTACGCCGGATCGGACCTGCGGATCCTCGGAGTGAAGGTCGGCACGGTCGAGTCGGTGCGGCCGAAGGGCGAGGAGGTCGAGGTCAGGCTCCGCGTCGACAAGGGCGTCAAGGTGCCCAAGGACGTGCACGCCGTGGTCGTCGCCCCCAGCCTGGTCGCCGACCGGTACGTCCAGCTCGCCCCCGCGTACGAAGGGGGGCCGGTGCTGGCGGACGAGGCGGAACTGCCCGCGTCGCACAACGCCACCCCGGTCGAGGTCGACCAGTTGTACGCCTCCATCACGGAACTCTCCACCGCCCTCGGCCCCGACGGGGCCAACTCCGACGGCGCGCTGGCGAAGCTCCTGGACACCGGGGCGAAGAACCTCGACGGCAACGGAAGGGCGATCGGGGACTCCATCGAACAGTTCGGCAAGGCGACGAAGACCCTCGACAAGAGCAGCGGGAACCTCTTCGACACCCTGTCCTACCTGCAGACCTTCACCACCATGCTGAAGGACAACGACGGCAACGTCCGCGAGGCCGAACAACAGCTCAACTCGGTCACCGGATTCCTGGCCGACGACAAGAAGAACCTCAGCGCGGCCCTGAAGGAACTGGGCACCGCCCTCGGCCAGGTCAAGACCTTCATCAAGGACAACCGCGGCGCCCTGAAGGCGAACGTGGACGCCCTGGTGCCGATCACCCAGACCCTGGTCGACCAGCGGGCCTCGCTCGCCGAGTCGATGGACACGCTGCCGCTCGCCGCGGACAACGTGATCAAGGCCTACGACCCGTTGAACCGCACCATCAACGGCCGTACCAACCTCAACGAACTCTCCATGGGCGGACCGCTTTCGGACGAGTCCGTCGGCCTGAACGGACTCTCACCCGTGGACGCCGCCCGCCAGAAGGCGCTGCCCTCGCTGCCGCTGCCCGCCGTGGGCACCGTCTACGGCACCCCCGAGAAGACCGCCACGCAGAAGAAGGGGGCGAAGCGATGAACCGCGTCCTGCGCCGGCCCGGCGCCCGCGCGACCGGCGTCGCCGCCGTGCTGGCGGTGGCCGTCGGCCTGGCCCTGATCGTCACCACGGTCGACCTGCCGACGTTCACCGGCATCGACCAGGTGCCGCTGCCGGGCGGCGCGGACCTCGGCGACCACCCGTACGAGATCACCGCCGAGTTCGGGGACGTGCTCAGCCTCGCCCCGCAGTCCTCGGTGAAGGTCAACGACGTGGCCGTCGGCCGGGTCACCAAGATCTCGCTGGCCCCGGGCAGCTGGAACGCCAAGGTCACCATGCGGGTCAACGGGGGGATCAGACTCCCCGCGAACGCGTACGCGCACCTGGAACAGTCCAGCCTGCTCGGCGAGAAGTACATCCAGCTCTCGCCCCCCGCGTCCGGCACCGCCAAGGGCGCCCTCGCCGACGGGGACCGCATCCCGCTCACCCGGACCAACCGGAACCCGGAGGTCGAGGAGGTGTTCGGCGCACTGTCGATGCTCCTCAACGGCGGCGGCATCGACCAGCTGAAGACCATCACCACCGAGCTCAACAAGGCACTGGCCGGACAGGAGCCCCAGGTCCGCTCCATGCTCAGCCGGGTCAACACCCTCGTCACCAACCTGGACGACCACAGAGGGGACATCACCGACGCCCTCGACGGCGTCAACCGGCTGTCCGCCACCCTCGCCACCCGAAAGCAGGACGTCGGCACCGTCCTCACCAAGCTCAGCCCCGGCATGAAGGTCCTGGAGAAGCAGCGCGGCTCGCTCATGACCATGCTCAGCTCGCTCGACACGCTCTCCGACGTCGCCGTCGACACGGTGAAGAAGAGCAAGGCCGACATGGTCGCCGACCTCAAGGCCCTCACTCCCACCCTCCAGGCCCTCGCCGACTCCGGCCAGGATCTGCCCGACTCGCTCCAGGTGCTGCTGACGTACCCGTTCACCGACGAGGTGCTGAGCGGAGTGAAGGGTGACTACCTCAACGTCTACCTGGATGTGACGGCCCTGCCCGGCACCCAGATCATTCCGCCGCTCGACCCGGCCGGCGGCACCACACCCCCGGCCGTCCAGGGCAGCACCGCCCAGAAGTCCGGCGCGGCACTGCCGCTGCCGCTTCCCTCGGTCACGGGACCGGCCACGAAGGGGAGCAACCGATGATCACCCTGGCCATCCGGCTCAAGAACATCGCCTTCCTGATCATCGCGGTGCTCGTCCTCGGCTACCTCGGGGTGCGCTACGCCGACCTCGGCCACTACGTCGGCCTGCGCAGCTACTACACCGTCAAGGTCCAGCTCCCGCAGACCGGCGGCCTGTTCACCCACTCCAACGTCACCTACCGGGGGGTGTCCGTGGGCCGGGTCGGGCCGATCGAGCTCACCGACGACGGCGTGGAGGCCGAACTCCGCATCGAGAAGGACTCCCCGCCCATCCCGGACGCCCTGAAAGCCGTCGTCGCCAACCTCTCCTCGGTCGGCGAGGAGTACATCGACCTGCGGCCGACCCGCACCGATGGCCCGTACCTGGCGAACGGCTCCGTCATCGACCAGGCCGACACCACGATCCCGGCCCCCGTCACCGACGTACTCACCAGCGTCGACGACCTCGCCGGCTCCGTCGACCTGGAATCCCTGCGCACGGTCGTCGAGGAGTTCGGCACCGCCTTCGAGGGGCGCGGCGACGACCTCCAGGTACTGCTGGACACCAGCAGCGACTTCGTCCAGGCGGCCGACGACGCACTGCCCGTCAACACCCGGCTGATGATCGACGGCGAGACCGTGCTGCGCACCCAGGCCGAACAGGGCGACGCGCTCAAGGGCTTCGCGTCCGGCGCCAAGGAACTGGCCGCCGAACTCAAGGGGTCCGACACCGATCTGCGCAAGCTGATCGCGGTCGCCCCCGACGCCACCGGCCAGATCAGCGGACTCCTGCGGGACCTGGACCCGAGCTTCGGCGTCGTCGTCGCCAACCTCCTCACCACCTCGGACGTCGCCGTCACCCGGCAGCGCGGACTGGAGGAACTGCTGGTGAAGGTCCCCGAGGTCGCGGCCGTGGGCTCCAGCGCCGTCGACGAGAACGGTGCCCGGTTCGGCATGTCCGTCACCTTCTTCGAGCCGCTGCCCTGCACCTCGGGCTACGGCGGTACGACCTACCGCAACGGGCTCGACGTCACGGCAGGCCCCACGCTCAACACCAAGGCCCGCTGCACCTCCTCGCCCGGAACGGGCGTCAACGTCCGGGGCAGCGCGAACGCGCCGAAGGGCGGGGCCCTGCCCCCGCCGGCCAAACCCGGCTCGATGCTCCTGGGCGACGACACCTCGACGGACCGGCTTCCCGGGGCGCTCGGTGTCACCCCCGACACCGCCCCGGCCGCCGATGGCATGGCCGGTCTGCTGGGTCTCGGCCAGGGAGGCGGCTCATGACATCCCGTACGAGGACATCGATCGGCTGGGCCGCACTGCTCGTCGCCGCACTGATCTGCGCGCTCGGCGGCTGGTCGTACGCCCAGGCGCGCGGCGACGACGACCTGGCGTACGCCAAGAGCCGGGACACCGCCCTGGCCGACGGGAGAGCGCACCTCGCCCGGCTCAACAGCCTGGACGGCAAGGACGCCAAGAGCGTGGACGCCGGTCTGGGCAGCTGGCTCCGGTCCTCGACCGGACCGCTGCACGAACAGCTGAAGCGCACCCGGACCAAGGACGCGCGCGAGCTGACGAAGTCCGGTTCCACGGCGAGGGGGAAGGTCACCGACGCGGCGCTCACCGCGCTCGACGACCGGACCGGCACGGCACAGATGATCGCGACCGTCGATGTCCAGGTCACTCCGCGCACCGGGAAGGGCGGCGCCGAACGCAAGCGTTTCGAGGCCACCCTCGCCCGGACCGCGGACGGCTGGAAGGTCAAGGCACTGACGGCGATACCGGTCGGGAGCGGCACATGAGGCGGCAGGCAGGGGCGACGGTCGTGACCACCGGCACGGAGGTGGAGGACGTCGGGGAGCTCGGGGCGACCGGGGACGGGGAACACCCGCAGGAGCCCGGAACGGACGGCCCCGCAACGGAGCTGCCCGCAACGGACGAGTCCGCGAGGACCGGGGCTGGACGGGACGAACCGGCATCCGGCACGGGCCGCCGCCGGCTGCGCCTCGTGGCGGGGGTACTGGTCGTGGCGCTGCTCGCGGCCGGTGGCGGACTCTTCGTCATGGGCCGGCAGCTGCGCGACACCCCGGCCACCTCCAACACGGCGCTCACCGACAGCGAGGCGACCACCCGGGTCGCGGGCGACGTCACCAACGCGCTCGGCAAGGTCTTCTCCTACAGCCCCTCGGCCACCGCCGTCACCAAGGAGTCCGCGAGGCAACTGCTGGCGGGCAAGGCGCTCCAGCAGTACGCGGCGCTGTTCGGCCAGGTCGAGAAGCAGGCAGCCGACCAGAAGCTCACCCTCACCACCCATGTCGTACGCGCCGGGGTGACCCGGCTGAGCCACGACAGCGCCCATCTGCTCGTGTTCCTCGACCAGGTCTACGAACGCCAGGGAAAGACCGCCAGCACGGCGGCGGCGCAGCTCTCCGTCACCGCCCAACTGCGGGACGGGCGCTGGACGATCATCGAGATCACCTCTAGATAGCGCGGTACGGACCTACCGAACACCGCACCGCACGACACAGCACAGCACGACACAGCACAGGGCCGGCCGGCAGGGAGAGGCAGCAATGGCACGGGTACGGATGACGAGGAATCCGCTGGTGGCGGCGGCGATCGTGCTGACGGTCGCGGCGGCCGGCGCGGCGGGCTGGGGCGGAGTGTCCCGGTACCAGGCATCGCACGACGACTCGGCGGCGTACGCGCAGACCCGCGACGACGCGCTGGCCGCGGGCGAGCAGGCCGTGCAGAACATGAACACGCTCGACCACCAGAAGCTGGCCAAGGGTCTCGACAGCTGGGAGGACTCCACCACCGGCGACCTGCACCAGCAACTCGTCGACGGGCGGGACGCGTTCGTGAAGCAGATCCAGGAGGCCAGGACCGTCAGCACGGCCAAGGTGCTGTCCGGCGCGGTCACGGAGCTCGACGACCGGGCCGGCCGGGCCGGGGTCATGGTGGCGCTGCGGGTGACCGTGACCGCGCCGAAGGGCAAGCCCGCGGTGAAGGAGAGCCGGATGCTCGGGCAGCTCACCCGTACCTCCGAGGGGTGGAAGCTCAGCGCCCTCGGTCAGGCGCCCGTCGGCAACACGGCCGGCTGACGCCACCGACTCCCACCCCGCACCGAGAGGATTCCCGGACATGTCGACGACCCGTCACCTCGTCAACCGGCAGCGCCGCCTGGCCACCGTCGCCGCGGCGGAACGCACCGCCACGACCGCCACCGCGCCCAGGCCCGCCGGGCCGGACACCGAGCCCGGCGAGGCCGGGCAGGAGAGCGCCACCGCGGCCGGCGAAGACAGCCCCGATGCCGATGCCGATGCCGATGCCGAATCGGAGGGGAGGCCGGAGAGGGAGGAGCCGCCGTCCGGGCGGCCGCTCCGGCTCCGGTTCTCGCTGCCCGCCGTCCTGTGCGTCCTGACCGTACTTCTCGGCTCCTTCGCCGCCTGGGCGTTCACCTCGGCGGGCAGTCTGCGCGACGACCCGAGCCGGCAGAACACCGCCCTCACCGACATCAGCCGCACCAGCGAGGTGAAGGGCCAGATCACCGAGGCGGTGGGCGCGGTGTTCTCGTACAACTACGCCTCGCCGGCCAAGGCCGACACCGCGGTGAAGACCTACCTGGTGGGCAAGGCGGTCCAGCAGCACAAGGACATGCTCGCCGACGTACGGGCGCAGGCGCCCAAGCAGAAGCTCGTCCTCACCACGACCGTCACCGAGAGCGGTGTGGAGTTGCTCGACGGCGACCGGGCCCGGCTGCTGATCTTCGCCGACCAGAGCAACACCCGTACCGGCAAGTCCGAGGAGACGACGTACGCCGCGGCGATGTTCGCCGTGGACGCGGTCCGCCGGGGCGGCACCTGGCGGATATCGGCCATCGACACGTTCTCCCGGTGACCCCGGGGGAGAGGAGAGCACGCATGAGGTTCAACGGCACCATGCGCCGCGGACTCGGTGGCACCGCAGCCGCCGTCGCCGCGATGGCAGCGCTCACCGCCTCCCAGGGGCCGGGGTTCGTGGCGCACGAGGAGACGCACGAACAGCGCCAGAAGACCGACGAGGTCAGGTGGTCGGAGGTACCCAACGACGACTCGTACCACACCGAACTGCCGCCGCTGAAGAGCCCCGAGCCCCCGAAACGGGGCGTCAAGCAGAGCCGGGCCGTCACCGCCTCGTGGGCCGAGGCGGGGATTCCGGCCACGGTGCTCGCCGCCTACCGCAAGGCGGAGAGCTCACTGGGACGCAGCGCCCCGGGCTGCGGGCTGCCGTGGCAGTTACTGGCGGCCATCGGCAAGGTCGAGTCCGGGCACGCGGGCGGCGGCCGGGTCGACGCCCAGGGCACGACGCTCTCGCCGATCCTCGGACCGGTGCTCAACGGCGCGGGATTCGCCAACATCCCTGACACCGACGGCGGGGCGTACGACGGGGACAAGACCTTCGACCGGGCGGTCGGCCCGATGCAGTTCATCCCCTCGACCTGGGCGCACTGGGGGAGGGACGGCAACGGTGACGGGCGCAGTGACCCGAGCAACGTCTACGACGCGGCGCTGGCCGCGGGGGCCTACCTCTGCGCCGGGCCGCGCGATCTGAGGGTGCGGGCGGATCTCGACCGGGCGATCCTGAGCTACAACCACTCGGACACGTATCTGCGTACCGTGCGCTCCTGGCTGGAGTTCTACCGCAAGGGCACCCATCCGGTCACCGACGGCCGGGGCCCGGTGCCCAGGAGCCCCGGCGCCGGGAGCCCGAACGAGCCCAAGCACCCCGTGGGCGGATCGGGCGACGGCGACGGCGGTGGCATCGAGGTCGGCCCGCAGCCCGGCCACACCAAGGCCCCGACGTCCCCGACCCCCTCGCCCGGCGATTCGGGCTCCCCGGACCCCGGCGGTTCCACCGACCCGGGCTCCTCGCCCGATCCGGCCGACAGCGGATCCGCCACCCCCGATCCCGGCACCAGCCCCGACCCGTCCACCAGCCCGGACCCCGACCCGAGCACCACCAAGCCCGCTCCGGGCTGCGAGACGGGCTCCCCGTCGCCGGACCCGGACGGCACCACCGGGGCCACGGAGTCGCCGTCACCCGATCCGAGCACGACCCCCGAGCCCTGCTCCACCCCCACGCTGCCGCCGGCCGCCGACTGAAACCGGCCCGTCCGGCTCAGCCGCCGGCCGACAGCACCGCGGCCAGGTCGTACCGCACCACCTCTTCCAGCTGCGCGTACGTGCAGCTCTCGGGGGTGCGGTCCGGCCGCCACCGGCGGAACTGGGCCGTGTGCCGGAACCGGTCACCCTCCATGTGGTCGTACGCCACCTCGCAGACCCGCTCCGGGCGCACCGGCACCCACGACTGGTCCTTCTTGCCGGACCACCGGCTCGGGTTGCCGGGCAGCCGGGCGTGCTCGTGCGCCCCGGCGTCCTGCCAGGCCCCCCAGGGATGGCCGGCGAAGTCCGTCACCAGCGGCTCCAGTTCGGTGACCAGCTCCGCGCGGCGCTTCATCGGGAAGGCCGCGCAGACCCCCACGTGCTGGAGGACACCCTCCTCGTCGTACAGGCCGAGCAGCAGCGATCCGACGACCGGGCCGCTCTTGTGGTGGCGGTAGCCCGCCACCACGCAGTCGGCGGTCCGCTCGTGCTTGATCTTGTACATCACCCGGGTGTCCGGCCGGTAGGGCAGATCGAGCGGTTTGGCGACGACCCCGTCGAGACCGGCACCCTCGTACTGTTCGAACCACTCCTGGGCGACAGCCGGGTCAGTGGTCGCCGGGGCGAGGTGGACGGGCGCCGACGCGCCGGACAGCGCGGCCTCCAGCACCGTTCGCCGCTGCGACTGCCGCGCACTCAGGAGGGAGTCGTCGCCCACCGCGAGGATGTCGAAGGCGACCAGACTGGCCGGGGTCTGCCCGGCGAGCAGCCGTACCCGGGAGTCGGCGGGGTGGATACGCTCGCTCAGCCGGTCGAAGTCGAGCCGCCCCTCGTGCGCGACCACGATCTCGCCGTCGATCACACAGCGGTCCGGCAGGTTGTCCCGGACCGCTGTGACCAGCTCGGGGAAGTAGCGGGTGAGCGGCTTTCCGGTGCGGCTGCCGATCACCACCTCGTCGCCGTCCCGGTGCACGATCGCCCGGAAGCCGTCCCACTTGGCCTCGTACTGCATGCCCGGCGGGATCCGGGACACGGACTTGGCGAGCATCGGCTTCACGGGCGGCATCACCGGCAGATCCATGCCCCGATTGTGGACCGTCCGACGATCGGAGTCTCCCGATATGCGGCATATGCGTGCCCGGCCTACCGTGGCCGACATGGCAGCAGCGGGCAAAGCGGTGGAGCTGGACGCGGGCGGACGGCCCGTCCGGCTGTCCAGTCCGGACAAGGTCTACTTCCCGGAGAAGGGCTACACCAAGAGGGACGTGGCCGAGTACTTCCTGGCCGTGGGCCCCGGCATCACCCGTGCCCTGCGCAACCGGCCGACCACCCTCCAGCGCTTCGTGGACGGGGTCGAGGGCGAGTTCTTCTACCAGAAACGGGCCCCGAAGAACCTCCCCGAATGGATCCCCACCGCCCGCATCGCCTTCCCCAGCGGCCGCCCCGCCGACGAGATCTGCCCCACCGAGGTGGCCGCCGTCATCTGGGCCGCCAACCTGGGAACGCTCACCTTCCACCCGTGGCCGGTCCGGGGCGGTGACACCGACCATCCCGACGAACTGCGCATCGACCTCGACCCCCAGCCCGGCACCGGTTACGCCGACGCGGTGCGGGCCGCCCACGAGCTGCGCTCCGTACTGGACGACCACGGTCTGCGCGGCTGGCCCAAGACCTCAGGCGGCCGCGGTATCCATGTCTTCGTTCCCATCGAGGCCCGCTGGACGTTCACCGAGGTCAGGCGGGCGACCATCGCTGCGGGCCGGGAGCTGGAACGCCGGATGCCGGACCGGGTGACCACGGCCTGGTGGAAGGAGGAGCGCGGCGAGCGGATCTTCGTCGACTTCAACCAGACCGCCCGGGACCGCACGATCGCCTCCGCCTACTCCGTGCGCCCCCGCCCGCACGCCCCGGTCTCGGCGCCCCTGCGCTGGGAGGAGATCGACGACGCGGAACCGCGCGACTTCGACATCCGGACCATGCCGGCGCGGTACGCGGAAACGGGCGATGTGCACGCGGACATGGACGAGCACGCCTTCCCGCTCGACGGGCTCCTGGAGCTCGCCGACCGCGACGAGCGGGAGCGCGGGCTGGGTGACATGCCGTACCCGCCGGAGTACCCGAAGATGCCCGGCGAACCGAAACGGGTCCAGCCGAGCCGCGCCCGGCACGACGAGGACGGCGAAGGATGAGCGGGCCCGGTCCCGACCCGGCCACGCCGGGCCCCGATCCCGACCCGGCCACGCCCGCATCCGATCCCGCTCCGCCGCACGGAGCGCACGGCCGGCCGCCGGGCCCCGGCCGGAGATGGGCGGCGTACAAGAAGTCGCCCTACCTCCCGGCGACGGTGATCATGTTCATCCTCGCGGCCGCCGCCGGGCTCTTCGCCGGCTCCTACACGTACGCGATGGCCAACCCGACCCCGCACCGGATCCCGACCGCCGTGGTCAGTCAGCCGGACACGGTCCGCGGCAGGGAGTTCGTCGCCGCGATGGACAAGGCCCTGGACGCCTCTTTGGTCATCCACGTCTTCGCGACCCCCGCCGAGGCACGCGAGGCGCTGGAGGAACAGCAGGTCTTCGCGATCGTGCGGGCCGAGAGCCGGGGGGTGTCACTCGACGTGGCCGGCGCCTCCGGGGCGGCCGTCGCCCAGGTGCTCGCGCAGTCCGCCGTGAAGGTGGGGCACACGCTCGGCATCCCCGTCTCCGTCACGGACGTCAAACCGCTCCACAAGGGCGACCCGCGCGGGCTCGCGCTCTTCTACATCGCGCTCGCCGCCGTCATCATCGGTTTCGTCGGCTCCATCCAGCTGAACGTGCACGCCAGTGGCCTGCGGCCGCTCGAACGGATCGCGTTCACGATCGCCTACGCGCTGCTCGGCGGGTTCTGCATCGCCGCAGTGGTGGACTGGCTGCTGGGCGCCGTCGATCTGCCGTTCTTCGAGTCCTGGATGATCCTGGCGCTCACGATGTTCACCACGGGCATGGTCTTCCTCATGTTCCACACCCTGTTGGGGCGCTGGGCCATGATCCCGACCTGGGGCCTGTTGGTGCTCCTGGGGAACCCGTCCTCCGGCGGGGCCGTGTCCTGGCCGCTGCTGCCCTCGGTGCTCGGGCACATCGGACGCTGGCTGCCGCCCGGCGCGTCCGTCAACGCCCAGCACACCGCCGTCTACTACCAGGGGCATCAGCGGATCTTCCCGTTCCTGGTGCTCGCGGGCTGGGCCCTGGTCTCCGGCACGGTCTTCTGGGTGGGAACCCGCCGGAAACAGGGAGGCCGCGACCACATGCCTCAGCATGCGGCCGCGGCCACCTGAACCACTCCTGGCCGTTGTGCCTAGAGCTCCTGGATCCGGATGTCCCGGTAGGAGATCACGTCCGAGGTGCTGTGGACCTGGAGCCCGATGTAGCCGGAGGCGTACCGCCGGCCGTCGGTGCCCGGGTCGTCGTCCCGCGGCGGCTCGAAGAGCTGACCGCCGTTGTTGTCGAACTCATTGAGCAGAACACCGTTGCGGTAGATCGAGTAGTGCTGGTCCACCACCCGGATCTCGTAGTCGTTCCAGCTGCCCTTGGGGGTGACCCCGGCGCCGCCGAGACCCACCCGGTCGAACCCGTAGACCGAACCGGTCTTGTACATGTCGCCGTCCGGCCGGTCGTTGATCTGGATCTCATGGCCGTACTTGATGGCGACCCACTCCGGATTCGACTCCTCCGGGTTGTCGTGGACATTCGGGAACCGCACGAAGACACCGCCGTTGGCGTTGCCCGTGCCGGGGGCGTCGTCCCGCCACTGGAGCTTCAGCGAGAAGTCCCCGTACTGCCGGCCCGGGAACCAGAGCATGCCCATGCCGTCCACCGTGGTGGAGCTGTTGAGCGAGCCGTCCTCCTCGTTGAGCGAGAACTGCCCGCCCCCGACCTGCTGCCACTTGGCGAAGGAGGCGGCCGTGCCGTCGAAGAGCTTGTGATAGCCCTCGTCCTGGCCCGGTTTGCCGATCCCCGACTGCTTGGCGGCCTTGTGGATCTTCTTCTGCTCGCGGGCGTCGATCACCCCGGCGGTGAGCAGCTGGTCGAGGACCTTGTCGACGTGCTTGAGGAACAGCGCGTGCGACGACCAGTCCTTCTCGTCCTCGATCAGCTCATTGATCGTGCAGCGGTTGCCGGTGATGCGGTTGGGGATCCCGGTGTCGACGGTGCCCACGATGACGGTGAGCCGTTCGTCGAACTCCGGGCAGTTCGGCGCCGGTACGCCGCCGCTCTGCGCGACGGTGAACGACGTCTGCTTCGCCTCGGAGGTGTTGCCCGCCTTGTCCGTGGCCCGGTGGGCGACGGTGTGGTAGCCGACGCGGTCGACGATGACCGTGGCGGAGTAGGCGAGGTAGGGGCCGCCGTCGAGGGAGTACTCGACCTTGTCCACCCCGCTGTCGGCGTCGGCCGCGGTGACCGTCACCTTGGCGCTGGTGAGGTAGGCGCCGTCCGAGTTCTTGTCGCCCTCGACCTTCGCGGAGGTCTCCGGCGGCGTGGTGTCCTGGGTCGGCGGCTCGACGACGGTGAACTCCACCGTCTTCTCGGCGGCGGCGTTGCCCGCCTTGTCGGTGGCGCGGTAGCGGACCGTCTGCGCCCCCGGCTCGTGCACCATCACGGGGCCGGTGTACGGCTGCCAGGCACCGTCGGCACCCACCGCGTACTCGATGGTGTTGACGCCGGACCCGGTGTCGGAGGCGGTCACGGTGACCGTCGCCATGCCCAGGTACCGCCCCTGGTCGTCCTTCTCACCGGAGACGGTCGCCGAGGTCTCCGGCGCCGTGGTGTCGTCGGTCGGCGGTGCGGCGACGGTGAACTCCGCCGTCTTCTCGGCGGCGGCGTTGCCCGCCTTGTCGGTGGCGCGGTAGCGGATGGTGTGCGCGCCGACCTCGTTCACGACGACGGGCGCGGTGTACGGCTGCCAGGCGCCGTCGGCCCCCGCCGCGTACTCGACGGTGTCGACGCCCGAGCCCTCGTCGGTGGCGGCGACGGTGACCGTCGCCTGGCCGATGTAGGCGCCGTCGGCGTTCTTGTCGCCGTCGACCTTCGCCGAGGTCTCGGGTGCGGTGGTGTCCTCACCGGCGCCCCCGTCGGTCACGGTCAGGATGCCCTGCATCGCCTCGTGCCCCGGCATGGTGCAGTGGTAGAAGTACCGGCCGGGCGTGAGCGTGACCTCCGCGGTCTGCATGCCGCCCGCGTCGTCGCCCGGGTTGGCCAGCAGGTTCAGCGGGACGTCGTTGTTGAACTCCGGGTCCGACACGCTGAACGTCAGCGTGTGCGGCATACCGGAGGTGTTCCCGGTCCCCTCACTGTTCTCGAAGACGATGGTCGCCTTGCCGGCCACCGCCGTCTTCGGAGCGGACAGATAGCGGTCGATGGGGTTGCCGGCCGTCCAGGTGAGCACCTGGTCGGCCGCCGTGCCGACCGGCGTCGCCGTACGCCCGTAGGCCGCCGTCGAGGTCAGTCCCAGCACCATCAGGAACGACCCCAGCAGAGCGAGCCACAGCCGGGCGGGCCGCGACCGCCTTCGGAAGAAGATCGAACGGTGTCTCACTGCACTGCCGCCTTCCTGGCCAGATCCTTGACGGCCGGGGTCGGTGCGCCGCCCTTGTACGTCACGCGCCACAGCGCGGACTTGGAGTCGGAGGTGAAGAAGCCGCGCCCATAGTCCAGGACGTACAGCGAACCGTCCGGGGCGAACTTCCAGTCCATCAGGTTGCGGATGCCGTCCGCGCCGACCGGGATGATCTCCTTGAGGGACTCGGCGTGCGTGGGCAGTCCGCCCTTGCCGACCGTCTTCGGGTCGGTGAGCACGGCGTGCCGCGGCTGGGTGTCGTCGTAGAAGTCACCGACGAACCACTTGCCGTCCCAGTAGGAGGGCCACTTCTCGGCGCTGGTGTTCTCCGCGTCGTACCGGTAGACCGGGCCGTTCATCGTGGCCTGGCCGCCGCCCTTGAGCCAGGGCAGGAGTTCCTTCTGGTCCTCCACCTTGTAGCTCGGGATGCCGTTCTCGTCGCGCGGGTAGTCCACGCCGCCGCCCTGCGGCGAGTACCAGATGGTGTTGGAGGTGATCGGCGGCAGGTTCACCAGACCGTCGTTGTTCGGCGACTCGTTCTTGGGGTGGTCGCAGTCGTACCAGCCGAGCGGCTTGCTCGGGTCGGGCAGATTGCGGTCCCGGTAGGGCTGCTTGTTGCCCATGCAGTACGGCCAGCCGTGGTTGCCCGCCTTGGTGATCGCGGCGAACGTGTCGTACTTGGCCGGACCCCAGGTGGTGCTCGGCTCGCCCGCGTCGGGGCCGACCCAGCCCGCGTACAGCGTGTCGGTCGACTTGTCGATCGAGATCCTCGCCGGGTTGCGCACACCCATCACATAGATCTCGCCGCGGGTCTTGCCGCCGCCCTCGTCCGGCTCCTTGCCGGTGAAGAGATTGCCCTCGGGCAGGGTGTAGGTGCCGTCGTCCTCGGGGTGGATCCGCAGGATCTTGCCGTTGAGGTTGTTCGTGTTGCCCGCGGTGCGCCGGGCATCGGAGAACGAGACGCCCTTGTAGTTCGGCTCCGGGTTGTTGCCCGAGTAACCGTCGCTGAACTGCGAGGAGTTGTTGTCACCGGCCGCGATGTACAGGTTGCCCTTGGAGTCCCAGGCCAGGCCGCCGCCCGCGTGGCAGCAGCTGTGGATCTGGACCGGCCAGTGCAGCAGCACCTTCTCGGAGGAGAGGTCCAGCTTGTTCGTGGCCAGGTCCATGGTGAACCGGGAGACCTGACGGACCGCCATCTGCTTGTCGCGGTCGATCTTGTCGTGCGGTGTGTAGTGCAGGTACACCCAGCCGTTCTTCTCGAAGTCCGGGTCGAGCTCGATCCCGAGCAGACCCTCCTCGACCTTGACCAGTTCGTCGCCGCCGCCCTTGTTGCCGAAGACCGTCAGCTCTCCCGCGAGGGTGACCTGCTTGGTCTTGGGGTCGTAGACGTGGATCTGGCCCAGACCCTTGCCGACGTCCGGGTCGGCCCAGTCGGTGACGACCGGCACGCTGCTGTCGGCGCCGCCGCGGCCGATGTACAGCACGCGTCCGTCGGGGGCGGTCACCAGCCCGTGCGGTTCCCCGATCTGGTCGTTCTGACCGGGCTGGTTCGGCTGGGTGACCCGCTCCGCCTTGTAGTTGGAGGTGATCGTCGCCTTGCAGTCGGCCTGCGAGATCCGGGTCGTCCAGTCGAGCGCGCCGCGCAGGTGGTCACGGAAGTCGGCCTCCGCGAAGCTGTCGACCGTACCGCCCATCGCGGTGTAGAAGGACCGGCCGCCGTCGTAGTCACGGCACCAGGAGACCGGGTGGTCCCAGCCGTTGGCGCTCGCCCCGGGCTTGTAGGTGATCTCCCGGACACGCGCCACGGTGTGCACGTCGCCGGACGGATTCTCCTTCCAGTTCAGCCACTTGTCGGGACGCTTCCACTCCAGCGGGAGGTTCTTGGTGGCCGGGTGCTGCCGGTCACCGATCTCCACCGTCGCACGCTGTACGGAGGTGGGGCTGCCGGCCGCCGGGCGGGCACCGACCAGTCCGGTGAACCAGTCCGAGTACGGCTCGGTGCGCGCCGCGTCATGGATGCCGAGGAAGCCGCCGCCGGCCTCCATGTACGCCTCCAGACCGGCCTCCTGCTCCGGGTCCAGGACGTCGCCGCCGCCCGTCAGGAAGACGACGGCGTTGTACTTGCCGAGCTTCTTGCCGTTGGTGAAGACGGCCGGGTCGTCACTGGCCACGGTCTTGAAGCGGCCCGCCTCCGGACCGGTGAGCCCGATCTTCTCGATCGCCGCGATCCCGGCGTCGACCGTCGGGGACTCCTCGGACGCGGAGGCGTGGAACACCAGTACCTTCACGTTCGCGCCGCCGGGCGGCGACGGAAGGGACAACGTTGTCGCCATGGACTCGTGCGGTCCGGGATACGGCCTGGCACTGGCGGCGTTGCCGCCGAGCAGGGATGCGGTCAGTGCGCCGGCCGCTACGGCCGCCGCAAGTCCGCGTCGCGATCTGGACCTGTGATGTGGTGTGCGCTGCATGTGGTCACCCACCCCTCTTTGGTCACTGCAACAGCGCATGAAGCTAGACCTCTTTTCGCGACTCGCCAATAGCTATGGCAGCAATCACACGAACTTTGTCCTTAGTGTGGATAAACGAAGATCCTCGGGCTACGGTATGGCCCGTCCCCGAGGCCACCCGTGCCCGACGGCGTCGGCTGCCATGACCTGCGTACCTCTGCGCCGCGCACCGCAGTTGCCTTGGCTTTCTCCGCAACACCCGTATGAAAGTGGGGAGTTCGACATGGATCGACGCAGCTTCAACCGGCGGATTCTGATGGGCGGCGGGGTGGTGGCGGCAACCGGCGTGACATCGTTGTCCCTTGGTGCGATCGAGGCCACCTCGGCCGAGAACCCGCCCCGGACGGCACCGGCGGGCGGAGTGGTCCGCCATCTCAAGATGTACGCGGAGAAGCTGCCGGACGGACAGATGGGGTACGGGTTCGAGAAGGGCAAGGCGTCGATCCCCGGCCCGCTCATCGAGATCAACGAGGGCGACACCCTGCACATCGAGTTCGAGAACACGATGGACGTGGCGGCCAGTCTCCACGCGCACGGCGTCGACTACGACATCGCGAGCGACGGCACGCGGATGAACAAGAGCATCGTCGAACCGGGCGACACCCGCACCTACACCTGGCGCACCCACGCCCCGGGCCGGAGGAAGGACGGCACCTGGCAGGCGGGCAGCGCGGGTTACTGGCACTACCACGACCACGTCGTCGGCACCGACCACGGCACGGGCGGCATTCGCAAGGGGCTGTACGGGCCGGTGATCGTCCGCCGCAAGGGCGACATCCTGCCGGACAAGACGATCACGATCGTCTTCAACGACATGCTGATCAACAACAAGCCCGCCGACAAGAGCCCCGACTTCGAGACCACGGTGGGGGACCGGCTCGAAGTCGTCATGATCACGCACGGCGAGTACTACCACACCTTCCATGTCCACGGTCACCGCTGGGCGGACAACCGCACGGGCCTGCTCACCGGCCCCGACGACCCGACCCGGGTCATCGACACGAAGATCGTCGGACCGGCGGACTCCTTCGGCTTCCAGGTCATCGCGGGTGAACACGTGGGCGCGGGCGCGTGGATGTACCACTGCCATGTGCAGAGCCACTCCGACATGGGCATGGCGGGAATGCTGCTGGTGGCCAAGCCCGACGGGACGGTACCGGGGCACGACGCGCACTCCATGTCATCGCACGGCACGAAGACGCCGGACGCGAAGACCCCGGATGCCAAGACCCCGGATGCCAAGACGTCGGACGCGAAGACTCCTGATGCCAAGACGTCCGACGCCAGGACATCGGACAGAGCCGCGTCGCACGACGGTCACTGACGGGTGACGGGTGACGGGTGACGGGTGACGGGGGCCGCGCCCCGTCGCTCCTGACCGGGCCGCGAACCGCTCAGGACAGGGCGGTCGGCCTGCGTGGCGGCGGGACGGCCCGGAGCAGCTCCCACAGGGGACGAGAACCGGACGCCCACACGGCGAGGGTCTGCCGGTCGACGACGTGCAGCCGCTGCTGTTCGGCGAAGAGCACGGCCGGGGCGGTGACCCTGCCGTTCGTCACGATCACCGCGATGTCGGCGCCGTGCACCTGACGGGCGGTGCCGTTGAGGACCTGGAGGTCCGGTGTTCCCACCGCCGAGCCGGCCGGGCCGTTGCGCCGGTGCTTGCACTGGATCACCCAGCGGCGTCCGTAGGGGTCGGTGGCCTTCACGTCGGCGCCCAGGTCCCCGCCGCCACCGACACGGAGCGCGTCCCGGCAGCCGTCACGGCGCATCAGGTCCCGTACCGCGTCCTCGAACCGGGTGTGGTGCAGGGCGTCCAGCCGGGGCAGCTCGTACCGCAGGCCCTGTGCGCGGACCGCTTCCCACCGCGCGGCACGCCGCTTCTGACGGAGCAGGCCGCCGCCGGTCAGCACCGCGATCGCGCCGAGGGCCGGCAGCACCCACCAGTGGGCCAGCAGCCAGTCGACCATGGCCACCACCAGGACGACGGCCACGACCACGGCCACGAGGCGAGCGATCAGCCGGTCGTCCGCGCGCTGCCGCCGCTTGCCGGGCCCGCGGGTACGGCGCCGCGCCGGCGGGCGCCTGTTCGTCGCCCGGCCTCTGCGCGCCCGGGGACTCATCGGCCGGACCGGGCAACGCCGCTCGCGAGCCGGGCCCCTGTACGTCGGCGCGGCCGGAGGAGGGCGGCGAGCGCGAGCAGCACAGCCACGTTGATCATCAGCAAATGCCGGACCTCCCACCAGAACACGGCCTGTTCCCCAGCGGGCGGCGGACGCCGGTCCGAGCCCCCTCTTGTTTAGCCGGGGCTCAGCGGTGCCGTGACCGGGTTGCCGGTGAATGGCAGTAAAACGATCCCCTGGCCGAATCCCGCGGGGGACGCCTTGCCCGTCATCGCGGCGGTCGTCAGGCGCCGTCCCCCGGGACCGGGCTCCCGGCTTCCGCGTCCACGTCCGCGTCCGCGCCGGCCTCCACCTCCGTCTTCGCGCCCGCCTTCGCCCTCGCCTCCGCGGCGAGGCGTCGCTGTTCCTCCTCGACGATGCGGCGGGCCAGCGACCCGTCCGACACGTCCACGGCGTCCGGCGTCGTCTCGGCGACATCGCTGCGCCGTGCGTACGCGTCGAACAGCCGCTCCTTGCGGGCCAGGATGTCCAGCATGCGCTGGTCGACGCTGTCCGCGGCGAGCAGCCTGTGCACCTGGACGGTGCGTATCTGGCCCATCCGATGGGCGCGGGCCACCGCCTGGTGCTCCATCGTCGGCTTGATCTGCGGCTCGCAGAGAATGACGACCGAGGCGGCCTGCATGTTGAGCCCGATCCCGCCGGCCTGGATCTGGCTCAGCAGGACCGCGTGGCCGTCCGCCGCCGTGAAGCCGTCGATCAGCTCCTGGCGCCGGGCGGCCGGCAGGCTCCCCGACAGCGGGCCGAACACGCCCTCGCCCAGGGCCTGTCGGACCGTTTCCAGCACGTCGCGGAAGTACGAGAACACCACGACCTTCACGCCGTTGCCCGCGGCCTCCGCGACCAGCTCGCACAGCCGGTGCAGCTTGGCGGAGGTGGCCGGACAGGCGTACGCGGCCCGGCGCATCCGCATGAACTGCCCGGCACCCACCGCCTCGCGATAGGCCACCAGATCGGCCGCGCTGAACTCCTCCCACTCGTCGACCTGCACCAGCGCCGGGAGTTCGGTGAGGACGTCTCTCTGGTTGCGGCGCAGATAGGCGGGAGCGACGGCCCGGCGGAACGCCTGGGATCCGGCGGCGCCGTGGCTGGTGCTGATCAACGGGGCCAGTTCGGGCTGGAGCTGGCGGACGAGGCTGCGGAACTCCTCCACCCGGTTCTCCATCGGCGTACCGGTCAGGAACAGCACGCGCTCGGTCCGCCGCGACCAGCCGGACACCGCCCGGGAGCGGCGGGTGGCGGGATTCTTGACGTAGTGGGCCTCGTCCACCACGAGCATGCCGGGCCGTATGCCGCAGTCGTCCGCGAGGGGCAGCGTGTGCAGGGCGTCGAACGTGGTGAGGGCGACCCCGCCGGCCTCGCGCCACTCCGCGAACGCGCCCTGCCGCTCCGGACCGTGCACGGGCAGTGCGCGCAGCGTGGAACGGGCCCGGACCTCCCGCGTCCAGTTGATCAGGACGCTCGCCGGACAGACCACCAGGAAGTGCGTCTCGCCCCGTGCCGCGAGATGGGCCAGCGCGGCGATGGCCTGGATGGTCTTGCCGAGCCCCATCTCGTCGCCGAGGATCACCCGCTTCTGCGCGAGTGCGAAGCGGGCACCGAACGACTGGTAGCCGCGCAACGACACCCGCAGCCGGGCGTCGTCCAGTCGCAGCCCGCGTACCCGGTCGGCGATCCCGGACGGCAGGAACCCCTCGGCCGCGTCCCGGTCGGGCCCGGTGCCGGACATCTCGGCGAGCAGGCTGTAGTACTCGGCGGAGCGCACCTCGAAGTCGACCCAGGCCGCGACCGCGGAGTCCGGATCGCGCAGCAGATCGACCGACACCTGCCCGAACAGCAGCGGGAGTTCGCGCTCCGCCGCATCGGCCAACACCGCCTGGGCGGCGGCGAGAGCGGCCAGTGCCCGCGCCCGGTCCGGCCGCCGGGTGAAGAGCATCCGCAGCCGCCCCCTCGCGGGCGCCGCCGTGGCCAGCAGCGGATCCAGCCGCTCGGCCAGACCCCGGGCGCCGTCCACGGCCCGCCGCACGTCCGGTCCGGCCTCGACCAGCCGGTACAACGCGGTGACCAGGGCGGTCGTGGCGTCGTCCGGGGATTCCACGGATATCCGCACCGTGACCGTGTCCCGTACCGCGTGGGCGATCTGGCCCGCCGCGGCGAGTGCCTGGTCGGCGGTCTGCGCACCGACCCCGGGGATCTGGCGGAGCTCGTAGCGGTTCGCCCCGTGCACCTGCCCGACGGTCGTGAGACCGGCCTGCTCCACCGCGCCGATGCGCAGCCGGCCCTCGGTGACGTCCTTGAGCCGGGACGCCGGGATGGCCGCCAGCTCGTCGCGGACGAGCGCGTCGAGCAGCGGGTCCAGGGCGGCACGTACGGCATCGACGGCGCGGCCGTGATCGGCCAGCACCCCGCTTGCGGCGCCCAGCAGTCCCTCGGCCCGTGCGAGCAGCTCACGGGCCGCCCGCCCGGTCGTCGCCCCGCCCTCCGCGGCCCCGGCCTCAGTCATGTACGTCCTCTGTCCCCGCGGTCTCCACCGCTCCGCCCGGCAGCCGGCCGGAGCGACTCGTATCGTCCCATGCGCTGCTGACAACCCGGACGGAGGCGGCGGCTCAGGGCGCGGGCGGCCGCCGTTCCACCAGGACGGACACATCCCGCTCCGGTCCGGACTGGCCGGGACCGTGCTTCCCGCGCCGGGCGTCACACGCTGAACGCCTCCCTTCCACGGTGTATGGCACCGAGGTCCGCACGGTGGCTGACGGACTGCGGTTGTCAGTGCCCGGTGCGAGACTCGGACACATCGGAAAGAAGCCCCGATGTGTCCGAGAACGGGACCACCGAAGGAGCGCACCATGCTCACCACCCGTTTTGTTGACGGAGCCCCCAACTGGATGGACCTCGGCACCCCGGATATCGACGGGGCCGCGGCCTTCTACACCGCTCTCCTGGGCTGGGAGTACGAGGCCGGAGGCCCCGAGACCGGTGGCTACGGGATGTTCACGCTGGGCGGGAGGCCGGCCGGGGGCGTGATGACCGTCACCGAGGAGCAGGCGAAGCCGTCGTGGTCGGTGTACTTCCAGTCGGCGGACGCGGACGCCACCGCCCAGCTCGTGGAGAAGTCCGGCGGGACGGTGCCGTTCGCGCCGATGGACGTGCTGGAGTTCGGCCGGATGGGCGGATTCACCGACCGGGGCGGGGCGTTCTTCGGCGTCTGGCAGCCCAAGCGGCTGCCGGGACTCGGAGTCGTGGGGGACACCGGCAGCCTGTGCTGGGCGGAGCTGTACACCCCGGATGTTCCGGCCGCCGCGGCGTTCTACGGTGCCGTCCTCGGCTGGGAGACCAGCCAGGTGCCCTATCCGGGCGGCGGAGGATCGTACACAATGGTGCGGACCGCGGGCGGTGGCGACGAGACCTCCTTCGGTGGACTCGTCCCGCTGGACGCCGTGCCGGTACGGGCGGTCGTGGGCCCGCACTGGCTGCCGTACATCGAGGTCGACGACTGCGACGCCACGGCGGCGGAGGTCGAGCGGCTGGGCGGCAAGCTGACACTGGAACCGCTGGAGATGGCGGGCGTGGGCAGGTTCGCCAACGTCACCGACCCCTACGGTGCGCCGTTCGCCGTGATCAAGAGCTCGCCGGCGCCCGCCGGCTGACCCGGCGCAGGCCCCGGCCCGGTGGTTGATGAATCGTTGAGCAGTCGTTTATCGCGGCCGGGCACTGTGTGCGTCATGCTGATCAACACCCCGACCGACCCCGCTCTTGCCTGGCAGGAGACAGCGCTGTGCGCGCAAGCGGGGCCCGAGTTCTTCTTTCCCGCCCCCGGCAGCTCAACCCGGGAGGCCAAGCAGCTCTGCAACGCCTGCGAAGGACGTCTGGCCTGCCTGGAGTACGCCCTCGACAACGACGAGCGCTTCGGCGTGTGGGGCGGTCTCTCCGAGAAGGAGCGGGACCGGCTGCGCAGAGTCGGGCGCGACCAGGCCTGATCGCACGCTGTCCGTGTGAGCACGGAGCCGGGGCGGGCACCCGGACCGGGTGCGCCCGGCTCAGGACGCGACGCGGAACGTCTCGCCGTACATCTTCCAGGTCAGCGGCGGCTCCAGGCTCAGATTGCCGTCGTAGAGGAACTCCCGCTGCGTCGTGTCGATGCGCGAGGTGTCGTGCTGGTTCTTCTTCGACTTCATCACGGCACGCGCGGCGTCCAGGAAGGCGTCCAGGTAGACCTTCTCGTCCCCGCCCTCGTCGACCGTGTCGGCCTCGGCCAGCGCCGCCTTCCGGATTCCGTAGAAGGCGTCCGGCTCCGTTCCGGGGCCCTGCAGCACCATGGCGTCGAAGTAGATGAACTGGCCCAGGGTGCCGAGCCCGTCCAGTTTGGCCAGCCGTACGGCCGGCTCGAAGTACTGCTTGTCCCTGACGCGGTCCTGCGCGGCGCGGAACACCGGGTCCGCGGCCGACTTCTTCCACGCGGCCGTGAAGCCGGGGTCGAGGCCCTTGTGCGAGCCGGTGCCGTCCACCTTGCGCAGGGCCGGGACGTACGGCGTCAGCGGGCTGTCCGGATGGTCCTTGGAGAACGCCTCGACGAACGCGAGCATGTCGTGCGTTCCGGAACAGAAACCGACGATCCCGGCCGTGTAGCCGGTGCCGTCGCCGTTGTCGTCGATGGCCGCGTACTGGCCGCGCCAGTCCAGCGTCGAGCTCTCGGAGGTGGCCAGCAGCTTCCAGGCCAGCTCGCGCTTCGCCGGTGCGGCCAGTCCGGCGGGCATCGCGGCGACGCGCTCGTCCAGCTGCCGGCGCTCCTCGTCGTTCGCGGCGGCGTACGGGTCGGGGCCCACGGACGAGTCGGCCGGGTCCGCCGCCGCGGGGGAGCCGGCCGACTGCTCGGCATCGTCGCCACCCCCGTTGATGAGGATGGAGGCGGCGATGGCTATCGGTGCGGCGAAGAGAACGAAACGCGTCACAGGTTTCACCGGCACAGAGTACGGTCCGCGCGCCCGTGGTGAGGGGTCACCCCACCTGCACGTCCGCCGGGGGCGGGCCGGGGGACCCGCCCCCGACGGACGGCACGCGGTGCGGGCCGTCAGGCCTGGGCGCGGGCAGCCATCCGCGCCTTGCGCGTGGCCAGCTTCTCGTCGAACTTCGCCGCCTCGCTGTCCAGCCCGTTCATGTACAGGCCGAGCTCCTCCTGCGCCTTGAGACCCTCCGGGCCCAGCCCGTCGATGTCCAGCACCTTCAGGTACCGCAGCACCGGCTGGATGACGTCGTCGTGGTGGATACGCATGTTGTAGATCTCGCCGATCGCCATCTGCGCGGCGGCCCGCTCGAAGCCGGGCATGCCGTGGCCGGGCATCCGGAAGTTCACGACGACATCACGCACGGACTGCATGGTCAGGTCGGGTGCGAGCTCGAAGGCCGCGCCCAGGAGGTTGCGGTAGAACACCATGTGGAGGTTCTCGTCGGTCGCGATCCGCGCCAGCATCCGGTCGCAGACCGGGTCGCCCGACTGGTGGCCGGTGTTCCGGTGGGACACCCGGGTCGCCAGCTCCTGGAAGGCGACATAGGCCACGGAGTGCAGCATCGAGTGGCGGTTGTCGGACTCGAAGCCCTCCGTCATGTGCGCCATCCGGAACTGCTCCAGCTTGTCCGGGTCCACGGCGCGCGACGTGAGGAGGTAGTCGCGCATCACGATGCCGTGCCGGCCCTCCTCGGCCGTCCAGCGGTGCACCCAGGTGCCCCACGCGCCGTCGCGGCCGAAGAGCGAGGCGATCTCGTGGTGGTAGCTGGGGAGGTTGTCCTCGGTCAGCAGGTTCACGACCAGCGCGATCTTGCCGATGTCGGTGACCTTGGACTGCTCGGACTCCCAGGCCTGACCGTCCTCGAAGACACCGGGGAAGTTCCGGCCGTCGGAGAACGGGACGTACTCGTGGGGCATCCAGTCCTTGGCGACCGTGAGATGGCGGTTGAGTTCCTTCTCCACCACCTCTTCCAGCGCGTACAGCAGTTGGGCGTCAGTCCACGCCTGTGAACTGCCGAGGTGGGGAGAGGTGATCGTCACGGGGAGCTCCTGGGGACGGGAGAATTACCTACGGCTTCGTAGGTTACGAGACCGTAGGTTAAAGCGGCGGTAAGGCCGGAGCCAAGCTCACCCGGGCGACAATCGGCTACGCAATGTCATAAGTGCAGGTCAAGCGTATATACGGAGGGTCAGGTCGGCTGTGGGGGAGTGCCCCAGACAGGGGAAAAGCCGGGCCCGGCCCCCGGTGGCATGGGCTCTGAACAGTCGGCGTACTCGGAGCGCGGGCGCACAGGGGGCTCGGTCGGTCGGGGATCAGAGCAGATGGTCCGCCGCGCCGGACTTCACCGCGGAGATCAGTGCCCGCAGCGCCTCCACGGAGTCACTGACGTAGAGGGAGGTGTCGGTGGTGGAGCCGATGTAGGCGCGGCCCTGGTCGTCCAGGCCGAAACGGAAACAGTTCGCCCCCTCGCTGCAGAATGCCTCGTCCCAGCAGATGTCGTTCATGGTCTCTCCTCAGAGGTCCTGGGCTATGCGCCGGATGAATTCGCGTGATTCCTCGACGGGCAGCGCGAGCGTACGGAGTCGCGCCAACAGGCCCCGGTAGCGCCGCAGTTGCATATCGGCATCCAGCAGCATCGAGCCGTGCGAGGAATCGAGCTGCACGGTATCGAGCTGAGGCACCGCCGCGCCGGCATAGGTGAACGACTGCCCGGCGCCGGGGAATCCACCGGCTGCGAACGGGATCACCCGGACGGTTATCCGGTCCCGTTCGGACTGGCCGAGGATGTGTTCCAGCTGCGCCCCGGTCACCTTCGGGCCGCCGAACTGCATCCGGAGGGCGGCCTCGTGGATCACCGCTTCGTACAGGGGCGGCCGGTCCCGTTCGAGGACCTCCTGCCGGCGCAGCCGCAGCGAGAGCCGGGCCATCAGATCGGGGCGGGGCAACTGTGGGTCGGCGGTGTCGAAGACCGCCCGCGCGTGCTCCTCGGTCTGCAGGAGGCCCGGGATGTGCGTGGTGGTCGCGGTGATCAACTCAACCGCGTGGAACTCCAATTCGGCGATGTCGAGCAGGCTGGGCAGCAGGAGTCCGCGATGCTCCTCCCACCATCCCCTGGCCCGCTCCTGCGTCATCTCGGCCAGCAGGTCCACGAGGCCTGTGTCGGGGCAGCCGTAATTGAAGGCGAGGGTGCGGACCCGCTCGGTGCTGATGCCGAACCGGCCCGACTCGATGTTCGGGATCCGGGTGCGGTCGACGCCGAGCAGTGCGGCGGCCTGCTGCGCCGTCATTCCCGACTGCTCGCGCAGCTTTCGCAGTTCGTACCCGAGGCGTTGTTGCCGGGCGGTCGGAGTGCTCCTGGGAGGCACGGTGTGTCCTTCCGGGTGGGGAGGTCAGTGAAATGACCGGAACCACACAAGTAGTAGCACTGTGCTCCACTTGTGGGCTACGGTCGGTAGCGCAAGTCTCACACGGGGCGACCGTGCCTCTGTGTGACTGTCACCACACGCACCGGAAATGTGAGTACCTTGATGAAGGGCGCACTGCGTTTTCTCCCCGCCCCCGCCCCGGCCCCGGCCGGGCCCCATCCGCCGGTGGCGGGCAATCTGAGCTATTCGTTCGCCCTGCCGGGCGGCGCCTTCTGCGCCGGTCTCGCCCGCCGCGCCGTGAGCGACCTGCTCATCCGGCACGACCTCGCGGAACTCCGTGACACCGCGGTTCTCGCCGCGTCGGAACTGGTCGCCGCCGCCTACCGGTTCACTCCGGACCGGGAGATGCTGCTCCGGGTCCACTGGCAGTTCGACGCGCTGCGGGTCGTCCTCTACGACCAGCACCCGTGTCACGGAACGCCGGAGAAGTCCGAGGAGTGCCGGGAGCAGCGCAGCGACGGCATGTGGCTGCTGGCGGCCGCGGTCGACGCGCACGGCGGGGACTGGGGGCTCGCCCCCGCGCTGACGGCATCCGGCGGCTCCAAGGCCTGGGCGTTACTCCACCCGTAGCCCCCGCACAGCCTCCCCCACACCCATCTCCCCCCCGGGCTTCCCCTGCTCCGCGCCTCACATCCCGGTGCGCACCTCCTCGGCCGTGGTGTCCCGCAGCTCGCCGTCTAGCAGCAGCCAGCGCGTGATTCCGAGGGACTCCAGGAACGGCACGTCGTGGCTCGCCACGATGAGCGCTCCCTCGTACGCGTCGAGTGCCGCCGTCAGCCGGCGCACGCTCGCCAGGTCCAGGCTGTTCGTCGGTTCGTCCAGCATCAGCAGCTGAGGCGCCGGTTCGGCCAGCAGCAGAGCGGCCAGAGCCGCGCGGAACCGCTCCCCGCCCGACAGGGTTCCCGCGGGCCGGTCCGCCCGTTTCCCCTTGAACAGAAACCGTGCCAGCCTCGCCCTGATCGCGTTGTCCGTGGCATCCGGTGCGAACCGCGCCACGTTCTCCACCACGCTCAGCCCGTCGTCGAGCACGTCCAGCCGCTGCGGCAGAAACCGCGCCGGGAGCTGTACCTCCGCCTCGCCCGACACCGGTGCCAGCTCACCGACGAGCGTCCGCAGCAGCGTGGTCTTGCCCGCTCCGTTACGTCCCACCAGTGCGATGCGCTCCGGACCGCGCACCTCGAACGAGCCCTGGACCCGTGCCCCGTAAGCGAGTTCCAGATCGCGCAGTACCAGCACGCCGCGGCCCGGATGGACCTTGGTGTGCGGCAGCTCGACCCGGATCTCGTCGTCGTCGCGCACCGCCTCGACGGCGTCGTCCAGGCGCTCCCTCGCCTCGGCCAGCCGCTCGGTGTGCATGATGCGGTGCTTGCCGGCCGACTCCTGCGCGGCGCGCCTGCGGGCGCCCATGACGATCTTCGGCTCGCGCTTCTGGTCGTTCATCTTCTGTCCGTAGCGCTTGCGCCGGGCCAGCTTGACCTGGGCGTCGGCGAGCTCGCGCTTCTGCCGGTGCACATCGGCCTCCGCGACCCGCACCATGCGCTCGGCGGCCTCCTGCTCCACGGCGAGCGCCTCCTCGTACGCCGAGAGGTTTCCGCCGTACCAGGTGACCTCGGAGCCCCGCAGATCGGCGATCTGATCGACGCGTTCAAGCAGTTCCCGGTCGTGGCTGACGACCACCAGGACCCCGTTCCACGCGTCGACCGCGGCGTACAGCCGCTGCCGTGCGTGCAGATCCAGGTTGTTCGTCGGCTCGTCGAGCAGCAGCACGTCGGGCCGGGCCAGCAGCAGCGCGGCCAGCCGCAGCAGCACGCACTCCCCGCCGGACATCTCGCCGATGGTCCGGTCGAGCCCGATGTGTCCGAGACCGAGCTGGTCGAGCGTGGCGCGGGCCCGCTCCTCCACGTCCCAGTCGTCACCGACGGCCGTGAACCGCTCCTCGCCGACGTCGCCCGCCTCGATGGCGTGCAGCGCCTCACGGGTCGCGGCGATGCCCAGGGCCGCGTCGACCCGCAGCGCGGTGTCCAGGACCAGATTCTGCGGCAGGTAACCGACCTCGCCCGCGGCCCTGACGTGGCCCGCCGCCGGAGCGAGGTCGCCGGCGATCAGCCGCAGCAGGGTCGACTTGCCGGCGCCGTTGATACCGATGAGGCCCGTACGGCCGGGCCCCACGGTGAGATGGAAGTCGTCGAAGACCTCGCTGCCGTCGGGCCAGGCGAAGGAGAGCGACGAGCAGGTGAGGTGGGCGAGCGGAGCTGACATAGGGGAATCTCCCGGTTGCGAGGAAGGTCAGGGGCAACGGGACGAGACACCGGTCACTGGCGTTCCACGGAAGGATTCCGCAAGATGCGGAGGAAGGCCCTGGTCACGGAGGACGGCTCGAAAGAGCTGAGGTCACACTCGGGCACGCGGACATGTACAGACACGACACGGCGCGCGACACGGTGTCTCAAGACCTCAGACGAGCAACGTCCTACTCCGATCGACGACGACAAGGACATCGCAGACGCTACGCCCGGCCCGGGGGCCGGGCAAACGAATTAACGCGACACGGTCCCGGACCGCCCTGTCCGCCGGGGCCGGTTCAGCGGGAGCCGCCGAGCAGGTCCGTCAGGTTCCGGTCCAGGTCCAGGAACCGGTGCTCGCCGCCGACGGGCACCAGCTGCTGGGTCCGCCGCAGGAACCGGCGCAGGTCGGCAGTGCGGACGTGCACCATCGCGACGCCCTCGGCGGCGTGGAACTCCAGAACCGTGCGGTCGTACCCGAACGGCCTGATCCGTACGTCACCCACGCCCGCCGGTGTGTCCATTCCCGCCGTGAGCAGTTCCCGGGAGAACTCCCAGGACACCTCGGTGCCCTCCAGCGTCGCGGGTGCGGGGAAGGCCATGCGGATCGCGAAGGGGTCCGTGCGGTCGTACCGGAGGACGGCCGGAAGTGTCTCCATCTGCGGCGCGGACGCCACCATGCGGACCTGTACGGACTGCTCGATAACGATGGACACGACCTGCTCCCTCTCGCGACCGGATGAACGGGTTCCCGGCACTGATACAGACGACGGAAGTCGCCGATCCGTGCACCCCGGAACCGAGTGAGCTGCGTCACCGCTCACCGGGCCCCCGGTCCCTGATCACGTGCCCGCTTCCGGGCGGCGCACCCTGGACGGCGCGCGGTCCGTCGGTTAGCTTCCAGCGCCATGAGGGCCAAGGGAAAGACGCGACGACTGATGTCACTGGGACTGTGCGGGGCGGCGCTGGCCGCGGCGCTGGCCGCACCGGCGGCTCACGCGGCGCCGGGGGAACGGCACCGGCCCGGTGACCGGCCGGTCTGGACACCCACCGCCACCGGAACCGACGCCCGCTTCCGCGGCCTCGCCGCCGTGAACAGCCGCACCGCCTGGCTCGCCGGGACCAAGGGCACGGTGCTGCGCACCTCCGACGCCGGCCGGCACTGGCGCGACGTCTCACCGCCCGGTGCGGCGGCGCAGGGGCTGGAGTTCCGCGACATTGAGGCCTTCGACGCCCGACGGGCCGTGGCGCTGGCCATCGGCGAGGGGGAGGCGTCCCGGGTGCTGCGCACCGACGACGGGGGAGCGACGTGGACCGAGTCCTTCCGCAACACCGACGCCCGCGCCTTCTACGACTGCCTCACCTTCTTCGACAGCCGGCACGGGCTGGCCATGAGCGACCCGGTGGACGGGCGGTTCCGCATCCTGTCCACCGCCGACGGCGGCCGCAGCTGGAGCGTGCTGCCCAGTACGGGCATGCCCCCGGCCCAGGACGGCGAGGCGGGGTTCGCGGCCAGTGGACAGTGCCTGGTCAGCTCGGGGCCGAAGGACGTCTGGCTGGCGACCGGCGGGGCGGCCACCGCACGCGTCCTGCACTCCGGGGACCGCGGAGTGACCTGGCGGGCCGCCGAATCGACCCTGCCTGCCGGTGACCCGGCCCGCGGGGTCTTCGGGCTGGCCTTCCGCGACCGGACCCACGGCATCGCGGTCGGCGGCGACTACCGGCCCGACCAGGAATCGCCCCGCGCCTCGGCCGTCACGGACAACGGCGGCCGAGGCTGGCGCCAGTCGGCCACCGCACCCGCCGCCTACCGCTCGGGCGTCGCCTGGCTGCCGCACAGCCGGTCGGCCGCACTCGCTGTCGGCCCGTCCGGCACCGACCTCACCACGGACGGCGGGCGCACCTGGCGGACGGTCGGCACCGGCTCCTACGACACGGTCGACTGCACGGCGGACGGCGGCTGCTGGGCAGCGGGCGAGCAGGGGCGCGCGGCCCGGCTGAACACTCCCTGAGGGCTGTCCCGTGCCGTGGCCGGCCTCGCGCACCCGCCGGGGATCGCGGGACGGCCCCATAGGCTGGTCAGCACCATGACAACTCTTCAGATGCCATCCGACGAGGCCGGTGCCCGCGCCGTCCAGGACTCCCTGCGCGCCCGCGTGGTGCTCGACGAGCCGGGGCCGCCGCCCGGCACCGGCCGGGTGACAGGTGTCGACGTCGCCTACGACGACGAGCGCGACGTCGTCGTGGCGGCGGCCGTCGTGCTCGACGCGGTCACCCTGGACGTGGTGGCCGAGTCGACCGCCGTCGGCCGGGTCACCTTCCCCTACGTCCCCGGGCTCCTGGCCTTCCGCGAGATCCCCACCGTGCTGGCCGCGCTGGAGTCCCTGCCGGCCGATCCGGGCCTCGTCGTCTGCGACGGATACGGGCAGGCGCACCCGCGCCGCTTCGGACTCGCCAGCCATCTGGGCGTGCTCACCGGGCTGCCGGTCATCGGCGTCGCGAAGAACCCCTTCACCTTCTCGTACGAACAGCCCGGCCCACGCCGCGGCGACTGCTCGCCGCTGCTCGACGGGGACGAGGAGGTGGGCCGGGCACTGCGTACCCAGGACGGCACCAAACCGGTCTTCGTCTCCGTCGGCCACCGCACCGGCCTCGACAACGCCTGTGCGCACACCCTGCTGCTCGCCCGGGACTTCCGTCAGCCCGAGACCACCCGCCGGGCGGACGCGCTCTGCCGGCGGGCGCTGCGCGAGGCGACCGCCTGAGGGCGGTGCGGACGGGGGCGGGGGCGTCTGAGTATCCGTACGGATAGCGTTCGCCGATCATGGTCGGCACTCTGGACATATGAACGTACCTCGCACACCCGCCCGAACCGCACCTCTTCACCCCGCCCAGCGCCGCGTCGCGGTGGGCATGCTGATCGGAGGTGCGGTGGCGTTCGTCTGGGCCGGAGCGATGCTCTACACGCTTTTCTCGTGGATCTTCTAGACGTGCCTCAGCGGACCGCCGCCACCCGGAAGCCCAGCCCCGCCGCCCGCAGGCGTTCCCCCAGCGCATCGCCCATCGCGACGGCCGTGGTGACCTGCCCCGACACCGTCGGCAGCTCGTCCAGCGCCAGACACAGCGCGGACTCCGCGAGCATCCTGGCCGTCTCGCCGTAGCCCGGGTCGCCGCCCGACACCTCGGTGAACACCCGGCGGCCGCCGCCCTCGCCGACGAACCTGACCGTGAACCAGCTGCGGCTCCTGCGCTCGGCGTCCGGGCCCGAGCCGGGCTCGTACCGGTCCATCAGCCACGCCCGCGCGGCCGGCAACTGCGCCGCGCCCATCAGGGCGCCCAGCGCCGCCGTGCCGCCCAGCGCCACCGGCAGGTACTTGACCGACGCGTAGTGCCGGTAGCGGAAGTCGGGGCCGTAGCGGGGCAGCGCGCGGGCGGAGCGCTCCACGATCTGCGCGTCGAGGGTGGGCAGCGGAAGCGCCCAGGTGCCGGTCTCCGTACTGAAGCGCGGGGCGCCGAGCGGGGCGCGGGCGCGGCGGCCGACGAGGCGCGGCTCGTGCAGCCGGCGCTCCTTCGCGGCGCGCAGCATCTGCGGGCCGCGGCCCATCGCGGTGAGCGCGGAGGCGAACGTACCGCCCGAGAAGGCCGCGTTGCTGCGGACGAAACCGTCGATGCGCAGGGGTACGTCCTCGGGCAGCTGCTGGACCGTGAAGTACACCCCGAGATCGTGCGGTACGGAGTCGAAGCCGCACGCGTGCACGATCCGGGCGCCGGTCTCGCGCGCCCGTGCGTCGTGCTCCAGATACATCCGGTCCGCGAACTCCGGCTCACCGGAGAGGTCCGCGTAGTCCGTTCCGGCCTCGGCGCAGGCGGCGACCAGCCGCTCCCCGTACCAGACGTACGGGCCGACCGTCGTGGCCACCACATGGGCGGACTCGGCCAGCTCGCGCAGCGAAGAGGCGTCGTCCGCGTCGGCGTGCAGCAGAGGGATGTCCGCGCAGCCCGGATCGACGGAGGTGAGGTGATTGCGCAGCTGTTCCAGTTTGGCGCGGTTGCGGCCGGCCAGGGCCCAGCGGCAGCCGTCCGGTGCGTGTGCCGCCAGATATTCGGCGGTGAGGACTCCCACGAAGCCGGTGGCGCCGAAGAGGACTACGTCATAGGGGCGTTGTGCCCCGTTCTGCCTGTTCACGAGTGCCTCCGCAGGGGCCGGCGCCGATGTAGCAGGCAGAGGTTAGCGGAGGCGGACGTGGCGGTGTGCGTCCGGGAGGGCTTCGTGGGGGAGGATCGGCGGGAAAAGAACTAAGCGCTTGCTCGCCTCAAGGGGTTGTGCGGAGCGCGGTACGTTCTTAGCATCATCGGTGTTACATCGGTTGTGTCATACCGCTGGGGGCTCGATGGCAACAGCAGGGAACGGTGCGCACGGCCCGCGGGGCCCGCTCGCCGGGGTACGGGTGGTCGAACTGGCGGGCATCGGCCCCGGCCCGTTCGCCGCGATGCTCCTGGCCGATCTGGGCGCCGACGTGGTGCGGGTCGACCGGCCCGGCGGCGCCGGCCTCGGCATCGATCCGGCCCATGACCTCACCAACCGCAACAAACGCTCCGTCCTCGTCGACCTCAAGGCCGAGGACGGCCCGGACACGGTCCTGGAGCTGGCGGAGCGCGCCGACATCCTGATCGAGGGGTACCGGCCGGGCGTCGCCGAGCGCCTGGGGGTAGGCCCCGACGCCTGTCTGGCCCGCAACCCGCTCCTCGTCTACGGGCGGATGACCGGCTGGGGCCAGGACGGGCCGCTCGCCGCACGGGCCGGGCACGACATCGCCTACATCGCCCTCACCGGCACCCTCTCCATGATCGGGAAGCCGGACGAGCCGCCCACCGTCCCGGCCAACCTGCTCGGCGACTACGCGGGCGGCTCGCTCTACCTCGTCGTCGGCGTCCTCGCCGCCCTCCAGCACGCCCGTACCCCCGGCGGCCGCGGCCAGGTCGTGGACGCGGCGATCGTCGACGGCGCCGCCCACCTCGCCATGATGATCCACGGGATGCTGGCGGCCGGCGGCTGGCAGGACCGGCGCGGCTCCAACCTGCTGGACGGCGGCTGCCCGTTCTACGGCTCGTACGAGACCGCCGACGGCGAGTACATGGCGGTCGGCCCGCTGGAGCAGCGGTTCTACGCCGAGTTCGCCGAACTCCTCGGCATCGGGGAGACGGCCCCCGACCGGGGCGACATCTCCCGCTGGGACGAGCTGCGCGCGGTCGTCGCCGCCCGGTTCCGCACCCGTACCCGCGCCGAATGGACCGAGGTCTTCGACGGGTCGGACGCCTGCGTGGCACCCGTCCTCTCGCTCCGCGAGGCACCGCACCACCCGCACCTCGCCGCCCGCGCCACCTTCGTCGAACACGGCGGACTCACCCAGCCCGCGCCCGCGCCCCGGTTCTCGGCCACGCCCTCCTCGGTGCACAGCGGCCCGGCGCGGCCGGGCGCGGATACCGACGCCGTCGCCGCCGACTGGGACGTACCGGGCCTGCGGACCCCCCGGAAGGACACCACCGACTGATGCAGCGGCAGATCTTCACCGAAGAGCACGACGCGTTCCGCGAGGCCGTCCGCACCTTCCTGGCCAAGGAGGTGCTCCCGCACTACGAGCAGTGGGAGAAGGACGGCATCGTCTCGCGCGAGGCCTGGCTCGCGGCCGGACGGCAGGGCCTCCTCGGCCTCGCGGTGCCCGAGGAGTACGGGGGCGGCGGCAACGCCGACTTCCGCTACAGCGCCGTCCTGGCCGAGGAGTTCACCCGGGCGGGCGCCGCGGGGCTGGCGCTCGGCCTGCACAACGACATCATCGGCCCCTACCTCACCGGTCTCGGCACCGACGAGCAGAAGCGGCGCTGGCTGCCCGGCTTCTGCAGCGGCGAGATCATCACCGCCATCGCGATGACCGAACCCGGTGCCGGTTCCGACCTCCAGGGCATCCGCACCACGGCCGAGGACAAGGGCGACCACTGGCTGCTCAACGGCTCCAAGACGTTCATCTCCAACGGCATCCTCGCCGACCTGGTCGTGGTCGTGGCGAAGACCACCCCGGACGGCGGCGCGAAGGGACTCTCCCTCATCGTCGTCGAGCGGGGTGCGCAGGGCTTCGAACGCGGCCGCAACCTCGACAAGATCGGCCAGAAGTCCCAGGACACCGCCGAGCTGTTCTTCAACGACGTCCGCGTGCCCAAGGAGAACCTCCTCGGCGAGCTCGACGGCGCCTTCATCCACCTGATGACCAACCTCGCCCAGGAGCGGATGGGCATAGCAGTCGCCGGCATCGCCGCCGCCGAGTACCTGCTGGAGATCACCACCGAGTACGTCAAGGAGCGCGAGGCCTTCGGGCGGCCGCTCTCCAAGCTCCAGCACATCCGCTTCGAGATCGCGGAGATGGCCACCGAGTGCGCCGTCACCCGTGCCTTCCTCGACCGGTGCATCGTCGACCACTCCGAGGGGACGCTCGACGCCGTGCACGCCTCGATGGCCAAGTGGTGGGCCACCGAACTGCAAAAGCGCGTAGCCGACCGCTGCCTCCAACTGCACGGAGGCTACGGCTACATGACCGAGTACCGGGTGGCCAAGGCGTTCACCGACGGCCGCATCCAGACCATCTACGGCGGTACGACCGAGATCATGAAGGAGATCATCGGCCGCTCCCTGCTCGCCTGACCCCTGTTCGCCTGACCCCTGCCCGGCCACCACCCCCCGCCTGTGCCACACCTCTCCCTGTGCCACACCCCCTCTTGCGCCACCACCCCCGAAAGGCAGCTGTCTTGAGTACCGAAGCGTTCGTCTACGACGCGATCCGCACCCCGCGCGGCCGCGGCAAGGCCAATGGGGCCCTGCACGGCACCAAGCCGATCGATCTCGTCGTCGGCCTGATCCACGAGATCCGCGGCCGGTTCCCGGACCTGGACCCGGCGGCCATCGACGACATCGTCCTCGGCGTGGTCAGCCCGCTCGGCGACCAGGGCTCCGACATCGCCCGCATCGCCGCCATCGCGGCCGGCCTCCCGGACACCGTCGCGGGCGTCCAGGAGAACCGCTTCTGTGCCTCGGGCCTGGAAGCCGTCAACCTGGCGGCCGCCAAGGTCCGTTCGGGCTGGGAGGACCTCATCCTCGCGGGCGGCGTCGAGTCGATGTCCCGGGTGCCGATGGGCTCGGACGGCGGCGCCTGGGCGATGGACCCGATGACCAACTACGAGACGGGCTTCGCGCCGCAGGGCATCGGCGCCGACCTCATCGCGACGATCGAGGGCTTCTCACGCCGTGACGTCGACGAGTTCGCCGCGCTGTCGCAGGAGCGGGCCGCCGAGGCGTGGAAGGACAACCGCTTCGCGCGCTCCGTCGTCCCCGTCAAGGACCGCAACGGTCTCGTCGTCCTCGACCACGACGAGCACATGCGGCCCGGCACCACGGCAGACTCCCTCGCCGCGCTCAAGCCGTCGTTCGCGGCGATCGGCGAGATGGGCGGCTTCGACGCGGTGGCCCTGCAGAAGTACCACTGGGTGGAGAAGATCGACCACGTCCACCACGCGGGCAACTCCTCCGGCATCGTCGACGGCGCGGCCCTGGTCGCGATCGGCTCGAAGGAGATCGGGGAGCGGTACGGCCTCACGCCGCGCGCCCGGATCGTCTCCGCCGCGGTCTCCGGCTCCGAGCCCACCATCATGCTCACCGGCCCCGCGCCCGCCACCCGCAAGGCGCTCGCCAAAGCCGGGCTCACCATCGACGACATCGACCTCGTCGAGATCAACGAGGCCTTCGCCGGCGTCGTCCTGCGCTTCGCCAGGGACATGGGTCTGCCGCTGGACAAGATCAATGTCAACGGCGGCGCCATCGCGCTCGGCCACCCCCTCGGCGCCACCGGCGCGATGATCCTCGGCACGCTCATCGACGAGCTGGAGCGCCGGGACAAGCGCTACGGCCTCGCCACCCTCTGCGTCGGCGGCGGCATGGGTGTCGCCACCGTCATCGAGCGTCTCTGACCGTCCCCCGGCCACCCCTGCTTACGGAGAAGAAGAGCAATGACCGAGAGCACGACCATCCGCTGGGAACAGGACGGGACCGGCGTCGTCACCCTCGTACTCGACGACCCCGACCAGTCCGCCAACACGATGAACCAGGCCTTCAAGGACTCCATCGAGGCCGTCGCGGACCGCGCCGAGGCCGAGAAGGACTCCATCCGCGGCATCATCTACACCTCCGCCAAGAAGACCTTCTTCGCGGGCGGCGACCTCAAGGACATGATCAAGGTCGGCCCCGAGAACGCCCAGGCCGCCTTCGACACCGGCACCGCGATCAAGCGCTCGCTGCGCCGCATCGAGACCCTCGGCAAGCCCGTCGTCGCCGCCATCAACGGAGCCGCCCTCGGCGGGGGTTACGAGATCGCCCTCGCCTCCCACCACCGCGTCGCCCTCGACGCGCCCGGCTCCCGGATCGGCCTGCCCGAGGTCACCCTCGGCCTGCTGCCCGCGGGCGGCGGCGTCACCCGCACCGTACGCCTCATGGGCATCGCGGACGCGCTGCTGAAGGTGCTGCTCCAGGGCACCCAGTACACCCCGCGGCGCGCCCTGGAGAACGGCCTGGTCCACGAAGTCGCCGCCACCCGTGGGGAGATGCTCGACCGGGCCCGCGCCTTCATCGACGCCAACCCCGAGTCGCAGCAGCCCTGGGACGTCAAGGGCTACCGGATCCCCGGCGGCACCCCGTCGAACCCCAAGTTCGCCGCCAACCTGCCCGCTTTCCCGGCCAACCTGAAGAAGCAGCTCGCCGGGGCCCCCATGCCCGCGCCGCGCAACATCCTGGCAGCGGCGGTCGAGGGTTCGCAGGTCGACTTCGAGACCGCGCTCACCATCGAGGCCCGCTACTTCACCGAGCTGGTCACCGGCCAGGTCTCGAAGAACATGATCCAGGCGTTCTTCTTCGACCTCCAGGCCGTCAACTCCGGCGCCAGCCGCCCCAAGGGCGTCGAGGAGCGCCAGGTCCGCAAGGTCGCCGTACTCGGCGCCGGGATGATGGGCGCGGGCATCGCCTACTCCTGCGCCCGCGCCGGCATCGAGGTCGTCCTCAAGGACGTCTCCGCCGAGGCCGCCGCCAAGGGCAAGGCGTACAGCGAGAAGCTGCTCGACAAGGCGCTGTCCCGGGGACGTACGACCGAGGCGAAGCGCGACGAGCTCCTCGCCCTCATCACCCCGACCGGCGACCCGGCCGACCTCGCCGGCTGCGACGCCGTCATCGAGGCCGTCTTCGAGGACACCGCGCTCAAGCACAAGGTGTTCCAGGAGATCCAGGACGTCATCGAGCCCGACGCCCTGCTCTGCTCCAACACCTCCACCCTGCCCATCACGGCCCTGGCCGAAGGGGTCTCGCGCCCGGCCGACTTCATCGGGCTGCACTTCTTCTCACCCGTCGACAAGATGCCGCTCGTCGAGATCATCAAGGGCGAGAAGACCGGCGACGAGGCCCTGGCCCGCGCCTTCGACCTGGTCCGCCGGATCAAGAAGACGCCGATCGTCGTCAACGACTCGCGCGGCTTCTTCACCTCGCGCGTCATCGGCCAGTTCATCAACGAGGGCGTCGCGATGGTCGGCGAGGGCGTCGAGCCCGCCTCCGTCGAGCAGGCCGCCGCCCAGGCCGGATACCCGGCCAAGGTGCTCTCCCTGATGGACGAGCTGACCCTCACCCTGCCCCGCAAGATCCGCGACGAGACCAGGCGGGCCGTCGAGGCGGCGGGCGGCAGCTGGGCCGGCCACCCGTCGGACTCGGTCATCGACCGGATGGTCGACGAGTTCGGACGCCCGGGACGCAGCGGCGGCGCGGGCTTCTACGACTACGACGAGAACGGCAGGCGCACCCGCCTCTGGCCCGGCCTGCGCGAGCACTTCACCCGGCCGCGGACGGACGTCTCCTTCACCGACATGCAGGAGCGGATGCTCTTCTCCGAGGCCCTGGACAGCGTCCGCTGCCTGGAGGAGAACGTACTGATCACCGTCGCCGACGCCAACATCGGCTCCATCATGGGCATCGGCTTCCCGCCGTGGACCGGCGGCGTGCTCCAGTACATCAACGGGTACGAGGGCGGCCTGCCCGGTTTCGTGGCCCGCGCCCGGGAACTCGCCGAGCGGTACGGCGACCGCTTCCTGCCGCCCGCGTCGCTCGTCGCGAAGGCGGAGCGGGGCGAGACCTTCCACGACTGACGCCGGGCGCTGCGGGCCGTACTCACTCAGCGGTGAACGCGGCCCGCAGCTCCTCCTTCAGCGACCGCTGGAAGGCGGTCACCAGCGCCTGGAGCACCATCGGCTGCATGTGCGCCGACAGCGACTTCATCGCCCTGACGTGCTCCGGATCGGCCTCCCGCTCCCGGTACGGGCTCCACACCTCGTCCCGGAACAGCCGGGTCAGCTGCTGGGCGGCCGAGCGGGTGTGCTCCAGCAGGACCGTCCGGGCGGCCAGGATCGTCTCGTGCGCGATCGGCACGTCGAGCAGTTCCACACCGAGCCGCAGCAGCCCCGGATCCACCCGGTAGGGGGCCTCGCCCGGATCGGCCCGTTCCAGCACACCCATCGCGGCCAGCCGGTCGAGATCCTGCTCGGTCAGCGCCCGCCCCGCGCGGCGTTCCAGCTCCGCGCGGGTCGAGTCCTCCGCCGAGTCCGGTGCCCAGGTCGCCACCAGGGCCCGGTGGATCGCCAGATCCTGGGCGCTCAGATCGGGCGGCAGCTGCTCCAGATAGCGTTCGATCGCGGCGAGCGTCATGCCCTGGTGCTGGAGCTCCTCGATGAGCGCGAGCCGGGAGAGGTGGTCGTGCCCGTAGTGCCCCACCCGGCGCGGCCCGATCACCGGCGGCGGCAGCAGCCCGCGGGTGCTGTAGAAGCGCACCGTGCGCACGGTCACCCCGGCACGCGCCGCCAGCTCGTCGACGGTGAGCGTCGGCTCCTCGGTCCCGGTCGCCATATCTGCTCCTCGTGTCCGACCCCGCGGCTGAACTGCTGGGCGTGTGCGTCAATCAGGTTCAACAGTATTGCTGTCTCACCACTGTTGTGAAAGTCTCCGGCAGCAGCGAAGCGCAGTCCACCCCCAGGTGCGGGCCCGCACGGTCCGGCCGAAGGGCGACAGGAGGCGGCCGTGCCCACGACCCTGAGACTCCCCGCGGACCCCGTGTCGTCGAACTCCCCGGCCACGTCGAGCACATCTGCTATCTGCCCCTCGCCCATATCGCGGAGCGGATGCTCGGCATCTACCTCTCCGTCTTCCGTGCCTCGCACGTCCACCTCTGGCTCACCGACCGCAAGAAGGAAATGATCGTCACCTCGACCGGCAAGAACGTCTCCCCGGCACTGGTCGAGAACACCCTCAAGGAACACCCCCTGATCGGCCAGGCCCTCGTCCACGGCGACGGCCGCTCCTACCTGGTGGCCCTGCTGGTCCTGGACCCCGATACGGCACCGGCCTGGGCGGCCGCCCGGGGCATCGACGCGGACGCCTCCGCACTGGCCGGCCACCCGGCCGTCCGGGAGGAGGTCGCAGCGGCCGTACGGGCGGCAAACGCCCGGCTCAACCGGACCGAGCAGATCAAACGCCACCGCCTGCTCGGGGAGGAGTGGGGCCCGGAGACCGGCGAGCTGACCCCCTCGCTGAAACTGCGGCGCAAGGCGATCAGGGACAGGTACGCCGACACCATCGACGCGCTGTACCGGCCGGAGCCCGACGAGGGGAGATGACGCACCGACTGTCGGTGCCGGCTCGTACGCCGGCGCCATGACGGAGATCGTTACGTACGGGGCGCGGCCGTCGGCGCACCCCTGTCCTCGTCCCCGCGCGGATAACAGGCGGACAGCGAGCGGATACAGAGAGACGGGCAACGGCTCTGTGTTCCGGCGCCGCTATGGTGGACCGGAACCGGCGGAGAACGGGGAGGGCCCATGGCCGCACGGAGTACGGACGAAACACTGCTCGTCCGGGCGCTCGGCGAGACACCGCCCTCCGACGCGCTGACCGAGCAGATCCTCGACGCCGCTCGTGAGCAGTTCATGACCTTCGGGCTGCGCCGCTCCACCGTCGACGACGTCGCCAAGCGGGCCGGGGTCTCGCGCGTGACGGTGTACCGGCGGATCGGCAACAAGGACGGCCTGGTGTCGGCCTGCCTGCTGCGGGAGTACCGGCGCTTCGTCGTCGAGGTGGACGAGGCGGTCGCCGCGCTGCCCACCACCGAGGACCGGATCGTCGAAGGGTTCGTGGCCGTCCTCGGCCACATCCGCGAACACCCGCTGGTCGGCGGTCTGTTGAGGCTGGAGCCGGAGATCATGCTCCCGTTCCTGACGGTGGAGAGCGGGCCGGCCCTCGTCGCCATGCGCGGTTACGTGGCCGGCCGACTGCGCGAGGCCCGGCGTGCGGAGGGGAGGCCCGAGGCCGATGCGACACCCGTCGCCGAGCTGATGGTGCGCATCACGGTCTCCTTCCTCCTCAACCCGGTGAGCTGTTTCGAGCTCGACGACGACGAGCAGCTGCGGGCGTTCGCCCGCAGCTACCTGGTACCGCTGATCGCCGTCGCCTAGACGGGACGTTCGAACACCTCCCGGGTGCGCTGATCCGCGCACCTGTTCAGCGGCGACCCCGAAGGCGTGGGGTGACGCTCGTCGGGCAGCGGCTCCACGGGCCGGCTGCCCGCCCAGTGCGGGCCCAGATCGTCGAGCCGCCAGCCGAACGGGTAGGAACGCGGCTGCGGGCGCGAGGGCAGCCACCGGGGCCGGGCCGGGAGCAGACGCACACACCGCGAGCGGGCCCGCAGCGTTCCCGCGGCGGCCGACCGGACCCAGCGGGGCTGCGCCCTGAACCCCAGGGCCCGCAGTAACGGTTCGTCCAGCAGCGCGAGCGAGAACCGTGCGATCGCCGGACGCAGCGGGCGCGGGTACCAGCTCGCCATGATCCGGAACGTGGCGTTGGCGACCCGCCGGTTCGCCGGGTCGTAGGCGAACATCCGCTCCTCGTAGGAGTCCAGCAGCCGCTCGAACCCCTCATAGGTGTCCGGCGCGCCCTCGATGTCCATCATCGCGGCCATCTTCCGGCCCACCTCGGTCAGCGCCTCGGTCTCCACCGGGCACAGGGGCCGCCAGCCGAACCGGTCGATCCAGCGCTTCGGCCCGACGACCGTGGTCGCCAGGACGTACAGGAAGTCCTCATTGGGTATCCGGTACTTGCCGTGGATGCGGTTGAGATGGCGGGCCGCCGCCCGCCCGCGCTCCGAGTCGAAGCCGTCGGCGGCCATCTCGTACCCGATCAGTACCGTGTCGTCGTAGCGCTTCTGTCCGGACCGTTCGAACTCCTGCGTACGGTCCAGGAGGACGGAGATGCGGGGGACCCCGTAGTCGCGGAGGAACGCGACGCTCACCCCCTGCCGGTAGTCCCAGGGGAACTCGTACTGCGAGATCAGCCGGAGTATCTCGGCGCAGTCGCGGACGGGATCCATTCGGCGTATCTCACGAAGGCGGCTGTAGCGGCCCATGGTGCGCCCTCCTGTCGGGCGGTGCGTGCGGCGCCCTCCGGTCCAACTCCCTTGAACCGGAGGGGATCTGACGGGCACTTCGAGCAGAGAGTCAATGTTACAAATACTATCGACTTGTTGCACGGGTCGCGTCAACACCGCCGGCCCGGATCGGGTCGTCGCTCACACCGCCGTGGCGGGGCCGCGGCGGTGTGTGTGGTGGAAGGCGCCCGGCCTCATGCCGGTGCGTGCGTCAGGCCGACGCGCGGTGGACGAGCTCCGTCGGCGTGATCACCGAATCCTGTTCGGTGGCTCCGCCGTTCAGCCGCTCCATCAGGATCCGGACCATCAACCGGCCCATTCCCACCACGTCCTGACGGACCGTCGTCAGTGGCGGGTCGGTGGCCTCGGACACCGACTCCATGTCGTCGAAGCCGACCAGTGCCACGTCCTGCGGCACCCGGCGGCCGTGCTCGCGCAGCACCCGCAGGGCGCCCGAGGCCATCAGGTCGTTGGCGGCGAAGACCGCGTCCAGGTCCGGCCGCCTCTCCAGCAGCCCGGCCATGGCGCGGGCGCCGCCCTCCGCGGTGAAGTCGCCGTCCGCGACCAGCGCGGGATCGCCGTCGGGCAGCACGTCGAAGTAGCCGTCGACCCGGTCGAGCGCCGAGGTCTGGTCGCGCGGGCCCGCGATGTGCGCGATGTGCCGGCGGCCGAGCGAGACCAGATGGCGCACGGCCTCGCGGGCGCCGCCGCGGTTGTCGCAGTCGACGTAGGGGACCGCGAGCCCGGAGGCGGCGCCCGGCCGTCCGGGGCGCCCGCCGTAGACCGTCGGTACCCGGAACCGGCGGATGACCGCGGACAGTTCGTCGTCCGTGTGCATCGAGAACGCCAGCACACCGTCCACGTGGCCACCGGCCAGATAGCGGGTGACCCGGTCGAAGTCCCCGCTTCCCTCCACCAGGAGCAGCACCAACTGTGCGTCGTAGGTGATGAGTTCACGGCTTATTCCGCGGATGTGCTGGGAGAAGAAGGGGTCGGAGAAGATCCGGATCTCGGGTTCGTCGATGATCACGGCGACGGCTCCGTTGCGCCGGGTCACCAGCGTCCGGGCGGCGTGGTTCGGTATGTAGCCGAGCTCATCGACCGCCTTGCGCACCTGCTCCACGAGCGGCTGCCGTACCCCGGCACCGCCGTTGACCACCCGGGAGGCCGTTGCCCGGGACACCCCGGCGCGGGCTGCCACGGCTTCCAGTGTGGGGCGTGCGTCGTGAGGGGCATCGGGGGTCGGACGGGGCAAGGGACGCTCCTCGGAGGCGCGAGAGGGGGCCGGAGACGGCCGGGGCCCGGCCGAACAGCACGAACCTCGCCAGCCTAGGGCCTTTCGCGGAGCGCTGACCGGGGGGCCTGTCGCGCGGGCGCCGGCCACGGTACCTTCCGCCCATGCCGACACGTGCGCGGGGTGCCCGCTCGACGTACAGACAGCCCGTCCCGGCCCCCGCCGGCGGTCCGCGCGGCACGGGAGCCTTCGGCCGATGACGGGCCGCGCACCGGACGGCCGCGAGCGGCGGGCGGGCCGTCGCCGGGTCCGCGGGCTCGCGCAGACGGCCCTCGCCACCGCGCTGGCCGGTGTGCTGCTCACGGGGTCCGCGCAGGCCGCGCGGACACCGCCGCCCACCGGATTCGAATCCACCGGCGGGGCGCGCTGGACCGGCCCGGCCGAGGAACGCTCCCTGCTCGCGACCGCCGGCCGGCGCAGCGGCCGGGTCTCCGTGGAGCGGATCGGTACGACGAAGCAGGGGCGCCCGCTGCGGCTCGTCCGGATCGGCAGCCGGCGCCCGGCCGCCCTCACCGTGCTCCTCGTGTGCAGTCAGCACGGCGACGAACCCGCCGCCCGCGAGGCCTGCCTGACGGTGATCCGTGACCTCGGATACGCCGGGGACCGGGCGACCCGGGACCTTCTCTCCCGTACCGAGATCCTCGTCATCCCCACCGCCAACCCCGACGGCCGCGCCGCCGGAACGCGGGGCAACTCCGACGACGTGGACATCAACCGCGACCACATCGCGCTGCGGACCGCCGAGGGCCGCGCCATCGCGGCAGTCCTCCGGGACCACCGGCCCGATGTGGTCTACGACCTGCACGAGTACGGCGCGACCCCGCCGTACTACGACAAGGACCTGACCGTCCTGTGGCCACGCAATCCCAATGTCCAGGGCCGGCTGCACGACGAATCGAAGCTCCTGGCCGGACACCATGTGCGCCCGGCCGCCGGCGACGCCGGACACGACAGCGGGCTCTACGGCATCTGGACCGACCCGGTCACCGGCCGGCCGGTCAAGCAGACCGCGGGCGACGGGCAGGAGCGCATCCTGCGCAATGCGGCGGGCGTCAAGCATGCCGTGGCCCTGCTCGTCGAGTCCCGCGTGGACGCGCTCACCGAAGCCGAGCGGGCCGACCCCGCACTCAACAACCGCCGCCGGGTGCACTCCCAACTCGCCGCGCTCAAGGGTCTTTTCTCCTACGTCGAGGAGCGGCGCGGCGAGATCGCCGCCGCCACCGCCCGCTCCCGGGCGGCCGGGTTCACCGACCGGGGCCCGGTCCGGTTCGGCGGGGCCGACAACGAGGCGGCGGGGCCCGGCGAGATCCTCACGCACCCGCCCTGCGGTTACCGGCTCACGGCGGCCCGGTTCGCCCGGGTCGGGGACGAACTCGCCCTGCACGGCGTCACCTCCCGGCCCGACGGTGACGGCGTGTACGTACCGCTGGCCCAGCCCGCCCGGCGGCTGATCCCGCTCCTTCTGGACGGGGATGCGGCATATCACCTCACAAACGGGCAAGCCGATACCGCTTGTTGATCCCGGGAGATGTGCACCGCGTGTGGTACTGCCTACGGAGAGCGAAAATTCAGCTTCCTTGAAAGGTGCCATTCGTGTCGCAGGACGATCAGAGAACGGGCGGCAGGGGGGATCTGTCGGTGACGGCGGCGAATCTGCCCGGCGACCCGACCCAGGGCCGGCGCCCCACGACCGACCGGGTGGTGTTCGGCGTCACCGCCGTCCTCACCCTCGCCTTCGTGGTCTGGGGGGCCACCGCCACCGACTCGCTGGAGAGCGTCTCCAGCACCCTGCTCAACGGCCTCATGCACAACGGCGGTTGGGCCTTCATGCTGGCCGCCTCCGGATTCGTGATCTTCGCGCTCTGGCTCGCCGTCAGCCGCTACGGAAAGATCACCCTCGGCCTGGAGGGCGAGGAGCCGGAATTCCGGACGGTGTCCTGGGTCGCCATGATGTTCAGCGCCGGTATGGGCATCGGCCTGATGTTCTACGGAGTGAGTGAGCCCCTGGCACACTTCGTCCACCCGCCGCCCGGCACCCATCCCGCCGACGCCGCCGACGCGATGCAGACGGCGATGGCCACCACCCTCTTCCACTGGACGCTCCACCCCTGGGCGATCTACGCGGTGGTCGGTCTCGCCATCGCGTACAGCACCTTCCGGCGCCGCAGGCGGCAGACGATCAGCGCCGTCTTCGAACCGCTCATCGGCGCCCGGCACGCCCACGGCGGCGTCGGCCGGCTGATCGACATCCTCGCCATCTTCGCCACGCTCTTCGGCTCGGCCGCCTCGCTGGGGCTGGGAGCCCTCCAGATCGGCAGCGGTTTCCACGAGCTGAACTGGATGGAGAAGACGAGCACCGGACTGCTCGTACTGATCATCGCCGTGCTGACCGCGGCCTTCGTCGCCTCGGCGATCTCCGGTGTGGAGAAGGGCATCCAGTGGCTGTCCAACATCAATATGGTGCTCGCCCTGATCCTCGCCGTCTTCGTGTTCATCGCGGGCCCCACCATCATCGTGCTCGACCTGCTGCCCACCTCGATCGCCGCCTACATCGGTGATCTGCCCCAGCTCGCCGGCCGCACCGAGGCGACCGGCAAGGGAGAGGTCGCCGACTGGCTCAGCAGCTGGACCGTCTTCTACTGGGCCTGGTGGATCTCCTGGACCCCCTTCGTCGGCATGTTCATCGCCAGGATCAGCCGCGGCCGGACGATCCGTCAGTTCATCGGCGGGGTCATCCTGGTCCCCAGCACGGTCAGCCTGGTCTGGTTCGCGATCTTCGGCGGCACCGCCATCAAGCTCCAGGAGGCGGGGAAGCTGAACGGCGCCGAGACCCAGGAGGCCCAGCTCTTCGGCGTACTCCAGCAGTTCCCCATCCCCACGGTGATGAGTCTGCTGGTGATGATCCTGGTCGGCATCTTCTTCGTGTCGGGCGCGGACGCCGCCTCCGTCGTGATGGGCACCCTGTCCCAGAAGGGCGTCCTCGAACCGGCCAAGTGGGTCATCGTCTTCTGGGGCGTCACCACCGGTGCGGTGGGGGCGGTCATGCTGCTGATCGGGAACGGCAAGGGCGATGCGCTGGCCGGCCTGCAGAACCTGACCATCCTGGTGGCCGCGCCCTTCACGATCGTCATGATCGGCATGTGTGTGTCCCTGATGCGGGACCTGCGCGAGGACCCGCTCATCGTGCGCCGCGAGTTCGGGGTGGAGGCGGTCGAGTCCGCGGTCATCGAGGGCCACGCGAAGTACGACGGTGACTTCGAGATCCGGATCGGCCCCGGCGGCAGCCAGATCACCACCGAACACGGGGACAAGGCCGGCGGTTCGAGCCCGGCGGCCGACTGAGGGCGCGCCGTACGCCGTACCAGCCGGGCGCCGCCCGAGGGGGCCGCCGTACCCGCCTGCCCGGCGCGCGGTGGGTCAGCCCACCAGCCGGGCCGCCGCCTGCGCGCACCCCAGGGCCACCGTCACCCCCGCGCCCCCGTGTCCGTAGTTGTGGACCAGGCGCCCGCCGCCGGGCAGCGGCTCGGCCTCGATGCGGACCCCCGCGTCCCGGGCGGGCCGCAGCCCCACCCGGTGCCCGATGATCCGAGCGCGGGCGATCTCCGGCCGGACCCTGGCACACCGCGCCACGATCTCCTCGGCCGCGCGGGGGTCGGGCACGGTGCTCCAGTCGTCCGTCCCGGCGGTGCCGCCCAGCACCAGCCGGCCCGGCTGCGGGAAGAAGTACGTCGTCGCGCTCGACGCCGGGTCCGCCTCGGTGAACCACTCATCGATCCCCGGGTTCTCCACCATGACCAGCTGACCGCGGACCGGGCGCATCCCGGTGTCCGGGACCAGCTCGCGGGCACCGAGACCCGTGCAGTTGACCACCGTCGCCGCCTCGGCCGCCGCCTCGTCGAACGAGGTGACCGTGCGCCGCTCGACCGAGCCCCCGGCCGCCCTGACCTGTTCCTCCAGCCAGTCCAGATGGACCGGCATGTCGATCAGCGGCAGCCGGCACCGCAGCCCCTCGGCGCTCTCCACCACATCGTCCAGCTTCCCGGCCCACGCCCCGAGCGCCGCGAGCCGCTCGCCCCGGTGCAGGCCGCTGACCAGCCGTACCCCGGTCTCCTGCGGACGGGCGGCCAGCTCCTCGTACCAGCGCAGCGAGGTCAGCGACCAGTCGCCGACCCGGTCCAGCGGCTCGATCCGGTACGGCCACCACAGGGCGCCCGCCACCGCCGAAGCCGTGGCCGCCGCGGGCTGCCGGGACCAGACCCGCACCCGGTGACCGTGCCCGGCCAGCACCACCGCCGTGGTGAGGCCGCTGACCCCACCGCCCACCACGATCACTTCCGACACTGCCGCACCGCCGCTCATCTCTGTCCGGACCCCGTTCGGGCCCGGACGCCAGGGCCTCTCGCCGGGCCCGGTCCGGGCCCGGTCCACTCGATCCAGGGGAAGGACCCTAGCCCAGGCGCGCGGGCACGGCGATGCCCCGGGGGCGACGGTACGCATGACGGCGGGGAGCGTGCCGGTCACGCGGCCGGGGCCCGCCGCCGGCAGCCCCGGCCGCCGATTAGGATCGACACCCTGATGACTGCCACCCTCGTCGCCAAGGACCTCGCCGCCGGACACGGCGACCGCACTCTCTTCGCCGAACTCGACCTCGTGGTCGCTCCCGGTGACGTGATCGGTCTCGTCGGAGTGAACGGCGCCGGAAAATCGTCGCTCCTGCGGCTGCTCGCCGGGCTCGACCAGCCGGAGGAGGGCGAGCTGCGGCTCTCCCCGCCCACCGCCACCGTCGGCCATCTGCCGCAGGAACCGGAGCGGCGCCCCGACGAGACCGTACGGGAGTTCCTGGCCCGCCGGACGGGCGTCGCCGAGGCCCAGGCGACGATGGACACCGCCACCCAGGCCCTCGTCGACGGGACGCCCGGCTCCGACGACGCGTACTCCGAGTCCCTGGAGCGCTGGCTCGCCCTCGGCGGCGCCGACCTGGACGAACGGGCCGAGGAGGTCGCCGCCGACCTCGGCCTGACCGTCGGTCTCGACCTGCCGATGGCCACGCTCTCCGGTGGCCAGGCGGCCCGCGTCGGCCTCGCCTCGCTGCTGCTCTCCCGCTACGACATCTTCCTGCTCGACGAACCCACCAACGACCTCGACCTCGACGGCCTGGAGCGGCTCGAGCGGTACGTCTCCGGGCTGCGCGCCGGCACGGTCGTCATCAGCCACGACCGCGAATTCCTGATGCGCACGGTCACCAAGGTCCTCGAACTCGACCTGGCCCAGCAGCAGATCAACCTCTACGGCGGTGGTTACGCGGCGTACCTGGAGGAGCGCGAGCGGGCCCGCAGGCACGCCCGCGAGGAGTTCGAGGAGTTCGCCGACAAGCGCTCCGCGCTCGAAGGCCGCGCCCTGATGCAGCGCTCCTGGATGGACAAGGGCGTCAGGAACGCGCGCCGCAAGGCCGGCGACTCCGACAAGATGGCCCGCAAGTTCCGGAGCGAGTCGAGCGAGAAGCAGGCCGCGAAGGCCCGCCAGACCCAGCGCATGATCGAGCGCCTCGATGTCGTGGACGAGCCGCGCAAGGAGTGGGAGCTGCGGATGGAGATCGCCTCCGCCCCCCGTTCCGGCTCCGTCGTGGCGACCCTGCGCGAGGCACAGGTCGTGCTCGGGGACTTCGTGTTCGGCCCGGTCTCGCTCCAGATCGACTGGGCGGACCGGATCGCCATCACCGGTGCCAACGGTGCCGGGAAGTCGACCCTGCTGGCCGCTCTGCTCGGCCGCCTCCCGCTGGAATCGGGGCACGCGAGCCTGGGTTCGGGTGTGGTGGTCGGTGAGGTGGACCAGGCGCGGAAGCTGTTCCACGGTACGGAATCCCTGCTGGAGGCGTTCTGCGCGGCCGTCCCCGACACCGAGCCGGCCGAGGTCCGCACCCTCCTCGCCAAATTCGGTCTGCGCGCCGACCATGTGATGCGCCCGGCGACCACGCTCTCCCCGGGCGAACGGACCCGGTCGGCACTCGCCCTGCTCCAGGGCCGCGGCGTCAACCTCCTCGTCCTGGACGAGCCCACGAACCATCTCGACCTGCCGGCGATCGAGCAGCTGGAATCGGCGCTGGACTCGTACACGGGGACACTGCTGCTGGTCACGCACGACCGCCGGATGCTGGAGGCGGTCCGTACGACGCGCCGCGTCGAGGTGGCGGCCGGAAGGCTCACGGAGATCTGACCGACGGCCCCGCGTACATCCCGGCCCCTCCGGCGCTTGAGGGGCGGGGCCCGGACACGGGAAGGGGCGGGGAGGGGAGCAGGCCCGCCGCAGGCGAACCCCTCGCCACCCCGCCCCGATCCGGGCTCCCGCTACCGCTTCTTGCCGCCCTGCTTCGGATCCAGCAGGCCCGCCCGCCGAAGCGCGTCCGCCATCGCCCCGTTGGCCGGAGCCGCGGCCGGCGCCTGACGCCCGCCACCGCCGCCGTTGCCACCGCCGCCACCGCGCCGGTCACGCCCCTGACCGCCCTGACCGCCACGCGGCCCCGCACCGCCCTGCCCCTGCCGCTGCCGCGGCGGACGCCCGCCCCGCTCGGCGCCGGAGCCGCCGGGTCCCGATCCGCCGGACTCGGACCCGGACCCCGCTCCGGCCGCCGGGCCCGAACCCGCCCCCGCCTCGTCGTCCAGCCGCAGCGTCAACGAGATCCGCTTCCGCGGGATGTCGATCTCCATGACCTTGACCTTCACGATGTCACCCGGCTTCACGACATCGCGGGGGTCCTTCACGAACGTCCTCGACATCGCCGACACATGGACCAGGCCGTCCTGGTGCACCCCGATGTCCACGAACGCGCCGAACGCCGCGACATTCGTCACGACCCCCTCCAGCACCATTCCGGACACCAGATCGCCGAGCTTCTCGACGCCCTCCTTGAAGGTGGCCGTCTTGAACGCCGGACGAGGGTCGCGCCCCGGCTTCTCCAGCTCCTTGATGATGTCGGTGACGGTCGGCAGCCCGAACTTCTCGTCCACGAAGTCGTCCGCCCGCAGGGACCGCAGCACACCGGTGTTGCCGACCAGGGAGGCGACGTCACCGCCCGTCCGCTTCACCATCGCCCGGACCACGGGGTACGCCTCCGGGTGCACGCTGGACGCGTCCAGCGGGTCGTCACCCCGGATCCGCAGGAAGCCCGCGCACTGCTCGTACGCCTTCGGGCCGAGCCTGGCCACGTCCTTGAGCCCCTTGCGGGAGCGGAACGGGCCGTTGGTGTCGCGGTGCGCGACGATGTTCTCCGCGAGCCCCGAGCCGATGCCGGAGACGCGTGAGAGCAGCGGCGCCGACGCGGTGTTGACGTCGACCCCGACGCCGTTCACGCAGTCCTCGACGACCGCGTCCAGCGAGCGCGACAGTTTCACCTCGGACAGGTCGTGCTGGTACTGCCCGACCCCGATCGACTTCGGGTCGATCTTCACCAGCTCCGCGAGGGGGTCCTGGAGCCGGCGCGCGATCGAGACGGCGCCGCGCAACGTGACGTCCATGTCCGGGAGTTCCTGCGAGGCGAAGGCGGACGCCGAGTACACGGAGGCGCCGGCCTCCGACACCATCACCTTGGTGAGCTTCAACTCCGGGTGCTTGTCGCACAGCTCACCGGCGAGCTTGTCCGTCTCGCGCGACGCCGTGCCGTTGCCGATCGCGATCAGGTCGACATCGTGCGCCTTCGCCAGCTGCTCCAGCTTCGCCAGCGACTGGTCCCACTTGTTCGCCGGGACGTGCGGGTGGATGACATCGGTCGCGACGACCTTGCCGGTCGCGTCGACGACGGCGACCTTCACCCCGGTACGGAACCCCGGGTCGAGCCCCAGGGTGGCCCGCGTCCCGGCCGGTGCGGCGAGCAGCAGATCGCGCAGGTTCGACGCGAAGACACGTACCGCCTCGTCCTCCGCCGCCGTACGCAGCCGCAGCCGCAGGTCGATGCCGAGGTGGACCAGGAGCCTGGTGCGCCAGGCCCAGCGCACGGTGTCGGCCAGCCACTTGTCCCCGGGACGCCCGCGGTCGTTCACCCCGAAGCGCCGGGCGACCATGTTCTCGTACGAGGACGGGCCGGGCTCCCCGGACGGCTCCTCCGGCTCCAGGACGAGGTCGAGAACGTCCTCCTTCTCGCCCCGCAGCATCGCGAGCACCCGGTGCGAGGGCAGCGCGGTGAACGGCTCGGTGAAGTCGAAGTAGTCCGCGAACTTGGCGCCCGCCTCCTCCTTGCCGTCCCGCACCTTCGCCACCAGCCGGCCCCGCGTCCACATGCGCTCACGCAGCTCGCCGGTCAGATCGGCGTCCTCCGAGAACCGTTCGGCGAGGATGGCGCGGGCCCCCTCCAGAGCCGCCGCCGGGTCCGCGACGCCCTTGTCCGCGTCGACGAAGGCCGACGCCGCGACGAGCGGATCCACCGACGGGTCGTCCAGCAGGCCCGAGGCGAGCGGTTCGAGCCCGGCCTCCCGGGCGATCTGCGCCTTGGTCCGCCGCTTCGGCTTGAACGGCAGATAGATGTCCTCAAGGCGCGCCTTCGTGTCGGCGGCCCGGATCCGCGCCTCCAGCGCGCTGTCGAGCTTGCCCTGCTCCCGCACGGATTCGAGGACCGCCGCACGGCGGTCCTCCAGCTCCCGCAGATACCGCAACCGCTCCTCGAGCGTGCGCAGCTGCGCGTCGTCGAGCATCTCGGTCGCTTCCTTGCGGTAGCGCGCGATGAACGGCACGGTCGATCCGCCGTCGAGCAGCTCGACGGCCGCCTTCACCTGTCGCTCGCGTACGCCGAGCTCCTCGGCGATCCTGCCTTCGATGGACGTCGTCACGGTTTTACCGACTCGCCTTCTCGTACTGGCTGTGCTGGTCGGGCCCCGGGGTCCGCGGTTCGGACCGGTCCTGGGCCACTCGCCTGCATTCTGCCGGGTGGCCGGGCGCCGTGTCGCCCGACCGCCCCATGTACCGGCCGTCGTCCGCCCGGCGGGTCAGCCGTTCAGATCCGCCGGGAACGCGCCGGCCGCCAGCGCCGTGCCGAGGAATCCGCGCCCCAGCTCGGTCAGCCGGGCCACGCCCGGACCGCCGAGCCGCTCGTACGGTGCCAGGTCCATCCGGTCCGTGTCCTCCTCAAGGCCGGTCCGCAGCAGGACACCCGCCTCCGTCAACTCGCCCTCGGCGGTGAGCAGTCCGCGGTCGCGCAGCCGCGCGGAAGCGTCCTCCCAGTCACCGCGGCGCCACCCGCGGGTGGCCAGGATCCAGCGCGGCGGCATGCCCTTGCCGGTGGCGGTGTGGCTGACCAGGGCCTCGACCGGGTCGAGACCGGCCGCGAGGAGCGCGGCGAGGTGGGCGTCACCACGGTGCTCACGCAGCAGTGTCGCGGCATGCCAGTACGCCAGGTGCGGCTGCTCCGGCACCGGGAGATCGGCGTGCGCCGCGTACAGCGGCCGGGCGTGTCGCGTGCAGCCCGCGACGGCGCGGAGCGCCAGCTGGGCGGCCTCGGCCAGCTCCGGGGAGGCGATGGTCTCCTCGCCCAGGAGCCGGCGCAGCGTCGAGTCGACGGCACGCAGCCGCGCCGCCAGCACGGCCTCGGGCGAGGCGATGTCCCAGACGGCGGGCAGGTGCGCGGCCACGAGGTCGTGGTTGAAGTTGTAGAAGGTCGCGGTGACCGTACCGGGGCCGACGGCCCCGAAAGCGGCCGCGCGCGAGGCGAAATACGCGGCGGACGCATCCTTGATTCCGATCCCGCCGAACTCCTTGCCGAGGTCGGGGGAGAAGTAGAGCGCGGAGTGCAGAGGGTTGAGGGCGTTGTGGCAGCGGCGTCCGGCGCGGGGCGGCAGAGTACTCATGCCCGCACGTTACCGACTGGTCGGTACGGCGGGGAACCCCGGGCCGCGCGTGAAGTGCGTCGCGGTCCGTCATGGCAGGAAAGGTGGGGAACCCGTCATTGCGGCCATCCCGGAGGCCGCACAGGATGGCAGGCATGAAGCAGCGAACCGTGCTCGTCGTCCTCTTCGACGGCGTCCAGAGCCTCGATGTGAGCGGGCCGATGGAGGTCTTCGCGGGGGCCTCCCGGTTCCCGGAGGCCCCGTACGAACTGCGCACCGCCTCGCTGGACGGCGCACCGGTCCGGTCGTCGAGCGGGCTCACGCTCGTCCCCGACAGCAGCCTCGCGGACGCCGGGCGCGCCCACACCCTCCTCGTTCCCGGCGGACAGGGCACCCGCGCCCCCGCCCCCGCCCTCGTCGACTGGCTGCGCGAGCACGCCCCGCACGCCGAACGGCTCGTCTCCGTCTGCACCGGCGCCCTGCTGCTCGCCGAGGCCGGACAGCTGGACGGGCACCGGGTGACCACGCACTGGACGCTCTGCGACCACCTCGCCCGCACCTATCCGGCCGTCGAGGTCGACCCGGAACCGATCTTCGTGCGGGACGGCAGGCTGGCCACCTCCGCCGGAGTCACCGCGGGCATCGATCTCGCGCTCGCACTGGTCGAGGAGGACCATGGCCGGGACGTGGCGCTCACGGTCGCCCGGCATCTGGTGGTCTTTCTGCGCAGGCCGGGGAACCAGGCCCAGTTCAGCGCCCAGCTCACCGCGCAGACGGCCCGGCGCGAACCGTTGCGCGAGGTCCAGCACTGGATCACCGAACACCCCGGCGACAACCTGTCCGTCGAGGCCCTCGCCGCCCGCGTCCGGCTCTCGCCGCGCCACTTCGCCCGTGCGTTCCGGGCCGAGACCGGTATGACACCCGGCCGGTACGTCGACCTCGTCCGTCTCGAACAGGCCCGCAGGCTCCTGGAGGACACCTCCGACGGTGTCGCCGGTATCTCGCGGGTGTGCGGCTACGGCACGCCGGAGGCGATGCGCCGCGCGTTCGTCAAGGCGCTGGGCACCGCGCCCGCCGAGTACCGCAGACGGTTCAGTCACCGGCCGGCCGGCGAACCCGTCGACCGGCCGCGCCCCACCGAGTCCGTCACCCTCCCTCACTGACCGAAGGCAGGCAGCCACCCATGCAGATCGCCATCGTCCTCTTCGACCGCTTCACCGCGCTCGACGCCGTCGGACCGTACGAGATCCTGTCCCGTACGCCCGGCGCCGAGACCGTCTTCGTCGCCGAGCGGACCGGCCCGGTGCGCAACGACAGCGGCAGCCTGTCGCTGGTCGCCGAGCGGACGCTCGACGACGTCCCGGCGCCCGATCTGGTCATCGTCCCCGGCGGCCCGGGGCAGAGCGCCCAGATGGAGAACGAGACCCTGCTCGGCTGGCTGCGCACCGCCGATGCCACCAGCACCTGGACGACCTCCGTCTGCACGGGTTCCCTGCTGCTCGCGGCCGCCGGGCTCCTGAGGGGGCGGCGAGGGACCTCGCACTGGCTCGCCCTCGACGCACTGAGGGACTACGGCGTGGAGCCGACCGGGGAACGCGTCGTCATCGACGGCAAGTACGTCACGGCCGCGGGCGTCTCGTCCGGCATCGACATGGGCCTCACCCTGCTGGGCCGGATCGCGGGCGAGCGGCACGCCCAGTCGGTGCAGCTGCTGACCGAGTACGACCCGCAGCCGCCGTACGACGCGGGGTCCCCCGACAAGGCGCCGCCCGAGCTGGTCGAGGAGTGGCGCGCCAAGAGCCGCTTCATCCTCCGGTAGCGGTGAGGGGCATGCCGGGTGAGGCGGGGAGCGTCAGGTCCGGGACGGCCAGGTGAAGCGGGGCGTGCGCCGTTCCAGGAACGCGGCGACCCCCTCGGCGGTGTCGCCGCTGCGGCGTGCCTGGTCCGCCCAGTGGGCGTCCCGGTCCTCGTGCCCCGCGGCGAACTCCTTCGCGGCCGACTGGGTCAGCCGGGAACGGGACACCAGGACCCGGACGTACGCCTCCACCCGCTCGTCCAGCTCGCCGGCGGGCAGCACCTCGTCGACCAGACCGGTCCGCAGCGCCCGGTCCGTACCGATCAGCTCGCCGGAGAAGAGCAGGTGCTTCGCCGTCGCCGGGCCCGTCAGCGCGACCAGCCGGCGGGTCGACGACGCGGCGTAGACGATCCCGAGCCTGGCGGGGGTGACGCCGAACAACGCCCCCTCCTCGGCGAACCGCAGATCGCAGGCGGCCGCCAGCTGGCTTCCCCCGCCCACGCAGTAGCCGCGCACCGCCGCGACGACCGGCAGGGGGAAGGCGGCGAGCGCCTCCTCGGCCGCCACCGCGAGCTCCTGCGGGGCGCCCGAGGGATCGCGGAGGGAGGAGATGTCCGCTCCGGCGCAGAAGGTGTCCCCGGCGCCCGTCAGCACCAGCGCGCGCACCGAGGAGTCGGCGGCCAGCTCTTCCAGCAGCACGGGCAGCGACTGCCACATCGCGGCCGTCATCGCATTGCGCTTGGCGGGGTTGCTGATCACGAGGGTGGCGACGCCGTCCGCGACGGTGAGCTCCAGCCGGGGTTCCGTACGGTCCATGCGCCGGATGCTATCCGTACCGTTCGAACCTGTGATCAAGAAGGGGCCCTCTCGCCCGCCCTGCTCCTCGACGGACTCGGGCTCTTCGCGATCGGGGTGGGGCAGGACCAGCTTTCAGGGGACGAGCAAAAACGGTCCGATAGCTGACGTACCCACAGCTGTCCGGTCAAGTTCTGTCGATAGAGGTCGACTTCTGCTAGTGGCATGGGCCGGGCCGACTACGCCCCGCACTCTGTACTCGACGTGCAGTCACCATCGAGTGGAGAGCGGGTACCGGTCTATGGAGAGCCGCGGGAGTGTCCCCGCCAGGCCCGTGCCGTACGAAGGGGTCTGGCGGTTCACCGCCCCGGCCACGGAAGTCTCCGTACCCCGGGCCCGGCACGCCGTACGCGATCTGCTGGACCGCCAGGGCGTACCCCTGGACGACGAGGTCGCCCAGGGGCTGCTGCTCATCGTCTCCGAGCTGGTCACCAACGCCGTGAAGCACGCGGCGCTGCTCTCTCCGGAGCTCGCCGTGGAGGTGGCCGTGGGTGCCGACTGGGTCAGGGTGTCCGTCGAGGACAACCATCCGTACCGTCCGACGGCGCTGGAGACCGACTACGCGCAGACGGGCGGGCGCGGACTGCTGCTGGTCCGGGAGATCACCCGGGAGGCGGGCGGGGCCTGCGACGTGGAGCACACCGCGGGCGGCGGAAAGGTCATCTGGGCGGCCCTGCCGCTCGGCCCGCGCCCCTGACCCCGCCACGCCGGTGGCCCCGCCTACCAGCCGGCAGCCGGACCGGTCAGCTCCCGGATCGCGGGCCTGGCGGCGTCCAGCACCGTCATGAACCAGGCCGAGAACGGCGCCCGGTCATGCCGTTCGGCCAGTTCCCCGGCCGATACGAACGCCGTCTCGCCCACCTCCTCCGGATCCGGCCGCAGCCGGTCCTGCGCCATGCCCACGAAGAGGTGGTTGAACTCCTGCTCCACCAGACCCGAGGCGGGGTCCGGGTGGTTGTAGCGGACGGTGCCCGCCTCCGCCAGCAGCGAGGGGGAGATGCCCAGCTCCTCGTACGTCCGCCGGGCGGCGGCGGCGAAGGGCGCCTCGCCCGGGTACGGGTGACCGCAACAGGTGTTGGACCAGACACCGGGGGAGTGGTACTTGCCCGGGGCGCGCCGCTGCAGCAGCAGCCGGCCCTGCTCGTCGAAGAGGAACACCGAGAACGCGCGGTGCAGTTGGCCCGGTGCCTGGTGGGCGGCGAGCTTCTCCGCCGTGCCGATGGTGGTGCCGTTCTCGTCGACCAGTTCGAGCATGATCGCTTCTGCTGCGCCGTTCGACGAGGTGTTCGCCGCGGTGGCTGATGTGGTCGGCATACCCATCCTTCGCTGTGGTCCCGGCCCCGTGCGCCGGTCCCGTCGAGTCTGCTCAAGTCTGCCGCACAAAAGCGGCTTGTCCGCACTTCGGGTCCTGGCATGTCCGGCGCCGCGATGCCACGGTCACGGACACACACCTCAGACGCCGAACGCCGCCGGATACTGAATCGTGCCCCGGGGAACCGGCCCGGAATCATCGAGCGCCAGCGCCGTCATCGCCTGGTCCGGCGAGTGTCGTGATCTTTGTCGGTCAACGTGAGAACCCTTGATCGAGAGGGGATTCCACCGTACATCGGGGATTCCGGCGGGCCTCCCGCGCCCGTCGCCCTCTCGCGACCGCGGGCCTTCATGCGCTCAGTGGCAGAGCTTCGCCTCGTGCTCCGCGTGCCCGCTCGGCTCCAGCTGGAAGGTGCAGTGCTCGACGTCGAAGTGGTCTCCGAGACAGCCCTGCAGTTCGTGCAGGAGCTTCTCGTGCCCGATCGAGTCGAGCAGCTCCTGGTGCACCACCACATGGGCGGAGAGCACCGGCATGCCGGAGGTGATCGTCCAGGCGTGGAGGTCATGGACGTCCAGCACTCCGGGCAGTGCCGTGATGTGATCGCGCACCTCACCCATGTCGACACCCTTGGGCGCCGACTCCAGCAGGACGTTCAGCGTCTCCCTGAGCAGCTTCACCGTACGCGGAACGATCATGAGGCCGATGAGCAGCGAGGCGATCGGGTCCGCGGCCTGCCAGCCGGTGGCCAGGATGACGCCCGCCGAGATCAGCACGGTCACCGAACCGAGGGTGTCCGCGAGTACTTCCAGATACGCGCCCCGCACATTGAGGCTGTCCTTCTGCCCGCGCATCAGCAGCGACAGCGACACCATGTTCGCCACCAGGCCGACCAGGGCGAAGGCGATCGTCAGCCCGCCCCTGGTCTCGGCCGGACTGACGAAGCGCTCCACCGCCTCGAAGAGGAGGTAGCCGCCGACCCCGAGCAGCAGCAGACAGTTGGCCAGCGCGGCGAGGATCTCGGCTCGGGCGTAGCCGAAGGTGCGGTTCGGTCCGGCCGGCTTGTTGGCGAAGTGGATCGCCAGCAGAGCCATGCCGAGGCCCAGCGCGTCGGTCGCCATGTGGGCCGCGTCGGCGATCAGCGCCAGGGAGCCGGACAGCAGCCCGCCGACGATCTCCATGACCGTCACGGTGAGCGTGATGCCCAGCGCGATCCGCAGCCGTCCCTTGTACGCGGCGGCCGCCGTGCCGGTGGGTGCGGGGCCGCCGTGCGAATGTCCGTGATCGTGCCCAGCCCCCATGGGGACGCCTCCCGGTCGTCGCGCGGACCCGGACGCGATCGCCCCGGGCAATGCCAGTGAACTACGGGCGGGGGGTATCGGGCAACACGGCAGTGAACACCGTTGTCAACTGCTCTGACCTGCGGAAATGGTTGCAGGTCAGAGCGGTTGACGGGTGATGGTCAGAGCGACGGACAGCTCACGGGGCGGACGGCGCGGGGTGGTGCAGCAGCCAACCCTGCCAGGCCGACGTGACCATCTCGCGCACCCCGCGCCGGGCCGACCAGCCCAGCTCGCCGGAGATCCGGTCGCAGGACGCGACCGCCTTCGACGCGTCCCCGGGCCGGCGGGGCCCGGACTCGGGCTTCCGGTCGAGACCGGTGACCTCCGCCACCAGATCGGCCAGCTCGCGCACCGAGACGCCCTCGCCGCGGCCGATGTTGACGGTCAGGTCCCCGGGTCCGTCCTGCGCGGCCAGCCGCCCGGCGACAGCCAGGTGCGCGTCGGCGAGGTCGGCGACGTGGATGTAGTCACGGATGCAGGTGCCGTCCGGGGTGGCGTAGTCGTCACCGAAGATACGCGGGGCCTCACCGCGGGTCAGCCGTTCGAAGAACATCGGGATCACGTTGAAGACGCCGGTGTCCGACAGCTCCGGCTCGGCCGCGCCCGCCACGTTGAAGTAGCGCAGACAGCCGGTGGACAGCCCGTGAGCCTGCCCGGCCGCCCGCACCAGCCACTCCCCGGCGAGCTTGGTCTCGCCGTACGGATTGATCGGTTCGCAGGGTGCCTCCTCGGTGATCAGCTCCGCCTCCGGTACGCCGTACACCGCGGCCGACGAGGAGAACAGGAAGCTGCGCACGCCGGCGGCCGCGACGGCCTCCAGGAGGACGGTCAGCCCGCCGATGTTCTCCCGGTAGTACAGGAGCGGCTTCTCGACGGATTCACCGACCTGCTTCTTCGCCGCGAGATGGATGACGCCGCTCACCGCGTGCTCCGCCAGTACCCGGTCCAGCAGCGCGCGGTCGGCCGTCGAGCCCCGCACCAGCGGGACCTCGGCGGGCAGCCGGTCCGGGTTGCCGGTCGAGAGGTCGTCGAGAACGACCACCCGCTCCCCGGCCCCCTTCATGGCCCGCACCACATGTGCCCCGATATATCCAGCTCCGCCTGTGATCAGCCATGTCATGCGGGTCAGACTAGGGCCTGGCCGGCCTTGATCCACCGGGCAGGCAGCGGATCCGTCCCACCGCGTTTTGTCAGGCGAGGCAGCCATCGACGATGATGATCGCGGACGGCGCCGCATGATCCAGGTCCGCCCGGAACGGAGCATAAACGGGCAGTGAACTCCCGCTTCCGTTCATCCGATAGCCTCTGCCGACATGCCGCCGGCCCGCATCGGGGCCGTGCCGTCGCGCGCCGACCCATGTCAGCACCAAGGAGTGAGTTCGTCTGTCGACCGCCATTCTCACAGGTGCTCCGGTACCCGGATCGTCCATCGAGGCCGATCTGCGGTCACTGGGCTTCGACGTCCAGGCCGCCGCCGATGTCGGCGAGGCCGCGCGGCTGCTGTCCGCCGTCCCCGCCGACAGGCGGGTCGCGCTCGTCGACCCCCGTTTCGTCGGCCATGTCCACGCCCTGCGGCTCGGACTGACCGACCCCCGCTTCCCCGCCGCCACCGTGCCCGGCGCGCTCACCGTGCAGCCCGAGGCGCGTCCCGCACTGGTCCGCGCCCTGGACAGCACCAGCGCGGCGGTCGGCGCGGGCGTGCCCACCGGCCCGCCCGGCGGCACCGCCACGGTCCTCGACCGCACCGTGCCCGGCCGGCTCGCCGCCACGATGGACGCCGAGGGCGCCGAGGTGCAGCGCCCGGAGCTGGGCTCACTCGTCGCGGCCGTTCCGGTGGACGAGGCCGCCCGCGCCACCGCGCTCCGCGGCGTCGCCGCCGTGGATGACGAGGCGGTCCGGCTGCGCAGCGCCGTCAAGGCCCGCGACGGCTTCTTCACCACGTACTGCGTCAGCCCGTACTCGCGCTACATCGCCCGCTGGTGCGCGCGCCGCGGGTTCACCCCCAACCAGGTCACCACCGCGTCGCTGCTGACCGCCCTGGTCGCGGCCGGCTGCGCGGCCACCGGCACCCGCGGCGGATATGTCGCGGCCGGGCTGCTGCTGCTCTTCTCCTTCGTCCTGGACTGCACCGACGGGCAGCTCGCCCGTTACTCGCTCCAGTACTCGACGATGGGCGCCTGGCTGGACGCCACGTTCGACCGCGCCAAGGAGTACGCCTACTACGCGGGCCTCGCACTCGGAGCCGCCCGCGGCGGCGACGACGTCTGGGCCCTGGCGCTCGGCGCGATGGTGCTCCAGTCCTGCCGCCACGTCATCGACTTCTCGTTCAACGAGGCGAACCACGACGCGGTGGCGAACTCCAGCCCCACCGCCGCCCTCTCCGACAAGCTCGACAGCGTCGGCTGGACGGTCTGGCTGCGCCGGATGATCGTGCTCCCGATCGGCGAGCGCTGGGCGATGATCGCCGTACTGACCGCGCTCACCACCCCCCGGATCGTCTTCTACGCACTGCTCGTCGGCTGCGCCTTCGCGGCCTGCTACACCACGGCGGGCCGGCTGCTGCGCTCCCTGACCCGCAGGGCCCGCCGCACCGACCGGGCCGCCCAGGCCCTCGCGGACCTCGCGGACTCCGGCCCGCTCGCCCAGCTCGTGGCGGCCCGCGGCCCCCGGATCCCGGGCGCCTGGACCGCCCCGGTGGTCGCGGTCGTCGGCGCCGGCGCACTGATCGCCGCCGCGCTCCAGCAGCCCTTCGGCAGCCGGCAGATGATCGTCGCCGCGCTCTTCTACGCGATCTGCTCCGGCATAGCCGTGGCCCGCCCCCTCAAGGGCGCGCTCGACTGGCTCGTACCCCCGGTCTTCCGCGCGGCCGAGTACTGCACGATCCTCGCGCTGGCCGCCCGCAGCGACATCGACGGGGCGCTTCCCGCGGCCTTCGGACTCGTATCGGCCGTCGCCTACCATCACTACGACACGGTGTACCGCATTCGAGGCGGCACCGGCGCGCCGCCCCAGTGGCTGGTGCGAACGATCGGCGGGCACGAGGGCCGCACCCTGGTGGTGGCCGTACTCGCCGCCGTACTCACCGGAGCCTCGGGCTTCACCGTGGCACTCACCGCTCTCGCGGTGGTTGTGGCACTGGTCGTGCTGGTGGAGTCCATCCGCTTCTGGGTGTCCTCCGGGGCACCCGCCGTTCACGACGAAGGAGAACCCGCATGATCGGCCTCGTACTGGCAGCCGGCGCAGGACGGCGCCTGCGCCCCTACACCGACACGCTTCCCAAGGCTCTCGTGCCGGTGGACGGCGAGAAGACCGTCCTCGATCTCACGCTGGCCAACTTCGCCGAGATCGGCCTCACCGAGGTCGCGATCGTCGTCGGCTACCGCAAGGAAGCCGTCTACGACCGCAAGGAGGAGCTGGAGGCGAAGTACGGCCTCAAGATCATCCTCGTCGACAACGACAAGGCCGAGGAGTGGAACAACGCCTACTCCCTGTGGTGCGCCCGCGAGGTCCTCAAGCGCGGTGTGATCCTCGCCAACGGCGACACCGTGCACCCGGTCTCCGTCGAGCGGACCCTGCTGGACGCGCGCGGCAAGGGCCAGAAGATCATCCTCGCCCTCGACACGGTGAAGGACCTCGCCGACGAGGAGATGAAGGTCATCACCGAGGACGGCAAGGGCGTTCAGCGGATCACCAAGCTGATGGACCCGGCCACCGCCACCGGCGAGTACATCGGCGTCACCCTCATCGAGGCAGAGGCCGCCGAGGCGCTCGCCGACGCCCTGAAGACGACGTTCGAGCGCGACCCGGACCTCTACTACGAGGACGGCTACCAGGAGCTCGTCAACCGCGGCTTCACCGTCGACGTGGCACCCATCGGTGAGGTCACCTGGGTCGAGATCGACAACCACGACGACCTCGAGAAGGGCAGGAAAATCGCGTGCCAGTACTGACCCGGCTCATCCCGTCCCCGGTCTTCGTAGACATCAGCCGGGGCGCCATGGACGATCTGGCCGGTCTCCTCGCGGACCAGCGGATCTCCGCCTCCGGCAAGCTCGCGATCGCGATCAGCGGCGGCTCCGGACAGGCCCTGCGCGAGAAGCTCGCACCGGCCCTGCCGGGCGCCGACTGGTACTGCGTCGCGGGCGGCAACATCGACGCCGCCGTACAGCTGGCCGACGACATCAAGGGCAAGCGGTACGACGCCGTGGTCGGTCTCGGCGGCGGCAAGATCATCGACGTGGCGAAGTACGCCGCGGCCCGGGTCGGCCTGCCGCTGGTCTCGGTCGCCACGAACCTCGCACACGACGGACTCTGCTCACCCGTAGCGACCCTGGACAACGACAACGGACGCGGCTCCTACGGCGTCCCGATGCCGATCGCCATGGTCATCGACCTCTCGGTGATCCGGGAGGCCCCCGACCGCTTCGTGCGCTCCGGCATCGGTGACGCGATCTCCAACATCTCCGCGATCGCGGACTGGGAGCTCTCGCACCAGGTCAACAACGAGCAGATCGACGGACTGGCCGCCGCCATGGCCCGTACCGCCGGCGAAGCCGTGCTGCGCCACCCCGGCACCGTCGCCGACGACGAGTTCCTCACCGTCCTCGCCGAGTCGCTGGTGCTCTCCGGCATCGCCATCTCGATCAGCGGCGACACCCGGCCCTCGTCCGGCGCCTGCCACGAGATCAGCCACGCCTTCGACCTGCTCTTCCCCAAGCGGGCCGCGAGCCACGGCGAGCAGGTCGGCCTCGGCGCCGCCTTCGCCATGCACCTGCGCGGAGCCCACGAGGCGTCGGGGCTCTTCGCGGAGGTCCTTCGCCGGCACGGCCTTCCGGTCCTGCCCACGGAGATCGGCTTCACCGCCGACGAGTTCGTCCAGGCCGTCGACTACGCCCCGCAGACCCGTCCGGGACGCTTCACGGTCCTGGAACACCTCAGCCTGTCCACCGACCAGATCAGGGACGCGTACGCCGACTATGCCAAGACCATCAGTAGCTGAACTTCGCCCGGTCGTTCACCCCCCGGGCGTCAAGGACCGGCGCAGCGGTGAACACTGGGCGGGCCGGATCTACATGCGCGAGGTCTCGCTGCGTGTGGACCGGTACCTGGTCAACACCAAGGTCACGCCCAACCAGCTGACCTACCTGATGACCGTCGCGGGTGTGCTCGCCGCTCCGGCCCTGCTCGTTCCGGGGATCACCGGTGCGCTGCTCGGCGTGCTCATGGTCCAGCTCTACCTGCTGCTCGACTGCGTCGACGGCGAGCTGGCCCGCTGGAAGAAGCAGTTCTCGCTGGGCGGGGTCTATCTGGACCGGGTCGGCGCCTACCTCTGCGACGCGGCCGTGCTGGTCGGCTTCGGGCTGCGCGCCGCCGACCTGTGGGGCAGCGGACGGATCGACTGGCTGTGGGCCTTCCTGGGCACACTCGCGGCCCTGGGCGCCATCCTGATCAAGGCCGAGACCGACCTCGTCGGTGTCGCACGCCACCAGGGCGGTCTGCCGCCGGTCAAGGAGGCGGCGTCCGAGCCGCGCTCGTCCGGAATGGCGTTCGCCCGCCGGGCCGCCGGTGCGCTCAAGTTCCACCGGCTGATCCTCTGCGTCGAGGCATCGCTGGTGATCCTGGTCGCGGCCGTCCTGGACTCGGTCAGGGACGACCTCTTCTTCAGCCGCCTCGCGGTCGCGGTGCTGGCCGGCATCGCTCTGCTGCAGACCCTCCTCCACCTCGTGTCGGTCCTGGCATCGAGCAGGCTGAAGTGAGCGCCCCCATGAAACTCGGCGCGGTCATCATCACGATGGGCAACCGCCCGGCCGAGCTGCGCGCCCTGCTCGATTCGGTCGCCGGGCAGGACGGCGACCGGATCGAGGTGGTCGTCGTCGGCAACGGCTCTCCCGTACCGGACGTCCCCGCGGGCGTGCGCACCGTCGAGCTGCCCGAGAACCTGGGCATTCCCGGCGGCCGCAACGTCGGCATCGAGGCCTTCGGGCCGTCCGGCGCCGACGTGGACGCCCTGCTGTTCCTGGACGACGACGGGCTGCTGCCGCTCACCGACACCGCGGAGCTGTGCCGGCAGGCGTTCGGCGCCGATCCCAAGCTCGGCATCATCAGCTTCCGGATCGCCGACCCGGACACCGGGGAGACCCAGCGGCGCCACGTGCCGAGGCTGCGCGCCGCCGACCCGCTGCGCTCGTCGCGGGTGACGACGTTCCTCGGGGGCGCCAACGCCGTACGTACCCGGGTCATCGCCGAGGTCGGCCCGCTGCCCGGCGACTTCTTCTACGCGCACGAGGAGACCGATCTCGCCTGGCGGGCGCTGGACGCCGGCTGGCTGATCGACTACCGCGCCGACATGGTGCTCAACCACCCCACCACCGCCCCGTCCAGGCACGCCGTCTACCACCGCATGGTGGCCCGCAACCGGGTCTGGCTGGCCCGCCGCAACCTGCCCGCGCCGCTGGTCCCCGTGTACCTCGGTGTCTGGCTGCTGCTGACTCTGCTCCGCAGGCCGTCCGGCCCGGCGCTGAAGGCCTGGTTCGGCGGCTTCCGGGAAGGCTGGTCGAAGCCCTGCGGACCGCGGCGCCCCATGAAGTGGCGTACGGTGTGGCGGCTGACCAGACTAGGCCGCCCTCCGGTCATCTGAGAGGCTCGCCTCTGGGAGCATGAGGCGTATTTTTTTTACCGGGACCTGTCCGCCCTGAGCCGCGCCCGCGACTGGCTGCGCATTTTGAATACGAGAGTTTCATCTGGTGAGTGACACAACCCATGATGGTGCGGTTGCGCTGAGCAAGCCGCCATCAGCCGACGACGGCCTGAGCGCGGCCGAGCTGGCCGCGAAATACGGTCTGACAGTCAGCGGTGCCCGGCCCGGACTCCTCGAGTACATCCGCCAGCTCCGCGGGCGGCGCCACTTCATCATGGCGTTCTCCCGGGCCAAGATGACCGCGCAGTACAGCCAGGCCAAGCTCGGGCAGCTCTGGCAGGTGGCCACCCCGCTCCTGAACGCCGCGGTGTACTTCCTCATCTTCGGCCTGATCCTCGGCACGAAGAGGGGGATGACCCAGGAGGTGTTCATTCCGTTCCTGGTGACCGGGGTCTTCGTCTTCACCTTCACCCAGAGCTCGGTGATGGCCGGCGTCCGCGCGATCTCCGGCAACCTCGGGCTGGTGCGGGCGCTGCACTTCCCGCGTGCCTCGCTGCCCATCTCCTTCTCGCTCCAGCAGCTCCAGCAGCTGCTGTACTCGATGATCGTGCTGGTCGCGGTCACCGTGGCTTTCGGCAGCTATCCCCGGCTGTCCTGGCTGCTGGTGATTCCCGCCCTGGTGATGCAGTTCTTCTTCAACACCGGTCTGGCGCTGGTCATGGCGAGGCTCGGGGCGAAGACTCCCGACCTGGCCCAGCTGATGCCCTTCGTCATGCGGACCTGGATGTACGCGTCGGGCGTCATGTTCTCCATCCCGGTGATGCTGGAGAAGAAGCCGGCCTGGATCGCCGATGTGCTGCAGTACAACCCCGCGGCCATCTACATGGACCTGGTCCGGTTCGCGCTGATCGACGGTTACGGCTCCGAGAACCTGCCCTCGCACGTCTGGGCGGTCGGCCTCGCCTGGGCGCTCCTGGTGGGCATCGTGGGCTTCGTGTACTTCTGGAAGGCAGAGGAACGGTACGGCCGTGGCTGAGGACAACACCGGGGCGCGCGTCCCCACCGTGATCGCCGACGACGTGCACATCGTGTACCGCGTCAGCGGCGGCGGTGGCAAGGGCAGCGCCACCGCGGCACTGAACCGGATGCTGCGCCGGGGCAAGGGCGAGGAGCGCGGGGTCCGCAAGGTGCACGCCGTGCGCGGCGTGACCTTCACCTCCTACCGGGGCGAGGCGATCGGTCTCATCGGGACCAACGGTTCCGGCAAGTCGACCCTGCTGCGGGCCATCGCCGGTCTGCTCCCGACCGAGCACGGCAAGGTCTACACCGACGGCCAGCCCTCGCTGCTCGGGGTGAACGCGGCGCTGATGAGCGATCTGACCGGGGAGCGCAACGTCGTCCTGGGCGGACTCGCCATGGGGATGAGCCGCGAGGAGATCCGGGAGCGGTACCAGGACATCGTCGACTTCTCCGGAATCAACGAGAAGGGCGACTTCATCACCCTGCCGATGCGGACGTACTCCTCCGGCATGGCCGCCCGGCTGCGGTTCTCGATCGCGGCCGCCAAGAACCACGACGTCCTCATGATCGACGAGGCCCTGGCGACCGGTGACCGGAAGTTCCAGATCCGTTCCGAGGCGCGCATCCGCGAGCTCCGCAAGGAGGCCGGCACCGTCTTCCTGGTCAGCCACAGCAACAAGTCGATCAGGGACACCTGCGACCGGGTGCTGTGGCTGGAGAAGGGCGAGCTGCTGATGGACGGTCCGACCGACGAGGTCCTCAAGGCGTACGAGCGGGAGACCGGCAAGTAACGCCTCCCCGATTTCCGCAGGGCAGTGGCCTGCGCCGGACGACTCCGGCGCAGGCCACTGTGTGTGTCCGGACCGTGGACCGGACTCCGGGCCTCCACGGCTCGTCGTATGCCGCCCGGCAAGATCTCCTCCCGCCGGATGACGTCAATTTACCTGCGCACGGGGAAAGTTGGCACGGCACAGCGCGCACTCGTTCTGCGTCCCGTACCCCGGCGTATCGATGAGCGTTGTACAACGTAAGCTGTACCGGTGCTGATTCGTTGCAAGTGGGGCGATACCGCCTGAGTGGAAGGCCTTCAGGGTCCTCCGCACTGGGGAGGGCGGGCGGCGTGTCCGGAATGGGTTGTTTTGGGTCGGCAGTGTAGAACGGGAGATGTGACGGCTATGACGGATGATCTCCAGCTCCGAGGTGCTCACGCCGTCCCCGTGCAGGGCGGTCCGCAGTGACGCGTGCCCGCCGGACGCGGCTCGATTCCGACGTACCCGGAACCCTTGACAAGGCCGCCGACGAGAATTTCCCGGTGGCCCCCTTCTTCCTGCCGCGCGCCTGGCGCGACGACCTGATGGCCGTCTACGGCTACGCCCGCCTCGTCGATGACATCGGCGACGGCGATCTCGCCCCCGGCGGCGGTGATGCCCGCCACCTCGGTCTCGACCCGGCCCAGGGGGAGGACCGGCTCGCGATGCTCGACGCGCTGGAGACCGACCTGCGCCGGATCTTCACCACCACGGGCGAGACCCCGCACCACCCCCTCATGCAGGCACTTCGCCCCACCGTGCGGCGCTGCTCGCTCACGCCCGAACCCTTCCTCGGCCTCATCGAGGCCAACCGGCAGGACCAGAAGATCCGCCGCTACGGGACGTACGAGGAACTGCTCGCCTACTGCGAGCTCTCCGCGAACCCCGTCGGCCGCCTGGTCCTCCAGCTCACCGGGACCGCGAGCCCCGAACGGATCCGCCGCTCCGACGCCGTCTGCACCGCGCTGCAGATCGCCGAGCACCTCCAGGACGTCACCGAGGACCTCGGACGGGACCGGATCTACCTGCCGGCCGACGACATGGCAAGGTTCCATGTGGCCGAATCCGATCTGGCGGCGCCCTCCGCGGGCGCATCGGTGCGGGCGCTGGTCGCGTACGAGGCGGAACGCGCCGGGGATCTGCTGAATGAAGGCACCCCCCTGGTGGGTAGCGTCCACGGCAGGCTCAAGCTGCTTCTCGCCGGATTTGTGGGTGGGGGGCGTGCCGCCCTCACCGCGATCGCGGCCGCCGGGTTCGATGTACTGCCCGGACCGCCCAAGCCCACCAAGCCCAGCCTGCTGCGCGAGGTGGGAGTTGTCTTGCGAAGAGCGCGTAGAGAGGGGTGAGCCGGACCGTGGAGGGACAGACGACGTACATGTCGGCACCGGTACAGGCCGCATACAGTTACTGCGAGACGGTCACCGGACAGCAGGCGCGGAACTTCGCGTACGGCATCAGGCTGCTGCCGGCCGAGAAGCGACAGGCCATGTCGGCGCTGTACGCCTTCTCCCGTCGTGTCGACGACATCGGTGACGGCGAGCTGGAGCCGGAGACCAAGCGCGTCCGCCTGGAGAGCACCCGCACACTGCTGGACCGGGTACGGGACGGCGCGGTCGACGACGACGACACCGATCCGGTGGCCGTCGCGCTCGCCGACGCCGCCCGCAGGTTCCCGCTGCCGCTGGAGGGGCTCGACGAGCTCATCGACGGAGTGCTCATGGACGTGCGCGGCGCGACCTACGAGACCTGGGACGACCTCAAGACCTACTGCCGGTGCGTCGCGGGCGCCATCGGCCGTCTCAGTCTGGGCGTCTTCGGTACGGAACCGGGCGCGCCCGGCGCCGAACGCGCCGCGGAGTACGCCGACACGCTCGGCCTCGCGCTCCAGCTGACCAACATCCTGCGCGACGTCCGCGAGGACGCGGGCAACGGGCGCACCTACCTGCCCGCCGACGACCTCGCCAAGTTCGGCTGCTCCGAGGGCTTCCACCGGGCCACCCCGCCGCCCGGCTCGGACTTCGCGGGACTGATCCACTTCGAGGTCCGGCGCGCCCGCGCCCTGTTCGCCGAGGGCTACCGGCTGCTGCCGATGCTGGACCGGCGCAGCGGTGCGTGCGTGGCGGCGATGGCCGGTATCTACCGCAGGCTCCTCGACCGGATCGAGCGCGACCCCGAGGCGGTGCTGCGTGGCCGGGTCTCGCTGCCGGGCCACGAGAAGGCATACGTGGCGGTGCGCGGCCTGTCGGGTCTCGACGCCCGCTACGTCTCGCGCCGGACGGCCAGGGGGCGTGTCTGAATGCGCCTCACCGACATCTCGCGCACCATGAGCACCATGGATGATCAGTCCGGACGCCGGTCAACCCCCGGCCGTACCACTGCGTCCCTGACGGGAAAGACCTGGCGAGAGGGGGATTCATGACGGACGGCAGCCTGCGCTCCTCCCGGGCGGTGGTGATCGGCGGCGGGCTCGCCGGCATCACTTCGGCCCTGCGTCTGGCCGACGCCGGGCTTGACGTGACCCTGCTCGAAGGGCGGCCCCGCCTCGGCGGCCTCGCCTTCTCCTTCCGGCGCGGCGAACTGACGGTCGACAACGGCCAGCATGTCTATCTGCGCTGCTGCGACGCCTACCGCTGGTTCCTCGACCGCGTGGACGGCGCCCGCCTGGCCCCTCTGCAAAACCGTTTGGACGTGCCCGTTCTCGACGTCGGACGGCTCGCGGGACCCCGGCTCGGGCGGCTGCGCCGCAATGGGCTGCCGGTCCCGTTCCACCTCGCCGCCGGACTCGCCGGATACCCGCACCTCTCGCTCGCCGAGCGGGCGAGCGTGGGGCGCGCCGCGCTGGCCCTCGGCCGGCTCGACCCGGACGATCCGGCACTGGACGACATCGACTTCGGCAGCTGGCTCACCCGGCACGGCCAGTCGGCGCGCACCGTCGAGGCCCTCTGGGACCTGGTCGGCGTCGCGACGCTCAACGCCACCGCGCCGAACTCCTCGCTCGCGCTCGCCGCGAAGGTCTTCAAGACCGGCCTCCTCTCCGATCCCGGCGCCGCCGACATCGGCTGGGCGAGCGTGCCGCTCGGCGACATCCACGACACGCTGAGCCGCAGGGCCCTGGACTCCGCAGGTGTCCGCACCGAACTGCGGACGAAGGCCGGATCGCTCACCCGCGCCGACGACGGCCGCTGGGTGGTCGACACCGGGGCCGAGCGGACCGAGGCGGACACCGTCGTGCTGGCCGTACCGCAGCACGAGGCCCACGGCCTGCTGCCCGAGGGCGCGCTCGACGCGCCTGAGCGGCTGCTGGAGATCGGCAACTCGCCGATCCTCAACGTGCACGTGGTCTACGACCGCAAGGTGCTGCGGCGGCCGTTCTTCACCGCGATCGGCTCACCGGTCCAGTGGGTCTTCGACCGTACCGAGGCCTCGGGCCTCACCGGACCCGGGCAGTACCTCGCGGTCTCCCAGTCCGCGGCCGTCGAGGAGATCGACCTGCCCGTCGCCGAGCTGCGCGCGCGCTACCTGCCCGAGCTCGAGCGGCTGCTGCCGGCCGCTCGCGGCGCGGGGATCAGGGACTTCTTCGTCACCCGGGAGCGGACGGCGACCTTCGCGCCCGCCCCCGGAGTCGGCAGGCTGCGGCCAGGGACCCGGACCCGGGCGCCCGGCCTCTTCCTGGCCGGCGCATGGACCGCCACCGGCTGGCCGGCGACGATGGAGGGCGCCGTCCGCAGCGGTGCCGGCGCCGCGGACGCCGCACTCCTGGCACTCGGCCACCCCCACGTACATCCGCTGCAGGAGGCGGCATGAGCAGTACCACCGGAACAAGAGGAGAGTCAGTGACCCCGGCGAATCCGGCTTCCGACACCGTGGCGGACACCACGGACGTCACCGCGCTTCTGGAGCGCGGACGGGCCCTTTCCACGCCGGTGCTCCGGGCCGCCGTTGACCGGCTCGCACCGCCCATGGACACCGTGGCCGCCTACCACTTCGGCTGGATCGACGCCGAGGGAAGGCCCTCCGACGGCGACGGCGGCAAGGCCGTGCGCCCGGCGCTGGCCCTGCTGTCCGCCGAGGCGGCCGGGGCCGCCGCGGAGGCCGGTATCCCCGGTGCCGTGGCCGTCGAGCTCGTGCACAACTTCTCGCTGCTGCACGACGACCTGATGGACGGCGACGAGCAGCGGCGCCACCGCGACACGGTCTGGAAGGTGCACGGCCCCGCCCAGGCGATCCTGGTCGGCGACGCGCTCTTCGCGCTGGCCAACGAGGTCCTGCTGGAGCTGGGGACGGTCGAGGCGGGCCGCGCGGCCCGGCGGCTCACCTCGGCCACCCGCAAGCTCATCGACGGGCAGGCCCAGGACATCTCCTACGAGCACCGCGAGCGGGTCACCGTCGAGGAGTGCCTGGAGATGGAGGGCAACAAGACGGGTGCCCTGCTCGCCTGCGCCTGCTCCATCGGTGCGGTGCTCGGCGGCGCCGACGACCGCACCGCCGACGTCCTGGAGGCGTACGGCTACCACCTTGGCCTCGCCTTCCAGGCGGTCGACGACCTGCTGGGGATCTGGGGCGACCCGGAGACCACCGGCAAGCAGACCTGGAGCGATCTGCGCCAGCGCAAGAAGTCCCTGCCGGTCGTCGCCGCGCTCGCCGCGGGCGGACCGGCCTCCGAGCGCCTGGGCGAGCTGCTCGCCGCCGACGCGAAGAGCAGCGACTTCGACAGCTTCTCCGAAGAGGAGTTCGCCGCCCGTGCGGCGCTCATCGAGGAGGCGGGCGGCCGTGAATGGACCGCTCAGGAGGCGCGTCGTCAGCATGCGGTCGCCATCGAGGCGCTGCAAGGTGTCGATATGCCCGAAACCGTGCGGGCGCAGCTCACGGCGCTCGCGGACTTCGTCGTCGTACGAAAGAGATGATCGCCATCTGGTCCATATGACTCGCAGTCGCCGGCCGGCGTTCGTCACGGGCGCCGGCCGACGGAGACCCCAGCACAGCAGAGGACCAACTGCACGAAGGGGAAGCCATGACAGCGACGACCGACGGAAGCACCGGGGCTGTGGATCCCCGCGCGGCCTCGGCCAGTAGACCGACAACCGAATCAACCATCGCCGCGGACGACGCACTCGCCGCCGCGCGGCGGGCCGCGGAACGCTCGGTGGAGCATCTCCTCGGCAAGCAGGACGAGCAGGGCTGGTGGAAGGGCGACCTCGCCACCAACGTCACCATGGACGCCGAGGACCTCCTGCTGCGCCAGTTCCTCGGAATCCAGGATTCCGCCACGGTCCAGGCGGCCGGCCGCTTCATCCGCGGCGAGCAGCTCGGTGACGGCACCTGGGCCACGTTCCACGGCGGCCCCGGGGACCTCTCCGCCACCATCGAGGCGTACGTGGCACTGCGGCTGGCCGGCGACCGGCCACAGGACCCGCACATGGCCCGCGCCGCGGGGTGGGTCAGGGAACAGGGCGGGATCGCGGCGAGCCGGGTGTTCACCCGGATCTGGCTGGCCCTGTTCGGCTGGTGGAAATGGGACGACCTGCCGGAGCTCCCGCCCGAGCTCATGTTCTTCCCGAAGTGGGTCCCGCTCAATATCTACGACTTCGGCTGCTGGGCCCGCCAGACCATCGTGCCGCTCACGGTCGTCTCCGCGAAGCGGCCGGTGCGGCCCGCTCCCTTCGCGCTGGACGAGCTGCACACCGACCCGGGCGAACCGAACCCGGCCAGGCGCCCGGCTCCGGCGGCCAGTTGGGACGGTGTCTTCCAGCGCCTCGACAAGGCGCTGCACCTCTATCACCGGATCGCCCCGCGCAGAGTGCGGCGTCTCGCCATGAACGCGGCCGCCCGCTGGATCATCGAACGTCAGGAGAACGACGGCTGCTGGGGCGGGATCCAGCCGCCCGCCGTCTACTCCGTCATCGCGCTGCATCTGCTGGGCTACGACCTCGACCACCCGGTGATGCGGGCCGGACTCGCCTCGCTGGACCGGTTCGCGGTCTGGCGCGAGGACGGCGCCCGCATGATCGAGGCCTGCCAGTCCCCGGTCTGGGACACCTGTCTCGCCACCATCGCGCTCGCCGACGCCGGGCTCAGCCCCGACCACCCGGCGCTCGTGAAGGCGGCCGACTGGATGCTCGACGAGGAGATCGCCCGGCCGGGCGACTGGTCGGTACGCCGGCCCCAACTCCCGCCGGGCGGATGGGCGTTCGAGTTCCACAACGACAACTACCCCGATATCGACGACACCGCGGAAGTGGTCCTCGCGCTGCGCCGGGTCCGCCACCCGGATCCGGCACGGATCGAGGCCGCCATCGAGCGGGGGGTGCGCTGGAACGTCGGTATGCAGTCCCGCAACGGTGCCTGGGGAGCGTTCGACGCCGACAACACCAGCCCGTTCCCCAACCGGCTGCCCTTCTGTGACTTCGGCGAGGTCATCGACCCGCCGTCCGCGGACGTCACGGGGCACGTGGTGGAGATGCTCGCCATCGAGGGCCACTCCGCGAGCCCCGTCACCCGGCGCGGCATCGAGTGGCTGCTCGCCGAACAGGACGTGGCAGGCGGCTGGTTCGGCCGGTGGGGCGTCAACTACGTATACGGGACAGGGTCGGTGGTGCCCGCACTGGTCGCCGCCGGACTGCCCGCGACGCATCCCTCGATCCGGCGCGCGGTCGGCTGGCTGGAGTCCGTCCAGAACGACGACGGCGGCTGGGGCGAGGACCTGCGCTCGTACAACGAGGACAAGTGGATCGGCCACGGTGCCTCGACGGCGTCCCAGACGGCCTGGGCGCTGCTGGCACTTCTCGCCGCGGGCCGGCGGGACACCGAGGCCGTGGCCCGCGGTGTCGCCTGGCTCACCGAGACCCAGCAGGCCGACGGCTCCTGGGACGAGCCGTACTTCACCGGGACCGGCTTCCCCTGGGACTTCTCCATCAACTACCACCTCTACCGGCAGGTCTTCCCGCTCACCGCACTCGGGCGGTACGTGCACGGCGACCCCTTCGCCGGCCGCACGGACCTCCGTGAGGGGGCCTGATGGGCGAAGCCGCGAGGCCGCCCGGCCCCGCCGCCCCGCTGCTGATCGCCTGCGCGCTCGGCATCGAACAGCTGGCCCTGCGCACCGGCAGGAGCAGGGCGGACAAGGCCCCGGGCCCGGTGACCGTACTCCGTACGGGCATGGGGCCCAAGGCGGCCGAAACCGCCGTGGCGCGGGCGCTCGGCGAAGGCCGGGCGTTCGGCGCCGCCGTCATCGCCTCGGGGTTCTGTGCCGGGCTGACGCCCGGCATGCACCCCGGGGATCTGGTCGTGGCCGACGAGACCCGGTTCGCCGGGGAGTCGACCGCCTGCACCGGCACCGAACTGCTTGCCGACGCACTGGCCAGAGCAGTACCGGGACACACCGTCCACACCGGTCCGCTGACCGGCTCCGATCACGTCGTACGCGGGCATGAGCGGACCGAGCTGCGGACCACGGGAGCGATCGCGGTGGACATGGAGTCCGCCGCCACTCTGCGCACCGCCCTGCGCTCCGGGCCACGCCCGGTTGCGGCCGTACGGGTGGTCGTGGACGCTCCACAGCATGAGCTCGTCCGCATCGGCACGGTCCGCGGTGGAATATCGGCATTCCGCGTTCTCCGTGCCGTCCTACCGGCTTTCTATGAATGGCACCGATCTTTGCTGCTCCCCAGGAGGTGAGCTAGATGGCCATGCCACTCCGTCAGACCATCAAGATTGCGACGTACCTTGTTGAACAGAAGCTCCGCAAGCGGGAGAAGTTCCCGCTGATTGTCGAGCTGGAGCCTCTGTTCGCCTGCAATCTCGCCTGCGAAGGCTGCGGGAAGATTCAGCATCCGGCCGGAGTTCTCAAGCAGCGCATGCCGGTGGCCCAGGCCGTCGGCGCGGTGCTCGAATCGGGCGCCCCGATGGTCTCCATCGCGGGCGGCGAGCCGCTGATGCATCCGCAGATCGACGAAATCGTCCGTCAGCTGGTGGCGAAGAGGAAGTACGTCTTCCTCTGCACCAACGCGATGCTGCTGCGGAAGAAGATCGAGAAATTCACGCCGTCGCCCTACTTCGCGTTCGCCGTGCACATCGACGGGCTGCGCGAGCGGCACGACGAATCGGTTGCCAAGGAAGGAGTGTTCGACGAGGCGGTGGCCGCGATCAAGGAGGCCAAGCGCCGGGGCTTCCGGGTCACCACCAACTCCACCTTCTTCAACACCGACACCCCGCAGACCATCATCGAGGTCCTCAACTACCTCAATGACGATCTGAAGGTCGACGAGATGATGATCTCGCCCGCCTACGCATACGAGAAGGCACCCGACCAGGAGCACTTCCTGGGAGTCGAGCAGACCCGCGAGCTGTTCAAGAAGTCCTTCGCGGGCGGCAACCGGGCCAAGTGGCGGCTGAACCACTCGCCGCTCTTCCTGGACTTCCTGGAGGGCAAGGCCGACTTCCCGTGCACGGCATGGGCCATTCCCAACTACTCGCTCTTCGGCTGGCAGCGGCCCTGCTATCTGATGAGCGACGGCTACGTGCCGACGTACCGGGAACTCATCGAGGAGACCGACTGGGACAAGTACGGCCGCGGCAAGGACCCGCGCTGCGCCAACTGCATGGCGCACTGCGGCTACGAGCCCACCGCCGTACTCGCCACCATGGGGTCGCTGAAGGAATCCCTGCGTGCCGCGCGGGAGACCATCGGCGGGAACCGGTGATGTGATGACCGCCGGAGAACCAGTACCACTGGGTCTCCCCGAGCCGCCGGCCCGGCCGCTCGCGATGCGCCGCCACTCGCGGCGCATCCGGGCCGGGTCGGTGGCGGTCGGCGGGCACGCGCCGGTTTCGGTGCGGTCGATGACGACGACGCGTACGTCCGGCACAACGACCCGGTCGTGTTGGACGACGCCGGGACACCATCGGGGGTCCCCGCCGTCACCGTGAGCTGAGACAGGATTAGAGAGGGGGCCCGGCATGACGCTTCTGCAGAGCATCCGGGGGCCGCACGATCTCAAGTCGCTCAACGAACCACAACTCGGCGAACTGGCCGAGGACATCCGGAAGTTCCTGGTACAGGCCGTGGCCAGGACCGGCGGTCACCTGGGGCCGAACCTCGGCGTGGTGGAGCTCTCCATCGCCCTGCACCGGGTCTTCGACTCGCCCGCGGACCGCATTCTCTGGGACACCGGCCACCAGAGCTACGTGCACAAGCTCCTCACCGGGCGGCAGGACTTCTCCAAGCTGCGCGGCAAGGGCGGCCTCTCCGGCTACCCCTCCCGCGAGGAGTCCGCGCACGACGTCATCGAGAACTCGCACGCCTCCACGGTGCTCGGCTGGGCCGACGGCCTGGCCAAGGCCAACCAGGTGCTGGGCCGCCCCGACCACGTCGTCGCGGTCATCGGCGACGGAGCACTCACCGGCGGCATGGCCTGGGAGGCGCTGAACAACATCGCCGCCGCCAGGGACCGGCCACTGATCATCGTCGTCAACGACAACGAGCGCTCCTACGCGCCGACGATCGGCGGCCTCGCCGACCACCTCGCCACGCTCCGCACCACCGACGGCTACGAACGCTTCCTCTCCTGGGGCAAGGGCGTCCTCCAGCAGACGCCCGTCATCGGGCAGCCGCTCTACGAATCGCTGCACGGCGCCAAGAAGGGGTTCAAGGACGCCTTCGCCCCGCAGGGCATGTTCGAGGACCTCGGCCTGAAGTACGTCGGACCCATCGACGGGCACGACACCGCCGCCGTCGAGTCCGCGCTGCACCGGGCGAAGCGCTTCCACGGCCCGGTGCTCGTGCACTGCATCACCGAGAAGGGCCGCGGCTATCAGCCCGCCCTCCAGGACGAGGCCGACCGGTTCCACACCGTCGGCGCGATGGACCCGCAGACCTGCGCCCCGCTCGCCCCGGCGGCCGGTCCGTCCTGGACCTCGGTGTTCGGGGACGAGATCGCCGCGATCGGGGCCGAGCGGCCGGACGTCGTCGCCATCACGGCCGCGATGCTCCACCCGGTGGGGCTGACGAAGTTCGCCGAGGCGTTCCCCGACCGGGTCTGGGACGTCGGGATCGCCGAGCAGCACGCGGCCGTCTCCGCGGCGGGACTGGCGACCGGCGGACTGCACCCCGTCGTCGCCGTCTACGCCACCTTCCTCAACCGGGCCGGGGTCACCGGCCCGGACGGGGCGTCCCACAACGGCATGTGGGACATGTCCCTGCTCCAGGCCGTGCCGGGGCTACGGATCGCGGCACCGCGCGACGCCAACCAGCTGCGGGCCCAGCTGCGCGAGGCGGTCGACGTCGATGACGCGCCGACCGTGATCCGGTTCCCCAAGGAGTCGGTGGGGGAGCCGGTCCCCGCCATCGGCCGGATCGGCGGCATGGACGTACTGCACCGCGACGAGGACCCCGATGTCCTGCTGGTCGCGGTCGGCGTCATGGCCCCCGTCTGTCTGCGGGCCGCCGATCTGCTCGCGGGCGCCGGCATCCGCTGCACCGCGGTCGACCCCCGCTGGGTCAAACCGGTCGACGAGCAGCTGGCCCCGCTCGCCGCCCGGCACCGGCTGGTCGCCGTCGTCGAGGACAACAGCCGGGCGGGCGGCGTCGGCTCGGCGGTCGGACAGGCCCTGCGGGACACCGGGACCGACGTACCGCTGCGCACCTTCGGCATTCCCGAGGAGTTCCTCGCCCACGGGAAACGCGCCGAGGTGCTGGCCGACGTCGGACTCACACCGGTCGAGATCGCCGGCCGGATCAGCGCCACCCTGGCCACCGGGAAGCCGGTCGCGGCCGGCGGAAACGGACTCCCCGTCGATGACGGGTACAACGGGCGCAACGCCCTGGGCAACGGGCACAAGGAGAGCGGGGCATGAAGGACGACGAGCCCAAGGGCTTCGATCTGGCGCGGCTCCTCGCGGAGCGCGGCGCCGAGCGCTACGAGCTGCACACGAAATACCTCAACCACCAGCTCCCGCGCATGCTGCACACCATCGGCTTCGACAAGGTCTACGAACGGGCCGAGGGCGCGCACTTCTGGGACGCGGAGGGCAACGACTACCTGGACATGCTGGCCGGCTTCGGGGTGATGGGGCTCGGCCGGCACCACCCCGTCGTACGCAGGGCGCTGCACGACGTCCTGGACGCCTCGCTCGCCGACCTCACCCGTTTCGACTGCCAGCCGCTGCCGGGGCTGCTGGCCGAGAAGCTGCTCGCGCACAGCCCGCACCTGGACCGGGTGTTCTTCGGCAACAGCGGTACGGAGGCCGTCGAGACGGCGCTCAAATTCGCCCGGTACGCGACCGGGAAGCCGAGGATCCTGTACTGCGCGCACGCCTTCCACGGCCTGACCACCGGTTCGCTCTCGGTCAACGGCGAGGCCGGGTTCCGGGACGGCTTCGCCCCCCTGCTGCCCGACACCGCCATCGAGCTCGGTGACCTGGACGCACTGCGGCGCGAGCTGAAGCGGGGCGATGTGGCCGGCCTGGTCGTCGAGCCGATCCAGGGCAAGGGCGTGCACGCCTCGCCGCCCGGCTTCCTGCGCGCCGCCCAGGAGCTGCTGCACAAGCACAAGGCCCTGCTCATCGCCGACGAGGTGCAGACCGGTCTGGGCCGTACCGGTGACTTCTACGCCTACCAGCACGAGGAAGGGGTCGAACCGGATCTGGTCTGCGTCGCCAAGGCGCTCTCCGGCGGCTATGTGCCGGTCGGGGCGACCCTCGGCAAGGACTGGATCTTCAAACGCGTCTACTCGTCGATGGACCGGGTGCTGGTCCACTCGGCCAGTTTCGGCTCCAACGCCCAGGCGATGGCGGCCGGGCTCGCGGTCCTCGCCGTGATGGAGGACGAGGAGACCGTGGCGAACGCGCGCCGCACCGGTGATCTGCTGCGCGAGCGGCTGGCCGCCCTGGTCGGCCGCTACGAGCTGCTGCACGAGGTGCGGGGGCGCGGGCTGATGATCGGTATCGAGTTCGGCCGGCCGTCGTCGCTGAAGCTGCGCAGCCGCTGGACCATGCTCCAGGCGGCCCGCAAGGGACTCTTCGCGCAGATGGTGGTCGTGCCGCTGCTCCAGAAGCACCGGATCCTCACCCAGGTCTCCGGCGACCACCTCGAAGTGATCAAACTGATTCCGCCGCTCGTCCTCGACGAGACGGACGTGGACCGGTTCATGACCGCGTTCACGGCGGTCATGGACGACGCGCACAACGGCGGGCTGATGTGGGACTTCGGCCGGACCCTGGTGAAGCAGGCGGTCGCCAACCGCTGATCAGCAAAGAGTTTGCCTCGGAGGCAAGGAATTTGCCTCCGAGGAAAGTTCCTGGCCCAATGGAGGCATGAATCCTCCAGAAGGAGGGGTGGCCGACGAGCTGCCCGGCGTCGCGCCACGCCTGCGCGATCTGCGCCGCGGCCGCGGGCTCACCCTGGAGACCGCCGCCGAGCGCGCCGGGCTCTCGCCCGCCCATCTGTCCCGGCTCGAAACGGGCCGGCGGCAGCCCTCGCTGCCGATGCTGCTCGGACTTGCCAGGATCTACGGTACGACGGTCTCCGAACTGCTGGGCGAGATCCCACCGGAACGTGACGCGATCGTCCGGGCCCGGAAGTTCGAGGGGGCCGAGGCCGACGGCTGGATGTACCAGCAGGCCGGTGGTCCGGGCCGGGCGATGCAGGCGCTGCGTGTCCGGGTCCCGCACGGCGCGCAGGGCGACCTGGTGCGCGTCCACCCCGGTGAGGAGTGGCTGTACGTCCTGGCCGGGCACCTCAGGGTGACCCTCGGGGACACCGTGCACGACCTCGGCCCCGGCGACAGCGCGCACTTCGACTCGCTCACCCCGCACCGGATCGCGGCGCCGGAGCGCGAGGGCGTCGAGCTGCTCTTCGTCCACACCCTGCTGCAGAGCCCCGCCGCCGAGCTGTGCCTCGGCAGCGGAATCCACCGTCGCTGAGACGCCGTCCCCGCCACCGGCACGTCCGGTCGCCAGAGAGGACTGTCATGTCCGATTCCGAGAACTATGACCCGCTCAGCCCGGCCAAGCGCAAGGAGTCGTCCTCGCAGGAGAGCCGGATGCCGCGCGGGCTCGTCATCAGGCTGTTCGCCTATCTGGTGGCCGGGCACGTCATCGCGGGTTTCCTCTACCTGCTGTTCGCGGTGGGGATGCACAACCAGTAGCGGGGGACTCGGTGGCCCGGCCGGCCGGTCACGCGTCGTCGAGGAGCCGCTCGCGCAGCCGCTCCCGGGTCTCGGGGGTGATTTTCAGCCCCTCGGAGAGATAGCGGTCGGTGCCGCCCCAGGTCTCGTCGATCGTGGCGAAGGCGGCGGCGAGATATTCGCTGTGGGCGCCGAAGAGCGGGCTGAGGAGCTCCATCACCTCGGGCGACATCCCGGCCGCCGAGGTGTCGCTGCGGCGCACCCGGTAGCGGCGGTGGGTGTCGTTGGACTTGAGGTAGTCGGCCTCGACGGCCTCGCGCCCGACGCCGACCGCGAGCAGGGAGACCGCGATCGAGAGCCCCGCCCGGTCCTTGCCGGCCGCGCAGTGCATCAGGGCGGGGACGCTGTCCTCGGCCAGGGCGTGCAGCACGCGGCTGTGCTCGGCGGTGCGCTCCAGGATGATCGTCCGGTAGGAGGCGACCATGCGGTCGGTCCCCTTGCTGCCGTCGAGGAGGCCGCGCAGCTCGTCCGTGTTGCCGTCGCGCACCATCCGCCAGAACTCGGCGCCGTCCGCCGGGTCGGTGAGGGGGATGTTCACATTGCGTACGCCGGGCAGCTCGACGTCCAGTCCGTCCAGCTTGAGGTCTGCGGCATTGCGGAAGTCGAAGACGGTGTGGAGGCCGAGACCGCCCAGGAACGCGGCGTCCTCGGCGGTGGCGCCCGCCAGGTGACCGCTGCGGAAGAGCCGTCCGTACCGCACCCGGCGGCCGTCCGCGGTGGGCAGTCCGCCCACGTCACGGAAATTACGGACCCCCGCCAGCTCGGGTTCCGTCGACGGGGTCTGCGGCAGCTGCTGCGTCACGGTCACTCCTGGAGGCTCTGCCGCCGACGCGTGTCGCCGACGGGTCCACTCCCGTGACGATACGACATCGGATTCTCGGGCAATCGTCTCGGTGACGGCCCTGCACGGACTCCCGCGCGGGTCCCGGTCTGCGGCTCCGGCGCGAACGACAGACGCGACATGTCCGTATTGAGACTTTTAGCCGAACATGCCCTGCTTGTGCGGGAGATGATCGCCCTCTCGTGAGCGGGATCATATCCGTGACGGTGTGTGGCGGCGCCCCGGATGGGTAATCCGTGCGCCGCGCGGAAAGCCAAGATCCGTAATCCACGGAGTGTGACCGGAATTCCGCGCCGATATTCCGGAGGGGAAACCGGTGTGGAACCTGTGGCTTGTTTCCGCCGTCCCCACTCGCTTACGTTCGCTCTCAATCCGGATGGAACGCCTAATCCTGCCGCCGTCCGGAATTCGCACCCACTCACCGTGTGGCAGGAGCGGGGGAACCAGGTAAGCCGCCGACCGGAGCGATCCGGCCGGCTCGGGGTGAAGTCGCGCCAGCCGCGACCGGGCATCTCCAGCCCGAACCCGACAGCTCACCTCGTAGGCGCCGGAGAGGAAATTCTTCATGCCCATACCGGGTAAGCACCGCCGTCCGAAGTCCAGCACCATCGCCCGTGGCGTCGTCGTCGCGAGCGCCGGCGGAGCCGTCATCGCGCTTCCGCTGCTCGGCGCCACCGGTGCCAACGCCGCGGAGCAGGCCGCTCCCGCCACCGCGAACTCGGCCGCCGCCACGCACGCCGCCCCGGCCAAGCAGGTCGCGGAGAAGCAGGACGGCACCAAGACGTACTCCGTGGTCTCCGGCGACTACCTGTCGAAGATCGCCGCCGAGCACAAGCTCAAGGGCGGCTGGGAGAAGCTGTACCAGGACAACCGCAAGGTCGTCGGCGACGACCCGAGCCTGATCTTCCCGGGCATGAAGCTGACGCTCGGCGGCAAGGCCTGGGGCCACGCCTCGACCACCGGCTCGCACACCTCCGCGGGCGCCACCACCCCGTCGAAGGCCCCCTCCAAGGCTCCGGCCAAGACCGAGTCGAAGGCCCCCACGGCCTCCAACTCCGCGTCCTCCTCCAACGCCCAGGCGTCCAACGGGGCCTCGGCCCCGGCCGAGCAGAGCACCGGCTCCGGTTACGTCCACCCGGTTCCCGGCAACCACACCACCGCCTACCGCGCCTCCGGCGCCAGCTGGTCCAGCGGCAGCCACACCGGCATCGACTTCCCCGTGTCCACCGGCACCAGCGTGAAGGCGATCACCTCGGGCACCGTCGTCACCGCCGGCTGGGGCGGCGCGTACGGCAACGAGGTCGTCATCAAGCACGCCGACGGCCACTACTCGCAGTACGGCCACATGTCCTCGCTCTCCGTCTCGGCGGGCCAGACCGTGACCGCGGGCCAGCAGGTCGGCCTCTCGGGCGCCACCGGCAACGCGACCGGCCCGCACCTGCACTTCGAGATCCGCACGGGTCCGGCGTACGGCTCGGACGTCGACCCGATCGCCTACCTGGCGTCGCACGGGATCAACGTCTGATCCAGGCAGTACCGGTCCGGTGACCCGGACCGGAGCAATACATAGAGGGACGGTGCGTGGCGGCGCACCGTCCCTCTGCTTATTCCCCCTTTACCAAAACCTGACCGGGTGGTCTATCTCACCACCCGTCAAGCCCGTATTACGGTCGCGTAGGTCACATTCGACGGTGCAGGATATGCCCTTGTGGCAAACGATTCGAGAAACATCCGACAGAGCGTCATCAACCGGCAGGGCGCCATCGAGTCGTACGCGGCGATTGGCGACAGCTTCACCGAGGGAGTCGGCGATCTCGGCCCCGACGGGACATTCGTCGGCTGGGCTGACAGGTTCGCGGTCATCCTCGCGGACCAGCTCCCGGACCCCGGAACGGCACCGGGCATCACAGGCGCCGCGCACGGGAACTTCAGGTACGCCAATCTCGCCGTACGAGGACGTCTCCTCGACCAGATAGTCGAGGAGCAGGTGCCCCGCGCCAGAGAACTCGCCCCCGACCTGGTGAGCTTCTGCGCGGGCGGCAACGACATCATCCGGCCGGGCACCGACCCCGACGACGTCGCCGAGCGCTTCGAGCGCGCTGTCGCGGAGCTGACCGAATCGGTCGGCACCGTCATGGTCACCACCGGCTTCGACACCCGCGGCGTTCCCGTGCTGCGCCATCTGCGCGGCAAGATCGCCACCTACACCGCCCATGTCCGGTCCATCGCGGACCGCTACGACTGCCCGGTGCTCGACCTGTGGTCGCTGCGCTCCGTGCAGGACCGGCGCGCCTGGGACGGCGACCGGCTGCATCTGTCACCCGAGGGACACACCCGGGTCGCGCTGCGCGCCGCCCAGGTCCTCGGCGTCGACGTACCGGCCGACCCCGACCAGGAGTGGCCGCCGCAGGCGCACCGGGGAACGCTGGAGGTCCGGCGCGACGACATCCACTGGGCCCGCGAGTACCTGGTGCCGTGGATCGGGCGCCGGCTGCGCGGCGAGTCCTCGGGGGACCACGTGGAGGCCAAGCGGCCGGACCTGCTGCCGCTCTGAGGGGCGCGACGCGATCAGGGCCCCACCCGCTCGACGGAATGCGGCGTCCGCGCCGGGATGCGTTCCAGCACACCGCCCGCGAACACGTCGTACAGCGGCAGTGTCTCCAGATGGACGTAGCCGATGTGGCAGTCGCACACCGCCAGCGGGCAGGCCCGCGGGCCCAGCGCCCCGCGATAGCTGCCGTCGTAGAGATTGCCGAGCTCGGCCCGGACGAAGTGGCAGCGGCGCACCGTGCCGTCCCCGTCCACCGAGATGACCGACTCACCGGTCCGGCAGGGCAGCCCGGCCGAGCGGTGCGGATGACGGCTGTACGGGAACAACGGGTCGATCTCCGTCCACCGGCCGGCCTCCTCGTCCGTGTAGCTGTGCCCCTCCGCGGCGTTGACCCAGAGGTAGACCTCTTCGGGGAGCGCAGCCCGCAGCCGCCGGGCCTCTTCGAGATGGCCGTCAAGACCGACCACCCCGACGCTGTGACGGATCCCCAGCGACGTCAGCTCCGCGCACCGGGCCAGGAAGCGCTCGTACGGCGTCTGGCCCGGGTGGTACGTGCACCAGAGCGCGATCTTGTCCCGGCCCGCGGCGCCCGCCTCGGCCAGCCACCGCGTACGGCCGCTGAGGTTCGTCTGGATCGCCACCCGGCGGATGTGCGGCAGCCGGGCCAGCTCGACCAGCGCCCGGCGGTACCAGGAGCGGACCAGCCCCTCGCCCCACGGGGTGAACAGCACCGAGATCCGGTCGTCGGTCCGCGCCGCCGCCCACGCCGTGAACCGCTCCAGCGCGGCCCGGTCGGCCCGCAGCTGCTCCCGGCTGTCGCGCCGCTTGGCGAACGGACAGTACGGGCAGTCGTAGTCACACGACGCGAGCGGACCGCGGTAGAGGATCGTCAGGTCCATGAGGGGCTCACTTCAGCTCGTACGAGGCCATCGCGGCCCGCACGGCGGGGGAGAAGAGGTCGGGGCCCAGGGCGTCGGAGTGCGCCAGCCCCTCGGGCGACAGACGCAGCAGCCCGGCGGCCGCCCCGTCCGGATCGAGCCAGCCCCGGTCCTCGAACAGGGCCAGCTCCTCGCGGAAGTCCTCGTCGGGGGAGGTGCCGAACCGCTCCCGGTACTCCGGCAGCCGCAGCCCCTCGGCCTGGAGGACCGACTGGAGGAGATGACGGCGGCGCGCCTCACCGCTGTCGGTGTACCGGCCGACCTCGGCGTACGAGAAGTCCTCGGTCGCCGTGTAGTCGTCGATGATCCCGCGCACTTTCCCCGTCTCCACGGCGTAGTCGAAGGAGTAGTGCAGCCCGGAGGTGTACGAGCGGGCGCCGCAGCCCAGGCCGATCATGCCGTCGGTCTGGCAGGCGTAGTCGTCGGGGCCACCGTCCCGCGGGGCGTCGGCGCGGCGGAACATCCGCATCGACACCTGCTCGTAGCCGTGGGCGAGGAGGTGATCGCGGCCCGCGCGGTACAGCCGCAGCCGCTGCTCGTCCCAGGCGGACTCCGCGTCCGCGGCCGAGGCGGCGATCCGGCCGAGGCCGGTCAGCGGACGTATGTACAGCGGGTAGAGGTACAGCTCCTCCGGCCGCCACTGGAGGGCCGCGTCCAGCGAGGTGCGCCAGCTCGCCTCGGTCTGTCCGTCGATGCCGTAGATCAGGTCGATGTTGAGGACCGGGATGCGGGCGTCCCGGATCAGCCCGAGGGCCGACTCCACATCGGCACGGCGCTGCGGACGGACCGCCGCACGCGCCTCGGCCCCGACGAAGCTCTGCACACCGATGCTGATCCTGGTCGTCCCCCGGTCGGCCAGGACGGCCAGCCGGTCGGCCGTCGCGGTCGACGGTGATGTCTCGACCGACAGGGGCACCGACCGGAGATCAGCGCCCATCCGCTTCTCCGCTATGTCGCACAGGCGCTCCAGCTCGCCCGCCGTCAGGAAGGTGGGGGTCCCGCCGCCGAAGGCCGCCGCGGCGAACCGCACCGGTTCCGTGTCGCCCAGCGCGTTCCGTACAGCCGTCGCCTGGCGGTCCAGTGCGTCGAGGTAGCGGGTGGTGAGCTCGTCGGGGGCGCCGATGCGGGTGAAGAGGTTGCAGAAGCCGCAGCGGACCTCGCAGAACGGTATGTGGAGATAGAGCGAGAGCGCGTCCTTGCGTTCTGCGGCCCACAGCTCACTCAGCGAGGGCCGCCCGTCCGGATGCTCGGACAGCCTGCCGTACGCCGTCTTGTGCGGATAGGCGTAGACGTAGCTCTGGTACGGACGGGGGGCAAGGCGGGGGGAGTACGGACTGTTCATCGGGCGGTGGCCCCCGGTTCCAGGAAGAAATGGGCGTACGGAACGGTCCAGACGGACTCGTGTCCGAGCCGGTGACCGGTGTAGCCGTCGTCGCCGTACGCCGTGCCGTGGTCGGAGCAGACGATGGCGAACGCCCGGCGGCGGCTGCTCGCGGCGGCGAAGAGGCGGCCGACATGGGCGTCCACGTACTCCAGCGCGGCGGCGTGGGTGGCGCGGCTGTCACCCGCGTCGCGGGTCGCCCCCGGCCGGTGGAACCAGTTCGGCTGGTGCAGCGCGGAGACGTTGACGAAGAGGAACAGCCGTTGTCCGGAGGGAAGCCGCTCGACGACGCGTTCGGCGCGGGTCACCTGCGCCTCGAACGACGTGTCGGAGGCGACGCCGAACTCGGGCTCCCAGTGCGCCTCCTGGAACATTCCGGGCAGCACCGAGCCGAGCGGTGCCTGCTGGTTGAAGAACCCGACGCCGCCGATGCACACCGTGCGGTAGCCGGCCGCGGCCAGGCCCGACACCAGGTCGGGGGTGTCGAAGACGAAGGTGCGCTCCGCAGTGGTCTCGCTGCCCGCGAACCGGGCGGCGAACAGCCGCGGATGCGGCCCCGGGGCGGCCGGCGTGGGTAGGAACCCCGCGAAGATCGCCTGGTGCGAGGCATACGTGAAACTCCCCGGGGCGTGCCGCCGCTCCCAGGCGCCCCCCGGCAGGTGCCGGGCCAGGTTCGGGATGCGGCCGGCGGCGGCGAGTTCCGCCGCGACGTCGTGCCGCAGGGTGTCCAGGGTGACGAGCAGCAGATCGTGGCTGCCGACGATCTGGCTCATATCGGGGTTCAGGGCGTCGATGACGCCGGACGGGGGTTCAGGTCGTTGCGTCGGCACGGTGGTTCCTTGCTCTGTTCAGTACGGCGGCGACCTGCGCCGCATAGGTGTCCAGGCCCTCGGCGCCGCTGCCCGGCAGACCGGTCAGACGCGGCAGCAGATCACCGAAGGCGTTGACCTCGCCGACGGCGAAGCGCCGCCAGCCGGTCGACGGAAGCAGATCGACGCCCACGCACAGCGTGTCCGGGAAGGCGGCGCCCGCCCGCTCGCACACGGCCAGCGCCTCGCTCCAACTGCCGCCCGCCGCCTCGACGGCGGCCCGCGCCTCGTCCAGATCGCCGCGCGCACCGCCGAGGTGCAGATTGGTCATGGGGGAGCGGCTGGTGCGGACGACGGCATGGGTGGCGCGGCTGTCCACCACCACGACCCGCAGGTCGGCCGCCCGGCCGCGCTGCGAGGCCTTCGGCAGCCAGCGCTCGATGTGCAGACCGTCCGGCGCGAGGGCGTCCACGATCGCCGCCACCTCCCGCTCCGTGGTGAGGTGACGCACCCGCAGCGAGTTGTGGAGCCGCCCCTCCGGGGTCCGCTCGACGGAGGTGGCCGCCCGGATCCGGCCGGGCCCGGCCGTCTCGACGGCCAGTACCCCGGAGGCGGAGGACCCGTGCGCGGGCTTCACGAACACCCTCGGCATCCGGCGGTCCGCCATCAGCCCGCGCACATCCGCCCAGCCACGCACGGGCGGCGCGGCGGCGCCCGACGTCGGCGAGGGGGGCACCGGCACCCCCGCCGCGACCAGCACGCCGTGACAGAGGCGCTTGTCGAACAGCACCGCGATGTCACCGGGATCATCCAGCAGCACCGCACCCGCCCCGGCCGCCGCCCGCGCCACCTCCCGTACGGCGGAGGTGAACCGTGCGTACCAGAGGGACGAACCCTCCACCCTGGTCGGGTCGTCGACGCCGCGCAGCAGCCGCTCGACCTCGGCGTCCTCACCGGGTGAGTCGATGCGTACGGTCTCCCCGGGCAGGAAGACCGCCGCCCCCGTCAGCACGTCGAGCCAGGACACGGTGCGGGCCGGGGGCAGTCCGGCGGCGCGCACGGCGTCCCGGAAGAGGCCGGCCCGGCGGCTGCCGGGATTGCCGACGACCGCGAAGCGCGGCGGCGCGCTATTCGCTGACCGCGACATAGCGGGGCTCGTCATCCTCTGGATCCCAGTAGTCCGCCTCGTCGAGATCGAGGCGGGTGCCCGACCGGGAGCACAGCTCCCGGAAGCGCTCCATCAGCGGATCGGTGAGGTAGTGATGACGCAGATCCAGCGACGTCAGACGGGTGAGCGGCTGACCGCCGAGGAGGGCCACGGCTCCCGTGTCGCTGAGGGTCCCCATGGACAGCGCGAGCGATTCCAGCTGGGCGACGACCGGGGCGGAGGCCACCGCCGCGGCTATCTCGTCCTGGATCTCGCTGTTCTGCAGGCCGAGATGGCGCAGCCGGGGAAAGCCGCCGCCCGCCAGCACCGGCCGCAGGTCCTCGACGGTGGCGTCGCCGCCGTACCAGGCGGCGCCGAACCAGAACTCCAGCCGCTCCAGGGCGGGCAGTTCGCAGGCCCCGACCGCCCGTACGACATGGCCGGGCAGGCCGCCGGACTCGAACCTCAGTGACCTCAGCGCCTCGTGCCGCACCGGACGCAGCCGGAGCTTCTCCTCCTCGGGGACGCTGTCCCCACCGCCGCGCACGGTCAGCTCCTCCAGGAGCGGGAACGCTTCGAGCACCGGCGTGATGTCGCACATGTCGAGCCACGACACCTCGCACTCCTCACCGACCACATCGGCGAGGAACAGCGCGCGCAGATCCGTGAGACGGCCCGCCGCGGAGGCGAGCTGTTCGACGACGGGGGCGAGAGCGGAGTACTCGTCCTCCCACCAGGGGCCGATCAGCAGGGCCCGGACCCCGGCCGTGTCGACCGTGTCGAGGAAGTGCCGCCAGAGCTCCGGGAACGTCACCTCGTCCGGGCCGCAGTCCAGCCGCCAGGCCACCGACTCCGCCGCGGGCAGCGCCCGTACACCGGCGTCGTCCAGGAACGGCAGGGTCAGCACGGGAAGACCGTGGAAGACCTCGGGGTGTTCGATGCCGCTCATCGCCGCATCACTCCGACACCGTGGTGTAGCGCCCCTCGGCCCCGCCGTCGTCCCACGGCGTGCAGCGATCCGACAGATCGACCCGCACACCGTACGGCTCCAGGGACTCGGCGATCCGGCGCTCGACCGGCTCGGAGAGGAAGTGGTGGTGCAGATCGAGCACGTCGAGATGGGTCAGCGGCTGCCCCTCCAGCAGCGCGGCCGCGCCCTCGTCCCCGAGGGTGCCGCACGACAGATCGAGCGTGCGCAGCCGGGCCACGAGCGGGGCGGAAGCGATGGCCGCCGCGATCTCGTTCTCCACCTCGCTGTTGCGCAGACCGAGATGGTGCAGGGCCGGGAACCGGGTGCCGGACAGCAGCGGCGCGAGATCCGCCACATCGGTGTCGCCGCCGTAGGCGGAGACACCGAGCCAGAGATCGAGCCGCTCCAGCGAGGGCAACTCGCTGTCCAGCACCCCGCGCACCACCGCGACCGGCAGCCCGCCCGTCTCGATCGTGAGCGAACGCAGGCGCTCGTGCCGGGCGGGCGGGAAGACGAGATCCGTTCCGCCGCGCACCCCGAGCTCGACCAGCGCGGGGTAGGCGGCGAGCAGAGCGGTGACGTCGCTCTGCTGGATCCAGGAGATCTCCGACTCCTCCATCGTCAGATCGCCGACGAACACCGCCTCCAGCGACGTCAGCCGGTCGGCGGCGGCCGTCACCAGCCCGATCGGGAGGGACGAGTCCTCCTCGTACGACTCGCCCCACTGCCCGATGATCAGTGCCCGCACACCGGACGGATCGACGGTCTCCAGGAACGAGGCGAACTCCTCCTCCCAGGTGCGGTCCTCGTCCTCGTACGGGTCGACCCGTACGCGCCAGGCAGCCGCGTCGGCGGCCGGCCGGGGGCCGCCGTCCGTCCCGGACTGGAAATCGACGGCCGGAAGGCCGAGCAACTCGTGCAGGTGGTCCACATCGGACATGGCCCTGAGCTCCTGATGACGGCGACGGATTGATGTCCGCAAGGTGTATCAAGACCCACTGACAACGGGTCGACCGGGCCCGGTGCCCGGCGCTCCGCGGCTGATTGTCAGACCCCCGCCGTAGCGTTTTCCATGTGGCCGGCACAGCGGGTGCCGACCGGGATGGGAGACGTCTGTGTACCGGCAGGGCGATGTGCTGATCATGGCGCTGGAGGAGTCCGAGGTGCCCCCGAACCTCCTGGACGCGCCGGGCGAACTGCGCGACGGGCGGGGCCGGCTGGTGCTCGCGCTCGGTGAGGTCACCGGACACGCGCACGCGGTGCCGGGGCCGGGACGGCTGATCCGGGAGGGCGGAGTGTTCGGCCCGATGCTGCTCCACCTGCCCGACGGCGGACGTGTGGTGCACGAGGAACACGCGGTGATACCGCTGCCGCAGGGCTGGTTCCGCGTGGTGCGCCAGCGGGAGTACGCACCGGGGGCGGTCCGCATCGTGGCGGACTGACCGGCCCCGCCGGCCGGGCTTCCGGTGCCGGCCACGGGCAGCGAAGAGTGATCCGAGAACGCGGGAATCAGGGAACAGGGGACGGGGAGACGATGCAGTACGTGGACTCATGGCGGGCCGTGGCGGCGGAGACCGGCGCGGCGGACCGGGCGGCAGCGCAGGACGGGGTGCGGCTCGCCTACCGCAGTGCCGGGCTGGCCGAGCCGGAGGAGTTCGTCTGGGCCGATTCGCCCAGGGCGGCCGTCGGGCTCGTGAAGCAGCTGGCCGACGCCGGCCGCTCGGTCCGGGAGGAGGTGAGGACCCGGCCCTGGGCGGAGGAACGGCGCCGGATGTACGACGAGTTGGGCCCGGCCGGCTGGTCCGCGCTCTGGTCCGCCACCGGCGCCCAGCTGTGGGAGAGCACGGCGGCGCTCGCCGACCGGATACGGGCTGGGGTCGTCGCCGGACTCGCCGAGCGGCCCGAGGACGAGCCGGATGTGCGGCTGCTCCTCCTCGACGCGGTCCTGGGCCAGCACGACGCGGCGTGGCTCGCCGCGTTCGACGGCCGGGGCGACCGGCTCGACGGACTGTCGGCCGTGGCCAGGAACGCGGGCTGGTGGTGGCCCTACGAGCGTGCCGTGGTGATCAGCGAGCGCCCGGAGGTGCTGCACCGCGACGAGGCGGGCAGGCTCGACCGCGGTGATGGGCCCGCGCTCTCCTACCGGGACGGGTTCGGACTGTACGCCTGGCGCGGCATGCCGGTGCCCGCCGGATTCCTGGCCGAGCTGACCGCGCTCACCCCCGAACGGATCCGGGCCGAGGAGAACGCCGAACTGCGGCGCGTGATGCTGGAGTTCTACGGATACGACCGCTACCTCACCGAGTCCGGCGCCGAACCGGTCCACCGGGACGAGACGGGCATCCTCTGGCGGATCGCGCTCGACGGCGACGAGGACGTGGTCATGGTCGAGGTGGTCAACTCCACCCCGGAGCCGGACGGGACGCGTCGCACGTACTGGCTGCGGGTGCCGCCCGCGACCCGGACCGCGAAGGACGGCGTTGCCTGGACCTTCGGCCTGCGGGGCGAGTCCTACGCACCCCTGCGCCAGACCTGACGGGCCCGCCGGAGGGGGGCTGCCGGAGGGGGGGCTGACCGGTCCGGTGGGTCAGGCCGTCAGCGTCGCGTGGTCGATGCCGAGTTCACGGGCGAGTGCCTGTTCGGTCCACTCCAGCATCGTGGCCCGGGAGAGCGGACCCGCGTACGAGGTCATCTGCACCGCCAGGCCGTCCAGCAGAGCGGTCAGCCGCCAGGCCACGGACATCGGGTCGTCGCAGTGGAACTCGCCCGCGGCCGCGCCCTCCTCGATGACCTCGGCCAGCTCCGCCTTCCACTGCTGGTCGAGATCGCCCGCCACATTGCGCAGCGCGGGGTCGCGGAGCGAGGCCGCCCAGCCCTCGATCCACAGCCGCCAGCCCTTGGCCTGGCCCGTCGGGGCGTACCAGCGGACGGCGGCGCGCAGCCTGCGCACCGCCGTGGTCCGGCGGGTCAACAGCTTGCGCAGCTGGGTGAGATCGGCCTCGGCCGCGTGCGCGAAGGCGGCGGCGACCAGTTTCTCCTTGGTCGAGAAGTGGTAGAGCACGAGTGCGTTGCTCACGCCGAGGACGGAGGCCACATCGGCGATCCGTACCGCCGCGACACCTCGCACCTCGATCTGCTCGACGGCAGCGCGCAGCAGCTCCTCGCGTCGCTCCGCCACACTCAACCGCACTCTTCCCACGGCGTCACCCTAACGAATGCCCGCCCCCGGGCAGGCCGGGGGCGGGCCAGGGTTCATTCAGCGGTACCAGCCGAAGCGTTCCGTCATCACCGGCAGCCGGTCGGCGACGACGGCGTGGGCCGCCGCCCGCGGGGTGCAGCCGTCCGCCTCGGCCCGGGTCAGCACGAGCTCGACGAGAGCGCGCATCGAACTCCGGGTGTGCGCGAACGCCTCGTCGGCGTCGGCTCCGATGTCGCCGAACAGCGTCCACCACCACCAGGCGTTGGTACCGGAGTTGACGACGACATCGGGCAGAACCGTGATCCCGCGCTCCGCGAGCAGCGCCTCGGCCTCGGGCAGCACCGGCATATTGGCGGCCTCGACCACCCAACGGGCCTTGATCCGGGCCTGGTTCGCCGCGTCGATGGCGTAGGAGACGGCCGCGGGTACGAGCACGTCCACGTCCTGGTCCAGCCAGGCCCCGGCGGGCAGCTCCCGGTCCGTCGCGCGCAGCGCGCCGCGGTCCACCGTCCCGTGGGCGTCCCGGGCCGACAGCAGTGCCTCGACGTCGAGGCCGGCCGGGTTGGCGATCGTGCCCTTCACATCGGCGACGGCGACCACGCGCAGCCCGGCCCGCGACAGGAACCGGGCCGTCGCGCCGCCCATGGTGCCCAGCCCCTGCACGGCGACCCGCGCCCCGTCGTACGCGACCCCGTCCCGGTCCAGCGCGGCGAGGGCCGACTCGGCGACCCCGCAGCCACCGACCAGCTCGTCCAGACCGATGCCGTCCACCTCGACGGCGAAGGCGTCGGCCAGTCGCTGCCGGGCCGCGGTCTCGTCGTCGAGCAGCGGATAGACGGCCTCGATGGAGGAGACGAGCCCGGCCTCCGCCGCCGCCCGGTCGACCAGGTCCTGGCTGAGTCCCAGATCCTCGCCGGTCGTCCAGATGTTCTCGATGTACGGACGCACGGCCCGCAGATAGCGCACCAGCACGCCGTAGGCCGCCGGGTCGCGGGGATCGCAGTCGATGCCGCCCTTGGCACCGCCGAGCGGTACGTAGCGGGCCCCGGTGCGGTCCGCGTCGAAGTGGAGGGCTTCCTTCATCGTCATGCCGCGGGCCAGTCCGGTCACCTCGTCGAGCGTGCAGCCCGCCCGCATCCGCAACCCGCCGCTGGACACCCCGCGCACCAGCCGGTCGACGACCAGGTGCCCCTGGCGGCCGGTGACGTGGTCCGTCCAGGTCAGGGAGATCAGCGGGGCGGGCGGGGACACCGGAGGCGTCGTCATCGGGAGTTCTCCTCGGTCACTGCGATCGGGGCGGGCCCGGGGGCGATGCCACGGGATCCGGGCCGCGCGGCCCGGCGCCCCGTGCGGCCGCGATCTGTTACTGAATCGCGAGTCAGTATCGGGAGGTGGGGCGCCGCTGTCAATGCGGCCCCGCGCCGAATCACCGCCCCGTGGCCGGATGCGTCCCCGCGGGGCGGTGGAGCGGATACCGGATGGCGGATGCGGAATCCTGCGCACGGTCCGGACGTTGGATTCGGCATGACGGGAATCGATGCACAGCAGGATGCGCTTCTTCGGTTGTTCTCCGAAGGCAACAGCGGCGTACTGGTTACGCTCAAGCGGGACGGCAGGCCCCAGCTGTCCAATGTCAACCACTTCTACTACCCCGACGAGCGCATCGTCCGGGTCTCGGTCACCGAGGACCGTGCGAAGACCCGGAACCTGCGCCGGGACCCGCGGGCGAGCTACCACGTCACCAGCGAGGACCGCTGGGCCTGGACCGTCGCGGACGGCACCGCGGACCTCACCCCGGTGGCCGCCGACCCCGAGGACGCCACCGTGGCGGAGCTGGTCGCGCTCTACCGCGATGTCCAGGGGGAACATCCGGACTGGGACGACTACCGCCGGGCCATGGTCAGGGACCGCCGGGTCGTGCTGCGGCTCCATGTCGAGCACGTGTACGGGCAGCCGCGTGGCTGAGGCGGACCCTGCGGGCCGCCATCCCGTTGGGTGTTCTGCTCTCGCACTGTCGTACCCCCCGACCATAATGAGATGACACCGACTCCCTCAGGAGATCTTGTGACCGGCGCTGACTCCAGACTTCCGCTCCGCACCAGGCTGCGTGCGCTGCGGCCCGCCGACTTCGGGGCCGACCCGGGCGGCACCCGTATGGAGCGCATTCGTCGTTCCCCCAACTTCGCCGACGGAATGTTCCAGAACCCGGTGGGGGCACGGACCAGGCCGTCGGGGTCCGCCCTGGAGTTCGCGAAGACGTACTTCCGCAAGGAGGAGCGGGCGCTCAGGTCGCCGACCGGTGATGTGCCGGTCCACGCCACCACCCTGGCCGATCTCGCCACGCCCCCCGTCTCCGGGCTGCGGCTCACCTGGATGGGGCATTCCAGTGTGCTCGCCGAGATCGACGGCCGGCGGGTGCTGTTCGACCCGGTCTGGGGTGACCGCTGCTCGCCCTTCGCGTTCGCGGGGCCCAAGCGCCTGCATCCCGTTCCGCTGCCGCTCGCCGTGCTCGGCAAGGTCGATGTGGTGGTGATCTCCCACGACCACTACGACCACCTCGACCTTCCGACGATCCGGGCGCTGGCCGGTACGGGCACGGCCTTCGCGGTGCCGCTCGGGGTCGGGGCGCACCTGGAGCGCTGGGGCGTGCCCCTGGAGCGGATCCGTGAGCTCGACTGGAACGAGACCACGGAGGTCGCCGGGATCAGCCTCACGGCCACCCCGGCCAGGCACTTCTGCGGCCGTGGCCTCCGCAACCAGCAGCACACCCTCTGGGCCTCGTGGGTCGTCGCGGGACCCGGGCACCGGATCTACCACAGCGGCGACACCGGATATTTCCCCGGCTTCAAGGAGATCGGCGCCGAGCACGGGCCGTTCGACGCCACCATGATCCAGATCGGTGCGTACAGCCAGTACTGGCCCAAGGACCACTCGAACGGCGAACCGGAACCCGGTGCGTGGCCGGACATCCACATGAGCCCCGACGAGGGGGTCCAGGCCCATCTGGACCTTCAGGGCGACGACCCGGCGGCGGGCGTCATGCTGCCGATCCACTGGGGGACGTTCAACCTCGCACTGCATCCGTGGGCCGAGCCCGCCGAGTGGTCGATGCGCGCCGCCCAGTTCGTGGGGGCGACCATGGTGGCACCGCACCCGGGCAGGCCGTTCGAGCCCGCCGATCCTCCGGTGGTCGAACCCTGGTGGCGCTCCGTGGCGGCGGAGCCCGCGGCGGGATGGGGCAACTGGCCCCCGGTCCACGTACAGCTTCCCGGCGCAGCGATGACACCCGCCCCCGGCCGTGACCGCGACCGGGCCGCCCAGGCCTGACGGGCCGGGGCGTTCTCCGTCCGGGCCGGCCGGCCGGGTTCACGCCGGGGGGTGGAGGTGGGTGCACTGTCCGTCGCGGTCGAGGATGCACAGGACCTCGGCCGGTCCGCCGTGCGCCTTGATGGCGTGCGGGATCATGGTGGAGAACTCGGCTGCCTGGCCCGTTTCGACCCGGATGGCGCGCTCGCCGAGGATCAGCGTGATGGTTCCCGACAGGACCGTGAACCAGTCCTTGCCGGGGTGCACGCCGAGCTGGTCGGCCCCCGGACCCCGGGATTCGTCGGTGATACGCATCTTGGCGACGGTGGTGCCGGGCGGGCCGGACCCGCGGTTCAGTACCCAGGTGGTCAGCCCGCGCTGTTCGTCGCGCTGCGGCCTGATCACGACATCGTCGTCGTTGACGGTTTCCACCAGCTGGTCGAGCGAGGTCCCCAGGGCGCGGGCCAGTGCCGTGAGCTGGTCCAGGCTGATGCGCCGGTGACCGGTCTCGATGCGGCTCAGGGTGGAGGGGCTCAGGAAGGCACGTTCGGCGAGGCTGTCGAGCGACCAGCCGCGCGCCTTCCGCAGGCTCCTGATGCGCATGCGGACCGTGCTGTCCACATCACTTTCTTGCGTCATACGCAAGACTGTACGCGTGGTGCGCAAGCCGGGGCTACGGTCGAAGCATGAACACCGCAGACACGGACACGCCTCACCCGAACCACACCGGGGCCGACGCCGGAACCGCCACCATGGCCGAGATGCTGGAGCTCGATGCCGAGGTCCTGCGGACCTTTCTGACCGGGCTCACCACCTGGCTGGGTGAACTGTCCGACCGGGAACCCGGCCGCATCGTCGACCTGGGCACCGGCACCGGGACCGGTGCCATCGCCCTGGCCCGGCGCTTCCCGCGGGCCGAGGTCTCGGCGGTGGATGTCTCCCCGCAGATGCTCCACCGGCTGTCGGCGAAGGTGTCCGCGCTCGGACTCACCGACCGGATCCGCGGCGTCCTGGCGGATCTGGACAAGGGCTGGCCGGCCCTCGACACCCCCGACCTGGTCTGGGCGGCCGCCTCGCTGCACGACATGGGCGACCCCGACCGGGTGCTGTCCCATGTGTTCGACGCCCTGCGGCCGGGCGGCCTCCTGGCCGTCACCGAGATGGACTTCTTCCCCCGCTTCCTGCCCGAGGATGTCAGGGTGGGCCGGCCGGGCATGGAGGCCCGTCTCCATGCCGCCCTGAACGCGGGACCCGCCCCGGACTGGACGGATCACCTGACCCGCGCGGGCTTCGTCCTGGAGGCCGAGCGCCCCTTCGTGACCGACCTGCCCGCCCCGCTGCCGGCCGCCACCGCCCGCTACGCCCAGGTGTGCCTGCGCAAGCTGCGCTCCCACCTCGACGGCCGGTTCCCCGCCGAGGACCTGGCCGCACTCGACGCCGTCACCGACGACGAAGGCCCCCACAGCGTCCTGCGGCGCGACGACCTCACGGTCCGGACCACCCGGACCACCTGGGTGGGCCGCCGCCCCTGACCGCCCGAGGGGCAAAGGCGCCACGCCCGGGAGATGGCGGTGCCCGTACGGCCGGGCGGGGGTCGAACGGCGGTACGCTGCCCGCGGGAAGCGGGTGCGGTGCGGTGCTGCGGCTTCCCGGTGCACCCCTTCCACCGGCTCGCTGATCCGCCGGGCACGGCCGTGGCCGGCATCGGTGCACCTTCACCTTCGAGGGAGCGACCACAGGGGGCGGCCATGCTGCGGGTGTACTTCACCTCCGAGGACCTGGCGCGGGTCCGGGTGGCCCCCGGACCGGACTTCCTCTGGGAGATCAGCAACAGCGTGCAGACCCTCCAACGGCGCGACGGCGAAAGGGTGTTCGGCGCGTGGCGCCGCTGGGTACGGCCCCGGCTCTCCGCGAGCCCCCGGCTGCTTTCCTCCCTGCTGCCCCCGCGCGGGTACTCGCCGGACTTCCTCACCCCCACCACCGGCGACCGGGCCACCTTGCAGGCGGCCGTCGACACCCTGATGAGCACCCCGCGCCCTCGGCTGCGAACCGATCTGACGCAACTGGCCGCCACACTCCAACTGCCCGGCTGGGTGCGCTCATTGGCCGGGGGAGACGCCGACACCCTCCGACAGCTCGGCGAGGCACTGCGCACCTATCAGCTGGAGGCGCTCGCACCGTACTGGCAGCGCGTCCACGCCCACATAGACGCCGACCGCGCCCTGCGCCTGCGCAGTCTCCTGGACGGCGGCACCGAGGGGCTGCTGGCCGGGCTCGGGCCGCAGTTCCGCTGGCGCCCGCCCGTGCTGGAGGTGACGTACCCCGTCGACCAGCAACTCAGGCTGCGAGGAAGGGGACTTGTGCTGCAACCGTCGTTCTTCTGCTGGCCCACCCCGATCACCCTGGCCGACGGGGATCTGCCGCCCGTTCTCGTCTACCCCATCCACCACACCACGGACTGGGCCGGCCCCGCCCCCGCCCGGCCCGCGCAGGGAGCCGGACCGCTGGGCCCGCTGCTCGGTCACACCAGGGCGGGCCTTCTGCGCGCGACCCGTACCGGATGCACCACGGTCGAGGCCGCCCGGCTCCTGGACGTGACCCACCCCGCCGTCAGCCAGCACCTGAACGTGCTCCGTGCGGCGGGCCTGGTCGCCACCGTGCGCAAGGCAGGACGGTCCTTCCACGTCGCGACGGCGGAAGGGCGGGCCCTACTGGCCGCCGAGGAGCGGACCCGGCGATAGCCGGAGTACCCGGGCCCGCTCGACTCCACCGGTAACGGCCTGGTGCACGATAGTGAGCGGGCTCCCGACGCCCTGCGACTCCGCCTCCGGCGTTGTCGTCGGTCAACGACGCTCCGCGTCGATTCCCTCCTCCGCCTTGGATTCGAAGCCGCATGACGCCGCTCGCTGCTCCACTCCCTATCGCGCACCAGGTCGTAAGCCTGAACTTTCATTCCTTGCGCCTCTCGCGGGCGAGGAACCACGCTGACTCCTGCCATCGCACCCGGCCGTGCCGCGCAGAGCCGTGGCGCTCATCGGCCGGGCGCCTGAGCTGAACGCGTTTCTTCCCGCAAGGCCCGTCCCCCCACCCTCAGGAGCCTTTATGCGCAGGAGACTTGTGTCCTCCGCGATCGCCGTCGCCGCCGTCGGAATTCTCCTCCACCCCGGCACGGCCCAGGCGTCGCCCGCACCGCACACCCCGGCCGTGTCCGTGCTCGCCCACGGAACGAAGGCCGGTACGGCCGTCGTCAGCGGGCACAACCAGCCCGGCACCCGGCTGAAGGTCGACTCCGGCCGCACCCTCAGCGCGCACTGGCTGGAGATCGACTACCAGGTTCAGGAGACCGGATACTGGTGCGGCCCGGCCGCCACCCGCATCGCGCTCTCGGCCCGGATGGCCCCGCCCAGCCAGGGCGTTCTGGCCGGACAGCTCGGCACGACCGAGGCCGGCACCGACTACATCGGCCAGGTCACCGGCGTACTCAACTCCAACCTCGGCGGGGGCTGGTACGAGACCAAGAACATGCCGAACGACCCGCCCACCCAGGGTCAGCGGGACCTGCTGTGGAATGACATCGTCTTCGACATCGACCGCAACTACCCGCTGGTGACCAACATCGTCGCCCCGCCCGGCAACCAGCCGCCCGGCTACCCGTCGGACCAGACGATCTATCACTACTTCACCGTCTTCGGCTACGACGAGGTGGACCGCACCGTCCTCATAGCCGACCCCGCCTCATTCAGCGGCAACCAGATCTACTGGATCTCCTTCGATCTGCTCGCCACGCTGATCCCGCCGAAGGGCTACTCGGCGTGACGTGTCCCTTTCTCACCAGGAGGCCGTGTTGAGCAGCTACCGTCCCACCCGCAGAAACGTCATCAAGGCCGCCGGCGGGATCACCGCCGCGATGGCTCTGGGCACCGGGGGCATCCTCGCGGCCGCGTCCCCGGCCAGTGCGGCGGGCGACGGCTTCGGGCTGCGCATCGTGGAGCGCGGCGAGGCCGATCCACGTATGTGGTACTACCGGTTCGCCACCGACGCCATCGGCTGGAACCCGGGCGTCAACATCCTGCTGCCCGACGACTACCACACGGCCGGACGTACCTACCCGGTCCTCTACCTCTTCCACGGGGGCGGTACCGACCAGGACTTCGTCACCTTCGACCGCGCGGGCATCCGGGACTGGACGGCCGGAAAGCCGGTTATCGTCGTGATGCCCGACGGCGGACATGCGGGCTGGTACTCCAACCCGGTCAGCTCCAACACCGGCCCCCGCAACTGGGAGACCTTCCACATCGACCAGCTCCTTCCCTGGGTCGACGCGAACTTCCGTACCTACGCCGAGTACGACGGCCGTGCCGTCGCCGGGTTCTCGATGGGCGGCTTCGGCGCCCTGAAGTACGCGGCCAAGTACTACGGTCATTTCGCCTCGGTGAGCGCCCACTCGGGGCCGGCCAGTCTGCGCCGGGACGCCGGACTGGTCACCCACTGGGCCAACGCGTCCTCGGCCGCCCTGGACCTGGGCGGCGGCACGGTCTACGGCATACCGCTGTGGGACGAGGCCAGGGTCAGCGCCGACAACCCGGTCGAGCGGGTCGAGAGCTACCGGAACAAGCGGATCTTCCTCGTGGCCGGCACCAGTCCCGACCCGGTCAACTGGTTCGACACGGCCAACGAGACCCAGGTGCTGGCCGGTCAGCGGGAGTTCCGGGCCCGCCTCGGCGACGCCGGAATCGCGCACGAGTGGTACGAGGAGCCGGGCGGACACATGATCCGCGACTACATGGTCCGCCGTGACCTCGACGGCATCGTCGCCCGGCTCCGCAAGGCGTAACGCCTGCACGGACGCTGGCTCACCATCGCCCCCCGTACGGCCTGGCCCGGCGGGCAGGCCGTACGGGGGAGCGGGACATCGCTCCCCCGTACGCCACGACAAGCCCCCTCGACACCCGTCGAGGGGGCTTGTCGCGTGCGGCGCCGGATCCCCGTCACCGATCCGGTCCTAATCGGTCGTTCGTGCGAGACGTCATACCAGAGCGGGACGGATGGCGGGCAAGTTCCACAACTGCCCGCCGCACCCTCGCCATGGGCGACTACCGTGTGTGTCCGGTGATCAACGGTGGGCTCATGTTCCCGGGGCCCGCCCGGCCGATGATCCGAGAATGACCGACCACCGTAGGTGCCACCACATGAATACCGATTCCTGGGGCCCCACGTACCAAGGACGCTGATGTCTCAACTTCGCGCACCCGACGCGCGACCGGAACGCCGAGAGGGCGGGCGGCACGGCCGACCGGGTGCCCGTTCCCACTCGGCCGCGGCCAGGCCGCGCGCTGCCCAGCCGTCCCCCGAGGCGCGTATACGCCCCCAACTCCTGCGCACCGCGGTGCTGCCGGCCGTAGCCGTCATGCTGACCGGCGCCGCGGCCGTCATCCTCACGGTCCGCTCCACCGGCACCGCGCCGTCCACGGAGCTCTGGACCGCGCTCGGCGCCGCCGCGGCGCTGGCGGTCGCCGCCGTGGCGGCGGCCTTCCTCGCCGCCAACCGCGTCGCCACCACCGTCCTCGGCCGCTGCTTCGCCCTGCGCCGGGCCAGCGCGCAGGGCCAGGCCGAACTGCAACAGGTGGTGGAACAGCTCCGCAACGGCGAACCCGTACCCACGCGCCGGCCCCCGCAGCCCACCGCCCCCGGCAGCGACGCCTTCGAACTGCTGGCTCAGGAGCTCGGCCGCCAGCAGGAAGGGGCCGTCGCCGCCGTCGTGCAGGCGTCCCGGCTCTCGGAGCACAGCGGCGAGGACCAGAAGGTCGAGGTATTCGTCAACCTCGCCCGCCGGCTGCAGTCGCTCGTGCACCGCGAGATCCAGCTGCTCGACGAGCTGGAGCACGAGGTCGAGGACCCCGATCTGCTCAAGGGCCTCTTCCACGTCGACCACCTGGCCACCCGGATCCGCCGCCACGCGGAGAACCTCGCGGTCCTCGGCGGCGCCGTCTCCCGGCGGCAGTGGAGCAACCCGGTCACCATGACCGAGGTGCTGCGCTCGGCGATCGCCGAGGTCGAACAGTATCCACGGGTCAAGTTGGTGCCCCCGATCAACGGCACCCTCCGCGGGCACGCCGTGGCCGACGTGATCCACCTCCTGGCCGAACTGGTCGAGAACGCCACGGTGTTCTCCGCCCCGCAGACCCAGGTGCTGCTGCGCGCCCAGCACGTCACCGCGGGACTCGCGCTGGAGGTCGAGGACCGGGGCCTGGGCATGCCGGGCAACGAGCAGAAGCGGATGAACGCCCTGCTCGCCGACCCCGACCAGGTCAATGTCGCCCGGCTGCTCCAGGACGGCCGGATCGGGCTGTTCGTGGTGGCCTCGCTGGCCCGCAGACACGGCATCGCCGTACGGCTGCAGAGCAATATCTACGGGGGCACGCAAGCCGTGCTCGTGCTTCCGCAGTCCCTGCTCGGGGCCGAGGACGACGCCGTCGCCGGAGCCGGCGGCGCACCGGCCCCGCCCCCAGGCCCCGTGCACCGCCCACCGCCGCTGGACGAGGCCGCCGCACACCGGGACCTCGGTCCGGGCGGCCCGGCGCCCGCTCCCGAGCCGGAGCGCCGGCCGTACGTGCCGAACCAGCAGCTGCGGATGCACCAGCCGCCGCAGCAGACCCGGCGCCAGGGCGAGGGCCCGCCGCCGCTCCCGCTGCGCGCCGAGCGCCTAGACCGGCCCACGCCCGCCGAGGCCGGCCCCGGCATCCGGCCGGCGGACGAGGCGGCACCGGCGCTCTCCGCGGAGCCCGGAGTCGTTCGCGGCACGATGGGCCGGCCGCAGCTTCCCAGGCGTGCCAACCAGGAACATCTGGTCCCTCAGCTCAGGGAGGCTCCCGTCCCGCGCACCGAGGACGAACCCACCCTGCACGACCCGGGCCTGGTGGCGGCCTTCCGACGCGGCATCGACCTCGCCGAGGCCCGTGCCGAATCGGAGCCCGAACCGATGTCCGAACCGGGTTCCGGCTCCGGGGCGGAGGCCGGGTTCGGGGCGGCTCCGGGCGCGGTGACAGCGGCCGCGGCACCGCTCGATCCGCTTCCGGTCCGCGGCGCCCCGGCGCCCGGGGAACTCCTCCGGGCCGGCCCCTACCACAGCGATCAAGACCCACTCGAAGCGAACACCTCCAAGGAGTAGATGCACCATGGCGACCGATACGCCGTCCGGTCAGGTCTCGGACCTCGACTGGCTGCTGAGCGGGCTGGTACAGCGCGTGCCGTACACCCGCAGCGCGGTCCTGCTCTCCGCCGACGGGCTGGTGAAATCCCTCCACGGCCTGGACGCCGACAGCGCCGACCACATGGCGGCGCTGGCCGCCGGCCTGTACTCCCTCGGCCGCAGCGCCGGGGCGCGGTTCGGGGACAACGGAGAGGTCCGCCAGGTGGTGGTGGAGCTCGACTCGACGCTGCTCTTCGTCGCCACCGCCGGTTCCGGCACCTGTCTGGCCGTGCTCGCCGGGCGGAGCGCCGATGCCGCCGTGCTGGGCTACGAGATGACCATGCTGGTCAAGAGCGTCAGGCCCTATCTGATGACCCCGACCAGACAAGCGGCCGGGGTGCCGGGCGCCACGGGGCTGTGAGCGTGTCGGCCACCCAGGACGCGCCGTTGCTCGACGATGCGGCAGGCCGCCTCATCCGCCCGTACACGGTGAGCGGCGGCCGCACCCGCCCCACCACCGTGCTCGACCTGCTCTCCCTGGTCATGGCCACCGGAACCGTTCCGCAGGACCACCTCGGCCCCGAGCACTCCGTGGCGCTGGGACTGTGCGGCGGCCCCACCTCGGTGGCCGAGATCGCCGCGCATCTGCGGCTTCCCGCGGTCGTCACCAAGGTGCTCCTCTCCGACCTGGTCGACTGCGGAGCGGTCACCGCGCACCCGCCCGCCTTCCACGACATGCCCACTGACCGATCCCTGCTGGAGGCAGTGCTCGATGGCTTACGACGACAGCTCTGACGGTTTCGACAGCTCCGCCCCGTACCCGGGGACCGGGGGCCCCGGAAGCGTCGGCTACGCGGACGGCCCCGGGAGCGCTGGTCACGCCGAGGCCCCGGGGCACGTGGGGCACGCGGACGCCCCCAGCAGCCCCGAGGGCTTTCCCGTCGCGCTCAAGGTGCTGGTGGCGGGCGGTTTCGGTGTCGGCAAGACGACCTTCGTCGGCGCGGTCAGCGAGATCGCGCCGCTGAGCACGGAGGAGCTGCTGACCCAGGTCAGCGCGGCGACCGACAGCCTCGAAGGCATCGAGTCCAAGACCTCCACCACGGTCGCCATGGACTTCGGCCGCATCACACTGGACGAGCAGCACGTGCTCTATCTGTTCGGCACACCCGGCCAGGAACGCTTCTGGTTCATGTGGGACGAGCTCTCCCAGGGCGCACTCGGAGCGGTGGTCATCGCGGACACCCGCAGACTGGAGGAGTGCTTCGCGGCCGTCGACTTCTTCGAGCGGCGCGGAATCGGATTCATCGTCGCCGTCAACGAGTTCGACGGTGCTTTCCGCTACGGCCCCGAGGAGGTGCGGGCCGCGCTCGACCTGGCACCCGCGGTACCGGTCGTCCTCTGCGACGCCCGGATCGCCAGCTCGGGAACCGGCGCGCTGGTCACCCTCGTCCAGCACCTCATCAACGCCACCACCGAGCCGGCCCCGCTCTCCGGCCACGGCAGTTTCGGAGTCCGTACGTGATCCCGCACGCCATCGGGCGGATGCTGCTGACCCCCGTCGACAGCGACGCCCCCGTCCGGACCCAGCGGCTGCGCAGCCTCGGCCTGGGTGAGCGGTCCGACGCCTCGTTCGACAACTTCGACTCCTTCGCCGACCGGGTGGCCGAAGTGACCGAAGTGCCCTTCTCGATAGTCAACTTCATCGACGGCAACCGGCAGTTCTACGCCGGGCTGCACACCCCGGCGGGCACCCGCAAGGGCGCCGACCTGGGAGCCACGGCGGCGGGCAGCGGCCGCAGCGGCCGCTATGTGGCCCTCGACCACGGCTACTGCCCGCACGTCGTGGTGCGGCGAAGGGCGCTGGTCCTGGAGGACGTCTGCGACTATCCGCGGTTCGCCGGGAACCCGGTCGTCGACGACATAGGCATCCGCTCCTACCTGGGGGCGCCGCTCATCGACCGTACGGGGATCGCCCTGGGCGCCGTCTGCGCCGTGGACACCGTGCCCCGCCCGTGGGGGCGGGCCGGGCTCGACACGATCAAGTCCCTGGCGCAGGAGCTGATCGGGCACATCCACCGCCGGGAGGACAACAGCATCGGAATCTGAGCCCGGTCCGCCGGCCGGGGCCCGCCGCCGGCCGGCGCCGGTCAGACCTCGACCCGGCTCCCGTCCAGGAAGGTCAGGACCACCGCGTCGCCGTCCACCCGCACGCGAACCGCCGTACGGAGCGCCTCCGGATGGACACGGTCGCGGGAGAGCACGACGAGCGACACATGAACGCTCCGGCCGCCCGGACGGGGCGCGCTGCGCAGATACGGGACCGCCGAGTGCGGTCCGTACGCGTTGGACTCGACATCGCGCGCCACCTCGGCCCCGCCGTCCCACCCGTACAGGGCGACCACCGCACTGGTCAGCCCCTCGGCCGTGCGGGCGAGTGCCCAGTCCGGCCCCGACGAGGCGAACGGGCTCGTCCGGTCGGCGACCGCGTGACCGCCCTCCCGGACCACCGCACCCTCGGGCGACTCGACCCGGTGCACCCGGATCTCCCACGGGCCGTGCAGCACGCTCGTCGTCCCGATCCGGTACGCGCGCTCGTCACCCGGCAGCCGCGCCGCCGACCAGGACGCGGCGACGCGGCCCTCGCAGCGCAGCGGATGGATCCGGCGGCGCCGGGACGGGGTGCCGTCCGGGGCGACCAGGGCCAGGTGGCCGTCGATGCCGCGGGCCACGGCGTGCGGCGAGGATTGCGGCGCGGTCGCCGTCGAGTACCCGAGCTTCGCGTAGTGCGGGTCTTCCTCGCCCGCACCCCGGTCCGGATCGGCGTCCGCATCGGCCGCGCCGGCGTCAGGGGCGGGCGGGTTGTGGTCGCTGCCGTGGTTGACCAGCCGGACGATCCCGTCGTGCCGGGTGCCGTGCAGCAGCCAGCCCGGCGCGGGCAGAGCGGTGTACGTGTCGGACTCCTCGACGGGCAGCGGGAGTTCACGCGCAGTCCACACCGCGTGGTCCGCCGGGAGCAGCAGCCCGAGGAAGCCCTTGCTCGCCCAGTACGGGGAGGCCGGACCCGAGTACGGCTGGGTGGACGGCAGGAAGGTGTCGTACCAGCCGAGCGTCAGCAGCCCCCGCTCGTCCGGCACCCCGCGCTCCGCGAAGTGCCGCAGCGTGCCCGAGGCGAGCCTCCGGGTCAGTCCGGGCGCCAGCGGTGTGCAGTCGGCGAGCGCGCCCATCCACACCGGGGCGAGCGCGGCGAAACGGTAGGTGAGGGAACGGCCCTGGTGGACCGGGGCGCCGTCCGACCCGAAGAAGTGCTGGTAGTCCTCCAGGAACCGGCTGAGCCGCTCCCGGTACACCGCGGCCCGGCCGCCGTCGCCGCCGCCCGGCCCGGCGATCCGCGCCCACAGCAGCGGGTACAGGTGCATGGCCCAGCCGACGTAGTAGTCGAAATTGCGGCCGTCCCCGTCGGTGTACCAGCCGTCACCGACGTACCAGTCCTCGATCCTGTCCAGTCCGCCCTCGATGTCGGACCGGTTGTACGGGGCGCCGACGGAGGCGAGGAACTGCTCGGACACCACCTGGAAGAGCCGCCAGTTGTTGTCCCAGGTGCGGCCGCCGACGAACCCGGAGAACCAGTCGACCACCCGCTCCTGGACCCCGGCGTCCAGCCGGTCCCAGATCCACGGCCGGGTCTCATGCAGCGCGACCGCGATCGAGGCCGCCTCCACCATCTGCTGCGAACAGTCCGTCAGGCGCGGCCACGCCTCCCCGCTCCCGGGATCGGTGCCGGCCGCGAGACCGGCCGCGTAGCGCTCGGTCAGCGAGGGGTCGACCGCCCCGCCCGCGCCCGCGACCCGGCAGGCGGCGAGCAGGAACGACCGGGCGAAGCCCTCAAGACCGTCCGAGACGACCCCCGACCAGCTGCCGCGGCCGGGCAGCCGGTACTGCGCGAAGCCGGGGGTGGCGTACGGCGTCAGCGCGTCCAGCATCCGGTCGGCGGTCGCCTCCCAGTGCGCCCGGGTCCAGCCGGTACGTGACGACAGGACCCGGTCGGTCGGCGGCAGTTGCAGATGCGGGGCGACGGACATGGTGGTGCTGCTCCTCGGGATCGACGCTCAGGGGACGGGTTACTGGACGAGTTCGGCGTGGTGGGTGTGGCCGCGGGAGCCGCCGGCTTCGACGGTGAGGACGGTCCTGCGGCCGGGAACGACGCTCACAGTGGCATCGGCCCGCGCCACCGACCGCACGGGGAAGGGCAGTTCGACGGTGAGCGAGTTCTGTGTCCGGCCCGGGTCGGCGACCGCGACGGACACCCGCGCGCCCCTTCGCCGCACGAGCACCGACGCCGGGCCGGACGAGGTGATCCCGGCCGCGGACCCGGCGCTCCAGAAGTGCACGGCGGTCAGTCCGGCCCGGCGGTCCTCCACCGCTTGCACGGCGGCGTCGTTGGCGACGATCCGGACCGGCCGGGAGCGCGACCAGACCGCCGTTGCGGCGGCCGGGACACCGGGCAGCAGCACATAGGCGTAGCCGTCGTCGGTGGGCGAGATCCCGTGGTCCAGCCCGAGCGTGAGATAGCGGCGGGTGACGGGGTCGGCGCCGCCACCCGTGTCCGCTCCCGTGTCGATGGCCCGCCAGGTGCCGGTGCGCTCCTCGCGCAGGGCGTGCAGCGCGGCCCCATCGGGGAAGACATAGCCGCCGACACCGTCGAGATGCGCCCACCTGGCCCGGCCGAATTCGGCGGACCGGCCCTGCTCCACGGGCTGCGGGACACCGTCGACCAGCAGCCGGTTGCGGCCCCGCGCGCCGAGGTTGCGGTTCTCGACGACCGTCTCGACCGCCCGGCCGTCGCTCGCGGTGATGCCCGCGCCGAGCGCGACCACCGCGTTGTCCAGCAGGATCCACGCCTTCCTGGTCCGAAGCGTGCTGCCCGGAGCGCCGATCACCTCCATCGCGGCCACCGTGTACCGGGTGTCCAGTACGGCCCCGCCCGCGACGGTGTTCGCCGGCCGGTAGGTGGACGTACCGGCGTCGGTGCCGAGATCGTCGCGCCGGCGGGTGTCGACCGTGGTGCCGGGGAGCCGGTACGGGTCGACGGTCGGCCAGAAGCCGTCGTTGTACTGCCCGAGGTCGTCGCCGTCGTACAGATACGTCATGCCGTCGCCGGTGTACCAGCCGTGCAGATTCTCGCCGTTGCCCGCCTCGTACGCGGAGATCCGCTTCGACGACAGCGACAGCGCGCAGGCCCAGCCGGGGCGGCGGTGCACCACGCGGTCCATGTCGGCGAGGACGAAGCTGCCCGTCGTGCGCGCCCCGGCGTGGATGTCCCGGTCGTCGAGCACCGCCTTGGCCAGGGCCAGTTGGGGGAGTGTGGCGAGACCGGCGAACGGGGTGGTGCGGTTGCGGGTCAGCCAGCCCTTGGCCAGTGCCCGCCAGCGCTCCGCGTAGGAGGCGGGTGCTCCGGAGGCGAGCAGCAGGATCGCCGCGACGGCCGCGGCACCGTCCCGGTGGTCACCCGCGCGTTCCCGTGAGACGGCCCGGCCGCGCACCGCGTCCATCATCAGCCCGTCGAAGACCACCGGTGCGAAGCTCCGCTCCACGGCGTCGTACATCACCGATACCTTCGGGTCGGCGACCGCCCACGGCGAATCCGCCAGGAGCGAGATCAGCCAGGCCGCGCCGCCGAGCAGCACGGTGCCGTACGAGCCGGTGTAGGCGACCACGTCGTGCTGGACGAACGAGCCGTCCTCGTAGAACCCGTCGCCCGAACTCGTATACCGGAAAAGGCTGTTACGGCCCGAGTCACGCACGTCGGAGAGTGCGTCACGGGCGGACGCCACCTTGTCCCCGTCCTTGCCGAGCAGTCCGCGCAGTGCCACGATCACGGACTTGTCGGTGCGGTTGGCACCTGTCTCGGACAGCGTGGGGGAGTTGGTCCGGCGGTCCGCGTCGGGGCAGAAGCGGTCGACGACGCCCAGATAGTCCGTGAGATCACCGGTGGACAGCAGCCCGCGCAGCAGTACGCAGCAGTCCATCAGCGCACGGGGAGCGCCGATCTCCCAGAACCACCAGTTGCCGCTCTCGCCCGCCTGCGGGTGGTAGGCGGTGTCGAAGGTGAAGCGCAGCGCGCCGAGCAGGGCGTCCGCGGTCTCGCTGTCGCCCGCCGGAGCGGCGCCGGGCGTGGCCCACGCGGTGGCGAGGGTGCGCAGCCGGGTGTAGGTCTGCCCGAAGTTACCCGGATCGGTGACGGGGGAGAGGTCCGCCCACAGCGCGGTGCGTCCGGTGCTGCGGTCCAGGGTCTCCCACAGTTCCTCCGCCTCGCTGTTCAGGGCCGCGAGGGCGGCGGCGAAGTCGGGGTCGGACGGGTCGAACCGGCCTCCGGTGATCAGGGTCTCCGCCCGCAGGAGGAGGCCGTCGAAGTCCTGGTCCGCAGCCGGTGCGCCGTCCGGTGCCGTGCCTGCCGCCGGCTCCGCGGCCGCGGCCTGTGCGGCGCCCGCCGCGGGGGCGAGCGCCGCTCCGACGGCCGTTGCGCCGCTCGTGGCGAGAAGGGTCCTTCTGCTCAGTCGCACGATGACTCCCTGTCCTGTGCGTGCTCTGCGTTCACTGTGTCTCCCGCGTTCGCGGCGTTCAGCCGGAGAGCGTGCTCGGGTCGACGGGCGGCTGGGGCAGGTGCAGGGCGGCGAGTTCCGCCCGCCCGACGGCGTCGATCGGGAAGGCCCAGGTGTTGACGAAGAAGTCCGTGAGGTCGTGGCCCGCGACGCGGCTGGCGTAAGTGGCCAGTGCCCGGTAGCGCTTGTCGTTCTCCGTGGAGTCGGACTGCGGGTTCTCCTCGCGCACCAGCTTGTGCAGGCGGGGCCAGAAGTCGTCCCCGAAGGCCAGCTCCAGCTGACGCAGCGGCACGAGCTTCTCGTACGCGCCGAAGGACTTCTCGTACGTCAGCCCGGCCGTGCCGAACTTGGCCCGTGCGGTCTGGAAGGCGGTGAGGCCGGTCGCCGGGTCGGCCGTGAGCAGGTTGGACGGCTGCTTCAGGGTGCGCTGCGCGGCCAGCGAGTAGATGTTCACCGTGACCTCGGTCAGACCGCCCGGCTTGTAGGCCATCTGCTGATGCAGGTGCCCGAGTTCGTGGTAGAGCCCCCAGCCGCGGGTCCGCAGCCCCTCGACGGTCGTGGCCCGGTCGAGATAGGCGCGCGGGAAGCCGTTGTAGCCGTGCGTGGCGTACGCGCCGACCCCGGTCGGCACCTTGCTGACCTCGGTGAAGTGGTACGGACCCGCCTTGCGCCGGTGCACCGGCCGGGAGCCGTCCAGCCCGCTGATCCGGGCGTGCGAGTCGATGATCGTTCCGACCAGCCGGAGCAGTGCGGCGTGGTCCTCGCCCCGGTACTGGAGCGCGCCGTCACGGGTCAGCGTCATGATCGTGTCCGGGCCGTGGAGTTCGGCCCAGGGCGATGCGGTCAGCGTGTCGAGCTGCCGCTGGAAGCCGGCCTCGGTGGTGCGGCCCAGCGTGAAGACCGGCATGGGGACGGCCCCGGAGCGGATGAGTACCCCCGCCCGCTCGCCGTGCCCGGTGAGCGTCAGATAGACCGGGCCGCCGTGCGGGTCGGTCACCGTGTTGGCGCCGGCGGTCAGCGGGTGGGCGCGCGGTTCGGTGATCTCGCCGTAGTAGTCCCAGGCGCCGATCCAGAGCGTGGGCAGCAGGCCGTCGTGGGGCCGGACGGTCAGCGAGAGCGGGGTGCCGGCGGGAACGTGGAGGCCGGTCGGCTGGAACTCCGAGCCGCGCAGGGCCTGTGCGAGCCGCAGCCGCTCGGCCTCGGCGGCGGGGCGGGCGGTGACGGTCAGGGCGACCGGGCGGGCGAGCGGCCGGCCGGGGGCGGCCTGCGCCGAGGGGACGGTGGCGCCGAGTGCGGCCACCGCCCCGGCGCCGGCCGCGGCGGCGAGGACGGAGCGGCGGCCGACCGGGGCGGAAGACATGGCGGAGGGGCTGTGCTGACGCATGCGGAACTCTCCCTGCAGAAACGAATGAGGGGCGGAAGCGTGCGGAACGGGATGGGGCGTGCCGTCAGCATGTAAGCGGTTGCTGTCGAGCCGCAAGGGGAGTCGGGAAGTTACTGTGATTTTCTATGACCGACTGCGGATTTCTATGGCCAACTACGGACAGGCGGGAAGTAACCGGTCACTTGCGCGAGGGCCGGCCGGCCCGGGGCCCGACGGAATCGCGCACCACGATGTGGGTGCCGAGCCGCAGCGCACCCGTGGTCGGCTCCCGCCAGTCGTCCTCGTCGCCGCCGGAGACGGCCAGCCGCACCGCCTGGCGCCCCATCTCCTCCAGCGGCACATGGACCGTGGTCAGCCGGGGACGCAGCTCCTGGGCGACCGGGATGTCGTCGTACCCCACCAGTGAGACGTCCTTCGGCACCCGCAGCCCGGCCTCCTCCAGCGCCTGCGCCGCCCCGGCGGCGACCATGTCGTTGGCCGCGAAGACGGCCGTGAACTCCAGTCCGTCCCGGATCAGTTCGCTCATCCGCCGGTAGCCGAAGTTACGGCTGAAGGCACCCGGCTGGACCAGTTCGGGGTCGGCGGGCAGTCCGCGCAGCTCCAGGGCCCGCCGGTGCCCGGCGAGCCGGTCGCGGGTGGTGGAGAGCTTGGGCGGGCCGCCGAGGTAGAGGATGCGCTCGTGGCCCTGCATCAGCAGGTGGTCGGTGATGGCGAAGGCGCCGCCCTCGTTGTCGTACTCGACCGCCACGGTCGGGGCCGCCTCGCCCAGCGGCGGCCTGCCGCACAGCACCAGCTTGGAGCCGCCCGCGTCCAGCTCCCGCGCCCGGCGGGCCAGTTCGGAGGTGTAGCCGCGGTCGGCGATGGAGCCGCCGACCACCACCACCGCGTCGGCCCTGCGCTCGTGCATCAGGTCGATGAAGGCCAGCTCGCGCTGAGGGTCGCCCTGGGTGCAGCACACCAGGCAGAGCCGTCCGCCGAGCGCGGCCTCGCGCTCCACACCCCGCGCGATATAGGCGTAGAAGGGGTCGATGACCTCGTTGACGATGATGCCGACGGTGCGGTTGGAGACCCCGGCCAGCGCGCGGGCGTGCGCGTTGACCACGTAGCCCAGCTCGCGCATGGCCGACTCGACGCGTTCCCGGGTCGCCTCGGCGACGGGGTAGTTGCGGTTCAGTACGCGGGAGACGGTGGCCGTCGAGACGCTTGCGCGCCGCGCGACATCGGTGACCGTCGCCCGTCGCTGTCCGTCCGCGGCCGTGCTCTGCCGGCGCATCCGGCTCACCCCCTGGTGGCTGTTGTGTGACGCCGAGCCTAGAGCCTGTGGTGGGTCCTGGTTCATGCGATTCTCCCCAGGTCGGCCCGGTGCACCGGGTGACCGAAGGGCTCGCCCCGCGCGTACCGGGCCAGCTCGTCGACGGCGAGCGCGCCCAGCCGGCCCACCTCGTTGCCCTGGGCGCCCGCGAGATGCGGGGTCAGGAAGACGTTGGGCAGGTCCCACAGCGGGTGGCCGGCCGGCAGCGGCTCGGGCGAGGTCACGTCCAGGACCGCGTCGAGCCGGCCGCTGACCAGGTGGGCGGTCAGCGCCTCGGTGTCCACCAGCGGACCCCGGGCCGTATTGACGACAAGGGTGCCGGGGCGCATCAGGCCGATCCGGCGGGCGTCGATGATCCCCCGGGTCTCGGGTGTGTCCGGGGCGTGCACGGTCACCACGTCGCTGGTCGCCACGAGCGTGTCCAGATCGGCCGGGGTGACGCCCATGAGTTCTGCCTCGGCCGCGCCCACGTACGGGTCGTACAGCAGCACCTCCACGTCCAGGACCCGCAGCAGCTCGATGACCCGCCGGCCGATCCGGGAGGCGCCGACGACGCCGACGGTCAGCCCGTGCGTGCCGAGCCAGTGCTGCCGGTCGAGGTCGGCGCCGGTGCGGTGGGTGCGGCGGGCGCGGTAGAGCCCCGCCAGCGGGAACACCCGCTTCGCGCCCATGATGATCGCGGCCAGGGTGAACTCCGCCACCGGTACGGCGTTGGCGGAGGCGGCCGAGGAGACGGTGATGCCGCGGTCGAAGGCGTCCGGGGACAGAAACGTCTTCACCGTGCCGGCCGCGTGGATCACGGCCCGCAGTCCGGGTGCCCTGTCCAGCAGCGCGGCGTCCACCGGCGGGCAGCCCCAGCCGGTGAGCAGTACCTCGGCGCCGGACAGCGCCGCGGTGGCGGCGGGGGAGTCGAACTCGCTGATCACGGACGGGTCGAGGAGGTCCGCCGTCTCCTCCAGCCGGGCCCGGACGGGAGGCGGGAAGACCTCGTCCAGCAGTCCGGGGCTCATGACCAGAACCGTGCGCGGCCGCCTTCCGGGCGGGGTCGCGGCATCGGTACCGGATTGAGCCGGCGCCTCTTCGGTGGTTCGCACCCTGCCTCCGGACAGTAATCGCGTTCTATGGAATGACCGGCACGCTAGGGAGCGTGATGGCCGACCGTCAAGCTCTCTCCACCCGTAACTATCCAGTTCTGTCCAGCTATCAGGCGATTTTCTGGCCTGGATTTCCTTCGAAGAGCACGGCGAAACAAAGACGTTCGCTCGAATCTCTTGACGCTTGGGTTAACCGCTTACTAACTTGCGGCCGCAGAAGGCTCACTACGCGCCACCCGGCCGAACAGGACGCACCATGGCTGACACAGCACCCCCGCTGCCGCGGGAAAAGCGGCGGCAGCGGGCCGATGAACCCGCCCCGCCCGATGCCCGTGCCGCTGCCGCGCCACACCGGCTGACGCTCGGGCAGCGGATCAAGCGCGACCGGGTGATGCTGCTGCTCACCCTGCCCGGCCTGCTCTACTTCGTCGTCTTCCACTACGTGCCGCTGCTCGGGTACGTGGTGGCGTTCCAGGACTACCAGCCGTACCTCGGATACATGCACAGCGTCTGGGTCGGCTTCGCCAACTTCTCCGCGGCGTTCGGCGAACCGGCCTTCTGGAGCGCGACGTTCAACACCCTGGAGATCGCCCTCGTCCAGCTGGTGTTCTTCTTCCCGATCCCGGTCGCCCTCGCCCTGCTGCTCAACAGCATCGCGAGCGACCGCATCAGGCGCTTCGTGCAGAGCGTCGTCTATCTGCCGCACTTCATCGGCTGGGTCATCATCGTCTCGATCTTCCAGCAGATCCTGGGCGGCGCCGGGCTGCTGCCCGATGTCCTGGGAGGCCTTGGGCTGCCGCGCTACGACATGATGAGCGACCCCGACGCCTTCCCCTGGCTGCTGACCCTCCAGGTGGCCTGGAAGGACGCCGGCTGGGGCACGATCATCATCCTGGCCGCGCTGCTGAACATCGACCGGCAACAGTACGAGGCCGCCGCGATCGACGGCGCGGGACCCAGGCGCCGGCTCTGGCACGTGACCCTGCCGGGCATCGCCCCCGTACTCATCCTGCTGCTGATCCTCAACCTCGGGCAGATCCTCTCCGTCGGCTTCGAGCAGATCCTGCTCCAGCGTGACGCGGTCGGCCCGGACGCCGGTGAGGTCCTCGACACCTACGTCTACTACCACGGCATCAAGGACAACGACTGGGGCGTCGCCGCCGCCGTCGGACTCGTCAAGGCCGTCATCGGCACCGTACTCGTGCTGGGCGCGAACAAGCTCGCCCACCGGCTCGGCCACGAAGGGGTGTACCGCGGTGCTGACCGCTGAGAAGACTCGCGCCACGTCCGCGACCACCGCGACCGCGCCCCGGCCCGCCCGCAGGAACAGGACCGACGGCAGACCGCCGTGGATGGAACGCCCGACCCGCATGGGGCAGACCGCCAAGGCGGTGGCCGTCGTCGTGGTCGTCCTCGCGGTCGCCTATCCGCTGGTCGGCGTCATCGGCACGAGCTTCGCCTCGCAGACCGACATCATCAAGGCCTCCGGCCTCGTCCTGTGGCCCGACCACCCCAACCTGGACGCCTACCGCACGATCTTCACCGGCGGGGTCGTCACCCGGGCACTGATCGTCTCCGTCGGCATCACCGTCCTCGGTACCCTCGCCAGCCTGCTCGTCACCGTCGGCATGGCGTACGGACTCTCCCGCCGCGAGGTCACCGGCTCCCGCGCCATCTTGATGATCGCCCTGTTCACCATGCTGTTCAACGCGGGCATCATCCCGAACTTCCTGCTGGTCAAGGGGCTCGGCCTGTACGACACCTACGCGGCGCTCGTCATGCCCACCCTGGTCAGCGCCTTCAACCTGGTCGTCCTGCGGTCCTTCTTCATGAACCTGCCGGACGAGCTCTACGACGCGGCGAAGGTCGACGGCGCCGGCGACTTCCGCATCCTGCTGCGGATCGTCCTGCCACTGTCCAAGGCCGTCCTCGCCGTGATCAGCCTCTTCTACGCGGTGACGTACTGGAACGCCTTCTTCAACTCGCTCCTGTACCTCAACGACTCCGACAAATGGCCGCTGCCCATGGTGCTGCGGACCTACGTCCTCCAGGGCCAGAGCCTGAACTCCGCCTCGGCCGGCGAGGTGCTCGCCCCGCAGCAGGCCGTCCAGATGGCGGTCCTGGTGATCGCCGTCGTACCGATCCTCTGCGTCTATCCGTTCCTCCAGCGCTACTTCACCAAGGGCGTGCTCACCGGCGCCGTCAAGGGCTGAGCGCAACCACCGCCCCCCCCACGCCTTCCTTCCCCCTCTCCCAAGGAGACTCAGGTGCCGAGCTCAACCCCCGTCAACCGCAGAGCGCTGTTCCGCATGGGTGCGGGCATCGGTCTGGGACTGGCCGCCGCCCCGCTGCTCGCCGCCTGCGGCGACGGCGGCACGACCGCCAAGGCCGAGGCCAAGAGCGCCTCGCTGCTCCCCGACACCGCGATCCGCAACATCGGCCTCAAGCCCGATCTCGCCGGCACCGCGGCCGGCGTTCCGCAGGGCTTCTTCAGCTACCCGGCCAAGCCGCCGCGCGCCACGAAGAACACCCCGCTCAAGGGGGCGAAGCCGATCAGCGCGACGATGGAGACCTTCTCGCCGCCGCCGCCCTCGCGCGGCAGGAACGCCGCCTGGCAGGAGATCGAGAAGCTGCTCGGCGGCCGGGTCGACATCACCGCCGTCCCGGCGGACGACTACGGCACCAAGTTCTCCACCATGATCGCCAGCGACAGCCTGCCGGACCTCTTCATGTACCCCGAGGTCGGCGGCGTCGACAACAAGGCGGCCTTCCTGCGGGCCAAGTGCGCCGACCTGACCCCGTACCTCGCCGGCGACAAGGTCAAGGACTACCCCAACCTGGCCGCGATACCGCAGGGCGCCTGGCAGTCCGCCATCTTCGGCGGAAAGCTCTACGGCATCCCGATCGCGCGCACCGGCACCGGCGGCGCGGGCTTCTACCGGCACGACCTGTTCGAGGAGATCGGCATCACGAGCCTCGACCAGATCACCGGCCTCGACCGGTTCGTCGAGGCCTGCAAGGAGCTGACCCGGCCCAAGAAGGACCAGTACGCGATCATCGCGGGCGCCACCAACGTCCTCGCCATGTCGGCCGGTGCGCCGTACGCCTGGCGGATGGACCCCAAGACCGGCAAGTTCACCACCGACCTGGAGACATCGGAGTTCCGCCGGGCGGTGGAGACCGCCCGGTCGCTGTACAAGGCGGGCTGCTACTACCCGGGCACCCTCCAGATGTCCGGGGCGCAGAAGGCGCAGTACACGGACATGTTCAAGAACGGCAAGGGCGCGTACGTCTACGACGGCATACCCACCTATCTGGCGCCCGGGGTCGGCTACATCGCCGCGATGAAGGCGATCGACAAGAAGTACGACCCCAGGCCCTTCGTACCGTTCGGCTCCGCGCCCGTCGCCTGGATGGACAACGTCAAGCTGGAGAACACCTATGTGAAGAGCGGGTCCGAGGAGCGGGTCCGGCAGATCCTGGCGCTGGCCGACTTCGCCGCGTCACCGTTCGGCAGCGAGGAATACACGCTCATCAACTACGGCGTCGAGGGCAAGGACTTCACCCGCGACGCGAAGGGCAACCCGGCGCTCACCAAGCAGGGCACCCAGGACGTCACCGTGCCCTGGAAGTTCATCTCCTCCGCCGTCCCGGCCGTCTTCAGCGCCGACTCGGAGCAGGGCGTCCGCCATGTGCACGAGGCGTTCACCAAGATGATCCCGATCATGGAGCAGGACCCGACGCTCCAGTACTCCTCGCCCACGTGGGACTCCAAGGGCTACGGCAGCCTCTACACGTTCAAGCTGGACGCCCTCAAGGACATCATCGCCGGCCGCAAGCCCATGTCCGCCTACGACCGGCTGGTCAAGGACTACCTGGCCAAGGGTGCCGAGCAGGCCCGAGGCGAATTCGAGGAAGCGGCCCAGAAGGGGAAGAAGTGACGACACGACGCACGGCCCTCAGGATCGGCGGGGCGGCGGTCGCCGCGGCCGTCGCCGTACCGGCCCTCGGCCGGCCCGCCGCCGCGCAGCCGCACCGCTTCGACCCGAAGCCCGGTTCGAACGGCGTCGGCGACCCGCTCTTCCCGACGCTCGGCAACGGCGGCTACCAGGTCCTCCACTACGACCTGACCTTCGACTTCACTCCGGTGACGTACGACTTCACCGCGAGGGTGAAGATCGACGCCAGGGCCACCCAGGACCTCTCCGCGTTCAACCTGGACACCGACGGCCACACCATCGACGCGGTCACCGTCTCCGGCCGCCCCGCCGTCTGGGAGCTCACCCCCGGCCAGAGCGGCCAGGAGTTCACGATCACCCCGGCCCGGCCGCTCCGCGACGGACAGGCGTTCACCGTCGAGGTCCGCTACCGGGGCAACGGCAAGGCGCCCCGACTCGGCCTCACCGGCTGGAACTTCGGCACCGACGGCGGGTTCGCCTCGGCCGCCCAGTCCTCGCGCGCCGACACCTTCCTGCCGTGCAACGACACCCCGTCCGACAAGGCGACCTGGACCTTCCACATCAGCGCCCCCAAGGGCTTCGTCGCCACCGCCAACGGCGAACTCACCCACAGGTCCCGGCGATCCGACGGCTCCACGGTGTGGCACTTCGCGCTGCGCGAGCGGATGGCGACCGAACTCATCGGCATCGCCGTCGTCAAGGGCACCTACCTGTACGGCACCAGCCGCCGAGGCCTGCCCCTGCGGCACATCGTCCCCCGGGGCCAGGAGGAGAAGTACGGACCGGTCGTCGCCCGTACCCCGGACCATCTGGACTGGCTGGAGGCGAAGTTCGGCCGCTACCCGTTCTCCGTCTACGGCGTCCACATCTACGACGGCTACACCGACGCCCTGGAGAACCAGACGCTGTCGCTGTTCTCCACCAACTGGTTCAAGCCCGACGCCAGCGGCCGGCCCGGCTACGAGACCACCATGGTGCACGAACTCGTCCACCAGTGGTTCGGCGACTCCGTCACCCCGCACGACTGGCAGCAGGCCTGGCTGAACGAGGGCCCCGCCGTGTACTACGCCGGTCTGTACGGCGAGGAGCGCGGCTGGTCCGTCCTCGAGGACAAGATGCGGGCGACGTACGAGAAGCTCGACGCAGTCCGCGCGGCCGACGGCCCGCCAGGACTGCCGAAGGCGCTCGGCGGCACGAACATCTACGACGGCGGCGCGCTCGTGCTCTACGCCCTGAGTCTGCGGGCCGGGCAGCGGAAGTTCGACAAGGTCATGCGCGATTGGGTCCGGCGTTTCAAGGACTCCACGTACACCAGCGAACAGTTCATCCGGCACACCGTCGACGTCACCGGCGACCGGTCCCTCGACCCGTTCCTGCGCGACTGGCTCTTCGGGGCCGTCAACCCGCCCATGCCCGGCCACCCCGACTGGAAGGCCACCGCGTGACCCGCCCCCTGAACGTCGTACGAGGAACCGCCGCTGCCGCCACCGCCGCGTTCCTGGCCGCGCTCCTCGCCGCCCCCGGCGCCCAAGCGGCCCCCGGAGCACGCTCGTTGTACGTCTCCCCGGACGGCCGGGGCTCCTCCTGCACCGCCGCCCGGCCCTGCACCCCGGAAGCCGCCAGGGACCTGGCCCGCACCGAGACCGGGCGCGACGTCCGCGTACTCCTCAAGGACGGTACGTACAAGCGCGACGAGCCGCTGAGGCTGGGCGCCGCCGACTCGGGGAAGAACGGCCACACGGTCACCTGGACCGCCGCCCCGGGCGCCCACCCCGTCCTCTCCGGCGGACAGGACATCACCGGCTGGCACCGCAACGGCGACGGCACCTGGAGCGCCGGCGTCCCCGCCGGCGTCACCCCGCGTCAGCTCTTCGTCGACGGCAGCCGCGCCACCCGCGCCCGCGGCGAGGCCTGCGCGGCGAGCACCTGCGACGCCACCGCGACCGGCATGACCGGCGCCACCGCGACCGGAATCGACCGGTGGCAGCGCCCCACCGACGCCGAAGCCGTCATCCGGGTCCGCTGGCGCGACTACCACTGCCGGATCGCGGGCGTCAGCGGCGACACCATGACGTTCGTCCAGCCCTGCTGGACCAACTCCGCGAGCGGCACCGACCGCACCGGACCCGCCTGGGACTCCACCGCGGTCGACTCCACCCGCTACAGCGGCGTCGCCTTCTTCGAGAACGCCCCCGAACTCCTCGACCAGCCGGGAGAGTTCGTCTGGGACTCGAAGAGCCGCACCGTCACCTACCTGCCGCGCGAGGGCGAGAACATGCGCCGCGCGCAGACCGTCACCCCGCACACCGAACAACTCCTCGTCGTCGACGGCGCCCACGACGTCACCGTCAGCGGGATCGGCTTCGCGTACGCGGCGTACCGGCAGCCCGGCACCGACGAGGGCTACGCGGGCATGCAGGCCGGTCTCACCCTGACCGGAGCCACCGGCCCCGTCGACCACGCCGGCCGCTACTACACGAAGCCGGCCGCCGCGATCACCGTCCGCGGCGGGCGGCGGGTGTCCATCGAGAGCAGCCGGTTCAGCCACCTCGGCGGGGCCGGCGCGATCCTGGAGGCCGGTACCAAGGACAGCTCCCTGACCCGGTCGTCCTTCACCGACCTGTCCTCGGGCGCCGTGTACGTCGGCGACACCGAACCGCTGCCCGGCGCCTCGCTCGCGGGGGAGCGGAACACCGTCGCGTACAACACCATCACCCGATCCGGCGTCGAGTACACCGACTCGGTGGGCATCTGGGCCGGATACGAGGCCGGGCTGACCGTCGACCACAACAGCCTGGACCACCTCCCGTACTCCGCGATCTCGGTCGGCTGGGGCTGGAACCAGCCCGAGGCCCGGAAGTCCGTGCTGCGCGACAACAAGGTGACGGACAACCGCATCACCGACGTCATGGAGGTCGCACAGCAGCAGCACGACGGCGGTGCGATCTACACCCAGGGCGCGCAGCCCGGCACGGTCCTCAGCGGCAACTACATCAACCGCTCCGCGTACGGCAACACCGAACGCGACGGCAACGGCATCTACCTCGACGAGCAGTCCTCGCACATCACCGTCGAGCGGAACGTCATCACCCGTATCGGCTACAAGTGGGTCTCGAACTGGGCGGACTACGGAATCCAGAACACCGCACGCGGCAACTGGACCGACACCGCGGCCCCCGCACTCGGCGGTACCGGCTCCGTCATGACGGACAACCTCACCGGCCTGGACCGGCTGCCCGCCGAAGCCCTCGCCGTCGCCGCACGGGCGGGCGCCCGCGGCGGCCCGGTCGAGCAGCTGCGCACCGACCTGGCCCGCACCGGCACGGCCACCCAGTCCTCGACCGAGGGAACGGCGACGGCGGCACTCGCCCTGGACGCCGACACCAACACGGACACCCGCACGCTCTCCGAGGCGGGTGCCTGGTGGCAGGTGGACCTCGGCGCCGTCCGGCACGTCCGGCAGATCGAGGTCTGGAACGACGCCTCCTCCACCACGGCCGACTTCGACATCGTCACGGACGACGGGACGGTGCACGTCAGCGGGAAGGCGCTGCGTCCCACGCTGGTGAACCTGGACAGCCGGACCCGCACGGTGAAGATCGTGACCTCCGGAACGGGCCGGGTGGCACTCTCCCAGGTCCTCGTCCACCCCTGACACCCTGCACCCCGCACGCCACACACCGCACATCTCAGCCACGACACACGGATCGCCGGACCGGCCCCTGGGCCCGTCCGGCGATCCGCGTTGCCGGCAGGAACCGGCGCGGGCTTCGGGCAGCGGCCACAGGGTTGGCGGCTCACTCCAGTCCGAAGGCGTCCGCCAGCATGCCGATCTGCGCGTCCAGCAGGGTGTTCACGCTGTGCCCCATCCCGGCGAACTGCCCCGCCGTCTCCAGACCCACCGATCCGTGCAACTGCGCCCACGCGAGGAGCGCGCCGGCCAGCGCCCGTGCGGAGACGGCGGCGTCGGCGGCGGTGTCCGCCGCGTACTCGGCGACCCAGGCGCCCACGGCCGGGTCCGAGCCCAGCCAGGCCGTCATCTGCTCCACCACCGGGATCACCCCCGCTCCGGGCGCCCCGCCCGCGAACACCGGAAGGAACGGCCCGAGCACCGCACGGGCCCGGTCCAGCGTGTCGGCGGGCGCGACATATCCGGGCACCGGAGAGCCCTGGATCAGGAGATAGCGGTGCGGTTCCCCGACCGCCCAGTCCCGGTACGCGGCCGCGAGCGAGCGCAGCCGCTCGCGCGGGCTCGCCGGAGCCGCCACCGACCCGGCGGCCGCCGCCGACTCGGCAGCCGCCACCCCGATGGCCGTCGCGGCATCGTCGTACGCGTCCCTGATCAGCGCGTTCAGCAGGTCGTCGCGGCTGGCGAAGTAGCGGTAGAGCGCCGGCCCCGACAGCCCCATGTCCTTGGCGATCCGGGTGAGGGCGAGCGCTGCCACACCCCCGTCGGCCAGCTGTCGCAGGGCCGTTTCCTTGATCTCCGTCCGGGTCTGCTCCCGGTACCGGGCCCGTGGCCCCGATTGCGCCTCGGCCATTCCCGGCCCCTTTCGTTAGGCAAGCTCACGTCAGTTACGGAGTCTAACAGTCAGGCTTGCGATGACCCATCGCAAGAGTTACTGTCTCTAACAGAAGCGACGCATCGTAGCGCTGGGTCGCAGGGCCGAGTCGTGGCGCCAAGCCGTAACGCCAGGTCGTAGCGATCACTCCGAGCTACGTAATCCGAGTCACTCCGAAGCACAGGGAGCACCCATGGCCGCAGTACGTGATCTTCAGGTAGTTCTGGGCGCCGGCCCCGCCGGCACGGCACTCGCTGTCGCGCTCGCCCACCGCGGCCACCCGGTCCGGCTCGTCGACCGGGCGGGCGGCGGACCGGCGCTCGAAGGCGTCGACCGCTTCGCCGCCGACGTCGCCACCGCGGAGGGCGCCCGCGCGGCGGTCGACGGTGCGGCCGTCGTGTACCACTGCGTGAACGTGGCCTACCACCTCCAGGTCGAGGTCATGCCGCGGATCCAGCAGGCCGTAATGGCGGCGGCCGAGGCCGAGGGGGCCCGTCTCGTCGTGCTCGACACGCTCTATCCGTACGGCGAGACGCGCGGCGCGGTCATGACCGAGGACACCCCGTGGAACGCGACCACCCGCAAGGGCCTGATGCGTGCCGAGCTCGACGCCCGCTACCTCGCCGCTCATGCCGAGGGCCGGCTGCGGGTCGTGCTGGGCCGGTCGGCCGACTTCGTGGGGCCCGGTGTCCTCAACTCCACGCTCGGCGGCGCGGTGTTCCCGGCCGCGCTGACCGGGGGAGAGGTCCCGGCGTTCGGCGACATCGACCTGCCGCACAGCTACACGTACATCGGTGATGTCGCGGCGGGCCTCGCGACACTGGGTGAGAAGCCGGACGGCGACGGCCGGGTCTGGCACCTGCCCACGGCCCCGGCGCTCACCACCCGCCAGATCCTGACCATGGTCGAGGAGCGCGTCGGCCGTCCGCTGACCCTGACCGTCGTCGCGGAGCCGCGGCCGTTCGGACCGTTCGACGAGGTGTTCATGGCGGAGTACGCCGAGATGTTCTACCAGCACACGGAGGCGCAGATCGTCGACTCCTCCGCCATCGAGAAGGCGTTCGGCCTCGTCCCGAACCCGCTCTCCGCCACCGTCGACGCCACGCTGGCGTGGTACGGGGAACTGCTGGCCGCGCACTGAGCGCGTCTGCCCTCGCCACGCCCACGGTGAGCGAAAGCGTGTCCCCCATCCCGAACACGCTGTGGTCCAGGGGCTGTTCGATCGACACGACGGGCCTGCTGTTCCCCACCACGATGCTCCGCACGGCCCGGGTCGTGATCCCGCCGGGCCCGGTGACGGCCAGCCGGGCGGAGTGCGAACCGTTGCCGCGGTACGTGTGCGAGGGGTTCGCCTCCGTCGAGTCGGTGCTGCCGTCGCCGTCGAAGTCCCATGCGTACGCGAGGTGCCGGGCGGGGTGCGCAACGGCGTCGGCGCCAGCGCCGCCGTCACCTGTGCTGCCTTCGACGCCTCTGTCGCCATCATCGCTTTCGTCGCCTTCATCGGCTTCGTCGGCGGAGAACCTGACGGTCAGGGGCGCCGGACCACTGTCCCGGCCGACGGATATGTGGACATCGCGCGGCTGCCGCTGGGTCGAACTGCTGCTCGGTTCGGTGCAGTTGGCAGGGATCGCGCCCGGCCCGACCTCGCCGAGCAAGTGTCTGCGGGAGGGCCGGGATGGGCGGGAGGGCCGGGAGGATCTCTCCACGGATTCGACGGGTGCCCGGCCGCCGCCGGCCGGGCACCCGTAGGTGATTTCTCCGTCCCGGACCGGGTTCCGCTCGCCGGTCGCGGGAGCCCTGGCCGGCGAGGGTGACACCGTCGCCGGCCCTGTGGGCCGCGGGTGGACGGCTGCGTGCGCCCGGGGTGGTGAGGTCACCAGGAGGGCGAGGATCAGGACCGGGCCGGACGCGAGGGCGGCGAGCGGCAGCAGGCCGAGCGCCGGGCGCGGACTCTCTGAGACATGACGGATCGACGGTCGGCGACTCATGGGCGCTCCCTGTGCGGTAGATGCCGACATGGGGGTTAGAAAGCGCTTTCTGGAGTACGCCGTTCAGGTTAGGTTCACGTCTTCCGTGCGGTCAATGGGCCGGTGCCGCCCGGCCGCCCCGCTGTCCCCTCAGTGGCCGAGAAAGTCGCCGATCCGCTGCCGCAGGCCCCTCGGGTCCAGACCGTGGGCGGTGAGATGCTCGTCCATCCGCCCGTACCGGCGCAGTTCCTCGCGGGCGACGCCGAGTCCCAGGATCCGGTGGGGGAGTGCGGTGAGCGCGTCGTTGGCCGCGGCCGTGGACGTGCCCGCCAGGTACGGCTCGACGAGCACGACATCGGCGGCCGGCCGGTCGCCCACCGCCCGGCGCAGGCCGTCCCCGTCGAACGGTCGCACCGTCGTCGCGTACAGCACGGTGGTGTCGAGCCCCTCGGTCGCGGCCAGGACGTTGTCGAGCATCGGTCCGACGGCGATCACCACGCCGCCCTTCCCCTCGCGCACGGTGGTGAACCCGCTCGCCCCACCGACCGGGCGCGCCCGGTCGTTGGACTGCAGCGACAGCCGCACATAGACGCGGTCGTCCCCGGCGGCGGCTTCCCGCAGCAGCGCCTCGGCCTCGTCGGGGTGTCCCGGAACGTGCACCGTCCAGCCGTCGAGGGTGTCCAGGAGCGCGACGTCCCCGGGCGCCATGTGGGTGAAACCGCCGGCCGGCCAGTCGTACGAGGCTCCGGCGCTGACCAGCACCCCGCCCACGCCCTGATGGCCGAAATCCAGCTTCACCTGCTCGAAGGGGCGCTCCACCAGGAAGCTGGCGAAGGTGTGCACGATCGGCCGCAGTCCGGTGAGCGCCATCCCGGCCCCGGCCCCGATGAGCAGCTGCTCCCGGATGCCGACGTTGACGACGCGGTGGGGGTGGGCGCGCTCGGCCCGGTCGAAGCCGTCCCGGCTGATCTCCGCCAGCACGAGTGCCAGCCGGGGGTCCTCGTCGAGCAGGCGCGAGGTGGTGGCGATGAATCGGTCGCGCATCGTGTCCATGTGAGGTGTTCCTCTTCTTCTGTCCGTCGTTTCGGTGGGTTGCGGACGCGGGGGCTCAGCGCTTGGGAGCGACCCGGGCGACCACGGCCCGAGGCTGCCCGGGATGCGGTGCGGTGAAGGCGTCGTACAGCGCCTCGTGGTCCCGCCCGTCCACGGAGTCCACCGACCAGCCCGCGGTCGCGAACCGGTCGGCGATGCCGCCGGGGCGGCCGTACGACGCCGAAGCGTTGTCGATCACCACGGTGTGCAGCCGATCGAGACCCGCCGGGCCCGCGTAGGCGATCGCCTCGTGGTTGCTGCCCTCGTCCAGCTCGGCGTCCCCGGTCAGTACCCACACGCGAGGACCGTTCAGCCCCTGCGCCCGCAGCCCCAGCGCGGTCCCCACGGCCAGCGGCAGCCCGTGTCCCAGCGAGCCGCTGCCGATCTCGGCGCCGGGCACCAGCAGCCGGTCGGGATGGTGGCCGAGCGGTGAGTCGTACGAGCCGAAGCCCGCCAGCAGCTCCTCGTCGAAGAACCCGTGCGCGGCGAGGACGGCGTAGTACGCCATCGGCCCGTGCCCCTTCGACAGCAGGAAGCGGTCGCGGTCGGGAGCGTCCACCGTTTCCGGTGTGACCCGCAGCACCCGGTCGTACAGCACCCACAGGGCGTCGAGCGTCGAGGTGGCGGCGGGGCCGTGCTTCTCGTCGCCGGTCATCAGGCTCATCAGCCGGTGCAGATCGCGGTATGCGGGAGTGGGGGAGGCGGTCGATTTCGTCATGTGCCACAGCGTTCAACGTCAACCGTGGTTGAGGTCAAGCACCCAAAGGCGTTCGTAACCACCCGTTGAAGTGCGGTATTGTTCTCATGCACGTTCGGCCACGGGGAAACCCCAGGTCAGACGGGTATCGGGACGTGGCGCAGCTTGGTAGCGCACTTGACTGGGGGTCAAGGGGTCGCAGGTTCAAATCCTGTCGTCCCGACTGGAGACAGTCGTAGATCAGGGCCGGTTTCGGAGGTATCCGAAACCGGCCCTTGATCATTTCTGGGGACCAGTTGGGGACCAGTCGGGGTCTGGTCGCCCTTGGCCGGGTCAGCGGGTCATGACGATCGGGCTCGGCAGTGAGCGCGGTGCGCGCAGCGCGCTGAAGTGAGCTGACAGTGCCGCCCCGGCCGCCGTGATCTTGTGGACATCCGGGTGCAGGCAGCGCTGGGCGACGAGGGGGGGCGGATTTCCTCGACGATGGGAACCTTGCGGGCCCGCTTGCCCTTGGTGCCTTTGCCGGTCGGCCCGCCGGGCGCGGGTGTGAACGCGACCGTGTTCTGAGCATGTCGCCGAATGTTGCTGACGACCTGCCGGTTCACCCCACTGGCCAAAGGGCTGCCCCGCAGCCGGCGCGCCGGCGTCTGGATCCGCCGGGCAGCCCTGTGTGGCTCCAGCTCGGTATCAGGCCATGTTCCGGCGACGACGTACTCGGCTGGCGTTCCCGATCGACGGTTCCCTCCTGGCGTGAGGTCAGTCTGCCCGATTGCGAGCAACGCGAAGACCTCGATCGTTTCCCACACGCTTTCCGGCAGAGCCCCACTCGCCCTGCTCTGTATCGCTGCGTCAGCCCGCTACAAGACGAGATGCGCCGCAGAGGGTGCGCGCTCCGCCACTGCGGGCCTCCACCTCGCAGGCACACTTTTCTCACTGACATGAACATGTGTTTCTCGCCAACGGGGCAACGACGTGGTGGCCTTGACAGAGCCTCATGATCGTCCGGTGATACGCTCGCGTGCACATGCCACGTGAGCTTTCGCCGTGGCATGGCTACAGCCAGGGGGCTCTCCGGGCGGTGACGTCTGCCCACAGCCGAGGGTCCGTTTGGACAGATTTCGAGAGCTGGACTCCAGCCGCTCAATAGAGAGTCACATGACGAATTTTTGGCAGGATCCGACAGTCTGGGCGCTTGCCGTCGGCGTCGCTGTCGCCGCCACGGTATTCACTCGCCAGCGAAAAACGATCAAGGCGCTACGTCGTCAGAAGCAGGGCCTCCAAGGTGAGCTGACCACATCGCAGGGCAGGGCCTCCAACCTCGGGTCCACCGTCACCGAGCTGCGCAGCGGCTACGACGAGGTGGTCCGCCAGGCTAAGGAAGAGGCGGAGGAGGCCACAAACACCGTACTGAAGTCGGCCATGCGGACGCTTCAAGGCCTCGCCGCGGAGCAGCAGCGGGCCATCTCCGGGCTGCAGAAGAAGTACGGCGACTCGGCCGTGTTGCGGGACATGCTGGAAGTCGACCACATGAACTCGCAATTCAACCGGCGTGCGCAGTCCATTGCTGTTTTGTGCGGCGGGTGGCTTGGCCGGCAGCGGGAGGCTGCATCGGTCTATGACGTGATCCGCGGAGCGCAGGGCCGTATCCGGCACTACCAGCGCATCGAAATCGCCTCACGGGTCGATTTCGCGGTGACCAGCCGTGCCGTCGAACCGATCGCGCTGACGGTGGCCGAGCTGCTCGACAACGCGACCAGCTATTCCGAGCCGTCCACCATGGTCGAGGTCGAGGTGCGGACGGTGCCCCGGGGCATCTGCATCGTGATCGACGACGCCGGTGTCGGCATGAGCGAGGAAGAACGGACGAACGCCACCACTCTGCTGTCCAGCGGGTCCGCGGTGAGCGTTTCGGAGCTCGGCAACCCTCCCGCGTTCGGTTTCGCGGTGATCGGCGCCCTGTGTGCGCGGTTCGGGTTCACGGTCGCCATCGACAGCACCTCTCCCTACGGCGGCGTCCGCGCGGTGGTGATGGTGCCGAAGGAGTTGTTGACCGAGATGCCCGAGCCCAGGACGCCCACTTCCACGCAAGAAGTCAATGCCGCTGCCGCGAGCCGCGGTTCGGCTCCTGCGGCAGCAGAGGGCGGGCTGCCCCGGCGACGGAACAAGCGCGCCATGGCGCTCGTGCCGGACAGCGGCCGCAGGTCTGATGAAGCGCCGCCGGCCCGGTCAGCAGAGGCACGGGTGGCGGCGATGGGCGCGTTTCAGCGTGGCACTCTCAGCGGGCGAGGTGCGGGGGTACCGGCCGCCGAAGGTGACACCGCTGCCGATTCACACGAAGGATTCGATGCCCCGTGAGCGACGACCTGTCCTGGATGCTTGAGGACGCGCTGCAGATTCCGCATGCTCTCCACGCGGTCCTGATATCTGCCGACGGCCTCCAGATGTCCCGTACCGCGGAGATTGACAGGGGTGATGCCGACAAGGTGGCCGCCGCCGTCTCCGGCCTGCAGTCGCTCAGCCGCGCCGTCAGCTTCTTCTGCGGTGAGCACGGAGCGAACTGGCGCCAGACCCTCATCGAGTTCGACGGGGGCTGGGTGTTCCTGAACGCTGCGGGCGGCGGCAGCTACCTTGCCGTGGCGGCGTCGGCCGAGGTCGACATGCAGGACATCACGTACCGGATGCAGCAGCTGGTCAGCCGGCTGGGCAAGGCGATGTCGACCGGCCTCCGCGGCGACACGGTCACCTCATGACGGAACCCGGTCGTCCCGAGCCCGAGTTCGTGTCCGAGGCCGGAGAACTAGTCCGGCCCTACGTCATCACCCGTGGCCGTGACCTGCCCGATGAGGACGAGTTCGCCCTCATCACTCTCGTTACGGTGGCCACCGACGAGCAGCAGCGCCCCCAGCGGCTCTCGCCCGAGGAGCAGCAGATCCTGGAGATGTGCTCCAGTGGCTACCTCTCGGTCGCGGAGATCGCCGCGCACTCCCAACTGCCGCTCGGGGTGGTCAAGGTGCTGCTCAGTTCCCTCGCCGAGGGGGGCTATCTCATGACCCGGGCGCCGGTGCCCTCGGCCCGTCCCACCAACAAGGCCTTGCTCAAGGAGGTGCTCGATGGCCTCAAGGCTCTCTCTGTCTGAGGATGCCTACGTGCCCAGTGGCGCACAGCAGACTGCAGTGAAAATCCTGGTCGTCGGGCATTTCGCCGTCGGCAAGACCACCCTGATCGGCTCACTTTCCGAGATCACGCCGTTGTCCACCGAGGAGCGGATGACGACGCTCTCGGAGCGCGTCGACGACCTCAAAGGGGTCCAGGGAAAGACCACCACCACCGTCGCCCTGGACTTTGGCCGGCTGACGCTGAGCGAGCGCATCGTTTTGTATCTGTTCGGCTCCCCCGGACAGCAGCGCTTCGTGAGTCTGTGGGACGACACGGCCCGCGGAGCGCTGGGCGCCCTGGTCCTGGTGGACCCCGAGCGCCTGGCCGACTCCTTCGACGTCATGGATCTGGTCGAGAGCTACGGCCTCGACTTCGCCGTGGCCATCAATCACTTCGACGGCAGTACGGTCCACACCCCGGAGGAAGTCCGGGAGGCACTCGACCTGCTGCCCGACACCCCCGTCGTCACCATCGACGCACGCGACGAGAAGTCGTCCGTCGACGCCCTGATCACCTTGGTCCGCTATCTGCACGAGCGCGCCGACCTGGAGCACGCATGACAACCCCCTCTGTACCTCCGCCCGGCTGCCCCGCACACGGCAGCGGGCAGCGCATACCCCTGGACAGTGCGGAGTTCGCTGCCAATCCGCACGCGTACTACCGCTACATGCGCGAGCTCGGCCCCACCGCTCCGGTCACCATCGCCCCCGGCGTGGAGGCGACGCTGGTGACCGATTACAACGCGGCTCTGGAACTGCTGCAGGATTCGACGACCTTTCGCAAGGACTCACGCCGCTGGCGTGCACTGGCTGAGGGCTGCGTCCGCCCCGACAGCCCGGTCCTGCCGCTGCTGGCCTACCGGCCGAACGCGATGTTCACCGACGGCGCCGAGCATGTGCGGCTGCGGCAGGCCATCACCGACTCCTTCGCCCGCGTCAGCAACAAGCGGCTGAGCCGGATCGTCAGCCAGGCAGCCCAGTTCCTGATCAACCAGTTCAGCGCCCGCGGCAGCGCCGACCTGCTCCGCGACTACGCCCAGCAGCTCCCGCTGTACGTGTTCAACGAGCTGTTCGGCTGCCCGGCAGAGATCGGTGACCGGGTGCTGTTCGGCATCTCCGGCATGTTCGACGGAGTCAACGCCGAGGCGGCCAGCCAGGTCCTGCTCGGAGCGGTCAGCGAGCTGGTGGCGCTCAAGCGCGCCCAGCCCGGGGAGGACATCACGTCCTACCTGATGCAGCATCCGGCGCAGCTGAACGACCAGGAACTGGCGCACACGCTGGTGTTGCTCCTCGGTGCGGGCGGCGAGCCGGAGGGCAACCTGATCGGCAACGCTTTCTACACGATGCTGACCAACGAGGAGTTCGCGCGCCTGGGGCAGTTCGACAAGGCTGTGGACGACACTCTGTGGCGCAATGCGCCGATGTCCAACTACGCGCCCCATTACCCAGTGGTCGACACGGACGTGGCCGGCGACAAGGTGCGCGCCGGTGACCTGGTGCTGGTGTCCTTCGGCGCCGCCAACACGGCGCTCGCGGACCGCGGTGCCGACACCCGCGGTCACCTCGCCTGGAGCGCGGGCCCGCACGCCTGCCCGTCGAAGGAGCCGGCCAGGCTGATCGCCCTGACGGGCCTGGAGACGCTGTTCAACGCCCTGCCCGACGTTGAACTCGCCGTCCCCGCGGACAGCCTCGCCTGGCGGCCCGGCCCCTTCAACCGGGCCCTGGCATCCCTGCCCATCCGGTTCAGCGCAGTCACCCCGCGCGCCGCGGCCGCACCGGAGCCGACGGCCGTGCCCCGCTACCAGGCACCCCCCGCCGCGGCCGCACCCGCGCCCGGGGCGCCGCAGCCCACCGGCAAAGCGGGGCGCTGGAGCAGCTTCATGAAGTGGCTGACGGCCCAGTAGCCCACACCCCCTGTGATGCATGTGACACAGGCAGTTGAAGTAGTCTGCATGAAAGATCAACTTCCTGGGTAGGACGGCGCGGAGTGTCTGGAGTGACACAAGATGAAGGAGAGGTAGTGGATCTCGCAAGCATCTCCGCGCCCCCATCCGTGAGCGCCCGACCGGGCCCACAGCGCACCACCCCCAGCAGACGGAACCCGTGCGGGGGCGGCGACCCCGACCAGCCGCAGGACCGAATACCCGCTGCTCCCGGCAGCGGATCGGCCCTCGTCTCCTCCCTTGTCGGCGGAGCACGTCCCCGTACTCCCGCACCGTCCAGAGGCGTTACGCGCCACGACGTGCGAGGCACACGATGACCTCCCGTCCGGGCCCCGGCATACCGGCGACCAGCCCCGGTGAGACGACGCTCGGCGACCACGTACTCGGTCAACTGCGGCGCCTGGGAGCCACAGTGGGTCTGAGCGAGGCGGACACCGAGCTGTACGGACAGGTCCTGATCGGCTCCCTCGCAGGCGCCGCCCACCGGCCGCTGTCCCTGCCGCCGGCCTCGCCCACCTTCCTCTCCGATGACCACACCCCCGTCGAGTTCTCCCTCGCCAGCGCTCCGGACGGCGCCCCGGCCCTGCGAGTGCTCGTGGATCCCGGGTGGGCCCACAGCGACATGGCCGACAGCGGCCGCGCCGGGCTCGCGGTCATCCGCGCAATGGGCGCCCGCTGGGGCTTCGCCACCGACCAACTCGACGCCCTCGCGGACCTGTTTTTCCCCGCTGCAGCCCAGGGCCCGCTGGCCCTGTGGTACGCGCTCGATCTGCGCGCCGGAGGGGTCCCAGGGGTCAAGGTCTACCTGAACCCCTCCGCCTCCGGCCCGGAAAGCGCGGCCCGCACCGTGCACGAGGCACTGCGGCGGCTCGGCTACGGCCAGGCCTTCGAGCAACTGCCCCCGGCGGCCGGCTATCCGTTCCTCGCTCTGGACCTGGGCGCCTGGACGTCCCCCCGCGTCAAGGTCTACGTGAGACACCCGCGCATGTCAGCCGATGACGCCTGCGCGCTCAGCCGTACCTCCGGAGCCACAGCGGCCGACACCCGCTACTTCTTCCACGCGGCCGCGGGCTCCCTCGCGCCGTCCGAGCGCGGCGGAAACGACACCCTGCGACTGGTGCGGCGGCCGGCGCTCACCTGCCACTCCTTCACCGAAGGCGACAGCAACCCGAGCGGCTTCACGCTCCACATTCCCGTTCGCGACTACGTGCGCGATGACGAAGAGGCCCTCGCCCGCGCCACAGCCCTGCTGACCCGGGCCGGCCTGGACCCCACCGTCCTGAACCGAAGTCTGGGAGCGCTCGCACAGCGAACCCTCGCCGACGGCGTGGGGCTGATCGCCTACCTGGCCCTGGTGTACGAGCGCGACCGGCCGCCCCGGCTCACCGCCTACCTGAGTTCCGAGGCCTACCGCGTCCGGCCGCCGCAGGAGCAGTACCCGCGGGGCACCTGGATGCCTGCGCGACGCACCCGGAGCGTCCTGGACCTCGGGCACCAGGCCGTCGGCCACGTCAGCCCGCACACCGCACAGAAGGAAGTCACATGGAGCCCTACCGCATCAAGGTCGTAGAACCTCTTGCTTTCACCACCCGGGAGGAGCGCGAGGCCGCGCTGAAGCGGGTCGCCTACAACCCCTTCGAGCTGCGGGCCGACGAAGTCACCATCGACCTGTTGAGCGACTCCGGGACCGGTGCCATTTCCGCGGACCAGCTCGCCGCGGGAATGCAGGGCGACGAGTCCTACGCCGGCAGCCGCTCCTTCTACCGGTGGCACGAGGTCGTCTCCGAACTCACCGGCTACCCCCACATCCTGCCGGCCCACCAAGGCCGCGCGGCCGAGCGCATCCTCTTCTCCTCGCTGCTGCGGCCTGGCACGAGTGTGCTGTCCAACACGCACTTCGACACCACCCGCGCCAACGTCGAACTGACTGGCTGCACGGCGTACGACCTGCCCTGCGCCGAGGCGAAGGACCTCGACAGCGACTTTCCGTTCAAGGGCAACATCGACCTGATCGCCCTCGAACAGGCCCTGGAGAACGCGGACCAGACGCCCGTTGCGGCCGTGCTGATGACCATCACCAACAACGGTGGCGGGGGCCAGCCGGTCAGCATGGACAACCTGCACCGCACCGCCGAACTGTGCCGCCGTCACAACGTGCCGATGATCCTCGACGCGGCCCGGTTCGCGGAGAACGCCTGGCTGGTGACCCAGCGCGAACCCGGCTACGCCGACCGCACCCCGCGCCAGGTCGCCGAGGAAGCCTTCCGCCTCGCCGACGGCTGCGTGATGAGCGCGAAGAAGGACGGGATCGTCCACATTGGCGGCTTCATCGGCCTGAAGGACGCCGAACTCGCCGAGCGGTGCGGGGGTCTGCTCATCGCCACCGAAGGATTCACCACCTACGGCGGTCTGTCCGGACGTGACCTCGAGATGATGGCGCGCGGCCTCCTCGAAGTGACCGAGCCGGCCTACCTCGCCGAGCGTGCCGACATAGCCGCCTATCTCGCCGCACGCATCCGCGAGGCCGGCGTCGACATCGTGGAACCCGCCGGTCTGCACGCCCTCTACGTCAACGCCGGGCGCCTCCTGCCCCACATCCCCCCGCACCAGTACCCCGGCACCGCACTCGTCTGCGAGCTCTACCTGCGCGGAGGCATCCGCTCGGCGGAGCTGGGGTCGCTGTACCTCGGTGAAGAGGACGAGCACGGCAACCCTGTCAAGACGGCGCCCTACGAACTTGTACGGCTGGCTCTCCCCCGACGGGTCTACACCCGCAGCCACTACGACCACGTTGCCGCCACCCTGGCAGATATCGCGAAGAATCCTGAATCGGTCCGTGGCTACCGGGTTACGGGCCAGTCCCCGATCCTCCGGCACTTCAGCATCAAACTGGAGCCCGTGAAGTCCGGCGACTGATCAGCACTCTTCGTTCGTTACGACGCGAGCCCAGCCGTCATAACCCTGAAGCAGTGCAGATCTTCCGGCTGTACCGGTCCAGCGACATCGCGGCGGCCACGGGAAGGCCCCACCCTGGTGATGGGAGGGGCCTTCCTCCACCGGGCCGCCGTGAAAATCCGAAGACTATGTCGGCGGGACATGCCGGGGTCCATGGGAGCCCCAGAACAGCATGACAGCGACGAGAACGCGGAGCTGAAGAACGCCGAACCCGCGACCGTTGGCGGTGCACGGCAGTTCAGCGATCCGCTCAGCCCTGTGGTGTGTGGTGGAAGGCGTTCTCGAAGGCGATTGGTGATCGCTGCCCGAGGCGGGAGTGTCGGCGCCGGGTGTTGTAGTGGTGGAGCAATCTGAATGCGTCGAGTCGGGCCTCGCGCTCGTTGGGCCAGCTCTTTCGTCCCTTTAGCCTCGATCTTTCGTGACGGTCCGTCGGGTTATCCAGATTCGCGGAGCCAGGTGATCGCCCGGCCGGGATAGTGGATCATGACCCAGAAGCCGGCGTCCCGCATGACTGAGAACGAGCTGGAGGGCGCGTTCTGGCACAAGAGCACCTACAGCGGCACCAGCAACGGTTGCGTCGAGCGCCGCAAGCTCGCAACCGGCCGCCAGGCAGTACGGGACACGAAGGACCGCGAACGCGGAGCCCTCGTCTTCGACGCGGACATCTGGCAGAACTTCGTCACCGGCGTCCGGAACGACACCTTCTGACATGACGGTCTCAACGGGGGACAAAGAAGCTCTCTACGCGCTCGACCTGAGCGACGTGAAGTGGATCGGCGCGCCTGACAGCGACCCGCACGATCGCGTGGAGATCGCCCACCTCCCCGATGGTGCTGTCGCGATGCGCAAGGCCGCCACCCCTGGTGGGCCGGTCCTTTGCTACGACGCCGCTGAGTGGAAGGCATTCACTCTCGGAGCCCGCAACGGCGAGTTCGACGTGTAGCCCCCGCCCCGCCTGAGCCCTCTGCCTCATTGAATGCGGAGGGCTCTCGCCTGTGCACGCCCCTACCGGTAGCGGCGTGCGGGCACCAGCCACGTCACATCCATCGCCAGGTACCGAGCCCCCCAACAGCCCTCCACCGTCACCGCTTCTGAGGACGCGTGGTTCAAGTCCTCTTACAGTGATGGCACCAGCAACAACTGCGTCGAGGCCGCGAACATCGCCCCAGACCGCCGTCCGCGACTCGAAGGCTTTGTCCACACAGCACCCCGATGACCGCGCGGTGACTGTGCCGATGACGTAGTACCCCGGGCGAGGTCCGCACGGCGATAGCCTGCGACGGTGATCGAGCTCAAGGAACACTTGGCAGTGGCGGCGATCCGCTGGCTTCCTGCATCGCAGGGCGGCCGTAGCTCAGGCCCGCCGACCGCACCGGTCTACGCGGCGACAGCCACGTTCTGCAGCGACAGTGCAGAGCCGGACGCGGATCTCCTGAGCGTCCTGGTGCAGCGTTCTGGCACCCTGCCGGACGGCACAGACCTCGCCCGCATCGGCTTCCTCGTCCCCGACCTCGCCAGACCACACATGCACCTCGGAGCCGAACTCCTGATCACTGAGGGCCCCAAGGTCGTTGCGCACGCCATCATTCACGAACTACCCCGGTAACGACGGCGCCTCTGAGGTTGGACTGGGAGGCGTGGCTGGTGAATCGGCTGTTGGGGTCGTCGGTCCAAACGTAGGCGGCGTTTTCGACGGGGTCGAAGCCGAGGCTGATGCCGTCATTGACGGCGAGGGGGCCTTCGTTGGTCTCGCTGGTGTTGGTGTTCCAGGTGGCAACGACGGCGTGGACGCTCGTAGCCGAGTTCTCCGACGCGGGTCGCAGCCCTCGTCAGGGGCCGGGGCGGCGCTTGATCTCCCTGATCCGGAGCATCCGCGCTCGGGTCTCCCGCGAAGACGGGCCGGGCTCTCCATCAGGGGTGGAGAGCCCGGCCCGTTCGGGTGCCGTTCCGTTTCACACCCCCAGGATGCGGGAGAGTCCGTAGTCGAAGCGCTCGTCGAAAGAGGTGTCCTCGAAGTACGCGGCGGCCCGGGACAGTGAGGGGTACTCGTCCGAGTCCAGCCGTCGTGCGAACGCCGGGCCCATCGCGTCAGGAAGCGCCTGTTCCTCCTGGGCCAGCCCCAGGGTGAAGTAGACAAGGCTCCAGCCGGTCCAGACCGCCTCGCGTTCCGCCAGCCCGCCGGCCAGCAGCGCCTCGGTCATCAGGTCGGCGAAGCGGAGTGTGGCGGGTTCGGCGGCGTACGTACCGGCCACGATCCTGGCCCCGTCCCGGTGGGCCAGCAGGGCGCGGCGGTAGCGGTGGAACAGTTCGCGGACCCGTGGTTCCCAGGGCTCGGGCAGCCCGTCCACCGGCGCCCCGGCCACGATTGTGTCCGCCATCAACTCCAGCAGCCGCGCCTTGGTCTTCGCGTGCCAGAGCACTGTGTTCATCCGGACGCCGAGCCGGTCCGCGATGCCGCGGATCGAGAGCCCGTCCGCGCCTTTCTCGTCCAGCAGTTCCAGGGCCGCCCGCACCACCGTTCCTGGGTCGAGCCGGGTTCGGGCGAGATCCTCCGCTTGCTTCTTGGTCACCGACCTAGTCTACTTGGCGTACCGCGTCTTGGTCACCGACCAAGAGATTCTTGAGGAGCTGCCATGGAGCACGAGCACGTAGTCATCGCAGGAGGCGGCCCCACCGGGCTGTGGCTGGCCGCCGAACTGCGGCTGGGCGGGACACCCGTCACCGTCCTGGAAACCCGCCGCGAGCGGGATCCCCACTCCAAGGCCCTCACCATCCACCCGCGCACACTGGAGGTCCTGGCCATCCGGGGCGTGCTGGAGCCCTTCCTCGCGGAGGGGCGGCGCATCCCCAGCGGTCACTTCGGCGGGCTCGACGACCGGATGGACTTCGGGGCTCTCGACACCCCTTACCCCTTCACACTCGCCCTGCCGCAGGCCCGCACCGAGGAGCTGCTGGAGGAGCACGCGATCGCGGCGGGAGCCAAAATCCGGCGCGGGCACCAAGTGACCGGACTTACCCAGGACGAGGACGGGGTGAGCGTCGAGGCAACCGGCCCCGACGGCCCGTACACACTGCGCGCCGCCTACGTCGTCGGCTGCGACGGCACCCGAAGCACCGTGCGCGAGGCGGCGGGCATCGACTTCCCCGGCAACGACGCCACCACCTGGGGCTTCCTGGGTGACGTCGTCCTGGACAACCCGCCACAGGGAGCGGTGTCCGCCGTGTCGGGCCCGACAGGCGGCGTCATGATGGTCCCGATGCCGGGCGGCATCCACCGGATCGTCGGCGGTGACCCGGACAGCACCGGTACCGGCTACCCCGGCGAACTCACCCTCGACGGGCTGCGCGCCAAGGTGACCCGGATCGCCGGCACCGACTTCGGCATGCGCGACCCCAGCTGGCTCTCCCGGTTCGGCAACGCCACCCGCCAGGCCGCCGAGTACCGCAGGGGCCGCGTCCTCCTCGCGGGCGACGCGGCGCACATGCACTACCCGGCCGGAGGCGTGGGCCTCAACGTCGGCGTCCAGGACGCCACGAACCTCGGCTGGAAACTGGCCGCCACGGTGGCAGGCACCGCCCCCGCCGGACTCCTGGACAGCTACCACACCGAACGCCACCCGGTCGGCGCCGACCTGCTGCTCAGCACCCGCGCCCAGACGGCACTGATGAACGCCTACTCGGCGGAGGGCCAGGACCTGCGCGCGCTGCTGAGCCAACTCATCGCCACCGTGCCCGAGTTCTCCCGAAGCCTGGCCGAACGGCTCTCCGCGCTGGCCGTCACCTACCCGGCCCCCGGACACCACCACCCCTTGACCGGCCGCCGCGCACCCAACCTCGAACTCTCCGACAGCACAGACCTCTTCACGCTGCTCCGGACCGGCAGCCACGTCCTGCTGCACTTCTCCGGCACCCCGGCACCGCCCTCCACCCCCCACGTGATCACGCACTCAGCACACCGGCCCGACCCGCGCCCCGCCTGGTCCACCGTGCGTGCCGCGCTCATCCGCCCCGACGGCCATGTCGCCTGGGCGAGCGAACAGCCCGACGCCGGAGTTCTGCGGGCCGAGGCGCACGCGGCGGCATCCGCCGCTCACCGCTGACCAGGACGCCGTCAATGGCCACGGCCACCTGGCCGTCGGCAGCCGGACTGTTCGCACCGGACTACTCCCAGACCCGCGGCCGTACTTCGGTCCGTGCTGTGTGAATTGTTGTGTGAATCGCTGTGAGGGGCTTCGGCCCGGAGGCGGCCAAGCCGTTGCCGGATTCCTCGCCCGCCAACAGGCAGCCACTCCGGGAAGCAATCGGCACACGCCGGTTGGGGATGTGGTGCGGGTGCGCGACGGGTGCCTTTGGCCACGGGCACGAAGCCGGTCCCTGGATCACGCGGGGGAGGGAGGTAAGGGCAGCCTGGCCCAGACGGCTTTGCCCATGCGGCCGGCGGGCTTCCAGCCCCAGTCCTCGCTGAGAGCACGCACGATCGGCAGACCGCGGTGGTGCTCGGCCAGTGGCGCGGGCGGGGTGAGACGAGGCCTGCGTTCGCTGGGGTCGTAGACGACACAGAGCAGGGTGTGCGGGCGGCGGGTGAGAGCGAGCCAGACGACAGGGACGTTGCCGTCAGGCAGGGGGGTACGACGGCGGCCGTGCCGGACTGCGTTGGCGACCAGTTCGGAGGCAATCTGGATGGCGTCTTCACGTACGGATTCCAGGCCCCAGCGTTGCGCGACGTCGGAGGTGAACTTCCGTGCGTCCTGGAGGCAGTCGGTTGTCCCGCTGACCCGGTGGGCGGCGAAGGGTGGTGCGCCCAGGCTCAGGTGCTCGGCGAGGCCGGCCTGGCCGATGGGGCGGCTGCCCCGCTCACGGACCTGTCGGCCGTGGAGCTGGCTCGGCGTGTTGGACATCTCTGACTCCCCGTCTCGGCACGTGCGGCGCGCCCTTCGCATTTTGTCCCGCTACCTGGCGCGCTAATGCTCGTTCCTGGAAGTGCAGCTGAAATTTCAGCACACGAAACCGCACGTCTGTTCACCTCATGGTTGTGCGAGGCGGACGCGGCGGTGTGCTGACAGGAATGGAGTGTGCGTGAAGATGCAGTTCAACGGTATGAATGCAGGGGCGGTCCCGGGGGCCGTGTGGCACAAGAGCGCCCGGAGCAACGCTGCGGGCAACTGCGTGGAAGTCGCCCGTCTGGAGGATGGAGATATTGCCGTGCGGAACTCGCGCTTTCCCTCGGGCCCGGCTCTCATCTACACCTCCGCCGAGATTCGGGCATTTCTCCTCGGCGTGAAGGACGGAGATTTCGACTTCGCCTTGTAGACAGGCTGTCAGGCTCAGGCCAGTACATGAATCCTGGGTTCTCACACTGGCATACTGTCGCCTCAGGGTATCGGGCCCAGGGGAGGTATCGGCATGACCGGCCAGCACTCGGAAGTCCTCTCGATACGCGGATTCGCACGGCGCCCGCATCTTGGCGCCGCTGCGCACCGCCGGGCCCTGGGTGAACACCTGAGGCGCTGCCGCAACAGCCGCAGCCTCACTGGTAAGGACGTAGCCAAGAACATCGGCACCTCCACACCCACAGTGAGCCGTCTGGAGAACGGTGACCGCACCGAGAACGCCGGTCAGTACGCCACCGCTCTCCTGCGCCTGTGCGGGATCACCGACCATCGGGAGCTCTCCCACGCACTGTCCATCGCACAGGAGGGGGAGCTCCCCGATGCCTGGGAGCACCACGGCAATTCCACCGCTCACTGGGTGAAACCACTCCTCGCCCTGGAGCCGGCGTCCCAGCGGATCATGTCCTATGAGCCACAGCTGGTTCCGGGCTGGCTCCAGACACCCGAGTACGCGCAGCTCGTCGTCCGTGCCGGGTTTCCCTACGCCTCGCAGCACGAGATCGAGGCACGCGCCCACGCCCGAGTCAGGCGACTGGCCATGTTCCACCGCGACCAGGACCCGCCCGCGCTCGTGGCCGTCATGGACGAGGACGTGCTCCGTCGGCCGGTTGGTAGCCCCGGCGTGCTGTACCGACAGATTGAGCATCTGATCGACCTGCTCAAGGGCGGCCTGCGCCACCGCATCAACCTCTACATTGCGCCGCTCTCGATGGGCATGGCCGGGGCCGTGGGGCATCCGATCGTGCACCTGCGGTTCGCCGACGAGCTGCTGTCCGACTTCGTCTACCTCGAGCAGAGCGAGAGCGCCCTGTGCGTAGAGAAGCCGCAAGAGGCGGAGCGGTACCGCTCACGGATCTTCACGCTCTCCGGCATGGCCCATCCCGCCAACCTGACTCTGACCCTGCTGGAGGACCGGCTCGACGAACTCGCCAACGGCCGTTCCTGAGCGGGCGGGACGCTCAGCCGACCAGGCCGGCCCCGCCGAACTCCTCCCACTCGAAACTGCGCTGAGGCGGGGCCGCGGCAGTCTCGGCGGGCCGCCACCGGGACACTTCCACCAGCCCGGGATCCAGCACCGTGAGATCGCTGTCCCGGAAGTAGCCCTGAACATCGGCCTGAGTGCGCACGCGTCCCCAGTGCCCCCGGGTCTCCCGGTTCATGAACTCGGAGACACCGTCACGCACCTGCCGGCTTTCGCTCACCAACTGGCAGATCACCATGATGCTTCCGCTCGCCAGCCGACTCCTGACTCTGCGGATCAACTCCAACGGCTGGTCGTCATCGGGGATGCAGTGCAGAACTGATACGAACAGCGCGGCGACCGGCTGACGGAAATCGATCAGCCGTGTCACCGGCTCGCTGCCGAAGATCTCCTCTGTGTCCCGCATATCGGCCTGCAGCACCGCAGTACGGTCATTGGTCTCCAGGAGCGCCCCACCCACACTGCGCACGATCGGGTCGGTATCGACATACACGACCCGCGACGAGGGATCCACACGCTGTGCGATCTCGTGCACGTTGTCCTGGGTGGGAAGGCCTGACCCGTGATCGATGAACTGGCGGATGCCGTAGTCCTCAGCGATCACGCGCACCACCCGCCGGAGAAATTCCCGGTTGTTCAGCGCCAGATGCTTCATGCTCGGCACTTGCTGTAAGAGGTGATCACACGCCGCGCGGTCCGCAGCGAAGTTGTCCTTCCCGTCCAGCAGATGGTCATACATCCGCGCGACGCTCGGTGTCTGCACGTTGACCCCGTAGGGCAGCTCATTGTCGGCCTGCATCGCATCCCCCGGGTGATCGCACGGCGCGGCCAGGTCGGCCCGCCCGGAAGAGGAAAGCCTAGTGAAATTTCATCGCCGACACGAGACCACGATCGGCTGACCTGAGCACAGCCTGACCATGCCGGAATCCCGAACAGCCAAAGAGCACAGCACGTTTCGGACAGCGTCGCCGACTCAGCGCCCCGGCATGCAGGAGCACGGGCCCGATGCCCCTGCCCCACGCAGAACGACCAGGAACTCACCGTGCGTCAGCCCCATGAGCTCCGCGGCCCGAGCGCTGTCCATCTGCAGACGGCCACGGAGCAGCAGCGCGTCGCTGCCGCCACGCCGACGACAGGAGCACACGGACTCAGAAGCCGTCTTCCCATCGATCTGATCCACGCTGTCGGCCAAGAATGTCCACGCCACCGCGGCCGGTTGGGAACAGCCCAACGCTGCCGACCAGTTCACCGCGAGAGCCGTCAACGTGTCTTCGACCGCCCGCTCAGCGGGCTCACGCGAGCCCAGCCTCGCCTGGGCGTACGCGAGATAAGCCTCCCGGTACAGCGCCCTGAACGCGTGGAAGGCAACCACCGCGGTCCGATCCGCCCTGATATCGGGAGAGGACGCCCGGAACTTGGGACAGACGTGCTGCTGTGCTGCCGTCATGTCGACTGCCTCGTCGCCACCGTCGGATCACTGACCAGGCCGGAGACATGGGAGTCGTCCGTCATCAGAAAGCTGTAGTGAATCGCCTCCCACAACGGTTTGAAGTCTGCGGCATGACCTCCCAGCGCAGTCACAAGAGAACCGAGGATCTCCCACTCGGGCACCGCATCCCCCTCAAGCACCGGCGTGACAAGCTCCACGGGCACGCGCCCCTTACTGCGCCGGTTGATCTGTTGCGGGGTGGGCCTTGCCGCGGAAAGGTGCAGCCCCCGAAGGCCGGCCTTCAGCGAGGCGATGTGGTCAAGCACCGTCTGCCGGGGTTGCTGGGTCACTCCGTGGGCCACCTCGCACAGCAGCCTCAGTTCCCGCGGTTCCTGGCCGAGAATGCCGCACAGATGACACACCAAGTCCCAGGACGGAAGACGCTCCCCCGACAGGACACGGGAGATGAAAGAAGGGGAGAGCATCGTGTGGTCGGCGATCCTGCGGATGCTGAAACCGCTCTCCCGCTGGATCTGAGAGAGGGCCGCGGCCAGGCGTTGACGTGCAGTGGCTGTCCCCTCGGCGTCCCGCACGGCCTTGGTCTGGCCCTCACCGTGGTGCAACGAGGAAAAAGCCCGGGGAGCAGGCAGCGGGGCGGCCCGCTGAGCGAGCGCCCGATGATCCAGCATGCGCCGAACACGATCCGAACTCCACTTGGCCCGTGCAGTCTCAGCTGTCACGTTCGTCGCCCGCGCCACGTCATCCCACTTCGCACCACGCACCCGGTTGGCACGCACCTCCGCCGCAAGGAAACAGTCGACCTCGTGCTGCACCGCCCGCGCGCGCCGCACCTGCTCTGCGAGTTCCTCGCCCCGGTACGCGGACTCCAGCAGCGCACCCGCCAGACGGTGCAGCTCGGCAGCGATCTCCTGCCCCAGCGAACGCCGGTCATCCCTGACACCCGTCCGCTCCTGCTCACGCCGGCGCTGCGCCTGGCGCCGATGCCCCTCGTCACAGTAAGAGCGCCGACGCCCAGGACCGATCACCTCCGGCAGTTCAGCACCGCAGAAGCCACAGGCGCGCTTCGCACCGTTTCCCGGCATTTCGGTCGTACCTCTTTCGCGCTGACCGGGCCGCCTCCCGGCCCACACATCCGGAAGACGGCGATCTGGATCTGATTACTCCACTTCCATCAGGGGCAAGTTCCGTCCCGAGACAGACGATTCACACCCCTGTGGCCGCCGCACGGGGCAGCAGCCGGCGAGCAACCATCAGTCGGCGCGGGCCCACAGCCAGGAGGAACGCGAGCCACGGCATGCCGATGCGATCACTCCGGACGCGCCCTTGCCACACACCCCTGCCCAAGCGCCTCCCGCAGGACTGAGCCGAGGAGCAACAAGTGCGAACACCGCATCAAGATTGAACGTGACAACGCAGGCACGGAGCCGTGCGAAATGAGGCCTCACAGAGTTACCGTCGTTATCACCCTGAGGCGCTGCGGTGCCTCGGATCGCATATCGAAAAGACATGAGCTTCCCCCGCGGGATCTCGTAGCTGGACGGAATGCTGAAGGGGGCGCGGGTTCTTAGGTTGACACGCCCGGTCCCGTGCCCCCTCCCATCCGTGACCCTAGCCCCGCCAAGTGCCCCTGCGCCACGCACTCATGTCGTAATCCGATATACCTGCCCGGTATGTGAATGTGAATCGCACAGGCGGTGGCGAAGTGAACGGGATGTCGAATATATGGCTTAAGAAGCCGCTCTTATTCGAACAATAGTGGTCGCCGTTCTTGCCTTTTTGTTCAACTGGCTGATGCGTTCGCAGGAAACCAGCCGCTGGAATTTCGGCCCGGCGTTCCCGGCCGACCCAGTGCGAACCGGGATGCCCGCCTCGGGGACATGTCGTTGGGGCCTTCGCTGACCGAGCCGCCCAGCGCCGCCACCCGGCCGAGCGTCTCGTCGACGTCGTCGACACCGATGCTGAGCAGGATCCGCGAAGCCGCCCCGGTCCCCGGGTTCTCCTTGGCCACCAGCCCGAGGCCGGTGTCGCCGATGCGCAGGCCGAGGTAGAAGGCCGGGCCTTGCGCCGGTACCCGGTCATGGCGCCTTGCTGCCTCATGCGGCCGTACGCTTCCCGCTGCGTGAGGCCGTGGTGTCCGGTGTGGTTTGCCGGGTTCAGGTCCGCCGGGGAAGTGCGGTCTGCGGCGAGATGGGCCGACGACGACCTGGGCGACAGCACGTGGGCGGAGCTCGGCGCAGCCGCCGGAACACCCGACGGCTGCGCCGAGTAGTGCGGGCCGGGGCGGCGCTCCACCGTCACCCGTGCCGTAGCCGTAGCCGTAGCCGAAGCGCGTGCCGGGCCAAGACCTCCGGGCTCCGGCTGGTGGGAAGCCGTCCCGGCGGGAGACACGACCCGGCACTCGTGTCGATCCCCTCTGAGGGCGACAGCGCTTCCAGCCGGAATACTCCCGGCCGAGCCGCTCCCGCACGCACGCCGCAAGGCTATAGCGACCCAAACACTGATTTACTGGCTTGTTTCATGCAAGAACAAGTATTCACCCCCTGTATCGGCCCGTCGGATCACCGAGAATGGCAGTCAACACCGGTTCGACGAAGGGGAATTGGTCATGGCGGATTGGGTGAAGGTCGCGGGCGGTCTCACTGCCATCTCGGCGGGCTCCAGGACGACGGTATGGGGCGTGAACGGGGCGAGCGCCATCTACCGGTACACGAACTACGACGCCAACCCGTGGATCAACATCCCGGGGGCACTGAGTGACATCGGCGCCGCGGCCGACGGCACGGTATGGGGCGTCAACGGCGGCAACCAGATCTTCCGGTACGCCGGGGACCAGGGGGCCGCGAACCCGTGGACGAGCATCACCGGCAGCCTGGTCCGTATCGACGCGGGCTCCAGGACGAACGTGTGGGGGGTCGACTCCGCCAACGCCATCTACCGGTACACCAACCTTGACGCCAACCCGTGGATCAAGGTCCAGGGGGCGCTGAGCGACATCGGCGCGGGCGCCGACGGCACCGTGTGGGGTGTCAACGGCGGCAACCAGGTCTTCCGGTACACCGGGGACCAGGACAGCTCGAATCCGTGGAAGAGCGTCTCCGGCAGCCTCAGGCGCATCGCGGTGGGATCCCGGACGAACGTGTGGGGTGTCGATCCCGCCGGCAGCATCTACCGGTACACCAACAACGACGCCAGCGGCGCCAACCCGTGGATCAAGATCCCCGGCACCGCCACCGACATCGCCGCCGGCGCCGACGGCACCGTGTGGCACATCAACAGCGGCGCCGAGATCTACCGGTACACCGGAGACCAGCCGAGCTGATCACCGTCGGCCGGGTCCGGGATGGAAGGAGGAGAAGCGGCAGGCGAACCGACCGCCGCCGGGGAAGCCGTGAAGGTCTTTTCGCCTCGTTCGCGAGGCGTGGGGGACAGCACCAGAGACCATGGCTTCCCGAACGGCCGTACTCGGCAGCCTTGCCGAAGCAGGGCTGAAGGACGCCTGTAGCGGGTCGCGGCGGCGCGCGTGGGTCAGCGGCGGGCGGGCGGCCGCAACCCGTCGAGGACGACGCCGAGAGTCTTGGCCTGTACGGGCGTTTCCCACCCGGCGTAGGCGGCGTCCCGCACCCGACGCCACGGCACTGTCATCGCCCGTCGGCGCCGCGGCAGGGCACCCGTCGCCGTGCCGTCCCCGTGACCGCCGTCCCCGTCTCAGCCGCTCGCGGTCGCCGGGGACCCCGTCAGCCTGGCGATCTCCGCGATCAGTCCGGCGCGGTCGATGGCGTCGCTCCCGGTGGCCGGGACGGTGCAGGCGTACGCGCCTGCCACCGAGCCGTAGAGAGCGCAGCGGCCCAGGTCCTCGCCCGTCAGCCGGCCGAAGAGGAAGCCGGAGGCGAAGGCGTCGCCCGCCCCGTTGGAGTCGACCACCGGCTTTCGCGGCTCGACCACCGGAACGTGGGCCGGCCCGTCGGCGGTCAGCAGGTACGCGCCCTCGGCCCCCGCGGTGGCGATCACGGCCTCGGCCCGCCCCCGCTCCAGGATCCGGCGCATGGTCTTCTCCTTGTCGGCCAGGGCGGCCGTGGACACGAAGACGATGTCCGCGCCGTAGGCGAACGGCTCGTGATACGGGTTCTCGCCGTCCCAGTCGTGGAGGTCGGTGGAGACGGTGAGACCCGCTTCGCGCAGTTGGGGGAGGGCGAAGGCGCACGGATACGTGAGGGAGACGTGTGCGTGGCGGCTTGCCGACGCCAGGGACCGGACCAGCTCCTCGGGCAGGCGGTCGGACTCCTGGGAGCGGCTGTCGTCGTAGAGGGAGAGCCGCCGTCCGTCGGGGGCCACGAGATTGACGGCCCGCTTCGTCCCGCCGGGCAGGGGCACTTCGGTGAACCCGATGCCGTGGTCCCGGTGGAAGGCCCGGACGAGATCACCGGAGGGGTCGTCCCCGATCATGTCGAGGTGATGCGTACGCAGGCCCAGCGCACTCAGGCCCAGCGCCACGAAGTCGCCGGTCTGTCCGGCGCGGGTCTCGATGCCCGGCCGGATCATGTAGCTGTCGGCGTACGGAAGCGGCAGCTCGGGGACGTACACGATCGTGTCGACGCCCGACCCTCCTAGGACGAGGACGTCGTATTCGCTGCTCATCGCTGTTCCTCTCGCACACGAGGGGCGGGCCGGTAACCACCGTTGACCGCAGGTGAGTCAAGCAGCCGGCGGCGATCCGGGCAAGAAGTTGCAGGGTTTTGCGGCAAGGTCTTGCGGTCCGGCCCCGACATGGACACAGCCGTCGTTCCGTCTCTCCGGACCCCGTACGCGGGGCCTTCTCGTGATTCAGTTGGCCGGCAGCCGCTGATCTCAACCCATGAGAGTCAGAAGAAACCGGCCGGCGATGTCGAGAACCCGTGACCGGCTCCGTCCCCGCAGTGAACGCGACCGAAAGAACGGTTCGCACCAGCGCCGAGGAGAACACCATGGCCAAGTACCTGCTTCTCAAGCACTACCGCGGCGCCCCGGCCGCAGTCAACGACGTCCCCATGGACCGGTGGACGCCGGAGGAGATCTCGGCCCACATGCGGTACATGAACGACTTCGCGGCCCGGCTGGAGGGGACCGGCGAGTTCGTCGACGGCCAGGCGCTCGCCCCCGAGGGGACGTTCGTCCGGTACGACGGCGAGGGCCGCCCGCCGGTCACCGACGGGCCGTTCGCGGAGACCAAGGACCTCATCGCCGGCTGGATGGTGATCGACGTCGACAGCTACGAGCGCGCGGTCGAGCTGGCCGGAGAACTGTCGGCCGCCCCCGGGGCGGGCGGGAAGCCCATCCACGAGTGGCTTGAGCTGCGCCCGTTCCTGACCGCGCCGCCCACCATCACGGAGTGACCTCGCCGATGGACGAGGCCCTGCTCCGGAGCCTCACGCCGAGCGTGCTCGGGATCCTCGTCCGCCGCGGAGCCGACTTCGCGGCGGCCGAGGACGCCGTGCAGGACGCGCTGGCCGAGGCCGTCCGCGTCTGGCCGGCCGACCGGCCGCGGGACCCGAAGGGCTGGTTGGTCACCGTGGCCTGGCGCCGGTTCCTCGACGCGGCGCGGGCAGACACCGCACGCCGCCGGCGCGAGGATCTCGTCGACGAGGAGCCGGTGCCCGGACCAGCCTCCGCGGTGGATGACACGCTCCAGCTCTACTTCCTGTGCGCGCACCCGTCGCTGACGCCGTCGTCCGCCGTCGCGCTCACGCTGCGTGCCGTCGGGGGGCTGACCACCCGCCAGATCGCCCAGGCCTACCTGGTGCCCGAGGCGACCATGGCGCAGCGCATCAGCCGGGCCAAGCGCACCGTCTCCGGTGTGTCGTTCGACCGGCCCGGTGATGTCGCCACCGTGCTGCGCGTCCTCTACCTGGTCTTCAACGAGGGCTACTCCGGCGACGTCGACCTCGCCGCCGAGGCCATCCGGCTCACCCGGCAGCTCGTGGCCGCGGTCGACCACCCCGAGGTGGCGGGGCTGCTCGCACTCATGCTGCTCCACCAGGCCCGGCGCGCCGCCCGGACCGCGGCCGACGGCAGCCTGGTGCCGCTGGCCGAGCAGGATCGCGGCCGCTGGGACACCGAGTTGATCGCCGAGGGTGTCGAGATCCTCCAAGCGGCCCTCGCCCGTGACCGGCTGGGTGAGTTCCAGGCCCAGGCAGCCGTCGCGGCGCTCCACGCCGACGCTCCCACCGCCGAGGAGACCGACTGGGTTCAGATCGTCGAGTGGTACGACGAGCTCGTCCGGCTGACCGACAGCCCGGTCGCCCGGCTCAACCGTGCCGTGGCCGTAGGCCAGGCCGACGGACCGCGCGCAGGCCTGACGGCGCTCGCGGCGCTTGACGACTCACTGCCCCGGTACGCCGCGGTGGCCGCGTACCTCCATGAGCGCGACGGCGACCACGCGACGGCGGCACGGCTGTACGCCGAGGCTGCCCGGAAGGCGCCGAATCTCGCCGAGCGCGACCACCTGACGTACCAGGCCGCCCGGCTCAACGCCCGAAGCCCCGGCCGCTGACGCGAGGGCGGTCCGCCGATGCCCGGCCCGCAGCGCGGCAGCGCGGTTCATTGCGCGGTCAGCGTCATCTCGAACGAGTAGCGGGACGCCCGGTAGAGGTGCGAGCCGAACTCCACCGGCCGTCCCGCGTCTCCGAGGACCGTGCGCTCCATGGTGAGCAGGGTGCCGCCGCGGGACTCGCCCAGCAGCCGGGACTCCGCCGCGGTGGCCCGGCGGGCCCCGATGGTCTGGTCGGCGGTCCGCAGGGCGATACCGGCCCGCCTGAGCAGTTCGTAGAGGCCGTGCCCGGTGAGTTCCTCCTCGGTCAGACCCAGGAGGTCCGCCGGCAGGTGGTTCTCCATGACCGCTATGGGCTCGTCGTCCGCGTAGCGCAGCCTGCGCAGCGCCACGGTGTCCGCGCCGGGAGCGAGTTTGAGGGCGGCCGCGACCTTGGCGGCGGCGGGCACGGTCCGCATCGACAGCAATTCGGTGCGCGGCCGCCGGCCGTCGCGCTTGAGGTCCTCGAACAGGCTGGTCAGCTCGATCTGCCTGCGTACCCGGTTGTTGACGACCTGGGTGCCCACGCCCCGCTTGCGCGCGAGCAGTCCCTTGTCCACCAGGTGCTGCATGGCCTGGCGCATGGTCGGGCGGGAGAGTCCGAACTGGTCCGCGAGAGAGATCTCGTTCTCCAGCCGCGTCCCCGGCGCCAGCGTGCCGGACTCGATGAGTTGTTGAAGCTGCTGTGCGACCTGGAAGTACAGCGGCACCGGGCTGCTCCGGTCAATGGTGATCAGCCTGGTGATCGACTCCATGTGGGCTCCTCAAGACGTTGTGCCACCCGTTCAGTATGCCGCACATTCGACTCAAGCTCTGTACGTGTATATGTCAGAACAAGTACGTGACGGAACCAATGCCGCCCCGCCCCGGTGACGCCGTCAGCCGGCCAGGTCCGTCCCCGAGAGCACCACCTCATGTCTGCCGGTGTGTACGCGATCCAGGGCGGCGGGAGGCCGTGGGCGGCACCGTTTGGGTGATCGAAACAACAGCGGGTTACCATATGAGCGCCCCCTAGCTCGAAAGATAAACCTGTGACTGTCAATGACGACTCGTTCACCAACTGGAAGAACCGCGAGGAGATCGCGGAGTCGATGATCCCGATCATCGGGAAGCTGCACCGGGAGCGGGACGTCACCGTCCTGCTGCACAGCCGCTCCCTGGTGAACAAGTCGGTGGTCAGCATTCTCAAGACCCACCGGTTCGCCCGGCAGATCGCCGGTGAGGAACTCTCGGTCACCGAGACGCTGCCGTTCCTGAAGGCACTCACCACCCTGGATCTCGGCCCCTCCCAGATCGACATCGGGATGCTCGCCGCGATGTACCGGACCGACGACCGCGGTCTCTCCGAGGCGGAGTTCACCGCCGGGGCCGTCGCCGGCGCCACGGGGGCCGACAGGATCGAGCGCCGCGAGCCGCGCGATGTCGTCCTCTACGGATTCGGCCGCATCGGCCGCCTCCTCGCCCGGCTGCTCATCGAGAAGGCCGGCTCCGGCAACGGCCTGCGGCTGCGTGCCATCGTCGTCCGCAAGGCGGCCGGCCAGGACATCGTCAAGCGCGCCTCACTGCTGCGCCGCGACTCGATCCACGGCCAGTTCCAGGGCACGATCACCGTCGACGAGGCGAACAACAAGATCATCGCCAACGGCAACGAGATCAAGGTCATCTACTCCGACGACCCGACGACGGTGGACTACACGGCGTACGGGATCAAGGACGCCGTCCTCATCGACAACACCGGCAGGTGGCGCGACCGCGAGGGGCTGTCACAGCACCTGCGCCCCGGCGTCGCCAAGGTCGTCCTCACCGCGCCGGGCAAGGGCGACGTCCCCAACGTCGTCCATGGCGTCAACCACGACATGATCAAGCCGGACGAGCAGATCATCTCCTGCGCCTCCTGCACCACCAACGCGATCGTCCCGCCGCTGAAGGCCATGGCGGACGAGTACGGCGTCCTGCGCGGTCACGTGGAGACGATCCACTCGTTCACCAACGACCAGAACCTGCTGGACAATTACCACAGCTCCGACCGCCGCGGCCGCTCGGCGCCGCTCAACATGGTCATCACCGAGACCGGTGCGGCGTCCGCCGTGGCCAAGGCGCTGCCCGACCTCGACGCGACGATCACCGGAAGCTCGATCCGGGTCCCGGTGCCGGACGTCTCGATCGCGATCCTCAGCCTGAAGCTGGGGCGCGAGACCACCCGCGCCGAGGTCCTCGACCACCTCCGCGAGGTGTCGCTCACGTCGCCGCTCAAGCGCCAGATCGACTTCACCACCGCCCCGGACGCGGTCTCCAGCGACTTCATCGGCTCGCGCCACGCCTCGATCGTCGACGCCGGCCCCACCCAGGTCGACGGCGACAACGCGATCCTCTACCTCTGGTACGACAACGAGTTCGGCTACTCCTGCCAGGTCGTCCGGGTCGTCCAGCACGTCTCCGGGGTGGAGTACCCGACCTTCCCCGTCCCCGTGCTCTGACCCCGCCGTCCTACCCCGTGTGCGGGCAGCCCGGGGGCTGCCCGCACACGGGACCGGTCGCGCGGACTACCGGGCCGGTGCCCTTCCCGGCACCGTGCCCGGTGCCGTCCTCGGTGCCGGGGCGTAGCCCGTGGCCCGGGTGGTGAACGTCCCGCGTCCCTGGGTCCGGCTGCGCAGCCGGGTCGCGTAACCGAACAGTTCGGCCAGCGGCACGGTCGCCGTGATCACTGCCGTACCGGGCCGCGCGGTGGAGCCGGACACCTGGCCACGCCGTGCGGCCAGGTCGCCGAGCACCCCGCCGACGGCGTCGTCGGGCACGGTGACCGTGACCTCGGCCACCGGTTCCAGCAGCACCATCGCGCAGGCGCGCAGCGCCTCCCGGAGCGCGAACCGCCCGGCGGTGCGGAAGGCCATCTCCGAGGAGTCCTTGGGATGGGTGGCGCCATCGGTCAGCGTCACCCGCACCCCGGTCACCGGATGCCCGCCCACGGGACCCTCGACCAGGGCGTCCCGGCAGCCGGCCGCCACCGCCCGGACGTACTCCTGCGGCACCCGGCCGCCGACGACGGCCGAGCGGAACACGAACTCCGCCCCGCCCTCACCGTCCTGGCCATCGGCGGGCCCCAACGGCTCGACGTCGAGGACGACATGGGCGAACTGCCCAGCGCCTCCGTCCTGCTTGACGTGCCGGTACACCAGACCCGACACACCGCGCACGACCGTCTCCCGGAAGGCGACCTGCGGCCGGCCGACCCGGACCTCCAGCCCATGGGCGAGGCGGATCTTCTCCGCCGCCACCTCCAGATGGAGTTCACCCATGCCCGAGAGCACCGTCTGACCCGTCTCGGGGTCCGTCCGCACCGCCAGCGACGGGTCCTCCTCGGCCAGCCGTGCCAGTGCCGACATCAGCCGCTCCGTGTCGGTGCTCCGGCCGGCCTCGACCGCGACCGACACGACCGGATCGGCCACGCCGGGCGGTTCGAGGACCAACGGGGCATCCGGCGCGCACAGGGTGGCGCCGGCACGGGCGGCCTTGAGACCGATCACCGCGACGATGTCCCCGGCCACCGCCTCGTCCACATCGACATGCCGGTCCGCCTGGATCCGCAGGATCCGGCCGACGCGCTCGCTGCGCCGCGCACCCGCGTCCAGCACCGTGTCCCCCTTTCTGAGCGTGCCCGAGTACACCCGCAGACTGGTCAGTCGTCCCGTCGCGGTCGCGGTCACCTTGAACGCCAGCGCGGCGAACGGAGCCGCCGGATCGGCGGCCCGCTCCCGCACCTCGTCGCCGAGTGTGCCGCGTACGGGCGGCACGTCCAGCGGAGAGGGCAGATAGGCCACGACCGCGTCCAGCAGCGGCTCGATACCGCGGTTGCGGTAGGCCGAACCGCACAGCACGACGACACCCTCCCCGGTACGGGTCAGATCGCGCAACGCCGCGGCCAGCGTCTGTGCGGAGAGCGTGGAGCGCGCGCAGAACTCCTCCAGGGCGACCGGATGGAGCTCGGCCACCGTCTCCTCCAGCAGCCGCCGGCGCCGTTGTGCCTCCTCCCGCAGCGCATCGGGCACCGCTCTCTCCTCGTACGCGTCACAGCCGTCGGCCCAGACCAGTGCCCGCATGCGCGGCAGATCCACCACTCCGGTGAACCGCTCCTCGTCCCCGATCGGAAGCTGGACCACCAACGGGACCGTGTGCAGCCGCTCCCGGATCGAGGCGACCGCCGCGTCGAGGTCGGCGCCCACACGGTCGAGCTTGTTGACGAAGGCGATGCGCGGCACGGCGTGCCGGTCTGCCTGACGCCACACCGACTCGCTCTGCGGCTCCACACCCGCGACCGCGTCGAACACCGCGATCGCACCGTCGAGCACCCGCAGCGAACGCTCGACCTCGTCGGCGAAGTCGACGTGCCCCGGAGTGTCGATCAGATTGATCCGGTGGTCCGCCCACGTACAACTCACCGCAGCGGCGGAGATGGTGATGCCCCGGTCGCGTTCCTGCGAGTCGAAGTCGGTGATGGTCGTGCCGTCATGGACCTCGCCGCGCTTGTGGGTGGTGCCGGTGGCGTAGAGGATGCGTTCGGTGACGGTCGTCTTGCCGGCGTCGACGTGGGCGAGGATGCCCAGATTGCGAACGCCGTTCAGTGCGCTGGTGAGATGACGGTTCAGTTCGGTACGCACGGTCCGTGGCCCTTCGGGATGATCCGGAAGAAGACGGCGCGATCCCCGGACGAAGAGGCCTGTGTCCAGGCCCGCGGAACCCTTGGGCACGGCGCGCCGCACGGGGCGTCGCCGCGTTGATGGCCCGTCAGGAAACGGACAGGGTTCAGGTGTTCGTCACGGGTGTCCGGGGCCGGCCGCGCAGCCGGCGCCGGGCCGGGGTAGACACCAGGATCACCTCGTACCGCGACAGGGGAACGACGACAGCGGTGCGGTAGCGCACGGCGGGTCTCCCCTCACTGGCTCACGGTGCGCGCCGGGACGTGATGGGCGGCGCGCGATTTCATGAGGAGTCTAGGGAAGCGGGTACGGGTGAGGGAACCGGTTTTCCGGGGGAGGCCGGTGCTGTCGCCGGGCCGTAGCCGTCCGGGGACGGATCCGTGTCACAGCGAAGCGAACTGAGACGCATCCCCGGCGGTGCCGCAGCGAAGGGCACCAGGAGGCGTTCGGGGCTTCCGGGGCTTGCGGCACCGCCGGAGCGCGCGCCGGCCGCAGCCGCGCCACTCGGCGGGCGAGATGCCCGCGCCCCGGCCGCCCCGGGTGATCAGCGCGTTCACGGGCGTATGGGGGTCCAGTGCCATCGTCCGGGCCAGCAGGACCCCGATCACCAGCGGAGCCAGGGTGACTGCCAGCGTGGTGCCGGCACTGGTGACGTGCTGCATGCGGGGGCGCGGTGCGTCGGGAGCCATGGTCCCATTCGAGCAGCGACGGACCGGTGCCGGATCGGTCGGCGTACTCAGTCCGGACGGCCCGGGTACTCACCCGGGCCGTCCGGCGCCCCCGCGGGAGTGACTATGCCGTGGTGCCGGGGCCCGAACCCGTGCCCGAGGCGGCCTTGATGCCCTTGGTGATGTCGTCCAGGACGGACAGGGCCGGTGCCTTGGTGTTGATGTCGAAGCCCGAACGGACGACGATCAGCATGTTCTCGGCGTGAGGGGAGGGGAAGGCCAGCGACTCGACGTACCCGTCGTCGCCGTCCTTCGTCACGACCTTCCAGCGCACCCGGTAGCCCTGCTGGCCGGCCACCGTGACCGCCTCGGACTTCAGCTCCTGGTGCGAGGTGATGCCGCCGTAGACCTTCTCGCCGTACGACTCCTTCGCGTTGGTGGCGATGTCCTTCTCGGCCGTGGCCTTCGCGGTCTTGGTGCTCAGCTTCAGCGCCTCGGCCGGGACGGAGAACACTCCGCCGCGGACACACTTCTGCTCGGTGTCCCCCGGGCAGGCGTACGAACCCGTGGTCACCCCCGCTCCCATGCCCGACTCGCCCTTCCAGCCGTCAGGGACCGGGATGCTGATTCCGCTCGCCAGGTCCGTCGCGTAACCGTCCTCGATCTGCGGCTGCTGCTGCTCGGGGTTCTCGTTCCCGCCGCCGTTGTCGCCACTGCTGCCGCCCGGTGCGCCGGGCTGACGGCTGGGCGCCGGGGAGGGCGAGGTGGACGGTGCGGTGGCCGTGTTCTCCGTCTTCTTGCCGGCGTCGTCGGTCAGCAGGTACAGGCCGCCGCCGATGGCGGCGAGTACCACCACACCGGCGGTTATGCCGGCACCGATGCGTATCCGGCGGCTGCGGACGGTCGCCGGCGGCACGCGGAGGTGATCGGTCCACTGACTGCCGTCCCACCAGCGTTCCTGGATGGGGCCAAATCCTGTGTACCCGGGGTCTGGATGCCAGCCGGGCGGGCTCGTCTGCGTCACGGCAGCCACCGTAGCCGGGTTGCGTGAGAATCCGATGAACCAGGTGAACCGGATGAATTGGATGATCGGTTCCGGACCCGCCCGGCCCCGCTCCGGACCTGATTATGGTCTAGACAATTGATGGCGAAGCTCGCTAGCATCCGCGTCGGAGCGAGGTGGTCCTGAGGCAGCGATTCGCCCGGTCCGTCGGCCACGGCAGGATTGAGGGCACATGGAAGCGACTGCTCCAGACCGTCGGTTCGCCGAGGAGTACCGGACCGCCCGGGAGATACCGCGCGACGGACTCACCGCGTGGCGCGCGGCCGTCGCGACCGAGGTGCCACTGGCGCCGGGGGCGGTCGTCCTGGATGTCGGGGCCGGTACGGGGGCCTTCTCGACCGCGTTCGCCGACTGGTTCGGGGTGCGGGTGCTGGCGGTGGAGCCGGCCGCCGCCATGCGCGCGCTGATCCCGCGGACCGCGGACATCGAGGTGCTGGACGGCCGGGCCGAGGCGCTGCCGGTGCCGGACGGATGCGCGGACGCGGCCTGGCTCGGATCGGTCGTCCACCACATCGACGATCTGCCCGCCGCGGCACGGGAGATACGCAGGGCGCTGAAGCCGGGGGCGCCGGTGCTGATCCGCAACTCGTTCCCCGGCCGGTGCACGCGGGACCTGCGGGTGCGGTTCTTCCCCGGGACCGCGCGCATCGTCGACGGCTATCCGACCGTCGAGCAGACCTGCGCGGCGTTCGCCGCAGCCGGCTTCACCCGGGTCGCGCTGCACGCGGTGCCGCAGGAGAGCGCGCCGAGCCTGTCCGGCTTCGCGGACCGGATCCGGCGCGACACCGATGCGAAACTCCGGGCCCTCACGGACGAGGAGTTCGAGTGCGGGATGCGGCGGCTGAGGCGGGCCGCGGCGCAGGAACCGGACCGGCCGGCCGTCAGCTGGATGGACCTGCTGGTGCTGGCCTGACCGCAGGGGAAACGGCCGTGCGGGCCCAGGGGATCGGGACGAAAGGCCCTAGGGTTTCCGTATGAGCGGAAACGATGAGGAGGAGCGGTCCGTGCGGGCCGCGATCGAGGGGGAGCTGCGGCTGCTCGATCCGCGGGTGCGGGCCCGGCCCGACGCGGTGACCGAACTCCTCGACCCGGAGTTCACCGAGTTCGGCGCGTCCGGGCGGCGGTACGACAGGGTGTCGATCCTCGTCGTCACCTCCGCCGACGGCGAGGGCGCCCCCGCCCCGGTCGCCGCCACCGGCATGTCCGGTGTGCTGCTGGCCCCCGGCCTCGTCCATCTGACGTTCACGACGGAGCGCGACGGCCACAGGGTGCGGCGCAATTCGATCTGGCGGCGGACGGGGTCGCGCTGGCGGCTCTACTTCCACCAGGGAACGCCGGTCAACTCCCCTTAGCCCGCACGGATATTCGGCGGACGGCCGGCGACGTGCCGTCTAGGCTCCTCGAATGACGACGCCCGACTATCCCGCCAAGCCCCGGCCCGGTGACCGCGTCGCCGTGCTGTCCCCCTCGTCCGGGCTTCCCGGCATCCTCCCGCTCCCGTACGAGCTGGGACTGCGCAGACTCCGCGAGGAGTTCGGGCTGGAACCGGTGGAGTACCCGTGCACCCGGAAGATGGGCTCCTCGCCCCAGGAGCGGGCCGCCGACATCCACGCGGCCTTCGCCGACCCCGGGATCAAGGCGGTCATCTCCAGCATCGGCGGAGACGACCAGATCACCGTGCTGCCATACCTGGACCGGGAACTGCTGCGGGCCAACCCCAAGCCGTTCTTCGGCTACAGCGACTGCACCAATCTGCTGGTGTTCCTGGAGAGCCTGGGCATCGTCGGCTACCACGGCGGATCGGTGATGGTCGAGCTGGGACGCCCCGGCGCGATGCACCCGCTGACGGCCGACTCGCTGCGGGCGGCGCTCTTCACCCACGAGGACCGTGAGCTCACCCCGGCGAAGGAGACCGGTAGCGTCAATGGCCGCTGGGAGAACCAGCGGACCTTCGACCGCGAACCCGCCATGCTGCCCGCCGATGACTGGATCTGGCACAACGCCGACCGGGTGGTCGAGGGCGCGAGCTGGGGCGGCAATCTGGAGATCCTGTCCTGGCTGCTGATGGCGGACCGGGAGATCCGGCCCGCGGCCGAGTACGCGGGCCGGGTGCTGTTCCTTGAGACGTCGGAGGAGATGCCAGGTGCCGACGTGGTGTACCAGATCCTGCGGAACATGGGGGAGCGCGGACTCCTGAAGCAGTTCCCCGCACTGCTGATGGCGCGGGCGAAGAACTGGTCCTTCGGGAGTCCGCTGGGAGCCGAGGAGGGGGAGGAGTACCGCGCGCTGCAACGGCGGGCGGTCCTGCGGGCGTTGGCGGAGTACGCACCCGAGACCATGGCCGTCCTCGATGTCGACCTGGGCCACACGGACCCTCAGCTGATCATTCCCTACGGCGGCCGGGTGCGGGTGGACGGTGTGGCCCGCCGCATCGTCGTGACGTACTGAGGGACGCCCGGAGGGGGCGGCACTCGTTCTGGTCCGACCACATGTCCTGTGTGACATAGTTGGAGATTCGGACAAGAGCGGCCGGCCCGGTGAACGGCTCCGGCCGCGGCAGGGGGTGACGGATGCCCGTCGAATGGCAGCCCGTACGGCAGTCGCGCACGCATGAGCTGGTGCTCCAGAGCATCGAGCAGCGGGTGTTCGCCGGCGAGCTCAAGGCCGGCGACCGGCTGCCGCCCGAGCGGGAGCTCGCCCCGGTCCTGGGCGTGAGCCGGTCCGCGCTGCGCGAGGCGCTGCGGGTACTGGAGACCATCGGCGTCCTGGTCGCCCAGCCGGGCCGGGGTCCGGACGCCGGGGCGCGGATCGTCCGTAACCCCGAAGGCGCCCTCGGCCGGCTGCTCAGGCTCCACTTCGCCCTGGGCAGTTACAGCCTGGAGGACGTGCTGGAGGCGCGCGTGGTCCTGGAGCGGTCCAGCTTCGAGGCCGCCGCGCGGCACGCCTCCGCGGCCGATCTGGACGAGGCCGAGGCGCTGGTCGTACGGATGGGGGAGCCGGATGTCGACGTGCCGGAGTTCAACGACCTGGACACCCGGTTCCACGTCAGGATCGCCCGCGGCTCCGGCAACGAGCTGACCTCCACGCTCACCTCCGCGGTGCGGGAGTCGGTCCGGCCGCTGATCCTGCGCGCCCTGGAAGCGGCGGAGGACTGGCCGGCCACGGCCGCCGCGCTCAACGCCGACCACGTCGAGCTGCTGCGCCTGGTGCGCGCGGGCGAGGGGGCGCGGGCGGCCGATGTCGTCGAGGCGCACATCCGTGGGCTGCACGGCACGCTGGTCGACGAGAAGCCCACCGACTGACCCCTGCCTCTGACTCCTCACTCCCTGGCCCCTGACCCGAGCCGTCGCGATGCCCCCCCCCGGGGGCGCCGCGGCGGCTTTCGCGTGGGCCGGTGCGAGCGGAGATCAGCCGTTCGCGCGGGTTGACCTCTTATCGGTTCCGGCTTGAGGATAGTATGGTCGGACCATAAATCGAGCGGTACCTCACGCACCACATCACAGAACAAGCGCCACGCACCGAGCACCACGCACCGCACATCACGCCGAGAAACGATCGGGGAGACCCATGCGCATCGGACTCTTCGCCACCTGTCTGGGAGACACGCTCTTCCCCGAGGCGGTGAAATCCACCGCGGTGCTGCTGGCCCGCCTGGGGCACGACGTGGTGTTCCCGCCGGGGCAGACCTGCTGCGGCCAGATGCACGTCAACACCGGCTACCAGCGCGAACCCGTCCCGCTGGTACGCAATTTCGCCGAGCAGTTCGGTGACGCCTCCATCGAGGCCGTCGTCATGCCGTCCGGATCGTGTGCCGGCTCGGTCCGCCATCAGCACGAGATCATCGCCGAACGGTACGGCGACGCGGCGCTGCGCTCGGGTGTCGCCACCGTCAAGGCGAAGACGTACGAGCTGTCGGAGTTCCTCGTCGACGTGCTGGACGCCACCGACGTCGGCGCGTACTTCCCGCACCGGGTCACGTACCACCCCACCTGTCACTCCCTGCGCATGCTCAGGGTCGGTGAGAAGCCGCTGCGGCTGCTGCGGGCCGTTGACTCGATCGACCTGGTCGAGCTGCCCGAGGCCGACGCCTGCTGCGGATTCGGCGGCACCTTCGCCCTGAAGAACGCCGACACGTCGGCCGCGATGCTCCAGGACAAGATGCGCAACATCGCCACCACCGGGGCCGATGTGTGCACCGCCGGCGACTCGTCCTGTCTGATGCACATCGGCGGCGGACTCTCCCGGATCAGCTCCGGCACCCGCACCCTGCACCTGGCGCAGATCCTCTCCGCCACCCGCACCTCGCCGCATCTCCCGATGGAGGCCGCCCGATGAGCAGCACCTTTCTCGGCATGCCCGCGACACCGCCCCGCTCCCCGTACGGGACGGGCAATCTCCGCGGCGACCGCACGTTCCCCGCGGCGGCCCACGACGACCTGGGCAACGAACAGCTGCGCCGCAACCTCGGCCGCGCCACCCACACCATCCGCGCCAAACGCCTCAACGTCACCGGCGAGCTGCCCGACTGGGAGGAGCTGCGCGACGCGGGCGCGGCCATCAAGACCGACACCATGAACCGGCTCCCCGAACTCCTCGAGGAGCTGGAGCGCAAGGTCACCGAACGCGGCGGCACCGTCCACTGGGCACGGGACGGCGCCGAGGCCAACGAGATCGTCGCGCGGCTGGTCAAGGAGACCGGGAGCGAGGAGGTCATCAAGGTCAAGTCGATGGCCACCCAGGAGATCGGTCTCAACGAGCACCTCGAATCCATCGGCATCACCCCGTACGAGACGGACCTCGCCGAGCTCATCGTGCAGCTCGCCCACGACAAGCCCTCGCACATCCTGGTGCCCGCGATCCACCGCAACCGCGACGAGATCCGGGAGATCTTCCTCAAGGAGATCCCGGGCGTCGACCCGTCCCTGGACAACGTCCCCGCGCATCTCGCCGCCGCGGCCCGCGCCTATCTGCGCGAGAAGTTCATGACGACGAAGGTGGCCGTCTCCGGAGCCAACTTCGGTATCGCCGAGACCGGCACCCTGTCCGTCGTCGAGTCGGAGGGCAACGGGCGGATGTGCCTGACCCTGCCCGACACCCTGATCACCGTGATGGGCATCGAGAAGGTGCTGCCGCGCTACCAGGACCTGGAGGTCTTCCTGCAACTGCTGCCGCGCTCCTCCACCGGCGAGCGGATGAACCCGTACACCTCGATGTGGACCGGGGTCACCCCCGGCGACGGGCCGCAGACCTTCCACCTGGTGCTCCTCGACAACGGGCGCACCGCCGCCCTCGCGGACCGGATCGGCCGCGAGGCGCTCAACTGCATCCGCTGCTCGGCCTGCCTCAACGTGTGCCCGGTGTACGAACGCGCCGGCGGCCACGCCTACGGATCGACCTACCCCGGGCCGATCGGCGCCGTCCTCACTCCGCAGCTCGCCGGTATGCACGCCGCCAAGGACGACCCCAACAGCTCGCTGCCGTACGCCTCCAGCCTCTGCGGGGCCTGTTTCGACGCCTGCCCGGTCAAGATCGACATCCCGTCGCTGCTGGTCGAGCTGCGCCACCAGCACACCGAGCAGTCCGGCACCACGGCCGAGAAGCTCGCCATGAAGGCGGCGGCCGGAGTGATGAGCAAGCCGAAGCTCTTCACCGCCGCGCAGAAGGCTTCGGGGCTCGGCCGTGTCATCGCCGGGCGGGACAAGAAGATCTCCCACCTGCCGCCGCCGTTCAACGGCTGGAGCGACAGCCGGGACACCCCGGCCCCGCCCAAGCAGACCTTCCGCTCCTGGCTGGCCTCGGCCGAGGGCACGGCGACGATGCGCGCTGCCGCCGACGAACACGCGCGCGACCAGCAGCAGGAGGAGGAGAAGTGACGACCGCTCGCGAAACGGTGCTCGGCCGCGTCCGGGACGCCCTGGCCCTAGCGCCCGCCGCCGACACCCCGGTCCCGCGCGCCTACCGCACCGGCCGGACCCTCCCCGACGCGGAGCGCCTGGCCCTGTTCACCGACCGGCTCGTCGACTACAAGGCCCAGGTCCACCCCTGCACCGCCGACCGGACCGCCGAGGTCGTCGCCCAGGTGCTCCGGGAGCGGGGCGCCCGCCGGATCGGGGTACCCGCCGGACTCGACCCGCGGTGGCTCACCGCCCACGACGGCGAGGTCCAGCAGGACTCCGCCGATATTCCGGCACCGCGCCTCGACGCCCTCGACGGTGTCGTCACGGCCTCGGCCGTCAGCTGCGCCGAGACCGGCACGATCTTCCTGGACGGATCGCCCGACCAGGGGCGCCGCGCGCTGTCCCTGGTGCCCGATCTCCATGTCTGCGTCGTCGATCTGTCGACCGTGCAGGTGGGCGTCCCGGAGGCGGTGGCCCGGCTGGTGCCCGAGCGGCCGACGACGCTGATCAGCGGACCGTCGGCCACCTCGGACATCGAGCTGGAACGGGTGGAGGGCGTACACGGCCCCCGCACCCTGGCGGTCGTGATCCGCACGGACGTATGAGGAGGCGGGGGTGCGCTGCCGCGTACCCCCGCCCCGGTCCCGGCCTCAGCCGTGCTCGACCGTCACCGCCGCCGGCCCGAATCCGATACGGGTCGTCGCCGCGTCCTCGGCCCAGCACACCTCGACCGTGTCCCCCTCGGCGTTCACTCCGCTCACCACCGCGTCGAGCGCGGCCGCGCCGGGCTCCGCGGTGAGCGAGGCGAGCGCGACCAGCACCACCGTGCCCTCCGCGTCCGCGCCCAGCCGGGGCAGCACCGTCCAGGGCGTGTACGCCGTGCCCTGCGGGGCCCGCACCTCGTCCCGTGACTCCCAGCCGTGCAGACCGTGCAGGGCCGACACGACCGCGGAACCGGGACCGGTCGCCCAGCCCGTCTGCTCCACCCGGGCGCCGGACGGAGCGCCCAGCACCCGGTGCACCCGCAGTTCGTACCGGCCGCGGACCACGGTCACGCTCTCCACCCGCAGCCCCGGCACCATCGGTGCGCCGCCGGTGAACACCGGCCGGTGCCAGGAGGCGGCCCAGCCCCAGCCGTCGCCGCCGCCCGCGCCGAGCGGACGGATGGCACGGCGGCCGCTGCGGGCCCCGTCGACGACGACGGCGAGGTGGTTGTCGGCGGCGTTCCCCCGCCCGGTCGGGCCGGTGACCGTCGAGTACGACTGACGGCTGTACAGCGGATCGTCCTGCACCGTCGACTCGCCCTCGTGCGGCCGGACATGGTCGCTGCCGTGGTTGTGCAGCCGGACTATCCCGTCCGCCCGGGTGGACTGGACGAGCAGTCCAGGCGCGGGCAGCGCGAGGACCCGGTCGGGCCCCTCGCTCGGGGCGGGCTCCTCGGTGGCCGTCCACAGCGGGTGGTCCGCCGGGGCGAGCAGCGAGACGAAGGCCTTGGACGCCCAGTAGGGGGAGGCCGGGCCCGAGTAGGGCTGGAGCGTCGCGTCGTGCGGCCCGTGCCAGCCCAGGCTCAGCAGCCCGTCGGTGCCGGTCGCGCCGCGGTCCAGGAAGTAGCGCAGCGCCCCGCTGATCACCCGCCGGGACGCGCCCGGCGCGAGCGGGGTGTGCCCGGTCAGCGCGCCGAGCCCGACCGCTGAACCGGCCGCGAACCGGTAGGACAGCGAACGGCCGAAGTGGATCGGCGCCCCGTCCCCGCCGAACATCAGCGAGAGGCTCTCCAGGTGCTCGCGCAGCCGCGCCCCGTAGTGCGCGGTCAGCTCGGAGTCACCCGACAGATGGGCGTCCAGCACCGGGTAGAGGTGCAGCGCCCAGCCGTTGTAGTGGTCGAAGGCCCGGCCGTCGCCGTCCGCGTACCAGCCCTGCCCCCGGTACCAGCCCTCCAGCAGGTCGAGCGCCCGCTCACGCGCACGGGCCGTCTCCGCGTCGCCGCGCCCCACCGACTCCAGGAATCCGGCCACCGAGTAGGGGAACAGGTACCAGTTGTTCGGTGCGGGGGTGTGCCGCAGGGCGCCGCGCAGCCACTCCTCGGCGCGGTCCTGCACCGCCGGGTCCAGCCGGTCCCAGAGCCACGGCCGGGTGAGCCGCAGCCCGATGGCGACCGAGGCGGACTCCACCATGGGCTGGCCGAACACGGAGTGGTCGCGGATCAGCGGCCAGGACTCGGCGTCGTCCCGGCCCGGCGTACGGGTACCGGCCGCGAGCCCGTCCGCGTACCGGTCGAGCCAGCCGTGCGGGTCCTTGCCGCCCGCGCCCGCGACCCGGAACGCGGCGGCGAGGAAGGTGCGCGCGTAGCCCTCCAGGCCGTCGGAGCGGACCCCGGACGCGGAGGGGCGTCCCGGCAGGTCGAGCAGCGCGCTGCCAGGGGTGGCCCACCGCCAGGCGGCCGTCAGCAGTCCGTCCGCCGCCGCCTCCCAGTGCGCGCGGGTGTAGCCGGTGACCGGGCTCGTCGACCGGTCGTCGGCGGGGAGCTCCAGGGGGGAGTTCGGGTGCGGTCGGTTCATGCGAGGAATGCCAGCCTTTCGCGTTGTACGGGATGGGCGAATCCGTCGCCCGCGGCCCAGCGTTCGCTCTCGCCCACGGCCAGGTCGACGAGCCGCCGCCACTCGTTGCCCTGGGAGCCCGCGAGGTGCGGGGTGATCAGGGCGTTCTCGCACTCCCACAGGGGGTGGCCGGCCGGCAGCGTGTCGGGGTCGGTGACGTCGAGGACCGCCCGGATGCGCTTGCGCCGCAGGACGTCGGTCAGCGCGTCCTGGTCGACGACGGCGCCGCGCGAGGTGTTGAGGAGCACGCCGTCCGGGCGCATGGACATCAGCAGTTCACGGCTGACGAGTCCGTGGGTGGCGGGCAGCAGCGGGGTGTGGACGCTCACCACGTCGCTCCGCGCGAACAGTTCACCGAGCCCTACCGGCCGGACACCGAGCGACTCCGCCTCCGCGTCGCAGACGTACGGGTCGTGCAGCAGCACCCGCAGGTCGTAGGGGCGCAGGAGTTCGATGACCCGCCGGCCGATGAGCGATGCGGACAGGATGCCCACGGTCCGGCCGTAGTTGCCCACCTCCGGGGAGGTGGCCAGCCAGTTGTCGCGGTGGCGTTCGGCCCGGTAGTCGCGGGCCCGTTCCAGGGCCCGTTTCCCGGAGAGCAGGATCATCGCGACGGTGTACTCGGCGACCGGGAGGGCGTTGGCGGCGGCGGCCGACGACACCTCGATGCCGCGCTCCCAGCAGGCCTCGGTGATGTGCCCGCGGATGCTTCCGGCCGTGTGCACGACGGCGCGCAGCCGGGGCGCGGCGGCCAGTGCCGCTCCGTCCAGGGGCGGGCAGCCCCAGCCGGTGACCAGCAGTTCCGTGTCCGCGAGCACGGTGCGGGCCCGGTCGGTGGTGAAGTCGTCGAGCACGGGCAGCGGTGCGAGGTCGCACACCTGCGAGAGCGCGTCCAGCGAAGGGGCGTCCAGCAGGGCGGCCGCGGCATCCGGCTTCATCGCGACGGCGGCACGCGGCCGGCGCCGCGCGGCAGGGGTGGTGGGGGTGGGGGTGGTGCTGGGCATCTTTCTCCTGGTACGGGGATGGGTTGCGGTGGTCCGGCTACTTGACGGCGCCCGCGGTGAGCCCCGACTTCCAGAAGCGCTGGAGCAGCGCGAAGGCGAGGATCAGCGGCAGGACGGCGAGCAGCGAACCCATGATCACCACGGGGTAGTACTCGGGCGAGACGGTGGCGGAGCTGTTCCAGGTGTACAGACCGAGGCTGACCGGATACAGATGCTGGTCGGAGAGCATCACCATGGGCAGGAAGAAGTTGTTCCAGATGGCCGTGAGCTGGAAGAGGAACACGGTGACCAGACCCGGCCCGAGCATCCGCAGCGCGACCCGGAAGTACGTGGTCAGTTCGCCGGCCCCGTCCACCCGGGCCGCTTCGAGCACCTCGTTCGGTACGTAGCCCTGGCTGAATATCCGGCCGAGGTACACGCCGAAGGGGTTGAAGAGCACCGGGATGAAGACCGACCAGAAGGTGTTCACCAGACCGGTGCCGGACGCCATCAGATAGAGCGGCAGTGCCAGTACGGTCTGCGGCACCATCACCGCCGCGAGGACCAGACCGAACAGCTTCTCCTTGTGCGCGAAGCGGTACTTGTCGAAGGCGTAGCCGCAGGCGATGCTGATCAGCGCGCCGAGTGCCGCGCCGAGGACCGCGTACAGCAGGCTGTTGCCGTACCACCGCGTGTACAGCCCGCCGTCCATCGCGAACAGGTCCTTGAGGTTCCGCGCGAAGGAGAAGTGGTCGAGCGAGAGCACATTGCTGCCGAACAGCGCGTCCCGGTCCTTCGAAGCGGCGAGCACCAGCCACAGCACCGGCAGCAGTGTGTACAGCACGCAGATGCCGACGACCAGGTTGACGACGGAGCGGCCCAGGAGGCGGGGCCGCAGGGTGGCGGCGGTGCGGGCGGGACTCGTCGCGCTCATCGGGCGTCCTCCTCGGGGGCGTTGGCACGGTTGGTCCAGCGGGTCACGCCGTAGGAGAGCGCGATCGTGCAGACCAGCAGGACGACGGAGGCCGCGGCGGCGAGGCCGTAGTTGTTACGGGTGAACGCGGCGTCGTAGATGTACATGCTGGGCGAGAAGCGCGAGCTGATCATCGGCGTCGCCTGGCTCAGCAGCATCGGTTCGGTGAACAGCTGCAGCGCGAAGATCAGGGTGAACATCGCGACCATCACGACCGAGGAACGCACCAGGGGCGTCTTGATCTGGAGGGCGGTGCGGACCGGTCCGGCGCCGTCGACGACGGATGCCTCGATGACCTCGCGCGGCACGGCCTGCAGAGCGGCGTAGAAGACCACCATGTTGTAGCCGAGGTTGCTCCACAGCGCGATGTTCACGATCGAGGGCACCACCGTGTGCACCCCGAGGAAGTTGATCGTGATGTCCGCCTTGCCGAGCAGGTCGATCACCGGGCTCAGCCCCGGTGTGTAGAGGTAGAGCCAGATGACGGCGGCGATGATGCCGGGCACGGCGTGCGGCAGGAAGAGCGCGAGCTGGGCCCAGGAGCGCAGTCGCACCACTCCGGAGTCCAGCAGCAGCGCCAGCGCGAGCGCGCCGATCACCATCAGCGGTATGTAGATCAGGCAGTACAGGACGACGGTGCCCAGGCCGCTGAGGAAGGTCGGGTCGGTCAGTACGGCGGTGTAGCTGCGCAGTCCGACGAAGACGGTGCGCTCCGGGCCGAAGCCGAGCCCCGGCTGGTCGTCACTGAAGAAGCTGAGCCAGACGGCGGTGGCGACCGGGATCAGGAAGACCGTCACCAGGAGGATGAAGAAGGGCGTCATCAGGGCGCCGGCCGCGCCGAGTTCGCGGCGCCTGGCGGACTTGCGGGGGGTGCCCGGGGGTGTGGTGGGTTTCGGCGACGCGACGCAACCGGTCGCGTCCACGGGGGCGGAAGCCGGCGTCGTGAGCGGGCTGGTCATCGGTGTCACCTGCCTCTCTGCTGCTGGGAACGGGGACGCACTGCGGCTCAGCTGCTGTGCTCGGTGGTGGACAGGCCCAGCGCCCTGAGGTCGGGCATGGTGCCCTGCTGGGCCGCGCGCACGGATTCGAGCAACGAGCCCTGGCCGCCGCTGACCCGGGCGAAGCCGTCCTGCATGACTTTCAGGGTGGCGGTCATCCGGGGCCCCCAGGTCCAGCCGTCCCGGATCTTGTGCGCCTCCTGCTCGAACAGGGTGTAGATGTCCTGGCCGCTGTAGTAGCCGCGGTCGAAGGCCTTGCGGTAGACGGCGACGAGGCCGGGGACGGCCGGGTACTGGCTGCTGGCCCCGCTGGAGAGCCTGGCGCGCAGTGCGTCGGGGTGCGAGACCTGCCACTCGATGAACTCCAGCGCGGCTTCCGGGTGCCTGCTGCTCCTGGTGACCGCCAAGGTGGATCCGCCGTGAGTGCCGAGCGCGGCACCGGCGGGGTCCCACTGGGGGAGCGGTGCGATGGCCCACTTGCCCTTCTGGCCGGGCAGGGCGTTCATCTGCGCCCCGGCGTCCCAGGCGCCGCTGAGCCGGACCAGCACCTGGCCGTTGCTGACCTGGGCGTCGTACTGCCTGCTGTCCACGGGCGTCATGAAGACCAGGTCCTGGTCGATCAGCCGCTGCCAGTACGCCGCCACGCGGCGGCTCGGCTCGTCGGTGAGCGAGACGTTCCAGGCGCCGTCGCCGGTGTCGAACCACTGGCCACCGGCCTGCCAGGCGAAACCGGCGAACTGGGGCGCGCCGTCCGTGGCGAAGGCCGCCAGCCGCCGGCCGGGCGCCTTGTCGCGCACCGTACGGGCCGTGTCCTCGAACTCGTCCCAGGTGCGCGGGACCTCGATGCCGTACTCGTCGAAGAGGTCGGTGCGGTAGTGCATCACCATCGGTTCGACGTCGAGCGGAATGCTGAAGACGCGCTTCTCGAAGGTGGTCAGCCCCAGGGCCTGCGGCAGCAGTCCGGCCCGCAGACCGTCGCTCATCAGGTCCGTGAGTTCCAGGGTGACCCCGTCGATGGCGAAGCCGGGGATCTGGGGGTACTCGATCGTCGCGACGTCGGGGGCGTTGTCGGCCCGGGAGGCGTTGCTGAGTTTCGCGTATCCGCCCTGGCCCCCGGTGGGGATCTGCTGGAAGTCGACCTGGACGGTGCTGTGCGTCCGGTTGAACGCGTCCACCACTTCCTGGCTCCCGCGCAGGGCGGACCAGAAGGTGATGTGCGTGGCGTTGCGGCCCTTGCTGCTGACGGTGCTGGTCCTGCTCGTGCTCCCCGATCCCGATGTCCCGCCGCCGCAGGCGCTCAGTGCGCCCGTCAGCGGCAGTGCGGCGATCGTGGCGAGCACGGAACGACGGCTGTGTCGACCGGGCATGGGTGCCTCCCGCGGCTCCTGAATGAAGACACGGGGAATCCTGATCGGCTGATCGGAGACGGTCAATAGATCGCTCAGAAGAAAATTTAAGCGGTCAAACGATCAGTCCGCGGCGGGAGTGACCGCCCGCGCCGATCCACGTACCTTCAACTCGGGCAGCAACTGCGTCCGGCGCACCGGGCCGGCCGCCCCGGCCGCTGCGGAGAGCCGGTGGAGCAGCAGTTCGGCGGCCGCCCTGCCGATCTCCGCCTTCGGTGGCGCCACCGCGGTCAGCGGGGTGCTGCCCAGCGCCGCGACCACATCGTCGTACGCCACCACCGAGCAGTCCCGGGGCACCTGCACACCGCTCTCGGCCAGGCGTTGCACCAGCATCAGCGCATCGACATCGCCGTGCAGCACCGCCGCCGTGGCGCCGCGCTCGCGCAGCAGCGCGGCGAGGTCGAGATCCGGCGCGTGGGCACCGCTCACGGACGGGGCGCCGGGACCGGACCCCGACTCGTCAGGGCCCGGTCCCGGCACCGCGTCCGGCGAACTCAGCACCACCGTCCAGTCCTCCACCTCGGGCCGGCCGGCCGCGATTTCGGCGAACGCGGCACGTACGGTGCGTGCCGTCGGGCTGTCGTCACGGGCGGCCAGCACGATCCGGCGGTGGCCCAGCGCCACCATGTGCTCCACGGCGAGGTGCGTCCCGTACCAGTGGTCCGAGCAGACGGAGTCCAGGGCGTGCAGGGCGCTGCCCGGCCGGGGCCGCCGCTCCATCAGGACGGTCGGCACCTCCACGTCCGCCAGCCAGCCGTAGTCCTGTTCCTCGGAGAGCGCGTTGCGCCATCGCGGGGCGATCAGCAGCCCGCGCGCCCCGTCCGCCAGCGCCCGCTCCACCAGCGGCCGCTCGGCACCGGCCGACTGCGGTGCGATGTGCAGCGCGATACGGATCCCGGCCTCCTCCAGCACGCTGCGGGCGCCGTGCAGCGTCTCGTACAGGTACGAATGCCGCTCCGGCACGACCAGGGCGACCGCGCCGCCCTCACCGGCCGGCTCACCTTCCCGCGCGGCCGGCACGGCGGCGGTTCCGGCCGGATCCCGCAGCGGCCTGGCCACGCCGTGACCGCGCCGCAGCCGCCCGGCCCTGGTCAGCTCCTCGACATCGCGCCGCACCGTGACCACCGAGACGTCCAGTTCGGCGGCGAGCACGCTGACCTTGACCGCGCCCCGCGACTCCACCACCGCCATGATCCGCTGACGCCTGAGTTCAACCGGCTCCCGCATGCTGCTGGCCCCCTCGCCGTACCGCTGCGCGTTGTGCGTTTGAACGCTTCGTGTGAGCGCTTGGAGCGCAGCATAGCCATGCGGGTTCCCCGGCTGGGTGAAGGCCGGAAAGCATGGCAGATTACGATCTGTTCCTGGCATGGACACTCTCACCCTGTGGCAACTGGCGGCACTGGCCGCGGCATCCACGCTCGTCGGCTTCTCCAAGACGGCCGTCAGCGGTGCCAACACGATCAGCCTCGCGGTCTTCGCGGCGGTGCTCCCCGCTCGCGAGTCCACCGGAGTGCTGCTCCCGATCCTCATCGCCGGTGACGTGCTCGCCGTACTCACCTACCGCCGCCACGCGCACTGGCCGACGCTGCTGCGGCTCTTTCCCGCCGTCGCCGTCGGCGTGGTGGCGGGCACGCTGTTCATGATGTGGGCCGGCGACGCCGCCGTACGGACCTCGATCGGCGCGATCCTCCTCTTCATGGCGGGCGTCACGCTCTGGCGGCGCCGCACCGCGGCCGGGAGCGCGGAGCCGTCGGCGGACGCGGGCCCGCCGGCCGCGGCCGAACGGCTCAAGGCCCGCTCGTACGGGGTGCTCGGCGGCTTCACCACCATGGTCGCCAACGCGGGCGGCCCCGTCATGTCGCTTTATCTGCTCTCCGCCGGGTTCCGCAAGCTCGGCTTCCTCGGCACCTCGGCGTGGTTCTTCCTGATCGTCAACACGTCCAAGGTGCCTTTCAGCGTGGGCCTCGGGCTGATCGACGCGCGGTCGCTGCTGCTCGACGCCTGCATGCTGCTGTTCGTGCTCCCCGGCGCCTGGATCGGCCGCAAGTGCGTGGACCGCATCAACCAGACGCTCTTCGAACGCCTCGTCATCGGGGCGACCGTGCTGGGCGGTCTCCAACTGCTGCTGAACTGAGGGCGGCCCTCCCGGATCGCGGTGATCCGGAAGGGCCGGCGGCCGGTGGATCAGATGATGCCTTCCTCGATCTCCGCCTGCTCACGGGCGTTGCCGTACGCCGACGGCGTGCTGTACGAACGCCGCGCGACGAACCACCACACGGTGGCCAGCACCAGCACGGCGACCAGCGCGATCGACGCGTAGTTCATCGAGTCGATCGTCACCGGCGACGACTGCGGCAGCAGGAACAGCACGGTCACGATGGAGACCCACACCACGGCGATCCAGCCGACCGGCTTCGACCAGCGGCCCAGGTGCCAAGGCCCGCGCTCGAAACGGTCACCGGCACGCAGCTTCAGGAAGATCGGGATCGCGTAGGCGGGCGTGATGCCGATGACGTTGATCGCGGTCACCGCACCGTACGCGGTCGCGGAGTACAGCGACGGAACGGCGAGCAGTCCGGCGACGACGACCGACAGCCACACCGCGTTGACCGGCGTCTGCGTACGGGCGCTCACCTTGCGCCACAGCGCGGAGCCCGGCAGCGCGTTGTCCCGGCTGAAGGCGAACACCATCCGGCTGGCGGCGGCGACCTCGGCGTTGCCGCAGAACAGCTGCGCCGCGATCACGATGAGCAGCATGGCCGTGGCACCCGAGGTGCCCAGCGCGTCGATCAGGATCTGGGCCGGCGGTACTCCGGTGGCGCTGTCCTGGGTGCCCGCGTAGTCCTGGATCGCGAAGGTCAGCCCGGCGAGCAGCACGAAGCCGGCTACCCAGGAGACCCAGATGGCACGGACGATGCCGCGGGGCGCCGAGACCGAGGCGTCCGAGGTCTCCTCCGACAGGTGGGCGGAGGCGTCGTAGCCGCAGAACGTGTACTGGGCCAGCAGCAGGCCGATCGCGGCCACGTAGAGCGGGTTCTCCCAGCCGGTGTCATTGACGAACTCGGTGAAGACGAACGACGGCGACTGGTGGTGCGCGGGGACGATGGCCAGCACGGAGACGATCACCGCGACGCCGGCCAGGTGCCACCACACGCTGACCGAGTTGAGCACGCTGACGAGCCGGACACCGAAGAGGTTCAGCACCGCGTGCAGCAGCAGGATGCACAGGAAAATGACCATGGTCCTGCCCGGGGTGGGGGTGAATCCCCACTGCAGGTTCATCAGGGCGCCGGTGAACAGCGCGGCACCGTAGTCAATACCGGCGATCGCACCGAGCAGCCCGAGCAGATTCAGCCAGCCGGTGTACCAGCCCCACTTGCGGCCGCCGAGCCGGTCCGCCATGTAGTAGAGCGCCCCGGACGTCGGGTACGCGCTGGTGACCTCGGCGAGCGCCATGCCCACGCAGAGCACGAACAGGCCGACGCCGGCCCAGCCCCACAGCATCACCGCGGGCCCGCCGGTCGACATACCGAATCCGTACAGGGTCATGCAGCCGGAGAGGATCGAGATGACGGAGAAGCTGATGGCGAAGTTGCCGAAGCCGCCCATCCGCCGCGCGAGCACCGGCTGGTAGCCGAGCTCGCGAAGCCGCTGCTCATCGTCCCTCGGCGCGTTGGCCTCGGAACCCGTGTGGTTCGAGGTGGATATGGACATGGGGGACCTCCGTGAGCGGTGTTCTTGCTGGGGACAGGGACGGGCGGCGCGGGGGAGAGGTCGGTGCGGGTTCCGGCTCAGCCGTGCGGTCCCCTGCCGGGGTCGCGGGCCGCGGCCAGGGCGCGGCTGCGGGCGCGCAGGAACACTTCCTCGGCGCCGCCGGGTTCCTTGGGCGTACGGGTGCGGTACGCCCAGGGCAGCGAGGTGAAATAGGGGCCGAGCTCCTTGAACACCGGTGCCGCGTCGGCGAACTGGAGCGCGCCCCACAGCGCGTGCGCCAGATAGCTGAGGTCGAGCAGGGTGTGGCTGGGCGCGGACGTGCGAAGGAACCAGATGTTCAGAGCGCGGACGGCGTCGCGCTCTGCGTCCTCGGTGACCCAGTGCAGGTCCAGAGCCTTCTCATGGCCGCGTTCGCGGCGGTAGCGCTCGACCCGCACGTACAGCGGAAGCACATGCAGGGCGGACCCCTCGGGCGCCGATGAGGCCGCCCACTGAACGAAGTTGACCGCTTCGGAGAGGGCGCCACCGGCCTTGCGCGCATAGACGAACTGCAGCATCCGGTGGTAGGCCTCGCGGTTGAACGGATCGCGCTTGTCCGCCTCCGCCAGCAGACCCCACGGTCCCGGAAAGAGCATGGGCCCCGGCGGATGCAGCCGGTGCTCCTCCAGCCGCTGGCGTTCGTCCAGCTGGGAGAGGGCCAGCAGGCACACCCAGGGCACCGGGTCCGCGGGCGAGGCGTGGGCGGCCGAGCGGCACGCCTCCCAGGCCTGCTGCCACAGCTCCTGCGCCCGGCGGTGCCCCTCGCGGTGGGCGCGGACGGCCCGCTCCACGACGACCCGGGCGTGCATCACGGCGGCCGCGACGCTCCGGGGCTCCTCGGCCAGCCAGGCCTGTACCGCGTCCGAACCCGCGGCGACCGCTCCGAGCACCTGGGTGCGCTGGGTCCACCGGGCCCAGTCCGGGGTGTTCTCCAGCAGATTGCGCATGGAGAGCCAGCGGCCTGTCCGTAAGTCCTGTAACACGGAACGGAGTTCGTTGTCGTGGCCGGCCGGATGGTAAACCGGCCGGAAATCACTGTTGGCCATGGATGCCCTCTGGGCATGGTGTCGGTCTCATCGATCCTCAAGGACGTGGGGGGTGAAGTAGCTGTTGAAATATGAACTGCTGTAAAGCGTCCGGTTGTTGCTCGGCGGTGAGTGTAGAGCCCGTTGCGTCGAAGCCCCGAATGATTCGTGGATCTTATTCAAGTCACTTGAGCAAACGGGAAGTTGAGCGTTGAAGGAGGGTTCCGGAGATAGCCTTTACGGGTGCTTGACGTAGCCGCTGGGCTGCACCACTCTTGGTTCCCGCAACCGAAGATCACGATTCCGTTCAAGCGCCGGAGCTTGCGTATCACTGGGGAGCCGATGACAGGTCCGGTACTCGCTGTGGACCAGGGGACCTCCGGAACGAAGGCGCTGGTGATCTGCCCGGAGCGCGGCGTGATCGGTTCCGGTTCGGCTCCGGTACGCCCCCGGTTCGGTCCCGGCGGAGTGGTCGAGGCCGACCCCGCCGAGCTGTACGGGTCGGTCGTCGAGGCCGGAAAGCGGGCCCTGGCCCAAGCGGGCGAACCGGTGGCCGCGGTCGGTCTCGCCAATCAGGGCGAGACCGTGCTCGCCTGGGATCCGGACACCGGAAGACCGCTCACCGACGCAATCGTCTGGCAGGACCGGCGGGCCGCCCAGTTGTGTGCCGAACTCGCCGAACACGAAGAAGAGTTGAAACAACTCACCGGACTGCCCGTCGACCCCTATTTCGCCGCCCCGAAGATGGCCTGGATTCGCCGCGAACTGACCCGCGAGGGAGTCGTCACCACCAGCGACTCCTGGCTGGTCCACCGGCTCACCGGTGCGTTCGTCACGGACGCGGCGACGGCCGGGCGCACCCAGCTGCTCGATCTCGACCGGGTCGGCTGGTCACCCGCCGCCCTGGACATCTTCGGCCTGGGCGGCGAACGCCTGCCTTCGGTGGTCGACGCCGCCGGAGTGTTCGGAACGACGACCGCGTTCGGGGGCGAGCTCCCGCTGACCGGCCTCCTCGTCGACCAGCAGGCCGCCCTGCTGGCACAGAGCGCGCTGGAACCCGGCACCGCCAAGTGCACCTACGGCACCGGTGCGTTCCTCCTGGCCCAGACCGGCCCGGCGCCGCGCCGCAGCTCCACCGGACTCGTCAGCTGCGTGGCCTGGCGGCTCGGCGGACAGACCAGCTACTGCCTGGACGGACAGGTCTACACGGCGGCCTCCGCGGTGCGCTGGCTCACCGACCTCAAGGTGATCTCCGGAGCCGCCGACCTCGACCCGGTCGGCGGCTCCGTCCCCGACTCCGGGGGCGTCACCTTCGTACCGGCGCTCGCCGGGCTCGCCGCCCCCTGGTGGCGCGGCGACCTGCGCGGATCGGTGACCGGACTGAGCCTGGACACCACCGCCGGCCATCTGGTGCGGGCCCTGTGCGAGGGCATCGCCGCACAGGTCGTCGAGCTGGCCGAAGCGGTGGCGGCCGATCTGGGAGCGCGGCCCGGCGTGCTGCGCGTCGACGGCGGGCTGACCCGCTCCGCGCTGCTCATGCAGACCCAGGCCGACCTGCTGCAACGGCCCGTCGAGGTGTCCGCGCTGCCCGACGTCACCGCGCTCGGCGTGGGAGCCGTGGCCCGGCTCGGCCTCGACCCGGGTCTCTCGCTCCGGCAGGCCGTGCCCCACTGGGAACCGGCCGCGGTGTACGAGCCGAGGATCGGTCCCGACGAGGCGGCCGAGCGCCTCGCCGGATTCCGCGTTGCCGTCGACACCCTCCTGGAGCGGTCGTGACCACTGCCGGGAGCGGCCGGTGACCCGCACCGTCACGACGGCCGGGCAGCCGCTGCCCGACGGCCCGCCCTACGACGTCACGGTCATCGGCGCCGGAGTCGTCGGCACCGCGATCGCCCGCGAGCTGGCCCGCCACCGTGTCCGCACCGCCCTCGTCGAGGCCTCGGACGACATCGGCAACGGCACGTCCAAGGCCAACACCGCGATCCTGCACACCGGGTTCGACGCCGTGCCCGGTTCGCTGGAGGCCCGGCTGGTACGTGAGGGGCAGCGCAGACTCGCCGGGTACGCCGCCGAGACCGGCATCCCCGTCGAACGTGTCGGCGCCCTCCTCGTGGCCTGGGACAGCGAACAACTCGACGTGCTCCCCGCCCTGTTGGCGAAGGCCGAGGCCAACGGCTACCACGCGGCACGGCTCCTGGACGCGGACCGCCTCGCCGAGCTCGAACCCCACCTGGGGCCCGGCGCCCTCGGCGCACTGGAGATTCCCGACGAGTCCGTCATCTGTCCCTGGACCACCCCGCTCGCCTTCGCCACCCAGGCAGTCCTGGCCGGCGTCCATCTGCACCTGGACTGCCGCGTCACGGGCATCGACCCCGGCACCGGCATCCACACGCTGACCACCACCCGCGGCCCGCTCCGCACCCGCCGGCTGATCAACGCCGCCGGACTGCACGCCGACGAGATCGACCGGCTGCTCGGGCACGACGCCTTCACCGTCACACCGCGCCGCGGACAGCTCATCGTGTACGACAAACTCGCCCGCGAGCTCGTCCGCCACATCCTGCTCCCCGTCCCCACCACGGCGGGCAAGGGCGTCCTGGTGGCGCCCACCGTCTTCGGCAACGTGCTGCTCGGCCCGACCGCCGAGGACCTCGACGACAAGGCCGCCACCGAGTCGACCGAGGACGCGATCGCGCTGCTGCGGGAGAAGGGCCGCCGGATCCTGCCGCGGCTGACCGACGAGGAGGTCACCGCCGTCTACGCGGGGCTGCGGGCGGCCACCGGACACGAGGACTACCGCATCAAGGAGTACCCGGACCGGCGCTACATCGCCGTGGGCGGCATCCGGTCCACCGGGCTGACCGCCTCCATGGCCATCGCCGCACACGTCACCGCCCTTCTCGCCCGGACCGGACTAGACCTGGGCGACCCGGCCGAACTGCCGCCCGTCACCATGCCAGGCCTCGGCGAGACGAGCGACCGCCCCTACCTGAACGCCGGACTCATCGCCCGGGACCCCGCCTACGGCACCGTGGTCTGCCACTGCGAACGCGTCACCGCGGGCGAGATCCGCGACGCGCTGGACTCCGTGCTCCCGCCGCGCTCGGCCCAAGGGCTGGCGCGCAGGACGCGGGCCGGCAACGGGCGCTGCCAGGGCTTCCACTGCGGGGCCGGACTCCGCGCACTGATCGAGGGGACGCGGACATGACCCGCCGCGAGCGTACGGTCGACGTGCTGGTCGTCGGCGCGGGCCCCGCCGGACTCGGCGCGGCGGCCGGACTCGCCGCCTCCGGGGCGCGGGTGGAGGTCCTGGAGCGCGAGCAGAGCGCCGGCGGCATCCCGCGCCACTGCCACCACGGTGGCTTCGGCGGCCGCCGCGACACCGGCGGCACGAGCGGGCCCGAGTACGCCCTGCGGTGCACGGCCGCCGCCGAACGGGCCGGCGCCACCCTGCGCACCGGCATCACCGTCACGGGCTGGGCCGGACCGCGCACCCTCGACGCCACCGGACCTGGCGGACTGGAACGGATCACCGCCCGCGCCGTCGTCCTCGCCACCGGCGCCCGGGAACGCCCCCGCAGCGCCCGGCTCGTCCCCGGCACCCGCCCCGCCGGCGTCTACACCACCGGGGAACTCCAGCGGGCCGTCCACCTCCACCACCAGCACATCGGTACACGAGCGGTGGTCGTCGGCGCCGAACCCGTCGCCCACACGGCGGCCGACACCCTGCGCGCCGCCGGAGTGGAGGTGGCCGCCCTGGTGACCGGCGATCCGCCCGTACCTCTCGCCGTGCTGCGCCGGGGCCCCGGCGCCCCGGTACTCAGCCGCACCACCGTGACCGGACTGACCGGGCGCGGGCGGCTCACCGGCGTCACGGTGCGCCACCACGACGGCCGGACCGCGACGCTGCGCTGCGACACCGTGGTCTTCACGGGTGACTGGATCCCCGACCACGAACTCGCCCGACGAGGCGGGATCGCCCTGGACCCCGGCACCCGCGGCCCCGCCCACGACGCCTCGTACCGCACCGGCGAGCAGGGCGTCTTCGCCGTCGGCAATCTGCTGCACGCCGTGGAGAGCGCGGGCACCGCGGCGGCCGAGGGGCGGGCCGCCGCCGCCCCCGTACTGCGCCACCTCGCCACCGGGTCCTGGCCCGCCGGCCGTACGGCGCTCACGGTCGAGGCCCCGCTGACGTGGATCGCGCCCAATCTCATCGGCCCCGACGGAGAGCGGCCACTGAACAACCGCTTCGTCCTGCGCACCGAGCGGCGGCTGACCGCCCCGCTGCTCGTGGTCCGTCAGAACGGGCGGCTGCTGCACCGGCGACGGCTGCTGCTGCCCGCCCGGCCCGGCCTCCCCTTCCAGCTGTCCGCCGACTGGCTGGACCGGGCGGATCCGCACGGCGACACCGTACGGATCTCCGTGCGCTGACCGCGCAGGGGCCGGCGCCGCTCACGTCAGGGAATCAGCAGCCAGTCCGAACCGATCGCCGCCACCAGTCCGATGCCCAGCAGCCAACTGCCCAGCCTGGTCCGGCCGTTCCTGCTCAGCTCGATCACGATCCCGCACAGGATCAGCGCCAGCCCGTACACCCCGACCACCAGCACGGAGGACCGGCTCGCGATCCGCAGCCCCAGGACGACCGCCATCGCGGCCATGCCGACGGAGGACAGAACGATGCGCAGCCGTCTCGCCTGGCGCGGCGTCAGCCGCCGCTCCTCGGCCTCGGGTGCGGGTATCGGGGTGTCCACGGCCTGGTCCTGGTCAGAAGTGCTCATGACGCGGGATGGTAATAGCTTCGCGCGGCCCTGTTCGCCGCTCTCGGTCAAGGGGGAGGGGAAGGACGAGGCTCCGCCGCCCGCCGCCGTCCGGCCTACCGGCGCCCGGCCCGCAGGCGCGGCGCCTCGGCAGCGGCGTCGACGGGCTCCGCGCCCGGCTCCTCCACCCGCCCCGCCAGCTCGCGCGCCCAGCCGACCAGCGCACCGACACCGATCCCGTGCGCCGGGGAGCCGCCGGAGCCACCGGAGCCGCCGGAGTGCCCCGACGCGGCGGCGTCGGACGGGCTCGCGCCCCCGGACGCCCCGGCAGCACCGTGCTCGGTGAACTCCGCGAGCGCGACCGCGCCCCGTCGCAGCAGCCGCGCCCCGCCCGTCACATTGCCCCGGGCGGCATGGGTCAGCCCGACAGCCAGCTGGGCCAGCCCGCGCCACAAATCCCGTTCCGCCGCGGGGCCCGACTTCCACGCGTCCTCGAAGACCTCATGGGCATGGAACGGCATCCCGGCGTCCAGCAGCCGCTGCGCCTCCCGGACGGTCTCCTCCGGGGTACGGACCACCCCCTCGGGCTGCCGCTCCACCCCCGGCGAGCCGTACGGCAAGGGGCGCCCCAGCCCGTCACGGGGGCGCGCGTTGTGCGCCCGGCCTTCGGTGTCGCGGTCCCTGCGAGTCTCGTCCACCCCTCGATTGTGCCCCGCACCTGCGGCGAACTCCCTCAAGCACTGTTGGTGAGCACCCGCGCACGACTATTCTCGACAGTTGTCCGTACCACTTTGGGGGAGGGTAGGCATGAAACCGTCCCGGCCGCTGTACGAGCGCGAACCGGAACTGGCCGCCGCCGCGCAAGCCGTCGACGCACTCTGCGGCGCGCAGGCATCCGGCGGGTTACTGATCTTCAGCGGTGAAGCAGGCATCGGCAAGACAGCACTGCTGGCCGAGATCCAGGCGATGGCGGCAGACCGGTGCACCGTCTGGTCCGCACGTGGCGGCGAGACCGTCACCTCCGTACCGTTCCACGTCGTACGCCAACTGCTGCAGCCCGAACTGGAACAGCTCCCCACCGACGACGTACGTGCCCTGTTCGGCTCCTGGTACGAGATCGCCGCGCCCGCCCTGGGACTCGCCGAACCGACCGGCCCGCAGCCCGATCCGCAGGGTGTGCGCGACGGTCTCGACTGGGTCGTCTCACGGCTCGCCTCCCGGCTGAGCCACCGCCCACTGCTGCTCCTCATCGACGACGCGCACTGGGCCGACGGCGAGTCCCTCGCCTGGCTGGCCTCGTTCACCGCCCGGCTCGGTGAACTGCGGGTCCTGGTCGTCCAGGCGCACCGCCCGGAGGAGCTCGCCGCCAGGGAAGCGGCGCGCACCGCCGCGGGCGGCCATCCGGCACAGGTGCGGGTCGCCCTGCGGGCCCTCACCCCGGACGCCACCGCGGAACTGGTCCGCGCGGGCCTCGGCGAACATGCCGACGACCCGTTCTGCCGCGAGGTCTGGGCCGTCACCGGCGGCAACCCGTACGAGGCGGTCGAACTCGTCGCCAAGGTCCAGGACCGCGAGCTGGCCCCGCTGGAGGAGTCCGCCGGGCTGCTGCGCGAACTCGGTGCGTCGGCCCGCGGCAGCGGACTCGTCGCCCGGCTCGAACGGCTCGGCACCAATGCCAACCGGTTCGCCTGGGCCGCCGCTGTGCTGGGCACCGACATCTCCCAGGACCTCGCCGCCACCCTGGCCGGAATGAGCCCCGCGGAGGCGGCGGACTGCACGGCCCGGCTGCGCGAGGCCCGTATCGTCAGCGGCTTCGACCCGCTGGAGTTCGTGCACCCGCTGATCGCCACCGCCGTGTACCGCTCGATTCCGCCGGCCACCCGCACCGCCATGCACGGCAGGGCCGCCTGGGCGATCACCCGGGCCGGTCTCGGCCCCGCCGCGGCCTCCCGGCATCTGCTCGAAGTCCATCCGGACGACGACCAGGAGCTGGTCGAGCAACTGCGGGCAGCGGCCAACCAGCACCTCGCGGTCGGCGCTCCCGAGGCGGCCCGCCGCTGTCTGGAACGGGCCCTTCAGGAACCGCCGCGCCACGATGTGCGCGCCACCCTGCTCTACGAACTGGGCTGTGCCACGCTGCTCAGCTCACCGCCCACCACGGTGCGGCATCTGCGGGCCGCGCTCGGCCTTCCCGGTCTCGCCGACGACCTGCGGGTCGACGCCACCTTCCGGCTCGCCGCCGCGCTGTCCCACAACAACCAGCTGAAGGAGGCGGCGCTCGCCCTCGCGGCGGAGGCCGAGCGCACCGCGCCCGGCCCCGGTCTGATGCGACTGCAGGCCGCTCACTTCCTCTGGGAGGGCATGCAGGCGACCGAGGAGGACGGTCCGGGCCGCTCCCGCAGGCTCGCCGCGAACGCCGACCACCTCACCGGCCGGGACAACGCCGAGCGGGCCCTGCTCACCCTGCGCGCCTTCGACGCCATGCTGCGCGGCGAGAACTCCCAGCTGATCGTGGACCTCTGCGAACGCGCCCTGGTCAACGGCCATCCCGCCCGCGGTCTCGGCTGGACCGATACGGAATGGGGCTTCGAACTCCCCACTCTGCTCGGCATCACCTACGCCTTCACCGACCGGCTCGACCGCGCCGAGGAACTCTTCGGCGAAGCGGTGCGCGCCTTCGAGATCTCCGGCTGGAGCGGCGCCCACCTGGCCTTCGCCCATACGCTCCTCGGCCTGGTCAACCGCCGTCGCGGCCGCCTCGCCGAGGCGGAGGGCTTCCTGCGCGAGGGCCTGCGCCTCGCCGACCGGGTCGGCAGCGGACTGCCCGTCCACTGGGACGCCGCCTGCCTGCTCATCGACACACTGCTGGCCCGCGGCCGTGTCACCGAGGCCCGCAAGATCGCCGACCAGTACGACTTCGGGCTGCCCTACCCCAGCGCCATGGTCCTCCCCGACGCCCCGTGCGTACGGGGCCGCCTGCTGCTCGCCGAAGGCCGTATGAAGGAAGCCGTCACCGAACTGGAAGCCGCCGGCCAGGCCCTCGAACCGCGCGGCAGGTTCAACGGCATCTGGGCCCCCTGGGCCGGCGACCTGGCACGCGCGCTGGCCGACGAGGACCCGGCCCGCGCCGCCCGGATCGCCAACTGGGCCCGGGTGCGCGCCGAGCGCTTCGGAACGGAGACCGCGATCGGTGAGGCACTGCGCTGCGTCTCGCTCTTCGCCCCTGCGGAGGAGGCCGAACGCCTGCTCGGTGAGGCGGTCCGTCATCTGGAGGCATCCCCCTCCGGCTACGAGTTCGCGGTCGCCCTCGTCGAGCACGGCATCGCGACCCGCTCCCCGAGAGAACTCGCGCGGGCGCACAAGCTGGCCACGGCCTGCGGTGCGGAATCCCTGGCGACCCGCGCCCAGCAGGCACGGGCGTCGATCCGGTCCACCGAGTGAGGTAATGTTTGTCCTGCGCAGCCACCCGGGGACACCGGGGGATTCGCAGCGGGACGTGGCGCAGCTTGGTAGCGCACTTGACTGGGGGTCAAGGGGTCGCAGGTTCAAATCCTGTCGTCCCGACTCGAGAGAGTCGAGGTCAGGGCCGGTTTCGGGGCAATCCGAAACCGGCCCTTGATCGTTTCTGGGGACCAGTTGGGGACCGGCGCCCTTGACCGAGATCCGCGGGTCATGACGATCGGGCTCGGCAGTGAGCGCGGTGCGGGCTCTATCGGGCCGCAGAGTGGAGTCAGTTCTCACCTACAGATCATGCCCGTGAGACCGCCAACCGGAGTCAAAACCGACCTACCACTGGAATCAGTTGTCACTGCCAAAGCCAGGTGGGCGAGAGTTCGACCGCATCGACGAGTGCGCCGTGGGTCTGGGCGAGGTGGACGGCGTAGTGGCCGGCTCCGGAGCCGATGTCCACGACCCGGTGGGGCGCGCGATGACAGAACCAGTGGAGCATCCCTGCTCGGCCGCTTCGCCGTTCGCCGTTCGCCGGCGGTGGCCCCGGCGACGGGAACGCGGCGCGGTCACCTCTTGGCTGTGTCCGCGTCGTCGCCGCCGACGGCCAGTCGGCTCGCGATGATGTCTGAGGCAAGGAGCCCCGCGTGCACCTCAAGCCGGCCGTAGCCGCTGAACAGGTCAAGGCCGAGCCGCCCCTCGACCTTGCGGATCCGGTGGTACACGGTCGCGCGGTGCAGGTACAGGTCAGTGGCGACCTGCTTCACGTTCCCCGCCGCGGTGAGGTAGGCGCGCAGCGTCTCGACGAGAGGGGTGGCCGATTCGTCCTCCAGCAGCCACCTCAGCGATGGGCTGACGAAGTGGTGCACCAGGATGTTGGTCGGCACCGCCGCGAGGCCGGCCATGTGTCCCGCGCGGTCCCAGCGGATCACTTGCTGCCGCCAGCCGAGGCTGTCGCCGAGGTCCAGGCTCTGCCGCGCCTGCCAGACAGCGGTACTGGCCCGGCCGGACACGACCGTACTGGCGGCGACCAGCCAGGGGACCTCGTCGGCCCCCTGCGGGCGCGAGCGGAAGACGAGGTCCGCCGCCTTCGTCGCTAGGAGTTCGGGCAGCGCGGGATGCACGTCCCGCGGATGTGGTGCGAGGAGCACGAAGCTGACCGATCCGCTGGAGGCGATGAGGCACCGGTTGCGCGGGTGCGTTTCCGCGACTCTGTTCGTCAGGATCGCCAACCGCTGGTGCGCCGCGGGCACGGAGGACGCGGCGCCGATCGCGCCAGGCACGGAGAGCGCGAGGCAGACGAAGGCCTCGTCGTGCTGCAGTCGGCCCTCGCGGATCGCCTGGCCGAGCAGTACGTCCAGTGCAGCCAGATCCCCCGTGGCGAAGGCGCGTCCGTACTCGTCGTCGGCCCACTCCGGCGAGACCAGCAGTCCGGCGGTCTCCAGGGAGAGCACGGTTGCCTCGGCGATCCGGCTCACGCTCGCCACCCGGTCCGAGGACAGGGGACCGCGCGAGCAGGTGATCCAGAGCAGCAGGGCCGGCGCCGATCCGGGCGAACTCAGGGGCATCACCAGGGTCGACGGAATCCCGAGATCCACGCTGCCGCCGATGTACACGGGCTCGCAGATCAGTGTCACCGCGCGCGTGCTCAGGCCGAGATGGCGCGGTGACACCGGCTCGGCGCGGGAGTCGTCCGACGACCCGGTGGGCACGGACCGGGCGACTCGGGTCAGATGCAGGTCAGTGAGCTCGACGGGCACGTCGAGGGACGCGGCGAGGGACTGCACCAGTTCGTGGAGGTGCTGAGTAAGCAGGCCGTTCATCGTGCCTTCCTCCGCCGGAGGAGCAGGCCGTGGATGGCTGATACCACGTCAGCTCTCACTCTCGCTGGCATTGTCGGCGGCCAGTAGTGGCGACGGTGAGTTGGCCGCCGGGGCCGTGACGGTGGCGGACACCGAGGGGCGCAGCGCGCCCGAGTTGATGTCCTCGGCCCAATGGCAGGCGACGCGATGGGCCGGGTTCGCCCCCGGCGCCTCCAGCACCCGAAGAACCGGCCGCTCGCTGTCGCAGCGCGTGGCCTGCTTCCACGGGCACCGGGTGCTGAATCGGCAGCCGGGCGGTGGGTTCTCCGGACTGGGCAGGTCGCCATGGAGCAGGATCTGCTCCCTGGTGTCCTCCCGGCGGGGGTCGGGCAGCGGCACCGCCGACAGCAGCGCGCGCGTATACGGATGCAGAGGGCGGGCGAACAGCCCGGCCGTCGGTGCCTCCTCGACGAGGCCGCCGAGGTACATCACACCGATCCGGTCACTCACGTGTCTGACCACGGCGAGGTCGTGCGCGATGATCAGGTACGTCAGTCCGTATCGGGCCTGGACGTCCTCCAGCAGGTTGATCACCTGTGCCTGGACTGACACATCCAGCGCGCTCACCGGTTCGTCGGCGACGATCAACCGGGGCTCCACGGAGAGGGCTCGGGCGATGCCGATGCGCTGCCGCTGCCCCCCGGAGAACTCGTGCGGGTACTTGCCGAGGGCGGTCCGCGGCAGCCCGACGGAGTCGAGCAGTTCGTGCAGACGGTCACTCACGTCGCCCCGCGCCAGACCGTGTGCCTTCATCCCCTCGCGGAACATCTGCTCCACGCTCTGCCGCGGGTCCAGACTGCCCAACGGATCCTGGAACACCATCTGCATGTGCCGGCGCCGGCGCCGTAGCCTCTCGCCCCGCAGGGCGCGCAGGTCGGTCCCGCCGAAGCGGATCTCCCCGGCGGTCACGGGCGTCAGTTGGAGTACCGCCCTACCGAAGGTCGACTTGCCGCAGCCAGACTCGCCGACCAGCCCGTAGGTCTCCCCGCTGCGGATCTGCATGTCTATGCCGTCCACCGCGTGCACCCGCCCGACCGTCCGGTCGAACAGGACGCCGCGGCGGATCGGGAAGTGCACCTTGAGGCCGCGTACGACGAGGAGCGGCTCAGCGTCGGTGTCCGGGTGGGCTCGCACGGTCTGTGCGGTCATGACGTCTGCTCCTTCGTGGCTGCCAGGGGTTCCGGGAGAGGGTGATGACAACGCATCAGGTGCTCCGGCGCGCCCTCCCAGGTCGGGCTGATCGCGAGGCAGAGGTCGGTGGCCGAGCGACAGCGCGGTGCGAACGCGCACCCCTGGGACCAGGGGATGTTGTCCGCGACGGACCCCGGGATCGCGTGCAGGCGCTGCCCGTCGCCGTCCAGACTCGGCACAGAGTCGAGCAGACCACCTGTGTACGGGTGCCGAGGTCCTTCGAACAGGTCGTAGCGGCCCGCCCGTTCGACGATCCGTCCGCCGTAGAGCACGTTGACCGTGTCGCACAGCCCCGCCACAACGCCCAGGTCGTGCGTGATCATGATCAATGAGGTTCCCGATCCGACCACCAGTTCCTTGAGGAGCGCGAGGATCTGCGCCTGGATGGTCACATCGAGCGCGGTGGTCGGCTCGTCCGCGATGAGCAGGCGTGGCTCGCAGGCGAGCGCCGTCGCGATCAGCACGCGCTGGCGCATACCGCCGGACACCTCGTGCGGGTACTCGCGCATCCGCCGGGCGGCGTCGGGGATTCCGACCCGTTCGAGCATCTCCTGGGCTTGGCGCAGCGACTGTGAGCGGCCCGTGCGTCGGTGCCGCCGGATCACCTCGGCGACCTGCATGCCGAGTGGCACGACGGGGTTGAGGGAGGACAGCGGGTCCTGGAAGATCATCGCGATGTCGGCCCCACGCCGATCGCGCAGCTCAGCGTCCGAAAGGGTGAGGAGGTTCGTTCCGTCGAACCGGGCTTGCCCGTGGACTTGGGTGCCACGTTTCGGCAGCAACCCCATGATGGCCAGCGAGGTGACCGACTTGCCGCAGCCGGACTCGCCCACCAGGCCGACGACCTCGCCCGGACCCACCTCGAAACTCACCCCGTCCACGGCGCTGAACGGCTCGGCCCCCGGCCGTGTGAAGGAGACAGAGAGGTCCTCCACCGAGAGCAGTGGTTCCGCGCGGCGGGCCGCCGGTGTGCCTGCGGTCATCACATCTACCTCCGCGTCCGCGGATCGAGGGTCTCGCGAAGGGATTCGCCGGCCAGGGTGAAGCCGAGAGCTACCACGATGATGCACAACGCCGGGTAGATCGCGAGATGAGGATAGGAGTTGAAGTGCTGCTGCGCGCCGCCGAGCATCTGGCCCCACTCCGGTTGCGCGTCGTCGGGATTACCCAGGCCCAGGAACGACAGCGCCGCGGCGTCCAGAATCGACACGGCCAGACTCAGCGTGCCCTGGACGATTACCGGGCCCATGGCGTTGGGCACCATGTGCCGGAACACGATGGCCCCGGGCCGCACCCCGAGGGCACGGGCGGCGAGCACATGGTCCGTCCCGCGTTGGACGAGCATCGAACCGCGCATCAGACGGGCGAAGACCGGGATCTGCACGACCGCGATGGCGATGATGAGCGTCCACTCGTTCGGACGGGCGAACAGCGCCGCGATCGAGAACGCCATCAGCAGGGACGGGATCGCGAGCATGACGTCCACGACGCGCATGACGAACGTGTCGACCTTGCCGGCGAACACTCCGGCGAGAATCCCGAGCGCCGCGCCGCCGACCAGCCCGCCGAGCGTCGCCAGCACGCCGACGATCAGCGTCTGGCGGGCACCCACCAGCAGGCGGGACAGAAGGTCCCGCCCCGCCGCGTCGCCGCCCAGCACAAAGCCCTCCTGTGGCCCCGGCACAGGATTGGCCTGCGCACGCACCTGGTCGAGCAGCAGGGGTGCCGACGGGTCGTGCGGCGCCAGCAGCGGGGCGGCCACAGCCAGGATCACGAATACACAGGTGATGGCCGACCCGACCAGGAAGGCCGGCTGGCGCAGCAGTCGGTGCAGCGTGCGCGTGGTCGAACGCCCGGCCGGCTTCGGCTGGGCCTGAAGCGTCTGCGCGTCACCTCTTCGGACGAACGTCATTGCATCCTCACTCTCGGATCGCACAGTGCGTTCGTGATGTCGACCACGATGTTGACGAACAGGTAGAGCACCGCGACCGCCATGATCAGCGCCTGGAGCACCGCGTAGTCACGCGTCGTGAAGGCGAGTGCCATCGACTGTCCGAGCCCTCGGTAGTTGAAGACGGTCTCGGTCAGTACGGCTCCGGCGAACAGTCCGCCCGCCTGGAGGCCGATCACCGTGACCACAGGCAGCAGGGAGTTGCGCAGCACGTGCCGTCCGGCAACCGTCCCGGTGTGCAGCCCCTTCGACGTAGCGGTGCGGACGAAGTCCTGCTGGAGCGTTTCGGCGACGGAGGCCCGGGTCAGCCGGAAGATCACCGCGAACGGGATGATCGACAGCGCGATCGTGGGCAACGCCAGATATCTGATGCTCTCCATCAAGGCCGCTCCGTTGCCGGCGAGCAGCGAGTCGATCAGGGTGAAGCCGGTCGGTGTGGGGATCAGCCCCTGCAGATTGGCCCGGCCGGACGGCGGCAGCCAGCCGGCCCGGACAGCGAAGACGTACTTGAGCACGAACGCGGTGAAGAAGACCGGGACGGCCAGGCCGAGTACCGAGAAGCTCAGGAACGCGAAGTCGACCAGGCCGCGTCGAGTCGCTGCCCAGTAGCCGATGGACACGCCGAGCAGCGTGCCGATGGTCAGCGCGCACAGGGCGAGTTCCGCTGTCGCCGGAGCCCGGGTGATGAGTACGTCGGTCACCGGTGCGCCCCGCCACACCCCGGTCGAGACCCCGAGATCGCCGTTCCAGAATCGGCCGAGGTAGCTGGTGTACTGAGTCCAGATCGGCTCGTCGAGTCCGAGCGACTCGACGAGCTTCGCGCGGTCCTGCGGGCTCGCATTCTCCCCGAGCAGTGCGTCCAGCGGTCCGCCGGGCAGACTCCGCAACCAGACGAACAGGAGCGCGCTCAGCGCGAGGAACGTGGCACCGGCCTGGACCGTCCTTCGGAGAATGAATTTGTACATGTGGGTCCAATCGGTGTGGGGCGTACGTGGTCGTACGCCCCACAACGGGTTTGGGCTACTCGCCGAAGGTGGCTGTGGCCAGCTGTTCGCCACCCACCGGGCTGGCGACGACACCGTGCACCTGATTGCTGAGCACCAGGGCGGAGGGGCTGCTGGCGATCGGGATCGACGGCAGCCAGTCTGCGGACATCTTCGCGTTGAGCGTGCGGTACATCGAGGTGCGCTTCTTCGGGTCCGGCTCCTGGTCCGCCGCGTCGAGATCGTCGACGAGCTGCTGCCCGAAGCCCAGCAGCCCGGTGGCGAAGGCGTTGTCCACCGCCCCGAAGAGGATTCCCAGGAAGTTCTGAGCGCTGTTGTAGTGACCGGTGGTTCCGAGGAGGTAGACGGGTGCCGCGCCGGCCTCGCGCCCGCTGAGGTAGCCGCCTGCCCAGGGCTTGGCCACGGGTTCCACGGTGATCCCGACGGCTTCCAGATCCTTCTTCATCAGATCGAAGAATCGTTTCGGCTCGGGCATGTAGGGCCGTGTCACCTCGGTGGGGTACCACAGCTCGATCTTCAGATCCGACTGACCGGCCTCCGCGAGCAGCTCGCGCGCCTTCTTCGGATCGTACGGATAGCCCTTGACGTCCTTGTTGTAGCCGTCCACCGAGGTCGGGACGAACTGGGACACCAGATCCGAGCCTTCGGGCAGCAGAGTCTCGACGATCTGCTTCTTGTTGATCGCCCAGGCGATCGCCTGGCGGACCCGCAGGTCCTTCAGCGCGGGCGTGGTCTTGGCGTTGAGACCGAGGTATAGGATGTTGAAGGGTTTCCGGGTGATGACCTGGGCGCCGTTCTCCTCCAGGCTCTTCCAGTCGCGCGGGGCAGGCAGGTCGTAGGCGTGGATGGCGCCTGCCTCCAGCTCCTGGCGGCGGGCGGTCTCGTCCGGGATCGTCCGGAACTCGATGCCGCCGATCTTCGGCTTGTCCCCCCAGTAACCGTCGTTACGTTCCAGCTTGACGGTGCCGGTCGAGTCGTCGTATGAGGTGAACTTGAACGGTCCGGTCCCGGTGGGGTGCAGCCGACCGTACGCCGGGAAGGCGAAGCCCTCACCGCTGACGCGCACGCTGTTGGCGTCGTACTTCTTCATCGCCGCAGGGCTCGACATCGCGTAGGTGCCGTGCGCGAGGATGGCGGGAAACTTGGAGCTCGGCCTGGTCAGGCGCAGCGCCACTGTACCGTCGCCCTCGGCATCACAACCTGCGTACAGCGACGGCGTCTTGTCACCCTTGAACCCACCGAAGTCATTGACCCAGGTGTGGCTGACCGCGGAGGTGCGCGCGATCTCCGGCTGAGTGTACCAGCGATCGAAGTTCGCACAGACTGCGGCAGCGTCGAAACCGGTGCCGTCGTGGAACTTGACGCCCTCGCGCAGTTGGAAGGTCCAGGTCTTGCCGTCCTTGCTCTGGTCCCACTTGGCGGCCAGGCCCGGAGCCGGATCCGCGGTGCCGGGTCGCAGGCTGAGCAGGCCCTCGTACATCTGGTTGTTCACCCGGGCGGTCTCGCCGTCCGAGGTGTAGAACGGGTCGAACAGCGTCGGTGCGCCCGCGGCGCCATAGATGAGGGTCTTCGAGCCGGCCTTGCCGCCGCCCGTCGCCCCGCCGTCGCCGGCCGAGCATGAGGCGAGAAGCATCGTGCTTGCTAGCGCGACGACCCCGGTGTGTCTGAGCTTCATTGCTCCTCCTGATCCTGAACCTGTTCGTGCGAGGGCAGATCGCCGTAGAACCAGAGACGGGAGAACCCCCCGTCGGGCAGCGCACGCGTCCTGACACGCTGGGTGTCGATGGGGGAGGCGAACTCGACCTCCGTGGTCGCCCCGGAGGTGATGTCGAAGGTGTCGATGTCCTCCCACCGGTCCGCGATGAAGGCCTCGATCGCGATCCGGTCCGCACAGTTGCCCCGGAAGGGACTGGCCACCACCTCAAGTTCACGCAGCCGCACCGGTTTTGGCCACGAGAGCTCCACGAAGTGCTGATCGGCGGCGGACCGGCGCGGGGTCTCCCAGCCGTCATGCGTACTGCTGGGCACGGCGTGCGAGACAACCGCCCACGGATCACCGAAGGAGCCCGTCGACGCCCGCACCCGGCACCCCAGCCGAATGTCGGACAGCCGGACTCCGGCCGGCGGTCGGCTGCGCGCGACATCGACCACGCCGTACGCGCGCAGCCGAGCCACTCCTCCGTCGGGACACACCCGCAGTCGTACGAACGCGGCGGACGCCCCGGGTTCGGGCACCGGGTAGGTGTTCACGGAGTTCGGTTCGACCGCGGCGTCGGCGAGGATCTCCCGCCAGGGCCCGTCCGGACGATCGGCCACATCGACACCGATACGTGTGGGAGCGTTGAAGCGGAAGCCGGTCGTCTCCATTTCGATCTCTTCGATCCGGCCGGGGTGGGCGGCCCGGAAGATCAGCCAGTCGTGGTCGGGGTTGTGCCGGCGGCTCTCCCAGCCGTCGACATTCGCGCCGCGTAGACCGTAGGTGCCCGGCCGCTGCGGCGCGGCGGCCACGAGCAGCGCGTCGGCGGCTCCGAAGAACTCGTCCGAGCAGTCCACCACGGAGGCGCCGAGCTCCCGCGCGAGCAGGTTGAGCTTCATCCCCTGGTCCTCTCGTTGTCCAGATGGGCCACGACATCCGAGCCGCGGGCCCACCACAGTCCCTCCATCTCGCGCAGGGTGCGCATGACTTCACGCAGGTGCGCGAAGCGGAACGGCTGGGCGATCAGCCAGGGATGGAGTCCCAGCACCAGCGTGCGGTCACGGGGTGCCTCCTCGTCGAGGAGTACCCGGGCCGAGGTCACGATGTTCTCGGCCCACTTCTCGATCGGAATTCCGCGCTTGAGGTGGGAGAAGACGTCATCCAGGTGGATCGAGACCGGGATGTTCAGGACGTCTCCGTGCGCCGTGGGCAGGACGTTGGGCGTCTCGTCATCGGGCCAGTCGGACGTCCAGCGGATCCCCAGTTCGGCGAGATCCTCCAGCGTCGTGGTGGACTGGGCGTAGTCGAGTCCGCTCCAGCCAGACGGCCGGACGCCGCAGGACTCCTCGATGGCGGTCACCGATTCGGCGAGGTACGCGCGCTGCCGCGCACGCTCCATCCCGTCGTGCAGGATGCTGATTCCGTCGACTCCGTGCGCGACGAACTCGGCGTCCGACTCCGCGAGACGTTCCACCAGCCGGGGCCGGTGACGGGCGGAGTAGGCGTCGATGGCCGTGGACGTCGGGATCTCCAGATCGTCGAGGAGATCGAGGATCCGGAAGGCGCCGACCCGCAGGCCGTACTCGTGCTGCGACGTGGTGTGCACGTCCATGATCTGCGGATACGGGCCGCGCCGCGCGACGCTCACTGGCGGTAGGCCGGGATTGGGGCCGGGCAGAGCGGGGACGTGGTCGAGGTGCATCAGCACCACGACGCCCAAGCGCGCTTCGTTGGGCCAGCCGCTGTTCGCAGCGGGCTGTGGACTGCCGTCGGTTTCGTGCAGTGGCCTGACCAGTTGCATGCTCAACACCATCCGATGTCGTCGACGTGGGCGGCGATCTGCTCCGGTGTCGTCCACCAGATGTCGTCGTGCGATGCGAGCCGTTCGAGCATCAGCGCCAGATGCCCGATCCGGTGCGGAATGCCCATGTAGAGCGGATGCAGCGCGACCGTCATGACGTAGGCCGTGTCATGCCGCGTCGCCTCCTCGGACAGCACCGCGTACTGCGCCTCGACGATCGCCGCGAAGTAGTCGCTGTCCAGGCCGTACATCGGCGAACCGGGGAACAGCAGGGCGTCGTTGACCTCCCGGGAATACGGCACGCCGACCAGGCCGCCACCGCGCGGTCCGTCCAGCCGGAAGGGCTGGTCGTCGATGAACCAGTCGGTCGTGTAGGTCATACCGGCCTCCGCCATCAGGCGGTAGGTCTCGGGGGTGGCGCTGAACGACGGACCCAGCATTCCGCGCATGTGGTATCCGGTGAGATCCCGGACCGTGGAAATGGTGTAGTCGTAGAATTCCCGCTCCGCGTTCTCCGATTCGCCGAACAGGAGCCTGCTGTTGTAGGTGCCGTGGCTCATGAAGCTCCATTTGCGGTCGACCATCGCGTCGGCCACATCCGGATACAATCGCAGCACCTCACAGTTGAGTGAACAAGTGATTTTGGCCGGGGAGTCGTCGAGTACGCGGAGCATGCGCCAGAAGCCGACCCGGTTGCCGAAATCCCGGAAGGCATAGCCGATGTTGTCGGGCTTCGCGGGAACGCGGTAGAAGTAGTCGCGGTGCGGATTGGCCGGCGGCAGGTATTCGTAGTGCTCGATGTTCATTACCACGTTCACGGCGACACGCTTGCCGCCCGGGAGTCGGAGCTTCTCCCGTCGGTCGAGGGCACGGTAGCCCAGGAACTCGTCCATCGCAGATCCTTCCGAACAGAGGTCTCAGACTGTGGTGGCGGCGGGGGTGAGTTCGCTGAGAACCGTCTTGAGGAGGAGGACGCAGCCGATCTGCGGGAAGATCGCCCGCACCGAGTGGTCGTGCTGCTCGCCGGTGTAGGCCGCCATCGCCTCGGGGACGAAGACCACGTTGTAGGCGTGGTCGAAGGCCGCGCGCGCGGTGCCCTCGACGCCGAAGCCGGTGGATATGCCCGCCATGACCACGGTGTTGATGCCCCGGCGGCGGAGTTGGAGGTCGAGGTCGGAGCCGTGGAAGGCGTTCCAGCTGCGCTTGATGATCACCGGCTCCGTGGGCAGTGGGTCGACGCCCGGCAGGAATTGGTCCCAGCCCGGTTGGCGTATCGGGCGCGCCGGCCGCTCGATGTCGGTGCGCAGCTTCCCGCTCAGCGAGTCCGCCTCGTCGGGAAGGAAGCTGGTCCGTACGTGCACGACGAGGCTGCCGGCGCGCCGCGCGGCCTCGATCAGGCTGACGCAGCGTTCCAGGACGGTGTCCGTCGAGTGCGGGTGCACTGGGTGATCGGCGTTGGAGCCCTGAAGGTCGATGAGGACGAGTGCGGTGCGGGTGGGATCGGTGATGGTCATGTGTGCTGCCCTTGAGGTGAGTTGATTCTTCAGGTCCCGAGAATTTGACGGGTCATGCGCAGCAGGGTCTCCTCGGAGCCCGTGCCGCTGGCCTTGCTCAACAGACGCAGGCCGTCGTGGGCGCCGCCCGCCACACGGGCGGTCGGGCACAGTGGTTCGAGTTCGAGACCGGCGGTCAGGCCGGTGCCGCCCAACTCTCGTACCAGTGCGGTCGTGGTCAGGCCGCCGCTGACGACGGCGCCCAGGCACTTGTTGTCGCTGTCGGAGGAGACAGCGAGCAGTGCACGTACCGCCTGGGCGAGTCGCTCGGCGATGACCCACCGGTCGGGATCGTTGCGGTCCGTCTCGTGCAGGGCGATGACCCGATGCGAGGCGATGACCTTCCGGGTGACGGCCGGATCCCAACTCGCTGCCTCTGTCGCGGTGGTGATGAGCGCACGGGTGCCGTAGGCGGCGCCGAGCCGGCGCAGTTGTGCGCGGTCGGTCTCGTGGTTGGCCGGGGTCACGGCGACGACGAACCCGTCCCGGCCGAGGTCCGGGTAGAACCGCAGCCATCCGCCGGTGCTGGCGGTGGCGACCCGGTGGCCGTCCTCGATCAGTTGCGTGGCGACCTGCGCCGCGGCGGCGAGATGCGTCTCGACCGTCCCGTCCAGCACGAACCGGCGGGTGCCACAGGCCAGGGCGGCCCGGACATGGGCCGTGACCGCCTCCCCGCCCTGGTTCAGCACCGGAAGGCCCACGACTTCGGCGTCCTCGATGTGGAGGGCGGCGCGTACGTCCACGTCGAGGCCGTTGCCGGCGGGCATGGGAGCCAGTAGGCGGCCGTCCACACAGACCCGGCCTGCCGTCGGATAGGCGGGGACGACGAGCAGGATTCCGTTCTCGTCGTGGCAGCCCTCGACACCGGCGACCAGAGTGTCGGGGGAACCGCGCAGTTCCGCGTTGAGCTTGACTTCGAGTCGCCTGCAGCCGTGCGACTCCAGCCAGTTCGTCCACTGCTCGATGCGGGCCGCCGCAGCCTGGCCCGCATGGTGGAGGTCGAGGTCGACGACGACGGCGTCGGCGCCGGTGATGGGGGTCGAGGGGTCACTGACGATGATCGGTTCGAGCCCTCGCTGCCGTAGACGGCAGGCGACGGTCACCGAGCACTGCAGATCCTCGGCCAGGATTCCCACGGCCAGAGCGCGCGTCTCGTTCGACGAATGTGCTGTCGGCATGGGGCGCATCCTTCATCCGTGCTGATGGGCGTGCCGTCATGATATTCAGCGGTGTCCCGGCAGTCATTCGACAAACGTCGCAAGTGATTCCCCTGCCGTTCAGCTGTTCTTTTGCTTTGCGGGAAATGGTTTCGGCGATGGAAACACTGGCTTTCTGGCGGGAACTCCTGGCATTCGCCGGGTGGAATTCCGTGAGGTTAGCCTCGACCTTTCGTGACGGGCCGTCGGATTCTCCGGCGGCCCGTTTCGGCTTGTCGGGTCGGTGACGGGTAGACGATGACCCGGCTGTCGCGTCGGGTGTGCGCCGGGTTCCACGGCTCCGGTGAGCGGTTCGAGTTCGTCGGGACGGGCCGTTGCTGCCGGTCATCCAGGATTCGGGAGTGCGTCGAGTCGCTCCGGGGTGCGGCCGTTCCTCGCGGACCACCACCGCATCCCTCTCGGCCAGCCCTTCAGGACGTCGCCGTCGAGTTCGGCGGCCCAGACGCCGTCGCGGATCTGACCGCCGGGCTCGACGGCCGGCGTCCAGGCGGAGGCAGGGACCTTCAGGACGGCCTGGTGAATGGTGTCGGTGATGGTCATCCCGACCGAGTACGACAGCCACCGGCCCCGCTTCGAGAGCCAGGCGAGGAACTCGTGGGTGCTGCCCGCGGAGTCCGTGCGAATCAGTGTGGACCGGCCGCACCGGTGACGTTCTGGGAGCTGGGCCAGGGCGAGTTGGGTGGCGGTGATGTGGTCGGCAGCGGTGTTGCTGCCCGCGTTCCCGGGCCGTAGCAGCGCGGCTGCCGGCTCCCCGGTGCCGCCGCGTCCGTGGTCGACGAAACCCATCAGCGGATGATGTCCGTAGGGCTTCTTCCAGGTCGCGGCCGCGTCCTGCTTGTCGGAGTGAGCAAGGACCAGCACCCCGTCCAGGTCCACGATCACAGAGCCGCCCGAGTCCGGCGACGAGGCGCCGGCCAACTTCCAGACCCGCTCTCGCACCTCGGCCCGACTACGCCCAGCACATCGACGCCAACACGCTGCCGACGGCGGAACCTACGGGTGACCGCCGCAGGCACCGATCCCTGCCGTCCCCCGTCATCGGCCCTCGTGGAGTTTGGTGCCCCTGTCTGGGGACCAGTTGGGGACCACACCGCGTGCGTCATAGCGAACGGCAGAGCCTTCCCTGCATGACATGCACCTGGATGAATTCCCATATGTACGGATAATCCAGGTGACCCTCACTCCTGGGGGTCAAGGGGTCGCCGGTTCAAATCCTGTCGTCCCGACTGGAGACAGTCGCAGGTCAGGGCCGGTTTCGGAGAAATCCGAAACCGGCCCTTGGCAGTTCTCGGGGACCTTGCGGGCCCGCTTGCCCTTGGTGCGACGAGGGTCTCCCGGTCGGGCAGGGCCGACGCGCGGGTCTGCTGTAGTGGTGCTGAGGCGCGATCCGGTCTTCTATGGAGTCCGGCGGTCCGAGATGTCGAGAACGTGCCACCGACTCCGTCCCGGGGACATCAGCGGCCACCGCCGGCCGCACGTGGCAGAAGGAGAGACCGGCATGGCGATTCAGCGGATGGACAACGTCGGCATCGTCGTCGAGGACATGGACGCCGCCATCGCGTTCTTCGTGGAACTCGGCATGGAGCTGGAGGGCAGGACGGAGGTCGAGGGCCTCTTCGCCGACCAGTGCACCGGACTCGACGGCGTCCGCTGTGACATCGCGATGGTCCGGACCCCGGACGGTCAGAGCCGGCTCGAGCTGGCGAAGTATCGCAGCCCCGCGGTGATCAGCAGCGGCCCGCGCAACCGGCCGCACAACATTCTGGGCACGCACCGCGTCATGTTCGCCGTCGACGACATCGAGGACACCGTTGCCCGCCTGCGCCCGCACGGCGCCGAACTCGTCGGCGGGATCGCCCGGTTCGAGGACAGCTATCTGCTCTGCTACATCCGCGGCCCGGAGGGCATCATCATCGGACTGGCCGAGCAGCTGCGCTGAGAAGAAGGAGCCGAACCATGCGGCCGAACGAGATCATCAAGGGTCTGAACCGCCCCGGTCAGCCAGGAGCCGCCGGCCCGTGACGTGACCCGCCCGGCCTGCGTGGCCAAGGACGTGGGTCTGCTCCCCGAGGCCGGTCAGGGCTGGTGAGGTGTGTCCGGGTGGGCGTCCGTCCTCAGCGCCCATCCACTCCCTGGGCAGCCTGCGGGGAACGGAGGGAAGCGGTGGCCCTTCACGTCGGTGCTCCAGTGGTGGGCCGCACCGCAGTCACATTCGTAGATCCCGCTCTCGGGCACGATCTCGCCCGGGTGCCATGTCGTCTGCGCGTCGCTCATACCCTCTGGTGTACGTCGTCCTGCCCGCTCTCGCGACTCAGGCGGGGCGTGGGCCCTGCGGGCGGCGGTGCCTTGTGCTCTGTCCTGTGCGTGCGGCCACGGATCCCTGACCCACAGCGCGGTCCCTCATGCCGGCCGGGCTCATGCCACGCCGAGCTCGGTGAGGATGTCGGCAACGGCCCTGTCCTGCTCCGTCAGGTAGCTGGAGAACTCGAAGCCCGTCATGAACGCGTCGGTCCAGCCGTGCTTGGTCAGTTCGGCCTTCCACTCCTCGGAGTCGTGCATCGTGGTCAGCGCGTCGATCCAGACCTTCCTTTCGGCGCCGTTGATGCCGGGGGGCGCGACGATTCCGCGCCAGTTGGTGAAGACCAGGTCGATACCCGAGGACTTCAGTGTCGGGGTGCCCTTGAGGACATCGATGGGCTTCTCGCTGGTCACCGCGAGCACCCGCACCTGCCCCGCCTCGATCTGGTCGATGAATTCACCGAAACCGCTGACGCCGAAGGCGATCTTGTCACCGAGGATCGCCGGGAGCAGCTCACCACCGCCGTCGTAGCTGATGTAGTTGACCTTCTTCGGGTCGATGCCGACCGTCTTGGCGAGCTGTACCGAAAGGAGGTGGTCCGGTCCGCCGATCGATGAGCCGCCCCCGGCAGCGACGGCCTTGGGGTGCGCCTTCCAGGCGGTGACGAGATCGCCGATCGACTTGTACGGGGAGTCCTTGGGCACGACGATCGCGCCGGCCTCCTCCATCATCTTGGCGATCGGTGTGGTGTCAGCGAGCGTCGCGCTCGACTTCGAGGTGTACGAGGCGCCGACGACTCCCAGCCCCATCTGCATGGCGAGTTTGCCGTTGCCCCGTTCGTGCACGGTGCGCTGCAGACCGACCGTGCCGCCGGCGCCCGGAAGGTTGAACACTTCGACACCGGACGCGATCTTGGTGTCCTCCAACACCTTGGCCGCCGTACGCGCCGCGGTGTCGTAGCCGCCGCCCGGAGTGTTGGGGACCATGATCCGCAGACCGGTCACCGTCTTACCGTTCTTGCCCGTCCCCTCGTTCTCCCCGGTGGCGCCGCAGGCGCATACCACAAGCATGGACACGGCGGTCAGGGCGCTGACGACAGCGACTCTGCGAGTTCTCATGGTTTGTCCCTTCCACTTCGGACATTCGGGCGCCATGATTATGTGACGTTTGAGACACCGCGTCTGCGTTGTGTCGGCATTGAAGATTGAGTTGATTGTGGTCACAACTTTTCGCCGTCATACCCTCGCGGGCGAGCTGCTGGTACTCCAGCTCTCCATCATCGTGGTGGTGCTGATGCCGGTCGCCGCCGTCTCGCTGACCCAGTCGGAAGAGGCCTTCGACCGGGTCGAAGGCCGTCGGGTCATCGCGCTCGCCGAGCAGCTCGCGGTTCACCCCCTGGTGTCCAGTCAGCTCGGCCGGCCGGCGCCGGGTGAGACGCTCGCCCCCCTCGTCCGGGCCACGCTGACTCGGTCGGGCACCACCTCCGTGACGATCGCCGACAGCCGTGGCCGAATCGTCAGCTCGACGAACCCCACGGTGATCGGTACGAGACTGTCGCTCGGCCCCGGCGTCGCCGAGGCCCGCGGCTGGTCGGGCGAGCTGGGCCCGGACAGTGACCGCGAACTGGTGGCCCAGGTGCCGGTGCTCAAAACGGCTCAACCCCACCTCGGCCGGCATCTCGGCACGGTGATGATCGGTGAGGCGTCACCGACGATATGGCAGCGGCTGATTGGCGCGTCATCGGATCTGCTCGTCTACCTCGGCATCGCGAGCGGGCTCGGCCTGCTCGGATCGTGGCTGCTGGCCCGGCATATCAAACGTCAGACCCTCGGTCTGGAGCCACGGGAGATCGCGGGGCTCGCCGAGCACCGCGAGGCCATGCTGTACGGGATCGCGGAAGGCGTGATCGCCCTCGACCCGCAGTTGCGGCTCACCCTGGTGAACGAGGTCGGCAGGCAGCTGCTCGATCTGCCCGAGGACTGTGTGGGAATGAGCCTGGCCGATCTCCGGATCGAGGGCCGGCTGCACGACGTACTCGCCGGATGCCCCGGTGGGACCGAGCAGCGCGACGAAGTCGTCATACGCCGGAGCCGAGTGCTGGTGATGAACCGGATGACCGTCACCAAGGACGGCCGCCGGCTCGGCTCGGTCACGACCTTGCGGGACCGTACCGAACTCGCCCAGCTGGAACGCGAGATCGGATCGTTCCGCAGCTCCGCCGAGCTGCTGCGCGCCCAGGCCCACGAGTTCGCCAATCAGCTGCACACCATTTCCGGGCTGATCCAGATCGGTAGGCACGACGATGTGGTGCAATACGTCCGCGCGCTGAGCCGAAACCGCCAGTCGCTGGACACGACCCTGACCACACGGGTCCGTGACATGGCCGTCGGCGCTCTGCTGATGGCGAAGTCCTCGCTTGCGGCCGAACGGAAGGTCGTGCTGCGCGTCTCGGAGCGTACGGCGCTCGACCGGCTGGCGCCGGAGGACTCGGTGGACGTGGCGACGGTGATCGGCAACCTCGTCGACAACGCCGTCGACGCCGCGGCGGCGGGCGCCGACGATCAGGATGCCTGGGTGGAGGTCGAATTGCGGCAGGACACATCCAGCGTGGAGATCGTGGTGCGCGATTCGGGTCCGGGCGTGACGCCCGAGCTCGCCCAGGAGGTCTTTTTGCACGGTTTCACCACGAAGGCAGCCCAGGAGGGGGAGCGCGGCATCGGGCTGGCGCTCACCCGGCTAGTCTGCGAACGCCGGAGCGGCGAGGTCGCGGTGACCAACACGCCCGACGGCGCCATGTTCACCGCGAGAATGTCCGTCGACCACCTGTCCGACGCGGTACCGGAAGGAGCTTCCCGATGATCGATGTACTGGTCGTCGACGACGACTTCATGGTGGCAAGCATCCATCAGGCGTACGTCGACCGCGTCGAGTCCTTCCGGGTCGTCGGCACGGCGAACACCGGCGAGCAGACGATCACGGCCGTCGGCGAACTGCGGCCCGACCTGGTCCTGCTCGATCTCCATCTTCCGGACATGTTCGGCCTGGACATCATTCCCCGCCTGCGGGCCGACGGGCACGACTGCGACATCATGGTGATCAGCGCCTCGCGCGAGGCCGACGCCGTCCGCCGCTCCGTCCGCCAGGGCGTGGTCAACTACCTGCTGAAGCCGTTCGACTTCGAAGACCTGCGTCCTCGCCTCGTCCAGTACGCCACCCAGCGCAACAGCCTTCTCACCACGGTCGTCAGAGGCCAGGCCGACGTGGACCGGGTACTGACCGGGGCCCACCTGCCGGCCTTGAGCGTCACGCTGCCGAAGGGCCTGAGCGTGGAGACCTCGAAGCTGATCGAACGCACGCTGTGCGGCACCGAGGGAACACTGTCCGCCGCCGAGTGCGCGGCCCGGACCGGGGTCTCACGGGTCAGCGCCCGTCGTTACCTCGAATACTTCCACGACACCGGCCGCGCCGAACTGTCCCTGCGGTACGGAGCCGCCGGCAGACCCGAGCGCCGCTACGGCTGGCTCGCCTGAGTCCGTAGGGGGGCCGGCCCCTGGGGACCGGCCGGGGACCACAGGGTGACCGCGCGGGGAACGCGACTGTCCTCAAGCGGGCGACGACCGCTTCACCGGAGTATCCGGGCTGGCCGGCGGCGGGGTCCGGGAATAACTTGGCTCCCGTACGCGGCCGAGGTACCTCCGACGGGTGGGATGGTCCCATGCAGAGCACAGCCGTACGCCCCGGCGGCGCCGACGACCCGCTGGGTCCGGGCTACAAGTGGATCGCCCTGTCGAACACCACGCTGGGTGTGCTGATCGCGACGATCAACCTGTCGATCATCCTCATCGCGCTGCCGGACATCTTCCGCGGCATCGGAGTGGACCCCCTGCAGCCGGGCAACACGAGTCTGCTGCTCTGGCTGATCATGAGCTACATGGTCGTCACCGCGGTCCTGGTGGTGAGCTTCGGCCGGCTGGGCGACATGTACGGCCGGGTCCGGATGTACAACCTGGGGTTCGCCGTCTTCACGGTGTTCTCCGTACTGCTCTCGGTGACCTGGATGCACGGCACCGCCGGCGCCCTGTGGCTGATCGGGATGCGCGTGCTCCAGGGCGTGGGCGGAGCGATGCTGATGGCGAACTCGAACGCCATCCTCACCGACGCCTTCCCGCCCCGGCAGCGCGGTCTCGCTCTGGGGCTCAACCAGGTCGCGGCGATCGCGGGGTCGTTCATGGGACTCGTGCTCGGCGGGCTGCTCGGTCCCTTCGACTGGCACCTGGTGTTCCTGGTATCCGTCCCGATCGGGCTCTTCGGAACGATCTGGGCCTATCTGAAGCTGCACGACACCGGGGTCCGCACCCCGGCCCGGATCGACCGGTGGGGCAATCTGACCTTCGCGGCCGGTCTGATCGCCGTGCTGTCCGGCATCACGTACGGCATCCAGCCCTACGGCGGCGACACGATGGGATGGACCAACCCCTGGGTGATCACCGCGATCGGCGGCGGGGTGGCCGTGCTGGGTCTCTTCTGCCTGATCGAGACCCGGGTCGCCCAGCCGATGTTCCATCTGGGACTGTTCCGGATCCGGGCCTTCACGGCGGGGAACGTGGCGAGTCTCCTGGCATCCCTGGGCCGTGGCGGCCTGATGTTCATCCTGATCATCTGGCTCCAGGGAATCTGGCTGCCCCGGCACGGCTACGGCTTCGAGCAGACCCCGCTGTGGGCCGGCATCTACATGCTGCCCCTGACGGTCGGATTCCTGATCGCGGGCCCCTTCTCCGGATGGGCCTCCGACCGCTTCGGCGCCCGGCTCTTCACCACCGGCGGGATGCTCCTGGCAGCCGCCACCTTCGTGGCGCTCAAACTGCTGCCGGTCGATTTCGACTACCCCGTCTTCGCCCTGATCCTGCTCGTCAACGGGCTGGCCATGGGACTGTTCGCCTCGCCCAACCGGGCGGCGATCATGAACAGTCTGCCGCCGGACCAGCGCGGTGTGGGCGCGGGAATCAGCACCACCTTCCAGAACTCGGCGACGGTGCTGTCCATCGGCATCTTCTTCTCGCTGATGATCGCCGGGCTGGCGAGTTCGCTGCCGGACACGCTCGCCCACGGACTCACCGAGCAGGGCGTGCCGTCCGCCGACGCGGCACGCGTCGCGGCCCTGCCACCCGTCGGCGTGCTGTTCGCGGCGCTCCTGGGATACAACCCCGTGCGCAGCCTGCTCGGCCCGGAGACACTGGCGCACCTGCCCACCAGCCACGCCGACTACCTCACCGGACGGGCGTTCTTCCCGACGCTGATCTCCGAACCGTTCGAGCACGGCCTCTCCGTCGCCTTCGACTTCGCCATCGCGGCGTGCCTGGTGGCCGCGGTCGTCTCGCTGCTCCGCGGCGGCCGCTACATCCACGGCGAGACGATGACCGCGAAGGCATGAACCGGATCGCGACGCGGGGGGCCGGTCCGGCGGGTCGGTATCCGGCCGGCGGAGCCGGTCATCCGGTGACGCCCCGCTCGACGCCTTCCTCGCGTTCAGCTGAAGAGCTTGGCCACGAACGCGGAGAGATTGGCCGTGGTGCGGGCGATCTGCTCCTCCGTCGTCAGCGACTCCTTGAAGCGTGCGCCCGAGGCCACGGCCTTCTTCCCCCGTACGTAGAGCGAGCAGGCCAGGTCGGTGCACATGTACAGGCCGACCGAATTGCCCTCGCGCCCCGCCGGTCCGGCCTTGCGGGCGGTCATCAGCGAGACCCCGGTGCCGGGGTGCGTGGTCAGACAGAGCGAGCACATGCTCCGGTGCAGAAAGCCGCGCTGCTGGGAGGGGAAGCGGAGCGTGATGCCCGCCGTGCGGCCGTCGTGCTCGGTGACGATGTAACTGCGTCCGGGAGCGGAGAGATCACGCCAGCCGAGGAAGTCCAGATCCTCCCACGGCAGCTCCTCAAGATCGCGGGGGAGCGGCAGACGCCTGGCTTCCCCTTTGGAGCAATTGACGAACGATGCGCGGATGTCCTGCTCGGTCACGGCCTTCATGTAACCGACGCTAACTCTGCCTACGACCCCTAGGCAAATGAATAAACGATTTAGGGGTTCACCTTTGCATCTTCGGGCAGTACGGAGAGCCGGTGCGCGGGCGGGTGCTCGATGCCGAGATCGGGGCGCCAGGCCGCGAGGATCTGCGCGGAGGGGTCGAACAACGGCGTCGGCAGCGCTTCGGGCCGGGTCCACCGCCACGCGCTGATGAGATGGGGTTCGGTCACCTCAGGGCTGCCCGAATCCACCGTGACCAGGGCGGCCATCGACACCCGGTTGATGCCGCCGACCACGTCGTGCACCATCGCGAAGACGCCCATGTCGCGCTCGGTGACCGCCAGCCCCGTCTCCTCGCGGAGTTCCCGCACCGCCGCCGCCGCGATGGACTCGTGCGTCGGATCGACCTTCCCGCCGGGCAGCTCCCAGGTGCCGCTGTGGTGCCGGCCGAGCAGGATGCGTCCCTGTGTGTCCTGCACGATCACGCCCACGCCCAACGCGGCCTGGGCCAGTGGCGGACGGGAATTGCGGGCGGGGATCCGCGACGCCGCGTCGCTGTCCATGATGCTCCTCGTGATGATCGGTGACCGGTGGTCCGGTACGGGCGTCGAGCCTACGGCGTGCCACAGAGAGGGCTGCCCCGGCGGGGCAACGGTCACACGGTCAGCCGCAGCGACGTGGGCGAGATGCCGAGCCGCACGGTCTGCCCCCACGTCAGCTCCAGCGCGTCCGCCTCCATGCCGTCACCGAAGACCACCACCCGGTCGGACTCCACGGTCAGCCGCAGCCCCTGCCCGTGGCCCAGCTCGCCCGAGACCAGCGAGGTGCCGGTGACCGGCGACGGCCAGGCCTCCCGGACGAACCAGAGCAGCCGGGAGTCCGTGGGGCCCGGCAGGGTGAGCGGGCTGCGGCGTTCCTGCCACACGGAGCGCAGCCAGCCGGTGGCGCCGGTGCCGGTGCCGACCAGGACGCCGGAGGAGGCCTGCGGTTCGGCGGGGGAGTCCGCCGCGTCCGGGCCGAGCCGGTAGCGGGCCGTCTGGTGCCCCGACGGACCGAGGTAGATCTCGTTGAGGGCCAGCAGCCGCTGGGTGTCGTCGGCCACCGCCTCGACCATGGTGAGCTCGTCCGCCGCGCCGCCGGGCGTCACGGCCGCGCGCAGCAGCGCCGCCGCGTCGGCGGGCCGGTGGCGGACCAGGACTCCCGGATTGCGTCCGGGATCGGTGTCGATGCCGACGACCGGCTGGCCGCAGAGGTACTTGGCGGCGTTGGCGACCAGGCCGTCCTGGCCGACGACGACCACCACGTCCTCGGGTGCGAACAGGAACCGGTCCAGATCCTGGCGCTCCACCCGGGACTGGCGCCACTGCAGCGGAACGGCCGCCGCCACATCGGCGAGCGCCTGCCGGCTGCGTTCGTGCCGCCGTGCGACCTCCTCGATGGACCGGCCCCGGCTCGTCAGGAAGAACGCCGCCTGGCCGTGGGTGCCGTGGCGGGCGAGCAACTCCTCGTACTCGGTGGTGCGGTGCACCAGAACCGCTCTCGGGGCCAGGCTCATGCCCGGGTCTCCGGGGCGGGCCGGCCGAGCTTGGTGAGCAGGCCGGTGAGGACGTCGGGCGACAGGGTGAGGCTGTCGATGCGCGGCAGGTTCTCGGCGAGCCGGGTGGCGGCCAGCGCGTGCAGGGTCGTGGCCTCCGCCTCCCCGTGCACCCGCAGCCAGGCCGCCTGGGCCTCGGCGCGGGCCGCGCCGACCTCGCGCGCCGATTCGGCCTCGGCGCGGGCGAGGCGCACCTTGCGTGCCGCCTCGGCCTCGGCGCGTACGCCGTCGGCCGCCGCGTTCTCCTCCGCCTCGCGCCGGGTGTTGGTGCCGCGCTGCTCGACCAACTGCTCCTCGCGGCGGGCGAGTTCGATCTGACTGGCGAGCTCGTTCTCGGCGATGGTCCGCTCGCGCTCGACGGCCACGGCCCGCCGTTCGTACGTCGCCCGGTCGGCCTCCTGCTGGATCTGCTCGCGGGCGGGGGTGCGCAGGGCCCGCTCCACCTCGGCCTCGGGCCGGATGGCGACGACGCGCACCGCCACCACCTCGATCCCGGTCGCGGGCAGCCGCGGCTCGTCGGCCAGGCCCGCGGCGACGCGTTCGCGTACGGCGGCGACGCCGTCGACCAGCGCACCGGCCAGCGGGGTACGGGCCAGCACGTCCAGGGTGTGCTGCTGGGCGGTCTCGGTGAGCAGCGTCGCGATCTGCTCCAGCGGCGCGCCGCGCCAGACGCCGGAGTCCGGGTCGACGGAGAAGTCCAGGCGCGCGGCCGCCTCGGCCGGATCGCTGATGCGGTACGTCACGGTGGCCTGCACGGTGACGTCCTGGAAGTCGGCGGTGCGGGCGTGGAACGCCATGGCCAGTTCACGGTCGTTGACCGGCACCTCGGAGAGCGCGGCGCTGAGCGACCGGTACCAGAAGCTCAGTCCCGCCCCGTCGTGGGCGAGCCGGCCGCGCTTGTGGTGGCGGATGTGAGCGGTGGGCGCGGAGCGCAGATGGCGCCAGCCGAAGCGCCTGGTGATGTCGGCCATGAGAGGACCCCTTTGTTTTCGTCATTGAGACGATAAAGGGGGTCGAGTCATATCGTCAAGGGGACGAGAAGAGACGGGTGCGCGCGGTGGTGACGGATGCCGGCCGAACGTGCCGCCCGAAAACGGGCGGCCGGTGACTTCCGAAGAAGTCACCGGCCGCCCGGATGATGCGCCGCCCCCGTCCCCACGGTGCGGCGCGGGCGGGCCGTCGTCATCCGCTGGGGCGACGGCCCACGTCTGTCAGGACCCGGACGCCGGGGCGTCCAGGCCGAGTGCGGGAAAGACCGCGCCCTCCACGAAGCGGACGAGGAAGGTCTCGTCCGCGTAGGTCCCCTCCAGCAGGGGCCTGGCGCGCATCACGCCCAGCAGCTGCGCGGAGACGAACTCCGTGGCGGGGTTGTCGGCCGCGACTTCGCCTCGCTCCACGCCGCGCCTGACCATGGCGTCCAGCGCCGCCAGCTCCGGCAGGATCAGCGCTTCGCGCAGCGCGCACAGCAGCTCCGGGCTCTGGAGCGCGGCGTGACTCAGGGCCAGCATCAGCGGCGTGTCGCGTCCGGAACCCTCACCGATGGCCTTCGCCGCCTCGCGCAGGTCTCCCGCCAGTGTGCCCGTGTCGATGCTCGGCAGCAGACCGCGCCGGGTGCCGTGCAGGGCTGCGACGACCAGCTCCGGTTTGGAGCCCCACTGACGGTAGAGCGTCGACTTGCCGCAGCGCGACCTGGAGGCGACGCCCTCCATGGTGAGTGACTCGTAGCCGCTCTCCCTGAGCATGTCGAGGACGGCCGTGTAGAGCTCCTGTGCCCGCTCCGGCGTGATCTTCGACCGGCGTGGCGCGCGGGCCGTCTCCTGCTCGGTTTCCTGCGACGACATGCGCGTTCCCTCTCTGCGACTCTGCGACGAGGTCCATCGATACGCCAGTGTACCGATACGCGAGTGTTCCGATACGTTCGCGTATCGGTACACTGGCGTATCGATACGGCATGGACCGGTCCATGCCGTGGTAACACCGCTTCGTCAGCAAAGGGGCACCGGGTGAAGTTCGCCGGCAGCAGGCCCGCAGATCGGGAGCCGGACAGTTCTGCCCGACCGCCCCTCGTCCGCGAGCTTCTTCTCGTCGTGGGACTCTTCGTGATCTACAAGTTCGGCCGCCAGGCGGCCAACGGTCACGTCGATGAGGCGTTCCACAACGCCGGACGGGTCTGGGACCTCGAACGCGCCGTGCCCCTGCCCGGCGAGGGGGCCGTACAGGGGCTGCTGCTCCACAACGAGACGCTGGTCCACCTGGCGAACACCTACTACGCGACCGTGCACTTCCCGGCCACCCTGCTCTTCCTCGGCTGGCTGTACTGGCGCCGCCCGCGCCACTACATCTGGTCGCGTAGCGTCCTGGCCGCACTCACCGGCGCCGCACTCGCCCTGCACCTGATCTTCCCGCTCGCCCCGCCGCGGCTGCTCGCCGCGACCGGGCTGGTGGACACCGGGCAGGTGTACGGGCCGACGGTGTACGGGGCGACGCCCGCCACCGACTCGATGGCGAACCAGTTCGCGGCGATGCCCTCACTGCACTTCGGCTGGGCGGTCATGGTGGGTGTCGGCCTGGTCGTCGCGACCCGCTCCCGGTGGCGCTGGCTGTGGCTGCTGCACCCGGCGATCACCCTGTTCGTCATAGTCGGCACCGCCAACCACTACTGGCTCGACTCGATCGTGGTGGCCGCGCTGCTCTCGGTGGCCCTCGCCGCCCTGCGCCTGCCGCGCGCGGAACCGGTCCGGGTACACATCCCCTGGCCGGCCGCCGCCACGGGCGCGTACGCCAACGGTTCGTACGCCACCCCCGTACAGGCCAACGGCCGCTCCTCGTCCTGCGTCCCGTCCGGAGCCGGACGATGAACGCCACCCTGATCGCCGTCGCGCTGTCCCTGGTCTCCGCCGTCGCCTACGCGTCGGCCGCGGTGGCGCAGGCACGGCTCGCCGGGCGCACCGCACCCGGTACCGGCACGCTCCGGCTGCTCGGGCGCGGCGCGTGGTGGTCGGCCGTCGCGCTGAACGCCGGCGGCGCGCTGCTGCACGTCGCCGCGTTGAACTACGGCCCGCTCACCCTCGTCCAGCCGCTCGGCGCCCTCACGCTGGTGGCCGCCGTCCCGCTGGGCGCCCGCGCGGCCGGACGCCGCGTCTCCACGACCGAGTGGCGCGGCACCCTGCTCACCCTGCTCGGCCTCGGCGCCCTGCTGATGACCGCGGGCGGTTCCGCCCCGCACGAGACCCTCACCCTGGTCGAGGCCCTGGCCGTCGGCGCCGGAACCATGGCGGTCGTCGCGGGCCTCAGCCGTCCGGGCGCCCGCCCCGGGCTGCGGCACGCGGCGGCCTCCGGCATCACCTCGGGCGTCGCCTCCGCGCTCACCCAGACGCTGACCGTCGCCGTCACCGACCACACCACGGGCCCGCTGTTCACCTGGCGTCTGGTGGTCGTCGCCGTGCTCGTGTCGGCGTTCGCGATGGGCGGGCTGCTGCTCTCCCAGACCGCCTACCGGGGCGGCCTCGGCGCACCGCTCGCCGTCGTCACCCTCGCCAATCCGGTCGCCGCGGCGGCCATCGGCCTGGCCCTGCTCGGGGAGCGCCTCCAGGGCGGGACGATCAGCCTGATCCCGGCGCTGCTGGGCGCGGCCGCCGCGGTACGCGGAGTGTTCCTGCTCAGCCGCGCCCAGGCCGGCACGGCACCCGCCGCCCCGGCCGCCGCAGCCGGGGCCGCTCCCGCCGCACCGTCGCGAGTCGTCATCAGGAGCCCGCGCGCGCTCCGCCCGGAACACGGACACCTCAGGCGGATCAGGGCCGGCCGGTCCTGAAGCGTGTCGTGAGAGCCCCGCCCGGTCCGCCTACTCCGGCTCGGGCGCCGCCGGGACGGCGCCATCGGCCAGCGCGCGGGTCAGCCAGCCGATCCAGAAGTTCTCCAGATCGATGCCGCCCCGCAGCACCAGATGCCGCAGCCGGTCCTCCGCCGCGGTGCGCTCCGGCGGGAAGTCCCGCACCTCGATCGCCAGATACTCCGCGAGCTGCTGCCGGTGCAGCGCCAGATGCCGGCGCAGCTCCGCGTCCAGGCCGGGCGCTCCGACGACCGCCGCCGCCCGCATCCGCAGCAGCAGCGGATCGCGTACCTGTCTCGGGTCCTCCGGGCGGGCCACCCAGGCGGACAGCGCCTCGCGGCCCGCCGGCAGTACCTCGTACTCCTTCTTCCGCCCCCGCGCGGGCTGCGCCGGCACGAGCGCCCTGATCTGCCCGGCCTGCTCCAGCTTTCCCAGCTCGCGGTAGATCTGCTGGTGCGTGGCCGACCAGAAGTAGCCGATCGACCGGTCGAACCTGCGGGTCAGCTCCAGCCCCGACGAAGGCTTTTCGAGCAGGGCGGTGAGGATCGCGTGCGGGAGTGACATGGGGTGCATCCTAAGGACGGCCGGGCGGGCGGCCCCACGGCGCGGGCGCGCGGCCCGCGTCGTCGAGGGGCGCCGGGTCAGAGCGAGGCGGCGAGTTCCGTGCCCTGGCGGATCGCCCTCTTGGCGTCCAGCTCGGCCGCAACGTCCGCGCCGCCGATGAGATGCGCCTGACGGCCGGCGGCGAGCAGTTCCTCGTACAGGTCCCGCCGGGGCTCCTGGCCCGCGCAGAGCACCACCGTGTCCACCGGCAGCAGTTGCTGCTCGCCGTCGACCGTGACATGCAGCCCGTCGTCGTCGATCAGGTCGTAACCCACGCCCGCCAGCATGGTGACGCCGCGGTGGCGGAGTTCGGTGCGGTGGATCCACCCCGTCGTTTTGCCGAGCCCCGCACCGACCTTGCTCGTCCTGCGCTGGAGCAGATGGACCGTGCGCGGCGACTCCGGGCGCTCGGCGGTGCCCAGTCCGCCCCGCTCCCGGTACTCGGTGTCGACACCCCACTGCCGGAAGAACGCCTCGGGGTCCAGGCTCGCGCCGCCCCCGCCGTCGGTCAGGAACTCGGCCACGTCGAAACCGATCCCGCCCGCCCCGACGAGAGCGACCCGGTCGCCCACCGGCGCCCCGTGCCGCAGGACGTCGAGGTAACTCACGACACTCGGGTGGCCGACGCCCGGAATCGCGGGGGTGCGGGGGGTCACCCCGGTGGCCAGGACGATCTCGTCGAAGCCGTCGAGCTGCCCCGCGGTGGCCGGGGCGCCGAGCCGGAGCTCGACCTTCTCCTCCGCCAGCCGGGTGCGGAAGTAGCGCAGCGTCTCGTTGAACTCCTCCTTGCCGGGCACCCGGCGCGCCACGTTGAGCTGCCCGCCGATCTCGTCGGCCGCGTCGAAGAGCGTCACCTCGTGACCGCGCTCGGCGGCCGTCACCGCACACGCGAGCCCGGCGGGACCGGCACCGACGACCGCGACCCGCTTGCGGGTCCTCGTCGGTGACAGCGTGAGTTCCGTCTCGTGGCAGGCCCGCGGATTGACCAGACACGAGGTGACCTGGCCGCTGAAGATGTGGTCCAGGCAGGCCTGGTTGCAGCCGATGCAGGTGTTGATCGCGTCCGCGCGGCCCTCGCTCGCCTTCACGACGAAGTCCGGGTCGGCGAGGAACGGCCGGGCCATCGACACCATGTCCGCGCGCCCCGCCGCCAGGATCTCCTCGGCGACCTCGGGGGTGTTGATCCGGTTGCTCGTCACCAGCGGTACGGAGACGGCGCCGCGCACCTTCTCGGTGACCCAGGTGAAGGCGCCGCGCGGCACCGACGTCGCGATGGTGGGGATACGGGCCTCGTGCCAGCCGATGCCGGTGTTGATGATCGTCGCCCCGGCCGCCTCGATCTCCCGGGCGAGCCGCACGACCTCCGCCAGCGACGATCCGCCGGGCACCAGGTCCAGCATCGAGAGCCGGTAGATCAGGATGAAGTCGCCGCCGACCCGCTCACGGACCCGGCGCACGATCTCCACGGGGAAGCGGATGCGGTTCTCGTACGAGCCGCCCCAGCGGTCGTCGCGGTGGTTGGTCGCCGAGGCGATGAACTCATTGATCAAGTAGCCCTCGGAGCCCATGATCTCGACGCCGTCGTACCCCGCGCGCCGCGCCAGCGCGGCCGCCGTGACGAAGTCCTCGATGGTCGACTCGACCTCGTCGTCGGTGAGCGCGTGCGGGGTGAACGCACTGATCGGAGCCTTGATCGCGCTCGGTGCGACCAGGCCGGGGTGATGGGCGTAGCGCCCGAAGTGCAGGATCTGCATGGCGATCCGGCCGCCCGCCGCATGCACGGCCGAGGTCACCTGCGCATGTTCGGCCGCCTCCGCATCGGTGGTCATCTTCGCGCCGCCGGGAAACGTGCAGCCGGGGTCGTTCGGCGCGATGCCGCCGGTGACCATGAGGCCCACGCCGCCCCGGGCGCGGGCGGCGTAGAACGCGGCCATGCGCTCGAAGCCGTTCTCGACCTCCTCCAGGCCGATGTGCATCGATCCCATCAGGACCCGGTTGGGGAGGGTGGTGAACCCGAGGTCGAGCGGGCTCAGCAGGTGCGGGTACGGGCTCATGCGGCGGCTCCTCGCGCAGTGTCGTCGCACCAGTTCTAGAGCACCGCGACGCCATTGTGCAACAAGTTGCACAATGGTGTACGTCGCACTGTGCCACGCGTCACGCCCGGTCCGGGCCACGCCCGGACGGCGTAACAACGTGCCCCTCCGGAACGCGGCGGCGCGGAGAGTGGACACGTAGCTCACCGCACCGGGGCCCCTCGTTCGCAGCGGGCCCCCGAACCCTCCCGGAGACCCCATGGGCAGCGTGAACCGTCGTGACCTCGGCCTGCTCCTCCTGCGCGTCGGCACCGGCGCGGTGCTGGCCGCGCACGGCAGCCAGAAACTGGCCGGCTGGTTCGGCGGCGGAGGTATCGAGGGAACCGCCGCCGCGATGGACGCCATGGGCTTCCACCCGCCGAAGCGCAGCGCGGTCGCGGCCGGAGCCGGCGAGGCCGGCGGCGGCGTCCTGCTGGCCCTGGGCCTGGCCACGCCGGCGGCCGGAGCTGCGGCCGCCGGTGCCATGGCGGGAGCCGTGGCCGTCCACGCGCCCGCCGGATTCTTCGCACAGGGCGGCGGTTACGAGTATCCGGCCTTCCTCGGCTTCACCGCTGCCGCGATCGGGCTGATCGGCCCCGGCCGTTACTCCGTCGACCAGGCCACCTGCCACGCGTTCAACCAGCCCTGGACGGTAGCTCTGGCCTTCGTGGGCGGTGCGGTGGCGGTCGCTGCCGTCGTCGGCAAGCGGGCCAAGGAGCAGGTCCCGGCTCCGGAAGAATTCTGATCCCGCGCGATCCGCCGCCGGCCGGCCCGGTCAGTTCCGCGGTCTCCGGCGGCCGCCCTTCGCCGCCGCGACCAGCGCGGGCACCGTGGCGAGTCTGACCCTTGGGCGGCCCTGCTCGCGGCCGCGCGCCAGTTCGGCCCGGTCGATGGCCGCCTGGCCCCCGGCGTCGACGACGTCGCGGCCGCGGCTCCGGGCGAGGCGGTGGAACGCCTTGGGCGGGGGTGTGGGGGAGGGCAGTACGCCCGCGACGGCGTCGTCCAGGAGAGCGCCGACGGTCTCGGCGGCGCAGGTGCGATTGGCCCCGATGCCGCCCGACGGGCCACGCTTGATCCAGCCGACGACGTACGTCGCCGGCAGGCCCGTGACCCGGCCGTCCTCGTGCGGGACGGTGCCGGTCGTCTCGTCGAAGGGCAGCCCCGGCACCGGCAGACCCCGGTAGCCGATCGCCCGCAGGAACAGGCCCGCCGGTATCTCCTGCTCGCCCTCGCCCGCGGTCACCCGCACCGCTTCGACGCGGTCGTGGCCGAGCACTTCAACCGGGGCGCAGTGGAAACGGAAGACGATGCGCCGTCCTTCGGCCGGAGGGAGCGACCAGTCGACCGTCTCCCGGCGCGCGTCCCGCAGCAGCGCGGCCTTCTCGCCCGGCGCGGCGCCGTCGATCGCCGCCCCCGTCCTCGGATCGCTGTCGTCCACGACCAGTTCCACGCCCGGCAGGTGGCTGAGGGCGAGCAGTTCGGAGGATGTGCAGGCCGCGTGTTCGGGGCCGCGTCGTCCCAGCACCACGACCTCGCGCACCTTCGACTCCCGCAGGGCCGCCAGTGCGTGATCGGCGATGTCCGTGTCCGCCAGGGCGGCCGGATCCGTGACGAGGATGCGCGCGACGTCGAGAGCGACGTTGCCGTTCCCGACGACGACCACCCGCTCCGCCGCCAGGGCCACGGTCTCCGGCGGGGCTTCGGGGTGGGCGTTGTACCAGGACACGAACGAGGTGGCCGAGACGCTGGCCGGCAGATCCTCGCCCGGTATGCCGAGCCGCCGGTCGGTGGAGGCGCCGACCGCGTAGATCACCGCGTCGTGGTGCGCGGCGAGCTCCTGTGCGGTGAGGTCCCGGCCCACCTCGACGCCCAGGGCCATCCGTACCCGGGGGTGCGAGTGGAAGCGGGCGAACGTCTCGCCGGCCTTCCGCGTCGCGGGATGGTCGGGCGCCACGCCGTACCGGATCAGGCCTCCGGCCACCGGCAGCCGGTCGACCAGTGTCACCTCGGCGTTGGTGTGCAGCAGCAGGTCCTCGGCGGCGTACATCCCGGCCGGTCCGGTGCCGACGACCGCCACCCGGATCGGCGCGAAGTCGGACGGCAGGCTGCGCGGGAACGAGGGCTCGCCCCAGGCGTGGAAGTTCGGTCCGGCGACCGGCTCCGGCTCCCGGTCCTCGAAGTAGGCGGCGTTTATCGCGGCGTACTCCTTCCGCGCCCCGAAGAGGCTGTCCACCGGGAAGACCGCGTCGACCGGGCAGGCATCCGCGCAGGCGCCGCAGTCGATGCAGGTCGCCGGGTCGACGTACAGCATCTCGGTGCTGCCGAAGGCCTGTTCCTCGGGTGTCGGGTGAATGCAGTTGACGGGGCACACGGTGACACAGGTGGCGTCGCTGCAGCAGGTCTGGGTGATGGCGTAGGTCATCTCATCAGCTCAAGTCGGTGGGTCCGGGTCAGATCAGTGAGGCGCGCTTGTAGAAGAACAGGGCCGGCCTGGTGAGCAGCCGGGCCGAGGCGAGGAACTCCATCAGGCCCGAACAGCTGGACCGCATCAGGGACTTGTGGTGCTCGTTGGTCCCGGCCTCGGCGCGGGCACGCTCGCTGTCCAGCCCGGCGTTCGCGTAGACGTTCCGGTTCACCATGCTGGTGACGATGTAGTACGAGGCGATCGCGACCACGAGGGAGTTGATGTGCCGGCGCACCGGACCCGCGTTCCGCAGGCGCCTGCGGGTCTCGTCACGGGCGAACTTCATGTGCCGTGACTCCTCCACCACATGGATGTTGTTGATGGTGCGGACGAACGGCGCGACCCGCTCGTCCCGCATCCAGTCGCGCTGCATCACGTCGAGCACCTCCTCGGCGACGAGGATCGCGGCGTACGCGGCCTCGCCGAAGGCAAGTGTCTTGAAGGCCCTGCCCAGTTCGACCACCGCGCGGTGCGGCCGGTAGGCCGGGGCGCCGAGCTTCGCCGCGCCCCGGGCGAACATGATGGAGTGCCGGCACTCGTCGGCCACCTCGGTGAGCGCCCACTGGAACCGCGGATCGGTCGGGTCCTTGGCGTACATGTCGCGCAGCACCATCTGCTGCAGGATCATCTCGAACCAGATGCCCGTGCTAGCGACGGACGCGGCCTCCTGGCGGGTCAGCGCCTTGCGCTGGGAATCGGTCAACTCCTGCCAGTACGCGGTCCCGTAGAGCGTGCTCCACTCGGGGCTCGCACCATGGTGGTCCGTGTCCAGGGGAGTGTTCCAGTCCACCTCGGTGGCCGGGTCGTACGACAGCTTCGCGGCCGAGTCGAGCAGGCGCCGGGCGACGTCCTGCCCGGCGTGCCGGTCCTGGTTCTGGTCCTGCGGCCGGACCGTGCTGCTTGCCATGCTGCGGCTCCTTGAATCGAGAGGGATCGACCCGACGCCGCCCGGCCGGTGTCTCATCCCGTGCCCACTCGATGAGACAGGTGGCCGCCGAACGCCGCCCCGCTTGTTAGACGTCGCGTCTAGCAAGCTGTTAGACGGAAGGTATAGCAAGAGCGGGCGGCGGCCTACCCCCATGCGGGAAATCCGTACGGTCTCTCCACGGCGCGGCAGCACCGCGGCCGCAACACGGCCCGGCCGCACGGGTGATCGGGCGAGCGAACCGGCGGGCGGGATGCCGCCCCCTCGCCTGGGTCGAAGTGCCGATGGTCCGCGGACCCCTTGCTCAAAAGGAGTCCGTGCCGGATCACCGCATCGCATTCGGCGGGCAAAGCACCATAGGTGCACCGCGGGACCCGAAATTCGCATTTCTCGCCGGCCGGTCCGCTATCCGGCAGATCCTCCTCCGGTCGGTGCAGGCGGGCGCCCGCCGAGTGGTCCTGCCCGGAGCCGGGTCGGACTTCCGGCCGTTGCGGATTCTTCCTACGGAACCAGGACCGGTTTGACCACGCGGCCCGCGTCGCAGTCGCGTTCCGCCTCGTTGATGTCGACGAGCGGGTAGGTCCGGATCAGCTGGTCGAAGGGGAACCGCCCGGCCTGCCACAGCCGGGTCAGCCTCGGGATCAACAGGCGCGGCACCGCGTCCCCCTCGCAGATGTGGGAGATCCTCCGGCCCCGGTCCAGGGCCCCCGGTTCGAGCGGCAGTGCGGTCCGGAGCCCTGCCACCAGTCCGAGATGGCCGGTCGGACGCAGGGACCCGAGCGCGTCGTTGATCAGCGGCGCGGAACCCGTGGTGTCCAGCGCGTACTGCGCGCCGCCGTCGGTCCGGCCCTGGATACGGTCGGCCAGCCCGGCCGATCCGGCGCGCAGCGGGATCGCGCCGAACCACTCGGCGAGGGCCAGCCGTTCGGGGAACCGGTCGACGGCCACCGTCACCGCCCCGGCGGCATTGGCCGCCATCACCGCGGCCAGACCCACCGCCCCCGCACCGAAGACCGCGAGGGTGTCGCCGGGGCCGACACGGAAGGAGTTGAGGACCGCTCCGGCGCCGGTGAGGAAGCCGCAGCCGAGCGGGCCCAGCAGTTCGAGGGGCAGCGAGGGGTCGACCCGGACGGCATTGCGGGCCGGGACCATCGCGTACTCGGCGAACGACGACTGGCCGAACCACCTCGGTGCCAGCCCGCCCCCGGCCGCGTCCTTGAACCGCGCCGCGTGCTCCGTGCGTCCGCCGAAGAGGTTGAGCGAGTCGAACGAGTCGCAGTAGGCGGGGGCCGCGCCCATGCAGGTGCGGCAGTGGCCGCAGGAGTCGAAGCCCAGTACGACATGGTCACCGACGCTCAGGCCGGTGTCCGGGCCGCCCGTCTCCACCACCACCCCGGCTCCCTCGTGGCCCAGCACCGCCGGCAGCGGTGAGCGCCCCGCTGATCGCCGGACCGCGAGATCGGTCCGGCACATCCCGCAGCCCGCGATCCTGACCAGGATCTCGCCCTCGGCCGGCCCCGCGTTCAGGATCACCTCCTCGACGGCGAACGGGCTCTCGTACGCACGCAGGACCGCCGCGTCGAACTTCACCGTCAGGCCTCCTGCGGACGGTGCACGACGAACGGCCTGAGGTTTCCGTAGAGCCCCCACGGCCCGCCCGCGACGCCGGCCCCGCTCTCCTTGACGCCCGCGAAGGGCTGGGCGAGGGACGGTTCCGCGTGGTGGTTGATCCACGCCGTCCCGCACTCCAGCCGGTCGGCCACCGCCTCGGCCCGGTCGAGGTCGGTCCCCCAGACCGAGCCGCCCAGCCCGTAACAGGTGTCGTTGGCCGCCTCGACGGCCTCGTCGAGGCTCCCGTACGGCAGCACCGGCAGCACCGGGCCGAACTGCTCCTCCGTCACCACCGGGCTGTCGGAAGGGACATCGGCCAGGATCGTCGGGGCGAAGAAATAGCCCGGCCGGTCCAGCCGGTGGCCACCGGAAACGGCTCGGCCGCCGTCCGCCAGGGCCTGGGCCGTGCAGCGCTCGACCCGGGCCAGCTGGGCGGCGTTGTTGACCGGCCCCAGCTGCGTGCCCGCGTCGAGCCCGGCTCCCACGACGGCGGACTTCGCGTACTGCGCGAGCGCCTCGGCCACGGAGGAGCAGAGCCGGGCCGGGGCGTAGACGCGCTTGACCGCCGTGCAGACCTGCCCGCAGTTGCGGAACGCCGCCCAGAACAGCCGTTCCGCGACCCGCTCCACATCCACGTCGTCCAGCAGGACGGCGGCATCGTTACCGCCCAGCTCCAGCGTGACCCGGGCGAGCGAGGCCGCCGCACCCTCGGCGACGGCCCGCCCGGTGGGGACCGAACCGGTGAAGGTCACATGGCGGATCCCCGGATGGGACGCGAGGCGGGCGCCGAGGGGTTCGCGGCCGGTGACGACCGTCAGTACGTCCTCGGGGAGGGCGGCGGAGACGACGGACGCCAGCAGCCGTGTGGCGAGCGGGGTGAACGGGGACGGCTTGAGCACCACCGTGTTGCCCGCGGCGAGCGCGGGAGCGATCTTCGCCGAGGCGAGCTGGAGGGGGAAGCTCCACGGGACGATCGCGGCGACCGGCCCGAGCGGCCGCCAGCGGATCTCGCCGCGGACCGGCCGACCGTCCGTGATCGGCCGGGGCTCCGGGGCCGGCTCCGCGAAGTAGCGCAGGCGGGCCGCCGTGCCGGCGATCTCCGCGTACGACTCGGCCAGGGGTTTGCCCTGTTCACGGGTGAGCAGGGGAGCGAGGCCGGGCCCGGCAGCCTCTACGGCGTCGGCGGCCGCGAGCAGTGCGGTGGCGCGGGCGACGGGGTCGGTCCGCCAGCTCTGCCAGGCCTCGTGGGCCCGGCCGACGACGCCGTCCAACTCGTCCGGCTGCTGGTCGGGGGAGTCGTCGAAGGCCTCGCCCGTCGCCGGATCGATGACGGCGAAGCGCCCGCCGCGCGTGCGGGGCGCGCGGCAGGGCCGGCAATTCGGCATACCGGCGGTCAGCTCGCGGCAACGGGAGCGGCGGCGGGAGCCGCAACGGGAGCGGAAGCGGCGTGCTCCCGGGCCCGTCGGTCCTGCTCCGCCGCCTTCGCGCAGCCGAGGGCTTCCTCGATGCCGTCCGGGGAGATGAGAAGCAACAACGTGGATTCCTTCCACCGCAGGTCCGCCTGCCCAGAGGCAGGCGTGCGGAGCCGCCTGGAAACACTTGCCGTCCGCTCATCATTGCTGCTGGCCGGCGCCACCGGCAGGGCGCGCGGAGTCAGAACGGATCACTGCCCCGGCCTGGCCACGCGCCGCGGTCCGCCGTCCACGCCGGTCCGGACCAGGCGCGCGGCCGCGAAGCGGTGGGAGCGGACAGCGGACGGCATCGGGGCCGCCCCGGACGCGCGTCGCGCAGCCGGGCGCCGTGCACGTGGTGGACGTGCCGGTGGCTGTACGGATCGGTCGGGCAGGGCCGGGACCGTTCGGCGCGTGCGCCGTCCGGGCCCTGGGCGGCCGTGTGGAAGCGGTGATCACGGCCGCCGCGCCCGTGGGGGCTACTTGCCGACGTTGAAGCCCTGATCGCTGCCGTACTTGGCGGTCTTCTTCTGCCAGTCCTCAAGTCCCTTGCCCAGAGGCGTCGATGAGACGTACGCCTTGCCGACGGTGTCGTTGAAGACGGAGTTCGCGTACACCTGGTACGGCAGGTACGACCAGCCGGTGCCGACGTTGGCGGCGGAGTCCGCGAAGATCTTGTTGGCCTTCTGGCCGTCGAAGTAGGGGAACGGGGTTTCCAGGAACGCCTTCGATTCCAGGTCGGCCTTTGTGGCGGGGAAGGCGCCCTCGGCGACGCGAGCCGAGGCGCCGGCACCGGTGGTGGCGTACTTGATGAAGGCGTAGGCGAGTTCCTTGTTCTTGGCCGCCTTCGGCACGGCGAGGGAACTGCCGCCGTTCTCCGCGCTGGTCGTGTCGCCCTTGGTCCACTGCGGGAGCGGGGCCACCCGCCAGTCTCCCGACGCGGACGAGACGCCCGAGGTGAAGTTGGCGGGCATCCAGGCGCCTATGGCCAGGGTGGCGATGCTGCCGTCGGCGAGGCCCTTGTACCACTCGTCGCTCCAGGAGGTGATCGGGGCGACCAGGTCCTCGTCGAGCAGCTTCTGCCAGGTGTTCGTGTAGGTCTTCGTGCCGGCGTCCCCGAAATTGATCGAGACGTCGGTGTCCTTGGTCTTGTAAGGCCGGCCCCCGGCCTGCCAGATGAGGCTGGTGGTGGCGCCCGCGTCGCCCGTGTCGTTCGTGATGAAGACCTTGGGGTCGGCCTTGTGCAGGGTGCGCGCGGCCTCCACGTACTCGTCCCAGGTGGTCGGGATCTTGAGCCCGTGCTCGTCGAAGACCTTCTTGTTGTAGAACAGCGCCATCGGGCCCGAGTCCATCGGCAGTGCGTAGACGGACTTGTCGTACTTCACCGCGTTCCACGGACCGGTGGTGAACGTCTTGTCGTATCCGGCGGCGCCGTAACCGGAAAGATCCTCCACGGATTCGCCGATCGCGAACTGCCCCAGCGCGTAGTACTCGATCTGTGCCACGTCGGGGGCGCCCGAACCGGCGGCGATGGCGTTCTGCAGCGCGGTGTACTGCTTGTCGCCGGTGCCGGCGTTGACGAGTTCGATGTCGACCTCGGGGTACTTCTTCTCGAAGTCGGCGGCCACCTTCTTGAGCGTGGGTTCCCAGGCCCACACGGTCACCTTGCCGCCCTTCTCCAGCGCGGACTTGACGTCCTTCTCCGTGCCACCGTCGGCGGCCGGGTCGGAGGAGCCGCAGGCAGTCGCGGCGACGGCCATCACGCAGGCCGTGGCGACGGCACCGAGAAGCCGTCGGGTGCTGTTCGTTCGCATGGGTGGTGCTCCTGGTTCGGTGGGCGCGAAAGGGAAGAGGGTGGAGCTGTGAGGAGGGGCGGAGGTCATTCCTTGACGCTGCCCGCGGCCAGGCCCGACTGCCAGTACCGCTGGAGCAGGAGGAAGATCGCCACGATCGGTACGATCGTGAGGAGTGAGCCGGTGATGATGAGGTCGAAGACCGCCTCGCCGCCGGCCGTCTGCGCCTGGGAGTTCCAGGCGTTGAGGCCGAGGGTGAGTGGGTACCAGTCCGGGTCCTTGATCATGATCAGTGGCAGGAAGTAGTTGTTCCAGGTCGCCACCATGGAGAACAGCAGCACGGTGACCGTTCCCGGCATCAGCAGCGGCAGCGCGACGCGGAAGAAGGTCCGCAGTTCGCCGGAGCCGTCGATGCGGGCCGCTTCGAGGAGTTCCGTGGGCACGGCCTCGGCTGCGAACACCCACATCAGGTAGAGCCCGAACGGGGAGATGAGCGAGGGGATGATGACGGCCCACGGCGTGTTGGTCAGCCCCATGTGGCTGAACATCAGGAAGGTCGGCACGGCCAGGGCCGTGCCCGGCACGGCCACGGCTCCGATGACGACCGCGAACACGGCGCGGCGCCCCGGGAAGCTGTACTTGGCCAGCGCGTAGCCTCCGAGGACGGCGAGGACCGTGGCGCCGCCCGCTCCTGCGGCGACGTACAGCAGAGTGTTCAGCAGCCAGCGGACGAAGACGCCGTCGTCGTAGGACAGCGTGCGGGTGATGTTGTCCCAGAGGTTGAAGTCGTCTCCGAACCAGAGGCCGAAGGAGTCGAGCAGGCTCTTCTGGTTCTTGGTCGAGTTGATGACCAGCCAGGCGAGCGGAAGCAGTGTGTAGACAAGGACCAGCCCGGTCAGCAAGGTCAGCCGGGTGCTCGGGCGCGGGTGGAGCGGGGTGTGGGGGCGACGGCGGCGCCGCGGAGCCGGCGGACCGGCGGCATCGGCGGTGCCGGTCGCTTTCCTGGAGCCGGAGGGGTCAGAAGGGTCGGAGGGGTTCGAGACGGTGCTGGAGACGTACGCGCTCATGGCTCAGCCCTTCCGCATGCCGCGCAGCTGGACGGTGTAGGCGATGATCGCGGTGATGACACCCATCACGATCGCCACGGTCGCTGCGTAGTTGTGCTGCTGGCCGGAGAAGGACAGCGAGTAGGTGTACAGGTTGGGTGTGAAGTCGCTCGTGATCGCGTTGGGGGCGAGCTTCTGCAGAATGCTCGGCTCGTTGAAGAGCTGGAAGCTGCCGATGATCGAGAAGATCGTCGCGATGACCAGAGCGCCGCGGATGGCGGGCAGTTTGACCGCGGTCACGAGCCGCCACTCCCCGGCTCCGTCGATCGCGGCCGCCTCGTACAGCGACCGGGGGACGACCTTCAGCGCCGAGTAGAAGATCAGCATGTTGTAGCCGACGAACTCCCAGGTCACGATGTTGCCGATGGAGGCGAGTACGAGGGAGGGGGAGAGCGGGTCGGGCAGGGAGACACCGAACGCGTCGTTGATGTTGCCGACCAGGCCGAACCTGGTCCCGTAGATGAAGCCCCACATGAGGCTGGCCACCACGGCGGGCACGGCGTAGGGCAGAAAGATGGCGATGCGGAAGAAGGACTTGCCGTACAGCCTCCCGCTGTCGATCGCGAGCGCGGCCAGCAGCGCGATGCCCAGCATGACGGGCACCTGTACGGCCAGGAAGAGCCCGACCCTGGCCAGTCCCTCCCAGAACTGTGGATCGGTCAGCGCCTGACGGTAGTTGTCCAGTCCGACGAAGGAGTTGCCGCCGATCAGCCGGTCGCGGAACAGGCTGAGGTAGAGGGCGTATCCGATCGGCGCGAGAAAGACGAGCGCGAAGACCGCGACGAACGGACCGGCGAATCCCCAGCCGACGAGGGCCTCCTTGCGCAGGCGGGTTCGTACGCGTGGGCGGGGTGGTGGTGCTGCCTTCGCGGGCGTCGACAAGAGCGTCATGACTGGTTCCTTGTGTCGGTGACCGACCGGTCCGGACTAGAGGGAGGGGAGGGGCCTTCGGGCCCGACACGGTCGGGTGGAGGCTGGCCCGATGTGCAATGTTTACGTAATCATCGGTAGCGTGATGGTGACACCCCCGCTGGGGGGCGTCAAGCACGAAGCGGTAGTGAGAGGAAGGATTTTGGTGACGGACAAGGACACGGCCGCTGCTGGGAAGACGGCCGGCGGTGAGGGTCGGCGTACCGCGAAAGGGCGGCAGCGCCGCGTCTCCATGGCGGACGTCGCGCAGGCCGCCGGCGTCTCGTCGCAGACGGTCTCCCGGGTCTCCAACGGTGACCCGGCCGTCATCGACAGCACCCGGCAGAAGGTGCTGGACGCCATGAAGGAGCTCGGCTACCGGCCCAACAGCGCCGCCCGCGCCCTCAAGCGCGGCGACTTCCGGACCATCGGCGTCATCACGATGAGTCTCTCCAGTACGGGCAACGTGCGGACTCTGGAGGCCATCGCCAACTGCGCGTCCCGAGCCGGGTACGCGGTCACGCTGATCCCGCTCGACGCCCCGACCCAGGACAACGTCAGAGGAGCCTTCACTCGGCTGGGTGAGCTCGCGGTGGACGCGGTCGTCCTGATCATGGAGGTGCATCTGCTCGACGCGACGACGCTGACGCTGCCGCCCCATGTGAAGGTCGTCGTCGTGGACTCGGACGCCGGCGACCGGTTCCATGTCGTGGACACCGATCAGCACCAGGGTGCGCGACTGGCCGTGCGGCACCTGCTGGAGCTCGGGCACCGCACCGTCCGGCACCTGGCCGGACCCGAGGAGTCGTTCGCGGCGGGCCGTCGCGAGGCCGCCTGGGAGGCGGCACTGCGCGAGGAGGGGCGCGAGGTGCCACCCCCGCTGAGGGGGGACTGGACCCCCGAGTCCGGCTACGAGGCGGGCCTCCGGCTGGCGGACGAGGCCGACTGCACCGCGGTGTTCGTGGCGAACGACCAGATGGCTCTGGGCGTCTTGAGGGCTCTGCATGAGCGCGGCAGGCGCGTGCCGGAGGAGGTCAGCGTCGTCGGCTTCGACGACATCGCGGACGCCGCCTCCTACATCCCTCCTCTGACCACGGTCCACCAGGACTTCGCCAAGGTGGGGGAGCTGTGCGTCGAAGCCGTGCTGCGGGAACTCCGCGGCGGGAGCCCCGGAGGCGGCACGACGCTCGTGCCGACCCGCCTGGTGGTCCGCAGGAGCACGGCCGCGTGCCCGGCGGACGCCGTGGGGGAGGGGTGAGGGCAGCGGCGGTGCCCGGCCGGATCAGGGGGAGTGCCGTGGTGGCGAGAGCGGGCGCTCCGGGCTGAAGTGGGCGACTCCTGTGACTCCTGTGACTCCTGCGACTGTTCGCCCTCAGGACCCCGGCCCGGTCGTTGGAGGTGCCGTGCTGGCTCGCACGACGAGGGCGGGCTCCACGGCCATCCGGTGCGGTCCGTCCGTCCTGCCGTTGATCTGGTCGAGCAGCAGGGTGACGCAGTGCCGTCCGACGATGTCGAAGTCCTGGTGCACCGTGGTCAACGGGGGGTGCAGGAACGCGGCCTCGGCGATGTCGTCGAAACCGGCGACGCTGATGTCGCCGGGCACGTCGCGGCCGGCCTCGTGCATCGCCCGCATCAGGCCGATGGCCATCTGATCGTTGGCCGCGAACACCGCGGTCACTTCCGGGCGGCCGGCCAGCTCCCGGCCCGCCCGGTACCCCGACTCCGCGGTCCAGTCCCCGTGCAGCACATCGGGAACCGGGGCGCCTGACTCGGCGAGGGTGCGCCGCCAGGTCTCGGCGCGCCGTCGTGCGGCGAAGGAGTCGCGCGGTCCGGCGACATGCCAGACGGTGCGGTGGCCGAGGCCGAGCAGGTGGGCGACCACGCTGTGCGTGCCGTGGGCCTGGTCGACGTCGACGTTGGGGTAGCGGTGGCCGGTGTCACCGTCCGCGACGACGACGGGCATGGTGGGAGGCAGGTGCAGCGACGGGGTGTCGAGTATCTGGGACTCGATCAGCACGATGCCGTCGACGGACTGCAGCATCAGATGCTGGAACGCCTGCCGTACGGCGGCCTCCGTCTGAGTCCGCACGCCCATGAAGTTCACGGAGTAGTCGGCCTCGCGGGCGGCGTCGGCGATCGCGGCGAGTGTCCTGGCGTTGCCGTGCGCGCCGACGTCGAAGCTGACGACACCCAGGGCGCCGAACCTGCCGGTCACCAGTGCGCGGGCCGCGGTGTTGGGGCGGTAGCCGAGGTCCCGCATCGCGGCCAGCACCTTCTCGCGCGTGGCCGCGTCCACGTTCTCGCGGTTGTTCGCCACCCGGGAGACGGTCTGCGACGAGACGCCGGCCATCGCTGCCACATCCGCCATGGAGGGCCACTGGCGGGGCGGGCGCGAACGCGGCGACCTGTGTCTCTTCTCCGTCGCCATGTACGGGCCTTTCGCTGGGACTCAGGAGTCTGACCGCTGAACGGCGGCAGCCGGACCCATCCTGCATGGTGACGCAAACATGGCGGTGGGTCAAACCGGTGGACGTTCTTGTGCAAGTCCTTGACAGGCCCGGATGACGCTTCCAAACTCTCCCCGAAATCGCTCATGTTTACGTGAACATGAAAGGTTGATCCATCAACGCGGCGGAGCGGTCGCCTTCCGCCCCCAGCCTGGGGGTCTTCTTCCGCCGCCCGTCCCGGCGCGGCCGCTCGCGCCGGCTCCAGCGGGTTCCTGCCGGGCTCATGCGCGGTCCTGCTCTGTCCACCGAACAGTTAGAGGTACGCGATCATGCGACGCAAGCCCTTCGGGGTGGCGACGGCCATGGCCGTCCTGTCCGCCCTCCTGCTCTCCCTCCTCGGTGCCCTGGGCACCGCTCAGGCAGCCCCCCTGACCGTCACCAACGCCACGCAGTTCACCGATCCGAACGGCGATCCCGTGCACGCCCACGGCGGCGGGGTCGTCAAAGTGGGGCAGTACTACTACTGGTTCGGCGAGAACCGGAACGCCGACAACTCCTTCCGGTACGTCTCCGCCTACCGCTCCACCGACCTCAAAGCGTGGGAGTTCCGCAACCACGTGCTGACCCAGGCGACCGATCCGGAGCTCCGGTCCGCCAACATCGAGCGGCCCAAGGTCATGTTCAACAGCGCGACCGGCCAGTTCGTGATGTGGATGCACAAGGAGGGCGCCACCGACTACTCCGAGGCGCGGGCCGCGGTCGCGGTCTCCTCGACGGTGGACGGTGACTACACCTGGCGCGGCAGCTTCCGACCGCTGGATCACATGTCACGTGACATCACCACCTTCGTCGACACCGACGGCACCGGCTACATGGTCTCGGCGGCCAACGAGAACGCCGATCTGCACGTGTACCGGCTGACCGCGGACTACACCGGCGTGGAATCGCGGGTACAGAAGCTCTGGGCGGGACAGTCGCGCGAGGCCCCGGCCATGTTCAAGCGCGACGGTGTGTACTTCCTGCTGACTTCCGGCGCCACCGGCTGGTCGCCGAACCAGCAGAAGTACGGCACAGCCACCAGCGTCACGGGATCCTGGAGCGGCCTGAAGGACATCGGCGACAACACCACGTACGGCTCGCAGACCGCCTATGTCCTGCCCGTCCAGGGCACCTCGGGCACCTCGTACCTGTATATGGGAGACCGCTGGGGCGACTCCATGGGCGGCACGGTCGAGGACTCCCAGTACGTCTGGCTGCCGTTGACCTTTCCCACCGACGACACGATGAGCATGGAGTACTTCCCGCAGATCGGCATCGACACAGCGGCGGGCACGGTGACGGGCCTCGGCACCTGGGAGACCATGTCGGCCGTGCACAGCGGAAAGTGCGCCGATGCCGCCGACCGGTCCACCGCCGACGGGGCTGCCCTGATCCAGTGGTCATGCGATCCGAACGCCGTCAACCAGCAGTTCTGGTTCAAGGACGTCGGGAACGGTTCGGTGCGGATCATGCTGCGGCACAGCGGCAAGTGCCTCGGCGTCCGCGACGCTTCCAAGGACGACGGTGCCGCTGTCGTCCAGTACGCCTGTGACGAGGGCGCGGCCCATCAGCAGTGGACCGTGACCGGGACGGGCAAGACCGTACAGCTCGCCGCCCGTCACAGCGGCAAGTGCCTCGACGTCACCAACCAGTCCACCGCCGACGGCACGCCGCTCGTCCAGTGGACCTGCAACGCCGGTGACAACCAGTCCTGGAACTTGCGCGGCATCGGCCGGTAGGCCCGACGCGGCACGGCCGGGCACCGCCCCCGAGGCCGGTGCCCGGCCGTGCCGTGAGCCGGTCGCTGCCGTGAGCCGACAGCTGTCGTGGGCCGTATCCCGCCCTGTTCCGTATCCCGCCCTGTGCCGGATTCCGCCGTGTGCCGTGCCCGGACCTCCCGGTCCCGCGGTCCTACTCCTCGGTCGGGCCGAGGTCGGGCGCCTGCCGGAGGTCGACGGTGCGCGAGTGCCGGGAGGCATGCAGTTCGAGCACGGTGATCTCGTTGGTACCCGTGCGCAGCACAGGAGCCGGGACATACAGCGATCGCTGGGGTCCCCTCGACCAGTAGCGGCCGAGCGCGAATCCGTTGATCCACGCGTTCCCCTTCGTCCAGCCGTCGAGATGGAGGAAGGTGTCGGCGGTCCCTTCGAGTTCGAAGGTGCCGCGGTGGAAGGCCGGACCGGTCGGCGCCGTCGTGGCGGCGGTGAACCGCAGCGCGTCCAGGGATGTCAGCGGCAGCGGCCGGCTGGTCCATCCGGCGTGCTCCGAACCGTTCACCAGGACCGCGCCGGGAAGACCCTTGCGGTCATGGATGCCGGGCCCGTAGTTGACCCGGCCCTGGTTCTCCACGAGCAGGCTCAGGACGCAGCCGGCGCGCGGCACGGTGAAGGCGAGGGCATGCTCATGGTTCTCCCGCTCCAGGACCCCGACGGGCTGCCCGTCCAGGAAGACCTGGACACGGTCACGGACCTGCTCCAACTCGACGAGGACGGGGCCGGGGGCAGGCAGGGCGGTCTCGTACAGGACGAATCCGAAGTCCTGCCCGAGCTGCTCCATGGTCAGCGGCCGTTCGGACTCGACGGCGTCCCCGAGCACCGCGGCGGAGTCGAGCAGGCCGGTGCTCGTGGTCAACGGGATCGAGTGGAGGGCGAGCTTGGCCGAGCGCGGGGGCACGGGCTCGGCGGGAACCGGCGCGTACTTGGCGATGACCTCGCGGAATGCGGCGAACTTCTCGGTGGGGTCGCCGGCTTCGTCCAGGGGGGCGTCGTAGTCGTAGGAGGTGACAGTGGGCCGGTAGGTGTGCTTGTCGTTGGCTCCGTTGGTGAAGCCGAAGTTCGTGCCGCCGTGGAACATGTAGAAATTGACCGAGGCCCCGGTCGCGAGCAGTTCGTCGAGCTCCTGGGCCGCCTGGACGGGGTCCCGGAGCACATGGTGGCCGCCCCAGCGGTCGAACCAGCCGATCCAGAACTCGGTCGACATCAAGGGGCCGTTCGGCCGGTGGGCGCGCAGGGCGCTGAGGTTCTGGGCGGAGCGGCTGCCGAAGTTGGCCGTCGCGAGGACCCCCGGTATCGCGCCCCGTTCCAGGTCGGCCGGCTGGTCGCAGGTGAACAGCGGTACGTCCACTCCGCACCGGCGCAGTGTGCGGGCCAGGTGTTCCAGGTAGGCGGTGTCCTCGCCGAAGGCCCCGTACTCGTTCTCCACCTGCACGGCGAGAACCGGGCCGCCGCGGGTGGCGAGGTACGGCTGGAGCGGGGTGAGCAGCCGGGTGAAGTAGTCGTCGACCGCCGAGAGGAAGCGGGGGTCGCGGGTGCGCAGCCGGATGCCGGGTTCGGCCAGGAGCCACGAGGGCAGACCGCCGCCTTCCCATTCGGCGCAGATGTACGGACCGGGGCGGAGCAGGACGTGAAGGCCCTCGGCGGCGGCCAGGTCGAGGAAGGCGGGCAGATCGACCTCGCCGTCCATGCGGAAGACGTCCCGTCGCGGCTGATGGAGGTTCCAGGGGACGTACGTCTCCACGGTGTTGAGGCCCATCAGACGGGCCTTGCGCAGCCGGTCGGCCCACTGCGCGGGATGGACGCGGAAGTAGTGCAGCCCGCCGGACAGGAGCCGGAAGGGTTTGCCGTCCAGGCGGAATCCGCTGTCGTCAATCTGAAGAACGGGCATGTGCTGCTGCTCCTGTGCTGAAGGGAGTACGCGGTGGAGTGTGGCGTGCCGGCGGGTAAGCGCACCTCATAGATATGTTTACGTAAACACTTAGGAATGGCAAGCCTTGGGTCATCCAGCGACGCCACAACGGGGAAAGCGCTGTCGGACTGCCCCACTGAACGCGGGGGACACCGGGGACACAGGAGGAGCGAACGCGATGACCGCGGCCGCCGTCGGCGGGCAGGCGCGGGGCGGACCCGGCGCCGGCGGCGAGGGGCGGCCGCACGCCTGCCCGCCGACGGCGGATGGCCGGGGGACGGGCCCGTACGGTCGGCGGGCCCGTCCCGTCAGCAGGGGGTCAGACGCGGTCGGCCGCGATGAGGAGGTACTGGAACGAGCCGTCCCGGTAGGAGTTGATGAACGCGTCCTCGATCCCCGTCACCAGCGAGGACGTGGCCCGCAGCTCCCAGTAGGGCAGGGTGTCGGGCGTGAGATCGACGATGGCCTGCGGCACGAGGCGGTTGTCCGCCATGGCGCGGAGATACTCCCGGCGCGAGTGAATGTTGCACTCGAAGTGCGCGTTGATCTGGGAGACCCATTTCGACGGCTGGCCGTACCGCGGGTTCCAGCAGCCGGTGATGGTCACGTAGCGACCGCCGACCTCCAGGACGCGGGAGTGTTCCGCGAACAGGTCGTGGAGGTCGACGTACATGCTCGACTCGTTGTTCCACGAGGCCGCCACCGACCCGCTCCCGAACGGCGTGGCGAGCATGTTGCAGACGCGTGCTCGGACATGGTCCTGCAAGCCGAGCTCGCGGGACCGGCCGTTGGCGAAGTCGGCCTGCTTGGCCGACAGTGTGACGCCTTCGACCTTGCACCCGAAGCGCTGGTGCGCCATCACCATCGAGCCGCCGCGGCCGCAGCCGGCGTCCAGCAGGGTGTCCGCCCCCTTGATGTCGCCGAGGTGACCCAGGAGGTACTCGGCCTGCGCCGACTCCAGTCGGTGGAGCTCGGAGATCAGCTTCTTCTCGCTCGCGCCGTCCCCGGTGTCGCCGAGCGCGGCGGAGTCGACCTCACCGATGCCGTAGTGGTGGTGGTAGAGACCGTCGACATCGCCGAGGCGCAGATTCACGGGCCTGGCCTCACCGTCCCAGTAGCGGGCGATGTCCCCCTGGTAGGGCGTCGCCGGGCTGGGGATGCGCAGCGAGGCGGCGCCGGACGCGGGGGTGGAGCCGGCGGTGGTGGTGAGTTCGGCGTTGGTCACGGATGAGTCCATTTCGTTTACCAGAAGTCGGGCAGGCTGTAGCGGTAGGTGTTCGACTGGTGCCAGTGGTGATTGCCATCGACCCAGGCGGCCACGCCGCGAAGGAAGCGCTCCACACCCGGGAGGGGCAGGTCGGCGGCCAGGGACGCGGCCGCGGTCTCGAAGTCGTGCATGAGCTCGTTGTGGATCTCGACCGACTTCAGATAGGCGTCCCGGTCGGAGAGCCCCTCACGTTCGGAGATCACGACGGGGAGGTTCAGGTGCCGGCCCGGCGCGTCCAGTTCCTTGGTGTACGAGTACAGGTCGTTGACGACGGTCGTCGCGTTTCCCGCCAGGGCGATGACCTTCTGCATGGCCGGCCTGGCGTGCAGGTCCGCCGGGAGCTCGTAACCGCCGACGGTGTCGGTGATGGTGGGGCAGGGGCGGAAGTTGTTGAACTGGCGCATCGCCAGGTACTCCCACACCTCCGGTACGTGGTCCATCTGGGCCCAGGCCGCTTCGGCGAGGTAGCCCAGGTGCAGCCGGGCCATGTCGTGCCGGAGCCGGTCCGCCTGGGAGGGGCCGGCCGCTCGGACGAAGTACTCCATGGCGGAGCGGTAGGCGCGCCGAGGCGCGTCCGCGTGCAGGGACTTCGCCCATTGCGGCTGGTACTCCGCGGCGGTGTGCAGGGAGTCGAGTGCGGTGTGCGCCAGCAGCAGCCGCTCGCCGAGCCCGATGGGCGATCCGCCGTGGTCCTCGCAGTAGCAGTCGTCCACCGCGTTCTCGGCCACCATCAGGCGTGTGGCGATCATCAGGTGGTCGATGCTGGGTGCGTCCGGATGGCAGCCGACCATGTAGCGGCCCACGGAGAAGCCGTCGAACTCCTCCTCCCAGTCCTCGGGATACAGAGCGACCTCGTCCAGGGCCCAGGCCTTGATCCTTCGGCTGACCTCCTCGACCCGCACCGGGTCGGGTTCGGGGATCGGGTGGTGGTAGAGGCCCGGGATCACCTTGCCTTCCGCCCTGCCTCCCGCCCCGATCTCCGCCGTGCCTTCCGCCGCGGCTGCCGGCGGCGTGGGGAGCCCGTCCCGGAGGATCATGCGCAGGCTCGTGGTGCCCAGGCCGGTGGGCCCTCGCAGGATCCGTCCCCGCTCGGCACCCGGTGCCGGCATCGCGGCCGGCGGCGCGGCGAGGGCGGGCGGGGCGGGCGGGGACGTGGTGCAGGGGGGCGGGCCGCCGGTGGCGGCTTTGACGTCGCGGGCGCGGGCCGCGGCTTCGGCGAGTACGTGAACCCCGAAGTGGGAAGCGGCCTCCGGCAGGCTCGACTGCGGAGGTGGCAGCTCAGGCGCGGGCATCCATGGCTCCTTGGTGGGGTGGGCGGTTGTCCGAGGGGCTCCGGGCGTGCGCGACCGCCCCGCTGAGTCCGGGGTGTCGCACCACGCCGTACGGGCCGGGCCGGCTACTCGGGCCGCCGGGCGATCTGCACGTTCTCCAGCACGCCGACCGCGTCCGGCACGAGGATGGCGGCGGAATAGTAGGCAGTGACGAGGTAGGACGTGATCGCCTTTTCGTCGAGGCCCATGAAGCGGACCGAGAGCCCCGGCTCGTACTCGTCGGGCAGGCCGGTCTGGTGCAGACCGATGACGCCCTGGTTCTCCTCGCCGGTACGCATGACGAGGACCGAGCTGGTCCGCTCCTGCGTGATGGGGATCTTGTTGCAGGGGAGGATCGGGACCCCGCGCCAGGCCGGGACCTGCTGGCCGCCGAGGTCTACGTGGTCCGGGTAGAGCCCGCGCGAGTTGAACTCTCGCCCGATCGCCGCGATCGTCCGGGGGTGCGCGAGGAAGAACTTGGAACCGCGCCGGCGGGAGAGCAGTTCGTCCAGGTCGTCCGGGGTCGGCGGGCCGGAGTGCGTCTGGATGCGCTGCTTGAAGTCGGAGTTGTGGAGCAGGCCGAACTCCCGGTTGTTGATCAGCTCGTGCTCCTGGCGCTCGCGCAGCGCCTCGATGGTGAGCCTGAGCTGTTCCTCCGTCTGGTTCATCGGACCGTTGTAGAGGTCGGCGACCCGCGTGTGGATCCGCAGGATGGTCTGGGCAACGGAGAGTTCGTACTCGCGGGGCTTCAGTTCGTAGTCGGCGAAGGCGCCGGGCAGCGCGTGCTCGCCGGTGTGGCCGGCCGACATCGCGATCTCCGCCTCGCCGCGATGGTTCTGCCGCTGCTGGGAGCGCGACGCGAACGCGTCGAGGTGCTCCCGGAGGCTCGGTGCCGCCGAGAGCACGGCCTCGAAGTCGGCGCGTGACAGGGTGAGCAGCGTGCCCGACGTCTCCGCGACGGCGGTGTGCTCCCACCGGGCGTCCTCGTCCAGCAGAGCGTGCTCTCCGAACCGGTCGCCGTCCGCGAGTACGTCCAGAGCGACCTCGTCGCCGTAATTGCCCACGGAGGTCTGGCCGATGCGGCCGTGGGCGATCAGGTGGAGCTGATCCGCGGCCGCTCCTCGCTCGGCGAGTGTCTCGCCGATCCGGAAGTCGCGCTGAACGCACCGGTCGGCGATGGCGGTGAGCACCTCGGCGTCGTCGAAGCCGCGCAGAAAGGCCAGTTCACCCAGTTCCTGGGGGATCACCCGGACGTCGGCGCCGTCCTGGACGAAGTCCACCCTCCCGTCGCCGACGGTGTAGGCCAGGCGACGGTTCACCCGGTAGGCCCCGCCCTTGGTCTCCACCCAGGGGAGCATCCGCAGCAACCAGCGAGAGGTGATCTCCTGCATCTGCGGAGCGGACTTGGTCGTGGTGGCGAGGTTGCGGGCAGCCGCTGTCCCCAGGCTGGACTGCCGGGGCAGTTCCAACTGTGTTTCCGAATTCGAGTCAACAGTCATCGGGCAAGGGCTCCTTGGTCAGGGCGGTGACGGGCATACGTGAACACACCGAACAGCAGGACGAAAAACAGGGGATACGAAGGGGAATCCGTCCAGATTCAGGGGAACAGTAATGGCCGCTTTGCCGTCCGGCCCAAGGAAATCAGCTGACATTAACTCGATGCGATGATCGCGTCGATGGGATGTTTACCCTGGTCCCGATGAGATTCGGCCAAGTCGCCTCGGGTGGCGGGGCGCAGGGACCGCGGCAGTGAACCCTGCGGATGATCCGCAGCAGTCGCCGCCCCTCGTCGTCATCGATCTCACGCACGCGTACACGTTCAGCCACCTGGACAGCACGCCGTGCCCGCATCGTCCCGGCCGGAACTGGGGGATCGAGGCGCTGGTTGTGCACAACCACACGGCCGCCGCGCCGACATCGGCCCTGTTTCTGCGAACCCGCCGTTGGTCGGCACGGCAGTGGGGCGATGCACAGGGCCGACTGCGGGCGCGACCTGCTGGACCAGGTGGGGATCTCATGGAGTCGGTCGCCGCGCTGCGATGAAGCCACCATGGGGCCGGTACGGTGCCGCTCAGCCCGCCGTTCGACGGATGGGGCCGTCCGGGGTTGCTGCATGGACATGGCCTGCGACACGCCGGCCGTCGTTGCCTCGGGGGAGCCATCGGCCGCGCTCTCGGCCACATGCCTGTTCAGGCGGCCGGTTCGTAGGGGCCGCGTAGTCCTTCCGCTCCCGCCTTGGCCATGCGACCTGCGGTTTCCCGCCTGTCTGAGCACGTTGCACGCCCTCTTCCTGATGCCATCGGGAAGCCGGTGTGGCCGAGTCGCGGAAGCCGCGTCCGGGGACGGGCGGTCGACGATGTGGTGGGGCGGGCTCGCGGGAGGGGGTGCGAATGGCCGGCCGACGAGCGCCGGCCGTCGCGGCAGCCGGCCGTATGCCCGCTCAGGAGAACACCGGCATCGACTCCTGGGTCGACCGGCTGCGGCTGCGCCGCTCGATGACACCTACCACATGGGTCAGCGGCAGGGTCACCGCGACGTAGATCACGGCGAGAGCGATGACGACGGGTATGACCTGATATGTGCGGTCCATCTCCGCGCGGCCCGAGTGGAGGAGTTCGGGCAGTCCGACCGCCGCGGCGATGGCGGTGAGCTTCATCAGGGCGACGAACATGTTCAACGCGGGTGCGAGCAGCGGCTGCACAATCTGCGGCAGCACCACATGGCGGTGGACCTGGAGGACGGACAGCCCGAGCGACTGGCCCGCTTCGCGCTGCCGGAGCGGTACGAGATCGAGCGTGCCGCGCACCGCCTCGGACCAGAATCCGGCCTGGGTCAGACCGAGGGCCACGACCGTGGCGCTGAACGGGGAGAAGTCCATGCCGTAGTCGGTGAGGCCGAAGAAGAGCAGGTAGATCGCCAGGACCTCGGGCATGCCGCGCAGCACCGTGCTCACGAAGAACTGGCCCTCACGTACGGCACGGTGACGTGAGCCGCCGAGAAGGCCGAGGCCCAGACCGAGTGCGGCGGCCACCAGCCAGGCGCAGGCGCTCACCGACAGGGTGACCGGCAGTGCCTTCGAGATCAGGTCGAGGTAGATGTCCATGCCTTCTCCGTGTGCTGCGGTGACGATCCTGCGCTGTCTCGGCGGGTGTGCGGCCCGCGTTTCGAGCGGACGCGTCTCCGGCGTCCGGTCATCGCACGGGTTACGTATGCCACCGGGACGGTGAGGAGCAGGTAGAACACTGCGATGAGCAGGTACACCTCCAGTGGTCGGAAGGTGTCGACGACCAGCCGGGTCCCGAACATGGTCAGTTCCGGCACGGTGATCAGGGAGGCCAGGGCGCTGCCCTTGACGAGGTAGATGATCCCGTTGGCCGTCTGGGGGCCGGCGGCGGTCGTCACCTGCGGTATGAGCACGTGACGCAGGGTCTGCCCCCGGGTGAGACCGAGGCTGGCGGCGGCGCGCCACTGGCCGATCCTGACCGATGAGATCAGGCCCCGATAGACCTCGGCGAGGTAGGCGGTCTCGTTCAGGACGAGTCCGAGGACCGCGAGTCCGAAGGCGGTGACGCCGATGTTCTCGAACTGCGGGCCGAAACCGAAGTACAGTCCGGCAAGGAGCACCGGTAGCGGGATGCTGCGGAACACCTCGACATAGACCCTGGTCAGCAGCCGTACCGAGCGTCTGGGGCTGATCCGGCCCGCGGCCACGACCACGGCGGCGACGACGGTGATCACCGAACTGATGACCACGAGCATGACGGTCGTCTCGAACCCACGGATCAGGAAGCTGATCCAGCTTGTCTCCACTGCTGCCTCCTTTCCCTCATGTCCCGGTGCGGGAACCGGCGCCGCTGGTCATGCGCACAGTTGGTCGGGGCGGTTCCTGGACGGCAGGTACTCCTCGCCGCCGACACCCCAGGCGTCGAGCTGTTTCTGCCACTCACCCGACTCGATCAGCTCGTCCAGGACCTTGTCAACGGCGTCCGCGAGCTTCGGGTTGTCGCAGCGTACGTAGTCGTAGGTGGGCGAGACGAGGATGTTCGGCGGCAGATCCAGATCACCGTCGGCGAGAGCGTGCAGGGTGAGCCGGGGGTTCTGCTTGATGATGCCAGGGGCGGTTCCGGTGGAACCCATGAAGGCGCTCACCTGCTTGTTCATCGTGGCCTTGGCGGCTTCGGCGTAGGAGGGGAACAGCTTCACATTCGATTCTCCGTACGCCTTGATGAGGTAGTCGTTGTACGAGTAGCCCGTCACCGAGGCGATCGGCTTTCCCTTCAGGGAGTCGACGCCAGACCACGACGCGTTCTTCAGCATCAGCGCGCCCAGCCGGTCGTTGACGTTGGGCCGGCTGTAGTAGACCTGCTCGGCCCGTTTGTCCGTGTAGTAGGTCCCGGTGCCGACATCGGCCTTCCCCTGAGACACGAAAAGAACCTGGGAGGCGAACTCGGTCGGCTTCAGTTTCAGTTTCAGACCGTACTTCTCGGCGACCTTGGTCAGCAGGAATCCCTCGTACCCTATGAGCTTTCCTTCCTCTCCCGTGGCGATCTTCGGAAGATAGCTCTCGGAATAGGTGACGGTCAGATGCCCCTTCTCCGCGGTCTTGAAGGGAGCGCCGTCGCTCTCGTGCCCGCCGGTGTTCGAACCGCCGCAGGCTGTGGCCGTCGCGGTGAGGATGACCAGGGCCGCGACGGCGGAGCCGATCATTCGCGGGTTACGTGGGAAGAGGTGTTTCGCCGATGCTCTCAGGTTCACTTTCCGTCTCCTTTTACGAGGTGAGAGATTTGGGGGTTGGCACACTGTAAGTCGAGTGGGGCCGGGACAGCCTTCGTCGTTTCGGTGGAAGTTCCCGGCCCGGGTTCACATGAAGGACAGGAGTGGACGGTGTTTTTCCGTTTTCGCTCCCCACACCGTCTCTCCGCGCCTTCCTTTCCGGTACTGCGATCTCGCGGCCGGGAGGCGGCCCTGGCCAGGGAGACCGCGAACCGGCCGAAGAACCCGGAATGGTCAGGTCATGGCCTGGTCCCGAGGAATTCGGCGGGCGTCCAGGTGGTCGAGGTGATGTCCGGACGCAGTCCGGAGTATCGGGGTATCTCCCGTGCCCGCTGCCAGGCCGGGTCCTCCCTGAAGCGCCGCCATCCGTCTGCCATGTCTTCCTCGTCGCTCCAGCAGACCGCGTACAGCAGCTCGTGCGCCGGGCCAGGCACGGTGAGGGTCCACGCGCCTTCGACCCGGAACCCGTGCGCGATGAACAGCGGGGTCACGATGTGCGTGAAGCGGTGCGTGAGATCGGGGAGGTCTTCTGCCGTGACCCGGTAGCGGCGGAACTCGGTGATCACGGCCGGTCCTTCCCGAGGTCCGCGGGCACGCCGGCGAACAGCACCTGTTCCGGCAGGAGGTCCGCCAGGACGGCGACACCGACGGTGGTGGGGTCCTGGGGCAGAACGACGAGGTCGGCGCGCTTGCCGGGCTCCAGGGAGCCGCGGGTGTCCGCGACATCAAGGGCCTCGGCCGCGGAGATCGTGTGCATCGCCAGCGCCTCGGTCACGGTGACTCCTTCGGACGGGGCCACCACCTCGCCCGTACAGGAGACCCGGCCGACCGCACACTGGACGCCGAACATGGGGTTGAACTGGAGGAGTTCCGAGCCCGCGCCGTCCGAGCTGGACGCGACCGTCACTCCTCGGTCGAGCAGGGAGCGGAACGGGAAGCGGGCGTCGGCCGCGTAGTCGCCAAGGTAGTCGGTGAGGAAGCTGCCCATCGTCCAGATGAACCCGGCCTGCGGCACGATGACCGCCCCTGCCTCGGCCCACCGGTCCACGGTCGAGGGGTCGGTGAGGACGTTGCCGGCGTGTTCGAGCCGGATACGGGGAGACGTACGGGAGCGGCCGGAGCGGGCCGCGACGGTGGCCGCGCACAGCTCGGCCTGGGCGCGTTCGCCGTTGACGTGCGCGGCGACCTGGAGGCCCGCCTCGTCCGTCCGGCGCACGAGGTCGGTGAGCGCCGCGCGGTCGTACGCCATCCTGCCCCGTGACCCCGGGTTGGAGCGATACGGCCGCAGGACGGCGGCCCCTGCGGCGGAGAACCCCCCATCGACGAAGATCTTGACTCCGGCGACGTCGAACGCCCCGGTGCGGGGCAGCAGTCCCGCGTCCGCGCGTGCGCACACCGTGTCGAGGTCCATCGTGCCGGGTGACCAGACGAAGGCCCGCACATGCTGGGGCACCCGCGTGCCCGCAGCCTCGGCGAGCAGCTCGATGCCCTCCGGGGTGTTCGTGATCTCGCCGATCGTCGTGACGCCGTAGCGGGTGAGATACCGCCGCGCCGTGGCTTCCACTGCCGACCGCAGATCGTCCCGGGTCATCACGGGTATGGGCAGCGCGTAGTACAGCTCGTGCAGGATGCCGGTCCAGCGCCCGGTGTCGTCGGTGCCGATGTGCGCGTCCCCGGTCTCCGGCAGGCCCGACTCACGCGCGATGGCCAAGGCGGCCGAGTTGAGCACTGTGACATGTGCGCCGAAGCGGATGGCGATCGGGAATTCCGTGGAGACCTTGTCCAGATCGTCCCGGGTGGGCAGGCGACCGTCCGTGAACCGTCGGTCGGCGAAGAGGCCGCCCTGACCGATCAGCCATCCGCCCCGCTGTTCCCGCAGGTCACGGTGGTTGTGGAGCTGGCTGAGGAGATCGTCGATGGACGAGCACGGCGGGGTGTGGCAGTCAACCGTTCCCCACAGGGCGGCGGCGCTCATCTCCAGGTGGACGTGCGGGTCCACGAAGCCGGGCAGCAGGGGCCGGTCTCCGTGGTCGGTCACGGGGACGTGCGAGGGCCCCTTCCACGGGCCCTCGGTGACGGCGACGATCAGGCCGTTACGGATGTGTACATGACCGTCCACGATGCTGCGGTCGGCGTCCATGGTGAAGATCCGGGACGACCGGAGGACGGACTCGTCGGCTGAACGGTTGGTGGCGGTGATGAGTGTCATTGGAGATCCCCGATGGTGCTGGTGACGGACATGTACTCGGACAGTCCCTCCGCCGCGTTCTCACGGCCGTAGCCGGAGTGCTTGACCCCGCCGAAGGGGGCCGCTGGGTGGGACACGGAGGGGTGGTTGACCGCGACGAGGCCGGTGTCGAGACCGTCCGTGACTCGGGTCACCTCGGCGGGCGCGGTGCCGTAGACGTAGGCAGCGAGTCCGTACTCGGTACCGTCAGCGATCCGTACGGCCTCGTCCAGGTCCCGGTAGGTGAGCACCGGCAGGACGGGCCCGAAGACCTCCTGTCTGGCGATGGGCCAGTGCGGCTCCACTCCGAGAACGAGCGCCGGGCGTACGTAATGGCCGTACTCCGGAATTTCGGCGCGGGCCCTGACCACCTGTGCCCCCCGGGCGAGGGCGTCGGAGACCAGGGCCTCGACACGTTCGGCGGCCTCCGCGCTGATGACTGGTCCGACCGGGGACGCCTCCGGTTCGAGGCTCCAGCCGATGCCCAGTTCCTGGAACCGCTCGGCCACCAGCGTCCGCATCCGGCGAGCATCCTCGGGGATGATCAGACGGTTGGCCGCGGTGCATGCCTGGCCGTTGTTCGCCAGCTTGGCGGCGAGGACGCCGGACGCGGCCTTCTCGGCGTCGTGCGCGGGGCAGACGACGAACGGGGCGTTGCCACCGAGTTCGAGTGAGACCCGCTGGATGTTCCGGGCGGTCGCGCGCAGGACCGCCCGGCCGACCTCTGTCGAGCCGGTGAACGAGACCTTTCGCAGTCGCGGGTCACCGGTCAGCGCGCCGGTCAGGTCGGCCGACCGGGTGGTCGGCAGCACCGACACGGATCCCTCGGGCGCTCCTCCGGCGACGAGGTCACGCCCCATCAGCAGTGCGGAGGCGGGGGTGAGCTCGGACGGCTTGAGGATCACCGGACAGCCCGTGAGCAGTGCGGACGCCGTCTTGCGCGCGGCCAGCGACAGCGGGAAGTTCCATGGGGTGATCGCGAGGACAGGGCCCACGGGGCGCTGCCGCACCATGACCGTGCGGTCCCGGCGCACCCCTGGGCCGGCCCCGGTGAGCAAGTCCTCCGCCGTATCGGCCAAGGCCTTCAGCGTGGCGACCGTGAACAGCGTCTCGCGCCGGGCCTCGGGGAGCGATTTCCCCGCCTCGACGGCGATCACGACCGCGTACCGGTCCGCGTCGTCCTCGATCCGGGCGGCCCAGCGACGGACGAGCGCCGCCCGTTCGGAGACGGGCGTCGCCGCCCAGCCGGGGTAACAGTTCCAGGCCGCGTCCAGCGCGCGGTCCGCGTCACCGGGCCCCGCGTCGGCGCAGGACCAGGTCAGTGCGGGCATACCCGGGGCGCTCACAGTGAACGACTCCTCGGGACGGACTGAACCGCCCGCGACGACGAGTTCGGCGCATAGTTCCGCGAGCCGGTCGCGGACGGCCTGGACGTCCTGAGTGGCGAATGGTCCGTTCACCGGTCCTCCTCGCTGCCCGCCACGACGGAGCGCAGCCAGCCGATCCCGCGCCCTCCGGTGGCCCATCCCGCATAGACGGCGGTGTGCGCGATGAGTTCGTAGAAGTCGTCCGCGTCGATGCCCTCGTCCAGGCCCGCCCGGAGGTGGAACCGGGCGGCCGGTTCGGCGCCCGAGGCCGCCAGCAGAGCGACCGTGACGAGTCGGCGCTCCCGTGTGGTCAGCCCTGGGCGGGACCAGATCCGGTCGAACACGATGTCGCGGGTGAGGGCGCTCCAGTCGGCGCTCCAGCCGCTTCCCCGGTCCATGCCGGCCGCGGGCCACGCGTGAGCACCGGGGCCGGCAGGGTCCGGGACGGAGCTGGGGTCGGTGGGATGAGTGGTCATGACAGGAACCGTGATCTCCAGTAGGCGAGGGGGACACCGTCGGCGTCGGAGGTCCAGATCGGAGTGCCCAGAACAATCGCGTGGTCGCCACCGTCGTGCAGTGCCTGGACGGTCAGTTCGGCCTGCGCCACCGCGTCGGGGCTGAGCGCGAGGCCGGCGGGGCTGCGCTCCAGAGTGATCTGGTCGAACGCGTCACGCCCCGGCCGGGCGAAGGCCAGCGCGGTCTGAGTCGCCTGCTCTCCCTGGGCGAGCAGGCTCACCGCGAACCGCCCCGTCCGCTCGATCACCCGGAGTGTCTGTGACATCCGGTGCAGGCACACCATCATCAGGGACGGGTCCAGGCTGACGCTGGACAGGGAACTGACGGTGCACCCGTGATCACCGTCCAGGTCCCGCGCGGTGACAACGGCCACCCCGGTGAGGAACGATCCGGCGAACTGCTTGTACTCGTGCACCGGTACGGCCTTGTCGGCGGTCTCCACGGCGCAGCTCCCGTGCTCAGCGGGCATGGACGGGCTCACCATGGCCGCGGCCCTCCTCTGATGTCGAGGATTCGGCTGACGCCCCGGATTCGGCGTTGACCTCGGCGAGCAGCTCGCCGAACCGGCCGATGGTCTCCAGCGTCTCGTCACGGGGAGCGCCCCCCACGAGGTTGAGGTTGATCATGTCCACGCCCGCGTCGCGGTACCGGCGGAGCTTCTCCTTGATCTCGTCGCCGGTGCCGATGAACAGCCGGTCGCGCAGGTCGTCGACGGTCGGTTCGTTCTCCTGCAGGGCCGGGCGCACGCGGCCGAGCGGGTCGGCGTTCTGGGTGAAGTCATGGAGCTGCGCGTGGACGCGCCAGCCCTCCAGGACCTCCTCGATGCGCTGCTCGGTCTCCTTGTCGTCACGGGTGACGAACGCGTAGCGGGTGACTCCGAGCCGGGCATCGTCGCGGGAGGACTGCGCCTTTCCCCGGTGGAATGCCTCGGCGACCGTACGCATGTGGTCGTCGTCCCAGAAGAACAGGGAATTGAGTACGTCATAGCCACGCCGGGCGGCGTCCTCGACACCCGGCGGGCTCTGCACCCCCATCCACACCGGAGGCATCGGACGCTGCACCGGACGTGGCCACACATAGGCGTCGTGGAAGGAGGAGAACCGCCCAGTGAAGCTGACCGGGGCATCCTCGGTGCGCAGCAGCATCTCGACCGCGGTCAGGTTCTCGATGAAATGGTCCCGGCTCTCGGCGAACGACAGACCGAACTTCTCGAACTCGTAGCGGTACGCGCCCCTGGCCACGCCGAGGTCGAGCCTCCCGCCGAGGGAGTTGTCGGCCGCCGCGATCTCCCCGGCGAGCTGGAGGGGTTGGTGGAAGGGGAGGACCACCACCCCGGTGCCCACCCGGCATTTCACGTGCTGTCCTATGTGGACCGCGGTGATCAGCGCCGAGGGTGAGGGCAGAAACTGCACGAGGTGGTGTTCCGGAGTCCAGACCCGAGTGAACCCGCTCTCGTCGGCCCGGACCGCGTATTCCACCATGCGATCGTAAAGGCCGTCCATTTGTGCGTCGCTGTTGACCTGATAGGCGAGAAAAAGCCCGAGTTCCATGTTGCGTCCAATGAATTCGAATCGGTATCCGCGCTGTTCGTCCCGCGGACTTTCCTTCGACACCTTGAACGCTACAGACCCGGCTCTTCCGTTCCTTCCTTCGGTTCCGACGAACTTTTACCATTGCCTGCTGCTTTTGCTACAGGTCCACCGTTTTCGGCCGGCCCGGCAGCGGCGTCGACCATATGCATCAGCCGGCAGGCGAGGGCCAGGGCGAACCGTTCCTCGGAACCCTTCAGATCCGTTCCAAGAATCTCGGTGATCCGGTCGAGCCGGTACCGCAGCGTGGACACGTGTATGCACAGGAGCCGAGCCGTCTCCTGAAGCCGCGCCGACGTCTGGAGGAACACCTCCAGGGTTTCGACGAGCGAGCCGGAGTGATCGTCGTCGTAGCGGCGGAGCGGGCCGATCTGGGACTCGACGAATCTGACCGCCGCGCCGTCGTGGCAGGCGGTCAGCAGGAAAGCGAGCGCGCCGAACCGGTCGTAGGCCACGATGTCCCCGGCAGCGCCCGACGCCCCCACCAAGGTGAGGGTCTCGCACTCGGCCCACATCCGGGGGCCGTCGGCGGGAACCGGTCCCGCACTGCTCACCACGGCGGTGAGCGTGGTTCCGATCCCGCCGACTCCTCTCAGCATGCCCCGGATCGCCGTCAGCGCCTCGTGGTGGTCGTCAGCGGAGGGCAGCACCAGCACGATGCTGCTGTCCACCCAGCCCACGGCGACTCCGCTGACCCGCCGGGCGCGGAGCACACTGTGCACGTCGCTCAGTACCCGGCGCAGATCGGTATCCACCGGCGAGCGGGCGGATATCCGGACGATCCGGCAGCGCGTCGGCGGTGGAAGACCCAGCGCCGCCAGGCGTATTCGCAGCGCCAGGGGGTCGGTGGGGGAGCGGCGGACCAGTTCGGCCAGGGCCGTGTCGGTCTCCCGGTCCTGTTCGGCGGAAGCCAGGAGCGACCGGGACACCACAATGCCGACCGCGACGTTCACGAGTGAGTCGAGAGCCGTTTCGACCCGGCTCGCCGGTCCACGGCGCAGGACGCAGGCCAGCAGAGGACGCTCCGACTCAGGAAGCAGCTCAGTGATCTTGACTCGGACCCCGGACGGTTCCCGTACCCCGGACAGACCCTGGGCCGTGAAGGCGTCCCCCGCCGTCTCGGCTCCTTCGGCAGCGGAACCGCCGGAAGCGGCCGGAGCCATTCCGGGCGCACCAGTCACAGGCTTCCCGGAGGCACCGGGCCCGGACGGGGCGCCGCGGTTCCTGGGCCGGTCCTGTTCCCTCTCCCGGCCGGCCTGCGGGGCTTCACCATTCCTGCGACGGGCCGCGTTCTGCGCGAGGGACACATAGTCGGTGGCGCTCTCCCCCGCGGGCGACCAGTTCCGGCCGACCACCGTGACCATGGGGGTGAGCTCGTGGTTCACCACGACGATCGCGATATCCAGCGTTTCGGCGACCGCTGTGAGAATCTGCTCCCCGTCCTGCCCCGCCAGGGTCCCCGCCAGTCCGGTGCGCAGGACGGCCGTGGCTCGGACCAGCTCCGCGATGTCGCGCTGTTCCTGTGCGACCTTGCCCGCGTTGACGAGGGCGACGGACGAGAGGTCGGCGACGGCCTCGAGGAACGCGAGCGCCGCGCTGTCCACCTGCCCGGCCTGCGGGCGCTGGACCGCGAGAACCAGGAAACGTCCGTCGAGGTCGGGCTCGCGAAGCGGCAGAAGGACGCCGCAACGGTATCCGCGCCGACGAGCGTCATTCGCGTAGAACCGGTACTGCGACTCGTGGGCGTCGTGGATGACGATCGGCTCCGTGCCTCCCACGACGTCCCTCGCGGGTATCTCGTCGATGGGCCAGAACCGCTGACTGCTACTGCCTGAGTACGTGAGCCGGTCCTCGCGCGCTATGACCTCGGCGACCCCGGCCGGAACGTCCAGGGCGATGACCCAGCACAGCTTCCACTCGGTGAACGCGGACACCGCCGACACGATCGCGTCGAGGACGGTCCCCAGCTCCAGATTGGAGTTGACCGTCGCGGCGATGCGGCGCAGCGCTTCCACCTCGTCACTGCCCGGCCGAGCGGAATCAGGCGTATCGGGCGTCGTCGTCACGTCAGGCTGCCTGGCTGGACCGGGCGAGGGCCTGGAGGAAGCGCTTCGTCCTGGGATGGCTTGGTGCGTCGAACACCTGATCCGGTGTACCGGCCTCCAGGATCTTCCCGGCGTCCATCACCACGACACGGGTGGCCGCGTTGCGGGCGAACTGCATCTCGTGGGTTACCACGATCATCGTCGCCCCCGTGGCCGCCAGCTCATGGATGATCTCCAGCACCTCGCCGACCATCTCCGGGTCCAGCGCCGAGGTGGGCTCGTCGAACAGCAGCACCTCGGGATCCATGGCCATGGCACGGGCGATGGACACCCGCTGCTGCTGCCCGCCCGACAGCGTCGAGGGGCGGGCCTCGGTGAACTCACGCAGTCCGACCCTCTCCAGCAGGCCACGTGCCCTCTCCAGCGCCTCTTCCCTGGGCACGTTGCGCACCCTGATGGGTGCGAGCGCGACGTTCTCCACGGCAGTCAGGTGCGGGAACAGTTCGAAGCTCTGGAACACCATGGCCGAGCGGCTGCGCAATTCCCGCAGAGCGGCGGCGCGACCTCGGCCTGCGGGCATGGGATAATAGCGGGCGCCCCCGACGTGCATCTCACCACTGTCGGGTATCTCCAGAAGGTTGCAGCACCTCAGAAGCGTCGACTTTCCCGAGCCGCTGGGCCCGATGACGCACACCGTCTCCCCGGCTGCCACATCCAGGCTCACCTCGTCGAGAACGGTGAAGGTCCCGAATCTCTTGCCCACATCACGCAGGCTGACCGCGACTCCGTTGTCCATCTGATTGGCGCCTTTCTGTCGGCCGATACCACCGGCCCGGCTGACGGCTGTCGCAGGGGACGTCCGTCGGCGGCGGCTGCCGACCGGGCGGTGCCGTTCCCGTCACTGTAGGCACTGGCCGTCCTCAGGTCCCCCGCCGATTCGTAGCACGGGGCGACGGTGGAGTCCTACTGTTCGTAGGACGGTCTTGTGCACACGGCCCGCCGGGCTGCCGCACGCGGTTATCGTCCCCGACGAGGTCCCCGATCCTGCGTGCCGAGTTCTCCCACCTCATGGGCGACGGTCTGTACGGGACTGACGGCGAAGTGGGGCGGCCTTGACACCGAGTCCTGGACGGGCTCGTAGGCGATGGGACAGCGGCGTCCGAGGCGGGGGTGTCGGCGGCCTCTGGGGGGCTTTGAGGTTTTCGGACAGGCGTCTGGCCATGTCTATCTCACGCAGCGATTCGCACCTTCTCGTACGCGGCGTGAGTTCGCGCGGAGGGAGGTACTCCAGGGCTCAGTGGAGACGTTCGCGGCCGAGCCGAGTGGAGGATTTCATAATTGTGCCGGAACTCGTTGTAGCCAGTGATGTCCTGCCGGGCAGCCTCTCGGGTCGGACAGGCCACCCGAGCAACACGTTCGTTCTCCAGAGCTCGTGACACGATCATGATCGGACCTTCTTCCCAGCGGACCGCGAGGCGTTTGAAGTGAGCCTTTTCCATCTTGATCAGGTACGCCTTGCCGGCCCAGCACTTGATGTGTCTGCGGCGAGGGCGGCGGGAATGCCGTGGGCGCGAGGGCGGCCGGCAGGTCGACGGCCTCGAGTATGTAGCGGTAGGCCGTGGCGATCCCGACGCGGAAGCCTGCTGTGAGACGGGCGTAGGTGTCCAGGCCGCAGCTCAGCGAGTGGTCAGCGTGACTCCTGGGTCAGCGTAAGTCCTGAAGAACCTAGGGAAAGCCACCCGGACTTGCGACTCGTTGTATGGTGTCGAAACAGCCCTTGACCTGCAGAGATGCGGGCAGGGAGCCTACTTTTGGGAGTGCCCCGATGTTGCGTACAATGTTCAAGTCGAAAATCCACCGGGCCACCGTGACCCAGGCCGACCTGCACTACGTCGGTTCCGTCACTGTCGACGCCGAGCTGATGGAGGCCGCTGATCTGCTGCCCGGCGAGCTCGTGCACATCGTGGACATCGACAACGGCGCCCGGCTGGAGACGTACGTCATCGAGGGCGAACGCGGCTCCGGAGTCATCGGGATCAACGGCGCGGCCGCTCACCTCGTGCACCCCGGCGACCTGGTCATCCTGATCAGCTACGCGCAGGTCGACGACGCCGAGGCGCGCGGCCTGGTTCCGCGTATCGTCCATGTCGACGCGGGGAACCGGATCGTCGCGCTCGGCGCCGACGCCTCCGCGCCCGTGCCGGGCACCGACACCGCGCGCGGCCCGCACGCCGTGCCCGCGGCGCGCTGAAGCGACCGACCCACCGAGGGAGCACCCGCCATGACGGACCAGACCGGACGGACCGGGCCCGACATCCGTGACGACCGGGCAGCGGGCAGGCTGGTCGCGTACGAGAACGGCGCGGCTGCCGGGGTCGTCGTGTACTTCGTCATGGACGGGTCGCCCGCCGCCCTCGTCGCCGTGCACACGGTCGTCGAGCAGGGGCACGAGGGCAAGGGCATCGCAGGCTCCCTGGTCGGGGAGTTCTACGCCATGGCCGGTCGCGAGGGAGTGCCCGTCGTCCCGCTCTGCCCGTACGCGGCGAAATGGGCGTCGCGCCACCCCGACGAGGCACCGGAAGCCCCGGCCGGACTGGTGGAGCGGGCGAAGGAGCAGCTCGCCTCCCGTCCCGAGCTGTACTGACTCCTGCGCGCCGGCGGCGGGGCCGGTAGCGTTCCGCCCGTGATCCTCGCCCTGCTGCACACCTCCCCGGCCCATGTCCCGGTCTTCGACGCCCTGCGCGACGCCGGTCATCCGGGGCTCGTCCTGCGCCACCTCGTGCACACGGAACTGCTCGACCGGGCCGGGGCGACGGGGCCGGAGGCGGTGACGGGCGAGATCGAGACGCTGCTCACCGGTGCGGTCGCCCAGGGGGCCACCGCCGTGCTCTGTACCTGTTCGACGATCGGCGGGGTCGCCGAGGCCGCCGGTGTGGCGCTCGGCGTCCCGGTGCTGCGGGTCGACCGCCCGATGGCGGCCGCCGCCGCCCGTGCGGAGCGGGTGACCGTCATCGCGGCACTCGCCGCCACCCTGCCGCCGACCCTCGCGCTGCTCGCCGAGGAGGCGGACGGGGCGGGCCGGTGTCCGGCGCAGGTGCGCACCGTGCTGGTCGAGGGCGCCTGGGCGCGCTTCGAGGCCGGCGAGCGCGAGGAGTACCTGGATCTGGTGGCCGCCGCGGCCGACGCGGTGACGGACGCCGACGTGATCGTGCTGGCCCAGGCCTCCATGGCCGACGCCGTCACTCGCACGGCCACCCGGATCCCGGTCCTGTCCAGCCCGCGGCCGGGGCTCGCGGCAGCGGTGGCCGCGGCCGGTTCAGTGGGCGGGGCGGCTCGTCCGTAGTCCGTACGTATGGACTCACCGGGCGCGGGCAGCCGCTCCGGGAGACGGTGGAGGAGATCCACCCCGACCGTTCGGAGGCCCGAGATGACCCATCCGTTCCCCGACCCCGTTCCGCCCGCGCCCACCCCGGGGCCGGTTCCGGGACCGCCCCGGCCGCTGCCGGAGCCGACGCCCGTGCCGCCGGGTCCGGGGCCGACACCGCCCGTGCCCACCCCGCCCGGACCCTCGCCCGATCCGATTCCGCAGCCGCCCGCGCCGAACCCCGAGCCGGTGCCGCCGCCGGAGCCGGAGCCCTCGCCGGTCGGCTGACCGGCCGCCGCTCCCGTGGGCACCGCGGGGACCGGTATGTCGAGCAGTGCCGTCAACGTCCGGGTGAACGCCTCCGCGTCCGGGCCGTCCAGACCGCCCAGCGGGGCGAGCATCCCGTCGAGGAGGCGGTGCACCACCTCGACCGCCCGGCCCGTCACCGCGCGTCCCTCGTCCGTCAGCGACAGTTGTACCGCCCTGGTGTCCGGCGGTGTGCCCGACGAGCCCGGCGGCCTCCAGGCCGCGTGCCAGTCCCGGAGGCCGGTGAGGTGAGCCTCCGGGATCAGGACCGGCATCCGGAATGAGGAGATCAGGGGCTCAGCCGGTCGGGTGGTCAGCCGCTCAGGGGCGCAGGTCCAGCAGGGTGTCGGCGTGCGCCAGTCCGCTCTCCGCCGAGATCGACTCCAGCGACTGGGCGTCGCGCACCGGTGCGAAGCGGACCGCGAGGCCGTCCTGCCCGGTTCCCCCGGCCGTCGCGAATCCGAATACCGCCGGCCGCGGCAGGCTGTTGTACGACCACGGGGTGGAGAAGTAGTACGCACCGGTGTCGTACAGCACCACGAAGTCGCCCGCCCGCAGCTCCGGCAGCTCCCTGGCGCGGGCGACGACGTCCCCGGCGAAGCAGCACGGTCCCGCGATGTCCTGGACGAGCGACGGCCCGTCCTTGGGGCGGCCCTCGGTATCGAACGCGCCGACCCGCAGCGGCCAGGCGTCCGGCATGAAGACGGTCCGGGTGGCGGTCTGGGCGCCCGCGTGGGTGAGCGCGATACGGCGGCCGCCGGCGTCCTTCGTGTACTCGACCAGCGCCCCGATGAAGCCGTTCTTGGCCAGCAGGGACCGGCCGAACTCGGTGATCAGCGCGTACCGGCCGTCGAAGAGCCCGGGAACCGCCTCGCGCAGCGCCGCCACGTACGCGGCGAAGGTGGGCCGTACCGAGTCGTCGTCGAAGTTGACCGGCAGGCCGCCGCCGATGTCGAGGCCGGTGATCTGCCGGGTGCCGAGCCTCTCGTTGATCTCCTCGGCCAGCCGGTACGTCTGCGCGATCCCCTCCGCGATCAGCTCCAGGGGGCAGCCCTGCGAACCCACGTGGGCGTGCAGACGGGTCAGCCAGGGGCGCGAGGCGAAGGCCTCCACGATCCGCTCGCGCGCGCCGGGGTCGTGCAGCGCCACGCCGAACTTGGAGGTGGCGGTGGCCGTGCTCATCGCCCCGATGGACCCGCCGCCGACCTGGGGATTGATCCGGAGCCCGATGGCGGAAGCCGAATCGGCGGGCCGCAGCGCGGCGATGCGGTCCACCTCGTCGAGGTTGTCGGCGTTGAGCGCCACGCCGAGCGCGAGGGCCCCGCGGATCTCCTCCCGCGTCTTGGCGGGGGAGTCCAGGACGATCTTCGAGGGCGCGAAGCCGGCGTCGAGCGCGATCCGCAGCTCGCCGGGGCTCGCGACCTCGCAGCCCATGCCGCACTCGGCGAGCAGCCGCAGCACGGGCACGAGCGACGCGGCCTTGGCGGCGAAGGTGTGCAGCACCCCAGGCGCCCCAGGTGTTCCAGGCGTTCCACGCGTTCCAAGCGCTCCGGAGAACGCGTCGTGGAGGGCGGCGACCGAATCGCGTACCCCCTCCGTGTCGATGAAACCGGCGACCGGGCAGGACTCGCCGAGCAGGCCGGTCGCCACGGCGTGCCGGACCGCGGCCGCGACACGCGCGGAGGCGGTCCGGGCGGCGGGCGCGGAGGGAAGGCTCATGGAGCGAGAGTCGCTGATGGGGGCCCCGCAGATCTCTGTCGAGCAGGACAACATCGGCACAAGTCCTTGGCCGGGCGGCCAACGACCGTGCGAACAAGGGGCAAATCTATCCGGTGAGACGGACGGCGAGGGTGATGAGCAGCCTGGTGTCGGGGTCGTCCAGGTCCACGCCGAACCGTTCCCGGGCGCGTCGCAGCCGGTACCGGAGCGTGTTCGGGTGAACCACGAGCCGGGCCGCCGCGCGGGCGACGTCGCCCGACGCGTCCAGGTACGCGGCCAGCGAGCGGACCAGCTCGCCGCCGGCCGCGAGATCGGCCCGTACGAGGTCGTGCACCGGCCCGCTGCCCGACTCCCACACCGGCCGTACGGCATCCAGGACCCGCACGACGTCGAGCGAGGGGCCGACGCCCGCGGCGTCCGCGTACCGCGCCCGGTCCGTCCCGCCGCTCCCGGCCGCCTGGCCGTGCCGGTCCGCCTCGCCGTCCCGGTCCGCGCGCCCGCGCAGCACCCGCACGATCAGCGCGGCCTCCTCGCAGGAGGACCGGGCCCGCAGCGCGGTGGGTGCCACCGGGCCGGCACCGGCCAGGACCGGGACCCTGCCAGGCAGGGACAGGGCCAGGGTGGCCAGCTCCCGGGCCAGCCCCAGCACGTCACGTTCCTGGCCGGTGTCCACCGGCAGCAGCACCAGCAGCCGGTCGCCGTCGCGCAGCACCCGCACCGACGGACGGTACGACACAGCCTGCAGCGCGAGGACATCGAGAGTGCGGTCGCCCGCGGGTGCCCCGCTGTCGCGTTCGGCCACCACGACCGCACAGGCCGCGTCGGGCGAAAGTCCCAGCGACCAGGCGTGCGTGCGGGCGTCCCCCTCCCCGTACAGCAGCCCCCGCAACGCGAGTTCACCGCGGCGCGCGGCCCCGCTCTCGCGCAGCCGGTGCCGCACCAGATGGGGTGCGGCGGCCTCGGCGGCCCGGCGCAGCGCCTTTGCCGCCCGCGGGGACAGACCCCGCCCGTCCGCCGCCGCCCAGATGGAGCCGAGGACCTCGGGGCCGCTGCGGACCGCGACGACCAGGCGCTCCGGACCGTCCGCGTCCGCGGCACGGTGGATCACGTCCCGGGAGGTCCACAGGGCGCGCAGCATTCCGCTGCGGCGCAGTTCCGCCACCCGCCAGTCGGGCACCCGGCCGCCCAGGATGGTGGACCGCCGCAGCCCGTCGGCCTCCGGCCCGGTCGCGGAGTGGGCCAGGACCCGGAACCGGGTGTCCTCGATGGTGATCGAGCCCCCGGTGTACTCGGCGATGGCCGCGGCGAGGGCGGCCAGACTCTCCACGCCGCCGTCGGTCACCCCCGCCCCCGCTCCCTCCTCGCCGCGGCCCGCCCGCGCACAGGCCAGCGCGGAGCGCAGCAGCGCCGCGGTGTCCGTCCAGTCGGCCCACTCCGCCCGGATGAGCAGTGCGATGCCCGACTCCTCGGCGGCGGCCAGTACCTCCGGTGCGGCGGCCGCGCCCTCCGCGTCGCGCAGCACCACGCCCGAAGCGCCGCGCCGGGCGGCCTCGCGCACCGCCCCCGCCGCCCCGGCCGACGCGGCGGGGGCGCCCACCACCAGCACCAGGCACCCGTCGAGCGGCTGCGCGGACCCCTCGTCCCCGACCGCCACGGCCCGCACTCCGACGTCCTGGCCACCCGGTGCCAGCAGCAGGCGCAGCGTCCCGCTGTCGTCGAAGGCCAGGATCTCGCGCAGCGCGACCGCGGGCTCCGGCGCGATGGGCGTACGGCTCGTCATGGGAGCCGAGCATACGAGCGCCGGCTCCCGGCCGGCCGAGGGGCTGCCGCCGGTATCAGGCGACGATCGGGACCACGGCCTCCGGCGTCAGCATCCGGAAGGTGAACGACTGGTGGAAGTACAGACTGACGGTCGTCGCGTCGTGCTCCTGGTAGCCGATCGACAGATCCTCGCCCAGGCACAGTTCGAAGTCACCGCCCCGGGTGGACAGCAGTACCCCGCCCGCCACCGCGGGCGCCCACAGGATCTGGTCGTCAAGGAGCCGGACCAGATGGGTGGAGACCGGGTATCCGTGGTCGGACGTCTCGGTCGCCTCCGTGAACGCGTCCGCGCCCAGCAGCAGCCGGTAGGGTCCGTCGACACCGGCCAGCCGCAGCTGGGTCAGCGCCTGGCTGACCGTGGCCGGATAGTCCCTGGCGTCCGCCGGCAGCGGCAGCGGGGTGTGCGAGGAACCGTCCCGCAGACCGGTGATCCCGGCCGCCGCGTAACCGTCGATGAGGGCCATGTCCTCCGCGAACGCGCAGGTCCGGGCGGCGTCCTTGACGGGCTGCCAGTCACTGTCGTCGGAGCCGCGCTCGACATCGTCCAGCGCCGCCCGGGTCACCGTGAACGGCACCCGCCACTCGATGACCGGCACCGATGTGCGGGCGCGGGCCAGGACGTCGGGGGTGGGCGGGTCGATCTCTCGCAGGTGGCCGTCGCCCACGGCCGCCAGCTGCGGGCCCTCGGGCCCTCGGACGTCGACGACACGGCGGCCCGCCAGATGGCGGCTGAAGGTGCGCCGGGCCTCCTCCTCGATCTGGTCCCAGGCGGCTTGCGTGACAGGGGCGAGTGCGCGGTGGAGGTTGTTCATCACTGGGCGCTTTCTTGCAGGCTGCCGATGTGCAGCGAACCGTCACGGGCACCCGGCGGGATCAGGGCCTGCGCTGCCGGCGCGGGCGCCGGCTCCGGCAGTGCCCCGGCCCCGTCGGACGAGGGCGACGGCGGCGGGGCGTCGAGGAAGTCGGCGCTGGGGGCGTGGAAGAGCGTGCCGGTGACCGCGGTCGAGAAGTCGAGGATGCGGTCGTGGGTGCCGGGAGGGCTGCCGAGGAACATGTTGCGGAGCATCTCCTCGGTGACGCCGGGATCGGCGGCGTACCCGATGAAGTACGTACCGAACTCGCCCTGCCCGAAGCTGCCGAACGGCATGTTGGCACGCAGGATGTCGCGCTCCGTGCCGTCCGGGTCCGTGATGGTGTTCAGCGCGACATGGGAGTCGGCGGGCTTCACGTCGTCGGCGAACTCGATGTCCGTGAACTTCGTCCGCCCGATCACCCGCTCCTGTTCCTCGGTGCTCAGCGCGTTCCACGAGGTCAGGTCGTGCAGGTACTTCTGGACGACGACGTAGCTGCCGCCCGCGAACTCCGGGTCCTCGGGACCGACCAGCGCCGCCGACCGGGCATCCTCACCCACGGGGTTCTCGGTGCCGTCGACGAAGCCCAGCAGATCCCGGTGGTCGAAGTAGCGGAACCCGTGCGTCTCGTCGACGACCTTCACCGCACCGCCGAGCCGGCCGAGCAGCTGGGAGGCCCACTCGTAGCACACGTCCATCCGCTCGGCCCGGATGTGGAACAGCAGATCGCCCGGGGTGGCGGGGGCGTGGTGGCGGGGCCCGTGCAGCTCCTGGAAGGGGTGGAGCGAGGCAGGCCGCGGACCCGCGAACAGCCGGCTCCAGGCATCGGAACCGAACCCGGTCACACAGACCAGACCGGAGCCGGGAAAGCGGAACCCGATGGAGCGGGCGAAGGCCGCCAGATCCGGCAGCGCGTCGCGGACCGCGGGCTCACCACCGGGCTCGATCGTGGCGACCAGGATCAGAGCCGCGCTGGTCAGCGGTGCGACGACGGGCTGCGCCGCGGCCGCTTCCTCGGTGGTCCCGGTCATGCGGCGGCTCCATGAAGTGGCGTGGGCGACAAGGCGGTACGGCGGAACCCGCGTGCGTGCGGGCAGCGGGACCCGCTGCCACTTACCCACACCCGCCGGAGTGCCGCACCCCGGGTCATCCGACCGGGCGACACCTCGGCCGGTCCTTCGCCCAGGCTGCCGGGCCACGTCCCGCGCCGACGCCCCCGCCCACCCGCCAGGGTGGTGCGCTCACTCGTCCGCGAGGTCACTCCGGCTGCACGCCAGCACCCCCGTGGTGCCCGACAGCCGGGCCATCAGCGCGTCCGGATCACCTCTGCCCTGCACGCTGAGCGCGACCTCGACGGTCCGCTCGGGCGGGGGCACGGTCTCCGAGCGGCGACGGCGCCGGAACATCCCCTCACCGTCCGCGGCGAGCGTGGTCAGCTCGGAGATCGCGAACCCCGCCTCCGTGCAGTGTCTGACCAGCTCCCGCAGCGCGCCCACGCCCTCGGTGTAGGTGATCCGGTAGCCGATCGAGGCGTTGCGCAGTGCTGGGAGGCGGTGGGCCAGCGGGCGGACGCCGTACGACACCAGGAAGTAGGCGAGAGTCGCGAGCGTGGCCAGGACGGGCAGACCGGCTCCGGCCGCGCAGCCGACCGCGGCGGTCAGCCAGATCGACGCGGCCGTGGTCAGCCCCTTGACCGAACCGCGGTGCACGAAGATGACGCCACCGCCGATGAACCCGAGGCCGGAGACGATCTGCGCCGCCACCCGGGACGGGTCCAACTCGACCTGCCCGGTGACCAGTACGTCCGAGAAGCCGAACTTGCTGACCAGGGTGAAGAGGGCGGCCCCGAGCCCGACGATCGTGTACGTGCGCAGGCCCGCCGCCTTCTGGCGGATCTCGCGTTCGATCCCGATCGCGCAGGAGAGCCCGAACGCGATGCCGAACTGCGCCGCGTGCGTCCAGTTCTGGCCGAACGGTTCGTTGATGTCGAGTGCCACAAAACCTCCGATGCCCTTGGACCTTCCGGGCAGCCGGCCCCGGAAGGAAAGCGCCGTGGCTCCGCCGTGCCGGGCGATGCGACGGTTGCGGCGGCGCGCTGCCCACCGTACCGGCCGCCCTCGCACGGGCCTGGGCGCCGCCGATGCCGCCGAGTCCGGGGATTCCGCTTCCCCCAGCCGTGGACTCCTCCGCCCCCTGCGCGCGCACGGCCGGCTCGGCTGACAGCCGCCGTCTGCTCCAATCACGTCATCCCATTGGCTCTCCCGCTACCTCACCGCGGCGCCACCGCCGGGCTCCGGCGGGTGCGCGGCCGTACGGTCGGGCTCAGAGGCGTGGTGCGGCTCCGGCCCGATCCGGAGCCGCACCACGCGGAAGCGTCCCGGGCGGATGACGTCTGGGCCCTGCGGAAGATGTGACATGGCAAAGATTCTTTTCGTGATGACCGGTTCCGACCACTGGACCCTCGCCGACGGCACCGTGCACCCGACCGGCTTCTGGGCGGAGGAGGCCGTCGCACCGTACGAGAGGTTCAGGGCCGCCGGGTACGAGATCGTCGTCGCCACCCCCGGCGGCGTGGTGCCGACCGTGGACCGGGGGAGCCTGGCGCCGGAGTTCAACGACGGTCAGGAGAACGCCGACCGGGTGGCGAACGTCCTCGCCTCCATGAGCGAACTCCAGCAGCCGCTGAAGCTGGAGGACGTCGCCCTGGCGGACTACGCGGCGGTGTTCTACCCCGGCGGGCACGGCCCGATGGAGGACCTGGCGGTGAACGCGGACTCCGGGAGGCTGCTGACCCGGGCGCTGGAGTCGGGTCTGCCCCTCGGCATCGTCTGCCACGCCCCGGCCGCTGTGCTGGCGGCCACGAAGGCCGACGGCACCAACGCCTTCGCCGGCTACCGGCTCACCGGTTTCACCAACAAGGAGGAGAGCCAGGCCGGCTTCGCCGACAAGGCCAAGTGGCTGCTCCAGGACCGACTCGTGGAGATCGGCACCGACTTCCAGGAGGGCGAGCCGTGGGCCCCGTACGTGGTCGTCGACCGCAACCTGGTCACCGGCCAGAACCCGGCCTCCGCCGCTCCGCTCGCGGGCGAGCTGCTCAAGAAACTCGCCTGAGTCGCGGCGGAACCGTGCCGGAGCACGTACCGGCAAAACTCCGGCCGCAGGAACTGTTATCCGGGCCGCCCGCGGCGGTCTCCCAGTCATCGGGCATCATCAGCGGCCTACAGGACAGGGACCCAGTCACATGAGCAATCAGCACACGGTGGACCCGGTGCCACTGGTGATCGCCGCGCGCGACGGAGACGCGGGGGCGCAGGACGCGCTGGCGAGCGCGTACCTTCCGCTCGTCTACAACATCGTGGGCCGGGCGTTGAACGGTTCGGCGGACGTGGACGACGTGGTTCAGGACACCATGCTCCGTGCGCTGGACGGCCTCGGCGGTCTGCGGACCCCGGAGAGTTTCCGCTCCTGGCTGGTGGCGATCGCGATGAACCAGGTCCGCGCGCACTGGCGGGACCGCACGGCCCTGCCCGGCACGCTGGAGGAGGCCGGGGAGATAGCCGACCCGGGGGCCGACTTCGTCGATCTGACGATGATGCGCCTGCAGCTGTCCGGACAGCGCCAGGAGACGGCGTGCGCGACGCGGTGGCTCGAGCCGGACGACCGGGGCCTGCTGTCGCTGTGGTGGCTGGAGTGCGCGGGGGAGCTGACCCGGGCCGAGGTCGCCGAGGCCCTGGAGCTCTCGCCGCAGTACGCGGCGGTCCGGGTGCAGCGGATGAAGGCGCAACTGGAGACGGCCCGCGTCGTCGTGCGGGCACTCGGCGCGCAGCCGCCGTGCCAGGAACTCCGCGGCGTCCTTGTGGCATGGGACGGCCACCCCTCGGCGCTGTGGCGCAAACGCATAGCCCGGCACGCCCGTGACTGCCTCCGGTGTGCCGGACTCTGGAGCGGCCTGATGCCCGCCGAGGGCCTGCTGGCGGGGCTGGCACTGATACCCGTGCCCGCGGCACTCCTCGTGCTGTGGCCCGCCCGGGACGGGGCTGCGCCCGTCGCCGCCGCATACTCGCTCGACGCGACGGCGGCCGACAGCGCGGCAGCCGCCCGGCCCGGCCGGCACCGTTCCCCGGGCGGGCGGAACACGGACGGCCGGGCGGCCTCGCGGGCCGCGGCGCGCCGGAGCCGGCGGATCCGGCGCCGGGCGGCCGGCGGCGCGGTGGTGGTGGCGTGCATGGCCGGTGGAGGCCTGTGGTACGTGTCCCTCGGGCCCGGAACCGGGACCGGGGGCGACAGCGCCTCGCGCGCGTCGGCCGAGCCGATCGCCGATCTCGCGGCCCCCGAGAACCCGGCCACCACCTCATCGCCGCCCCCGGCGTCCGCGTCGCCCTCGCCCTCGCCGTCCGCGAAGAAGAGCACCTCGGCCGCCCCGGTCCACAAACCGCGCAAGAGCGTCGCCCCGGCCCCGAAGAAGACGGCCCCACCGCCTCCGTCGAGCGCCCCCGCCACGCAGCCCGCCCCCGCGGGCACCACGGCCCAGGTCGCCGCCCTGGTCAACCAGGAGCGGGCGGCGGCCGGATGCGGGCCGGTCAAGGAGGACGCGCAGCTCACGGACGCGGCACAGCGCCACTCCGACGACATGGCGGCCCGTGACTTCTTCGAGCACACCAACCCCGACGGCGCCGACCCCGGACGGCGCATCACCGACGCCGGGTACCGCTGGTCGACGTACGGCGAGAACATAGCCCGCGGCCAGCAGACTCCCGAGGCGGTGATGGAGTCCTGGATGAACAGTCCGGGCCACCGCGCCAACATCCTCAACTGCTCCTTCAAGGACATCGGCATCGGCGTCCACAAGGGTCCCGGCGGACCGTGGTGGACGCAGGACTTCGGCGCGAAGCCGTGAGCCCGGCCGGCCCGGCCACTGCTTCCGGACGCCGCCGGTGACGGGCCTGCCCGACGAGCGGGATGCCGCCGTCCGGCAGCGGGTGGAGTCGCCGCGGGACGAGCTGGAGCTGCGGGAATCCGAGAGTGGTCACACAGGTGTCCGACGCGGGCACTCCTGCCGCAGCCAGGGCGGCAGCCGGAACGCGGCCTCGGCGTACGGTGCCGGATGGATCGCCCGGCTGGTGCCGTCCTGTATCTGGAAGACCAGCGGCGCCTGAGCGAGCGACGGATCGGGATTCTCGTCCGGGTAGGCCGCGTTGGTCTGCCCCGCCGCTCCCAGGAAGTACGCGCCGTTGACGCCGCGGTGCACGACGCTTCGCAGGGCGTCCACCGTCTCACCCGGGTGCCCCGGGCTGGAGGTGGCACTCCAGGCTCGCGCGAGAACCTGTACCTGGTCGTAGCCGGCGCCCGCGAGGCCGTGACCGGGGGTGCCGCCGTGCAGGCGCGCGTAGTTCCGGGCGAAGGAGGCTCCCCGGGCGTCACCGTACCGGCCGGTGACACTGGCCCAGACGACCCCTTCGGCAGCCTCGCCCGCCGCGCCGAGATAGGCCGGAACGGATGGGGTGTAGACGTTGTAGACGAGGGTCGGCGAAGGATCCCGGACGAAGGCGCGTTGGAACGCGGCCATCGCGGTCGGTGGATGGTTGCCCAGCAGCAGCGCCGCCGGGGAGGTGTGCCGCAACTGCTCAAGGACCTTCGACCAGTCGTCGTACGGCGGTCTGGTCTTGATCCGGAACTCCACGCGCCAGCCCGCGGCCTCCATCAGGTCCGCGCCCCGGTTCGGCAGGATCTCGCTGTCCGCGACCTCGGGTTCGACCACGCCGATGGTGCGGTGCGGCGGCTGCCACAGGCCCGCCGCGCCCGTCTGGGAGGCGAACCGCAGGAAGCCGTGCATGTAGTTGCTGCGCCGTGGGCCGGCCTGGAACACGTTGCCGAAGACGGATGGCTCGGAGTCGACCCAGGCCGCCTGGAGGTCGCTGCTGCCGACATTCAGGTACGGGACCCCGTACTCGGCGGCACGCTCGTAGCTGGAACGCTCGTCGACGAGAAGGTACGAGCCGACCAGTGCGGACAGGTCGCGGGCGCCCGCTGCACGGAACGCGGTGTCCACCGAGACCGCGTCCTGGTTGTCGAGCGGGAAGGTCGCCAGCTCCACGGGCCGCCCCGACACGCCCCCGCGCGCGTTCAGTTCGGCCACCGCGAGTTCGGCGCCCTTGAGGAGCTCCTTTCCGTCGGCGCCGTAGGCGCCGAGTAGCGGAGCCATCAGGCCCACGGTCAGCGGCCGGGGAGCGAAGAGGCGGGAGTTGCGGCGCGGAGCGCCCGCGAATCGGGTCGGTCTGCCACGGCCGCGTTCCAATGTGTCGAGCATGCCCACGCCCAGGGCGGACAGTTCGGCGCAGGCGCCGGGCACCGGGAGCCGCAGCAGGCCACTGTCCACGGCGAACGCGGCCGCCGCGCTGCGGCTCGGCTGACCCAGTTTGTCCAAGAGCGCCTCCACCTGCTTGCCGACGGTGCGCGGACTGGTGCCCAGGTAGCGGGCGACGGAGGCGTTGGTGAGACCACCCGAGAGCAGCGTGAGCACGTCGAGTTCCCGCGCGGTGAGACCGTACGGCGGTTCGCCGGTCCGCACCGCGACGGTGACGGTGACCTGCCGGCCCTCGGCTGTCGGTGGCACCGAGAGGTCGATGTGCGCCCATACGCCGTCCTCAGTGATCCAGACGAAGGAGACGGCGGACTTGCGGGTGGCCGGCATCAGCTCCGCCCAGCGCCTCACGCGCTGATCCATCACGAGATCGCAGCCCAGCACGTCGAGGCGCTCGAAGCGACCGGACGCGTCGAGCCGGGCCACGCCGGGGCCCAGCAGGCGCCTGCTTTCGGACACGCTCTCGGACGGCTTGGACCGGTCCCGTGCCATGCGCACCTCCTCCTGCCGGGCGGCTCCGGCTCTTCCCACCGGGGCTGACCAGCACCGACGTACACCCTCGTCCATGGGGAGAACGACGTATTACCGCGCATCGTCGGCCATGGGAACGTCACATTTCAAGGCCGGAAATGATTTCGGGTTGTCACATTGAGTCACAGAAAGGGGGTCTCATGCGTATTGGTGTCGAATGCGGTGGCACCTTCACCGACCTGGTCGTCCTCGACGACGACGGCAGGCTGCGGGCGACATCGAAGGTCTTCTCCACTCCGCAGGACCCGTCGCGCGCGGTGATCGAGGCGATCGACGAGCTGCCGGCCGAACTGCGTGAGGGCGCGCTGCTGCTGCACGGCAGCACGGTGGCGACCAACGCCCTTCTTGAGCGCCGCGGCCCTCGCCTGGGCCTCCTCGTCACCCGGGGATTCCGTGATCTGCTCACGCTCCAGCGTCAGGACCGTGACCGGATGTACGACCTGCGGTACGTCAAGCCCGCACCACTGGTGCCGCGTCATCTGGTCCAGGAGATCGACGAGCGGGTTCTGGCGTCGGGCGAGACAGCCCTCGAACTCGACGAGGAGAGCGCACGGCGAGCGGTGAAGGAACTGCTCGCCCAGGACGTCACCGCCATCGCGGTGTGCCTGCTGCACTCCTACGGCAACCCCGCGCACGAACGGCGTCTGGCCGAGTTGACCGCCTCCCTGGCACCCGGGCTTCCGGTGTCCCTGTCCTGCGAGGTGGCGCGCGAATTCCGCGAGTACGAGCGCACCAGCACCACCGTGGTCGACGCATTCGTCCGGCCCGCCGTCGCCGGGTACCTGTCCCGGCTCGCCGACGCGGCCGCTCGGCGTGGCATCACAGGGCTGCAGGTGATGCAGTCGAACGGCGGCGCCGTGCCGGTGCCCGTGGTGACGGCCCGGCCGGTGACGATGCTGCTCTCCGGGCCGGCCGCCGGAGTCAGCGCAGCCGTCGCCGTCGCCGAGTCAGCGGGGCTCGGGGACGTCGTCACCATGGACATGGGCGGCACCAGCACGGACGTGTCCCTCGTCGTCGACGGCACCCCGCAGCTCACCCCGGAGGTCACCGTCGACGGGCTGCCGGTGCGCGTGCCGATGATTGACATCACGACCGTCGGCGCCGGCGGCGGCAGCATCATCGCTGTCGACAGCGGCGGCCTGCTCACCGTCGGCCCGCGGAGCGCCGGGGCAGACCCGGGGCCCGCCTGTTACGGACGCGGCGGTCCGGCGCCCACCGTCACCGACGCGAACGCCGTCCTCGGCCTGCTCGGGCCGCACCCGCGGCTGGCCGGACGCTTTCCGCTCGACCTGGACGCCGCCGCAGCCGTCTTCGCGCCGCTCGCCGCCCGGCTCGGCGTCACAGTCGGCGAGGCCGCCTGGTCGGCCTATCAGCTGGCCAACGTCGCCATGGCAGGTGCCATCCGGGTTGCGTCGGTCGAGCGCGGCCAGGACCCGCGCGGGCTGACGCTGCTCGCCTACGGGGGAGCGGGCCCGGTGCACGCGGCGGGCGTCGCCGACGAACTGGGTATGCGGCGCGTCGTGATCGCCCCGCACTCCGGGCTCGCCTCCGCCTACGGGCTGCTGGTGTCCGGATTCCGACGCGAGTTCGCCCGCACGGTCCTCGCCGCCGCCGACACGCTCGAAAACACCCGTCTGCGTGAGGTCATGGCCGCCGTCACCGGCGAGGCACACGGCGAACTCGCCGGGCAGGGCGTCGATGCCACCACCGTGCACGACACCTGGACCGTCGACATGCGCTATGCCGGGCAGGGCTTCGAACTGTCGGTGCCGCTGCCCCGGCCGGCGGGAGAGGACCTCGTGCGGCAGCTCGTCGCGGCCTTCCACTCCCTGCACGCTCAGCGCTTCGGGCACGCGGATCACACCGCTCCCGTGCAGGTGGTGACCCTCCGGCTGAGCGTCGGCCGGCCCCGTCCCTCGGTGGCGCTCCCCGCCGTCGAGCACCGGCCCGACGAACTCCGCCAGGAGGGCACCGTCCTGGAGTACGGCAGACCCCGTCCCACCGTCATCGTGTCGCGGGGCTCCCTGTCCATCGGCACGGAACTGGCCGGACCCGCCGTCATCACCGACGCGTCCTCCACGACCTACGTGCCCAGCGGCTGGACCGCCACCGTCGACCCGGCCACCAACCTCGTCCTCACCAGGAGCTGACCCATGCCACTCGACACAGCCCGGCTCGGTCTGATCCGGGCCGCGCTCTCCTCCATCACCCGCGAGATGGCCACCGACCTGCGCCGGGCGGCGTTCTCGTCGATCGTCCGGGAGGCCCGCGACTACTCGGTCGCGCTCACCGACGCCCGCGGAGAGGTCATCGACCAGGCCGAATGCATCCCGATCATGACCGCGGGCATATCGTTCGCGATCCGCGGTCTGGCCGACGCCGTCGACCTGTCCACGCTGACCGAGGACGACGCGCTGCTGATGAACGACCCGTTCAACGGCGGCCAGCACCTCCAGGACATCTACCTCTTCACTCCCGTCTTCACCGATGGGCAACTGGTGGCGTTCGCCGCGAGCGTCGCCCACCACGTCGACATCGGCGGTGGCAGCCCCGGCCTCAACGCCACCGCGACCGAGATCTACCAGGAAGGCCTTCGCCTGCCGCTCAGCCGATTCTCCGTCTCGCGCGACTGGGGGCGCGGCGGCTTCGTCGAAGAGATGGTGCGGGCCAACGTCCGCGTGCCCGACCTCGTCATCGGCGATCTCAACGCGCAGTTCGCCGCCAACCGCACGGCTGCGACCCGACTCAAGGAGGCCGCTGTCCGGTTCGGTACCGCCGACTGCCTCACGGCCATGGACGAGCTCAAGGACTACTCGGAGCGGCGCACCCGGGCGGCACTCGGCCGCATCCCCGACGGTGTCTACGAGTCCGTGCAGACCCTCGACGGCGCCCCCTGGGACGCCGGCACGGTCGACATCCGGGTCAGGGTCACCGTGGCGGGCGAGGAAATCCATCTGGACTTCACGGGCAGCGGGGACCAGATCGAAGGCAACGTCAACTGTCCCCTGGCCTCGACCGTCTCCTCAGCCATCAGCGCCGTTCGCTGCCTGCTCGACGAACCCGACATCCCCTTCAACGAGGGCTGCAACCGGCCCATCACCGTGCACGCGCCGTTCGGCAGCATCCTCAACCCGAGGTCTCCCGCCGCCGTACGCAGCCGGCTCACCCCTGCCAGCCGGGTCTTCAACGCGATCGTCCAGGCTCTCGGTCGGCAGGTTCCCGACCGAGCCGCCGCGACCGGTTTCGACACCACGACCGCGTTCACCGTCAGCCATCTCGACCGGGACACCAGCAACTACCAGGTCGTCCTGGAGATCCTCGGCGGCGGCTGGGGCGCCTGCGCCGCACACGACGGTGCCGACGCCCTCGACAACCCCATCTCCAACTGCGCGAACGCCCCCGTCGAGGCCCTGGAGTCCGACTACTCGCACTTCCGGGTCGTCGAGTACGCGCTCCATGAGCACTCCGGCGGCGCCGGCGAGCACCGGGGCGGCCTGGGCATCCGACGTACCTACGAGGCTGTCGCCGACGGTGTCGACATCGCCGGATACGCGGACCGCCACCGCACCGGTGCACCCGGCCTGGACGGCGCGGGCCCCGGACGGCCGGGCTCGTTCACCATCACCCGCGCCGACGGCTCCGTCGAACAACTCCCCGTCGTCTTCCACGAAAAGCTGGGGGCCGGCGACCGCGTCAGCGTGGTCACCGGCGGCGGCGGCGGCCACGGAGAGCCGTCCGACCGTGCCGCACACCGCCTCGAGGCGGACCACCGCGACGGTCTCGCCTCAGCCCCCTCCGCTTAGCCAGGAACCCCCTTCCGCCTTCGCTGCCCGCCCTGCCGCCCCGCCAGGAGTACGTCATGCGTCAAGGAACGACCCCGGCCTCCGCCGGACCCGGGCCCGCCCTCTCCACGAGACGGCTCGCCTCGGCTCAGATCATCGGGACCACCATCGAGTGGTACGACTTCTTCATCTACGGCACCGCTTCCGCGCTCGTCTTCAACCGCGTCTTCTTCCCCGGACTGCCGCCGCTCGTCGGTACGCTGCTCTCCCTCGCCACCTTCGGCGCGGGCTTCCTCGCCCGCCCGCTCGGTGCCGTTATCTTCGGTCACTTCGGGGACCGGGTGGGGCGCAAGCGCACCCTCGTCGTCACCCTGCTCCTGATGGGTGGCGCCACGGTCGCGGTCGGTCTCCTGCCGTCCTACGGCGCCATCGGGGTCGCGTCCCCGCTCCTCCTGCTGCTCCTGCGCATCGTGCAGGGGATGGCCGTCGGCGGCGAGTGGGGCGGCGCGGCGCTCATCGGCATCGAGCACGCCGCGCCCCGCCGCAAGACCCTCTTCGGCGCCTTCGCCCAAATGGGCTCACCGCTCGGCCTGGTCCTCGCCACCCTCGTCTTCATGGCCGTCACCACGGGCTCGGATGCCTGGCTGCACAGCTGGGGCTGGCGCCTGCCCTTCCTCGCCTCCGTCCTGCTCATCCCCATCGGCATGGCGATCCGCACGAAGATCCAGGAGTCGCCGGACTTCACCGCGGCCGGCGCGGGACCGAAGCCCGCGCGCCTCCCCGTGGTCGAGGTGCTGCGCCAGGACTGGCAACGCGTCCTCATCGGAGTCGGCGCGTTCGCCGGGGTCTTCGTCACCTACTACCTGCTCACCACGTTCACACTCGTCTACGCGACCGGCACGCTCGGGATGAGCACCTCCATCACGCTGCCCGCGAACCTGATCGCCGCGGTCAGCGAGGGCCTCTTCGTTCTCATCGGCGCTCTCCTGGCACCCCGCTTCGGCGCACGCAGGATCGCCGTGGCCGCCGCCACCGGCCTCGTGATCTGGGCGTGGCCGGCCTTCGCCCTGGTGGGCACCCAGAACGCGGCGCTGCTGTATCTGGGCGTCGCCGTCAGCATGGCCTTCGTCGGGGCCGGCTACGGAGTCCTCGCCGCCGAGGTCGTCCTGTTGTTCCGCCCCGAGGTTCGCTACACGGGCGCCTCCCTCAGCTACGGAATCGCGGGCTCCATCGGTGGAATCGCCCCCAGCTTCTCCACCTACCTGCTCGATCGCAGCGGCAGCACGACCCCGGTGGCCGTCCTCACCGGGGTCGTCGCCCTGGGGATGGCCGCAGCGTGCCTGGCGTTGCCCCGCCGCTCCGAGGACGACGTCCTGCCCGGGACACCACGCACCGGCGCGGCCGTCTCCGCCCACTGATCAGCCGCCCCTCACCACACCCTCCCGGAGTTCTGCCATGTCCACCTCTGTCCCGGCCAACGGCCAGGTGTCCTTCTGGTTCAGCCAGACCGGCTTCCCCGCGCGACGCACTCCACTCGACGGTTCGATCACCGCGGACGTGTGCGTCATCGGCGCCGGATACACCGGGCTCTGGACCGCGTACCACCTCAAGAAGGCCCGGCCCGACTGGGACATCGTCGTTCTGGAGCGGGAGTTCGCGGGTTTCGGCGCCTCCGGCCGCAACGGCGGCTGGCTGTCCGGCAAGATCCCGGGTTCGCCCGCCCGGTTCGCCGAGGAGCGCGGAAAGGAGGCCGTCCTGCGCTTCCAGGCCTTGATGAACGAGGAGGTCGACGTGGTGCTCTCGACGCTGAGCCGCGAGGGCATCTCGGCGGACGCGGTGAAGAGCGGCTATCTGCGCGTCGCCCACGCGCCGGCCCAGCTGGATCGACTGCGGGCCTCCGTCACACACGACAGGGAATGGGGCAACACCGACGAAGTGTTCCTCTCCGCACCGGAGTTGAAGAAGCGCGTCGAAGTCGCCGGGGGCCTCGGCGCGGCCTTCAATCCGAACTGCGCGCGCATCCACCCGGCCCGGCTGGTCATCGGCCTCGCCGAGAGCGTCGTCCGTCTGGGAGTGCGCCTGTACGAGTCGACGCCCGTCACAGCGATAGCTCCGCACGAGGCGACCACACCATTCGGTTCGGTGAGCGCACGTCACGTGCTGCGCTGTACCGAGGGCTTCACCTCTGAACTGCCCGGTGAGAAGCGCACCTGGCTGCCGATGAACTCCTCGATGCTCGTGACCGAGCCGCTGTCCCGGTCCGCCTGGCAGAGCATCGGCTGGGAGGGACAGGAACTGTTCAGCGACCAGACCCATGCCTACCTCTACGGGCAGCGCACCGCCGACGGCCGCATCGCCCTGGGCGGACGGGGCGTGCCCTACCGGTTCGGCTCCCGCGTCGACGGGAACGGCGGCACCGGCGCCCGGACGGTGGCCTCGCTGGCCCGGACGCTGGCCACACTGTTCCCGGCGGCGGCCGATGTCCCCGTCGCTCACGCCTGGTCCGGTGTGCTCGCGGTACCTCGTGACTGGTGTCCCACGGTCCATCTGGACCGGGCCACCGGCATCGGCGCGGCGGGCGGATACGTGGGCCAGGGCGTGACGGCCTCGCATCTCGCGGCTCGCACTCTCACCGACCTGGTCATCGGAGAGGAGACCGAACGCACCCGGCTGCCGTGGACCGGCCGCACCTCGCGGCGCTGGGAACCGGAGCCGGCCCGCTGGATCGGAGTCCATGGAATGTACGCGGTCTACCGCGCCGCGGACCGCCAGGAAACAGCGGGACACCGCACCAGCACGTCTCCCCTTGCTCGGGTGGCGGATCTGATCTCGGGGCGCTGACCGTCACGGTCCAGGGTGCCGGGCGGCCGCCCGGCTCACCCCGGACCGGTGGCGGGTCAGCTTTCGACTTCCGATTTGTCCGCACCCCAGAGGGTGTGGAAGGTGCCGTCGCGGTCGGTGCGGCGGTAGGTGTGGGCGCCGAAGTAGTCGCGCTGGCCCTGGGTGAGGGCTGCGGGGAGGCGGGTGGCGCGCAGCGAGTCGTAGTAGGCGAGGGCGGCGCTGAAGCCGGGGGTGGGTACGCCCTGGAGGATGGCGGTGGCGGTGACAGCGCGCCAGTCGTCCTGCGCGGCGGCGATCTCGTCGGCGAAGCCCTTGTCGGCGAGAAGGCTCGGTAGCTGGGCCTGTGCTTCGTAGGCGTCGGTGATCCGGTCGAGGAAGGCGGCGCGGATGATGCAGCCGCCGCGCCAGATCGAGGCGATCCTGCCGAGGTCGATGTTCCAGTCGTACTGCCGGCTGCCTGCGGCGAGTTCGTGGAAGCCCTGGGTGTAAGAGACGATCTTCGAGGCGTACAGGGCCTGTTCGACCTGGTCGGCGAAGGCCGCGGCCTCGTCCCCGCCCAGGGGCTGTGCGGTGGGTCCCGCGAGGTGACGGGAGGCCTCGCGCAGGTCGGCGTGGCCGGAGACGGAGCGGGCGAAGACCGCTTCGGCGATACCGGAGACGGGCACGCCGAGGTCGAGGGCGACCTGGACGGTCCACCGGCCGGTGCCCTTCTGCTCCGCCTGGTCGAGTACGACGTCCACGAAGGGCTTGCCGGTCGCCGCGTCGATGTGCGAGAGCACCTCCGCGGTGATCTCGATGAGGTAGGAGTCCAGGCGCCCGGTGTTCCAGGTGCGGAACACATCCGCGATCCGCGCGGGGGAGTAGCCGGCCACGTCCCGCAACAGTTGATAGGCCTCGCCGATGAGCTGCATGTCGGCGTACTCGATGCCGTTGTGAACCATCTTCACGAGTACTGAGGGGCGATGCTAGCACTGTGCTTGCTACCTGTGTTTTCCCACGTCAAGCATGGTTCGGTGCCTTTCTGGCCTCGGCGGCTTTTGGCGGTGCGAGGCGGTCTTTGGCGGGGGTTGTGCTGACTTCTTGCTGACTTTGCTGACGATTCGTCAGGGGAAGGTGGTGGGGTTCCGCCCCGCCGAGAGCGTTCTGTGCACTCGCCAACCAGACGTGGGCAGCCGGGTTTCGCGGTACCGGACTGCCCTGGTTCACCCCTCTTCCTGTCTCCTCTTCGCTGGGGACGGCCGGGTGCTCATGTTCTCGGCCTCCAGCGTTGGCTCACCCCGCTCGTGCGGAGAGCACGATCGCGTCATGCTCATGCTGGGCGAGGCCGCCGGTTCACCTCCGCTCACGCGGAGAGCACGGTGACGGCGCGCTGGTCGCCGTTGAGCTCTCCTTGGTGGGTCATGGGTCACCGCCGGGGCATGCGAAGGCCCGGCCGCAACGGCGAGATGCGACCGGGCCAGTTCGAGGGGGCGTTACAGGTCGAGCAGGCGCGCCTTCTGCTGCTCGAACTCGGCCGGGGACAGGATTCCCTGGTCTCGCAGGCCGGCCAGCTTCGCCAACTCGTCGGCGAGCGAGGAGGTCGGGGCGGGCCCGGTGTGCTGGGGTGCGTGCTGGGCGACGATCGCGGCGTCGAGTTCGGCGCGGAGCTTTTCGAACGCGGGCATCTGCGCCTTCGTGAAGATCACCGAGTTTTCGTCCTTGGCGGCGTTCGACGTCTGCGAGCCGAACCTGCCGCGGACCTCGTTGCCGCCGGGGACGGTGAACTGGATGAAGCCGTTCATCACCCCGCCGGCGGGCTTCCACTGGACGGCGCTGATCTGGCTGATGTGGAGCCGCTTCTCACCTTTGCCGTGCGTGGCGCGGGCGAGGAACCCTTTGCGGGTGATGGTGACGTACTGGCCGTCGAACGTGATCTGTCCGCCCTGGCCGGTGACTTCGGTCATGTGTGCCCCCTGCTGCTGTGTGGGGGCATCGTGGCATGCGGTGTGGTGGTGTGTGTGGGAAAGGCGAAGGCCCGCCATGTTGGGGCGGGCTGCCTGTTTTCGGGCACGCGGGATCTGCGGCCCATGATGCGGCATGATCGGCCGATTGTGCAACTAGGTGCAGAATCAAGCGCGTTACGCGACTCAGCAGCCCGGTCTACGCTCCGCGCATGATTCCCGGTCGTGGTGTCCAGCATTGCTCTGGTCATAAGTGCCATCTCGCTGAGCTGGCAGGTCGTTTCGTGTGCGTCGGCTGCGACCACTTCCCGACCGACCCGTCGTACTTGCCAGAGCTGCGGACCTATCTGGACCCCCTGCTGAGGGACCGCGAACGTCTCGCCGCGGCCTCGGACCTCGACGCCTGGGCCCGCACCGAAGCGACTCCGTCCGACGAGGAGATCAAGCGCATCCGCACACTGATCCGCCGCGTCGAGACCGACCTCGACGGGCTCACCGAGGACGAACGCGAGCAGATCAAGGACGCCACCCGGACCCTGCGCAAATCCCGCACCGTCTCCCTGGGCATGCCCGGCATCCGTCCGCCCGAGCCGGAGCTGCGACTGGAGCGTGACGCGTGAGCGCATTACCGGACCACCTGACCCGAGCGCGGGCCGCTGACTCCGACCGACGACGAAACCGGGTGTTCAAAGCTCTCGACCAACTGGCCTCCACCGGCGAGGAGATCAGCGTTTCTTCGGTCGCCCGCGCCGCCGGCGTCCACCGCAGCCTGATTCATCGCCACGGAGATCTGCACGCAGCCGTCATCGCCCGCGCGGGCCAGCCCCCGCCCGGCACGACTGCCGGAACGCAGGTCAACCGCAAGTCGCTGCTGGCTGACGTCGCGAACCTCACGGCCCGCAACGGGAGACTGTCCGCGCACATCACCCGGCTCGAACGGCGCCTGTCCAAAAGCCTGGGGGAGGTCGCGTGGGAAGCCTCCGGGCTTGGAGCCCCAGCAGATGTCGCGACACTGACCCACCGGAACGGTGAGCTGGAACAACAGATCCTCGGCCTCCGCGCGGAGTTGATCCGAGCAGGAAGAGGACCTCGCTGCCGCACGAGCGGCCAACCGCGAGCTGATGGCTCGGCTCAACCGCTGACTGCGGCCTCAGCGGCGTCCCCATAGCCCGTGTCCAAGAGCCCGGGGCAAGCTCCGGACGTCCGGCGATCAGAGTTCGGCGTTCATGGCGTCGTACACAACCGTATTCTGGCGCTGGTGTGACGGATATCAATGGGGTGAGCGTATGCACGTTGGGGACCTGGTCGCGGGCCGCTACGAGCTGGTCAACTTGCTTGGTCGGGGAGGGATGGGCGAGGTATGGGCCGCACGGGACCGCGTCCTGCACCGCGACATCGCGCTTAAATTACTTGTCCTAGACGAAGGCGCCTTACCTGAACTGGCGCAGCGTTTCGAGCGCGAAGCGGTGGCGGCCGCACAGATCAACCATCCGAACGTGGCCACGCTTTATGACCGCGGCGTACACGAGGATGTGCTGTTCCTCGTCATGGAAAAAGTCGACGGTATCCCCCTGAGCGAACTCATCCGTTCCCAGGCGGCCATGGCACCCGACGACGCCCTTGCGATCGCTGAGGGTATCTGCACCGCGCTCGTCGCCGCGCATCGGGCTGGGGTCGTCCACTATGACATCAAGCCACACAACGTGATGCTCACCGGTGACCGCCAGGTAAAGGTCGTCGATTTCGGCATCGCCGGGTTCCTGCAAGCCGCCTTCACCGTGGCACGCTCCTCACAACTGACGCCCGCTGGGACCCCGGAGTACGGGGCACCCGAGCAGTTCCTCAACGTACGAGGCGACGAGCGCTCCGACCTGTACGCCCTGGGCGGCGTTCTGTTCGCCATGCTGACCGGCCAGCCACCCTTCACCGGGCATAGCGGCCTAGCCGTCATCCGGTACAAAATCGACGAAGACGCACCACGCCTGGACTCCGTGCTGCCAGGGCTGCCGCCCGTCCTGACGGTCCTCGTGGCCGCGCTCCTGGCCCGCGACCCCGCGCAGCGGCCTCAAACGGCACACGAAGTGAACCAGCGCATCAAGAGTCTGCGGGCGGTCGGCGTTCCGAGTGATGCGGCAGAGCGCACCGTGCTGCTGTCCAGAATGGCCCGCGCGGCGCGCGCGGTACTCGAATTCCGGGCTGATCAGCAAGTCTCAATTGACCAAGAAAGCGTGCACAAGCAGCACTCAGCCACGCATGTAACGCGGCCCATGCATCCCGCAATCGCCCGCGTACCCGGCTCCTTCGAGATCTCCTGGAACGGCAGGGAACCGCTGAACTCGTACACGGCCAGGCCGAGCTTATGGGGACAATGGCTCGGTGCCCTGCTGTCCTCAGCCGTGGTGGTCGCTGCCTTCTACTTCCCGTTCCACGCTGGACTCATAACGCCTGGAGGCCCAGACGGCGGAGACAATCCATGGATAGCCATCCCTGCCCTCGGTGGCACCTTCGGCGGTCTCTCGGCACTCTATTTTACGTGGCTCGCGATCACGAACACGGTCAACACAGTCCGGCACTCTTTCATACGTAAAATCAGATCCGCCTGGAACCTGCACGTGGGACGCGCCGGCATCGTAATCAACTCCGCGGCAGGCACGGATGAGTTCGCCTGGAGTCAGATCCAGGGCATCAGCATCAACGAAATCCACGGTTCACCGCCGCACCGGTACACCGGCATTCACCTCGCCCTAGAGCCGAGCGCCCGCCCGCCAGCTGGCGTGTTCCGTCCCGCTGGCTGGCCCTACGGTCACCCCCAAACTCTGCAACGCCCAGTTGCGCTCATCCCTATCTGTGTTCTTGGCCCCATGAGCGAACGGCAGCGAAAACAACTTGTCCAAACCCTCACCGTCTACGGCGGCGAGCGACCAGCAAGCAGCTTCACGACGCTGCCCGTCGACCTATGAACGCGCGTCCCTATGACCACAAGTGCCCGCGAAACAACAAGTCGCCTTACGCAACCACAGCTACCAGCTTCAGGCCGCCACCGCCCCGGTCCGCGACACCTGTCGCGCACCTTGAGACCTCGGACATACACCACTGAGCTGCACGGTCATCGTGGTTGCCGAATCCGTGCGCTGAGCTACCCCGAGAGAAGCGATGAGGATCACGAAGGTCAGCCGGCACGCGGTCCGCTTTGATCTCGGCCAGGCTCGGGGCGAGCCCGGCCAGGACATCTATCGCCTCGCGGATGTAGCGGTAGACCGTCCCGATGCCAAACCCGGCGGCGAGTTCGACGTAGGTGTCGCCGCAGCGCAGCGCAGGTAGGGACAGGACCAGCAGAGCCTGACGGCCCGGCGGGATGCGCCGCCATCGGGCGCCGATCTCGCGATGGCGAGTAGTCAGGTGCTGGGCGAGGTCACGCAAGTGCGTGCTGGACAGATCGACCGCCGATGGGTAGACAAGCACCCGAAGCTCCTGGTCGAAACCGGTGAGGACTCCTCTCACGCCTTGCGCGCGCCGGACCTGGTGATGCGTGACTTCACTACGGACGCCCTGGACACCAGGTGGTGCGGCGACATCACCTACATAGTCGTCGGCCCGTCCAGGCTCTACCTTGCCACGGTGATCGAAATCTGATTGAGGAAGGTCGTGGGCTGGTCGATCGCGGACCACATGCGCACCTCGCTGGTCACCGACGCGATCGAGATGGCCGTGACCGCTCGCGGCGGCCGGGTCCACGGCGTCGTTTTCCTAACCGACAGAGGCGCCCGGTACAACGCGGCCACCTTCGCTGCGTCTGCCGCCAGCACGGCATCCGTCGCAGCACGGGCCAAGTCGGCTCGAGCTACGCCAACGCCCTCGCTGGGTCGTCCTTCCGGGGCCTCAAACGTGAGTTGCTCCACAGACGCCGCTGGACCTCGAAGGAACAGACCTGCTCAAGCGATTCCACTGGCTTTCGTACTACAACCGGCGCCGTCGCCACTCCGGCGCTCGGCTGCCTCACACCAGGCGAATTCGAACAACAACTGATCACGACACGTACGTTGTCACTCGTCGCATGAAACCCGGTGTCCACTGCCCGGGATCAACCTCACCTTCGCCATAGGCGCCTGTGCAGGCAGTCGGGCAGCGATATTTCCTACGAGGCGCCCGTCCGGATGAGCGCCCCGTGATCATTCTGCTCGTACGTACGGTGCGCGTTCTTCTCGATCTTCCGGGCGACCTCGGAGCTCAGGTCCACGTCATTCATCTGCGCCAGGGCCGTCAGGTAGAGGAAGACGTCAGCCAGTTCCTCCCCGAGGTCGGGCAGGCCCTTGCGCCAAGCGGTGAAGGCTTCACCCACCTCAGCAGTCAGGAGGCCGAACTCCAAGGCCACGTCGGTGGTGTTGAACCCCTTGAGGTTCTTGTTCTCCCAGGCGAGTTTCTGGGCGTCCCCGATGTCCAAGACTCCTCCAGCGGCGATACAGCAGGTGCCCTGGAACCCTAGCGGGGTTGGTGTGCCGACGTGTTGGATTCGGCGAGCCATCACCCCGTCGAGGGGAGGTCGAGAAGCGAGGTGTCGAGCTTGAGCACATGCGTGTAGTCCGTGAGTGTGGAGAAGACCCTCTCGTATCCCGTCACCAGTTCGGAGATCTCCTCCAGGTCGACTGCCTCACCGTCGCGTGACAGAAGCCGCTGATGAATGACGGCGGGTGGCGCGGTCAGGTGTACGAGTACGCCGGAGCGGTTGATGACGCTTTCGGCCAGGTCGATCGCCTGGGACCAGTTGATCCGGGAGCGACCTCGGTGTAGAGGGCCGTACACCAACTCGCTGATGAAGCACCGGTCGAAGAGGATCTTTCCGTCCCCGGCGAGGATGGTCCTGTAGCGGCTGGCCAGGTCGAGATGGTCGGGAGTCCTCGGAGAATGGACCATGGTGAAGCCGTGGTGTCTCGACAGTCGCTCGCCGAGCGTGCTCTTGCCGACCCCGTCGCATCCCTCCAGAACCACAGTTTGATAGTCGGCGATCTCGTCGGGGTTCATGCGGCCAGCCAGGACTGAACGGCCTCTTCGCTGTCGAGGTGAGTATCGGTGGCGTACTGGATCATGAGGTTCCGCCAGTTGGGCTCACGGCCATGAGCGTGCGTGAACACAGGGCGTGGCTGGAAGGCCGCGATCCGTACGCCGCTGGCCAGAGCGGCGCCGATGATCAGGGCGGTTCCCGGCGGTGTCTCGGGGCCGGAGACCTCGGCCAGCAGCCGGGCAGCCGACCGGACCGCTGTCAGATCGGCCAGGGCGCCCGCAACCGGGTCGGGCGCCGTGAAGCGCTGAGGCACGACCACGGCGTGTCCGGCATCCACGCAGGTTCTTGCCAGGTGGTCCTGGCCCCACGCCGTGTACGGCGACGCTTCGACGTACACGGGTGCGCCCACGCCCGCGGGCGCACGTACAGGAAAGAGAGCACGATCCGGGAGGCTGAGCAGGGCTTCGACAGTCTCGTCGACAGCCGCATCCGTCTGAGCCACATTGCGCGCCTGGAACCTCTGGAATCGCGACCGGCCTGGAGGCGCAGGCAGAGTCGGCGGTCCGAGCGTGGCCACCCGCACGATACGGGTGGCCACGGCTTGGAGCAGGGGGTCGGGGAAGTCGAGGTGGCTGCCGGCCTCGGTCATCGAGTAGGTCTGGAAGTCCGTGCTGAGCACGAGGACGGGAACGCCGGTGGCGGCCGCGTACCCGATCTCCATGCAGACACCATCGTCCAGGCTCGGGCCGTGCAGGATGGCGATCATGGCGTCGAGGCGCCCGAGGCGTTCGCGGTCCAACTCGAACAGGCGGCGCCCCTTGACCTCCGCGACGAGGTCCTCCTCATCGGTGTCGCAGAACGGCAGGAAGACGCGGTCGGGACCGATCTTTTCAGCAAGTCGACTGGCGAGGCCGGCGGCCAGAGCGCGGTCGTGTGCGGCGAAGAGCCGGTGGGCTATGTAGACGGTCACGGGAAGAGGCCCCCAAGTCGGTAGGTCAGCCGCGTCGGGGCACGGGGATCGGAAGGGACGGGGCCGCGACGTACCGGGCTGCGGCTGCTGTACCTTCCGCCAGGGCCTGGGCGGCTGTGGCACCGCGTGAGCGGCGGGCCAGGAAGGTCCCGGCCAGGGTGTCTCCGGCGCCGGAGACTTCATGCGCAGCACGTGGTGGGGGAAGGGAAGAGGCGACCTGAAGTCCGAGGTGGCGGACCACGGCGGTGTGGGGTCCGTCGGTGACGACCACCTCCGGCAGCGTGCCGCAGTCGACCGCTCGGTCAAGGAGCCTGTACTCCGAGGCGTTGACGAACAGGGTGGTTGCCTTCGGCAGCCAGGGCGCGGCAGCGCGGATCATCTCCTGCGCGCTCGGCAGGAAGAAGTCCACGCTGAAGGCGGCCGGGGTCTGGGCGAGTCGTCCGAGTACGGCCGCGACGTCCAGTGGCCGGCGGCAGCAGACATGAATGGTGGCGCGCGGGTGCGTGCTCACGTGCCCGAGGGCGTGCTCGGTCAGAGCCTCGGCCACGCCATAGTCCGTGCCCACCCTCACCAGCTCGCCCCGCAGGTCGTACTCCAGGTCGAAAGTGGTGGACGGGCCGTCGGCCTGGAGCCGCGCCGACCAGTCGAGCGTTTCCAGGCCGGGTGCCTCGGGGAGGTGGGCGAGGTCGTTTCCGAGGACGCAGACCGGGGCCGCCCGGCGGCCGGCCTTCGTCGCCGCCAGCGATACGAACAGGGCCGCGCCCCCGAGCCGGGCCCCGCCACGGTGGTCGGGGTAGCGGGTCAGGTCCAAGCTGACATTGCCGATGACGTCGAGCCGTTCCACGTTCTCTCCCAGGAGATCAGGCGATCCGGGTCGGGTGTGAGCAGCCGACGACCTTCGTACAGACGGGGCGCCGACGACAGAGCTGTGGGGAGGGGCCGTTGAGGTACAGGCGTTTGAAGTAGATCAAGACGAGGTGGGCCCACCAGGTCGGCTCCACCCCTTCCGGGATGGTGACCTGGTACTCGTTGTCGGTGACCATGGAGCGGAACTCGCCCGCGCGGCTGTGGACGACTGCTTCGAGGACATGCCGCATCCGTTCGTGTGCCACGGGGCCCGACGGCAGGGCGAGACCCAGAGCGGGCGCCAACTTGGTGACCATTCCGGAATCCACCGGGATGATGCCGCAGTGGTACCCGCGGGCGGTGAGCAGTGCGCACTGGGCGACCTTGTAGGACGCACCGTGCACCCGTGTGGCGAAGTCGAGGACCAGGGCGTCGAGATCCGCCGACTCCGCCGCCGGATCGACCCCCTCCTTCTCCCAGCCCTGGAGCAGCTCGGCGAGGGAGCGCACGTAGTCGATTCGGGCCTGCGGCAGGCCGATGGGGCGGACCAGTGAGGCCAGCTCGGCGTCCGTGCTCGCGACGAGGTCGTCGAAACCACGTGCTTCCGCCGAGTTGATCACTCCTGCGTACGTCTCGACCATTCGGTAGGAGACCCGGGTGGACCAGCCGGCGGCGATCATCCGTACACGCGGATCGCCGATCGAGGACGGCCACCAACGGTTCTCGTTGTGGTTGGCCTCCACCTCGGTCCGCACGTTCGGCAGGCTGGCGGCGCGAGCAATCAACCGGTGAACACGTCGAATTTCAATCGGCTTGGGCTTCATTCGTTCGATCTTCATGAACCGGCTCCAGCAGGGATTCGGGCGGCCAGCAGTGCCATGGCGAGGTTGGACGACAGCACCGGCATCTCGAACCGGTGCTCCAGTTCGGCGATCACCGGCAGGGTGTGCCAACCGGTGCACGACAGAACCAGCGCCCTTGCGGCTTCGACGGCGGCCGAGGGGAGTGTCTCCACCAAGGCAAGGACCTGTTCGGACGTGACCTCGGGGTAGTTGTCGGTCAGGCCGAGACTTGTGTGGGCCAGGACCTCCACGCCGGCTGCCGTGAATGCCGCAGCTTCCGTCTCGGTCACCGGGGCGGGGTATGGAGTGACGAGAACAATACGTGCCACTGCTGTCTCAGCCAGAGCCTGCAGGAGGGCGTCGAAGGCCGTGAACACACTGCTCGGCAGAGGCGGTCCGCCGGTGAAGCCGGCCGACGTGCATGCCAGCATCACCACGTCGAGCGGGACGTGCGACAACGAGTCCAGTGCCTGAGACGATGCCTCGCGTAAGCCGCGCCAGAACGAACCGTCGATCGCCGTCGTACGGGACGCGGGTACGAGCCGGGCGTGGTGAAAGACTGTGTGGCGCATACCGAGGCGGGCCAACTCTGTCTCCACGGCGACGTTGGCCCAGGGCAGCAGCAGACCCGCGCGTCTGGGGCGGTCCGCCGCCGCGTCCAGGGCCGCCAACGTCGTGAGCGACCCGTCAGGAAGGCGACGCAACGGGCTCTCCGAAGACCATGCGCGGCGAGTGGCCGGTGACCACCAGATCACCAGTAGTCCCGAGCGGCACCGTCGCGCCGCGCTCGACTACCTGGATGGAGTACGAGCCCAGCCGCCGCCAGTAGGTGCCCTCATCGCTGATGAAGTAGGAGTGGAGCCCCGGCACGCGCAGGCCGATCGGGTAGACCCGCTCCTTCATCGGCTGGTCCCAGGTGAAATCGATGTCCGCCTTCCACGATGTGAAGTGCTCGGCCGACGGGAGCGGCTCCTGCTCAACGAGTGCGGCGAGCGGGGTGCCGGGGAACGCCCGCGCCCGGCGCACGTTCGTCCGGTGGCAGAGCAGGCCGGCGTCGAGAATCCCGGCCAGTCCGCGAAGGTTCGCCACGTGGGTGCCATGGGTCTCCCCGGGGAGGCCATAGATCAGGTTCAGCCCCGGTAGGAGCATCGGCAGACCACCGGGGCCGCGTACGGCACCCGCCGTGTTCACGTGCTCGACTGCGCGCACCAGGATTTCAGGCGTGCAGGTAAGGGTGTTGCGCTCGATAACGGCCGGATCGAAGCTCTCGATCCCCATGGGCGCGCAGTTGCCCTCGGTACAGAAGTCCGCCACCAGCTTGGCGATGCGCAGCCCAACTGGGGCGGCGACGGCCAGCGGGTCGGCGTTGTCGATGTGGAGCACTTCCAGCTCGGGGCAGTGCTCGCGGATGCCGCTGAGCAGGGCGCGGATCGCGTCCTCGTCGCGGTTACGGTAGGAGAAGAAACAAGTCTGCTGACCCAGCCGGAAGTTCCGGATGCCGGCAGCGTAGAGCTGGGTCGCCTCGTCGACGACGTCGTCGACCTCGCGGAAGGCGACGGCGGGTGACTTCGCCGGTTCGTTGCAGAAGTCGCAGAACCTGCGTCGGGTGCAGCCGCGGTACAGCTCCAGCTCGGCGATCGGGCGCCAGGGCATCTGCTCGACGAGGCCGGCGAACGAGTCGCGCTCTCGTCGCATCTGCTCGTAGTCGGCCGGGCGTCGACTGCCGAGCAGGAGGTCGCCGGACGTCACAGTGTGGGTGTGGACGGCGTCGAACAACCCCGCGTACTCCGCAGGGGAGGCCAAGGCGTAGGCGGACAGCGGACCGAGCAGATACCGACGGCCGCGTGTGCAGGCGAGTGCGCGACCGATCTCCTCGAACGACCCGTTCACGGCGTGCAGATGGACGGACGGAACGGCGTCCCCGGCGATGACGATCACGATCTCGGCATCCCGCAGGAACTGCACGGCAGCATCCCGGTTGACAGTGGTGGAGTACGTGAGCCGGTCACTCAGGGGCGGTTCGACGCTGGGCTTGCCTCCGGCCAGGCACCAGCGGACGTCGTCGATGGTCACGTACCGGACGTCCGTCTCCGGCCGAGCCCGCCGCAGAGCCGACCAGGCGTTCCGGACGTAGGTCGACAGGTAGGGCGGTACGCCGAGACCACTCGGCTCGACGGTGAAGCAGTCCAAGATCACTACAGGCTGCATACGGATCTCCCTCCATCGCTGAGGGCATCGGCGGTGTTCCAACGGCGTCCTCGCCGGGAAGTGCCGTGGGCCCCGCAGTCCTCTCAGTGTCGGCGTTGGCACGGCTCAGGAGGAGAGGTGCACGGGGTTGTTCGGTTGTACGGGGGTTGTACTTCCGTGGCTCTCTGTCCGAAGGCTGGGACGCAGGGTGATCCACAAGGCATCATCTGCACATGGTTAGTTCAAGGGCGGGTGGCGAGGCCAACGCCGCGTTCGCGGCGGTGCTCCTGGAGGCCGGGTGTTCGCATGCCGCTTTGGCGCGCAAGGTCAACGAACTGGGCGCACTACAGAACGAGGTGCTGCGCTACGACAAGGCTTCGGTGACCCGTTGGTTGCAAGGGATGACCCCGCGAGACCGCGCCCCGGAGTTCATCGCCGCAGCCCTGGCCGGGTTCTTGAGCCGCCCTGTTTCCCCCGTGGACATCGGCTTCGCCGAGCAGTCCCAGAGACCCGTGGTCGCACGGGCCTTGACGTACCGTGAAGACGTGAGTGAAACACTTCATACGCTCGCGGAGCTTGGCTCGACCGACATTTCACGGCGCAGCCTCCTCGGCTCAGTGCCGTACGTCGCGACCGCCCTCCTGGACCCGCAACGGCACTGGCTGCTGTGGCTCTTGGAGGATGACCAAGCTCCCCGGCTTGCAGTGGTGGCCAGCAGCGGTCCTGCCGAGCAGGTCCAGGCGATGATCGAGATGTTCGACGAGATGGACAACCGATTCGGCGGCGGCGGAGTCCGAGCGAGCATCGTCCACTATCTGAGCACCGAACTCGCCCCCATGCTCCAGCAACGCAGCCTGCCTTCGCACCAGCGCCGTCCCCTCTACACCTCGGCCGCGAAGCTGGCGGCGATGGCCGGTTGGTGCTCGTACGACTCCGCCGACTACGGACTCGCGGAGCGCTACATGATCCAGGCGCTCAGACTGTGCGCCGAAGGCGGCGACCGCGTGCTCGGCGGACAGATCCTGGCCGGCATGTCACACCTCGCCACCAGCCTCGGCAACCCCAACGAAGGAGTTTCGCTGGCCCGAGCGGGTATCGCGACTGCCAAGTCCGCGGGAAGCCCGCTCGGGCTCATGCGCTTGCACGCCATGGCCGCCCGCGGATACGCAGTCCTGGGCGACTCCCGGCGCGCGACGACATCCCTCCTGGAGGCCGGTAGGGACCTGGAGGCAAGCCGGGGGCCGGCAGAGGAATCGCCCTGGGTTCGCTTCCTGGATCACCACTATCTGGAGGCCGAAGCCTCCCTGGTTCATCGCGATCTCAACGAGGCGGGCCAGGCCGAGCGCCTCGCCCTGGCCTCTGTCGAGGCGAACGGTGACCGGCGCCGTCGGCAGGCCATCAGCCGCTCGGTGCTTGCGACCGCGTTCCTCCAACAGAACAGGCTGGACGAGGCGGTAGGCACCGCGAGCAACGCTGTGGATCTCCTTACCGGCGTTCATAGCGAGCGGTCCGTTCAGGCCCTTCGCGACTTCCGCACTCGCCTTGCCCCTCACCGGGGCGAAGCCGTCGTACGCGACTTCGAGCGAAAGGCCCGACCGATACTCGGCACAGCAGCCTGAAGACGGCGGTCAATAGCCCTCCGGCGTCGGCGCGTTCTGGCCTCTGTCGACGGGTAGGTTGATCCCGGTCACGGCCCGCGACTGGTCCGAGAGCAGGAAGGTGATCACGTCCGCCACCTCCTCCGGCCGCACCAGCTCTCCCCCCGGGAACTCCGTACGGAACCGGTCGAAGGCCGGCGGGTCCTCCCGGCGCATCCGATCCCACCGCTTGCCCGGGATAAGCATCGATCCGGGGGAGACCGCGTTCACGCGGATACCGCACGGTGCCAGCTCCCTCGCCAGGGACGCCACCATGTGGATCTGGGCCGCCTTCGCCGAACCGTACTGAGCTTGAGGGCCCGGCTTCCATCCGGAGACCGAGGCCACCACGACGATCGATCCACCGTCTGCTTCCCGCAGGTACGGGGTACTCGAAGCAATCAGCCGGGCGACGTGGCCGACGTTCATCTGCCACGTCGCCGCCCAGTCCTCGGCAGAAGCCTCGGTGATTCCCCGCCCGCGCGCACCGCCTGCACATGCGACGACACCGTCCAGCCCACCCAGCGCTGAGACGGCGTCCTCCACGAACCGTTCCAGCAGCTCCGGGACGGTGACGTCCAGAGACCGCACGAACAGCCCCGCCGACGAGTCGAGCGATCGGCGAAGGGCCTCCAGCGGCTCGGGCTTCCGGGCACACGTCGCCACCCGCGCTCCTTCGGACAGAAGGCGGCGCACGACGTGTTCCCCCAGCCCTCTGGAGCCACCGGTCACCACAATGCGGCGGCCTGCCAACAGCCCCGTCGCCGCTCGCTGTCCGCGGTCATGCTCTGTATCCGTCATCTGCGCAACCCTTCACCAACCGTGCCAACCCGCGTGGGCGGAGACAACCTCCGTACCCCCTTCTTACCGGGACTTTCGAGCGGTTCTCTTATGGGCGTACCCGGCTCAGGGCCAGCAGCGCGGCGAACAGCCGGCACCTGCTCAGCGAACCGGGGCGACGACCCGCACCCGGGATCCTGATCCACCCGTCACTCAGTCGCTGAAACCGGGTCGGGCGGTCCTCACCACGAAACGAGCGAGAGCCAGCGGAACCCGCGCTCCTCTCCCAACTCGGGAGGCACACCGTGTCCCAGGCACCACACCCGAGCAACAGGCTCATGCTGGCCACCACGCCCAACGCCGTGGGCCTGGCACGGTTGCACACCGCCGACGTTCTCTTGCACTGGGGCGTGCCCGCCGACCTGATCGAGACGGTTCAGCTCATCGTTTCGGAGCTGACCACGAACGCGGTGCGGCACCCCAAGGTGAGTGAAGAGCAGACCTCGCTGTACTCCCCGCAGTCCCCGGTGCGGACCTTCGAACTGCTACTGGAAGTAGTCCGCGGGGCCGTCAGGGTGTCGGTGTGGGACTACGACGAAAGACCGCCCGTCTTGAAGGAAGTGGGGGTCGAGGCCACCAGCGGGCGAGGGATCTTCCTCGTCGCGGTGATGAGCAGCAACTGGGGCCACTACCCGGTCCGCGATAGGCCGGGGAAGGTCGTGTGGGCCGAAGTCGGTCTCTCACCCATGAGCCATCCCCGTGAGGAGGAGCAGGCTGATCGGCTTCCGGGCCTGCCGCCGGCGACCGGAGACAGGGAGAAGCCCCAGGCCAGACGAGCCGGCCCGCTCCTACTCGGCCGTGTGCTCGTCGGCGTCAGGGGCCTCTGAGCCGTGAACGCCACCAACGAAGACGGACCGGCGCCCGACAGCCTGGAAGAAGTGCCGAAGTGCAGCCAGTTCCGTTCGGGACTGGACACGCTGTCACGGGTCGGGCGCCAGGACGATCGGGAGCACGGCGGTGACACGGGTGCGGTTCGGAGGATGGTGAAGCCCTGGCTGCCGGTCGCCGGGGCCCGGCAGCGCGAGGCCGCTGGATCCCCGTCCGGCCGGGCACGCCGGCTGGCCCTCATCGCAGGGATGCAGCAGCCCGGTGTCGGTTCCGAACAGGGCTTCATCGCGGTCAGTACGGTGGCACGTGGCCTGGTGCGGGACCTGATGGAAGCGACCCGGCCCGGCCTCCGGGTCCAAGAGATCGCCGACCAGCTTCGCGGGGGCAGTGCCGCCGGCACTTACCCGCCCGAGAGCATGCCTTCCCGGGCACGGATCAGGACTGACTTCGGTCTCGCGCCGGCGTCCGCCGAGCGCGTCGACCTGGCTCTCCAGGATCTGACGAACGGTGGGCTGGTAACCGTCCTTTCCTCGAAGCCCGGTGAGGGTGGTGGCCCAGGAGGAGCTGATCAACCCGGCCGTCCTGGCGGCCGACTGGCTCGGAGTGCTGATCACGGCCGGTGTCTTTCCCCTGTCCGTGTCGCTCCCCAAGCGCCATGTCCTGGCCGGCGCCGCTGCACACTCCTGCTCCCGCTCGCTGCGCATCGGCACCCGGGCGAGCCGGAGGTGGAGGCGATCCTGCGGTCGGCCGCTGCCACCGTCCTGCATGACTGTCGGCCGGAGCCGGACACCGAGGTCTGGCGTGTCGCCTGTAGCGACGAGCACTGGGCCCGGTTGGCCCGGATTTCTGTGGTCGACCAGCAGGTGGGCGCGTGCCGCCATACCGACCACGTCAACGCCGGACTCCTGGCCCAGAGGATGGCGGACTACGGGTGGCCGGATGTGCCGCTCGTGGGGGAGGGCGGAGCCAGAGCGGCGTGGAGGATCGCCCTTCGAGCCGACACCCGCCCCGACCTCCAGCGGCTCGCTTCCCGGCTGATGTACGGGGCCGTGGAACGGGGTACCGCATCCCTGCGACAGTGGGCTCACCTGTACGACCGGTGTCTCCTGAACTCCCGCCGGCCGCAGTACTACGGGACGCAGTACTGCCTTGGTCCCGGCGGGCCGCAGATGCAGGCCGTGTCCGAGCCGACCACTGACCTCGACATCCGCCGAGACGCGGTGAGCCTCCCGCCCGTCGCCTCCGCGCTCCACCGGCTGAGAGAGCGCCTGGTGGCGGAACCGCTCCTCGGTAACAAGGAGTACGCGGGCACTCCGGTCGACGTACTCGGGGACGCGGCATGACCGCCGCCATCGCCCACCGCGCACGGAACCTGACACGGCTGGTGGCTAATGACCGGGCTGCTGTCCGTCCTGGACACCGCGCCTTCCACTTGCCCGCACACCCCTGGCTCCCGGCCACGAGGAGTCCCGCCTCCTCGTCTGCCGCGCTGCCTTCTGACGACTCCTGCTTTTAAGGCTTCCCCGCACTTGTAGGGGTCGGGTTCACGATCAACCGCCCAATCAATCGAGGTAGATGATGAGAACAGTTGTGCACCATGACGCCGGCCCGAGGTTTGATGTGCTGGCAGACCGTCTCGCCGCCGTGACGGAGCAGACCGCTCCCGTGGTCAAGGCGGTGACGGGGCTGTCTCTGCCCGACACAGTGGTCATCAGGACCATGACCGTGCGGAATTGGCGGGCTGTGCACCGGCGGCAGGACCGAGTGCGGCTGCGAGCGGAAGCCCGCGAACTGCGCCCGCCGCGCAGCAGCCGCCGTAGCGCGAAGGCCCAGGCCGCAGCCTCGGGTTTCTCCCGTCGCATCGTGTGGCCGAGCATCGGTGCTCAGGTCGTCGATTTCGGCCACGGCCGGCCCGAGATAGTGATCCTTCCCCAGGCACTTCAAGAAGCAGGCCGTCTCGACGACGAACGCGTGCTCCAGAAGGTCATCGCCCACGAGATGACTCACCTTGCTCAGTACGCCATCGCCGACGGCTCACTGTGGGTGCTGATGAACACGCGCTACCCGGACCAACGAGGTATCGGCGACCGCGACTACTCCTTCCTGCTGGAGGGCCACGCCTACTGGGCCGACCAGCAGGTCACCACCAAGGTCCTCGGCGCACCGGTGCCGACCGCTGAGATCAGCCCGCACGCCACACGCCGCTACCGGGCCCGGACCCCGGTCGACCTGCTCGCCGACGCCGGCCATCACGCGGTCGCCGCCCAGCTCCAGGGCACCGTCTCCGGCGCGGCCGACTCGGAAATCACTGCCTGCCGCCACGACAAACTGACCGCCCATCTGCGCACGGCCGGCCTCGGTGCGATCGCCGCCCTGGGCTTCATCGGTCTCGACGACGGCGACCCGGACGCGGACCCGGCGGTGACCACCGGCTACAAGGCGGCCCGCAACCGGCCCCTGACCAGGGGACAGAAGCTGTCCAACAAGGCGCTGGCCGCGGTCCGGGCTCCGGTCGAGCACGGCTTCGCGCACCTGAAGAACTGGCGCGTGCTCGGCAAGGTCCGCACCGACCCGATGTGGGCGACCGCGCTGGTGCGAGCCCTCCTGGTCCTGACGAACCGGGAAGTCACCCGCTGACCGACGATCTTCACCCAAGTCACCCGCCCACAACCAGCGCGAGCACCCCCACACCGACGCACACCAGGCCCGTGACCTGCCACTTCACGATGCACACCACTCACTGCTCCGGATCCGTGCAACGGGGACGACGGTCCCGGCGGGCAGCTCACGGTGACCTACGCCCGGATCTACGGCACGTCCCGGTTCCCGCAGGAGGAAATCGACAACGTGCAGGGCACACGCGGCTGCCAGCCCCCTGCAACGATGGCTGCGGAGATGGTCGTCACCCTCCTGCGGTGCGTCCCGACGGTCATCGAGAACGGATGCCCGCCCACCTGCGAGGAGCTGTCCGCCGCCGCCCGGGTCACCCACGTGGATGCGGCCACCGTCTACAACGCCTTGATGTGCTGCCTGCCCAAGACCGGCGGCCGCCGAGGACGCCGTTTCCTGATGGGCCAGCAGAAGATCATCGGACCCCAGGGCGGATGCGTCGGCATCGAGCAGCGCGTCATCGTCGCCCTGCCTGGCTGCGCCCCTTGCCCGGAGGACGACTCGCCATGAGCGTTGAAGTCAGCATCGACGCGTCCCGGCTGGAGCGGGCGTTGCGCCGGCCGGGCGGGCTCGGTGAGCCCATCCTGCGACGGCGCGCACGCCCAGTCGCGGCACGGGCCCGACAGTTGGCACCAGGCAGTATGGGTGACGGCATCACGATGCGGGTCGAGGGGACCGGGCGCGGTATGCAGGCCGTCATCACCTCAACCCACCCGGCCAGCATCTACGTCATCAAGGGGACCAGGCCCCACGTGATCCGCCCTCGCCGAGCCAAGGCGCTACGGTTCCAGGCCGGCGGTCGGACGCTGTTCGCACAGCGGGTCAACCACCCTGGAAATGCTGCAAATGACTTTCTTTCCCAGGCCCTACGCGAAGCGCTATGACACCCGCCCGCGTCTACGGTAAAAGGAAATCCCTAGCGCCGGTGCTCAGGGGCGAGGAAGAGGGCGAGGGTTATCGGCGAGCCATTGCTGTAGCTCGCGGTGGCGGAACTGGTAGCCGGACCCGCTGTAACGAAGGAGGCCTGCTTTGACGGCCCAGTCGAGGAAGGCCCAGAGGCGGAAGGGCAGCTTGCCGCGGGAGCACAGCAGGAACACCGTGTACCTCCGTGCCGCACGACCGAAACCGCTCGCGAGTCCGACCACACATCCGGCCGCGACCCCAACTGCAATACCGCCTATAAGCCCGTTGCCAACTGCATCCTCTTGTCCATCAAGCCAAGCCACGCTCCCGACCACGAGCCCAACCAAGAGTGCGGTCATGAGTCCGACCAGGGGCCCGATCAGAAGTCCATAGACCATGTCTCCGCGAATGACTTCACGAGGGTCGGCCACGGCCACGGTGGTTGGCTCCACTTTGAACCCACGCATGAACCCACCTACAAGACCGCCAACGAGCCCCAGCAGCATGCTCACCGCGGTCGCACCAAACAGGAATCCGCCAGATGGGAAGTCGTCATCGCCCAAGTACACAAACACGAGATAGAACAAGCCACAGAACACGAATCCAACAGTGAAACTCCCCCTAAACCAAGCTTTGAATCCACCTGCGAACCCACCTGCAAGCCCACTCATTGAACCGCCGATGAGACCAGTCACGACCCCTAGAGTTATCCCTGAGAAGGTGATGAAAATTAAGACCTCTTCCCCGGTGGTTTCGGAACTCATCAAGTTGTTGCCGACACCGAACGCAAGACCGACCACAAGGCCGACGGCGAACCAGGCTTTGAATCCGGCCCAGAATCTGGTCCTGAACCGACCCTGGAGCGTTCCCCTGTTGATATGGAGACGGTTGGGACTGGGTGTGGGTCGGAAGATGACGAGGCTGGCGAACGCGGCCATACCGATGGCTAGGAGGACGCCGCCTTCATGGCTGAAGCCCCAGAAGGCTTCGGGGCCCAGGTAGAGGTCCGGGACGAGGCCGAGGTAGCAGGCAGGAGCGATGACGAGGAAGGTGAGGATGACGTCGGCGATGCGGACGCGGGTGGTACCGGCGAGGGTCCAGAGGCGGTGGAGGGTGATGTCGGTGGCTGGGGCGCTTGTGGGGGTGTCGGCGAGGTGCCGAGTGAGGTGGTGGAGCCAGCGGTGGACGTCGTCGTGCTTGTAGTCGTGGGGGTTGGGGGATTCGCCGATGACGGCGGGGATGTAGCGGGACAGGAGGTGCTGGTCGAGGTCGTCCTCGTTGGTGTGGTCGAGGAGTTCTGAGGGGTTGCCTTCGTCGCGGTAGACGGTGGCGGTCAGACACAGTCGCCAGGGCGTGGACAGGGTGGTGGCGAGAGGGCTGGTGGGCTGGGTGTCGAGGTGGTCGATCAGCCGTTGCCAGCGGTGAGCGTCCATCATCCGGCCACGGAGATAATTGATGGCACGGCGGGTGTCGATGGGGGCAATGACGACGCGGGCGGCATCGATCAGTCGGGATTCGGAGATGGGGACGGGAGCGAGGGCGTCGTAGTGTCCGGTGCGACAGGTCAGTACGAGGGGGCCTGGCGCCGAACCATCACGGTAGCCATTGAGCTGCTCTAGGGCCGCGCGGGCGCGGGGCGCTTCCGGGTCGGGGGTGCCGTCCGGACGCGGGCGGTCCATCTCGTCCAGTCCATCCAGCACCGGTAGCACCAGTTCACGATCGATCAGCCCGTTAGCCTCCCTGGAAGTGAATCCATAGGCGTCGACCAGACGCTGTACCAGCAGGGTGGACAGGGGCTGAGTGGTGTCCCACTGAGCCAGCGAGATCCGGACTGGGACGCGCTCGCCGTCAGCCCGACCGTCGATGAGGGCGAGCATGAGTTCCAGGGCCAGGACAGTCTTGCCCGCCCCGGCAGCCCCGGTGACGACCAGGCGCTTGTGTTGGGTGGAGTGGTAGTACTGCAGAACATTAGGCAGAGTGGCGTGTTCATCGGCGAACGTGCGCCCGGCCTCCGGAGCCGTCGCGGCCCGTGCGGTCGCGGGCTGCAGGTCATAGGTGAGATTGATGCGCTGGGTGTCGGCACCAAGCAGTTGATTCTTTACCTGGCTTTCACTGCGCCAGACCTCTTTGGCCAGCCGATTAGCATTGGTGCGGGCTAGTTCGGCCTCTTTGCCCTCAACCGACCTACGCAGCGCCTCAGCAGCGACCGCCAGACCGATCACGGCGATCGGCACACCGAGAAGAGTCGCAATGTCGAGACGCGAAAGCTGCTCGCCTGTGGCAATGGCCCATACGGTGAAGACCAGGCTCCCCAAGATCGCCACTGCGCTGGTGGCCGCTACGACCTGCCACTTGCGCCGATCACGGCGCACTGCATTTGTCAGCATCCTCCGATGATGCCGACATACCTGACGCGCCGTCGGCTGCTTGAGGATCATCTGAGCTAAGTCCTGTTGATACTCAGCAGGGGACGAGCGTTGAGGGTTCGCTTGTCCCTAGTGTCCTGAGTTGTTAGTTTGCTTGCGGTTATAGGGTGGGGTGATGCCTGGTCCGAAGCCGTTGTCGCTGGAGTTGTCCGATCGCGAACGCCGGGTGCTGCGGGGCTGGTTGCGCAAGCAGACCGCGTCGCAGGCACTGGTGCTGCGGTCGAGGATCGTGCTGGCGTGTGCGGAGGGCTTGCCGAACGCGCGGGTCGCGGATGACCTGGGTGTCTCGCGGGAGACGGTGCGCAAGTGGCGGTCCCGGTTCGCCGCGGACCGGCTGGAGGGCCTGGTGGACCGGCCGCGCTCGGGGGCCCCGCGCAGGATCACGGACGAGCAGGTCGAAGCCATGGTCGCCAGGACGCTCGGCCAGACGCCGCCGACCGGTGATTCGCACTGGTCGACGCGTTCGATGGCCGAGACGGAGGGCATGTCGCAGTCGGCCGTCTCGCGGATCTGGCGGGCGTTCGGCCTCAAGCCCCACATCGTGGAGACCTGGAAGCTGTCGACCGATCCGCAGTTCGTGACCAAGGTCCGTGACGTGGTGGGCATTTACCTTTCACCGCCGGAGAACGCCCTGGTCCTGGCGGTGGACGAGAAGTCGCAGATACAGGCCCTGGACCGAACTCAGCCCGTGCTGCCGATGGCACCGACCACGCCGGCGAGGATGACCCATGACTATGTCCGGCATGGCACGAGCAGCCTGTTCGCGGCCCTGGACATCGCCTCCGGCTCGGTCATCGCCCAGCACTACCGCCGCCACCGCCACCAGGAGTTCCTCCGCTTCCTGAAGGTCATCGACGCAGCTGTCCCCCAGCACCTCGAACTCCACCTGGTCCTGGACAACTACGCCACCCACAAGACCGAGCCGGTCAAGAAGTGGCTGCTGCGTCACCCCCGCTTCCACCTGCACTTCACCCCCACCTCGGCGTCCTGGCTCAACCTCGTCGAGCGCTGGTTCGCCGAGCTGACCTCCCGCAAACTCCGCCGCTCGGCCCACCGCAGCGTCGTCGAACTCGAACGGGACATCCGCCGCTGGATCAACGAGTGGAACAAGGACCCCAAACCGTTCGTCTGGACGAAGACCGCCGACGACATCCTCGACACACTCGCCGCATACTGCACACGAATTAACGACTCAGGACACTAGGTTCCGGGTCTGAGTCGCCAGGGACTTTTCAGGGACTTTCAGCTCTGTCGGAGGGACATCCGAGGGAGTTTTCGCAGTACAAGCACGGAAGGCTGCGACAGCGCTGAAAGGCCCTGGGCTTCGGGCACGCGCAGCCGCGCCGTCGCTCTGTAGCGCTCCGGCAGGGCGTCGGGTCGGCAGAAGGAGACGAGCCTGTTCGGGGCCATACACGGTCATGACCTCGAGCAACGTGCCCCGGCGGGCCCAGCGGCGTGAGCGCCGGGCCCACCGGTAGGACGGTCAGGCGTACGGGTAGAACCCCGACCCCGTCTTCCGGCCGAGCCGGCCCGCGTCCACCATGCGCTGGAGCAGCGGGGGAGCGGCGTACAAGGGCTCCTTGTACTCGGCGTACAAGAGGACATGAGTGCCGGCTGTGGATGTGGGCGTTCTTCCGCCTTGCGCCCTTGTGCGCCGCGGTGCGACGGACGGGAGCGTGGCCCCGTCCATCTCCTCTGGTCTCTTCAGCGTCCCGATCGCCGCTGAGGCGATTCCGCTCCGGCGTCGGCATTTGCGGGTGGTCGGTCAGCTTTCGGTTTCGGTCTTGTCGCTGCCCCAGAGGGTGTGGAAGGTGCCCTCGCGGTCGGTGCGGTGGTAGGTGTGTGCGCCGAAGTAGTCGCGTTGGCCCTGGGTGAGGGCGGCGGGGAGGCGTTCGGCGCGCAGGGAGTCGTAGTAGGCGAGGGTGGCGGCGAATGCCGGGGTGGGGACGCCCTGGGTGACGGCGGTGGTGATCACGGTGCGCCAGTCGTCCTGCGCGGCGGCGATCTCCTCGGCGAAGCTCTTGTCGGCGAGGAGGCTGGGCAACTGGGGCTGCGCCTCGTAGGCGCTCGTGATCCTGTCGAGGAATGCGGCGCGGACGATGCAGCCGCCGCGCCAGATGGCGGCGACCTTGCCGAGGTTGATGTTCCAGTCGTATTGCTCGCTGCCGGCGGCGATCTGGTGGAAGCCCTGGGTGTAGGCGACGATCTTCGAGGCGTACAGGGCCTGTTCGACCTGGTCGGCGAAGGCTGCCGCCTCGTCCTTGCTCAGGGTGTTTGCCGTGGGGCCGGCCAGGTGGCGGGAGGCCTCGCGGAGGCTGGCGTGGCCGGAGACGGAGCGGGCGAAGACGGCCTCGGCGATGGCGGAGACGGGAACGCCCAGGTCGAGGGCGATCTGTACGGTCCAGCGACCGGTTCCCTTCTGCTCGGCCTGGTCGAGTACCACGTCTACGAAGGGATTGCCGGTGGCGGCGTCGACGTGGGAGAGCACCTCCGCGGTGATCTCGATGAGGTAGGAGTCGAGCCGCCCGGTGTTCCAGGTGCGGATGATGTCCGCGATCTCGGCTGGGGAGTAGCCCGCCACGTCGCGCAGCAACTGGTACGCCTCGCCGATCAGCTGCATATCGGCATATTCAATCCCGTTATGTACCATTTTAACGAAGTGGCCCGCCCCGTCGGGGCCGATGTGGGTGACGCAGGGGTCGCCGTCCTTAGCCTTTGCGGAGATCTTCTCCAGCATGGGGCCCAGGGAGGCGTAGGACTCCTTGCTGCCGCCTGGCATGATGCTGGGCCCGTTGAGGGCGCCCTCCTCGCCGCCGGAGACGCCGGTGCCGACGAAGTGGATGCCCTGGTCGCGCAGATCCTTCTCGCGGCGGCGGGTGTCGGCGAAGTGGGCGTTGCCGCCGTCGATGATCATGTCGCCGGGTTCGAGGAGCGGGGCAAACTCCGCGATCACCGCGTCCGTCGGGTCGCCGGCCTTCACCATGACCACCAAGCGCCGAGGGCGCTCCAGTGCCGCGACGAAGTCCTCGGCGGACTCGGTGGCGACGAAGTCTCCCTCGTCGCCGAACTCCTCGACGAGGGCGAGTGTCTTCGCCGTGGTGCGGTTGTGGAGGGCCACGGTGTACCCGTTGCGGGCGAAGTTGCGGGCCAGGTTGAGGCCCATCACCGCGAGTCCGGTGACACCGATCTGGGCTGTGCTACTCATGATGACCCTGCCTTCGGTTGTGTCGTGTCCCGCGCATTGACGGACCTTCGTGCTGATACGGGATTCGAGCCTACGACGCTCAGTCGTTTGCGGCCTTTGGGTCGCCTTGGTGTCGGGGAGTTCCCCGGACGCCCTCGTCCGACTCTCACCGACACGTTGGGTTGGTGCGGCCGTAGATGACGTGTAGACCGTTCCTCGGACTGGTCATACTGAAGGAGGCGTGACGTGGAGCGTCGCTATGTTGGAGTCGCGGATGCCGCGATCTACCTCGATATGACGGAACGATGGATGTATCGAAGAGTCCCGACGGCACGGGATCCCCAGGTACTACTTCGGGGGAAAGCTGAAGTTCTGCGTGGCTGACCTCAACCGCTGGGCGCAGCAGCCGCGACGAACTCCTGCGGCGAGTGCGCGGCGACGAAGGACCCCTCGTCGCCGAATTCCTTGACCAGGGCATCGGTCTTCGCGGCCGTGCGGTTGTGCACCGCGACCGTGAAGCCGTTGCGGGCGAAGTTGCGGGCCAGGTTGCGGCCCATCACTGCGAGTCCGGTGACGCCGATCTGCGCGGTGCCGCTCATCTGAGTGCTCCTGCAATCTGTTGGGGATGCCGGGGTGCCGGGGTGCCGGGATGCTGAGATGCCGCGATGTCCAGTATGGATACGGGACCGGGGGACGGCCTGTCCAGGGGACGGAGCCGGGTGCGCACCGGCGCCCTGTCGAACTGTCGCAGTGCCGCACCGAGGCCCGCTGTCCCGCGCCTCGATCATCAGGCGTCCTTCCCACTCTTGACACTCCCTGAGCGACGGCGCAACACTGGCCATGGTTCGGAGAGCGCTCTCCCGATCGAGTTCCGCGCCCGAGCCGGGCTGCTGATCTCGTACGACCGCCCGCACCGTCCCATCCCCGCTGTCGGTGTGGTGCGCAAGTCCGCGGGGGTCACGGAAATCCGTGACCCCCGCGGACTCGTGGCGTGCCGGGACCGGCGTTCAGGCGGTCTTGCCCGAGCGGCCCGCCGCCGCCTCGCGGATCAGCTCGGCGTAGCGGCGGCCGCTGCTCTTGACGGTGCGGCGCTGCGTCGCGTAGTCGACGTGGACCAGGCCGAACCGTTTGTCGTAGCCGTACGCCCACTCGAAGTTGTCCAGCAGCGACCAGGCGAAGTACCCGGCGAGCGGCGCACCCTTGCGGACGGCCCGCGCACAGGCGGCGAGATGCTCCTCCAGGTACCGGGTGCGCTCGGGGTCGTGCACCGAACCGTCGGCCAGGACGACGTCCTGGTACGCCGAGCCGTTCTCGGTGACGTAGACGCGCTGCACGCCGTACTCCTCGGTCAGGCGCAGCAACAGCTGCTCCAGGCCCTCAGCGTGCACCTCCCAGTCCATGTGGGTGTGGCGGGAGCCGGGCAGGTAGACCTGCTTGGCGTGCGGGACGGGGCCGGTCGCGTCGGCGGTGACGACCTGGCGGAAGTAGTAGTTCACGCCCAGCCAGTCGAGCGGCGCCGCGATGATGTCCATGTCGCCCGGTCGCACCGGGAGTTCGACCCCGTACAGGTCGACCATGTCCTGCGGGTAGCCGCGCCCGAGGATCGGGTCGAGCCACCAGCGGTTGACGTGCCCGTCGCCGCGCACCGCCGCCGCCCGGTCCGCCTCGCGGTCGGTGGCGGCCTCCACCGGGCTGAGGTTGTTGACGATGCCGACGCGGGCGTCCGAGGATGCGGCGCGGATCGCCCGCACGGCCAGACCGTGCCCCAGGTGCAGGTGGTACGAGGCCCGGACGGCGGCGGTCAGGTCGGTGAGACCCGGCGCCATCGTGCCCTCCAGATGACCGATCCAGGCCGAGCAGAGCGGCTCGTTGAGGGTCGCCCAGTCCTTCACCCGGTCGCCGAGGCGCTCCACGACGACCGAGGTGTACGCGGCGAAGTGCTCCGCGGTCTCCCGGACCGTCCAGCCGCCGCGGTCCTGGAGCGCCTGCGGGAGGTCCCAGTGGTAGAGCGTGGCGAACGGGGTGATCCCGGCGTCGAGGAGGCCGTCGACCAGCCGGTCGTAGAAGTCGAGCCCGGCCTTGTTGACGGGGCCGTCGCCGCCCGGGACGATCCGCGGCCAGGCGAGCGAGAAGCGGTAGGCGCCCGCCCCCACCTCCTTGATCAGGGCGATGTCCTCGGGGACCCGGTGGTAGTGGTCGCAGGCCACGTCGCCGGTTTCGTCGCCGGCCACCTTGCCGGGGATGTGGGAGAACGTGTCCCAGATCGACGGGGCCCGGCCGTCCTCCGCCACGGCCCCCTCGATCTGGTACGCGGCGGTGGCGACGCCCCAGGCGAAGTCGGCCGGGAGGGCGCTCAGGTCGTTCACGGACTTCCTTTCCGAAGAGGTCACTTGACGGCTCCCGCGGTGAGGCCGGCGACGAGGTACCGCTGAAGCAGCAGGAACCCGGCGACGATCGGGACGCTGACGACGAGCGAGGCGGCCATCACCTGGTTCCAGTAGACGTCGTTCTGGGTGGCGTAGCCCTGGAGGCCGACGGCCAGGGTGCGGGTGGTGTCGTTGGTCATCACGGAGGCGAAGAGCACCTCGCCCCAGGCCGTCATGAACGCGTACACGGCGACGGCGACGATGCCCGGCACGGCGGCCGGCACGACGACCCGGAACAGGGCGCCGAGCGGCCCGCAGCCGTCCACCAGGGCGGCCTCGTCCAGATCCTTCGGGATCGAGTCGAAGTAGCCGATGAGCATCCAGATGGAGAACGGCAGCGAGAACGTCAGATACGTGAGGATCAGTCCGCCGCGCGAGCCGTACAGCGCGATCCCGGTGCTGTTCCCGATGTTGACGAAGATCAGGAACAGCGGGAGCAGGAAGAGGATGCCGGGGAACATCTGGGTGGAGAGCACCGTGACGGTGAAGACGCGCTTGCCGCGGAACTTGTAGCGGCTCACGGCGTACGCGGAGAACACCGCGATGATCACCGAGAGGACCGTCGCCGAACCCGCCACGATCAGCGAGTTGACGAAGTACCGGGCGAGCGGGACGGTCTCCCAGATGTCGAAGTACGGCTGGACGGTCAGCCCGGACGGTATCCAGTGGAACTTCCCCGACACGTCCTGGAGCGGTTTGAGTGAGCTGCTGACCATCACGTAGACGGGGAGCAGGACGAAGCCGGCCAGGAAGGTCAGGATGACGCGGCGGGTCCAGAGGAAGGACCGCGGCGCGGCCATCGGGGACCGCCTCCGGTCCCGGGACTTCGGCGCCCCCGGCAGCGCGGCCGACTGGGCATGGCTAGGCATCGGCGCCCTTCCTTCCTCGTGAGGTGATGAGCAGGTAGACGGCCGTCACGACCAGCAGGAAGAGCAGCAGGAGCACGGACATGGCGGATCCGGTGCCGAAGTTCCAGGTGACGAACGACGACTGGTAGATGTGGATCGAGATCAGGTCCGCGTTCTCCGGTGCCGCCTTCCCGAAGAGCACGTACGGGGTGTTGAAGTCGTTGAACGTCCACAGGAACAGGACGAGCACCAGGACCTGGTTGACCGGGCGCAGCGCCGGCAGCGTGATCTTGCGGATCTGCTGCCAGACGCCGGCGCCGTCGATCGCGGAGGCCTCGTACAGCTCGCGCGGGATGTTCTGCAGCCCCGCCATCACGATGAGGAAGGCGAACGGCCAGCCCTTCCAGACCGAGACGATGATCAGCGCGTAGATGCTGTTGTCGCCGATCAGCCAGAAGGACGGCTGGTCGGTCAGCCCGAGCTGGTCGTGGAGCACGTGGTTGACCAGGCCGTTGTCCCGCTGGAACATGAACGCCCAGGTGATGACGGCCGCGTAGACCGGCAGGGCGTACGGGACGAGGAAGATCGCCCGGAGGAAGCCCCGGCCGCGGAAGTTCTCCTGCAGCATGATCGCCGCCGCGACCCCGAACAGCCAGGCCAGGCCGACGGCGAAGAACGTGAAGACACAGGTGACGAAGAACGAGTGGAGCAGCGCCTCACCGATCGGGGCGTTGACGTCAACGGCGATCCGGTAGTTGTCGAGGCCTCTCCAGGGCGCTCCGCCCCAGTTGTTGATGTAGAACTGCGTGAGCTCGCGGAAGCTCATCACGATTCCGACGATCATCGGAATCACGTGGACGAGGAGTTCGAGCAGGACGGCCGGCAGGAGCAGGAGATAGGGCAGTCCGCCCTGGCGGATCCGGTCGGGGATGCGCGGCAGTCTCCTGCGCGCACCCCCGGTGCCCCGGCTCGTCACCCTGTCCGACTTTTCCGTCCGGCTGTCGGTGGTCACGGTGGCGGTCATGAGGGAGCCTTACTGCTGCATCGTCTGCTGGGCCTTTTCGAGGCGCGCCTTGACGGATTCGGTGGTCACGGGGCGTCCGGCTGCGGCATCGGCCCACAGCTCCTTGACCGCCGTACCCACGGCCGTCTCGAACTGCGACTCGTTCGGCACCTGCGGCAGCGGGGCGGCGCTGGTGGCCAGGGTGTCGCGCAGGACCTTCAGGTCGGGGGCGGAGAACGCCTCGTCGGCCTGGGCGGTCTTGACCGGCGGGATCGACCCGTAGGTCTTGTTGAGCAGCTTCTGCTCGGCGTCACTGGTCATGAACTTCACGAACTTCTTGGCGCCGTCGATGTTCTTGGTGTTCTTGAACACCGCCATGTTGATGCCGGCGACCATGGAGTTCGTGCTCTTGCCGGCGCCCGGGGTGCCGGACCCGACGGGGACGGGAGCCGCTCCCCAGTCCTCGGGCTTCATGCCCTGGGAGGCGAAGGTGGAGGCCGCGGCCTGCCAGAGCACCATCGCGGTCTTGCCCTTGGCGAAGTCCGTCAGGGACTGGTTCTGGGCGTACTCCGCGTTGCCCGGAGCGATGATCTTGTCCTTGGCCATGAAGTCGATGTACTGCTTCACGGCCGCCACGGCGCCGTCGGAGGTGAAGGTCGCCTTGCCGTCGGAGTCGAAGAAGTCCGCACCGTGCTGCTGGCCCAGGACGAAGGTCTGGTGGATGTTGTTGGAGAGGTTGGAGCCCTCGGCGCCCAGCCCCCACTTGCCGTCCTTGGAGAGCTTCTTGCCGTCCGCGACCAGCTCGTCCCAGGTGGCCGGCGGCTTGCTGATGCCCGCGTCGGCGAAACTCTTCTTGTTGTAGTACAGGGCGTACGCGAGCGAGTACAGCGGCACCGCGGAGGGGTCCTTGCCCGCCGCGCCGGCCGAGGCGACCGCCGAGTCGACGAAGCGGTCCCGGCCGCCGATCGCGTCGAAGTTCTCCTTGCTCCAGGGGAGCAGCGCGCCCGTCGCCTGGAGCGATGCCGACCAGGTGTTGCCGATGTTCAGCACGTCCGGGCCCTGGCCGGACGTGGTGGCGGCGAGGATCCGGTTGAGCAGATCGGCCCAGGGCACGACCTCCAGCTTGACCTTGATGCCCGTCTGCTCCTCGAACTTCTTCAGCTCGGGGGTGAGGATCTTCTTGTCGGCCTCGATGCTGGGGCCCTGGTTGGACGCCCAGTAGGTGAGGGTCTTCGGTGAATCGTTGCTGCCGCCCTTGGCGGACGAACCGCCTCCGCAGCCGGTGACGCCGGCGGCGATGGAGATCGCGAGGGTGACGGCTGCTGCGGCTCTGATGGTGCGCATGCTGGATGGCCCCTTTCCGGGGAGGAAGGCCGTGTTCGGGAACCGAACGGTCTTCAGGCCTTAATTTATGACGTGATTTAAGAGGTGAGAGAAGGTCGCGTCAAGTCCCGCGGTCACGGTATGTTGCGGGAAGGGAAGGAGCCACATGGCTGAGCGCAACAGACGGACCGTGCGTGACCTGCGACGGGGCAACCGGGCGAGGGTATTGCAACGGTTGTATTTCGACGGCCCGCTGAGCCGCCAGGAGCTCGGTCCCGCCACGGGGCTGAGTTCAGGTTCCATCAGCAACGTCGTCGCGGAACTCGCCGCCGAGAGCCTCCTGGAGGAGGCCGGTGTCGTCGACTCCGACGGCGGCCGTCCCCGTACGCTGCTGCGCGTCGCACCCGGGGGCGGGCTCCTCATCGGCATCGACATCGGCGAGACCCGGATCAGGGTGGAGCTCTTCGATCTCTCCCTCACCGAACTCGCCCGCACCGAACGGCTGCTGGCCCAGCACGGCTACGACGTCAGCCGCATCGTCGGCCATGTCCGCAGCGGGATCGCCGATGTGCTGCGGGACGCCGGGGCCGACCCGCGGCGGCTGCTCGGCATCGGGATCGGCGTTCCGGGGATCATCGAGCGGGACGCCCCGGACGGCGCCATCGGTGACGTGGGCTCCGTCGTCCACGGCCAGACGATCGACTGGAGCGCCGTCCCCTTCGAGCGGCTGCTCCGCGACGCCGTCCGGGTCCCGCCCGAGGTGCCGTTCTTCATCGACAACGGCGCCAAGACACTCGGCCAGGCCGAGATGTGGTTCGGCGGCGGCCGCGGCGCGGGAGCCTCGGCCATCGCGCTCATCGGCTCCGGCGTCGGCGCCTGTGTGAACCACGGCGACCTGCTCGACGAGGACCGCAGCAGCATGGCCCTCGAATGGGGCCACACCACCGTCCAGCTGCGCGGACGCCGCTGCCGGTGCGGCTCGATCGGCTGCCTGGAGGCGTACGCGGGCGCCGAGGCGATGCGCGAGCGCTGGCACGAGGCGGGGGGCCCGCTCGACGCCGACGCCGACGACGAGACCGCTCTCGCCGCGCTGCTCGCCGCGGCCTACCCCGGTCCCGGCGGTGAGCCGGACCCGCTGGCCGTCTCACTGCTCGACGAGACGGCCGAATGCCTGGGCGCGGCCCTGGGCGACCTGATCAACCTCTTCCTGCCCGAACGCATTCTGCTCGGAGGGTGGGCTGGCCTGCTGATCGGACCGCACCTGCTGCCCGACATCCGTCGCTACGCGCAGGAGTACGCGCTCCGGCACGCCGCGGCCCGCACCACCATCGAGATGGGCCGGCTGGGCCCCGACGCGGTCACGGTCGGCGCCGCTACGCTCCCGCTGGCCGACTTCCTCGCCAGGGGCGGCAGCCGCCCGGCCCCCGAACCCCGGCCCAGCGCCCCGGCACCGGGTTTCGGGACCGCCGCGGACGCCGTACGGAAGCGGGAGCGCCCACGGACCGGCTCGGACGCGACGGGGTGAGGCGGCTCGGGCCCGGACGGGGCGAGGCGGGCCGGTACGGGGACGTACGGGCGGGCGCCACGCACCCGTCACGGCGAGGGCGAGGACCGGCTCGCGGGGCGCCACGCGGCCGGCCAGGCCACGTCCCGGGCGACGGCTCCCGGGACGCCGAGGTCGGCCCGCGCGTGCGAGACGTAGCGGTCCCGCGTCTGACGGAACTCCAGATAGGCCTGATCCCAGTCCTGTTCGGCCTCGGTGGCGATACCGCGGGCCAGGCACTCCAGCCGCCACACGCAGTGGTCCAGCGTCTTGGAGGCGGTGTTCGCCTCGGTGTCACCGAGCAGCGCGAGCGTCTCGGACAGCGCCGACCGGCGGGACTCCAGCCTGCCCAGCTCCGCGAGCACCTCGGGCGTGGCCTCCGGGGACATCGGTCCCGCGGTCAGACCACGGGCGACGGCGAGCGTCCGGTAGCGGGCGGCCAGCTCCTTGACCGCGTGGGCGTACTCGGCGTAGGCCGTCAAGCGGTGCTCGTCCCACCGCACGGCCTGCTGCCTGCGCCACCTCGTCCGTTCGTTCAGGCTGCTCATCACGTACGACATGAGCGCCCCGAGGGCGACACCCGCGAGGGGGAGTATCCGGTCGGTCAGACTCACAGGGAACCCCGATCAAGTAGCGCGGCGACCGCCCGATCCTTTCCGCGGCCGCCTTGGCCGCGCAACCCCATTCGGGACCTCGCGGACACGGCCCAGGGCTTTCCGCCCGTCTACGCCGAGTCCCGCACCACCAGCGCCGGTTCGAAGATCACGGAGGTCGCCGCCCCGTCCGGCTTCGCCAGCCGTTCGATCAGCAGCCGGGCCATCTCGGCGGCCATCGCCTCGACCGGCTGGCGGATCGTGGTCAGCGGCGGACGGCAGGCGGACGCCGCGCTGCTGTCGTCGAACCCGATCACCGCGACGTCCTCGGGCACCCGTTTCCCGTGTTCCCGCAGTACGTGGCAGGCGCCCACCGCCATCAGGTCGTTGGCCGCGAACACCGCGTCCACGTCAGGGTGTTCGACCAGCAGCCGTTCCATCGCGGCCTCGCCGCTCTCCTGGGTGAACTGCCCCTCGGCGATCGGGATGTACGGATGCCCGAGCCGCGCCATCGTGTCGCGGAAACCGGCCAGCCGCTCCTGCCCGGCCGGCACGTCGAGCGGCCCGGCGATGGTTGCGATGCGGCGGCAGCCCCGCGCCAGCAGATGCTCGGCCGCCAGCCGCGCACCGTCCTGGTGGGCGAGGTCGACATAGCTGATCCGGACCGGGCGGGCGGGCCGTGCGTACAGCACCGCGGGCAGCCCCGCGTCCGTCAGCAGGCCGGGCAGCGGGTCCTCCGCGTGCGTCGAGACGACCAGGGCTCCGTCGGCGCTGCCCTGGCGGAGGAAGGAGACCACGTCCTCCCTGGCCCGTGACGTCTCGGCGAACATCAGCACCGGGTGCATTCCGCGCGGCCGCAGGTAGTTGACGACCCCGGTCACCACCCGGCCGAAGAACGGGTCGGCGAAGACCTGGGCGGTGAACGAGGCCCCGCTGTCGGGCTCGCCGCCCTCCGCGGGCTCGGCTCCGGCCGGCCGCGCACCCTCCGCGGGCTCGGACTCGACCCCGGCGCCCGAGACCACCAGCGCGATCGCGTCGGTGCGCCGGGTCACCAGGGAGCGTGCCGCGCGGTTGGGTGCGTAGCCGGTGAGGGCCACCGCCCGGCGCACGGCCTCCTGGATCACCGGATCGACATTGCGTACTCCGTTGATCACCCGGGAGACGGTGGCGCGGGAGACCCCGGCCGCCCTCGCCACGTCCTCCAGGGTGGGTGTACCGGCCGAGCGCAGATCATCCGTCATGAGCGCATTTATAGCACCGACGGAGAGCGCTCTCCATCACGATCCGCCGCCTCCGGAACGCCGGCACCGGACGGCGGCGGTGCCCCGGTCGCCGTCAGCGCCGCGGTGAGCGGCAGTTCGCCCGCCGAGCGGCCGCCCAGCAGCGTGAACTCACCGGCCTCCGTCTCCCACCCGTGCCGCTCGGCCGACCAGTGCGCCAGGGCCCGCCCGGACACCCGCACCACCGCGACCGCGCTCTCGCCCGGCCTCGCCGTGACAGCCGCGTACCCGATCAGCCGGCGCACCGGCCGCTCGACCGCCGACCCGCTCCTGGCCAGATAGACCTGGACCACCTCGCGGCCCCGCCGCCGCCCCGAGTTGCGCACCCGTACCCGTACGTCGAAGGGCTCCCCGGCCCGTACCCCCGCCGGGGCCGTCAGCTCCTCGTACTCCCAGTCCGTGTAGCCCAGCCCGTGGCCGAACCAGTAGGCGGGCGCGGACCCGGAGCGCAGCCAGGCGCGGTAGCCGATGTGCGGGCCCTCCTCGTAGTGGAGGCGCCCGTCGGGCGCGGGCAGGGTGCCGAGCACCGGTACGTCGTCCTGGGCGGCGCCCCAGGTGGTCGGCAGCCGGCCGCCCGGCTCGGCCCGGCCGAACAGCACGTCCGCGAGCCCGCCCCCGGCCTCCTGCCCCGGGAACCAGGCGAGCAGCAGCGCGGGCACCCGGGTGTGCCAGGGCAGGGCGACCGGACCGCCCGCGTTCACCACGACCACCGTGCGCGGATTGGCCCGCACCACGGCCCGGACGAGCGCCTCCTGCCCCTGAGGCAGGTCCAGGCTCTCGCGGTCGTGCCCCTCCGACTCGCTCTGCTCGGTCGTGCCCACGACCACCACCGCGACGTCCGCCGCCCGCGCGGCCGCCACGGCCTCGGCGAGTGCGGCGGCCGCGTCCCCGGCGGGCGGGGCGGCGGCGAGGATCGTCGCGACCCCGGAACGCGGCGCGAGCGAGCGCCGCGCCACCACCTCCACCTCCTCGCCCGCGGCGAGTTCGGCCCGCGCGTAGTGCTCGGGCGGCGCGACATGGACCCGGGTCGGGTCGTCGCTGTCCAGCGGGAAGGTCCCGGCCAGCACCTCCCGGCCGCCGACGGACAGCGAGATCGCGCCCCAGCCACCCACCGCCCAGGTCCACACCCCGCCCACGGGGGGCCGGACCAGGGCCCGGATCTCCACGGTCGCGGCGCCGTCGACCGCGACGGAGGGCTCGACGATCCGGCCGGACAGCCGGTGTTCGGCGTGGAGTTCGGCCCCGCTCGCGTCCAGCAGCCGTACGAGCACGCCCGGTTCCCCGGACCGGGGGTCGCGCGACCAGTCCCGGCCCAGCGGGCGGGGCCGGGGCGACAGCGGCAGTCCCGGCCGGCAGATCACCTTCGCGCCCTCGCCCAGAGCCTCCTGGATCCCCGCCAGCGGAGTCACCACCGAGTCGGGAAAGACCTCGGCGCTGCCGCCGCCCTGAATCCGTACCGCCGTGGCGTGCGGGCCGATGACCGCGACCGAGCGCAGCCTCGCCGGATCGAGCGGGAGCAGCCGCTCTTCGTTGCGGAGCAGTACCGAACCGGCGGCGACGGCGCGGCGCAGCAGCGCCCGCTGGGCGGCGGGGGTCACCGCGGGCCGCCACATCGGCCGGGGCGGGCCGAGCGCGCCCACCCGCCGCGCCAGCCGCAGCAGCCGCCGTACCTTGTCGTCGACCACCTCGGCGGAGACCAGCCCCTGCACCAGGGCGGCGAGCAGCCCCGCCGCCCAGGGGCCCTCGGGGCCGGGCATCGCCAGGTCCTGCGCGGAGCGCGCGGTGTCCAGGAGGGTGCGGACACCTCCCCAGTCCGAGACGACGGCTCCGTCGAACCCCCAGTCGCTCTTGAGCGGGCTCTCCAGCAGCGGGGAGGCGGACATGGTGGCGCCGTCGACCTTGTTGTACGCGGACATCACGGCCCAGACCCCGGCCTCGACCGCGGCCTCGAAGGGGGCGAGGTAGACCTCGTGGAGGGTCTGCTCGTCCATGCGGACATCGACGTTCAGCCGGTCCGTCTCGGCGTCGTTGGCGACGAAGTGCTTGGCGGTGGCGGCGACCCCGCCGGACTGGATGCCCCTGATGAGTGCGGCTCCGGTCCGCCCGGTGAGCAGCGGGTCCTCGGAGAAGCACTCGAAGTGCCGCCCGCCCAGTGGTGACCGGTGCAGATTCAGGGTGGGGGCGAGGAGCACGTCCACGCCCTTGCGGCGGGCCTCCGCGGCGAGCAGCGCGCCGATGTCCGTGAGCAGCCGCTCGTCCCAGGAGGCCGCCAGCGCGGTCGGGGAGGGGAGCACGAGCGAGGTCTCGCGCTCGTCCCAGGTCTCGCCGCGCACCCCTGCCGGTCCGTCGGACAGGGTGAGGGGGCGCAGTCCGACAGCCGGTTCGGGGTACGTGCGCCAGGTGCTCTCACCGGTCAGCAGACGTACCTTCTGCGCCGCGTCGAGCTTCTCCAGCAGCGGATCGATCTCTTCGTCCGTCATGACGGCCATGCCCCTTCGAACCCCAGCGCCTCCACGGCCGGAGAGCGCTCTCCCGAACGTGCCTGGCCCAGCGTCGCTGGCCGACGTCGGCCGTGTCAATGGGGAACGGTTGCACGGGCGTTGAAGTGGGTCACAGGTCGCGCTCTTGTCATCACCCGTTGTCAGCACATAAGTTGACCGCTTGCGACGTGTCCTACTGTCAGTGGGGGAGCCAAGTCATGGCCGCGAACGGACGGCACCGCAGGTACCAGCCGAGCCGCATCAACCGCGTCTCGGTGCTGGTCACGGCGGGCGGTGCGGGGCTAGCCCTGCCGCTGATCACCGCTGCGTCGGCGGGTGCCGCGTCAGTGGATGTGTGGGAGAAGGTGGCCGCCTGTGAGTCCACCGGAAACTGGCACGTCAACACCGGTAACGGCTACTTCGGCGGGTTACAGTTCACCCGGTCGACCTGGTCGGCGTACGGCGGCGCGGACTACGCGCCACGCGCCGACCTGGCCAGCAGGGACCAGCAGATCGCCATCGCCGAGAAGGTTCTGAAGGGGCAGGGGCCGGGCGCCTGGCCGGTCTGCTCCGCGCGGGCCGGACTGACGCGGGGCGGTGACTCTCCCGACGTCAGCCCGCAGAGCGAGCGGACGGCCAAGGTCGCCTCGCCGAAGCGGGCGTCCACCGACGGCAGGACCCCGGCGCCCGCCAGGATCCGGGCCAAGCAGACCCCGGCGGCCGCCACACCGACGACGGTGCCGGGCAAGCGCGACTCGTACACCGTGGCGAGCGGCGACTCGCTCTCCGGGATCGCGGCGGACCGCGACCTCGACGGCTGGCAGCGGCTCTACTCGGCGAACCGCAAGGTCGTCGGTGACGACCCGGATCTGATCTTCCCCGGCCAGCGGCTGAGCCTCGACCTGGCCGGGACCCCGAGGGCGAGCACGAAGGCCGCCCCGAAGGCGGATCCGAAGCCCGCGGCCCGGCAGGCCGCGCCGAAGCGGACAACGCAACCCGCACCGAAGCGGGCACCGCAGCCCGCGCCGAAGCGGGCACCGCAGCAGGCGGCCCAGCCCAAGCAGCAGGCCAAGCCGGCGCCGAAGAAGACGGAGACCCACAAGCCCGCGCACACCGCGAAGCACGCCGGGATCACCGCTCCGATCGAAGCCCGTACCGGCACCCAGTACCGGCAGGCCGGCTCCTGGTCGAGCGGCTACCACACCGGCGTCGACTTCCCGGTTCCCACCGGCACCTCGGTCAAGGCGATGGCCTCGGGCACGGTCGTCACGGCGGGCTGGGGCGGGGCGTACGGGTACCAGATCGTCATCCGCCACAGCGACGGCAAGTACAGCCAGTACGCGCATCTGTCGGCGCTCCACGTGCGTGCGGGACAGCACGTCGGCGCGGGCCAGCGCATCGCCCGCTCCGGCGCCACCGGCAACGTGACGGGTCCGCACCTGCACTTCGAGGTCCGTACCGGCCCCGAATACGGCTCCGACATCGACCCGCTGGCCTACCTCCGGGCGGGCGGCGTCAAGGTCTGAAGAGTCCCGCCCTGCCCGGCGTCATCCGCCGTCACGGCTGTGGCGCCGGCAGCGGCGGGCGAGGCGGTGGACCCGGCGGGCGATCCGCCGCGTCGCGCGGTGCCGGTGTGCGGCCGCGGGGCCGGGCCGAACCCGACCTGCCCCAACCGGCGCTCGGGCGGCATCCGCACAGGCCGCGACAGCGGTCCGGGAATCGTTTCCGGACCGGCGGGCACCGGCCCCGCGGGCTCGGGAAACGCCACCGCGGCCGGCGTCGCCCCGGCCGGCTGCCGCAGGGCGCCCGCCGGGTCCGGGGAGCCGGCGGGCCCGCCGAAATCCCCGGCCTCCGCGCCGGGGACGGGAGAGGCGCCGTGCGCGGCCGGTGCGGCGGAGGCCTCCGGCCCCTCGTCCGCGCTCTCCCCGGCCTCCGGTTCCCCGCCGCCCGCGACCTTCTGCCCCCGCCGGCGCTCCGCACCCAACCGCTCCGTGGTGAGCAGGACCAGCCCGCCGGCCGCGACGGCTCCGCAGACGGCGGCGAGCAGCGCGCCCGTGGTGCCGTGCCGGAACGTCTCGCCGAACAGCGTGATGCCGACGGCCGCCGCGACCACCGGGTTCGCCACGGTCACCGTGGCGAGCGGGGCGGTCAGACCCGCGCCCCGGTACGCGGCCTGGGACAGCAGCAGGCCGGTGGCGGCGAGGGCCGCGATCGCCAGCAGGGTCGGCAGTCCGGTCCCCAACGAGCCCGAGGTCCAGTCCATGGCCACGGTCTTGGTGAACACCGAGGCGATGCCGAACGCCACACCGGCGGCCCCGGCCAGCACCACGCTCCGCATCACCGGCCGGCGCATCGCCTTGGAGAGCAGGACGAGCGCCACCACCGCGCCGAACGTCACCGTGCCGAGCATCAGCTGCTGCGGGCCGCCCAGGGTGTGTGCGTCGGAGCCTCCGGTGAGGGCGAGCAGGCCGGCCAGACCCGCGGTCGCCATGACCGCGCCGCGCCAGGCCGTGGCCCCGGCCCTGCGGCGGACGAAGAGAGCGGCCATCGGCAGGGCGAAGACGATGGTCAGGGCGCCCAGCGGCTGCACGAGGCTGAGCGGACCGTAGGCCAGCGCCACCACGTGCAGAACCGCTCCCACGCCGTTCAGCGCCACCGCGACCCACCAGACACGGTCGCGCAGCGGAGCGAGCGAGCGGCCGTCGGAGGCTGTGGCGACGTGCTCCTGGACGATCGCGCCGGCCGCATAGGCGACCGCGGAGACCAGTGACAGCAGCACGGACAGCGCGAGGGAACTCATGTACACCACGATGGCCCTTCAAAGCCGCCGCGTCGTCGTCCTTGAGACGGCGATCCGGCGTACTGCTTTGGTAGTACGGCAGTAGTTACGGTGTCCTCCTCCCGACGGTAGTCCCCCCTGCGGCCGCCGTCAGAACGATCATCCCGTACGGATACGGTGAACCGCGAGCCGTGGCACTCCTGGTGTCCGCGGTGTCACGACAGGTGGCCGGGAAGCGGAGGGCGGCAGCACGATGGACGAGCCGGAAGCGGCCTCGGTGGGCGCGTTCTTCGCGCTGCGGGCGACCCCGTCGCCGGAGGGCGGGCATCGCGCGCTGGCCTGCCTGTACGAGGGCGACGCCACACCGCTCACCTCCCGGATCGACACCGTCGCCGAGCGGCTCGGTACGCCCGAGCGCCGGGTCGCCGCCTCCGTCGCGCAGCTGGGGCTGGCCGCACGGCTGTGGTCCACCGCGCTGGGCCCGGCGGCGCTCTCGGGCCGCTTCCCCGACCTGCGGGCGGAGAACGTGCACTGGGACCCCCGTCAGCAGGCGCCCGACGACCTGTGGACGCGGTCCGCCGAACTACTGCCGGGCACCGCGGACCGGATCAGGGACGTCGTCCAGTACGGCCATCTCGAACCGCTCGCCGAGGCGATCCGCCGTGACACGGCCGTCTCGTCCCGGCTCCTGTGGGGCAACGCCGGATCCGCGCTGGCCGGAGCCGTACGCCAGCTGACCGGCTGGGCGCGTACGCACGGCCGGCCGGACGTCGCCGCACGCACCCGCACCCTGGCGGCCGAACTCTTCGACCACCCCGCCCTGCGTGACACCGGCGCTCCGCACGGCCCGGGTTTCCGCCGGCGCACCTGCTGTCTGTACTACCGCGTTCCGGGCGGCGGACTGTGCGGCGACTGCGTCTTCGACAGCGCGCCCGGAACGCCGGCGCGCAGTTAGGGCCTCTCGTTTCGCCGGGTGATCCTCGGCCTACCGCGTACCTGGTCGCAGGCGTGCCGAAGAGCGGCGTGGCGGGGTCGCGCCGTAACCCGTTCCACGCCGATGTGCCGCTGGTCCGCCCGGTGTTGCTCCCTCCGCACAGGGGGTTGTCATGCACCTGGACAGCGCCGCATCCGTCGTGCTGTCATGCCAACTGCCATTCCTTCCAACGTTGTACATCCTGTTGCAACGAGCCGCCACCCTTCCTCACAAGGAGGATCCGTGCGCATCAGAAAGAAGTTGGTCCTGCTCCTCGCCGCCGTCGTCGGCGCCGCGGGACTGTCCGCCGTACCCGCCGCCTCGGCGGCCGATCAGGACCCCGGGGGCCCGGCCGACGTGCACGGGCTGAAGGGGGAGTACTACACCCAGTCCGCCCCGGGCGCCTTCGACTTCGGGGAGCTCAAGGCCACCGGATTCGATCCGGGCATCGACTTCCCGAGCCTGGAGTCGCGGCTGGCCTCGGCCACCGGGCAGTCCGACGACGCCAGCATCCGGTGGACCGGCAAGATCGTGCCGGAGAAGTCCGGCGCCCACGTCTTCTCCATCATCGGGGACAACGGCTTCCGGCTCTGGATCGACGGGAAGCCGGTCATCGACCACTGGGTCGACGACTGGGAGAAGGAGCAGACCTCCCAGCCGGTCGAGCTGACCGCGGGGACCGCCTACGACTTCAAGGTCGAGTACTTCGAGCACGAGGGCGGCTCCAACCTCCACCTGAAGTGGACCGAACCGGGCGGCGCCAAGGTGCCCGTGCCGCAGTCCGCGTTCCGGCTGCCCGACGACTTCGCGTACGACGGGGCGATCGCCGCCACCGTGCTCGCCGACGGCCGCACCCTCAAGCTGGACTTCGCACAGAAGCTCGGCAAGCTGCCGGCCGGCCTGGTGAACCACCTCGACGCCGTGATCGGCGGGGCCGAGTGGCCGCTCGGCGCGGTCAGGGCCGACCCGAAGGACCCGCGCGCCCTGACCGTCGCCCTCAAGGAACCGGTCGTCGGCAACAAGGCCGGGAACGCCACCGGCCTGGCCGACATCCGCTACGACGGCGACGGCGCACTGGCCGGCGAGGACGGCAAGCCGGTCGGCGCCTTCTGGTCCAGCGGGCCGAACCACTCCACGCATGAGCTGAGCACGAAATGGGCCGGCGAGGTGGGGCCGAAGAACGCGCTCCCCGAATACCCGCGCCCCCAGCTCACCCGCGACAACTGGCAGAACCTCAACGGCTCCTGGGAGTTCGCCGCGGCGAAGGCGGGGGAGCGGCCCCCGGTCGGCAGGAAGCTCGGCGAGAAGATCCTCGTCCCCTACCCGGTCGAGTCCCAGCTCTCCGGGATCGAACGGCACGAGGACCGCATGTGGTACCGCCGCACCTTTACCGTCCCGAAGAACTGGAAGGTCGGCTCCGGCAAGCGGCTCCAGCTCAACTTCGGCGCCGTCGACTGGCAGGCCGAGGTGTACGTCAACGGCAAGCGCGTCGTCGAACACAAGGGCGGCTACGACAAGTTCAGCGCCGATGTCACCGACGCGCTCAAGCCCGGCCGTACCCAGGAGCTGATCGTCGGCGTCTACGACCCGACCGACGCCGAGGACGGCGAGAACCCGCCGATGGGCAAGCAGCGCCTCAACCCGAGCGGCATCTGGTACACCCCGTCCTCGGGTATCTGGCAGACGGTGTGGATGGAGCCGGTCGCCGCCGACCACGCGGACTCGCTGAAGCTCACCCCGGACGTCCAGGCCGCGAGCGTCACCGTCGAGGCGCGCGGCGTGCGGGACGGGGTCCCGGTCACGGCGACCGCGTACGACGGCAAGCGCAAGGTGGGCACGGCCACCGGCCGGACCGGATCGGCGCTGAAGGTGCCCGTCCCGCACCCGCACCTGTGGTCCGCCGACGATCCGCATCTCTACCAGCTCAAGGTCACCGTCGGATCCGACCGGGTCGGCAGCTACTTCGGGATGCGGTCCATCGCCGTCGAGAAGGTGAACGGCACCCCGCGCACCGTCCTCAACGGCAAGCCGGTCTTCCTGATGGCCACCCTCGACCAGGGGTTCTGGCCGGACGGGCTGCACACCGCGCCCACCGACGAGGCACTCGCGTACGACCTGAAGATGCACAAGGAGATGGGCTTCAACTCGGTCCGCAAGCACATCAAGGTCGAACCCGACCGCTGGTTCTACTGGGCGGACAAGCTGGGCCTGATGGTCTGGCAGGACATGCCGGCGATGAACACCGTCAACCCGTCGGCCGCCGCCCGTGCGCAGTACGAGCACGAGATGAAGGAGATGATCGACGAACACTCCAGCCACCCGTCCGTCGTCATGTGGGTCACCTTCAACGAGGGCTGGGGCCAGTACGACGAGGCCCGCATCGCCGACCAGGCCAAGTCCTGGGACCCGACGCGCCTGGTCAACAGCATGTCCGGGATCAACCTGGGCATCGACGGAGGCACCGGGGACATCATCGACGAGCACGGCTACCCGAGCCCCGCCCTGCCGAAGCCGGACGGCCGACGCGCCCTGATCAGCGGTGAGTACGGCGGACTGGGTCTCGCGGTACCGGGCCACGCCTGGGCCGTTCAGCAGTCGTACATCGCGGTCGACCCGGCCACCTACACCGACGACTACCTCGCCAAGCTCGACGAGGTGCACGCGCTCGCCTGCGAGGGGAGCAACGGCGCGGTGTACACGCAGATCTCGGACGTGGAGGGTGAGTTGAACGGGCTGCTCACCTACGACCGCAGGGTCGTCAAACCCGATGTGAAGAGGGTCCACGACGCCCAGCAGGCGCTGATCCGCGACGCGTCGCAACCGGTCGTCGCGGGCTGCCCCGCTACCTGACCGCCCGTGCCGCTCCGGCCCGTCCCGTGCGCGGGCGGGCCGGAGCGGCACCGTCCGACCCCTTGACGCGGGTCAACGGGGAACCAAGAATGATCGCGCTCTGACAACGTTGTCCGAAGGAGTATCCCCATGCACCGGACCCCACGGCCGCGACTCCGCGGCCCGGCGGCCGCACTCGCCGCCGCCGCGCTCCTGGGCGGTGTCCTCACCGGCGGGGCCACGGCCCAGGCCGCGCCCCGGACCGACGGCCGGCTGACCGATCTGGTCAACCCGTTCATCGGCACCCAGAACGAGGGCAACACCTACCCCGGCGCCTCCGTGCCCTTCGGCATGGTGCAGCTCTCCCCGGACACCGGCCACAACACCGGATACGACTACGGCGAGAACCACATCCGCGGCTTCTCCGCGGTCCATCTCTCCGGCGTCGGCTGCGGTCTGGGCGGCGACCTGCCGACCCTGCCCACCACCGGCGACGTCACCGAGACCGACTACGCGAAGTACGCGGCCGAGTTCAGCCACGACGACGAGCAGGCGAGCCCCGGCTACTACAAGGTCGGGCTCAAGACCGGCATCGGCGCGGAACTGACCGCGACGCAGCGCACCGGTGTGCAGCGCTACACCTTCCCGGCCACCGACAAGGCCAACGTCCTGCTCAACGCGGGCCAGTCGCTGCACAGGACGCTCTCCTCCGAGGTCGAGATCCTGGACAGCCGCACCGTGCGCACCGCGATCACCGGCAGCGGCTTCTGCCAGGACACCAAGCCGTACACGGTCTACACGGTCACCCACTTCGACCGCCCGTTCACCACCTCCGGCACCTGGAACGGCGACACCGTCACCGAGGGCTCCCGGAAGTCCTCGGCCACCGACGCCCGCAACGGCGCCTGGCTCCGCTTCGACACCAGCAAGGACCGGACCGTCGAGGCCACCACGGCGCTGAGCTACGTCGACGCCAAGGGCGCCGCGCTCAACCTCCGCGCCGAGGGCGGCCGCAGCTTCGACCGCGTCGAGCGCGCCGCGCAGCGCGGCTGGGAGGACCGCCTCGAAGGCGTGAAGGCCCAGGGCGGCAGCGACGAGCTGCGCCGCACCTTCTACTCGTCCCTCTACCGGTCCTTCCTCGCGCCCAACGTCGGCAGCGACGTGGACGGCCGCTACACCGGCTGGGACCAGAAGAAGCACCGCGCCAACGGCTTCACCTACTACCAGAACTGGTCCCTCTGGGACACCTACCGCACCCAGGCCCAGCTCCTCTCGCTGCTCGCCCCGCGCGAGTCCCGCGACATGGCGATATCCGTCCTGCGGATCGACGCCGAGAGCGGCTGGCTGCCCAAGTGGGGCTACGGCACGGTCGAGACGAACATCATGACCGGCGACCCGGTCACCCCCTTCCTGACCAACGCCTACCAGCAGGGCCTGCTGAAGGGGTACGAGGAACAGGCCTACCGCGCCCTGAAGAAGAACGCGGACGGTGTGCCGGCCGCGGACTCGGCCCCGGTCGGCCGGGAAGCCAACGTCGAGTACCTGAAGGACGGCTTCGCCCCGTACATCAAGGACCGTCAGCACGCCAAGCCCGGCGACTCGGACTACGACCACGGCGCCTCCGCCACCCTGGAGTACGCCCTCTCCGACGGAATGCTCGCCGAGATGGCCCGCGACCTCGGCCATGACGCCGACGCCGCCCGCTACGACACCCGCGCCCAGAACTACCGGAAGATCTTCGACCCGTCGACCGGCTTCTTCCGCGCCCGCGACGCCTCCGGTGCCTTCACCGGTCCCGCCGACCCGGCCGAGAGCGAGGGCTTCCACGAGGGCACGTCCTGGCAGTACCAGTGGATGGTGCCGCAGGACATCCCCGGCATGGTCGACCTGATCGGCGGCAAGGACGCCGCCAACGAGCGGCTCGACTCCTTCTTCGCGTACGACGAGCTGCTGGACGACCCCGCGAAGACAGCCCGTGAGGTCTGGGTCAACGGCCCGTACGCGTACTACAACGCCGACAAGTACAACCCGCAGAACGAGCCGGACCTCATCGCCCCGTACACCTATCTCTCCACCGGCCAGCCGTGGAAGACGACCGATGTGGTCCACGCGGCCCTGACGCTCTTCACCAACGGCCCGACCGGCATGACGGGCAATGACGATCTGGGCACCATGTCCGCCTGGATGGTGCTCTCCTCGATCGGCGTCTTCCCGGTCCAGCCGGGCACCGACACCTGGGGTCTCTCCACGCCCGCGTTCGAGCGCGTCGACATCAGGCTCGACCGCCGGTACTACCCGCGCGGCTCGCTCACGGTGAGCGCGCCCGGGGCATCGGACACCGACCGCTACATCCAGTCGGCCCGGCTAGACGGTGCGCGGCAGTCGCGCACCTACCTCACCACGGACGACATCCGCTCGGCCCGCTCGCTCTCCTTCACGGTGGGCAGCGAGCCGTCGGCCTGGGGCACCGCGCCCGAGGACGCTCCGCCCGCGCTGGGCTGACCGGGATGGAAGTGGGGCGGGCGGCGTCCCGCCCGCCCCACAGCTCGGTGGTTCAACTGCTCAGTTCGAACTCTGCCCGGATGCGCTTGCCCACCGGCACCCGCTCGGCGGTCAGCCGGTCGCAGAGCGCCACGACGATCTCCATGCCGTGGCCGCCGGGGCGCGTGGGGTCGGGGGAGTAGAACATCGGAAGCGCCGTGTTGCTGTCGTACACCGTGACACTGACCCGCTCGGCGGTGCCTTCCAGCTCCAGAAGATACGGGCCCTGGCTGTAGCGGTCGGCGTTGGTGACCAGCTCGCTGACCGCCAGCATCAGATCGCTGCGGGTGTGCTCCCCGAACACCGCGAGCCACTCGGCGGCCAGCCGCGCGAGGAACCGGTCGGCGAGGGCCCGTGCCTGCGCGATGCAGCCGGGTTCGCCGTCGAAGACCTCGGAGCTGTGCAAAACCTCCGTGGGCCGGTCGCCACCGGGGCGGCCGGCCGGCCGGGAGGTGACCTGTTCGTTCATGTGCTCCAGCCAGGGCGACGCAGGGGAGTTCGGTGACCATGTCCAGGCGTTCGCCTACCCGCCCGCGACGGTCCCACTCCGGAAAATTCACGGCAGATCTCAGCCACGTCCGGGCAGCCTGACCAACTGGACGAAGAAGTCGTCGATCTGCCGCACCGCGTCGATGAACTGATCCGCGTCGACGGGCTTGGTCACATAGGCGTTCGCGTGCAGCGTGTAGCTGCGCAGTACATCCTCCTCGGCCGACGAGGTGGTGAGCACGACCACCGGAATCAGCGCGAGTTCCGGATCCGTCTTGATCCGCTTCAGCACCTCGCGCCCGTCGTACTTCGGCAGATTCAGATCCAGCAGCACCAGGTCCGGACGGGGCGCGCCGCAGTGGCCCTCCCGCCGGTACAGGAAGTCCAGCGCCTCCTGCCCGTCCCGCACCACATGGAGCGTGTGGCGGACCCCGTTGTCCTCGAACGCCTCACGCGTCATCAGTTCGTCCCCGGCGTCGTCCTCCACGAGCAGGACCTCCAGGGGGTGCTCAAGGGTGGTCACGAGGTCTCTCCCGAGGGGGTGGTGGACGGGGCGGGGGCGAGCAGTTCCGCCGTGGTGTGGGTGGGCGCCTCGGCGTCCACGGGCAGGGCGAAGCGGATCCGGGTTCCCCCGCAGGAGCCCGGAGCCAGCCAGATCCGTCCTCCGTGGAACTCGATGATCTTCCGGCAGAGGGCGAGCCCGATGCCCGTGCCCTCGTACTCGTCGCGGCCGTGCAGCCGCTGGAAGATCACGAACACCTTCTCCGAGAACTCCGGCGCGATGCCGATGCCGTTGTCCGCCACGGTGAAGCACCAGTCGTCGCCCTCGCGCGCACAGCTGACGGTGATCACGCACGGCACGCCGGGGCGGCGGAACTTCACCGCGTTCCCGATCAGGTTCTGCCAGACCATGGAGAGCGCCGTCGCGTCCCCGGTGACCTCGGGAAGCGGGTCCTCCCGGACGACGACGGCGCCGGACTCCTCGATGACCAGGGCCAGATTGGCCAGCGCGCGGTCCAGACACCGGTCCAGGCCGACCGTCCGCCACTTGTCGTGGACCCGGCCCACCCGGGAGAAGGTGAGCAGGTCGTTGATGAGCACCTGCATCCGCTTGGCGCCGTCGACCGCGAAGTCGATGTACTGATGCGCGCGGTCGTCCAGCTCGCCGGCGTAACGCTTCTCCAGGAGCCGGCAGAACGAGGCCACCTTGCGCAACGGCTCCTGCAGATCGTGGGAGGCCACATAGGCGAACTGTTCCAGTTCCGCGTTGGACCGCCGCAGCTCCTGCGCCTGCTCGGCCAGCAGTGTCTCGCGCTCCTGGGACTCGGCGAGTTCCTCCACGATGCGCCGGCGCATGTCCTCGACAGCGGCCGCCACCGCCCGGACGTCGGACGGGCCCCGGACCTCGATCCTGTTGCGGAAGGCACCCGAGCGCACCCGGTCCGAAGCGGCGCTCAGCCGGTTCAGCGGGCGGCCCACCATCCGGTGCAGCAGCAGACTCAGCGAGACCACGGCCAGCAGGAACCCGGCGACCAGCGCGAGCACCACCCGGTCCCGGGTGGTGCGGGCCTCGCCCAGATCGGCGCGGGCCCGGTCACGGGCCGTGTCGAGGTGGGCCTGCTGCGCCGTGTACAGCCGGCGCAGTGTGTCGAACTCGTTCTTGCTGCGCCGGATCGGTACCGAGGACTCCGACGCCGGGCCGTCCCTGCGGACCGCGGCGATCAGCGGCTCGGCGTGCTGGGCGCGCCAGGTCCGGGCGGCGGCGGCGATCCGGTCCAGGTCACGGTCGAACGGCTGCTCGTCACCGACCAGGGTCCGCACCCGGCTCAGCCGCAGCCGCTCGGCGCGCATCCCCGCCCCGTACGGCTGGAGGAAGGAGGAGTCGCCGGTGAGGGCGAAGCCGCGGACCCCGGTCTCCTGGTCGAGCAGGGCGTTCTGGAGCTGGAAGGAGGCGGAGCGGGCGGGCTGGATGCGGTCCACCAGTTCGGTGGTGCGATCGGACATCCGGGACATCACCAGACCACCGGTCACCAGCGCGCCGCAGACGACCAGGACGAAGCCGCCGAGGATCAGATGGACCCAGTTCTGGACCGACAGACGCGCGACGAGTCCCGGCCGGTGCGGATCCGCCGACGGGTGCCTGCGGTTCACCGCCCGTCTCCGTGTGCCCAGCCCAGATGGAGCACGGCCACGTCGTCGGCGAGACCGCCGTACGGGCCCGCTGCCTCGGACGCCTCGTCGACCAGGGCGTCGACGAAGGAGCGGGCCGTGAGAGCCCCGTGACGGCGGGCCATGGCCAGCAGCCCGTCCTCGCCCAGCCGGGAGTCCGGTCCGGTGCGCCCCTCGAAGAGCCCGTCGGTGAACAGGACGATCCGGCCGTCCTCGGGCAGGGTCAGCTCGGTCGTGGTCCACCGGCCGGCGCCGGGCAGCAGACCCAGCGCCATGCCGGGCTCCGGCTCGATCCAGCTCACCTCAGTGCCGCCGCGCACCAGCAGCCCGGGGTGCCCGGCCCGGACCACCTGGACCCTGCGCCCTTCCGGCCGGAAGGCGAGGGTGGTGACGGTGGCGAAGAGATGGGTATCCGACCGTTCGGCGACCAGGATCTCCTCCAGGATCCGGACCTGTTCGAGCTGGTCGGTCGCGCACAGCACCGCCGTGCGCCAGGCCACCCGCAGACAGACCCCGAGAGCCGCCTCCGCCGCCCCGTGCCCCGACACATCGCCGATCACCGCGTGCACCGTCCCGTCGGACGTCTGCACCACGTCGTAGAAATCACCGCTCAGCAGCGCGTGCGCCCGGCCCGGCTCGTACCGCGCCACCGCCTCGAACCTGTTGTCGTGCAGCAGCGGGACCGGCAGCAGGCCCCGCTCCAGGCGGGCGTTCTCCTGTGCCATCAGCTGGTTGGCGCGCAGCGCACCGGCGGCCCGCTCCACCTGCTTGCGCTGGAGGGCGTAGCGCACCGAGCGGCCCAGCGCCTGCGGGTCCAGCCGGCCCTTGACCAGGTAGTCCTGGGCACCGGTCGCCACGGCCGACAGGCCCGTGTCGGCCTCGGCCATACCGGTCAGCACCACGACGGCGGCGTCGGGCGCCGACTCGACGAGCTGGGTGACGGCGTCGAGCCCGTGCACATCGGGAAGGTGGAGGTCGAGCAGCACACAGCAGGGCGTACGGCAGGCGGCCAGGAAACGGCGTGCCTCGGCCAGCGTCTTGCACCAGGTCAGCGCGGAGTCCAGCTCGCTGTCCGCGAGCATCTCCTCGACCAGGAGCGCGTCACCCGCGTCGTCCTCGACCAGCAGGATCACGGCGTCGACGTTCCACACCGAACCGTTGCCTGCCGGGAGGACCCCGTGCTGTGCCGGGACTGGGGCGGTGTGCGCGGAACGCGCCACCGCCCGGCCCGCAGGGAGCTCGACCACTCTCCACCCCTCGTACGGACGGCACAGTCCACTCCGAGCCGTATCGGAGGGAAGCATATGTGACCGAAGCGTGGAGGAACGGGCCGGTGCACGACAACCGCCCGGACCGTGAACGGTCCGGGCGGCGAAGACGGCCGGTATCAGCTCTCGACGCACATCCCGGTGCGCAGCCGGCCGACGATCCTGGAGAGCAGCCGCGACACATGCATCTGGGAGACGCCCAGCTCGGCGCCGATCTGGGACTGGGTCAGCTCCTGGCCGAAGCGCATCTGGACGATACGGCGCTCCCGGGTGCCGAGCTGTTCGAGGAGCGGCGCCAGCGCCTGGAGGTTCTCGACGCTCTCCATCGCGGGATCCGGCTCGCCGAGCAGATCGGCGAAGGTGCGCCGGTCCTTGCCGGAGTCGCTGTCGACCGCGGGGGTGTCCAGCGAACCGGCCGAGTAGCCGTTGGCGGCGACCAGGCCCTCGATGACCTCTTCCTCGGGGAGATCGAGGTACGCGGCGAGCTCCTTGACGGTGGGCTCCCGGTCCTGCTCGATCGAGAGCTGCTCCTTGGCCTTGGCCAGATCGACGCGCAGTTCCTGCAGCCGCCGCGGGACGTGCACCGCCCACGTGGTGTCACGGAAGAACCGCTTGATCTCGCCCACGATGTACGGCACCGCGAAGGTCGCGAACTCCACCTCACGGGACAGGTCGAACCGGTCGATCGCCTTGATCAGGCCGATCGTGCCGACCTGGATGATGTCCTCGGTGTCGTCGCCGGCCCGGTTGCGGAAACGCGAGGCCGCGTAGCGCACCAGGGAGAGATTCATCTCGATCAGGGTGTTGCGGGCGTACGCGTGGGCCGGGGTGCCCTCCTCCAGTTCCTGGAGGCGGTCGAGGAACAGCTTCGACAGGGCGCGGGCGTCCTGGGGCGCGATCTTCCCGGTGTCCTCGATCCAGGGCAGCTCGCCGGTCCGCTCGATGCCGTGGCCCGGTGTGCCCACTGCTCCGGTCGTCCGCGCGGAACTCACTGCCATGGTGTCGCCCTCCCTGGAACGCGAATGTGTCGAACGGCTCCTGCCCGGCGGATGCGAAGTCATTCCTCGGTATCCCTTCCGGGATATTTCCTCCGGAGGCACCGGCGGCGGCGGAAGCCCCCGCTTCACGCGAACGGAGCAGCGCCCGGCGCATGGCAAACTTGACCGGGGCGTTCGCCGCCACAAGAGACAAATGACAGAGGAACGGCAATGACGGTGACAGAGGACGGCCCGGAGCTCGTGCCCGATATCGAGGAGTTCGGTCCCGGTATCGACCCGCAGCGGCTGGCCGTCTGTCTGAGCGTGCTCGACGAACTCGACGCCATCGAGGTCGACCACCCGGACGCCATCGCGGTGCGCCGCGCCACCGCCGGTGTCTACCGGACCGTGAAGCAGCGCCGCCGCCAGGAGCGCCGGGCCGCCAAGACCGCGCACGACAAGGCCGTCACCGAGGCCACCGCGACCGGTTCGGCCGAGCGCATCGACGACGAGACGCAGGGTGTCCTGCCGTCCTCCTCCGCCGCCGCGGAGATCGCGGGCGTCCTCCAGCGACCCCGGTCCTGCTACATCTGCAAGACGCGGTACGTCGAGGTGGACGCGTTCTACCACCAGCTCTGCCAGTCGTGCGCCCGGGAGAACCGCTCCCGCCGTGACGCGCGCACCGATCTGACCGGACGCCGCGCGCTGCTCACCGGCGGCCGCGCCAAGATCGGTATGTACATCGCGCTGCGGCTGCTGCGTGACGGCGCGCACACCACGATCACCACCCGCTTCCCCAACGACGCGATCCGCCGCTTCAAGGCGATGCCGGACAGCGGCGAATGGATCCACCGGCTGAAGATCGTCGGCATCGATCTGCGTGACCCCGCCCAGGTCGTCGCGCTCGCCGACTCGGTCGCCGCCGAGGGTCCGCTGGACATCCTGATCAACAACGCCGCGCAGACGGTGCGCCGCTCGCCGCAGGCGTACAGCGAACTGCTCGGTGCCGAGTCGGCCCCGCTGCCCGCGGGCGAGCTTCCCGCCGCCGAGGTGATCGGCACCTTCGGCAGCGGCACCGTCGACCGCGTCGCCGCGCTGCCCGCCGCCCGCAAGGAGGGGCTGAGCGCGCAGGACGTCACCGGTCTCGCGCTGGTCACCGGATCCGCGTCGCTCGAACGCATCGCCGCCGGCACCGCCATCGACGCGGGCGGGCTCGTCCCGGACCTGCACCACACCAACAGCTGGATCCAGACAGTCGACGAGGTCGAGCCGATCGAGCTGCTGGAAGTCCAGCTCTGCAACTCGACCGCGCCGTTCATCCTGATCAGCCGGCTCCGCCCGGCGATGGCCGCGACCGCCGCCAAGCACTCCTACGTGGTCAACGTCTCCGCGATGGAAGGCGTTTTCGGCCGCGGTTACAAGGGCGCGGGCCACCCGCACACCAACATGGCCAAGGCCGCGCTGAACATGCTGACCCGCACCAGCGCCCAGGAGATGTTCGAGAAGGACGGCATCCTGATGACCGCCGTCGACACCGGCTGGATCACCGACGAGCGGCCGCACCCCGACAAGATCCGGCTGGCCGAGGAGGGCTTCCACGCCCCGCTCGACCTGGTCGACGGCGCCGCCCGCGTCTACGACCCGATCGTCCGCGGTGAGGCGGGCGAGACGATGTACGGCTGCTTCCTCAAGGACTACGCCCCCGCGAACTGGTAGCGGTCCGGAACAGCACCCCTCCACGCAGCCGGAAAGACCCGGCCCGGGAACCCTCCCGGGCCGGGTCTTTTCCATAAGTGGTGGCTGAAAGTGACCCAGGGCACACGTTCCAACGAGCATAGATGTGCTCATTTGGTTACTCTGAGGGGAACGGACGCCACCAGGGGACCCACGAAGGTTCCTCGGCCGTCCTGGGACAGGCCTGCCAACCAGGCCGCCGTCCCGCCCCGTACCCGGCGCCACCGCGACCGAAGCTGATCCTGCCCCTGCCCTGACGGGCGGTCGATGTGCCGGTATTGAAGCCGGACCGCCGGCGACGCCCGGGGTTACGCGACACAAAGGAGTGCGCGGTGACGACACCGGAACTGACGAAGTACGAGAAGCGACCGGCCGAACGGCAAGGAGACCGGGCCCGCAGGCCCGAGAAGCTCCGGAACATCGAGGTCTGGGCCAGGTCCGCACCGATCCGGCTGGCCGGCTACGAGGACGACCTCGCCGAGCCGCACATCCTGCCCGGAATCGACTGAGTGCTTCACCACCGAGCTCCGGTCTGCACCCCGAAACGGGGCGGGGGCCGGAGCTCGGCCGTGCGGTGGGTGACCCCGCTCAGAAGACCGCGCGGGCCACGGCGGCCCCGGCGAACGAGAGACCGACCCCCGCGCCCACGGTGAGCAGCAGATAGCCCGCCGCCAGCGTCAGCCGGCGGGCGGAGTTCAGGGTCAGCAGTTCGTAGGAGAACGTCGACCAGGTCGACAGGGCCCCGCAGAACCCGGTGGCGAGCAGCAGATGGAGCCGGGGTTCCAGGTTCCCGCCGGCCACCGCCTCGGCGATGAAGCCGACGAACAGTGCCGCGGCGGCGTTGGCGGCGAAGGTGCCCCACGGGAAGACACTGTGCAGCCGGAACTTCGCGTCCACCCCGAGGTAGTAGCGCAGCGGCGCGCCCACGAGTCCGCCGGCGAAGACGAGCAGCCAGTCGGTCATGACGCGTCACTCTGCGTGGCGTAGGAACGCCCGAAGGCGAAGTGGGTGACGAACGCCCCCGCCGTCACGGCGGCCAGTGCGGCCACCACGGTCAGCACCAGGCAGCCGACCGCGTACCCCGGCTGGTGGTTCTCGAACAGCTCCCGGACGTTGTCCGTGTAGTGCGAGAACGAGGTGAATCCACCGAGCACACCGGTGCCGAGCAGCGGACTGATCAGCCGGGGAGCACCGGGGAAGCGCAGCTTCACGGTGACCATCAGGACGCCCATCAGGAAACAGCCCACCGTGTTGACCAGGAGAATCGTCCACGGGAAGGCCGAGGTGCCGGTCGGCCAGAGGCGCTCGGCGCCGTACCGGGCGACGGCTCCGGCGGCGCCGCCGACCGCGACGGCGCCCACGACCGACAGCTGCACCCCCGGGTGGTGATCGGGGTGGCTATGGCGGTTCAGCCGCATCTTGGGGGACATTCCGCGAATCTAGGGAGCGGACGGGGCGACCGGGGGGCGAGCGCGCTGGGAGGCCGGATCCCGTACCCGGTTGGGCTACCCGAACACCGCACAGCGCGATTATCCGATCACTCTGTGTCTTGATAGCAGATGTAGATATGCGCCCTCCCGGTCTGCGGGCCGGGGCGGTCCTTCGCTGTCGAGTCGCTGGAGTCAGCCTTGCCCCTCGCCGAGCCCGAGATCGTCCGGCGGCTGGAGAGCCGTCAGCCGTCCGCGTACATGCTGGCCTCCCTACGGGGATTCGGCCAGGTCGATCTTCAGGCCGGACTGCTGACCGGCCTGGCGATCCTCACCGCACTGTGGGTGTCCGGCTGGCAGAACGGCCTCTTCGCCACGCTCGGCACACTGCTCGCCACCGCGACCGCCTACGCCCTCGCCGTCGACCGGTCGGGGATCGCACTCGGCCTCCAGGGATACGCGGGCTGCCTGACGGGCATCGCCCTCGTCTCCTCGCTGGGGAACCATCTCGCCACCTATGTGCTGACCGTCGTCGGCGCCATCATGTGCACCCTGCTGATGGCCGCCCTGGGCACCTTCCTCGGCCCTTATGGGCTCACCCCCCTGACCGCGCCCTTCTGCCTGGTCTCCGGAGTGATGGTGGTGGGCGCCCCCTCGTTCGAGCGGATCTGGCACGGCGCCCCGGCCTCCGTGGCCAGCACCACCACCGGCGAGACCGGGTGGACCTGGAACGCCCTGTGGCACGCGTTCTTCAACAACCTCTCGCAGGTGTTCCTGATCGACAGCTGGTACGTCGGACTGATCATGTTCGTCGGCCTCGCCCTGGCCGGCCTGCGCGTCGTGCTCTACGCGGCGGCCGGCAGCGTGCTCGGCATCGTCGCCGCATGGGTGCTGGGCGCGCCGACGGCGCTGATCGCCAACGGAATCTACGGATACAACGCGGTGCTCGTGGCCATCGCCATCGGTGCGGTCTTCATGGCGAACACGGTCTGGACCGGCGTGTACGCGCTGTTCGGCGCCGCGGTCAGCACCGGGCTGACGGCGGCGCTGACGTCCTTCTTCAAACCCTTCGGCGGCCACACCTTCACCTGGCCGTTCATTCTCACCACCTGGACGCTGATGGCCGCCGTGCCGCTGCTGCCCCGCCTTCGCCGGAGCGGCTGACCGCCCCTCACGGGGCCCCCGCCCTCCGCACTCTGCCCGTACAACCCGAGGAAGGTACTGACGATGAACCTCGCCCCTCGCGAGATCGACAAGCTGCTGGTGTACGTGGTGGCCGACCTGGCCCGCAAACGCCAGGGACGCGGCCTCAAGCTCAACTACAGCGAGTCGGTCGCGCTGATCACCGAGGCGATCCTCGAAGCCGCGCGTGACGGCAGGAGCGTCGCCGACTGCATGGAACTGGGCCGCCATGTCGTGGGTGAGCCGGACACCATGCCCGGCGTACGGGAGATGCTCGGCCTGCTCCAGGTCGAGGCGTCCTTCGTGGACGGTACGAAGCTGGTGTCCTGCCACGACCCGATCGGGGGCTGACCCCGGTGGCCGAGCGCTGCGCGGTCATCGCCGTGTGCGGCCACGAAGCGGCGTACGGGCGTGCGCTGGACGGACTCGTGGACCCCGGGGTGAGCGTCGTGCCGAGCGGGCGCGAGCTGTTCCGGAGCATCTCCGCGCACCTGCGCCGGGGTGAGGAGACCGTGGTCGTCCCGATGACGCTCGGCCGGGACCCCGAACTCGTCGCGGACACCGCCCGGACCCTGCGCGCCGTTCCCGCCGGCGAACGGGCGGCGACCGTGCTCGCCGCACCGTTCGGCACCGCCCAGCACCTCGTCGGCTGGCTGCGCGCGGCGGCCGGACGGGTGCCCGAGGCCTCCGCCCTGCTGGTCACGGCCCCGTCCGGCGACCCGTTCGAGGACGCGGAGCTGTACCGGATCGCCGCACTCGTACGCCGCTACGGGCGGCACGCCCTGGTCGAGGTGGCGTTCACCGGCGGGGACCCGGACCCGGCCGAGGGCGTCCGGCGCTGCGGGCTGCTCGGCGCGGAGCGCGTCACGCTGCTTCCGGCCGGGTTCGCGCCGCCGGAGGCGCCGGAGGTCACCGGCGCGGCGCGGCCGCCGGTGGACCGCGCGGGTCCTCTCGTGCCCGCGTCCGCGCTGCGACGGGTGCTGGCCGAGCGGGTGGCCGACGCCCGGCGGCGCCGGCGCGAGCACGGCGACGACGGCATCGCGACCGGGCTGACCGCGGCCGAGAACCACGGTCACTCCCACACCCACCCACCGGGCGAGGGGCACGACCACGACCACCACCACGGTCACGGGCCCGGTCACCACCACGATCACGGCCCAGGCCATACGCACACGCATCAGCACCCGTCCGCCGATGGAGCGGGCCAAGTCATCAGGAGCATCGCATGACGTTCCGTCAGAAGTACCTCTACGGCAAGGACCCCATCGAGATCAACGCGGGCCGCCGCACGCTGAAGCTCACCGTGAGCAACACCGGTGACCGTGCGGTCCAGATCGGCTCGCACTACCACTTCTTCGAGGTCAACTCGGCGCTGTCGTTCGACCGCCAGGAGACGCTCGGCATGCACCTCAACATCCCCGCCGGCACCTCCGTGCGCTTCGAGCCCGGCGGCTCGCGCGAGGTCGAGCTGTGCGCGTACGGAGGAACCGGCCGGCTGATCGGCTTCAGCGGGCTCCTCAACGGCAGCCTCGCCTCCCACCCCGCACGTGTCGAAGCCGTCCGCAAGGCCATCGAGCAGGGCTTCCAGGGCGCGCAGAACACCGCCGCCGCCAGGAGCACCAGGGCCGCCAAGCCCGCCGCCAGGGCCACCAAGCCCGCCTCCAAGCCTGCCAAGCCTGCCAAGGCCACCAAGGAAAAGAAGAAGGGTTCGCGCTGATGCCCATCCTGCCCCGCAAGCAGTACACCGACATGTTCGGCCCGACGGTCGGCGACCGCTTCCACCTCGCCGACACCAACCTCGTCGTCGAGGTCGAGAAGGACTACAGCGAGGGCGAGTACGGCGACGAGGTCCTCTACGGCGGCGGCAAGACCATGCGGGACGGCATGGCCTCCGACCCGCAGGCCACGTCCGCCCAGGGCGCTCTCGACACCGTCATCACCAACGTCGTGGTCATCGACCCGATGGTCGGCGTCGTCAAGTGCGACATCGGCATCAAGGACGGCTTCATCGTCGGCATCGGCAAGTCCGGCAATCCGCAGACCCAGAACAACGTCGATCCGGACCTGATCATCGGTCCGGGCACCGAGGCCATCGCGGGGGAGCACCTCATCGCCACCGCGGGCGCCATCGACACCCACGTCCACCTGATCGCCCCGCAACAGGCCGAACAGGCGCTCACCAACGGCATCACCACCCTCATCGGTGGCGGCACCGGACCGACGGACGGCACCAACGGCACCACCTGCACCCCCGGCCCGTTCAACATCGCCAGGTTCCTCCAGGCCGCCGAGGGCTTCCCGGTCAACCTCGGCATCATGGGCAAGGGCAACGGCAGCCTGCCGGAAGCGCTCAACGAGCAGGTCGTGGCGGGCGCCTGCGGGCTCAAGGTGCACGAGGACTGGGGCGCCACCCCGGCCGTCATCGACAACGCCCTGAACGTCGCCGACGCGCACGACGTCCAGGTCTCCATCCACACCGACAGCCTGAACGAGAGCGGTTTCTTCGAGGACACCCGCTCCGCGATCGACGGCCGGGCCATCCACACCTTCCACAGCGAGGGCGCGGGCGGCGGCCACGCCCCCGACATCATGCGGGTCGCCGGCGAGCCGAACATCCTGCCGTCCTCCACCAACCCGACCCTGCCCTACACCAAGAACTCGGTGGACGAGCTCCTGGACATGGTCATGGTCTGCCACCACCTCAGCCATGACATCCCCGAGGACGTGTCCTTCGCCGACAGCCGGGTGCGGGCCGAGACGATCGCCGCCGAGTCCGTGCTGCACGACCTCGGTGTGATCAGCATGTTCTCCTCCGACTCCCAGGCCATGGGCCGGGTCGGGGAGTCCGTCACCCGGGCCTTCCAGACCGCGCACCACTGCAAGGACAAGCTGGGCAGGATGGAGGGCGACTCGGCGCGCAACGACAACCAGCGGGTGCTGCGCTACCTCGCCAAGGTCACCATCAACCCGGCCATCGCCTCCGGCATCGCCGAGCACGTGGGATCGATCGAGAAGGGCAAGCTCGCCGACATCGTGCTGTGGCCCATCCACTCCTTCGCGGCCAAGCCGAAGATGGTGATCAAGGGCGGCATCGTTTCCTGGGCTCAGATGGGCGACCCCAACGCCTCGCTTCCGACCCCGCAACCGGTCATCTACCGGCCGATGTTCGGCCAGTACGGCAAGGCATTGCAGGCGACCCACGTCACCTTCATGTCCCAGGCGGGCATCGCCGCCGGGGTGCCGGCCGAACTCGGCCTGGAGCGCACGGTCCTGCCGGTCCGGCGCACCCGCACCATCGGCAAGCACAACATGATCCGCAACGACGCCCTGCCGGACATCCAGGTCGACCCGGAGACGTTCAAGGTCACGCTCAACGGCAAGGTCGCCACCATCGACCCGGCCGAGACGCTGCCCCTCAACCACCTGTACTTCCTGGTCTAGGCCGGTGTACCGCAACGAGGGCGACACCGTGGGCGAACCCGTGCCGGTCATGACCTCGGCCGGCACGGGTCTCGGAGCGCTGCTGGTCAGCCTCCAGCTGACCGACTCCGCGTTCCCGAGTGGCTTCTACACGCTGTCGCACAGCCTGGAGGGCTTCGCCCAGGCCGGGGCCGTCGACCCCGCCGCCGTCCCGCTGCTGCTCCGGGACCTGCTGCTGCACGGCGTGGGTCCCGCCGACGCCACGGCCCTCGCCCTCGCCCACCGCGCGACCGCGGCGGGCGAACCGGCGGCCGTCGTCCGGATCGACGAGCACCTCTTCGCGACCAAGCTGGGCCGCGAGATGCGCCAGGCCGCCACCCGGACCGGACGGCAGTTGCTCGACCTGGGCCAGGAGGTCTTCGACCGCCCGGAGATCGGCGACTACTTCGGCCGCGTGGTCCGCCGGGAGGCCCCCGGTACCCAGGCGGTGGCCGCCGGTGTCATCTACGCCGCGACCGGGGTCCCGGTCCGGCAGGCCGTCGCCTCGGACCTGTTCGCGTTCTGCGTCAGCTTCGCGGGCGCGGCCCTGCGGCTGAGGCTGACTGATCACCGCTCGGCGCAGACACTCCTGCGGGGCGCGGCGCCCGTCATCGAAGAGGCCGTCGAGGCGGCGCTGCGGCGCGAACTCGACGACGTGGGCGCCACCGTCTTCGCCTCGGACGTCATGTCGGGCCGTCATGAACGAGCCGAGGCCCGGCTCTTCGCCAGCTGAAACCCACCCGACTCACACCCAGGGAGCACCATGGACGACAACGTACTGCGGGTCGGCATCGGCGGACCGGTCGGATCCGGCAAGACCGCGCTCATCGAGGCGCTGGTGCCGATGCTGATCGAGCGCGGACACCGCCCCGCCGTCATCACCAACGACATCTACACCCAGGAGGACGCCCAGCACGTCCGCCGCACGCTGGCCGGGGTCCTCGAACCGGAACGGGTCGTCGGGGTCGAGACGGGAGCCTGCCCGCACACCGCCGTACGTGACGACCCCACGATGAACCTGGCGGCCGGCGCCGAGATGCTGGAGCGCTTCCCGGACACCGACACGCTGCTCTACGAGTCCGGCGGCGACAACCTCACCCTGACCTTCAGCCCGGCCCTCGTGGACCTCTTCCTCTTCGTGCTGGACACCGCCGAGGGCGAGAAGATGCCCCGCAAGCGGGGCCCCGGCATCACCGAGTGCGATCTGCTCGTCATCAACAAGATCGATATCGCCAAGTACGTCCGCACGGACATCAACGTCATGGAGTCCGACGCCCACCGGGTCCGGGACAACCGCCCCGTCGTCCTCACCGACTGCCTGACCGGCGTCGGCATCGACGACATCGCGGTCTACCTCGAATCGCGCCGCAAGGTGCTGATCTGAGATGACGCTCGCCCCGCACTGGCCCCCGGCCGACCGGCTCGCCGAGGAGTACTACACCGCTGTCCGGGTCCCCCCGGACGTGGCGGCCCTGGCCTCCGTGCCCGACACGCTCGCGCCCGGGTCCCCGGCCAAGGTCGGCATCCTCGACCTGGCCTTCGCCGTACGGGGCGAGCGCACCGAACTCGTCGAGCGCTACCAGAAGACACCGCTGCAGATCATGCGGCCGCTGTGGATCGACCCCGCGCTGCCCGGCATGAGCTACGTCTATCTCATGGCGACCGGCGGCGGTGTCGCCCAGGCCGACCGCTACCGGATGGACTTCCGCTGCGGCCCGGACACCCAGGTCCATCTGACCACCCAGGCCGCCACCAAGGTCTTCCGGATGGAGCACGACTACGCGAGCCAGCGGGTGCACCTGACGGCCGAGGCCGGCAGCTACGTCGAGTACCTGCCGGACCCGCTGATTCCGTTCAAGGACGCGCGCTTCTACCAGCGCACCGAGGTCACGGTCGCAAGCGGCGCGACCGTCCTCGTCGGTGACACCCTCACCGCCGGACGGCTCGCCCGAGGTGAGCGCCACGCCTACCGGGTGCTCGCCACCGACCTGCGTATCCGCAGGCCCGACGGCACGCTGCTCGCCGTCGACACCCTGCGCCTCGCCCCGGGGCCGGACGGCGAAGGAGTCCTGGGGCCCGGTGTGTTCGCCGGGCACGACCATGTCGCCTCGCTCTTCGTCGTGACCGACCGCGCGCCGGCCGCCGAACTCGCCGACACCCTGCACAAGGCGCTGGCCCCCCTCGGCGTCCTGTACGGCGTGAGCGTCCTGCCCCGGGACTGCGGCGCCTGGGTGCGGCTGCTGGACGACAGCCCGATCCGGGTCGCCGCGGCCCACCAGGCCGCCTGGCAGTCCGTGCGCCGGCTGCTCACCGGCCATCCGGCCCCCGATCTGCGCAAGCCTTAGTCTCTCCCCCCCCCACGAAACCCACGAGGTATCCGCCGATGAATACCGCTCCCGCGCCGATGCCACCCGCGTACGACTCCGGTGACACCGCCTGGCTGCTCGCCGCCACCGCCATGGTGCTGCTGATGACGCCCGGTCTCGCGTTCTTCTACGGCGGCATGGTGCGCACCAAGCACGTGCTGATGATGATCAAGATGAGCTTCGCCGCGCTCGCGTTCGGCACGCTCGTCTGGTGGGTCATCGGATACACGCTGGCGTTCGGTCCCGATGTCGCAGGCGCCGGAGTCATCGGCAACCTCGACCACGTGTTCATGCGCGGCATCGACCTGACCACGCTGACCGGGTCGATCCCCACCTACGTCTACAGCACCTTCCAGATGGGCTTCGCCATCATCACGGTGGCTCTGATCAGCGGTTCGATCGCCGACCGCGCCACGATGAGGGGCTGGCTCGTCTTCGTCGTGCTGTGGCTGCTCATCGTCTACATCCCCATCGCGCACTGGGTGTTCGACCCGGACGGCTGGATCGTCAGGCACCTCGGCGCCCTCGACTTCGCCGGCGGTCTCCCGGTGGAGCTCAACTCCGGTGTGGCGGGTCTCGCCGTCGCGCTCGTACTGCGGGCGCCGCGCGACTTCGCCCGCCGCGAGGAGCGTCCCAACAACATTCCGCTCGTGGTCATCGGAGTCGGGCTGCTCTGGTTCGGCTGGTTCGGCTTCAACTCCGGCTCGGCACTGAGCGACCAGGGCACCGCCGCCGCGGCCTTCCTCAACACCCAGCTCGGGGCCGCGGGCGCGATGGTCACCTGGCCGCTGGTGGAGAAGTGGCGCACCGGCAGGGTCACCACGATGGGGGTCGTCTCGTCCGCCGTCGCGGGCATGGTCGCCATCACTCCGGCGTGCGGTGAGATCAACACGCTCGGCGCGGTCATCACCGGTCTCGTCGTCGGCGCGGTCAGTGCCTTCGCGATCACGCTGAAGTTCCGTTTCAACGTGGACGACACGCTCGACGTGGTGGGCGTGCACGGTGTCGGCGGTCTGATCGGCCTGATCATGGTCGGCCTGTTCGCCACCGCACGCATCAGCGGCAAGAAGGGGCTCTTCTACGGAGGCGGCTGGGGGCTGCTGGGCAAGCAGCTCGTCGCGATCGTCGCCGTGACCGCCTTCTCCTTCATCCTGACCTGGCTCATCGCCAAGGCCGTGGACCTGACCGTCGGGTTCCGCGCCAAGGAGGAGTACGACAGCGTTCCCGGCGTGGAGCAGGAGCGGGCGTACGACTTCCAGACCGCCGAGCGCCTCGGCGCGCTGGTCTCCGGCAAGCCGGTGACCAGCGACGACGAACTCGTCAAGCAGATCAGCACGCTGCTGCGGGCCCGCGAGCACGAGAAGTAGCCGAAGGAGGGTGGGCCGGGAGTCGAATGTCCGGCCCACCCCGCTTTCTCCCCTGAGTCATCCGATGGATGTGGGGGAGAAGTTTCGTTCTGTCTGGAAGATTGCATTGACAGGTGCACGCCGTGCTCCAATCATCGGACGTCATGACCGAACTTCCCAGGCGCCATGTACTCGGAATGACGGCAGGGGCGGCAGTCGGCGCCGCCCTGCTCACCCCCGCCACCGCCGAAGCGGCCCCGCTAACCGGGACCGCGCCCGAGACCCCGCACGGCGGTGACTGGGGGACCGTGCCCCCGGCCGTCCCCGTCCCCCTCGACGACTGGTTCGACAATGACGGCATCGACACCGCCGAGGCCCGCGGCGGCAGCTTCGACGGCTCCGGCTACACCTTCCCCGGCGAGGAACTCCCCGCAGGGGACCGGGAGATAGCCGGCACCACCTTCCGCTTCCCGGCCGCCGGCGCGGGGGCGAAGAACAACATCGTCGCCCTCGGCCAGCGCATCGGCCTCCCGCCGGGCCGCTACCTGTCCGGCCTCCTCCTCACCGCGTGCAGCTACGGAGCCGCCTCCGGCAAGGCCACGGTGCACTACGCCGACGGCACCACATCGGCCCCGGCCCTCGCCGGACCCGACTGGTACTCCGGCAGCGGCGACCTGACCTCCGCCTACCGCTACGCCCCCGACGGGACGAAGGACCCGCACCCGGTCTCCATCGCCGTGTCCGAGATCCCGCTCGACCCGACGAGGGAGGCCGTCGCGCTGACGCTTCCCACCACCCAGCCCGCCGAGGCCGACAAGTCCGCCCTGCACATCTTCGCGCTCTCCCTGCAACCGGCGGCCGAGGGACGGGCACTGGCCGTACGCGACGCCCACTCCACCACCTCGCTGCTGGACCACGGAGCCCAGAGCGTCGAGGCCACCGTCGTCAACGCGGGCACGGTGGGCATCCTCGCCGCCGACGGCCTCACCCTCTCGGTGGACGTACCCGGGGCGCGTACCGTCGCACCCGCCCGCGTCACCAGGCTCGCCCCCGGCGACCAGGCCCGCGTCCGCATCGGCATCCGCAACAGAGCGGGCACATCGCCCGGCACCGCCCGGGACGGCAGCGTGGTGGCACGCGGCCGGGGAAAGCAGGCGGCGACGGTCCGGCGCTCGCTCACCCTCGGGGTCCCCGACTACACCCCCACGGACGCGTCCCTCTCCACCCACCAGGCGCCGTACTGGTACCAGGACGCGAAGTTCGGGATCTTCATCCACTGGGGCATCTACTCGGTCCCGGCCTGGGCACCGGTCGGCACGCAGTACGCCGAGTGGTACTGGAACCAGATGCAGGACCCGGACAACCCCACCTACGCCCACCACCGCGACACCTACGGCGAGTCCTTCGCCTACGACGACTTCATCCCGCGGTTCCGCGCCGAACGCTTCGACCCCCGTTCCTGGGTGGAGCTGTTCCGGGACGCCGGCGCGCAGTACCACGTCCTCACCTCGAAACACCACGAGGGCTTCGCGCTCTGGGACACCAAGCTCTCCGACCGCAACTCGGTGAAGATGGGCCCCAGGCGCGATGTGATCAGGGAACTCTTCGACGCCTCACGCCGCTACGCCCCCGAACTCCACCGCGGGCTGTACTTCTCCATGCCCGAGTGGTTCAACCCGGACCACCCGTGGACGGGCCACGCCCCGCGCAATCCGTACACCCTGGAGCCCGTCCCGTACACCGGCCACACGGCGGGCAAGGACTACGTCACCGAGTTCCAGGGTCCGCAGATGCTGGAGCTGATCGAGGGGTACGACCCCGAGATCATCTGGTGCGACATCGGTGGCGACAACGACAGCCACCGGGTGCTCGCCGAGTACTTCAACCACGCCAAGAACCGGGCCCGCCCGGTCGACGTCACCGTCAACGACCGCTCGGGAATCGGGTCGCACGACTTCACCACGCCCGAGTACACGACGTACGACCAGATCGTCACCGCCAAGTGGGAGTCCAGCCGGGGCCTCGACCCCTACAGCTACGGCTACAACGCGCAGACCCCGGACGAGAAGTACATGACGGCCGAGGAGATCGTGCACTCGCTCGTCGACATCGTCTCCAAGAACGGCAACTTCCTGCTCGACATCGGACCGAAGGCCGACGGCACGATCCCCGGCATCATGCAGCGCAGGCTGCGTGAGACGGGGCAGTGGCTGAAGACCAACGGAGAGGCGATCTACGACACCACGTACTGGTCGCGGATGCCGCAGCTGGGCGAGGACCTGCGGTTCACCGTCCGGCCGGACAAGGCGTTCTACATCCACTCGTTGGCCCGGCCCGGCGCGACCCTGAAGGTCGAGGCCCCCGTACCGGTCCGCGCCGGCGACCGGATCACCCTGCTCGGCTACGACCGGCCGCTGCGCTGGCGCACCACCGGCGACTCGCTGGTGATCGACGTACCGGCGGCGGCCCGCAGGACCGGTGAGCACGCCTGGGTGTTCAAGATCGCCTGGTCGGGCTGACCGGGGAGGGCCCCGGCGGCACCGGACGCATGAAGTCCCGCACATAGGTGCGGTGCCACCAGCACCCGGTGGCCCGCAGTTCGCGCCAGGTCGTGTACCGGTAGCGGTACACCCTGGCGCGGACGTGCGCCGGCGGGGCGCCGGGGAACGGGTTGTGCCGCAGCAGCCGCAGGGTGTCCCGGTCGTTCTCCAGCAGCCGCTCCACGAACGGGCCGAACCAGGGCCGGGCATAGGCGGGCGAGAGCGCGGCGAACCACATCATCCAGTCGAGCCGCAGGTGGTACGGGGCGAACTGGCGCGGCAGCCGCCGCGGATCGCCCGGCTTCCCGCGGAAGCCGTACTCCCGCCAGACGGTGTCTGCGTGCACGATCCGCTCGTCCGTGCCCTCGACCACCACCTCCAGCCGGACCCGGCTGATACTGCCGAACGCGCCGTACGTGTTGACCAGGTGCAGCGGGTCGAAGGAGCGGTTCATCACCTGGCGGCGCGAGACCAGATTGCGGGCGGGACGGTAGCTGAGCGCCAGGACCAGCGCGGTGACGGCGATGACGACCACCTCGTACCAGAGGGGTGCGGCGGACTGCGCGGGCGGCTCGGCGACCGGGGACCAGTCGACGGCCGACAGGGCGAGCGCGATCGTCAGCCAGTTGAGCCACGCGAAGTTCCCCGACAGCACCAGCCACAACTGGGTGAGGACCATCAGGCCCGCGGCCGCGCTCGCCACCGGCTGCGGGGTGAAGAGCAGCAGCGGGACCAGGAGTTGGGTGACGTGGTTGGCCGCCACCTCGGCCCGGTGCAGGGGCCGGGGCAGCTGGTGGAAGAACCAGCTCAGCGGGCCGGGCATGGGCTGGGTCTCGTGGTGGAAGTACAGACACGTCAGCGTGCGCCAGCACGTGTCGCCGCGGATCTTGATCAGCCCGGCCCCGAACTCCACCCGGAACAGCACCCAGCGCAGCAGCCACAGCACCAGCACCGGCGGGGCGGTGCCCGCGTTGCCGAGGAAGACGGCGAGGAAGCCGGTCTCCAATAGCAGCGACTCCCAGCCGAAGCCGTACCAGGTGTCGCCGACCTGGACGATCGACAGGTACAGTGCCCAGGGCAGCGCCCACAGCACCATCGCCGCCCACAGCGGCAGCCGGCTGTCCACACCGGCGATCAGCGCGACGGAGAGCGCGCAGCCGGTCCAGGCGACCACGGCGAAGAAGCGGTCGGAGTAGTGGAGGCGGAAGAGTCCGGGGGCGGTCCGCCAGTCCGTGCGCCGCAGGAGTCCGGGAACGGGCAGCATGCCGCGTTCACCGATCAGCGCCCGGAACTGGAGCGCGGCGGTGAGGAAGGCGGTCAGATAGATGACGGCCAGCGCCCGCTGAAAGATCAGCCGGCTGAGCCAGTACCCGTCTGCGGTGAACCACTGCATCGCCCCCAGTATCGGCCCGGCGGCGCCTTTCGGCGCTTCAGTTCCGGTTCTGGCGCGCCTGCGTGACGATCCGGCGCAGGGTGCTGCCGAGCCTGCGGGCGTACCAGCGCTGGGCCACCGGTACGAGCGGACCGGCGAGCCGGGTGTACCAGCGGGCGGGCCGGCTGAACGCCATGACGGTGAACGACACCGTTCCGTCGTCCGCCAGGTCGACCACGAAGGACTCCTCGCCGCACTCGGGATGCCGGGCCAGCGTCCCGTAGGCGAATCCGATGCGCCGCTGCCCGTACTCGGTCCAGATGACCTGGCAGGGTGCGGTGAACCGGAACGGGCCGGCCCCCAGACTCACCCGAACGGCCGCCCCGGGTTCGGCGCGTGGCGCCGACGCCGTGACCCGGGCCCCGGAGACGCGGTGCATCCGGAACGCGGTGACCGCGGCGCCGGCGGCCTCGAAGTCCGCGCGGCCGTGGCCGATCCGGTCGCGGTGGTGCAGGTGGTGGTAGCCGTCGGGGAGCGGGCCGAGACGGGTGGCGCCCACGTCCGGATAGGTCAGGGTGCTCATGCGGTGCGTCCTTCGTGGTCGGTGCGGTCGCGGAGCCGCTTCCGGGCGAGCACCGAGCAGAGCGCGAAGCCCAGCGCGTTGCCGACGCCGTGGGTGGCGGCCATCCAGGTCAGGGTGGGGTGGGCAGTCCGGTCGCCTCGCCCGGCGCCCGGCTCAGCGCCAGGGCCATGGTCACCGCGAGCACGGCGGCGGAGGTGGCGAGCAGCAGCCGGGACCGACATGGCCCACCCCCGTCTTGAACATGTTCAAGTGATGTCGGTGCCGACTCTAGAGCCTTTCTTGAACGCGTTCAAGGTGATGGTGCGGACGCGGTCCGGCGTGGTGCGCCCCTTCTGCGCCGCCGGCTTGCGGGGGAGGGGCGACTGCGGCAGACATAAGGGGACCACTCGGGACCGGTGAACCGGCAGGAGACCTCGTCGTGCGCTCACCCATACGCCTGCGCCGCGTCGCCGGCGCCACGCTGTCCGCCGGGATCCTGCTCGCCGCGGGCTGCGCGCAGGACGCCCCCGTCAGCGGCAACGGCACCAAGGGGACGGCCGACGCCCAGGAGGTCTTCCCGCAACCGGCCGCGGCGCGGGGACCCGACCCCTTCACCGGCTCGACGGCGAAGCGGTCCGGCGCTGCGCCGGCCCCGTCGCGCACCGGCCCTCGTGAGACCCCGGCCCCCGGCGGCCGGGCCGTCCACCGGCTCACCGGCTCCACCCCCGGCCTCTACGGCGGCGTCCGCTCCACGGCCTCCTGCGATGTCGGCAAGCAGATCCGCCTCCTCGCCGCCGACCGCGCCAAGGGGGCGGCCTTCGCGCACGCCGCGGGCATCGCCCCGGCCGGGATCGCCGACTTCCTGCACGGGCTGACCCCGGTTCTGCTGCGCGCCGACACCCGGGTCGCCGCTCACGGCTTCAGCGGGGGATCCGCGACCACGTTCCAGTCCGTGCTCCAGGCCGGCACCGCGGTGATGGTCGACAGCCATGGGCTGCCACGGGTGCGCTGTGCCTGCGGGAACCCGCTGACCCCGCCGAACGGTGCCCGCGAGTCGGCCGGCCGGGGGGACAAGTGGACCGGTTACGACCCGGCGCGCGTCGTCGTCGTCGAGCCCGCCGCGCGCGAGGTCACGGACCTGGTGATCGTCGACGTCGTGAACAGCGCCTGGATCGAGCGGACGGCCGGGGACGAGGGCGCCCGGGACCGTGCCCCCGAGGTGCCGCCGCCGTACGACCCGGGCGCCGACATCACCGGACCGCTGCCCGAGGTGCCTCCGGGGGAGCCGACCAGCGCGCCCACCGACTGCCCGACGCCGGGCGTCCCGACTCCGCCCGGTGAGGAGGCGGCCGTGACCGGGAGCCCCTCGGGCGATCCGCCGGGCACCCCTGACGGCGACCCGGCGGCGCCCCCGGACTGCCCTACCGGCCTGCCCTCGGACGGCGCCACCGATGAGCCGCCGGGGTTGCCGCCCGATGAGCCGACCGGTACCCCGGCGGAGCCGGAGGAGCCTCCCGGCGACCTGGTGCCGTCCATGACGCAGGAGCCGCAGACCGCCATCGAGCTGCCGCGCCGGGACGGGACCGGAGGTGCTCCCGAGTCCGGCACCGGGTGAACCCGGCGGGGGCCGGACGGCCGGGCGGGGATCCGGCCCCCGTGCTTCGGAGGGGCATCGGCGCCACCGTGCGTATGGTCCAGACCTATTGACGGATGGTCTGGACCACTTTAGCGTGTGCCGCGTTGCGACGGCCGCGATGTCAGAACCTCTGACTTGTCAGGGTCATGGCATTTTTGGCTTCTCTGGTCTCCACCCCACGAAGGGAACCGGGCATGTTCGGTCGGACATCACGTCTGCTGGGGGTCGGCATCGCGGCGGCCTGTGTCGTACAGATGCTGGTCGCGGCGACGCCGAGCTCCGCGCAGGACGACACCTGTGCGGTCAAGTCGAAGCCTGCGGGCAAGGTGCTCCAGGGCTACTGGGAGAACTGGGACGGCGCGTCCAACGGGGTGCATCCGCCGCTGGGCTGGATCCCCGTCACGGACAGCCGCATCACACAGCACGGCTACAACGTGATCAACGCGGCCTTCCCGGTGATCCTCTCCGACGGAACCGTCCTGTGGGAGGACGGGATGGACTCGACCGTCAAGGTCCCGACCCCGGCCGAGATGTGCCAGGCGAAGGCGTCCGGGCTCACCACCCTGATGTCCATCGGCGGCGCGGCCGCCGGTATCGACCTCAGCTCCAGCGCGGTGGCCGACCGATTCGTCGAAACGGTGGTGCCGATCCTCAAGCAGTACAACTTCGACGGCATCGACATCGACATCGAGACCGGCCTCACCGGCAGCGGCGACATCAACCAGCTGTCGGCCTCGCAGGCCAACCTGATCCGCGTCATCGACGGAGTACTCGCCGAGATGCCCTCGAACTTCGGCCTGACGATGGCTCCGGAGACGGCCTATGTCACCGGCGGCAGCATCACCTACGGTTCGATCTGGGGCGCGTACCTGCCCATCGTGAAGAAGTACGCGGACAACGGCCGGCTCTGGTGGCTGAACATGCAGTACTACAACGGCAGCATGTACGGCTGCTCGGGCGACTCGTACTCCGCGGGCACCGTCGAGGGCTTCACCGCGCAGACGGACTGTCTGGACAAGGGACTCGTCATCCAGGGCACCACGGTCAAGGTGCCCTACGACAAGCAGGTCCCGGGGCTGCCCGCCCAGCCGGGCGCGGGCGGCGGCTACATGGCGCCGGGACTGGTGTCCCAGGCCTGGAACCACTACGGCGGCAGCCTGAAGGGCCTGATGAACTGGTCGCTGAACTGGGACGGGTCCAAGAACTGGACCTTCGGCGACAACGTCAAGGGCCTCCAGGGACGCTGACCGCCCCGGCCCGGCAACGGCCGACGGCCCCGGGAGATCTCCTGCGCGGAGACCTTCCGGGGCCGTCGGCCGTGGTGTCAGTTGCCGGGCTCGGAGGCGTCCAGCATGGCGTCGCGCTCCACGACCTTGACCCGCTCGCGCCCCTGCTCCGCGCCGAGGGCGCGCTCGTGGGCGTCCAGCCGGTACCAGCCCTCGCGGGTGGTGTAGCGGACGCCGCGGGACCGGAGGAAGTCGGTGACGGCCTCCGGCTCGGGCTGCGCCGGAGCGGGCAGCCGGCCGGTGGTGTGGTCCTCCAGCAGGCAGGCGACGGTCTCGTTGGCGTCGCCCTTGGTGTGGCCGATCAGACCGATCGGACCGCGCTTGATCCAGCCGGTGACGTAGACCGAGTCCATCGGCTCCTCACCGGCGAGGACCCGTCCGGCGGCGTGCGGAACGGTGCCGGAGGCGACGTCGAAGGGGAGCTTGGGCAGCTCCTGCGAGTAGTAGCCGACCGCGCGGTAGACGCTCTGCACGTCCCAGTCGTGGAAGCGGCCGGTGCCCCGCACGTTGCCGGTGCCGTCCAGCTCGGTGCGCTCGGTGCGCAGACCGGCGACCCGGCCGTCCTCGCCGAGGATCTCGACCGGGGACTCGAAGAAGTGCAGGAAGAGCTTGTGCGGCCGGTCGCCGACGTCGCGGATCGCCCAGTTCTCCAGCGTGGAGGCGACCATGTTGGCCTGCTTGTTCCCGCGCCGGGTCTCGATCGAGCCCTGGTCGTAGTCGATGTCCTCGGGGTTGACGATGACCTCGATGTTCGGCGAGTGGTCCAGCTCGCGGAGCTCCATCGGGCTGAACTTGGCCTGGGCGGGACCGCGCCGCCCGAAGACGTGCACCTCCAGCGCCTTATTGGCCTTGAGGCCCTCGTGGACGTTGGCGGGGATCTCCGTCGCCAGCAGTTCGTCGCCGGTCTTGGCGAGCATGCGGGCCACGTCCAGCGCCACGTTGCCGACGCCCAGGACCGCGACCTTCTCGGCCTCCAGCGGCCAGGTGCGCGCCACGTCCGGGTGGCCGTCGTACCAGGCGACGAAGTCGGCGGCGCCGTGCGAGCCGTCCAGGTCGCTGCCGGGTATGTCCAGGGCCCGGTCCGCGTCGGCGCCGGTGGAGAAGATCACGGCGTCGTAGAAGGTCCGCAGCTCGTCGAGGCCGATGTCGTTCGGGTAGTCGACATTGCCGAAGAGCCGCAGCTGCGGCTTGTCCAGGACCTGGTGCAGCGCCTGCACGATGCCCTTGATCCGGGGGTGGTCGGGGGCCACGCCGTAACGGATCAGGCCGAAGGGGGCGGGCATCCGCTCGAACAGGTCGATGGACACGCCCGGGTCGGAGGCGGCCTCGGATTTGAGCAGCGCGTCCGCTGCGTAGATTCCGGCGGGACCGGCTCCGACGATGGCTACGCGGACGGGGCGTGTCATGGAGGGCTGTTCCTTAGGACGGGCGAACACGGACAGGGCGGGCCTTGGTAAGGCTTGGCTTAGTTCGCCCTCCGCACACGTTAGCCGCTGCCTCCGTCCGGTTTCGGGGCGGGTCGGCGTTCTGCGGCGGTATCGGGCGCTCCCGGCCGGGACTTCCTCCGCTGATCCCTTGGAATACGGGCCCGCCGACCGGGCCGCGAAGTGTGTTCCATCGCACGTTCACCTGATGGACAGCTCACTCGAAGAATCGGACAAATGATGGCAGAGTGACCCACATGGATGATCGGGTAGCGGGTGCCCTGTCACTCCCGGACGACTGGCCCGCCCACCCGGACCTCAGTCTCGCCCTGAACCGTATGGGCACCTTCGACTGGGATCTCGACAGCGGCCTCATGCACATGGACCAGCCGGCCCTCGACGTGTTCGACCTGCGGGCCGACGAGTACGACAACCGGCCGGCGACGCTCGCGACGCGGGTGCCGCCGGACGAGGGCGTGCGGCTCGACGCCCTCGTCGCGCAGGCGCTCAAGAGCGGGCGGAGGAACTACGGGGTGTACTTCCGCACCCTGCGCCGCGACGGAAGCCTGCGCTGGACCCACACCCAGGGCTGCGTCCGGCGCGACGCGACCGGGCGCCCCCGCCGGATCATCGGCATCGTCCGGGACGCCACCCAGGAGCTGGCCGACTCCACCGCCCGCCGCGAGGTGGACGAGGAGCGACGGCGCCGGACCAGCCTGGTGGAGGGCACCACGGCCGCACTGGCCCACGCCCGTACCGTCCAGGACGTGACGGACGTGCTCAAGAACTCCCAGGGGCTGGCACACCTGGGAGCGACGAGCCTGGTCATGGGGCTGATAGAGGCCGGCCGCATCCATCTGGTGGCGGACGGGCCCGAGGGCTCCTTCGTGCCGGGCACCCGCTACACCCGGACGGACGAGCCGTACCCGATGAGCGAGGTCGTCCGCACGCTCACCCCGCGCTTCATTGAGTCCGCCGCGGACTTCGCCGCCTCGTACCCGATCCTGTGGCCCCACATCAGCCATCTCGGCATCACCTCCGCGGCCTATCTGCCACTCATCGCCCAGGCCCGCCCCATCGGCGCGCTCGGGCTGCTCTACAGCGACAAGGACGGATTCACCGGCGACGAACGCAATCTGCTGGTGGCCCTGGGCAGCTCCATCGCCCAGAGCCTCCAGCGCGCCATGCTCTACGAGCAGGAGCACGACCTCGCCGAGGGGCTCCAGCAGGCCATGCTGCCGCGCCGGATTCCCGAGGTGCCCGGTGCGCAGATCGCCGTCCGGTACCGCCCGGCCCGGATGGGCCGGGACATCGGCGGCGACTGGTACGACATCATCCCGCTGCCCGGCGGCCGGGTGGGCGCCGTCATCGGTGACGTACAGGGACACGACATCCACGCGGCAGCCGTCATGGGCCAGCTGCGCATCGTGCTGCGAGCCTACGCGGCTGAGGGGCACAGCCCCGCGACGGTGATGGCGCGTGCCTCGGTCTTCCTGCACGAGCTCGACACCGACCGCTTCGCCACCTGTACCTACGCCGAGGCCGACCTGACCACCGGAGTCGTGCAACTGGTCCGGGCCGGTCATGTGGACCCGCTGGTGCGGGAGGTCGACGGGAGCTGCCGCAAGGTGCAGGTCGAGGGCGGGCTGCCGCTGGGGCTCTCCGCCGAGTTCGGGCGGCTGGAGTACCCGGTCAGCACGGTCGAGCTGGATCCCGGCCAGACGATGGTGCTGTTCACCGACGGCCTGGTGGAGCTGCCCGGCGCGGACCTCGACGAGGGGATGCAACTGCTGGCCGACCTGGTCAGGAACGGCCCGCAGGATCTCCAGCAACTGGCCGACCTGCTCTGCGAATCGGTCGACAGGCGCGGTGGCGAGGACGATGTCGCGGTGCTGCTGCTGCGGCGCAGGGCCACCCACGCCCCGCAGCCCGGCGGCCGGCTCCAGCAGCACGTCGCGCAGAACGACCCCGAGGCGCTGAGCTCGGCACGCCACATGATCCGTGCGGCGGTGCGGGCCTGGGGTGCGAAGGGCCGGGCCGACGAGGTCGAGCTGGCCGCCGACGAGCTGACCACCAACGCGCTGATGCACACCGACGGCGGAGCGATCGTCACCATCCGGGTGCTCACCGGGGCCGGGCGGCGGCTCCGGGTCGATGTCGAGGACCGGTCGAGTGCGCTGCCGCGCCGCCGGGACGCGGGTGAATCGGGGGTGTCGGGCCGCGGGCTGATGCTCGTGGACCAGCTGGCGGACGCCTGGGGCGTCGAGTCCCGGGGTACCGGCAAGTGCGTCTGGTGCGAATTCAGCATTCCGCCACGCGACTGAGTCGCCGAATGGACCTGCCGAACGGCGACAATGAACACTATTGGAAAGTAACAGTGCGTAATGTGACTGTACTTGACCGTAACCGACCGAGAGAGATTGACCGCGATTCCGTCAGTCTTTGTCTTCGATGACATGAGGACCCGTTGGGCACTGAGCTACTGGCACCTCTCGACCTGGCCTTCTGGCACCTTGAGTCCGATGCCCACCCCATGCACCTCGGTGCGCTGGCCGTGTTCTCCCCGGACGGGGGCCGGTCTCCCGGCCCGGACGCCCTGCTGGAGCTGCTCGGCACCCGGGCCGCCGCGATCCCCCGGCTGCGGATGCGGGTCCGGGACGTGCTGCTGCCGGTCGGCGGTGCGGCCTGGTCGGTGGACAAGGACTTCGACGTCCACCGGCACGTCAAGCGCGTGGAGCTGTCCGGGGCGCGGACGTGCGACGACGACGCGTTCATGGCGGCGGCCACCCGGCTCGCCGGTGAGCTGATGGAGCAGCCGCTGCGAAGGGGACTCCCGCCCTGGCAGATGTACGTCATCGGCGGCGCCGCCGACGGCCCGTTCGCCGTCCTGGTCAAGCTGCACCACGCGCTCGCCGACGGGATGCGCGCCGTCGCCATCGGGGCCGGGATCTTCGACGAGATCGCCTCCTTCGCGGGCCGCGGACGGGCCGGGACGCCGGCCGGCCGGGCCAGGCCGGTGCCGCCGCGCTCCTGGATGCCCGGCCCGCGCCAGGTCGCCGGTCTCGCGCTCGGGCGGATCGAGGACCTCGGCCGGGCCTTCGGCGTCGGTGCCTCGCTGGTACGGGCCAGCCGCCTCGATCTGCGCGGCGCGACGGCGCTCAGCGCCAGCTCCAGCGGCACCCGGCGGCTGGCCACCGCCGATCTGGACCTCGACGCCGTGCAGCGCGTCCGCCGGGCCGCGGGCGGCACGGCCAACGACGTCCTGCTCGCGGTCGTCGCCGGAGCGCTGCGCCGCTGGATGCTGGAGCGCGGCGAGCCGCTGCCCGGCGCCGATCCGCGCGCCCTGGTCCCCGTCTCCCGGCGCCGCCCCGGAGGTGCCGCCACCGGAAACCGGCTGTCCGCCTACCTGCTCGGCCTGCCCGTCTCCGAACCCGACCCGTGGGAACGGCTGCGAGCGGTACGCGGCGCCATGGACCGCAACAAGTCCGCCGGGCCGCTGCGCGGGGCCGGCGCGGTCGCCGTACTCGCCGATCAGCTCCCTTCGCTGGCCCATCGCTTCGGCGCCCCGCTCGCCGGGAGCGCGGCCAGGATGCTCTTCGACGTCCTGGTCACCAGCGTGCCGCTGCCGCGCTCGGCGCTCTCGCTCGGCGGCTGCCCGCTGCGCGCGCTGTACCCGATGGCGCCGCTGGCCCGCGGCCAGTCGCTGGCCGTGGCGCTCACCACGTACGGCGGCAAGGTGCAGGTCGGGCTGGTGGCCGACGGCAAGGCGCTGCCCGATCTGGAACGGCTGGGGCGCTGCGCCGAGGACGAGCTGGCGGAGCTGCTCGCACTGCTGCCCGCCGACTGAGCGGTTCGGTTCGGGATTCGGCCGCCGGACTCACGAGGCGACCCATAGGTCGGACAGATTCCCGGGCAATTACCGTAGTTGATGACCTCCGAGGTGTTGACGCGCCCAAGTGATCCGATGAATATTTGCTGAGTGCATCAAGCGATCATCGGGGAGGGCGGCAGAAGCATGCGGCACAACAGGCTGGGAAACAGTGCGGTCGAGGTCACCGAGCTGTCCTTCGGGGCGGCCGCCATCGGCAATCTCTTCAGCGCCGTCGAACCGGCGCGGGCCGCCGCCGCCGTCGACGCCGCCTGGGACGAGGGCGTCCGCTACTTCGACACCGCCCCGCACTACGGGCTGGGCCTCTCGGAGCGACGCCTCGGCGAGGCGCTGCGCGCCCGGCCCCGCGACTCGTACACACTGTCGACCAAGGTCGGCCGGGTACTCGACCCGCTGCCCGACGGCGGACCCGAGGCGTCCGAAGGGCTCTCCGAGGGCTTCGCCGTGCGGGCCACCCACCGCCGCCGCTGGGACTTCAGTGCCGCCGGCGTCCGTCGCAGCATCGAGGACAGCCTGGAACGGCTCGGCCTCGACCGCATCGACATCGCCTATCTGCACGACCCGGACGACCACGCGGAAGCCGCCTTCCACGAGGCCTATCCGGAACTGGAGAAGCTGCGTGCGGAGGGCTTGCTCGGCGCCATCGGGGCCGGCATGAACCAGACCGCGATGCTCACCCGCTTCGTCCGCGACACCGACGTCGACGTGGTGCTCTGCGCCGGCCGCTACACCCTCCTCGACCAGTCCGCCCTGACCGAGCTGCTGCCCGCCGCCGCGGCCCGCGGCCGCAGCGTCGTCGTCGGCGGGGTCTTCAACTCCGGCCTCCTCGCGAACCCGCGCCCCGGCGCGACGTACGACTACGCCGCCGCGCCCCTGAACCTCCTGGACCGGGCCCTGCGGCTGAAGGCCGTCACCGAGGGCCACGGCGTACCCCTGCGCGCCGCCGCCCTGCACTACCCGCTCACCCACCCCGCCGTCGCCGGCGTCCTCGTCGGCACCCGCTCCCCGGAAGAGGTGCGTGACGCCGCCGCACTGCTGCGCGAACCGGTCCCCGACGACCTCTGGGACGAGCTGCGCGACGAGGGACTGCTGACCGAGAACGGAAACTGACATGCGCATCGCCCTGCACACCAAGGTCCGCGCGGACCGCATAGCGCAGTACGAGGCCGCGCACCGCGAGGTCCCGGCCGAGCTGACCCGTGCGATCCGCGCGGCGGGCGCCACCTCCTGGACGATCTGGCGCAGCGGAACCGAGCTGTTCCACGTCATCGAGTGCGACGACTACGCCCGGCTCCTCGCCGAACTGGAGGAACTCCCCGTCAACGTCGCCTGGCAGGCCAGGATGGACGAGCTCCTCGACGTCGCGCACGACTACTCCTCGGACGGCGCCGAGGCCGGACTCCCCGTCGCCTGGGAGCTGTGAGATGACCGCCACCCCGCGGATCGTCGACGCCCACCACCACGTCTGGGACCTCGCGGTACGCGACCAGGAGTGGATCACCGGCGAGGAACTGGCGCCCCTGCGGCGTGACTTCACCCTCGCGGACCTGGAGCCGGAGGCCCGTGCCAACGGCGTGTACGCCACCGTGCTCGTGCAGACCGTCACCGTCGCGGAGGAGACCCCCGAGTTCCTCGCGCTCGCCGACGGCAGTGATCTCGTCGCCGGCGTCGTGGGCTGGAGCGATCTCACCGCGCCGGACATCGCCGACACCCTGGCCGCCCTTCGCGAGCTTCCCGGCGGCGACCGGCTCGTCTCGCTGCGCCACCAGGTCCAGGGCGAACCCGACCCCGAATGGCTGCTGCGCGCCGACGTCCTGCGCGGCCTGGCCGCGGTGGCCGACGCCGGGCTCGTCTACGACCTGATCGTCCAGCCGCACCAGCTGCCCGCCGCCGCCGGGGCCGCGCGACTGCTGCCCGGCCTCACCTTCGTTCTCGACCACGCGGGCAAACCGCCGGTCGCCACCGGAGAGATGCGTCCCTGGGCTGATGACGTGCGGGCGCTCGCCGCCCTCCCCAACACCGTGTGCAAGCTCTCCGGCCTGGTCACCGAGGCCGATGCGCACGCGTGGACCGTCGCCGGTCTGCGCCCGTACGCCGACACCGTCATCGACGCCTTCGGACCGTCCCGGCTGATGTTCGGCTCGGACTGGCCGGTGTGCCGGCTCGCCGCCACGTACACCGAGGTCGTCGAGGCCGCCCGCGCTCTCGTGGACGGCCTCGGACCCGCCGAACAGGACGCCGTCCTCGCCACCACAGCCGAGCGCGTGTACGGCCTCCGGTAGGCGGGGCGGCGACGGCTGCGGCAGGCTGGGAGCCATGCCCGAACTGCCGGAAGTCGAAGCCCTGCGGGTCTTCCTCGTCGACCACCTGGCCGGCAGGGAGATCGACCGCGTGACTCCGCTCGCCATCAGCGTCCTGAAGACGTACGACCCGCCGCTCACCGCACTGGACGGCGGCACGGTCACCGGTGTCCGGCGGCACGGCAAGTTCCTGGACATCGCCGTCGGACCCCTGCACCTGGTCACCCATCTCGCACGGGCCGGCTGGCTCCAGTGGAAGGACGCCTTCCCCGCCACCCCGCCGCGCCCCGGCAAGGGTCCCCTGGCGCTGCGCACCGTACTCACCGGCGGCGGCGGCTTCGACCTCACCGAGGCCGGCACCACCAAGCGCCTCGCCGTCCACCTCGTCCACGACCCGGCCGAGGTGCCCGGCGTGGCCCGGCTCGGGCCCGACCCGCTGGACCCCACCTTCGACCGCGACACGTTCGCCGCGCTGCTCGACGGGGAACGCCGGCAGATCAAGGGGGCGCTGCGCGACCAGTCGCTCATCGCCGGCATCGGCAACGCCTACAGCGACGAGATCCTGCACGTCGCGAAGATGTCGCCCTTCAAGCTCACCGCGCATCTCACCGACGACGAGATCACCCGGCTGCACACGGCCCTGCGCACCACGCTGGACGACGCCGTCGCCCGCTCCGCCGGACTCGCGGCGGGCAGGCTCAAGGCGGAGAAACGGAGCGGGATGCGGGTCCACGGACGTACCGGGGAGGCCTGCCCGGTCTGCGGGGACACCGTCCGCGAGGTCTCCTTCAGCGACTCCTCGCTCCAGTACTGCCCGACCTGCCAGACCGGCGGGAAGCCGCTGGCCGACCGCAGGCTCTCCAGACTGCTCAAGTAGCCGCCCGCCGGTGAGCTTCCGCGCCGTCCGCGCCGGCCGGCCGGTCTACACTCCGGCCTCATGCTGCGCGTACTCGCCGTCGACGACGAAGAACCCGCCCTGGAGGAGCTCCTGTACCTCCTGCGCGCCGATCCCCGCATCCGCAGCGCCGAAGGAGCCACCGGGGCCACCGAGGCGCTGCGCCGCATCGGCGGCGCCGTGGACGCGGGACCGCAGGACGCGGCCGCCATCGACGTCGTCTTCCTCGACATCCACATGGCGGGGCTCACCGGGCTCGACGTCGCCCAGCTGCTGGCCGGGTTCGCCGCGCCCCCGCTGATCGTCTTCGTCACCGCCCACGAGGACTTCGCCGTGCAGGCCTTCGACCTCAAGGCCGTCGACTACGTCCTGAAACCGGTACGCCGCGAGCGCCTCGCCGAAGCCGTGCGCCGCGTCGCCGAACAGGTCGGCGACCGCTCCGCACCCCTCCACGACACCGCGCACGACCAGATCCCGGTCGAACTGGGCGGCGTCATCCGCTTCGTCCCGATCGACGACATCGCCTACGCCGAGGCCCAGGGCGACTATGCCCGGCTGCACACCGCCACCGGCAGCCACCTGGTCCGCGTCCCCCTGACCACCCTGGAGGAACGCTGGCGGGCCCGCGGTTTCGTCCGCATCCACCGCCGCCACCTCGTGGCCCTCGGCCGGATCGACGAACTGCGGCTCGACGCGGGCAGCATGAGCGTGCGCATCGGCACCGCGGAACTCGCCGTCAGCCGCCGCCACACCCGCGCCCTGCGCGATCTGCTGATGCGGCAGGGCGGCCGCTGACCAGGGGCGACCCGCGTTCGCATCCCTTCCCACCGGGGTCGGGTGCTGCGTACACTCCGGCCCCATGACCGCAGAGTCAACGCCCCGGCGTGAAGTGGTGACGGGGGAGCCCCGGCGGGTGCGTCCGCTGCCGCGCTACCGCACACAGTCGGAGATCGACGAACAGACCGCGCTGGGCGGTGCCTACGTGCGCTCGCTGATGCGCAGCCAACTGCGCGCGGGGCTCAGCGCCTTCACCGTGCTCGCGGTCGTCGCCGCAACCCTGCCGCTGGTCTTCGCGGCCCTGCGCAGCGACGCCGTCGTCTGGGCCGTCCTGGGCTTCGCCGCCTACCCGCCGCTCACCCTGATCGCCTGGTGGTACGTGCGCCGGGCCGAGCGCAACGAGCACGACTTCGCCCGGCTCGTGGAAGGCCGCCCCGCACAGTGAGCCGCACGTACGCGGTGGTGGCCGTCGCCGCCGTCGTATCCGCCACCGTCCTCGTCGGCGGGTTCGGGCTGCGCATCTCCCGCACCACCTCCGACTTCTACGTCGCCTCGCGCACCGTACGGCCACGCCTCAACGCGGCCGCGATCAGCGGCGAATACCTCTCCGCCGCCTCCTTCCTCGGCATCGCCGGACTGGTGCTCGTACACGGGCCCGACATGCTCTGGTACCCGGTGGGCTACACCGCCGGCTATCTGGTGCTGCTGGTCTTCGTCGCCGCGCCGCTGCGCCGCTCGGGGGCGTACACACTGCCCGACTTCGCCGAGGGGCGGCTCGAATCCCGGCAGGTGCGCCGGCTCGTCAGCGTGCTCGTCGTCGGAGCGGGGTGGCTCTACCTCGTGCCGCAGCTCCAGGGCGCCGGGCTCACCCTGAAGATCCTCACCGGGGCGCCCGGCTGGCTCGGCGACGTCCTCGTCGCCTCCGTGGTCGTCCTGGCCGTCGCCGCGGGCGGGATGCGCTCCATCACCTTCGTCCAGGTCTTCCAGTACTGGCTGAAGCTGACCGCGCTCCTGGTCCCGGCCATCTTCCTGGTACTGGCCTGGCAGGGCGACGGACGGCCCCGCGTCACCTTCGACGAGCAACTGTCCGTCTTCCGCGCCGACCACCCGCTGTACGCCACCTACGGGCTCATCGTCGCCACCTTCCTCGGCACCATGGGCCTGCCGCACGTCGTCGTCCGCTTCTACACCAGCCCCAACGGCCGCGACGCCCGCCGCACCACCGTCGCCGTCCTCGCCCTGATCGGCGTCTTCTACCTGCTGCCGCCCGTCTACGGCGCGCTCGGCAGGCTGTACGCCCCCGAGCTGATACCGGGCGGGGACGCGGACGCCGCCGTGCTGCTGCTGCCCGGCCGGGTCATCGGCGGGCTCGGCGGCGACCTGCTCGGCGCGCTCATCGCCGGCGGCGCCTTCGCCGCGTTCCTGTCCACCGCCTCCGGACTGACCATGGCCGTCGCCGGAGTCATCACCCAGGACGTCCTGCCCCCGCGCGGGGTACGGCACTTCCGGCTGGCCACGGTCCTCGCCATCTCCGTCCCGCTCGCCGGTTCACTGATGGTCAGCCGGGTGCCGGTCGCGGACTCGGTGGGGATGGCGTTCGCGGTGTCGGCGTCCTCCTTCTGCCCGCTGCTGGTCCTCGGCATCTGGTGGCGCCGGCTCACCCCGCCGGGCGCCATCGCAGGGCTCCTCCTCGGCGGCGGTTCCGCGCTGCTCTCCGTCGCCATCACCGTCAGCGGCGCGGTGCGCCCGCCCGGCTGGCCGCACGCCCTGCTCGCCTGGCCCGCCGTCTGGTCCGTACCCGTCGGCTTCCTCGCCATGATCCTCGTCTCGCTGGCCACACCCGGCCGGATACCGGTCGGCACCAATGCCGCCATGACCCGCTTCCACCTGCCCGAAGCGCTCACCTCGGGGAGGCACCGGTGACCGGGGCCGGGTACGCCGTCATCGTGCTCCTCGTCCTGCTGCCGGCGGTCGGGGGCCTGCTCCTCGGCCGGCGCACCGCCCGCCCCCTCCGTACCAGCGACGTCGGCACCCCCGTGGAGCACGCCACCTTCGAGACCCTGCACACCGCCTCCCTGGCCGCGCCGCCGCTGCGCGCCGGACTCACCGAGGACAGCGCCCGCAAGTCCGCCCGCCGGCTGCGCTCACTGCTCGGCACCGATGCTCTGTGCCTGACCGACCGTGACCGGATCCTGGTCTGGGACGGGGAGGGCGGCCACCACGGCGAACACGTCATGGAACAGGTGGAGGACCTGCTCGCCACCGGCCGCGACACCGCCTTCCGCAGCGACTGCGACGATCTGGACTGCCCGCTGCGGTGGGCCGTCGCCGTGCCGCTCACCGTCGACCACCGCGTCCTCGGAGCCCTGATCGCCTATGCCCCGCGGGAGTCGGCGGTCCTGGCGAGGGCCGCCGGCGAGGTCGCCCGCTGGGTCTGCGTACAACTGGAACTCGCCGAGCTCGACCGCTCGCGCACCCAGCTCATCGAGGCCGAGATCAGGGCCCTGCGCGCCCAGATCTCCCCGCACTTCATCTTCAACTCCCTGGCCGCCATCGCCTCGTTCGTCCGCACCGACCCCGAGCAGGCCCGCGAACTCCTGCTGGAATTCGCCGACTTCACCCGGTACTCGTTCCGCAGCCACGGCGACTTCACCACCCTCGCCGACGAACTGCACTCCATCGACCAGTACCTGGCCCTGGTCCGCGCCCGCTTCGGCGAACGGCTCTCGGTCACCCTCCAGGTCGCCCCCGAGGTACTGCCCGTCGCCCTGCCGTTCCTCTGCCTCCAGCCCCTCGTGGAGAACGCCGTCAAACACGGGCTCGAAGGAGCGGTCACCTCCAGCCGCATCACCATCAGCGCCCTGGACGCCGGTTCCGAGGCCGAGGTCGTCATCGAGGACGACGGCATCGGCATGGACCCGGAACGGCTGCGCCACATCCTGCGCGGCGAGGGCGGCAGGTCCACCGGGGTCGGCCTGCTCAACGTGGACGAACGGCTGCGCCAGGTGTACGGGGACGACTACGGGCTCGTCATCGAGACGGGCATCGGCGCCGGAATGCGGATCACGGTGAGGCTGCCGAAATACCGCGCCGGGGTGCACGGTTCCTGAAGCGGCGGGCAGTCCCTGTGTGCACGGTAGCCAGTGCCCAGTGCCCAGTGCCCAGTGCCCAGTGCCCAGTACCCGGTACCCGGTTCCTCAGTACAGGTGGATCGAGAGGTGTCCCAGCGGCAGCCCCAGCTGCCAGGCCGGCGTCCACACCTGGGCCGGCGCCCCCTCCGCCTCCGGGTCCCGCGGGCCGTCGGCCGGCTCCCGGGGCAGCGGGCCGATCGCGTCGAGGTCGGCCGCCAGCAGTTCGGTGTCCTCCAGCCACCGCCAGGCCGCCTGTGCCAGCGCCAGGTCCGGGTCCGGGCCGCCCTGCGCCGCCTCCAGCGCGTCGAGCCGCTCGCAGACCCAGCCGCGCCACGGCGTCCCGTACGCCGTCAGCAGCCGCAGTTCGTCCACCCGGGTGGCGGGGAGGGCCTCGGCCACCGCACCGTCGGAGAGGAAGACGGTGAGGGCGAGCGCATCGCGCCCCGCCCGGTACTCCAGCGTCGCCGGCTCCATCAGCTCACCGGTCCGCAGCAGTTCGTCGGCGATGTACTCCGCGTACATCCAGGCCATCGGGATCAGCAGCCCGCCGCCACTGGATCCGTCATGACGTTCCGGACGCATCCCGCTCGCCTCATTCCGTTCTCGGTACGCCCCTACACGCAGCATTGAACCGGGGGAGCGCGCCCCGCGTGGCCAGAAGGACAGGATCCGTCGGACCCGATCCGTCACAGACAAGAGGATGCGATGACCGCCACCCCCGGGGAGGGACCGCACATGAGGCACCTGCTCGGCGCCTACGTGCTGGACGCGCTCCCGGCCCCGGAGGCGCTGGAGGTCTCCCGCCATCTGCGGAGCTGCCACCGCTGCGCCGCCGACTACGCGGCGCTGGCGGAGGCCGCGGCACTGCTGGCGCTGCTCAGCGAGGAGGACCTGCTGGAGTAGCCGGGCAGATTGCGGGAGAGCAGGCGCAGTGCGTAGTACGAACGGGACTTGACGGTCCCGGCCGGAATCCCGAGCACCTGAGCCGTCTCGCCCACGCTGAGCCCGCGGAAGTAGATCTGCACCAGCACCGCCCGGTGCTCCGGGCTGAGGGTGCGCACCGCCTCGCGCACATCGAGCGCGGCGACAGCGGACTCCGCGGCGTCCTGCCCGCACGGGGCGCTCTCCAGCACCGCGTCGCCCACCTCGGCCGGCCGGGCCAGCCGTGACCTGCGGGCGTCGATCGCCAGCCGGCGTCCCACGGTGAACAGCCAGGGCCGCATCGACTCGTACGGGCCGTCGAAGGCCTCCGGGTGCTGCCAGGCCCGCACCAGGGTCTCCTGGAGCAGGTCCTCGGCCCGCTGCCGGTCGCCGAAGGTCAGACCGAGCAGAAAGTGGAACAGCGCCGGGCCGTGCTCACGCTGCAGATCCGCGAGGGCCCGCTCATCGGTCGTCGTCGTGGTCATGGTGAACGCCCTTCCCCGCGGAGGCCCCTGCCGCCTTCGGGAGGGGCACTGACTGCTGACTCGCGTATACGAACGCATTCGGGCCCGGGGGAACAGGACAAACGCCGCCCCGTGCGACGAGCGGTCGCACGGGGCGGCGAATGGTGCGGTGAGCGGTCGGGCGGCGCCGTGGAGCGCCTGGGGCGGGGGAGTACCGGGCCTACGGGACGACGGTGACGGGCCAGTGACCCGCCTTCACCAGACGGACGGCCACCGAGCCGATGAAACGGTGCCCCGCGGACTCCGACGCGCCCACCACCACGGCGTCCGCCTTGAGTTCGTTCGCCGCCGTCACCAGCCCGTTGTACGGATCACCGCGGAAGGTGTGGAACTCCCAGCGCACATCCCATACGTCCTTCAGCCGCTCGGTCGACTCCCGGATCTCGTTCACCAGGCCCTCCGCGACCTCTCCGGTCGTATCGCCGACCGGCGCACCGAGCGCGGCACCCGCGGGCAGCACGGGCTGTACATAGACGAGGGCGAGCATGGCCCTCTGCCGACGGGCGAGACCGGCGGCATAGGCCGCGGCGCGCATGGAGGATTCCGAACCGTCGAGGCCCGCGACGATCACTTTTGGGCCGTCTGTGCCACGTTCGAACTGGTGAGGCTGCTGGTCTGTCACGGCAGTGAGGCTATCCGCTCCCGCGGCGGCCGCCCCGCCGGGCTCCCGGCGGCCCCGGAGGCAAGACGCCGGTTGCCGCGGACGGGCTCCCTCCATCGGGTGCGAAACCCCGCGCGAACGGTGTCGTTGAGGGGGGTGGGAGCACGGACGTGCGAGCAGTTGGTCATGAGAAATGATCAGAGGCCGCCGATGCGCAGGACGCTGCTGAGGCTGGCCGCCGGGTTGGGCGCGGCCTCCGTCGTGCGCCTGGTGGCCACGGACACCGCAGGCACCCCCTTCCGGCGCCCCACGGCGCCGTCCACCGTCGCGGCGGGGCCGCAGTCGGCTCTCCGGACCAAGCCGCTGTCCTATCGTCTGAGACCCATGACAGCGAATACTCCGCCTCGCTACCGCCCCGCGGCGCCCCCCGTCCGTACCCGGCCGTTCGAGAAGCTGCCCGACATCGGGCGTGCGATGGTGCTGACCTTCGACGACGGCCCGGACCCGCTCTACACCCCGCACATCCTGGACACGCTGCGGAAGCACGACGTGCGGGCGATGTTCTTCCTCTGCGGGGAGATGGCCAACGACAACCAGGACCTGGTGCGCAGGATCTCCGACGACGGTCACACGGTGGGCAACCACTCGTGGACGCACCCGCTGGTCACCAAGCTCTCCCGGGCGGGTATCACCGACGAGCTGGGCCGTACCAGCGAGGTGATCGAGAAGATCACCGGCGCTTCGCCGCTCTGGTACCGGGCGCCCTACGGGGCCTGGAACCGCAATTCCTTCGAGATCGGCGCGGCGATGGGCATGGAGCCGATGGCCTGGACCGTGGACACGCTGGACTGGACGGTTCCCGGCACCGACAGCATCGTCCACCGGGTCAGGGAGGGGGCGGCACCCGGCGTCGTGGTGCTGTCACACGATGCGGGCGGCAACCGTTCGCAGAGTGTGGCCGCGCTGGGCCGCTATCTGCCGGAGCTGCTGGACGACGGGTACCGGCTCACGGTGCCGCGGCGCCGTTGAGCCGTGCGGCGGCCGCTGCCGGGGACGGGCCCGCCCCCCGGCAGCGGCTGTCAGCGGGTAGCGACCAGGCGGGCGAAGGCCACGACGTTGCCGTCGTAGCCGCCGGCCTTCGTGAATCCGCCGCCGCAGGTGATGACCCGCAGTTCCGCCTTGCCGGTGTCGCCGTACACCCGGGCGCCGGGAAAGTCGTTCTTCGCGAACACCTCGACACCGTAGACCTCGAACACCGCGACCCGGCCGTCGCTGCGGGAGACCTCGATGCGGCTGCCCTTCTTCATTGAACCCAGGCTGTAGAAGACGGCCGGGCCCGCCATGTTGTCGACGTGGCCGACGACGACCGAGGTGCCGAGCTGCCCCGGCGCGATGCCGTTCTGGTACCAGCCCGCGAGATTGGGGTCCTGCGGGGGCGGTGTCTCGATCCAGCCGTCCGGGTCCAGGTTCACATCGATGACCGGCGCGTCGACCTGGATCGAGGGGATGGCGACGCGGTCGACGGGGGCGTACGCCAGCGGCTTCACCACCGGGCCGGACGCCGGCGCCGCGGGAGCGTCCTTCTGGTGGCCGACCGAGGTGGCGGCGACCGGCTGCGGTGGTCCGGGCGAGAGGTCCGCGCCGTTCCGCATCAGTGCGAGACCGGTGAGCATCACCAGGGCGAGCGCGCCCCAGGGCGAGTGTCTGATCCGTTCGGGGCGCCAGTTGTCCCGGCCCATGGTTCTCCCTTCGTCGCGACGAGGGGAACGCTAGGCGCGGGGCGGCCGGGCGGCGATCAGAGAAGGGCGAACGGGTGGCGGCCCGGTGGGCGGTTGCGTATCGGAGTAGTGCGCGGATAAAAGTTCTGACGCTCTGTGACCTGCGCATCCATCACTTTCCCGGGCGCGCGCACGGTGTGTCGGATCACCGGGGTGGAGCAGTGTCGAAATGCGGTGGATCAAGGATCTGGTGAGGGTTCGTCATGGGAGGCGTTCTCGTCGATTCATCCCGGTGCACAGAGCTCCGGGGGCGCTTCCCGCTGGAGGTTCGAACGATGCGTGCTACACGCGCTCTCGTTGTCGCCGCGACCGCCGTCGCCGCTCTCGGGCTCGGTGCCCCGATGGCAGCAGCCGGTGGAGACGTCGGGAACGGCCAGAACAACGGGAACAGCCAGAACGACTGGAACGCCCCCGGAGACTGGGAGAACGGCAACGGCAACGGGAACAACAACGGGAACGGCAACAACAACGGCAACGGCAACGGGAACGGGAACGGGAACGGCAACGGCAACGGGAACGGCCGCAACAACGGCCCGAACAACGTGACCGTCGACCCCGAGCGCGTGCACCAGGGCGCGGCCATGCAGGTCAGCGCCGACGGCTGCGGCCGCGGCGGCAGCGTCTCGTCCAACGCCTTCCGGACCACGAGGCTTTCGGCGGGCCGGGTCGGTCACGCCAGGGTCCGGATCCTCAATGACGCGACGCCCGGCTCCTACAACCTGACGGTGCGCTGCGACGGCACCGACCGGACGGCCGGGCACCGGTTCACCGTGCTCAACAGCCGGGGCGCGCAGGGCGGCCTCGGCGGCTCGATGGCCGCGAGCCCGGCGGACATGGGTGTCGGCGCGGGTCTGGTCGCCTCGGCGGTCCTCGGCGGAGGCATGTACGTCATGCGCCGCCGGAGGATGAGCCATGGGGCGGTCTGACCTCGCGGACATACCGGCCGGCCCGATAACCACGTCGCCCCGAGTCCTGTGACAGGACCCGGGGCGACCTGCGTCTCGGCCGGCGGTGCCGGTCAGTGCGAACGGTTCTCCCTGCGTCGCCGCGCCACGAAGACGGTGCTGGTCGCGGCGGCCACCGCGAGCGCGGTGCCGCCCACGATCATCGCGGTGTTCGGGCTGTCGATGCTGCCGCCCAGACCACCCTGCACGCCGGCCGGGGAGGCCGTCGAACTCGTGGTGCTGGTGGAGCTGGTGGTGGGGGTGCTCGTGGCCGCGCCGATCGTGAGGTTCACCTTGGCCATGGAGCTCGGCGAGGTGTTGCAGGTGAACGTCACCTCGTAGGCGGCGGCCGGTTTGGCGTCCCAGTCGACCGTTGCCCTGGCGGTGCCGCCCCTGGGGATGGTGACGGTGTCGAACACGCCGGAGGACGCCGTGGCCGTGGTCGAGCACCCCTTGGCGGCCAGCGTCACCTGGCCGCCCGGCGCGATCACCGACGGCGTGACGGTGTACCCGCTCCCGCTGTTGGAGGGTCCCCCCGACACTGCGGCATACGCGGTCACGGCCGGGGCGGTCAGGGCGAGTGCTGCGGCGCCGAGCAGAGCGACGGGGGCGACACGTATTGCGCGCATGGTGATTCCTCCGGGTCCCCGAGGAGCAGTTGTGGAACGGATTCCCACAAAGCGTCAGAAATGCACCTCGACGCCGCCAACGCTAGAAGTGGCGCATTTCGCCCGCGATCGGGGTCCGTCCAATGGGGCACCGTTGTCCCCCGAGCGGCGCATGAGCCAGGGCCTGTATTGGGTTGTCCCGCGGCGTCGCGGGGCTGGGCACGCACTCCCCCAAGCTCTCGGCTTCGCTCGAGCAGGGAGGGGCCCCCTCCTGCGTTGCCGAAACGCCCTGGTAGCTCCGCTACAAGGGCGCTCCGGCGCCTTGCGATCGTACGCACCCAGCCCCGCTCCTTCTTCCGCGTGACAACCCAATACAGGCCCTAACCGCCCGACGCGCGGGGGAACAGATCGAGGAAGGGGGCGGCGGTGGCCGAGAGGCCCCGGCCGAAGGGCGAGTCGAAGTCCCAGATCAGGAAGAGCAGGAAGGCGATCAGGACGCTGAAGAGGCCGGCCAGCAGGAGTTCGCGGAAGGTGCGTCGGATCTGCAGGGTGAAGATGAGCCCCACGGTCACCAGTGCCCCGATGATCAGCCCGAACCATACGACGCCCGGCATGGTGGCTCCGGCGCTCTGCCCGCGCGCGCTGCGGGCGTCGTCGGCCGCGGCGACTTGGTCGACCAGTGGCTGATACGCCTCTCCCTCGTGGTCCGTCTTCGGCTCGTAGTCCGTGACGTCGGCGCGCACCCGGTCCAGGAGCTTCGCGCCGCGGTCGCCGAGCGTGCCGTGGTCGATCATGGTCCGCCACTCGTCATGGACGACGTAGCTGACGTAGGCGTCGACATCGGCGCGGATCCGGGTGCGTACCTCGGCCGGGTAGACGGACGAGCGCACGTCGACCTCGTGGAGCGCCTGGGCCTCCTGGCGTACGTACTCCTGCGCGGCGCCGCGGCCCTCCCAGACACCCGCGATGGCGAGGCCCAGCACGATCGCGTAGACCACGCCGATCATCATCGTCATGTACTCGATGACGTCAGGGGTTTCGGACGGGTCGTCGTCCTCGGGTAGCCGGCGGTTGTTGAGCACGGCGATGGTGAGCACCACGGCGCTGGCCGCGACCATGGCGAAGGTGAGAACAAGCCATTCCGACATGTGGGTCTCCGGAGGTCATCGGGAACGGGGCCGCAGCACGGCGACGGCGAACACCGCGGGGGCTGTGATCATCAAGCTGAGCGTGACCAGGGAGGTATGGCGTTCCGGTGCCTTCCGCACCGGTCTGCGGTAGGCGGGAAGCGCCACCGGCCGGGGCGTGGGGCGTACGGAGGGGGACGGAGACGGGGAGGGCGAGGGAGGCGGAGGCGGCGGAGGGGGCGGAGGTGCCGGCTCGGGTTCGGGCGGTGCGGGTGGCGTGGGTGGCGAGGGTGGCGCCGGCGGGGGAGGGAGCGGCGGAGGTGGCGGCGGAGGAGGGGGAGGAGAGGGAGGCGGCGGAGCGGGGGGTGGCGGTGGTGGTGGAGCGGGCTGGGGCTTCGGCCCCGCATGGCAGCTGCCGTCACCACTGCTGGCGGCCGCCGAACTGCCCCCGTCGTCGCCGATCGAGGCGTACGCACAGTTGTCGGCCACTGCGGGCGCCGGGGCGGTCAACAGCCAGATGAGTGCGACGGCCGCGGAGAGCCGGCCTATGAGTGATCCGTACACGACGGGGAGCATGTTCCGGGCCGCACGGCGGCACGCCGTACACCCGCCGGATTCCCCTGATGGTGGGGACCTGAAGCACTGGGTGTTTGCGGCTGGGGGAAATTCTGCGGACGCATTGAACAAAATGGACCCCGGTGGACGTAACCAGGCGCATGAGCGACACGCCCTGAGTCGCAACTGGCTTGAGTATCAGGGGAGTTGACATGAACACCTGGCGGGCACCTCCCACACGGCGGCTGTGGCAACCCTGTTGGCGCCGACGGCGGCGCGCGGTCAGGGTGGGGTGCCGAGTGGGCAGGGCGCTGAACGCCGGCGGGGGATTCACGCGCTTCCGATTCGACAAGGCCACCGCGAGCCCGCCGGGGGCGAATTGCGAAGGCGACTGCACGAAAGTCCGGCCACCGGTGCCCGTCGGCAATGTCACGGCCGCGCGGGGCGGCGGCGAGAGCGCGGTGGCACCAACCACCCTGCTGCCGGGGGTACATGGTGAGGGGCGTCCCTCAACGCCGAGTCGGCCGGTCCGTCAAAGTAGTTCTATTGCGAACTTTTTCCTTGGGTCCTGTCGCCCGAATGTCACACGCAGCGACGGAACGGTTGCAGTTGCCACGGGTGTGACCAATAACGGACCGCTAATTTCCGTTTCCGCTCGCTCTCCTGGCGGCCGATCAGTAGCCTCTGGTCAACACTGACCATGAACATGGCCGGATCGCCGTGGCGACTTGTTGGAGACATCGATGGAGCGTCCAGCCTGGGCACCGCAAGGCATAGACATTTCGGTGCCGAGCGTGTCCCGAATGTATGACTTCTATCTGGGCGGCTCGCACAATTTCGAGGTGGACCGGGAAGCGGCTCGCAAGGCCATGGAGTTCATGCCGGGACTTCCCAAGATCATGCAGGCGAACCGTGCTTTTATGCGCCGCGCGGTGCGCTACGCACTCGGTGAGGGGATCTCCCAGTTCCTGGACATCGGTTCCGGGATACCGACCTTCGGCAATGTCCATGAGGTCGCTCAGGGGATCGACCCGGCGGCCCGGGTGGCGTACGTCGACCACGATCCGGTCGCGGTCGCACACAGCCAGGCCGTACTCGCGGGCAATTCCGGAGCGGTGATCGCCACCGCCGATCTGCGCCGCCCGCAGGAGATCCGGGACAATCCGGAGATCTCCGAACTCCTCGACCTCGACCGGCCGGTGGCGCTGCTGCTCGTCGCCGTACTCCACTTCATCGAGGACTCCGACGACCCGCACACGGCCGTCGCGCAACTGCGCGACATCCTGGCCCCCGGCAGCCTCATCGTCATCACCCACGCCTCGTACGAGGGCGTCCCGCTGACCGAGGAGGAGGCCGGCGGCGCGGTCGGGGTGTACAAGAACATCCGCAATCCGCTGGTCATGCGCTCGCGCGACGAGGTCAGCCGGTTCTTCGACGGATACGAGATGGTCGACCCGGGCCTCGTGCCGATGCCGCACTGGCACCCCGACACCCCGGTCGTGCAGGCAAATGAAGACCCATTTGCCTTTTCGGGCTTCGCAGGAGTGGGACGCAAGGCGTGAGCATTCCCGCCCAGTCGTCCGGCGCACCGGACGCGGAGCCCGACGGCCCCGAGGACCGGCTCCGGCGATTCGCCACGATCTGGAGCCGGGCCATCTTCCCGTCGACGGCCACCTCCTTGACCCGGCCGGAGTTCGAACAGCATCTGCTCCCGCTGGCCCGCACGCTCAGCGACACCCTGCACGCCCGCCCGTTCGACGCCGCATCGGCGACCGCGGTGGGCGGCGCGCTCGTCGCGGCGCACTGCACGGACCCGGACGCGCTCAGCTCCACGCTCGGCGTCGTCGACTCCTACCTCGTCCTCTACTGCGGAAGCAACGGACCGGTGGCACTGGCGACCGAGGACAGCCGGTCCCGCTGTGCCCGCATCCAGCACGCCGTCGCGGGCGGCTTCTCCCAGGCCCTGCGTGAGCGGACCCTCGCCGAGCAGGAGGCCATCGCCCGCTCGGCGCTCTCCGCGCGCTCCGACGCCGAACAGGCGCTGCACGCCACCGAGGCGCGGTTCAGGGCCGTCTTCAAGGACGCGGCCATCGGCATCGGGATCGCCGACCTCGACGGCAATGTGCTGGAGGTCAACGACACGCTCACCCGGATGTTCGGCGGACTCGACCACCACGTGCGCAGCCACCGCGTCAACGAGTGGGTCCACCCCGAGGACTCCCCGAAGGTCTGGACGTACTACAACGAGCTGGTGAGCGGCGAGCGCGAGCACTACCGGATCGAGAAGGCGTTCTACCGCAACGACGGCACCGTCCTGTGGACCAATCTGACGGTGTCCCTGCTGCGCGACGCCGAGGGCCGGCCGGAGTACCAGCTGGCGTTGATGGAGGACACCACAGAGCGCAGGCTGCTGAATCTGCGTCTGCGGTACGAGGCCACGCACGACGCGCTCACCGGCCTGCCGAACCGGACGCTTTTTTTCGAGCGTCTCGAGAAAGCGCTCTCGGCCGGTGACGGCAGCCGTTTCGGCCTCTGCTATCTGGACCTGGACGGCTTCAAGGCGATCAACGACAGCCTGGGCCACGCCTCGGGCGACCGGCTGCTCGTCGAGGTCGCGGACCGGCTCCAGAGCTGTGCGACCGCGCCGGGCGAGATGGTGGCGCGGCTCGGCGGCGACGAGTTCGTGGCCCTGACGACCGGTCCCGACACGGCCTCGGAGGTCGACGAGCTCGCCTGCCGGATTCTCGGGGTGCTCGCCACACCGATCCGCCTTGACGGTCGTGAGCTGACCGTCCGGGGGTCCATCGGGGTCGTCGAGGGCCCGGCCGGTGAACGCAGCGCCGCCGAGGTGCTGCGCAGCGCCGACATCACGATGTACCGGGCCAAGTCCGCGGGCGGCAACCGCTTCGAGCTGGCCGACGCCGAGGCGGACGCGCGTGCCATCACCAGGCACGGGCTGACCACGGCGCTGCCGGCCGCGCTGGACCGCGGCGAGTTCTTCATCGAGTACCAGCCGCTGGTGCACCTCGGGGACGGTTCGGTGCACGGGGCGGAGGCGCTGGTGCGCTGGTGCCACCCGCAGCACGGCGTACTGGGTCCCGACCGGTTCATCGCGCTCGCCGAGCACACCGGGCTGATCGTGCCGCTCGGCCGCTGGGTGCTGGAGGAATCGGTACGGCAGGCCAACTTCTGGCAGGAGCGGCACACCGACGGCGGCCCCCTGCGGATCAACGTCAACCTCTCGCCGGCCCAGCTGCACCACCCGCGCCTGGTCAGCGAGACCGTCGACGTCCTGGAGCGGTCCGGCCTGGAGCCCGCGGCGCTGTGTCTCGAGGTCACCGAGTCGGCGCTCATCGGCGCCGATGACGACCTGCTGAAGCCGCTGCGCCAACTGGCCGACATGGGCGTCGGCATAGCGCTCGACGACTTCGGCACCGGGTACTCGAACCTGGCGAACCTGCGGCGGCTGCCGGTGAGTGTGCTGAAGCTGGACCGCTCCTTCACCCAGGGGATGCAGCACCATCCGGCCGATCCGGTGGACCTGAAGATCGTCGAGGGGATCGTGTCGCTCGCGCACAGCCTGGGCCTGGCGGTGACGGTCGAGGGCGTGGAGACGGGCGCCCAGGCCGAGCAGCTGCGGGAGCTGGGCTGTGACACGGCCCAGGGCTGGTACTACGCGCGTCCGGGAGCCCCGGACCGGATCCACGCGCTGCTGCTGGCCGACGCCGTGTGAGCCGGGCGACGCCTTGTCCTCAAGCCCGTCCGGCTCAGGCCTGTCCGGTGCCTGAGGGCAACGCGTCCGCCCGGCTCGCCAGCAGCACCCGCTGCAATTCGCGCGCCGCGCGCGGCGGCGCCACGTCACTGCGGTGCGCCAGCGCGATCGTGCGGCGCAGCCCCGGCTTCGCCAGTGGGGTCGTCCGCAGGTCGTGGCCCGCCCGGGTCGCCACCATGCTCGGGACCACGGCGATGCCGAGACCGGCCCGTACGAAACCGAGCACCGCGTCCATCTCGCCGCCCTCCACGGTGAACGACGGCTCGAAGCCCTCGGCCCGGCAGGCGGCCACCGTCAGCTCCCGCAGGTCGTAGCCGTGCCGGAACATCACCAGCGGCTCGCCCTGCAGATCCGCGATCCGCACGCCGGCGCCCCGGCCGGGGCGCGGGCCGTCCGCCGAGGAGACCACCACCAGATCCTCCTGGAGCAGCTCGACCGTGGTCAGGGCCGGCGAGGCCGCGGGGAGCGGAAGCACCACCAGGGCCAGATCGAGGGCGCCGCGAGCCAGCTCCCGTACCAGGTCGTGCGAACCGCCCTCCTCCAGCAGCAGCTGGATGCCCGGGTGCAGATCGTGGAAGGCGCGCAGTACGTCGGGCAGCAGCCCCGTGCAGACGCTGGGCGTCGCCCCGAGCCGGACCCGGCCGCGGCGCAGCTGGGCCAGCTCCTGGACCTCGTGCCGGGCGGTGTCCGCGTCGGCCAGGATGCGCCGGGCCAGCGGCAGCAGTGCCTCGCCCGCGTCGGTCAGCGCGATGTTCCCGCGGGCGCGGCTGAACAGCTCGGCCCCGAGCTCGTTCTCCAGTGCCCTGATCTGCTGCGAGAGGGAGGGCTGGGACACATGTACCTCCTCCGCGGCGCGGGTGAAGTGCCGGGCCTCGGCGACGGCCACGAAGTACATGAGCTGCTGAAACTGCATACACTCAGCATAGCTCGGCCGATAGTCAGTGCCTATGGATATGAGCCGCCCCATGTCTTGGACTGATCGGGTCCTCCGGCCCTAGCGTCGTGTCCATGGCATTGGCAACACGGACGGACCGACGGCCGTCCATGACGCGTACGCTCTGGGACTCGTCCGTCGGCAAGAAGACGATCATGGCCGTGAGCGGTCTGATCATGCTCCTCTACTTGGTCGTCCACATGGTCGGCAACCTGAAGATCTTCTTCGGGGCGGACGAGTTCAACGGCTACGCGCACTGGCTGCGCGTGATGGGCGAGCCGTTCCTGCACCACGAGTGGGCGCTGTGGATCGTCCGGCTGGTGCTCGTCGCCGCCGTGGTGCTGCACGCCGTCTCCGCGTACCAGCTCAGCCGCCGTGACCTCCGGGCCCGGCCCAGCAAGTACGTGCACCGCAAGCCGCGCGCCAGTTATGCCACCAACACGATGCGCTACGGCGGCATCATCCTCGCGTTGTTCATCGTCTGGCACATCCTGGACCTGACCACCGGCACCGTGCACTCCGGCGGCTTCCAGTCCGGACACCCGTACCAGAACGTCGTCGACACCTTCTCCACCTGGTACGGCAACGTCATCTACATCGTCGCCATGCTCGCCATGGGGCTGCACGTGCAGCACGGGTTCTGGAGCGCGGCGCAGACCCTCGGCGCGGGCCGCGCGACCCGCGAGCGTGCCCTGAAGACCATCGCCAACGTGCTCGCACTGGTGCTGACGCTGGGCTTCGTCTCCGTACCCGTCGCCGTCATGACCGGAGTGGTGAGCTGACATGAACGACTACACGGACGCTGGCATGAACGACTACACGGACTACGCGACCGGCGAGCCCCTCGCCGACACCCGCGCTCCCGGCGGCCCCGTCGCCGAACGCTGGGACACCCGCCGCTTCGAGGCGAAACTGGTCAACCCGGCCAACCGCCGCAAGCACACCGTCATCGTCGTCGGCACCGGCCTGGCCGGCGGCTCGGCCGGTGCCACGCTGGCCGAACAGGGCTACCACGTCGTCCAGTTCTGCTTCCAGGACTCGCCCCGCCGGGCCCACTCGGTGGCCGCCCAGGGCGGCATCAACGCGGCGAAGAACTACCGCAACGACGGCGACTCGGTCCACCGGCTCTTCTACGACACCGTCAAGGGCGGCGACTTCCGCGCCCGTGAGTCCAACGTGCACCGGCTCGCCCAGATCTCCGTCGAGATCATCGACCAGTGCGTGGCACAGGGCGTTCCCTTCGCCCGTGAGTACGGCGGCCTCCTCGACAACCGCTCCTTCGGCGGCGTCCAGGTCTCCCGCACCTTCTACGCCCGCGGCCAGACGGGTCAGCAGCTGCTCCTCGGCGCCTACCAGGCCCTGTCCCGGCAGATCGCCGCGGGCAACGTCGAACTGCACCCCCGTACCGAGATGCTCGACCTGGTCGTCGTCGACGGCAAGGCCCGCGGCATCATCGCCCGCGACCTGGTCACCGGGAAGATCGACACGTACTTCGCCGACGCGGTCGTGCTGGCCAGCGGCGGCTACGGCAACGTCTTCTACCTGTCGACCAACGCCATGAACTCCAACGCCACCGCCATCTGGCGCGCCCACCGGCGCGGCGCGTACTTCGCCAACCCGTGCTTCACCCAGATCCACCCCACCTGCATCCCGCGCACCGGCGAGCACCAGTCCAAGCTGACGCTGATGAGCGAGTCGCTGCGCAACGACGGCCGCATCTGGGTCCCGAAGGCCAAGGGTGACACCCGCCCCGCGAACGAGATCCCCGAGGACGAGCGCGACTACTACCTGGAGCGCGTCTACCCCGCCTTCGGGAACCTCGTGCCCCGCGACATCGCCTCCCGCGCCGCGAAGAACGTCTGCGACGAGGGTCGCGGAGTCGGTCCCGGCGGGCAGGGTGTCTATCTGGACTTCGCCGAGGCCGTCCAGCGGATGGGCCGGGCGAAGGTCGAGGAGAAGTACGGCAACCTCTTCGACATGTACGCCCAGATCACCGCGGAGAACCCGTACGAGACACCGATGCGGATCTACCCCGCCGTGCACTACACGATGGGCGGACTCTGGGTCGACTACGACCTCCAGACCACGATCCCCGGCCTGTTCGCGATCGGCGAGGCCAACTTCTCCGACCACGGCGCCAACCGGCTCGGAGCCTCCGCGCTGATGCAGGGACTCGCCGACGGCTACTTCGTCCTGCCGTCGACCATCAACGACTACCTGGCCCGCAACCCGCACCACGAAGCGGTCGACGCCTCGCACCCCGAGGTGGAGGAGGCCGTCGCGGACACCGAGGACCGGCTCAGTCTGCTGCTGGCGGTCGACGGCGACCGGACCCCCGACTCCTTCCACCGGGAGATCGGTGAACTCATGTGGGAGTACTGCGGCATGGCCCGCACCGAGGAGGGGCTGCGCAAAGCCCTCGACCGGCTCCCGGAGATCCGCGAGGAGTTCTGGCGCCGCATCAGGGTCCCCGGCACCGGCGAGGAGTTCAACCAGTCACTGGAGAAGGCCAACCGCATCGTCGACTACCTGGAGCTCGCCGAGCTGATGTGCCTCGACGCCCTGCACCGGGCGGAGTCCTGCGGGGGCCACTTCCGATCGGAGTCGCAGACCCCGGACGGTGAGGCCGCCCGGCGCGACGAGGAGTTCTCCTACGCCGCGGCCTGGGAGTTCACCGCCACCGGGGACGCTCCCGTCCTGCACAAGGAAGACCTCGTCTTCGAGTACGTCCACCCCACTCAGCGGAGCTACGCATGAAGCTCACCCTGCGCGTCTGGCGGCAGAAGAACGCCGACGCCCCCGGCGCCATGTCCACCTACCGGGTGGAGGGCATCTCGCGGGACATGTCGTTCCTGGAGATGCTCGACACCCTCAACGAGGAACTCATCCTCGCCGGTGACGACCCCGTCGCCTTCGACCACGACTGCCGCGAGGGCATCTGCGGCGCGTGCAGCCTGGTCATCAACGGGGACGCCCACGGCCCGGAGCGCACCACCACGTGCCAGCTCCACATGCGGTCCTTCGAGGACGGCGACACCATCGACATCGAGCCCTGGCGGGCCTCGGCCTTCCCGGTCGTCAAGGACCTGGTGGTAGACCGCTCCGCCTTCGACCGGATCATCCAGGCCGGCGGCTACATCTCCGCCCCGACCGGTACGGCCCCGGACGCGCACGCAACCCCCGTGCCCAAGCCCGATGCCGACTTCGCCTTCGAGCACGCCGAGTGCATCGGCTGCGGTGCCTGCGTGGCGGCCTGCCCCAACGGCTCGGCGATGCTGTTCACCTCGGCGAAGGTCAACCACCTGAACGTCCTGCCGCAGGGCGCCCCCGAGCGCGAGACCAGGGTCCTGGACATGGTGGGGCAGATGGACAGCGAGGGCTTCGGCGGCTGCACCCTCACGGGGGAGTGCGCCACGGCCTGTCCGAAGGGCATCCCGCTGCCGTCGATCTCCGCGATGAACAAGGAGTGGCTGCGCGCGACCCGCAAGGTCCACCGCTGAGCCGGCCGGGGCCCCGGCTCCGGAGGCTGCCCGCCTCCGGAGCCGGGGCTCCGTCGTCCCGTGGGTCAGGAGGTCACGGAGAGGTCGTCACCGTAGACCGTGCCCTGCGCGTACCAGCCGTGCAGATAGACCGTCACCGTACCGTTCGACCCGGTGGTGAAGGGCACCGACTGCTTGGCGTAACCGCTCGACGAACCCCAGGTGTTCGCCGTGGCGCCGCCCTTCACACCGAGGTAGCCGTAGTTGCCCTGCACCCAGCCACTGAGCGTGTACTTGGTGTTGGGGGACAGGGTGAGCGTCTGCGTGCACTCGCCGGTCTGCGAAGCGGTGGCCGCCACTGCGAGCGCGTGCGTACCGCCGTGCACCGGAGTGGAGATGACCGAGCCGCCGGACTCACAGGTCCAGGGGCCGAGCGAACCCGTCTCGAAGTCGCCGTTGACCAGCGCTCCGGTGCCGCCTCCCGGTCCGGAGACCGTCAGCGTGAAGGTCGCCGCGTGGCTGAGCGTGCCCGCGGCACCGGTCACACTGACCTTGTACGTGCCGGGCGCCGCCGAGGCCGAGGCGGTGACGGTCAGCGTCGACGTCCCGCCCGCGGTGACCGACGTCGGGCTGAGCGCGGCCGTCACACCGGCCGGCGCCCCGCTCGTCGTCAGCGCGACGGTCTTGGCGCTGCCGGAGGTGACCGCGGTGCTCACGGTCGCCGTGGCCGACCCGCCGGGAGCGACCGTCGCCGAACCGGGTGCGACGGCCACGGAGTAGTCGTCCGTCACCGGGCCCGTGCCACCGGTGGTGAACGGTGCGAACGTGTGGCTGAAGTACCAGGTGTCCTGCGCGATCCCGGAGCAGGTGTCGCTGCCTCCGGTGCCGGGGCAGCCGCCGTTGTCGCGCTGGAGCGCCCAGAACGACAGGGTGCTGATGCCCTTGGAGACGGCCCAGTCGTAGACCGCGGTGGCGTCGGCCGTGGTGAACGTCTCGGCCGGGCCGTAGTCGTCGATGCCGGGCATCTCGATGATGCCGGTCATGCCCCACAGCTGCGCTTCGGTCTTCGACGGGTAGAGCTTGGCGAGCTGGCCCTTCAGTCCGGTGATGGATGTCTGGGTGTCCTGCGCCATGTTGTGCGAGGCGCCGTCGTAGTAGTCGAACGTCATGAGGTTCACGACATCGACCTGGGCGCCGTTGGTCACCGCGTTCTTGAGGACCGCGAGCCCGCTGGAGGCGAGACCGCTGGTCGTGGTCGGCAGGGTGTACGAGATCTGCACCGAGCGGCCGTTGGCGGCGGCCCAGTCCTGAACCTTCTTGATCGCCTTGTTGCGGCGGTCGACCCCGGCGCTGTTCTCCAGCGAGTTGTCCTCGATGTCCATGTCGAGGCGGGACACGTCGTAGGTCGTGATGACCTTCTCGTACGCCGCGGCGATGGAGTCGACGTTCGTGCAGCTGTCAGCGATCTCGGTGCCGCCGTTGTCGGCCGCGTACCCGCCGAACGACGGGATGACATCGCCGCCGCGCGACCGGATGGTCGTGAAGTCGGCGCCGTACTCGGACTGGGCGATCGGGGTGCTCGAATCGCCGTTCCAGTAAGGGGTGCAGGAACCGCGGGCCTCGGTCTGGACGAAGGCCATGGTCAGATACTTGGCACCGGACGCCTGTGCGAGCGCGGCCGGGCTGTCTCCGTTGTACGCCTCGAAGTACGGGGCGAAGACATGCGCGGGCAGGGGGGTGGCGGCGGTTGCGGCGGCCTGTGCGCCGGCGCCTGATCCGAGGACCAGACCTGCTGACGCGACGGCCGTGGCCAGCGCGCTCAGGACGGCGGCGACTGTTCTTGGACGTCTCATGGGTAGCTCCCAGCGGAGTGAGACAACGGGCGGATCGCACGGCTCTGCCGCGCCCGGTGAGGGGCGCGGCCCGTTCCTGTGAATCCCGGCCGGGAGATCACGTTCCGCACGGCAGGTGCGGCCGTGAGGCATGCCCATAATTGGTCTGGACCAGCTAACTGTCAACGTTCTTTACTGTTTCATTCCTCTTTGCTTGCCCGAACCGGCAACCGGTAGGGCAAATAGGGGAGTTGGGGAGAAAAGAGCGGTCAGGCGAGGTGGAGCGAGGTCCGGAGGTATGCCGCCGTCCGGCTGCCCTCCGCCCGAGCCACCTCCGCGGGCGTTCCCGTCGCCACGATCCGGCCGCCCCGGTCACCGCCGCCAGGACCGAGATCGATCACCCAGTCGGCGCCCGCGACCACGGCCATGTCGTGCTCGACGACCACCACGGTGCTGCCCGCGTCGACCAGCCCGTGCAACTGCCGCATCAACACCTCGACATCGGCCGGATGCAGCCCGGTCGTCGGCTCGTCGAGCAGATAGAGGGTGTGACCCCGGCGGGCTCGTTGCAGCTCCGCGGCCAGCTTGATCCGCTGCGCCTCGCCGCCGGACAGCTCCGTCGCCGGCTGCCCGAGCCGCAGATAGCCGAGCCCCACGTCGAGCAGGGTCCGCAGACTGCGCTCGGCGGCCGGTGTGCCGGCGAAGAAACCGGCCGCCGACTCCACCGTGAGATCCAGCACCTGGGCGATGTTCAGCCCGCGCAGGGTGACTTCGAGGGTCTGCGGGTTGTACCGCGCGCCGTGGCAGTCCGGGCAGGGCGTGTACGTACTGGGCAGGAAGAGCAGCTCCACGGAGACGAATCCCTCACCCTGGCAGGTCTCGCACCGCCCGCCCGCCACGTTGAAGGAGAACCGCCCGGCCCGGTAGCCGCGCTCGACCGCCGTACCCGTAGCGGCGAACAGCTTGCGCACCACGTCGAAGAGTCCGGTGTACGTGGCCATGTTGGAACGTGGAGTACGCCCGATGGGCTTCTGGTCGACCTGGACGAGGCGGTCCACCGCCTCCAGCCCCTCGGCCGAGGCGCACCCCGCCGCGGACCGCTCCTGGGCTTGTTCCAGGGACGGCTCCTGGGGTCGCTCCGCCTCGGCCGGGGCCCGCCGGTCGGCCAGGACGTCCGCCAGCACCTGCCCCACCAGAGTCGACTTGCCCGAGCCCGAGACCCCCGTGACGGCGGTGAACACCCCGAGCGGGAAGGCCGCGTCGACACCGCGCACATTGTGCCGCTCCACACCGCGCAGCCGCAGCCACCCGGAGGGCGCGCGCACCTCGCGCGCCGGAACGGGCGCGTCGTCGAAGAGGAAGCGCCGCGTCGCCGACTCCTCGACATCGGCGAGCCCGGCCGGCGGACCGCTGTGCAGCACCCGCCCGCCGTGCTCACCGGCCAGCGGCCCCACGTCGACCAGCCAGTCGGCCCGCCGCACCACATCCATCTGGTGCTCCACGACGAAGACCGTGTTCCCGGCCTCCTTCAGCCGGCCGAGCACCGCGAGCAGCGACTCGGTGTCCGCGGGGTGCAGACCTGCGGACGGCTCGTCCAGGACGTAGACGACGCCGAAGAGCCCCGATCGCAACTGCGTGGCCAGCCGCAGTCGTTGCAGCTCGCCGGAGGAGAGAGTCGGAGCCGTCCGGTCCAGGCTGAGGTAGCCGAGACCCAGTTCGGTGACCGGCTCGATCCTGGCCAGCAGATCGGCCGTCAGGACCCGGGCGGTGTCGCCGCCGTCGGCCGCCGACAGCACCTCCGCGAGCCCGGTCAGCGGGAGCCCCGCCAGCTCCGCGATCGTACGGCCGGCGAAGGTGACGGCCATGGCCTCCGGCCGCAGCCGGCCGCCGTCGCAGACCGGACACGGCTCACTGGTCAAAAAGCGCTCGGCCTTCGCCCGCAGGGCCCGGCTCCTGGAGTCGGCGAACGTATGCATCACATAGCGACGCGCGCTCATGTACGTACCCTGGTAAGGGCGTTGGATCCGGCCCGCGTCGCGCACGGGATGGACGGTCACCACCGGCTGCTCGTCGGTGAACAGGATCCACTCCCGGTCGGCCGGGTCCAGCTCACGCCACGGCCGGTCGATGTCGTGGCCCAGGGCGTCCAGCACATCCCGCAGGTTCTTGCCCTGCCACGCCCCGGGCCAGGCGGCGATCGCGCCGTCCCTGACCGACAGCGAGGGATCGGGTACCAGCAGCTCCTCGGTGGTGCGGTGGACCCGGCCCAGACCGTGGCACCGCGGACAGGCCCCCGCCGCGGTGTTCGGTGAGAACGCGTCGGAGTCCAGGCGCTCCGCGCCCACCGGATACGTCCCGGCCCGGGAGAACAGCATCCGCAGCGAGTTGGACAGCGTGGTCACCGTCCCCACGGACGACCGGGCGCCCGGCGCCGACCTGCGCTGCTCCAGCGAGACGGCCGGCGGCAGCCCGGTGATCTCGCCCACCGCGGGCGCGCCGACCTGATGGATCAGCCGCCGGGCGTACGGGGCGACGGACTCGAAGTAGCGGCGCTGGGCCTCCGCGTAGATCGTCCCGAAGGCCAGCGAGGACTTCCCGGAGCCGGAGACACCGGTGAAGACGGTGAGGGTGTCGCGCGGGATGTCGACCCGGACGTCCTGGAGATTGTGCTCGCGGGCGCCGCGGACCCTGACGTACGGGTCGTGGGGGGTGGGCATGGGGCGGGGACTCCGTACGGTTCGGGGCAGGCGGGGCAGGCGGGGCAGGCGGGGCAGGCGGGCCGGTCGGCGGACCGGCCGGGACAAACAGTCAGATTCTAGGCGTCGGTGCGTTGAGGGGCCGCCGCGAGGCCGGTCGGCTCAAAGGTCCGTACGGGTATGTGCCGGTCCGTGCCGGGCCGGGTCGCGGAAGGCCGCGCCGCCTTGGTCTGCTGGGCCCATGAGAGGCCATGCCCGGCCGCTGGCCGTATTCGACCTGGACGGCACACTCGCGGACACCGCCCACCGTCAGCACTTCCTGGAGGGCGCGCGGCGCGACCGGGCCGGCTTCTTCTCCGCCGCCGTGGATGACCGCCGGCCGGATTCACCGTGGTGCGCGCCCGCTGGACACAGGTGTCGCCCGCGCTGAGGGACGCGCAGCGGCGGGAAGGACGTACCTGACCCGGCCGGACCCCCGCGTCCTTGCCTCAGTCCTTGTCGTCGAGCCGGAAGCCGACTTTCAGACCGACCTGGTAGTGCTCGATCCGGCCATCCTTGATCTGGCCACGCACCTCGCTGATCTCGAACCAGTCGAGATTGTGCAACGTTTCCGAAGCCTTTGCGACCCCGTTGCGGATTGCCGCATCGATGCCCTCATGGGAGGTTCCTACTATCTCCGTGACGCGATACGTATGGTTTGACATGGTATGTCTCCTCTCGCCTCTACCAAGGTGCCCCACCTTGGCGGGGTTCGCGAGAGTTCGCGGGGCGGTCGTCCGTCCGGAACCGGCCTTGACCAAAGTATTGGTACATACCAAAATCCAGCCACGCCCGTGCGAGCGCAGCCCGCAGTCCCCCCACACCGGGTCCTGATTTTGTCGTGCCGTTTCGCAGAAGGTGACCCCGTGAAGAACCGCATGCTCGTAGGAGCTATTGCCCTGATATCCGTCGCCGCGCTGGGTGGGTGCGGTGTGATCCCGGGTTCGGGTGGCTCGGGCAGCAAGAAAGTCACGATCTGGCTGATGAAGGACAGCGTTACGCCCGACTTCCTGGACCGTTTCAAGAAGTCGTACGAAGAGGCGCACTCGTCGGTCGAACTGGAGTTCAAGATTCAGAGCTGGAGTGGCATCGGGCCGAAGGTCATCGACGCCCTCGGCGGCAAGGACACCCCGGATGTCATCGAGGTCGGGAACACCCAGGTCGCCCAGTACGCGGAGAGCGGCGGGCTGCGCGATCTCACCCTGGAGTCGATGCGTGACCTCGGCAGCGAGGACTGGCTGCCCGGTCTCGCCGAACCGGGCAGTATCGGCGGAGTCCAGTACGGAATCCCCTGGTACGCGGCCAACCGCGTGGTGATCTACAACAAGGACCTCTTCGAGCAGGCGGGCATCACCTCCCCGCCGAAGACGCGTGCGCAGTGGCTCGCGGACAGCGAGAAGCTGAACCACGACGGAAATCAGGGCATGTATCTGCCGGGCCAGAACTGGTACGTACTCGCCGGGTTCATCTGGGACGAGGGCGGTGAACTCGCGAGCGACAAGGGCGGCGACTGGCAGGGCGCCCTCAACACCCCGGCGGCCCTCAAGGGCATGGAGTTCTACCAGGAACTCCAGGCGCTCGGCGACGGGCCCAAGGGCGCGGACGAGGAAAAGCCCCCGCAGGGCAATGTGTTCGCCCAGGGAAATGTCGCACAGATCATTTCGACCCCCAGCACCGCGACGCTGATCGAGAAGGCGAATCCCGAACTCAAGGGAAAGCTCGGCTACTTCCCGATCCCGGGCAAGACCTCGAAGTCTTCCGGTTCCGTATTCACCGGCGGATCCGATCTGATCGTTCCGGAGAAGGCGCACCAGCGGACCGCCGGTATCGACGTGATCAAGGAACTGGCAGGCGCCAAATGGCAGGAGGTGCTGGCCAAGACCATGAGCTACGTGCCCAACAAAACCACCCTGGCCCATGTCATCGAGGGCGAGGAGAGCACCGCCGCGATGGCCGAGGGCGCCGCCCAGGGCCATGCCACCCCCAACTCGTCGCAGTGGGCGGCTGTGGAGGCCGACAACCCGATCAAGCTGTACATGACGGCCGTCCTGCGGGGCGGCGACCCGGCGAAGGAGGCGAAGACCGCTTCGGAGAAGATCACGGCAGCGCTCGCGGGCAGCTGACCGCGCGGCCGGCCCCCCCGGCCGTACGGAGTGCGGCCTGGGGGGCGGGCCGCCGGCCCGGCCACCGGGCACCGGCCCGGCCGGCTCAGTCCACCGTGGCGAGCGACAGCGCGAACCTGTCCGCCGAATCGGTCCACCACTGAGTCAGCCGCAGTCCGGCCCGGTCGAGTTCGTCCCGTACACCCTCCTTGCGGAACTTCGCGGACACCTCCGTCCGCAGTTCCTCTCCGGCCTCGAACGGCACCACCAGATCCAGTTCCGGAATCTTCACGGTGAGATCCCGGCGGGCCCGCAGCCGCATCTCGATCCACTCCTGAGCGGGATTCCACCGGGCCACGTGCTCGAAGTCGGCGGGCTCGAAGTCCGCACCCAGCTCACGGTCGACGACCGACAGCACGTTCCGGTTGAACGCCGCCGTCACCCCCGCGGCGTCGTCGTACGCCGCCACCAGCACCTCCTCGTCCTTCACCAGGTCCGTGCCGAGCAGCAGGCTGTCACCGGGGGAGAGCAGTGACCGTACGGACGCCAGGAACGCGGCCCGCTCCGGCGGCAGCAGATTGCCGATGGTGCCGCCCAGGAACGCGACCAGCCGCGGCCCCGGGGTCCCGGGCAGCGACAGCGCACCGGTGAAGTCGGCGATGAGCGCGTGCACGGACAGGCCGGGCCGCTCCTTCAGCAGCGCCTCGGCCGCCCCGCGCAGCGCGCTCTCGCTCACGTCGACCGGCACATAGGTGTGCAGCCGGGGCAGGGCGTCCAGCAGGTGCCGGGTCTTCTCCGAGGAGCCCGAGCCCAGCTCCACCAGGGTCCGGGCGCCGGACGCGGCGGCGATCTCGTCCGCCCGGTCGATCAGGATCTCCCGCTCGGCACGGGTGGGGTAGTACTCGGGGAGCCGGGTGATCTCCTCGAACAGCTCACTGCCGCGGGCGTCGTAGAACCACTTGGGCGGCAGTGTCTTCGGCTGCCGGGTCAGGCCGTGCAGCACATCGGCGCGCAGTGCCGCGTCCGTCGCGTCCACCGGCAGGGTGCGGGTCAGCAGAAAGGGACTCACTCGGTGGGCTCCTTGAGCGGGGTCAGCAGAACATCGGCGCGGGTCGCCGTCAGCACAGTGCGGTCGGGAACCTCGCGCCAGCGCGGATCGTCGTCGTAGGGCTCCGAGGCCACGACCACGTGCCGGCCGGGCTCGGACAGCTGCCACAGGCTGTCGCCCCAGGCCGTCGCCACGATGGTGGAGCCGTCCGTGAGCAGCAGGTTGAGCCGGGACCCGGGCGCCGCCTCGGCGACCTCCAGCACGGTGTCGGCCACGGCCTGCGGGAGCGCGTCGCCCGCCGCGAGCCGGTGCCGCACCAGGGCCCAGACCAGTGCCGAGTCGCAGCGGGCGGTGAGCCTCAGAAGTTCGGCCGCGGGCAGCGTCGCCGCGAGCGGCGCCATCGATCCGGGCCAGCCCTTCACCACCCCGTTGTGGCTGAACAGCACCCCGCCCCCGGCGAACGGCGCGGCCGCGGCCTCGCCGTCCGGATCGAACTCCGTGGCATCCCGGACCGCGGCGAGCACGGCACGGCTGCGCACCACTCTGGCCAGATCGGCGAAGGTCGCGTCGCCCCAGACGGGTCCCGGCCGGCGGTAGCGTCCGGGGACCGGGTCCCCGTCCGCGTACCAGCCGACGCCGAAGCCGTCGGCGTTGACCGTCCCGTACCGCTGCCGGCGCGGCTCCCAGGACTGGCGCACCAGCGAGTGAGCGGGTTGCGTCAGCACCTCGCCCAGGGGCACCGGCGGCCCCAGATAAGCGATATGACGGCACATCAGGCATCCCTCGCGGTACGGAAACCCGAGAAGATCTGCCGCCGGACCGGCAGGTCCCAGTTACGGAACGTACCCCGGCAGGCCACCGCGTCCACCGCGAACGACCCGCCGCGCAGCACCTTGTGAGCGGGGCCGAAGAACACCTCCGAGTACTCGCGGTACGGGAACGGTGCGAAGCCCGGATAGGGCAGGAAGTCGCTCGACGTCCACTCCCACACATCGCCGATCAACTGCCCCGCGCCGGACGGCGACCGGCCGGCGGCGTACGCCCCGGCGGGGGCGGGCCGCAGATGGCGCTGGCCCAGATTGGCGCGCTCCGGCGTCGGGTCCTCGTCGCCCCACGGATAGCGCCGGGAGCGCCCGGCGGCCGGGTCGTGGCGGGCCGCCTTCTCCCACTCGGCCTCGGTGGGAAGCCTGCGTCCGGCCCAGCGGGCGTACGCGTCCGCCTCGTACCAGCTGACGTGCAGCACCGGCTCGTCCGCCGGCACCGGCTCGGTCACGCCGAAGCGGCGGCGCAGCCACTGGCCGGCGTCCCGGTGCCAGAACAGGGGCGCCGTCAGCTCGTGCTCTTGGACCATCGCCCATCCCTCGGGCGCCCACCAGCGCTGCTCGGTGTAGCCGCCGTCCTCGATGAACGCCCGGTACGCGCCGCAGGTGACCGGGGCGGTGTCGATGAGGAATCCGGGCACCTCGCGGCGGTGCGCGGGGCGTTCGTTGTCGAGAGCCCATGGCTCGGTCGAGGTGCCCATGGTGAACGGGCCGCCAGGGACCGGCACTTCGGCCGGGAGAGTACCCGCGTCGGTGGCCCGGGGCGGCTCCGGGGCGCTGAGCGCCGCGGGCCCGGACCGCAGCTGATGGGTGATCAGCATGGTTTCGTCGTGTTGCTGTTCGTGCTGCGCGATCATCCCGAAGGCGAATCCGGACCGCAGCAGCGGGCGGCCGCCGAGCGGTGCGGAACCGAGCACGTCCAGGGCCCGGCCGCGCACCTCGGCGGCGTACGACCTGGCCTCGGCGGGGGCCAGCAGCGGCAGCGACGGACGGGTGGCGCGGGGGTGCTCGAAGGCGTCGTACAGTCCGTCGATCTCCGGGCGCATCGCCTCCCGCCCGCCGACGTCGCGCAGCAGCCACAGCTCTTCCTGATTGCCGATGTGCGCGAGGTCCCAGACCAGTGGCGACATCAACGGTGAATGCTGGGCGGTGAGTTCATGGTCGTCCACGCTGTCGGTGAGGAGCGTGGTGCGCTCACGTGCGGCCAGGAGCGCGGCGACAGCGCGCTCACGGAGCGCCTCGGCGTCCTGGGCGTCCGGGCTCCGCGGCCCGTTTGGCGAAGGTGCGGGGGAGTCGGTCATGAGAGGGTCCCCTTCGGGTGGTACCGGCCGTCCGCCCCGTCCGGTGCGAGCAGCGCCAGGAGATCGTCGGCGGGACACCGGCCCCGTGTGACGTACCGGTCGTGGAAATCCGCCACCGCGTCCTGCACCGCCCGCGTCGCGCCCATCCGGGGCAGTGCCTCCAGGGCCAGCTCGAAGCACATGGCGGCCGCCACCCGCAGTTCGGGATCGGTCAGTCCGTCACGGGCGGCGGCGAGCCAGAGCGGATTGCGCGGAGCGGCCAGCGGCCCCGCGGTCTCGGCCAGCGGTTTGACGGTGCGGTACACGGTCTCGGCGGCCTCCGGGTCGTCGAACAGGGCAGTGGTGACCGCGAGCGGCACGAGCCACCCGTCGTCACCGGACTGCGCGTCGATCATGCGCAGCTCCAGGTGTCCGCGCGGACGGGCCGGCGGGAACAGGGTGGTGACGTGGTAGTCGAGATCGGCCAGGACGGGGCGCCGCGGCGCCCCGGACCGGATCCAGTCGCGGAGGCTGAGCCCCTCGGGCACGGGCCACGGCCCCGCCTCGCCGCGGATGCACATGACCGGCGTGTCGAGGACGTGCGAGGCCCAGGCGTCACGGGGCGGCAGCTGACCGGCGGGGGCGAGCGTGCGCAGCGGGTCGAGGTCGGCCCACAGGGACTGACGCGTCGACCGCCACGGCGTCGGCCTGCCCTGCTGGAACGGCGAGTTGGCGAACGCGGCCACCAGCACCGCACCCAGCAGATGGGCCAGCTGCCAGCGCCGCCCGTAACCGAGCGGACCGGGCTCCTCCTCACCGGCGTCCAGGCAGACCTGGACGGACGCGGTCGTGCACATCATGGCGCGGCCGGCCGGTCCCCACCGGTCCAGAGAGGTCTCCATGGCGTCGTAGCGGGGTTCGCGCAGCAGTCTGCGCGGCGACTGCCAGGGATCGACACCGAGTCCGACGGGGGCGAGATCCAGCCGGCCGAGCGCGGCACGTACGGCCACGAGGTCGTCGGCGGTGTCATTGATGCACGCCATGAGGGAATCGGCGGGGCGCGAGCTGAGCTCCAGCTGGCCGCCGGGTTCGAAGGTGACCGCGGCGTTCAGGGACAGCGCCCGGACGGCCGCCGCGGCCGCTTCGAGACGGTGGTGCGGGACGGGAGTGCGTGGGTGGTCGCGATCGTGCAGGAGCCATTCGAGCTCCACTCCCACGATGCGCGGCGGTCCCGTCTTGAAGCAGATGCCGCGCAGTAAATCCTCCGCCTCGCCCTCGCCGAGGGGCGGGGCGTGACCGGGCGGACCGTGGCCGCCGGGTGCGTCGGGTGACATGCCGGGCCTCCTTTTCCGGTGCGTCCGTCCTACCCAAACCCCTGCCGGGAGTTCACACAAGAGTGCCCCTGTGTGTCGGAAATCGGGTTGCGGCCAAGCCGCGGGGGCGTCGATCATGCCCCGTATGCACCATAAGGGGGAGGGCTGGTGAGCGCCCGGCTGCGCGGCATCGCGCGAGAGACCGAGTCCATCGTCGAGGCGGGCTTCTACCGCACGCCGCAGGGGCGGGAGGTGAGCATCGAACGGGCGCTGACAGCCGCCCTCTCGGGTACCAGGCTGTACGGCCCCGAGCCGGTGCCGTTGGCGTCGCTGGACCGCGACCGCACCCCGGTCATCGAGGTGACCGGCGAGAGCAGCCTGCGGGCGGCCGCCCGGATGACGGGCGAACGGCCGGGCAAGGTCGCCGTCCTGAACTACGCCTCCGCCCGCAACCCGGGTGGCGGATACCTCAACGGGGCCCAGGCGCAGGAGGAGGCCCTGTGCCGCGGCTCCGCGCTCTACGCCACGCTGCGGCGGGCCCCGGAGTACTACGCCCACCACCGCGCCGAACGCAGCGCCTTCTACACCGACCGGGTCATTCACTCACCGGGCGTGCCGGTCTTCCGCGACGACCGCGGCCGGCTGCTCGACACCCCGTACACGGCCGGATTCCTCACCTCGCCCGCCCCCAACGCCGGGGTGATCCGCCGCACCGCCCCCGGCTCGGCGCACCTCATCGCCGCCGCGCTCGCCTCTCGGGCCGAACGGGTGCTGGAGGTCGCGGCGGTGCGCGGATACCGCAGGCTGGTGCTGGGTGCCTGGGGCTGCGGTGTGTTCCAGAACGATCCGGTGGAGGTGGCGGGCGTGTTCCGCACGCTGCTCACCGACGGCGGCCGGTTCGCGGGCCACTTCGAGCAGCTCGCCTTCGGCATTCTCGACCGCGACGGCAATTCGCCCACCAGGGCCGCCTTCGATCACGTGTTCGGAATAACGCCTCAACCCTCACGCTGACGTTGAGCCATAGGCTTCGACGTCATCCGGCCCGGCCGGCCTGGGCCGTTCGGGGCGGTGGCCAGGCGGCCCGGCACGGTCGCACGGGGGGCGCCCATGGAAGTGACGGGCCGCACAAGACCGTCACTTCCAGCCGTAGAGTTCCCGCAGCCGACCCGCGACCAGGTCGAACCTGTCCCGGTCCAGGGCACACGCCTCACGCCGCATCCCGTCCTCGTGGACCCGCAGCACCCGGTCCAGATCGACCCAGGACGGGCGCCCCGAGCTGTCCCAGGGTCCGGCGCCCAGCGCCACCCACTCGCGGTCCTGGTCGTGCTGCTTGCTGGAGAGCTGTACGGCGAGCACCGTGCCCGCCCCCTCACGTGCCACGACAAGGACGGGGCGGTCCTTGCCCCGCCCGTCGTTCTCCTCGAACGGCACAAAGGTCCAGACGATTTCACCGGGGTCGGGATCGCCGTCCCGGTTGGGGGCGTACGTGGCGCGGACCGGGCCCACGTCGTGCGGGTCGGCCTCGGAAGTGGCGCCGGGGCCGGTACGGCCGGGGGAGTCGGCCGAGCCGTCGTTGATGTCGCTGCGGTGCTGGATGGTCATCGCAACACCGTAGAACCTGTACGGCCCCTCGCGTGGAGCGGGTCCGCGAAACGGGCCGCCGGACGGCATCCGGCCCGACCGGCACCCGTGCGGACCACGCCGGGCCGTCCGGCCCGGTGCGAACCTCTGCCTGAGGTTCGCACCGGGCCGCACGGGGGCCGGAGCACACCCGTACCGAACGGGTCTGCAAGACTGCCCGACGCGATGAGTCAGTTACCCGAACAGCCCGCCGAAGGCCCCGTCCCGACCAGCGCCGACGTGGCGCGGCTCGCCGGGGTCTCCCGGGCCACCGTGTCGTACGTACTGAACAACAACGCGGCCGTACGGATCAGTGATCCCACCCGCCGCCGGGTGCGGGAGGCGGCCGCCGAACTCGGCTACGTACCGCACGCGGCCGCCCGGAGCCTGCGCGCCGGACACTCCCGCATGGTGCTGCTGCCCACCGGGAACTTCCCCTCCGGGCCACCGCACCAACGCTTCCTGCACGAGCTGGAATCCGGACTGCGCCGCCTCGACTACACCGTCGTCCAGTACGGCTCCCTCGGACTCGACGCCGACGACGCGGCCCGCGCCTGGGCCGAGCTCCGGCCCGTCGCCGTCATCGTGCCCGGCTCCGTCCCCCTCGCCCCGCAGGGCACAGCCGTGCTCCGACGCTCCGGTGCCAAGGCGGTCATCACGCTCGGGCCGCAGCCGGTGGCGGGCACCCACGCCCTGATCATGGATCAGCGCAGGGTCGGCGGCTGCGCGGTCCGCCACCTGCTGGAGCGCGGCCGGCGCCGGATCGGCGTGGTGATGCCCGAGGAACCCGGCCTGGCGCTGTTCGCCGAACCCAGACTCGCCGGCGCCCGGCAGGCCGCCGACGGCGCGGCCCGGATCGAGCCGCTGCCGCTGCGCCACGACGAGGAATCGGCCGCCGCGCTCGCCGCCCGCTGGCGCGGACTCGGCCTGGACGCCGTCTTCGCCTACGACGACACCTACGCGATGCTCCTGATGCGGGCGCTCCAGGACACGGGCATCGAGGTCCCCGCCGAAACCGCCGTGGTGGGCGCGGAGGATCTGATGCTGGGGAGGCTGCTGAGGCCCAGGCTCAGCAGCGTACGCATGGAACTGGACACGGTGCAGCCGCTCGCCGATCTGGTCGACCGCCTGGTGCGGCACCCCGGGAAGGAACCCGAGCGGCACGACCTGCTGCGCGCGCGGGCCGTCCACCGGGAATCGAGCTGACCCGGCCCGCCAGCGCGGCAACGTGCGCGGCGCACCTCCCTTGCCTAGCGTCATGACCATGAGCCATCCGCAGAGTTACGAGATCCTGCTGGTCCCCGAGTTCACCGACAGCAAGGGGGCCGGCGCCGACGACTCCCGCCTCGGGACGGCCATCCGGTCCGCGGTCGTGGACGCGACCGGTGCGACGGGCGAGTCCGGCTACCCCCGCTACGCCGGTGAGGGCATGGTGGCGGACATCGACCCGGCGACGCACACCGTCGAGGCACTCCTGGTCGACGGCTCGGAACTCGACTACGGACTCTCGGTCCGGATCTCGGAGAAGCACACGGACGGCTGAGGCCGCCCCGCGCCAGCGCGTCGGGGGGGGGGGGGGGGGGGGCCCGCGGCCCCCGCCCGGCCGGGGGGGGGGGGGGGGGGGGCCCGGCGAATGGACGGGCTTGGGGGGGGCGGGGGGGTTGGGGGGCGCGCGC